>CAVPBG010000002.1:1672500-1694303 GCA_963701825.1 uncultured Actinomycetes bacterium | reverse complement strand
CGTCTTGCCCACGTCATGGAGGAGGGCGGCCGCGATCCAGCGCGTCTTCGGGGTCGGGACCGTAGCGCGGCCTCCAGGCGTGGCCGGTCGCGACCAACTCCCCCGCGATCGGCCGGACCGAGCCGCTCCCAGACCGAGAGCTCGGCC
This sequence comes from uncultured Actinomycetes bacterium, assembly GCA_963701825.1. Taxonomy (GTDB): domain Bacteria; phylum Actinomycetota; class Acidimicrobiia; order IMCC26256; family PALSA-610; genus PALSA-610. The sequence continues at coordinate 1,694,156 of CAVPBG010000002.1, read as the reverse complement.
GGGTGAGCGTGCGCTGCACGAAGTCCAGGTCGGCGGCGACGAGCGGACGTGGTCGCAACGACGACGTGAAGCGCGTCACGAGATGTCCGGCGCGGTCATCGGAAGAAGATGAAGTGCTCGAGGTGGTCGAGGAACGGTTGGAACAGCCGACTCAACACGTGCGTGCTCAGCGCGAGCACGAACAGCACGAGGATCCCGTAGGGGCGGGCGCGATACCAGCCCGCCAGCCACGCCTTCGGCAGCACCCGCTCCACTAGGCTCGCGCCGTTGAGGGGCGGGATGGGCAGGAAGTTGAAGACCCCGAGGAAGAGATTCACGTAGGCGAAGAGATACGGGATGAGCACGCGAAACGGGAGGTCGCCCAAGATCACGAAGCTCGCGCCGTGCGCATTGAACTGCCACCGGGCCACGAGCGCAGCGCCGAACGCCAGCGCGAAGTTCGTGCCCGGGCCCAGCGAAACCAGCAGCATGTCGCGTCGGCCGCCCCGGAGCCGGGCCGGGTTCACCGGAACGGGCTTGGCCCAACCGATCACCGGCACGTGCGCGATCGCGCCGAACACCGGCAGGATGACCGAACCGAGCGGATCCACGTGCGGGATCGGGTTGAGCGTGAGCCGGCCCGCCTGCTTCGTGGTGTCGTCACCGAGCAGGAACGCCACGACCCCGTGACTGATCTCGTGCAGGATGATCGCGACGATCAGGCCGGCGAAGAAGATGACGGTGACGATGTCGACGTGCACGAAGGGTGGCTGTCAGCGGCGCTTGGATGTGCACGACATGCACAGTCGTGCGGTCGGCATCGCTTCGAGCCGCGCCTCGGCGATGTCGTCGCCGCAGGACTCGCACTGGCCGTAGAGCCCCGACTCGAGCTTGGCCAGGGCGGCGTCGACCTCGATCAAGGCGTCGCGCAACGAGCCCTCGACCGCATCGACCTCGCCCCGCTCGGCGGTGACCTGGCCGGAGTCGGCGAAGCCGTCGTCGTAGGAGCTGCGGTCGACACCGATCGCCCGCAGCTCACCGCTGACCCGCTCGTGTTCGGCGGTCAGCTGGGCCTGCCGGTTCGCATGCGTCGTCTCGGCCATGAGCGCAATCCTACCCCCGCCCCGGACGCCGACTACCGGGGAACGGGGCTCTTCTGCAGCCGCTTCTCGACCTCTCCTCAGGAGGGGCGCGGACGTTCGGTGGCCGTGTGCGCGGCGGGATGCGTGGCGTCGTACGCGGCGCGCAACCGTTCCGGCGACACCTTCGTGTAGATCTGCGTGGTCGAGATGCTGGCGTGGCCGAGCAGCTCCTGCACGACCCGGAGGTCGGCCCCGTGATCGAGCATGTGGGTCGTGCACGAGTGCCGTAACACGTGCGGCGACAGGCGCGACCCGAGCCCGACCCGCTCACCGGCTTTGCGCACGATCGCCCAACACGACTGACGCGGTATGCGCCCACCCCGGGAGTTGAGCACCACCGTGTCGCCGTCGCGCTCGGTGGTGCGCCGGGCGTGTGCCCGGCGGAGCACGAGCCGGCCGTCGTGCAGGTACGCGTCGAGCGTGACCTGTGCACCCCGGCCCACGGGCACGATCCGTTCCTTGGAGCCCTTGCCCAGGACCCGCAGGGATGCGTCGTCGAGGTCGACGTCGTCGAGATCGAGCCCGACCGCTTCGCTGATCCGGATGCCGGTGCCGTACAGGAGCTCGAGGAGGGCGCGGTCGCGCTGTGGTGAGCGGCTCGTCGCCGGTCACCGCGCCGAGGAGGCGCTCGACCTCGTCTTCGTCGAGCGCCTTCGGGATCCCGGCCGGAACCGGCGGCGCGCCGACTTCCTGGCTGGGGTCGTGCTCCACGAAGCCTTCCCGCGGACAGAACCGGTGAAAGGAGCGGACCGCCACCACGGCGCGCGCCACCGACGATGCCGCCAGCACGTGCCGGCCGTCGTCGTCCTTCAGGGTCTCGAGGTGGCGCACGTACGAGTGCACGACGTCTTCGCTGATGTGCGCAGGATCGGTCTCGTCGTGCGCCGGGAAGAAGGCCGCGTACCTCCGCAGATCCCGCCGGTACGCGACCAGCGAGTTCGTCGCCAGACCGCGTTCCACGGCGAGCCAGTCGTCGTGCTCGGCGAGCAGCTTCTCCAGCTCGTCCGCCATCAGGTGCCCGTGCTCATACGCCGGGCACCGCGGCGATCACGTCCCTAGCGTGGGCGCCGTCTCGGAGATCGGGAGCCGGGCGCTGACCTCGTTCGCCGTTCGAATGCCGACGACACGAACGCCGAAGAACAACGGCTGCGGCCGGTCCGGACGGCTCTTGAACTCGGGATGTGCTTGGGTGCCGACGCAGAACGGATGCATCGAACGCGCAGCTCGATGAACTCGACCAGCCGACCGTCGGGCGAGAGCCCGGAGAGCACCATGCCGTTGTCCTCGAACTCCTGGCGGTACCGGTTGTTGAACTCGTACCGATGGCGATGTCGCTCGTAAACGACCTCTTCGCCGTAGACCTCGTGCACGAGCGAGCCGGGCGAGAACTCGGCCGGATAGGCACCGAGCCGCATCGTGCCGCCCATGACGCGACAGCACGCTGGTCGTCGATCAGGTCGATGACCGGATGCAGGCGTCTGGGGTCGAACTCGCTGCTGTTCGTGTTGTCGAGCCCGTGACACACGTCGCGGGCGAACTCGATCCCCGGTCAGTGCAGGCCGAGGCACAGGCCGAGGCACGGGATGTTGTGCGCCGCGCGTAGCCCGCGGCCTCGATCTTGCCCTGGATGCCGCGGTCACCGAATCCGCCGGGCATGACGATGCCGTCGAGCTCGTGGAGCCGCCTTCGGCGAGCAGGCCTTCGACGTCCTCGGCCGCGATCCAGTCGACCGATCGACGTCGACGCCATGGGCGTAGCCGCCGTGCTTCAGCGCTTCGACCACCGACAGGTAGGCGTCGGGCAAGCTCACGTACTTGCCGATGAGCCCGATGCGCACGCGTCCTTGACCGCGCGCATCCGCTCGACGAGTGCTTTCCAGTCGGTCAGGTCGGCCTCGGGATGGTCGAGGTGCAACGTCTTGCACACGTCGGCGTCGAATCCCTCGTCGTGCAGGACGAGCGGGATCTCGTAGATGTTCTCGGCGTCGACCGCGGTTACGATGCCCGCCTCGGGGACGTCGCAGAGCTCGAGATCTTCCCTTTCAGCCCCTTGGACAGCGCCGCTCGCTCCGGCACACGATCGCATCGGGCTGGATGCCCCGGGCTCGCAACTCGGTCACCGAGTGCTGGGTCGGCTTGGTCTTCTGCTCGCCCGACGGACCGATGTACGGCACCAGGGTGACGTGCACGTAGCACACGTTGTCTGACCGACGTCCAGCCGGAACTGCCGGATCGCTTCGAGGAAGGGAAGGATCTCGATGTCGCCGACCGTGCCGCCGACCTCGGCGATCACCACGTCGACGTCGTCGTTCGCCGACGCCGGGATCCGCCGCTTGATCTCGTTGGTGATGTGCGGCATGACCTGACCGTCTCGCCGAGGTAATCGCCCCGGCGCTCCTTGTCCAGAACCGAGGCAGATCGACCCGCGTGGCGTTCACGCCGCGTGAGCGGCTCGTCGATGAGCGCTCGTAGTGCCCGAGGTCGAGGCGTTCTCGCCCGTCGCCGGTGACGAACACCTCGCCGTGCTGGAAGGGGCTCATCGTCCCGGGATCGACGTTGATGTACGGGTCGAGCTTCTGCATCGTGACCTGTAGGCCCCGACTCTTGAGCAGCCGACCGAAGGAAGACGCCGTGATCCCCTTACCGAGGCTGGATGCAACCCCACCCGTCACGAAGACGTGCTTTGCCAACGCACATGCCCCTTCGGAAGTCACCGACACCGCCAAGGCGACGGTAGCACCCACCTGTGAGATTTCACGGTGATCAGAACCGAACGCGCCAAGCTGGCCCAGTTGTCCGCCTCGTCGTTGCGTCACGCTCCGCGGCCGAGCTCGTCCAGCTTGCGGAGTACGAAGACCCGGTCGATCACCCGGCTGAACGAGACCAGCTCGCTGGCGACGGTGAACGTGGTGAGAACGCCGAGCACCACCGCCCGGGTCGTGGCGCTGCAACTCGAGCACGACCGTGAGACCGAGAACGGCACCCAACACGTTGGATCCGGTGTCGCCGAGCATCAACCGTTCGTGCAGGTCGTCGCCGAGCAGACCGGCGAACGCGCCGACGACGGCCGTGATCGTGACGCCGACGCTGTCGGCGCCGGCGATGAGCGCGATCGGTATCGACGCGGCAATCCGATTCTTGATCGCGTTCTCGGTGCACGATCGAAGAGATTCGACAGGTTCGCGGCGAGTAGACGAGCAACGCGTCCGCGACGACACTCGCTGCCGACGTGTGCGGTACGACTCGCGGTCACCAGAACCACGCCGAGCGCGAGGCCGGCGACGATCTTCACTGCGCCGGTCGTGACCTTGCCGTGCGTGAGTGCACCGAGATGGCCGCGGAATCCGTGTTCCGACTGCGAGCCCGCGAGATCGTCGAACAAGCCGAGCAAGCCGAAGCCGACGCACGCGAGCACCACGACGACGTGTGCCGTATCGGCCGGCGAGTTACCGACTCCGAACGCACCGAACAACGAGCGCCCCGCTTCGACGATCACGACCGCGAGCACCGCGAGGACACCCATCGCAGTGGGCACCGAACGACCCCGATGGTTCTCCCGTTCGAGCGTGGGCGCCCGGAGCAGCTCGTGCGTCGTGGTCACCAGCAGCCGCACACACAGGAGGCCGACCACGAGGCCGAGCAGCACGCTCACGAGAAACTCACTGCGGGAACGGCGGGATGGTCTCGTTGGCGCCGGTGCCGTAGCCGTAGTGGCCCACGGTGCCTTCGGCGATCTGTTGCAGCGCGATACCGCCGCGGTGAGCGCGCCCGTGGGAGCTCGGCGTCGTCGAAGGTCGTGACGTGTTCTTGGCGAGCGTGGGATCACCCCGGACGGGGCTCGAGCGCCGTGCCCCGCTTGGGCGGCGCATGAACCCCGCGGCGTTGGGGTCGTACACCTCGCCGAGCACCGTGGGAACGTTGGCGTCCAGCAGCGATTGCACGAGGTTGAGCATCGTGTCGGTCGTGGCGAGATGACTGTCGCTGCCGGTCAGGACGAGCACCCGCGACTTACGCGCCGGAAACGCGGTGAGGTCGGCCTTCTTGCCATCCGTGAAGTCGAGGAACCCCGCCGACCGCAACGGCTCGACGACATCGCGCACCGCCGCGGTATGCCCGGCCTTCGCCGCGGGGGCTGGCGTCGCCAGTCGCTTCACCAGGGCGTGCAACGCCGCATCGCGTGAATGTGCAGCCTCCCCGTCACCTTCGTGGCCGACTGCAGCGCGCTCAGATCCTTGGCCGTGTTCAGCTGCCACTTGTCGTTGAGCCAGAGTACGCCCGGAACATCGGCGCCGTGGTGCGTACCGAGTCGAGCACCGCGGTCTACTGCACTTGGATCGACGCCCTTCTTCGTGATGATTGCGACCCGGAACATCGGTGAGCCGGTTCTCGACCGCGTACGCCGACGACTTCTTCAAGAAGTCGTTGAGCCGCGACACTTCGTCCTTCAGTGCGCTGTTGTCGCTCTTGATCTGATTCGACTCGTGGGAGACGCTGCTGATCTCGCGGTCGAGGCGGTCGACGATCTCCTGGTCGACCACCGTCGACCCGACGAGGACGCCGAGACCGATGGCGAGGAACACCGCGATGAGCGAGACGAGGTGAAACCGAAAGTTGATCATCGTCCGAACCAGCCGCGACCCGTGACCAGGTGTCGCTGAACATCAAGCGGAATCCGTCGAAGAACACGTGGAGCGAATGCGAGGCGTAGATCATCGCGATCATGCCGCGACGGCGGAAGCGACCAGGAGCATCATGTCGCGCTTTCGGATGCGGCCTTGGTACAGGCGGCTGACGCCCTTCGTGTCGACCAGCATCGGGCCGAGCCGCAACCGGGTCAGGAACGTCGACGCCATGCCGCGCCGGCCCTTGTCGAGGAACTCCACCATCGTCGCGTGCGTTCCCACCGCCACGATCAACGCCGCGCCGGCTTCGTACGCGATCAGCAAGGCCGCATCTTCGCTCGTGCCTTCGGCGACGAACTTCTCGTAGGCACGACGCCGTCCTGGAGGCGAACAAGCCCGGGCGCGGGACTGTTGGGATGCACGTGGTGCACGAGTTCGGCGCCACAATGCATCGCGACGGCCGACAGCGAGTCGAAGTCGCCGATGATCATCTCCGTCGGGCGGCCTTCGTCGATGAGCGTGTCGGCGCCGCCGTCGACGGCGATGAGCACGGGCCGGTACTCACGGATGTACGCGTGCAGCGCGCGGAGGTCGGTCTTGTAGTCGAGGCCGCGCACCACCACGAGCGCGTGGCCACCGTGGAACTTAGTCTTGAGCGGCGGCAGCTGCAACGGTTCGAAGCTCTGCACCGCTTCCTTGTCGATGTACTCGAGTGTGTTGCGGGCGAACGAGCGCAGCTCGGTGCCGATGCGCAGCCTGGCCTCCGCCATGCGCTGCTCGATCTCGTCCGCGGTGAGCAACTCCCCGGCTGCGAGCTTCTCGCCGTCACGCCACAACGCGTCGTCGCGGAGCTCGACGACCTCGCCGTCGTGCACGGTCTCCATCACCGTGTTCCCGACCGCGTCGAGAAGCGGCACGTGCGCGGCGACGACACGCTCGGGTCCGCCGTTCGGGTACCGGCCCGAGATCGACTGGTCGGCGTTGACGATGGCGGCGACACCGGCGGCCAGCAGACTCTCGGCCGCGATCCGATCGAGGTCGCGATGGTCGATCACTGCGATCTCGCCCCGCCCGATGCGCTTGGCGAGATCCTTCGTACGTGTGTCGACGCGTGCCACTCCGACGACGTGCAACGTCGAACGGCCGCGCGACCGGCGCAGGAGCTTCATCGTCAGCTGCTCCCGGCCCGGGCCGCGACCCGGAGCTCCCCGGAGCGTGTGACCAACTCTTTCGTGTGCCGGCGCGCGTGCGAGGATCCGCCGACTCCGGCGAGCATCCGCGAGATCTCGTTGACGCGGGCGTCGTCGAGCAGGAGCGACGTGCCGGCGACGGTACGGCCGTCGACCTCGTCCTTGGCCACGAGCACGTGCGCGTCGGCGAAGGCCGCGACCTGCGGAAGGTGCGTAACACAGAGGACCTGGTGATGGCCGCCGAGGGTTGCGAGCGTGCGCCCGACCGCCGCACCGGCTTCACCACCGATACCGGCATCGACCTCGTCGAACACGAGCGACGGCGGCGCCTCCGACAACACGAGCCGCAGCGCGAGCATCGTGCGCGAGAGCTCACCGCCCGACGCCGCTTTGGCGAGCGGACGTGCGGGCTCGCCCGGGTTCGGCGCGAGCAGGAAGGTGACGGCGTCGGCGCCGTCTTCGCCGATCTCCTCGGCGGCGGCGACAGTCGAGTCGATGTCGATGCTGAAGGTCGCGGCCGGCAGCGCGAGCTCGGCGGAGGTGCTCGGTAACTGCGGCCGCGAGCTTCGGCGCGGCCGCCTTGCGGGCCTTCGACAACGCGCGGGCGGCGTGCTCGACATCGGCCAGGGCGTCGCGGCGGGCCGCCTCGAGGCTCGCGGCGCGGGCGTCGTGCTGTTCGAGATCGTCGAGGCGAGTGCGCGTCCCGGCGAGGTACGCCACCACGTCGGCGAGCGCGGGGCCGTACTTCCGGCGTAGCTCGGCGAGCAGCGCGTGGCGGGTCTGCACCTCCTGCAGCCGTTCCGGGTCGGCGACGATGCCTTCCTCGGTCGTGCGCACGTCGTGCGCGGCCTCTTGGATGTCGGCCTGCAGCAGACGCAGCCGGTCGGCCAGCGCGACGAACGGCGCCCGGCCGGTCAGCGCGGCCACGGCCGCGCCGAGCGCGTCCTCGGCTTTGCCTTCGAGCTCGCCGTACGCGAGGGCGAGTGCTTCGCGGTGCGCCTCGGCGTCGGCGAGCAGTTCGGCATCGGCCAGGAGCCGGTCGTCCTCGCCGCCGTCGACGATCGCCGCGGCCTCGATCTCGACGACCTGATAGCGCAGGAGGTCGACCTCGCGAGCACGCGATCGCTCGTCGCCGCCGAGGGCCGCAAGCTCTTCGGCGAAGCCGCGCACCGTGGCGCGGACGCCCGCAACGACGTGAGGGCCGACTGCGCCTTGGGTCCTGCGAAGCGGTCGAGCAACGCGCGCTGTTCCGCGGGCGCGAGCAGCGACTGGTGCGCGTGTTGGCCGTGCAGATCGACGAGCCGGCGTCCGTACTCGGCCAGTTCGCTCACGGTTGCGAGGCGACCGTTGATGTAACCGCGCAACCGGCCGTCGGCCGGTATGACACGCGCGAGCACGACCTCGTCGTCGCCGTCGTCGAACCGGCCCTCGACCCGCGCTTCGGTCGCGCCGTCGCGCACCAGCTGCGGATCGGCGCGGCCGCCCGTCAGCAGGTCGAGCGCGTCGACGATCAAGGTCTTGCCCGCGCCGGTCTCGCCGGTGATGACGGTCAGCCCCGCGCCCAGCGTCACCTGTAATTCGACGACGATCCCGAGATTCTCGACGCGCAGTTCCGACAGCATCGGGTTACCGGTCCGGGAGCGAGAACTTGGTCTTCAGGATCTGGTGGAAGTCGCGTGGCCGCACACTCACCAGGCGTAGTGGCTCTTTGGCGACGCGGCACGAGATGCGGTCGCCGGAACAGAGCACACCGACCTCGCGGCCGTCGATCGTGAGCGCCACATTGCGGCCCTTGGTGACGACGAACGACAGCTCCTCGTGTTCGGCGAGAACGAGCGAACGGTCGAAGAGCATGTGCGGCGAGATGGGGGTGAGCACGACACAGCGCAGATCGGGCGACGCGATCGGACCGCCGGCCGAGAACGAGTACGCCGTGCTGCCCGTGGGTGTGGCGACGATCAGCCCGTCGGCCGCGTACGACGTGAACGAGGTGCCGTTGACCGAAACGTCGAGGTAGATCAGGTGCCCCGACCGCAACTTCTCCACGACAGCCTCGTTGAGTGCGAACCAACTGCCGCGGACCTCGCCCGACGACTCCACGTCGACCGCGAGCATCATCCGTTCCGACACCTGGAACTCACCGGCGAGCAGTGCGGGCAGCCACTCGGGCAGCTCTTCCGGCTCGAGCTCGGTCAGGTACCCGAGGATGCCCACGTTGACGCCGATGAGCGGCACCGGCGACGGGTACACGAGCTGCACCGCGTAGAGCATCGTGCCGTCGCCGCCGAACGGGATCACGAGGTCGAGCCCGGGCGCGAAGTCGTCGGGATCCACGGAGTACTCGTCGAGACCGGCGGCCGCCGCGAGCGCGCTCGGCACCCGCACCTCGACGCCCTGTACGCCGAGCCAGGCCGCGGTCTGCTGCGCGAGCTCGTGCGCGAGTGGGCGGTCGCGGTGCGGGACGAGGCCGACGGCGCGGCGTCGAAGGCATGGTCATGCGGCACCGGCTCCGGTGTCGTGCCCGAGCTGTACCGCGGCATCGATCTGGGCCTCGGTGACAGACGATTGTCGGCGCCGGGCGCGGACGACGAACTCGACGTTGCCGTCGGCGCCGCGCAACGGCGAAGGGATCACCGCTTCGACCCCAAGGCCGGTATCGTCGAGCCCGGCGACGACCTCGCGCAACACCGCCGCGTGAACCTCGGGGTCGCGCACGATGCCGCGCCTTCCGACGCGCGCCCGGCCCGCTTCGTATTGCGGCTTCACGAGCAGCACGTAGTCGGCGCCGTCCGCGGTGAGCGCGACGAGGTTCGGGGCGATCGTGCGCAGCGAGACGAACGAGACGTCGGCGACACACAGATCGGGAACCGGTGCGAACACGCCCGCCGCGAGATCCCGAACGTTGGTGCGCTCCATCACCGTCACACGATCGTCTTGGCGCAACGACCACGCGAGCTGCGAGCGGCCGACGTCGACCGCGTACACATGCGCCGCGCCCCGCTGCAGAAGGCAGTCGGTGAACCCGCCCGTCGACGCGCCGACATCGAGCGCGTACCGGCCCGTAGCGTCGATCGCGAAGGCATCGAGACCGGCCGCCAGCTTGTGCCCGCCGCGTGACACGAACTCGGGACCGTCGACGGCGAGCAACGCGATGGCCTCGCCCCCGTCGACCTGGCGCGCGGGAGTAGACGCGGGCGCGCCGCCGACGAGTACCCGGCCCGCGTCGATCGCCTCCGCGGCACGCGTCCGGCTCGGCACGAGGCCGCGCCGCACGAGCTCGACGTCGAGCCGCCGCCGCACGCGGCCGTCAGCCCGCCCCGTGCGCCGATTTGGGCGCGTCGGACTTGGTCGCCGCCTTCTTGGCCGCGGGCTTCTTGGCGGGCGACTTCTTCGTCGCAGCCTTCTTCGTCGGGCTCGACTTCTTCGCCTCACGGTTGGCGCGGGTGAGACGGCGCTCGAGGGCGGCGAGATCCGCCTTCGTCGCCAGGCCGACCGCGCCGAGCTGGCGCTGCACCTCGGTCTGCACCATCTTGCGGAGATCGTCGCTCCGACGCCGGCTCATCTCGATGACCTCGTCGACGGCCGTGCTCATCTGGTCGCGGGCGAGGTGACCCTGCGCCACGAGGTCGGACACGATCGCCCGGGCCTGCGAACGGCGCAGCTCGGTGAACTGCATACCGGTCTCCATCACGCGCTTCCACTCGGGGCGCTGCGGCATCGGCAGGATCTTCGGCGGCATTGTCGGGCCTCTCCATGCAGGCGCCCGGGCGGCGCACAGAACGGGTGGTCGGTCCACCAGCCTATGGCCTGGCGCCCCGAATCGACCGCGGGAACGGGCACCAATCCGGCTTGAGGGCCGTCGCTAGGGTCCCGGCGTGATCCCGATCCGCGACGACAACCCGACCTCGCGCCGGGCCTACGTCACGATCCTGCTCATCGTGGTCAATGTCGCCATCTACTTCGGGATCCAACATCCGAAGGACGCGAACGCCGAGGCGCTGTTCGAATACCGCTGGGCCGGCGTGCCGTGCGAGATCCACACCGGCAAGCCCGTCGTGCTGGTGCCCGACGGCACGGTCGCCCCGACGTCGTGCTCGGTGCCCGTTTCCGGCATCGCCGCGCCGGAGACCGGGTTCCCGCAGAAGAACGTGTGGCTCGGGATCTTCTACTCGATGTTCCTGCACGCCTCGATCCTGCACGTGCTCGGCAACATGTTGTTCTTATGGATCTTCGGCAACAACGTCGAGGATCAGCTCGGCCCGGTCTGGTTCCTGGTGCTGTATCTCGTCGGCGGGATCGTCGCGTCGCTCGTGCACGTGGCCGGCAACCTGAGCTCCGCGGCGCCGTTCCTCGGCGCGTCGGGCGCGATCGCGGTCGTGTTGGGCGCGTACATCGTGTGGTTCCCGCGTGCCCGCGTGCTTACGATCGTGCCGATCTTCTTCATCCCGCTGCCGTTCCGGCTCCCGGCCGTGATCGTCCTCGGACTGTGGTTCGTGCTGCAGTTCTTCACGCAGTCGTCGAGCGGTATCGCCACGCTTGCGCACATCGGCGGGTTTGTCTTCGGCATGATCGTCGCCTTCGTGCTGGCGCGTACCGCAGGATTCCCGAAACACCGGCCGCCGGGCGCGGTGCGGGGCGCGCACTGACCGCCTTACTACGGAGGACTCAGCCCGATTTCTCGGCGAACGCCTTCACCAGCTGCGACGCGAGCTCGCCGAGATCGCGGGCGACGAAGGGCGGCGGCGGATCGGGCACCGGTTCCTCGCCCGCCGAACCGCACACCCCCGACAGCACGAGCGCGAACGGCACACCCAGCGCGGTGGCGAAGTCGCCGTCGGTCGACGGCCGATCCCCGATCATCACGACCGGGTTGTCATAGAGCTCACGTACGACGCCTGCCATCGTGGGCTCGGGCTTCCCCGCTACCTCGGGCCGGCGCCCGCCCGCGGTCGCAACCGCGGCGACGATCGAGCCCGCGCCGGGCAGCAACCCCTCGGTACCGGGATACGTGGGGTCCGAGTTCGTGGCGATGAATCGCGCGCCGGAACGGACGCCGTCAGCGGCGCGGCGCAGCCGCTCGAAGTCGAACGTCCGATGCCAGCCGACGAGTACCGCCTCGCAGGGAACGGCGTCGACAGGTTCGAAGCCGTGCGCCTCCAGCGCCTCGATCACACCTGGTCCGGCGCAGGCGAGCACACGCGTACCCGCCGGGTGATCACGGGCGAGCAGCGCGACCGCCGCCTGCGCGCTCGACACCACATCGTCGGCCTCGGCCTCGACCCCCGACGCCGCCAGCCGTTCGAGGTTGTCCTGCACCCGGCCGCTCGAGTTGTTGGTCAGGAAGACCACCCGGAGGCCGGCGGCGCGCAGCCGCGTGATCCCTTCGGCCGCCCCCGGAATCGGTGTCTCACCGCGCCAGACCACACCGTCCAGGTCGCAACACACGACCGGACGACCCGCCCCGCCCCCAGCACTCACGCCGTTTCCGTCTCCCCGTTCGCTTCGCCGTCGTTCACCGACGCGTCCGCGGACGTGTGGGATGACGCGTCCGCGGACGCGTCAGACACCGAGCTCCCCGCGTCCGTGGACGCGTGAGAAACCCGAAATCCCGCGTCCGGCGCTGATCCGGCCTCGGCCGACTCGATCGCAATGACCCTCTGGAGCGCGGCCTGGTAGTCGGCGTTGTCGGGTCGCATCACCGTGGCCAGGCGCAGGTGGCCCCGAGCCTTGGCGCGGTCGCCGGCTCGCAGCCGGCAGAGCCCCACGCCGAACTGCGCGTAGTCGTTGACGGGCTCGATCTCGAGCGTCGCGTTGAACTCCGCCTCCGCGGCCGAGAACCGACCTGTCCGGAAGTACGCGCGGGCCAACGCCTCGCGTACCGAGCTCTTGGCGGGCTCGAGATCGCGGGCCTGCTCGAGCGCGATGACAGCCGCGTGCGCGTTGTCATCGGCGAGTAGCCGCATGCCCTCCGAGAAGGCGGTGTATGCGTCGTGCTGGCCGGAAACTGACATGAGTTCGCCTCCTTGGCGGTTCCTGGGTTTGCCTGTGGTACAACGCAATCGCATTCCCGAGCATCCCGGAACCGGAGCGTCAACGTGGCCGACTTCTCGCCGTTCGCCGGAGTCCGGTACGAAAGCGCGTCCGCGGGCCTCGCGGCGCTCGTCGCTCCACCCTACGACGTGATCGACAACGATCAGCGCAGTGCGCTCGAGGCCGCCGACGAGCACAACTCGGTGCGGCTGATCCTCCCCCAGGACGTGTCCCACGAGGGCGATCGTTACGAGCGGGCCGCGTCAACGTTCGAGCGCTGGTGCGCCGAGGGCCTCCTCGTTCGCGACAAGGAGCCCCGTTTTTACGCGTACCGGATGGAGTTCACCGATCCGCACGGAGTCCGGCGCCACACCCGGGGCGTGATCGGCGCGCTCACGCTGCCCGAGCCCGGCGACCACGACGTGCTGCCGCACGAACGCACGCTGCCGAAGGCGAAATCCGACCGCCTCGCGCTGCTGCAGGCGATGCGCGTGAACGTTGATCCGATCTGGGGCCTGACCCTCGGCACCGGTCTCACCGCGCTGCTCGACGCCGCCACCCCCCTCGCCGCGTGCGACGACGAAGACGGCGTCCGCCACGAGCTGGCCGCGATCGACGACCCCGCCACCGTCGCCGCGATCCGCGCCGTGGTGGCGAGTGAGCCACTGGTGTTGGCCGACGGTCATCACCGCTTCGAGACGGCGCTCAACTACCGCAACGAGCTGCGCGCCGCCGGCGTTGAGCCCGGCGGTGCGGGCGCGATCATGGCGTTCGTCGTCGAGCTCGTCGACGACGAGCTGTGCATCGAGCCCATCCACCGGCTCGTCGAGCTCCCGCCCGGAACCGATGTGCGCGCCCGCCTCGCCGACGCGTTCGAGGTGCGCGACGCGGGTCCGAACACTCCCGAAGGCGTCGACGCGCTCGTGCAGTCGATGCGCGCCGAGCACGGACTCGGACTCGTCGACGCCCGCGGTCTCGCCCTCGCAATCCCGCAGGCGGCCGCCCGCGCCGCCGCGCTGGCCGACGAGAATCCGGCCGTCGCCACCACCGACGCGGCCGTCATCGAAGCCCTCGTCGTGCCCCGCTTGGCCGATGCGTCGTGGCAGTACCGCCACGACGCGAACGGCGTGGCCGCGCTGGTCGACAAGGGCACCGCCACCGCCGCGATCCTGTGCACGCCGGTGTCGGTCGCCACGACCCGCGCCGCGGCGATCGACCGCGTGCGCATGCCGCAGAAGACAACGTTCTTCTGGCCCAAGCCCCGCACGGGCATGGTGTTCCGCACCCTCGACTGAGCATCGAGGGCGCAGGCCGAAGCGCTCCGGTTACTCGACGGTCCAGGTCGGGCCGGAACGCAGCAAGGCGTTGAGGTCGCCGGGGCCGGAACGCTCCGCCGCCTCCGCGAGCTGCTGTTGCATCGACACGCCGTACGCGGCCCGGTCGACGGCGCGGAACACGCCGACGGGAGTGGGCGTTTCGGGGTGCTCGGCCAAGCGCGACAGCGCGAACGCCAACGAGGGATCGGGCCGGGTCTCGTCGTGCACGACGAGCTTGTCGACCCCGACGTCGGCGACGCTGACGATCTTCGCCTCGCCGAACTCGTTGATCACGACGCCGTGCTCGCCGTCGGCACCGAAGCGCATGGGCTCGCCGTGCTTCAGGTCGATGAGCATGTCGGGCCGCGCGTCCTTGTTCAGGATCGTGTCGAACGCACCGTCGTTGAACACGTTGCAGTTCTGGTACACCTCGACGAAGGCGGCACCCTGGTGCTCGTGCGCACGACGGAAGGTCTCCGTCATGTGCTTGCGGTCCATGTCGTGGGTGCGGGCCACGAAGCTGGCTTCGGCGCCCAGCGCGATCGAGACCGGGTTGAACGGGTGGTCGAGCGAACCGAACGGCGTCGACTTGGTGATCTTGCCGACCTCGCTCGTCGGCGAGTACTGGCCCTTGGTGAGGCCGTAGATCTGGTTGTTGAACATCAAGATCTTGAGGTTCACGTTGCGGCGCAGCGCGTGGATGAGGTGGTTGCCACCGATCGACAGCATGTCGCCGTCGCCACCGATGACCCACACGTCGAGGTCGGGTCGCGCCAGCGCGACACCCGTTGCGACCGCGGGCGCGCGCCCGTGGATGCTGTGGATGCCGTACGTGTTCATGTAATACGGCAGGCGCGCCGCACACCCGATGCCCGACACGAACACGAGGTTCTCCGGCCGCACGCCCAGGTCGGGCAGGAGCAGCTGGATCGCGGTGAGGATCCCGTAGTCGCCGCACCCGGGACACCAGCGGACCTCTTGGTCCGACTGGAAATCCTTACGGGCGAGCTTCACGGCCGTACCCGCGCCGTTTCCGTCGGTGCCGTTGCCCTCACTCACGACTGCATCATCTCCAGGATCTTGTGCTCGAGCTCGGCCGCTTTGAACGGGACGCCGGCGACCCGCGTGTAGCTCTGCGCGTCGACGAGGTACTCGGCTCGCACCAGCTTCGACAGCTGACCGAGGTTCAACTCCGGCACGAGGACCTTCGAATAGCGGTGCAGCACGTCGCCGAGGTCGCGCGGGAACGGGTTCATGTGCCGCAGATGCGCGTGGGCGATCTTTTTGCCCCGGGCCCGGATCCGACGCGTCGCCTCGGTGGTCGCGCCCCACGTTCCACCCCACGACAGCAACAAGAAGTCGGCGCCGTCGGGATCGTCGAGGTCGGTGAGCGGGATGTCGTTCGCGATGCCCGCGATCTTCGCGGCGCGCAGCCGCGTCATCTTGTCGTGGTTCTCGGGGTCGTAGCTGATGTTGCCCGACCCGTCTTCCTTCTCGATACCGCCGACGCGGTGCATGAGCCCGGGCGTGCCCGGGATCGCCCACGGACGGGCCAGCGTTTCCGGATCCCGCAGGTACGGCCAGTACTCGTCGCCGTGGTTCTTCTCGGTGGTGAACTCGACCGAGATGTCGGGCATGGAGTCGACGTCGGGCAACACCCACGGCTCGGCGCCGTTGGCGAGGTAGCCGTCGGTCAACAACATCACCGGCGTGCGGTACTTGATCGCGAGCCGGACCGCTTCGAACGCGGCGGCGAAACAGTCGCTCGGCGAGCTCGCGGCGACGATCGGCATCGGCGCTTCACCGTGGCGGCCGTACATGGCGAGCATCAGGTCGGCCTGCTCGGTCTTGGTCGGCAGACCGGTCGACGGGCCGCCGCGCTGCACGTCGACGATGATCATCGGGAGCTCGAGGCTCACCGCGAGGCCGAGCGCTTCGGACTTCAGGTCGACGCCCGGGCCGCTGGTGCCGGTGATGGCGAGGCTGCCCGCGAACGCGGCGCCGATCGCGATGCCGGCCGCCGAGATCTCGTCTTCGGCCTGCAGTGTCTTCACGCCGAAGTTCTTCAACTTCGAGAGCTCGTGCAGGATGTCGGAAGCCGGGGTGATCGGGTACGACGCGTAGAAGATCGGCAGCTTGGCGGCCTGACCGGCGGCGACGAGCCCGTACGACAAGGCGACGTTGCCGGTGATCTGGCGGTACTCGCCCGGCGCGAGCGGCGCGGGCGGGACCTCGAACGCGTGGTCGAAGAGCTCGGCGGTCTCGCCGAAGTTGTAGCCGGCGCGGAACGCGGCGACGTTGGCCTCGAACACCTCGGGCCGGTTGGCGAAGCGCTTCTTGATCCAGTCGATCAGCGGATCGGTCGGACGGGTGTACATCCAGCAGATCAGCCCGAGGGCGAAGAAGTTCTTCGAACGCTCCGCGTCGCGGGGCTTCACGCCGAGCGGCTTGGTCGCCTCGATCGTGATCGAGGTCATCGGCACCTCGTACACGCGGTACGCGGCGAGCGAGTCGTCTTCCAGCGGGCTCTTCGCATAGCCCGCCTTGTCGAGGTTGCGCTGCTCGAAGGCGTCGACGTTGATCAACAACGTGGAGCCCGGCGCGATGTCGCGCAGGTTCGCCTTCAACGCGGCGGGGTTCATTGCGACCAGCACGTTCGGCGTGTCACCGGCGGTCACGATGTCGTGATCGGAGATGTGCACCTGGAAGGCCGACACACCGGCGATCGTGCCGGCGGGGGCTCGGATCTCGGCCGGGAAATCGGGCTGGGTCGACAGGTCGTTGCCGAACACCGCCGACAGCTCCGTGAACCGGTCGCCGACGAGCTGCATGCCGTCGCCCGAGTCGCCTGCGAACCTGATTACGACCCCGTTGAGCGTCTCCACTCCACGGGCCGCGGTCGCCTCTACGGTCACCGTTGACCACCAGCTTTCTCAGTACCTGTGCGTCACGGGCGGCACCACGCCATCGGAGTGACACCCACGCGTGTTCATCGGCCGCGCGCGTGGTCACTGTACCGTCGCGACTGGCCCGACCTGGTGTTGGGCGGGCATTTCTGTGGATTGCGCTCGTCACGAGTCGAGCGCCTCGAGCAGCTCCTCGATCCGTCGGTGCAGCGCGCGCGACCGGCGCCGGTCACGCGCCCGACAGACGACCTCGGCTTCGATCTCCACCCGCGACGCGGTCGCGCCGCCGGCCCGGAAGAAGCGCCGCCGGACCGCGCCGAGCACGACCACTTCGTCGCCGACCTCGAGTGCCTCGAGCCAAGGCGCCGGGTCGATGATCGACACGGGAACCGACATGGCCCGTCCGTCGACGCGCGTCGTGAGCTGCAGTTGCGCCAGGCGTTGCTCGGACGGGAGGACCCGCAGCTCGGGCGGGCTCGAGCACGAACCGCGGACGATGGCGACGTTGAACGATTCGGACTCGGCTTCCATGAGCACTCCCCTGTCGACGGCGCACGCGGCGCCGAACGCGAACTTCAGGGGGAAGTGCCTTTAACGGGGGAAGTGCTGTTACCGGGGAAGCCGAACGCACCGTACGGGACGGGTGTGACAGTAACGATCAGCCCAGCGCCGCGAGCCGCTCGGCGACGTCGGCGAAGCCTGCGTCGTGGCTGCGGAGGCGCAGGAACAACTCCCGAGCCTTGGGGAGATCACCGGCGCGCTCGTACAGGTCGGCGAGCGCGTACCAAACCCGCATGTGATGGTCCTGGACCCGGTTCGGGTTGCCGCCCCGGCGATCGAGCGTGGCGATGGCCTCGGTCAGGCGACCCTGGTCGGCACGCGATCCGGCGAGCACGATCCGGCCTTCGGTCACGAGCGCGCCCGACGGCGAGGCCGCCGCGAGCTCTTCCCACAGCTCGTCGACCCGGCGGTGTTTACCCAGCGCGCGGGCACTGTCCATCAGCACGGGATGCTGTTCGACGGAGTTGGTCAGGTCGACGAACGCCTCGAGCTCCTTGGTGGCGGCCGCGTACTGGCCGAGTCGGTACTGACTCAGCCCGAGCAGCTCCCGTACGGCGCTCGCGTCGGGATAGGCGTCGCGCAGCGGACGTAGGTATCGAGCCGCGTCGCGCTCGCGCCCGGCGGTGAACGCCTCTGCGGCGCGGGCCAGCTCGGCCTGCGCGTGGCGGGCATTGCGCCCCGCGATGCGGCCGAGCTCGTCGCCGGCCTCGGTGGTGCGGACCTTGCGCCGGCGGCTCGGTGAGACGGGCGGAGCCTTGCGGGCCCGGCGCGGGCGGGGCGGCTCGGCGGCGGTGAGCCGACGCACCTTGCGCAACGACGACCGTTCGCTCGGGGCGGGCGCGGGCGGCTCTTCGTTCTTCCGGCGGTACTTGGCGCTCGGGTAATCGACGCTGCTGTGAGTCGGGTTGCGATCGTCGGTGTTCTTCGACGTGCGTTTGCGGTCGGCACCGGCCCGACCCGTGCGCGCCGAAGTGCCGCCGCGCGACACGCGCTTCTGCGGACCGTCGCGGCGCATCTCCCGATTCGAACCGCCCGTAGTGCGGCCCCCGGTACTGCGGCCCCCGGTACTGCGGCCCGAACGCGGCGGTGCGCCGGTTCCGGTACCCCGGTCGTCGCGCTTGGGTGCACCAGTCCGACGCGGCGGCCGCCTGGGCGTGCCGTCGCTGCGGGTGGCCCGTTGCGGCGCGCCACCGGCCCGCGGTTCCCGGCGGGGTGCGCCGTCGCTACGGGATGTGCGCTTGGGGGCCCCGTCGCGGTCGTCGCGCCGGGGGCCGGCGCGCTTGACCCCGTCTCGGCCACCCGACCGACCACTCGTGTCGCGCTTCGGTGCGCCCGCGCCGCGCCCGTCCCGGCGGGGCGGGCTGTCGCCGCGGGTCGGCCGGCGGGCGCCGCTGCGGGCACTCGGGGCGCTCGAGGCGCGCTTTTTACCGTCGCTCGGACGACGCGGTTTCGGATCGCTCACAGTGGACCTGTTCCGTGGGGGAAATACAGAGTACGCGAAGACGCCCGCCTCAATGGGCGGGCGTCTTCATTTCTTAGCGAAAAAACCCGGCGACGACCTACTCTCCCAGGAGGAATCCCTCCAAGTACCATCGGCGCGGGCGGTCTTAACTGCCGTGTTCGGAATGGGAACGGGTGTGTCCCCGCCGCCATGGTCACCGGGTTCAAATGTCAGTCTTCGGCGTATCCCCGAAAACTCCATAGCGAGCACGAACGTAGATGAAAGAGTGCGATCAAGCCCTCGGCCGATTAGTACCGGTCGGCTGAACACGTTGCCGTGCGTACACCTCCGGCCTATCAACCTGGTCGTCTACCAGGGGCCTTACCTGCTTATGCAGTGAGAGACCTCATCTCGAAGCGAGTTTCGCGCTTAGATGCTTTCAGCGCTTATCTCTTCCGCAGGTCGCAAACCAGCCATGCTTCTGGCGAAACAACTGGCACACGAGAGCTGCGTCCGTCCCGGTCCTCTCGTACTAGGGACAGCTCTCCTCAAGTCTCTTACGCCCACGGAGGATAGGGACCGAACTGTCTCGCGACGTTCTAAACCCAGCTCGCGTACCGCTTTAATGGGCGAACAGCCCAACCCTTGGGACCTGCTTCAGCCCCAGGATGCGACGAGCCGACATCGAGGTGCCAAACCTTGCCGTCGATGTGGACTCTTGGGCAAGATAAGCCTGTTATCCCCGGGGTACCTTTTATCCGTTGATCGACCACGCTTCCACATGCCATGGCCGGGTCACTAAGCCCTGCTTTCGCACCTGCTCGACTTGTTGGTCTCGCAGTCAAGCTCCCTTGTGTCTTTGCACTCGACGCCTGATGGCCAACCAGGCTGAGGGAACCTTTGGGCGCCTCCGTTACACTTTAGGAGGCGACCGCCCCAGTCAAACTACCCACCTGTCACTGTCCTCGATCCGGATAACGGACCTAAGTTAGAGCTCCAATATCTGCAGGGTGGTATTTCAACGTTGTCTCCACCGAGGCTGACGCCCCAGCTTCCAAGACTCCCACCTATCCTACACAACAAATACCGAAACCCAATACCAAGTTGTAGTAAAGGTCCACGGGGTCTTTCCGTCCTTCCGCGGGAAACGAGCATCTTTACTCGTCGTGCAATTTCGCCGGGTCTCTGGTTGAGACAGTAGCCAAGTCGTTACGCCATTCGTGCAGGTCGGAACTTACCCGACAAGGAATTTCGCTACCTTAGGACCGTTATAGTTACGGCCGCCGTTTACCGGGGCTTAGGTTCAGAGCTTCGCTCCCGAAGGAACTAACCCTTCCCCGTAACCTTCCGGCACCGGGCAGGCGTCAGTGCGTATACATCGTCTTACGACTTCGCACGCACCTGTGTTTTTAGTAAACAGTCGCTTGGCCCTGGTCTCTGCGGCCTCCTCGAGCTCGGGACGCGAAGTCCGTCACCCTACTGAGGCCCCCCTTCTTCCGAAGTTACGGGGGCAGTTTGCCGAGTTCCTTAACCAGAGTTCTCCCGATCGCCTTAGTATTCTCTACTTGCCCACCTGCGTCGGTTTGGGGTACGGGCACCATGTCAACTCGCTAGAGGTTTTTCTCGGCAGCGTAGGATCACTCACTTCGCCTGAAACGGCTCGGCATCGCATCTCGGGGTTAATGCCCGACGGATTTGCCTATCGGACCCCCTACATGCTTACCCCGGGACAACCAACGCCCGGGTTGACCTACCCTCCTGCGTCACCCCCTTGCTATCCATCAAGGACGGGTCGGTTCGCCCGAAGGCAGCCCCTTAGCAGTCCAAATAGGATTGGGCGCGGACACGGTGGTACTGGAATATCAACCAGTTGTGCATCGACTACGCCTTTCGGCCTCGCCTTAGCTCCCGACTAACCCTGGGCGGATGAGCCTTCCCCAGGAACCCTTGGGCATTCGGCGGAGGGGTTCCTCCCCCCTCTTTCGCTACTCATGCCGGCATTCGCACTCGACCACGCTCCACGACCGTTCACACGGCCGCTTCACAGCTGAGATCGACGCTCCCCTACCCATCTACGCAAAAGCGCATATGACGCAGCTTCGGCTCTGTGCTTGAGCCCCGTTACATTGTCGGCGCAGGATCACTCGACCAGTGAGCTATTACGCACTCTTTCAAGGGTGGCTGCTTCTAAGCCAACCTCCTGGCTGTCTGGGCAATCCCACATCCTTTGCCACTGAGCACAGAATTTGGGGCCTTAGCTGGCGTTCTGGGCTGTTTCCCTCTCGACCATGAAGCTTATCCCCCATGGTCTCACTGCCGCGCTCTGGAGTACCGGCATTCGGAGTTTGGCTGACTTCAGTAAGCTTGTAGGCCCCCTAGGCCATCCAGTGCTCTACCTCCGGTACTGAACACGCGACGCTGCACCTAAATGCATTTCGGGGAGAACCAGCTATCACCGAGTTTGCTTGGC
>CAVPBG010000002.1:0-1667500 GCA_963701825.1 uncultured Actinomycetes bacterium | reverse complement strand
GTCGTGGCCCAGGCCGCTTCGAAGTCGTCGGAGCCGATCTCGACCGGGATCGAGACACCGGCGTCGTTGACCAGGATGTCGACGGGACCGATCTGGAGCGCGACCTCGCCGACGACGCGGGTGATCGCCGCGGGATCGCTGACGTCGAGGGTCCAGCCCGTCGCGAACGCACCGGCCGCGACGATCTCGCCGGCCACCGCGTCAACGCCCCGCGCGTCCCGATCGGTGACGGCGACGCGGGCGCCCTCGTCGGCGAAGAGATGCGCAATCGCCCGGCCCATTCCGCTCGCCGCGCCCGTGACGACCACGACCTTGTCGCGCACGCTCCGGCTCCGACTCGTCAAACGCGGCACGGTCGGTCAACCTATCCGGTCATGAGCGATCCCTTCCGCGGAGATCCGCGCCCCGCCGGTCTCGGTTTCTGGCCTCTGGCCGAAGACGATCCCGGTGTCGACCTCCCCCGCGAACCCGTCCGCATCGTCACCGACGACGGCGGGCTCGTGCGCGGACTGTTCTGGACTCCGCCGAACGGACGGCCGTGGCACACCGCGGTGGTGTTGACGCACCCGCGTGCCGATTTCTCCGTGCATTACGCCTGCCCGCTGCTCGCGGCCGCGGGTTACGGCGTGTTCGGCTTCGCGACGCGCTATCTGAACAACGACACCGACTGCCAGCACGACCTGGCCGCGCGCGATGTTGCCGCGGCGGTGGAATGGGTGCGGGGCCGCGGCGCCGAGGCGGTTGTGTTGTTCGGGAACAGCGGCGGCGGTTCGTTGTCGGCATTGGCGCACACCGAGCACGGCTGCGGCGACGCGTGGATCGGC
This sequence comes from uncultured Actinomycetes bacterium, assembly GCA_963701825.1. Taxonomy (GTDB): domain Bacteria; phylum Actinomycetota; class Acidimicrobiia; order IMCC26256; family PALSA-610; genus PALSA-610. The sequence continues at coordinate 1,666,676 of CAVPBG010000002.1, read as the reverse complement.
GTGGCTGCCCACCCGGGCGAGGGCGAGTTCATGCTGCAGTCGATCGACCCGGCCGTCGCCGACGAGCGCGATCCGGCTTCGGTCGTTCCCGAGCTCGACATGTACGACCCCGCCAACGGCTGGCGGCCGTGGCCCGAGCCCTGCTCGTACGACCCGGAATGGCTGGCCCGGTATCGCGTGGCGCAACGTGAACGCGTGGCGCGCATCGACGCGCGGGCACGCGAACAACTCGACGCGTCTGCGGCGGCGAGAAACGGTCTGCGGGCGGTGGAGCGCGGGAGCGACGCCTGGCGGCGGTTGCGCAAGCAGGCCGTGCACCTCGAGTACTTCACGATCTATCGCACGCTCGCAAACCCGACGTATCTCGATCTGAGCATCGATCCCGACGATCGTCCGCTCGGTTCGCTGTTCGCGTTCCCCGATCCGTTCGACGCGAACTACGGGTGGGGCGGCCTGGCCCGCACGATGACGTCACGCGGTTGGTTGTCGACGTGGTCGGCGATCTCGTCGAAGGCGCGCCTCGCCACAACGATGCCCCAAGTGCGCGTGCCGGTACTCGTCGTGCACCCGACGGCCGACACCGAGATCCGCATCCGTCAGGCCCGTCAGATCGCGGAGACCGCGGGATCCGACGACGTCACCTACGTCGAGATCAAAGGCGCGCCCCACTACCTCGAGGGCTACCGCCCCGCAGCGATGCGGATCGTCGCCGACTGGATCGCCAAACGCTTCCCCTAACCCGCGTTGGCAGGGTTTTTGTCTCATGGGAGCAATTTCACTGCCATCTGATGGCAGGGTTTGGGGTTAGTGGCGTGGGGGGCGGGAGATGTTGGGGTCGTCAGGGACGTAGAAGCGGTACGGGAGGTCTTCGCCTTTGCCGACCCCGAGCCCGATGCGCGCGGAGATACCGGGGCGCGGGGGCGGGGGTGTTCCGTCGTCGAGATGCGCAGCGGGCCGGATATGAGGCTCATGCCGTTGTCGGCGCGGTCGACGGCGAAGGCCTGCCCGAGCCGACCGGGACCGGCGGCGAGATCGCGATCGCGTAACGCTTTGACCAACGGGGTCTTCTCCCGGCGCTCGCGCATCAACTCCAGCCCCGCGACCGGCGCGGCGGCACGGAACAGCACCGCGTTCGCGGCCTCGCCCGGACCACACGTCACGTTCATGCACCAGTGGTTGCCGTAGCTGAAATAGACGTAGAGATGACCGGCCGGCCCGAACATCGACCGCGTTGCGCGGTGTGCGGCCCCGGTACGAATGGCTCCCGGGATCGGCGGTCGACGCGATACGCCTCCACCTCGACCAGGCGCGCCGACACACCGTTGCCGACGAGCAGCTTGTTCAGCAGCTCCGGACCGACCGCGAGCGAGTCGCGGTCGTAGAACGCCTTCGTCAGTGCGCGGGCGCGAGCCACGTCAGTTGACGCTCGATGCGCTCGCGCGCCTGGACCAATTGCACGGCGACCGGTTCCGGGCCGGCACCCCCGGGCGTCGTGCGGCGGCGCACGGCGCTCCCCGGTTCGAGGAACACCAGGTAGTCCGGACCGAGACGCGGGTCGTTCGACACCAGCTCCTCGAGCGGCACGCCGCGCTCGACCGATTGGCGCACGACCGCACCGACCGCGGCGTGGGCTTCGCGGAACGGCGTGCCCTGGCGCACGAGATGCTCGGCGATGTCGGTGGCCGCGTTGAACGGGCTGTCGGCGCCGGCCGTCATCGCGGTGTCGACGAAGGTCGGCCGTCGCCATGAGTCCGGCCAGGGCGCTCAGCGACAACATGCACGTGTCGAGCGCGTCGAACAACGGCTCCTTGTCTTCCTGCAGATCGCGGTTGTACGCGAGCGGCAGTGACTTGAGCGTCGCGAGGAAGCCGGTGAGGTCGCCGATGAGCCGACCGGCCTTGCCCCGCGCCAGCTCGGCGATGTCGGGGTTCTTCTTCTGCGGCAACATCGACGAGCCGGTCGCGTACGCGTCGGCGAGGCGCAGGAAGCCGAACTCGTCGGTCGACCACAGCACGATCTCTTCGCCGAGCCGCGAGAGGTGCACCTGGGTGAGCGGCGGCGACGAACAACGCCTCCGCGACGAAGTCGCGGTCGGAGACGGCGTCGAGCGAGTTCTCGAACGGACGGCGCGAACTCGAGCGCGGCCGCGACCGAAGCCGGGTCGAGGGGCAGGCTCGAACCCGCGAGCGCACCCGCGCCGAGGGGCGAGACGTCGGCCCGGGCGAGGCAGTCGTGCCAGCGGTCGACGTCTCGTGCGAGGGCCCAGAAGTGCGCGAGCAGATGGTGCGCGAGCAACACGGGCTGGGCGCGCTGCAGATGCGTGTAACCGGGCAACGCGATCTCGGTCGACTCCCCCGCCCGCTGCAGCAGCACGCGCTGCAGCTCGTGGATCCGCGTCGCGACCGGCGCGGCCCTTCGCGGCGGAGATACAGCCGCATGTCGAGCGCGACCTGGTCGTTGCGGCTGCGCCCGGTGTGCAGCTTGGCGCCGACCGCGCCCGCGATCTCGGTGACGCGCCGTTCGATCGCGGTGTGGATGTCTTCGTCGGTCGGCGCAAAGGCGAACGCGTTCGTCGCCAACTCTTCCTCGACGCGATCCAGCGCTGCGATCACCACACCGCGTTCGTCGTCGGTCGAGCAGACCGACGCGCGCCAGCATCTGCACGTGGGCGCGCGACCCGACGAGATCGTCGGCGGCCAGGCGTTGGTCGAACGGCAGGCTGACGGTGAACGCGAGGAGCTCGTCGGCCGGGCCTTCGCCGAACCGCCCGTGCCAGAGCGGCTGACCGCTCGCGGGCTCGTGTTGGGTCACGAGGCCCCCGGGCCCTGCCGTCGCGACCACGTCTCGGCCGAGAGGCCCCAGAGGCGGACGAAGCCCTCGGAGTCCTGGTGGCGGAAGGCGTCGTCGGCGTCGTAGGTCGCGAGGTCGTGGTCGTACAGACCGCGCGGCGCGCGCCGACCCGACCGCGTCGCAGCGACCGGGTTCGAGCCGGAGCCGCACCTCGCCGGTGACGTGCTCCTGCGTCGAGTCGACGAACGCCTGCAGCGCGCGCATGAGCGGCGCGTGCCACATACCGTCGTAGATGAGCTCGGCGACGCGGATCTCGAGCCGTTGCTTCTCGCGGGCGAGGTCGCGTTCGAGGGTGATGCCTTCGAGATCCTTGTGCGCCAGGATCAGCGACAGCGACGCCGGGCACTCGTACACCTCGCGGCTCTTGATGCCGACGCGCCGGTTCTCGACCATGTCGATGCGGCCCCAGCCGTAGCCGCCGACCGCGGCGCCGATCGTCTCGATGAGCTCGACGAGGCCCATGGCCTGGCCGTTCAGCGAGACCGGCACACCCTTTTCGAAGGCGACGACGATCTCGGTCGATTCGCTCGGCGCGTCCTTGGCGTTGCGGGTGAGCGTGTACGGCTCCTCGGGCGCGGCCGACCACGGGTTCTCGAGCACACCGCACTCGATGGCGCGGCCCCACATGTTCTCGTCGATCGAGTACAGCTTCTCCTTCGACGCCGAGATCGGGATCTCCCACTTGTCGGCGAGCTCGATGCAGTCGGCGCGGGTCAGGCCCCACACGCGCACCGGCGCCATGCACGTCGAGGTCGGGCGCGAGGATGCGCGACGACACCTCGAACCGCACCTGGTCGTTGCCCTTGCCGGTGCAACCGTGACCGACCGCGTCGGCCCGTGCCGGCGCGCCGACTGCGACGAGGTGCTCGACGATGACCGGCCGCGAGAGCGCCGACACCAACGGGTACTTGCCCTCGTAGAGCGCGTTCGCTTGGAGCGCGGGGACGAGGAAGTCGCGCGGCGAACTCGTCGCGCGCGTCGATGATCTCGATCTCGACCGCGCCCGCGGCCGCGGCGCGCGTTCGCGGATCATGTCTTCCTCGCCGGGCGCGAGCTGGCCGACGTCGACCGCGCACGCGATCACTTCGACGCCCCACTCCTCGCGCATCCAGCGCACCGCGATGGAGGTGTCGAGCCCTCCGGAATACGCGAGCACCACTCGCTTGGCCACGGTGATTTCTCCTTGTCGAAGTTCGGGGTTCAGAGTCCGGCGAGTCCGGCGAGCTCGGCCGCGACGACCGCCCCACCGATTGATTCATTGCACACGACGACAACGGTGTCGTCACCCGCGATGGTGCCGAGCACCGCGTCGAGTCGACGCCCGGTCGAGCGCCGAAGCCACCACGTGCGCGCTGCCCGGCGGCGTGCGGAGCACGACCAGGTTGCGCGCTGTGCGCCACCTCGACCACGAACTCGCCCATCAGGCGCTTGAGGTGATCGTCGGTCGGCGCCCGCTCCCGCGTGTACTCGGGGATCGCGTACGCCATGGCGCCGCCGGGGATCCGCACCTTCACCGCGCCGAGATCCTCGAGGTCGCGGCTCACGGTCGCCTGGGTCGCGACGATTCCGTCGGCCTCCAGCAGCTGCACGAGCTGGGCCTGGCTCGAGATCGGCCTGGTCCTCGAGCATGCGCAGGATGCGGTGCTGGCGTTGGGGCTTGCCGAGCGTCGACATCAGCGGGCTCCGGTCAGGAGATCGACCAACAGCGCCCGCGCCGAATGCATGCGGTTGCCGGCCTGCTGCCACACGACCGACTGCGGCCCGTCGATGACCTCGGCCGCGACCTCCTCGCCGCGGTGCGCGGGCAGGCAGTGCATGAAGACCGCGTCGGGCGCTCGCCGCCTTCATCAACGCCTCGTCGACGGTCCAGCCCGCGAACGCGCGCAGCCGTTGCTCGCGTTCGTCCTCCTGCCCCATCGACGTCCACACGTCGGTGTAGACGACGTCGGCGCCTCGCACCGCGTCGTACGGATCGTTGACCAGCTCGACCGTCCCGCCGAGATTGCGGGCCCGATCCACGACGTGCGGGTCGAGCTCGTAGCCCTCCGGCGACGCGACGACGAGCTCGACGCCCGACAGCGCGGCCGCGTACGCGAGCGAGGCGGCGACGTTGTTGCCGTCGCCGACGTAGGCGATGCGCCGGCCTTCGACCGTGCCGAAGTGCTCGCGCACGCGTCAAGCAGGTCGGCCAGCGCCTGGCACGGGTGCGCGGTGTCGGACAGCAGGTTGACGACGGGGACGTCGACCGACGGCGTCCATGCGCTCGAGCGTGTGGTGGTCGAAGACGCGGGCCGCGATCACCGCGCACATCGACGGCCATCGTGCGGGCGACGTCTTCGACCGACTCGCGCGTGTCGAGCATCGACCTCTTCGTCGCGGATGTAGATCGGGATGGCCGCCGAGCGTCGCGACCGCCATCTCGATCGAGATCCGGGTGCGGGCCGACGGCTTCTCGAACAGCGCGGCGACGCGCCTGACCGGCGAGGACCGACGGAATCGCGCCGGGATCGGCCTTCCACGCGACCGCGTTGTCGAGGATCCGGCCGCAGGCGGACCGGATCGAGATCGTCGACCTCGAGCAGGTGCGGACTCATCGGAGCGCATCCGCGAGCCGGCGCGACGGCCTCGTCGATCTCGGCGTCGGAGACGAGCAGCGGCGGCGCGAACCGCAGCGCGCTGGGAGTCACCGCGTTCACGACGAGCCCGCGGTCGAGGCACTTCTGCGCGATGTCCTTGGCGTCGTAGGCCGGACGCGAGCTCGGCCGCGATGAGCAGGCCCGCGCCCCGCACCTCGGCGACGCCGTCGAGCTTCGGCCAGCGACTCCGACGAGCCGCGTCCCGGCCCGGGCCGCCCGTTCGGGCACACCGTCGCGTTCCATCACGTCGAGCACCGCCAGCGCGGCGCGCGCCGCGAGCGGCTGGCCGCCGAAGGTCGTGGCGTGGTCGCCGGGCGCGAACGCGGCGGCGACGTCGGCGCGCGCCCAGCAGGCACCGATCGGCACGCCGTTGCCGAGCGCCTTGGCCATCGTCACGATGTCGGGCTTGACGCCCGAGTGCTCGAACCCGAACCAGCGGCCGGTGCGGCCGAGCCCGGTCTGCACCTCGTCGATGATCAGCAGCGCCTCGCGTTCGTCGCACAGCTCGCGCACGCCGTGCAGGTACTCGGTCGACGCCGGGATTCACGCCGCCTTCGCCCTGCACCGGCTCGAGCAGCACCGCCGCGACGCGGTCGTCCATCGCCGCCGGCGAGCGCGTCGAGATCGTCGAACGCGACCTGGCGGAAGCCCACCGGCAGCGGCTGGAACGTCTCCTGCTTCTGGGGCTGGCCGGTCGCCGCGAGCGTGGTGAGCGTGCGGCCGTGGAACGAGCCGTACGCGCTGATCACGTGGAACCGCTCGGGTCCGCCGTTGCGTTGGCCGTGCCGGCGGGCGAGCTTGATCGCGCACTCGTTCGCCTCGGCGCCGGAGTTGCAGAAGAACACGCGGCCGCCGCCGCCGAGCAACGCGTTGAGCCGGGCCGCGACCTTCGGCTGCACGTCGTTGTAGTAGAGGTTCGAGACGTGCAGCAGCGTGCGGGCCTGGTCGGCGATCGCGTCGGCGACCTCGGGGTGCGCGTGGCCGAGCGACGTGACCGCGAGGCCGGTCAGGAAGTCGAGGTACTCCTTGCCCTCGCTGTCCCAGAGCTTCGTGCCCTCGCCGCGCACGAACGCGACCGGCAGGCGCCCGTAGGTCTGCATGACGTTCTCGGCGTCGAGCGTCTGCAACTCGGCGAGCGTGCTCATGTGTGCACCATCGTTCCGACGCCTTCCCGGGTGAAGAACTCGAGCAGCAGCGCGTGCGGCAGGCGGCCGTCGAGGATGTGCGCGCGGCGCACGCCGTTGCGCAGCGCCGACGACGCACGACTCGAGCTTGGGGATCATGCCCTCCGACGACCTTGCCGTCGGCGACCAGCTTCTCCAGGCCGTCGACGTCGACGCGCGAGATCAGCGATCGACTCGTCGGGCCAGTCGTCGTACACGCCGGCGACGTCGGTGAGGTACACGAGCTTCTCGGCGTCGAGCGCCTCCGCGATCGCGCCGGCGACGGTGTCGGCGTTGATGTTGTACGCCTGGCCGTCGTCGTCGACACCGATCGGTGGCGATCACCGGGATCAGCTCCTCGCGCAGCAGCCGCAGCACGATCGTCGGGTCGATCGCACGTACGTCGCCGACGAAGCCGAGGCGCGGGTCGCGCTGGTCGACGCGGATCAGGCCCGCGTCCTCGCCCGACAGGCCGACCGCGTACGAGCCGTGGCGGTTCACCGATCGCGACGATCTCGCGGTTCACCTTGCCGACGAGCGCCATGCGCACGATGTCGACGGTCTCGGCGTCGGTGACGCGCCGGCCGTCGACGAACTCGGGCTCCTTGCCGAGGCGCCGCATGAGATCGCGTGATCTGCGGGCCGCCGCCGTGCACCACGACCGGGTTCATCCCGACGAGGCGCATGAGCACGACGTCGGTCGCGAAGAGCTCGGCGAGCATCGGGGTTCTCCATCGCGTGGCCGCCGTACTTGATGACGACGGTCTTGCCCGAGAACTCGCGGATGTACGGCAGCGCCTCGGCGAGGATGTGCGCCTTCTCCCCCGCGTCTTTCAGGCGGGACGCGAGATCAGTGATCTCCTCGCTCACGACGTCTCCCTGCTCACGACGTGCGCCGGTTCTCGTCGATGTAGGCGTGCGAGAGATCGGTGGTGAGCACCGTCGCCTCGCCGTGCGCCTGGCGCAGGTCGCACAGGATCTCGATGTCGCGCTCGGCCATGGCGCGCGCGAGCGCGGCTTCGTCGTGCGCGCACGCCACGCCGTCGCGGCACACGGTGATGCCGTTGTACGCGATGTCGACCGCTTCGGGATCGAGATACGCGCCGCTCGCGCCGAGCTCCGACAGCACCCGGCCCCAGTAGGGATCGTTCGCCGTTGAGCGAGCACTGCACGAGCTGGCTGTCGGCCACGGCCCGGGCCGCGATCCGGGCTTCGGCACCGTTGCGGGCGCCGACCACGCGGACGCGCACGAACTTGGTCGCGCCCTCGGCGTCGCGCGCCATCTGTTCGGCGAGCGAGCCGCACACTTCGGTGAGCGCGCCGGTAAGTGCGTGGCGCGTCGACCGCGCCCGCCCGGCCGTTCGCCAGCACGAGCACGGTGTCGTTCGTCGAGCGGCAGCCGTCGACGGAGAGACAGTCGAAGGTCTCGCCGCACGGCCTGGGCGAGCGCGCGTTGCAGCGTGTCGGGATCGGTCGCGGCATCGGTCGTGACGACCGCGAGCATCGTCGCCATCGCGGGCGACAGCATCGCTGCACCCTTGGCCATCCCGCCGACCGTCGCCGCGCCGGCGCGCGGCGACAGCTTCCTTCGACCTTGGTGTCGGTGGTCATCATCGCCCGCGCCGCGTCGGCCGCCGCCGTCGGCGGTGAGCTCGCCGCACAGCTTCGGGATGCCGATCTCGAGCGCGTCCATCGGCATCGGGATACCGATGAGGCCGGTCGAGCACACCAGCACGTCGTCGGCTGCGAGTCCGAGGCCCCGGGCCGCGAGCTCGCACATGCGAGCGGCGTCGCGCCGGCCCGGCTCCCCCGTCGCCGCGTTGGCGTTGCCGGAGCTCAACACGACGGCCGCCGCGGCTCCGTCGGCGAGATGCGCGGCGCGAGATCTGCACGGGCGCGGCTTGCGCGAGGTTGGTCGTGAACACGCCCGGCCGCGCTGACCGGTCGCGCGTCGTCGGTGGCGACGAGCGCGAGGTCGGGATCGCCCGACGGCTTGATCCCGCACGCGAGCCCGCCCGCGACGAATCCGGGAACGGCCGTGACGCCCGAGGTCACGGTTGGATCCCGAGCAGGGGCAGGCCGGTGGTCTCGGGGAGGCCGAGCAACAGGTTGGCAGCTTGGATCATCTGGCCCGACGCGCCCTTCACGAGGTTGTCCTCCGCCGCGATCGCGACCACCGTGTCGGTGCGCTCGTCGAAGCGGACGGTGACGTGCAGCGACGTTGGCGCCGTACGTCGCCTTGGTCCCCGACGGCTCGTCGACGACCACGACGCACGGATCGTTCGCATAGAACTCGCGGTAGTGCTCGAGGAGCCGCGCCGTCGAAAGACCCTGCGCCGACGGCCGCGCGTAACACGTCGCGAGGATGCCGCGCGTCGTCGGGCACGAGATGCGGCGTGAAGAGCACCGCAACCGGTTGCCGCGCGACCTTGGACAGCGCCTGCTCCATCTCCGCGGTGTGGCGATGCGTCAGCAGCCCGTACGCGGAGACGTTCTCGTTCGCCTCCGAGAACAGGCTCGTGGTCTTCAGCCCGCGGCCCGCGCCGGAGACACCCGACACTGCGTCGGCGATGACGCGGGGCTCGACGAGACCCAGTGCGAGCAACGGCGCGCACGCGAGGCTGACCGCGGTCGGGTAGCACCCGGGCGCGGCCACGTGCGCGTGCGTGGGCGATGTCGTCGCGGTAGAGCTCGACGAGCCCGTACGCGAACCGGTTCGACCGACGTCGGGCGCGCGGTGCGTCTCGCCGTACCAACGTGCGTACACGTCGGCCGGGAGGCGGAAGTCGGCGCCGAGATCGATCACGTGGGCGACGTCGTCGAGGAGACCGGGCAGGAAGTCTTGGCTCGCGCCGTGCGGCAGCATGCAGAAGACGAGGTCGAGGCCGCGCGAGGTCGGCGACATCGAGGGGCGCCAACACCGCGTCGCCGTAGACCGGGGTGAGGGAAGGGAAGAGGTCGCAGACGCGGGCGCCCGCGTTGGAGGCCGCCGTGAGGTGCACGACCTCGATCTCCGGATGACCGGCCAGGAGTCGGAGCGCTTCGGCCCCCGTATAGCCTGACGCGCCGACGACGGCCGCTCGATACGCCATGGCGCATATCATACACGCGGGTGCATATGGACACGAAGCCGTTTTCCGAGATGGGGCCCGGGACCGTCGCTCGGGCCGCTCCGGCTCACCGTGTCGGCCGCCGCCAACGAGCGCTACTGGCGGGCGGCGGGCGTCGACCATCCCGCCCTCGCCGCGGGCGCGCTGTACCCGCCCATCGCCGCGAACCTCACGGTCTTGTGCTTCGCCCAGGTGTGCCCCGACGCGATGATCCAGACCCGCCAGCACCTCCGCTGTCGGCGGCGCATCGCCGCCGGGCACCGAGCTGGTCACGACCGGGCGGGTCGCGCGCCGCTACGACAAGCGCGGTCGTACCTACGTCGACGTCGAGACCGCGGTCGCCACCGCCGACGCGCCCGACGAACCGGTGTGGACGTCGGAGGTGTCGTTCACGCCGGCCGCCACGCTGGGAGTCTCGTCGTGACCGAACGAACGACGCGATCGCTGGCGGTCACCGCAGAGCTCGTGCGCGCGTACTCGCGACGCGGCAACTACCACTCCGATCCGACGCTGTCGGCCGACCTGAAGCTGCCCGGGTCTGGTCGCGCAGGGAGTGCAGGCCGCGGGACCCGCGTACGGCCTCTTGCTCGACGCGTGGGGCGAGGAGTTCCTGGAGCACGGCGAGATCGAGCTGCGCTTCGTCGGCATCGTGCTCGCGGGCGACGAGATCGACGCGACCGTCGACATCGACGACAACGAGGCGACGTTCGAGGTCGTCAACACGACCGGTGCCCGCACCGCAGTCGTCGGCACGGCGTCGCGCTCCGCAGCCGACACCTGAGCAAATTCTCTGATCCGACCAAACCATGTCCGGGCCGGCGGGGTTAAGTCGATGAGTGGGCGGAAGCACATTGAGCGACGCTCCTGAAGCGTTCGAAGCTCTGTTCCGGGCCGAGTACGCCCGGTTATGTCGCGCGCTGTCGTCGTTCGGCGACGGCGCCGAGGAAGCGGTGCAGGAGGCCTTCGTGAAGGCGCTGATGCAATGGAAGCGACTGGAGGCGACCGAAAACCCCGCGGGCTGGGTCCGGACCGTAGCGGTGCGCCGACTCTTGAACGAGCGCCGTTCGCGCGACCGGGAAGCAAAGGCGATTGCGCGCCTGGGCAATGCGGTCGTCGACCCGCCCGACGGACACGACCTCGACATCCGCGCCGAGGTGCGCGAGCTCCCGCCCCAACAGCGCATTGCAGTCGGCCTGTACTACGGCGGCGGCTACCCGGTCTCCGAGATCGCGGCTGCGATGGACCTCGCGGACGGGACCGTGAAGTACCACCTCCACGCGGCGCGGGAACGCCTGCGCGCGGTGTTGGCAGAGGAACACGATGGACGAGCGTGAACCCGTCGACGACACGCTGAGCGAGCTCCTCGCGGAGCCGGCACACACCCTCGCCGACGAAGACCGGGCCCTCGAACTCGTCGTCGGACAAGCCCGGCAACGGTCGCGCCGCCGCCGGACGATCCGCGCGTTCGCCGCGTTGGTCGTTGTCGTCCTCGTTGCCTGCGTCGGTGTCGCCATTATCGCGGACGGCCGTCGCGAATCCCAGGTGCAGGTGCAGGTACCGCCCACGGGCCGACTCTCCGCGGCCGACGTCACGTTTGCGATCTTCCATCGACCGCCGACCTCTGCGGATCAGATCCCGCAGGTCCTCGATCACTTCCAGATCGATCCGAAGATCGGTTCGCGGCTCGCGATCAGTGCCGACGGCGCGCGTCTCTTCGTGTACGGAACGACCGCGCCGGCGCAGGGCGAGATGTACTGCACCGCGATCATGCGTCCGTCCGGCGGGGGCGCCGGGTGCACCACCACGGCCGCGATCGCTCAGTTCGGTGCAAGCGTGGGAACCGACGACAACGGGGACGGACGCGTCATCGCCTACGGATTGGTACCCGACTTCGTCACCCGGGTCACGTATAACGGACAGAACGTGCCGATCGTCGAGAACGCGTTTCTCGTTGACGACGTTCCGGGCCGCGGCCGCTTCGTGTTCTCGACACCGGACGGCGACAAGACGATCGACCTCGGGACCGGCCCGATCACGCCCGGTTTCGCGACGGTCTCCAGTACGACCGCTCCGGAACCGTGCACCAACGCCGCGTTCTCTGCGCCCGCGCCGAGCATGCCGAAGTGGCAACGGGTCACGCACACGATCTCCGTCGGCTACACGGGTAATCCCGAGACGGTGGATCCGTCCTTCCCGAATGCGTCGCCGCGGATCGGCGCGAGCGCGGCATGGGCAGCCAGCATGTCGCACCGCAACCCGGGCTCTTACGAGATGTTCCTGGGCCAGGTCTCGGCGCTGTATCCGTTCGACGTCGGCAACCACCGGTCGGAGGTGCAGAACGTCCTGGCGTGGGTCATCGTCGGTCATCACGTTCCGGTGGTGCCGGACGGCGGAGCCAATCTCGTCGAGCCGGGTAGCAGTTCCGCGACCACCGCGCCGGCCCGGCCCCTCTGCTCCTTCGGCGACAGCATCGAAGCGATCGACGCGACCACCGGGCACGACATCGGCAACTTCTCCGAACGCGGCTGAGATCTCGAGCGCGCGGTCAGGCGAGGCGGGCTTCCAGGGCGCGGCGGACCGCGCCGGGTATCGGGATCGACGTGTTGACGCCGGGCTGCACGGCTACATAGGTGATCGTCGCTTCGCACGCGACCTGACCGTCGGCCCGGGCGGAGTACCGCAGGTCGAACGACTTCGTGCCGAGCCGGACCGGCGCGGCGGTGATCTCGATCCATTCGTCGAACCGGGCCGAGCCCTTCCACTCGAGCACCGCGTGCACGAGCATGACGTCGAACTCGACGGTCCAGAACTCGGGCCCGAACCCGAGCGACTCCATGAAGCGTGTGCAGGTGTCGTCGAAGTACGTCAGCCAGTGCGCGTTGAACACCACGCCCTGACCGTCGATCTCCGCGTAGCGCACGCGGATCCGGTGCGTGAACACGTCGCACTCAGCTGCGAAGCTCGGCGCCGTGCGCCGCCACGACCGCGTCGATGCACTTCTGGCGCAGCGCGCTCGACCTCGTCGTCGGTGAGGGTGCGATCGAGCGCCCGGAAGCGCAGCGCGAACGCGAGGCTCACCCGTCCCGCGCCGAGTGCGTCGGAGCGGAAGACGTCGAACAGCGCGACGCTCTCGAGCAGCTCCCCGCCCGCCCGAGCGAGCGTGGTCTCCAACGCGGCCGCGGGGACCGTGATCGGCGACGACGAACGCGAGGTCGACGGACGATGCCGGGAAACGCGACACCGGGCGCGCGGCGCGGGCGACCCGCGCGCCCGCGAGCAACGCGTCGACGTCGATCTCGCAGGCGACCACGGGGCCGACGAGCGAGAGCGCGTCGACAACCTCGGCATGCGACCTCGCCGACTGCTCCGATCGGCTGCCCGTCGACCAACACGCGTGCGGCGCGCGTGGGGTGGAATCCGTCGACGGTCGCGGCCTCGAGCTGCAGGTCGGCGATACGAAGCTCCTGCGCCAGCGCGGTCGAGGGCGCCGCGTGGCGTCGTAGACGTCGACGGGCCGGTTCGGCTCGTGCGGCGCGCGGCGGGCTTGATGCGCACGCACGAACGCGAGCGGAGCGGCTCTCGTCCGGCAGCGGCTCGCCCTCGACGCGGCGGCGCGAACACGGTGCCGCTCTCGAACAGCGCGACGTCGGGTTCGCCGTGCGCGGCGTTGTACGCGACCGCGCGCAGCACGCCCGGGCAGCAGCGCCGGGCGCAGGATCGACTCCTCGGACCGCAACGGGTTCTCGACCTCGATCACGCCCTCGGGCCGGAGCCCGGCCGCGGTCGAGGTCGGCCGGCGCGAGCAGCGGCAGGGTGAACACCTCGTCGTAGCCCGCACCGACGAGCACGTCGGCCACGATCCGACGGTCCCGCTGTTGCGGGCTCAGGCCGCCGACCTTCTCCGGGTTCGACGGAACCGTGCGCGCGATCGTGTCGAGGCCGACGCGCCGCGCGACTTCTTCGATCAGGTCGATCTCGCGCTCGAGGTCGGGGCGGAACGTGGGCGCGGACGCTTCGGTGCCGTGCACCTCGATGTCGAGCGGCGTGAGGTAGGCGGCGATGTCGTCGGCCGACAGCGCAGTGCCGAGCAGTTGGTTGACCCGTTCGGTGCGCACGGTGATGCGGCGCCGTTCGATCGGCTGCGGGTACACGTCGATCGCACCGGCCGCCGGGACGGCTTCGGCCACGACGCGCGAACAGCTCCATCGCCCGCGCCGCGCCGCTGCCCGCGTTGTTCGGGTCGACGCCGCGCTCGAAGCGCGCGCTCGCCTCGGAGCGCAGACCGAGGCGCTTCGACGTCGCGCGCGATGCCGCTCGGCTCGAAGTACGCCGACTCGAGCAGGATCTCGGTGGTCGCGTCGGAGACCTCGGCCGCGGCGCCGCCCATGATCCCGGCGATGCCCTGCGGGACGCGCTCCCCGTCGCAGATCGAGCAGATCCGCAGCAGTCAAGGTGCGTTCGACGCCGTCGAGCGTCGTCATCTTCTCGCCTTCGCCCGCCAGGCGCACGACGATGCCCCGGCCCGGCGAGACGGCCGAGATCGAACGCGTGCAGCGGCCGGCAACGCTCGAGCATCACGTAGTTGGTGACGTCGACGACGTTGCTGATCGGCCGCATGCCGGCCAGCGTCAAGCCGGCGCTGCATCCAGGCGGGCGACTCGCCCATCACGACGCGGGCCGCGAGCGCGACGAAACGCGGGCAACGGTCGGGGGCTTCGACGATCACGTGCGCGCCCGCGACCGCGTCGTTGACGGGCGCGGGCTCGTGCTCCGTCGCACGGTGAACGGGCAGGCCGAAGTGCGCGGCGAGATCGCGCGCCACGCCGACGATGCCCATCGCGTCGGGCCGGTTCGGCGTGATCGCCAGATCGAACACGACGTCGTCGAGCCCGAGCACCTCGCGCACGTCGGTGCCGAGCGGGGCGTCGGCCGGCAGCTCGAGGATGCCGGCGTGGTCGTCGCCGAGCCCGAGCTCGCGCGCCGAGCACAGCATTCCCTCCGACACGATGCCGCGGATCTTGCGGCGCTCGATCTTGAAGTCGCCGGGCAGCACCGCGCCGACCTGTGCGAACGGCACGACCATGCCCGGCGCGATGTTCGGCGCGCCGCACACGACGCGGATCTGGCCCGTCGCCGTAGTCGACGTCGGCCAGGCGGATGCGGTCGGCGTCGGGATGGGGGACGACGTCGAGGATGCTTGGCCGACGACCACCCCGTTGACGTCGCGGCCGGGTTCGTCGATCGCCTCGACCTCGAGCCCGAGCTGGTCGAGCGCGTCGGCGATCGCCGCGACCTCGATGTTGTCGAGCGGCGTGAACTCACGAATCCATGAAAGCGGTGCGCGCAAGACCGGACCTCAGAACTGGCGGGCGAAGCGCACGTCGCCGTCCCACAGATTCTTGATGTGGTCGACGCCGTACAGGAGCTGGACGAGGCGGTCGATGCCGAAGCCGAACGCGAACCCGGTGTACACCTCGGGATCGATGCCGACGGCGGTGAACACGTTCGGGTCGACCATGCCCGCGCCGCCGAGCTCGATCCAGCCCGTGCGCGAGCACACGCGTGCAGCCCGCGCCGCGACAGAACACGCACGACATCGCGAACTCGAGCGACGGCTCGGTGAACGGGAAGAACGACGGCAGGAACCGCGCCTTGATGTCGGTGCCGAACAGCGCGTGGATGAACGCCTCGATCGTGCCGAGGAGATCGCCGAGCGTGATGCCTTCGTCGACGGCGAGCCCTTCGATCTGGTGGAACACCGGCGAGTGCCGGGCGTCGAGCGTGTCGCGGCGAAAGGCGCGCCCGGGCGCGACGACGTAGATCGGCGGCGTCTGCGCCTCCATCGTGCGCACCTGCACCGGCGAGGTGTGCGTGCGGAGCATCACGCTCTCGCGGCTCGCCGAGGCGCACGTAGAGCGTGTCCTGCATGGCGCGCGCCGGGTGCCCGGGCGGGAAGTTGAGCGCCTCGAAGTTGTACCAGTCGAGCTCGACCTCGGGACCTTCGGCGACCTTGTAACCCAGACCGACGAACACGTCTTCGAGCTCGCGCCAGATACGCGTGACCGGATGCAGGTGACCACGTACGTATTCGTGGGATCCGAGCGTGAGATCGAGGCGGTCGCGGGTCGCCGAGCTCGCGCGCGGCTTCGGCGTCGAGCACTTCGAGACGCGCCGCGTGCGCGGCTTCGAGCTCGGCCCGCGACGACGACACGGCCTTGCCGACGACGGCCCGCTCGGAACCGTCGACGCTCTTGATCGCTTCGCGGATCTCGTTGAGGGCCGAGGTCTTGCCGAGGTAGCGCCGCTCGGTGTCGGCCAGGTCGTCGAGCGAGGCGGCGGCCGCGAACGCATCGGCGCCTTCCCGGGCGACGGCTTCGGCGCGGATGACGAGATCGGTGGCCGCGGTCATGACGTGACTCTTCGTTGGCGGGCCGCTTCGAAGAGCAACGCGGTACCGGCCATTGCGACGTTGAGCGACTCCCCCGCCTGCATCGGCAGCGTCACCGCGCCGTCGAGCGGGAGCGCCGCGTCGAGGCCGTGCGTCTCGTGACCGAGGACGAAGGCGGTCGGCGTGCGCAGGTCGAAGCACTCGGGCGGTAGTCCGCCGGTGGCCGCCGCGCCGAGGCGGCGACACACCTGCGCGACCGAGCGCCGCCGAGGATCTCCACTGCCGGCCTACCCTCCACGATCCGGACCGCGAAACACGCGCCGGCCGAGGCGCGCACGACCTTGGGATTGTAGGCATCGACCGATCCCTTCCCGAGGACGATTATCTGCGCACCGGCCGCCGCCGCGCTCCGCATGAGCGTGCCCGCGTTGCCGGGATCACCGATCTGCGCGGCGACGAGCGCGAGGTCGACGCCGTCGAGCGCTTCGAGACCGCGCGCGGTGCATGGCCGCGATCGCGAAGACGGGCTGCGGGGTGACCGTGTCGCCGACCCGGTCCTCGGCGTAGGTGTCGAGCCCGACGAGCGGAACACCGCAGGCCGCGACCCGTTCCGCGACCGCCGCCATCTCCGGGGTGGCGTCCACGCCGAGATAGCACTCGAGCAGTTCGACGCCGTGGTCGAGCGCGGCCGCGATGACGCGCGGCCCTTCGCACACGAAGACGCCTTCTTGATCTCGCGCTTTTCGCTCGCGCAGCAGCGCCCGGAGGCGCTTTATCTCCGCCTTGGTCGCGTACTGCTCAGGCGGCGTCGAGGGCACCGCGAGCGGTCTCGACGAGCGCGGAGAACGCCGCGGGCTCGCGCACCGCGAGGTCGGCGAGCATCTTGCGATCGACCTCGACCTCGGCCGCCTTCAACCCGGCCATGAACCGCGAGTACGACATGTCGTGCTCGCGGCAGGCGGCGTTGATGCGGACGATCCACAGCCGCCGGAACTCGCCCTTGCGCGCCCGCCGGTCGCGGTAGGCGTACCGGAGCGAGTGCATGACCTGCTCGTTCGCCTTGCGGAAGTGGCGGCTGCGCGCGCCGGTGTAACCCTGCGCCTCTTCGAGGATGGCGCGGCGGTGCTTCTTGCCGCTGACGGAACGCTTCACCCGGGCCATCGGGCTACCTCCCCAGCATGCGCTTGACGCGCTTCTTGTCGCCACCCGTCACCTCGGCCTCGCGGCCGAGCCGGCGTGTCCGGCTGGAGGGCTTGTGCTCGAGCAGGTGGTCCCGGTACGCCTTGCGGCGCAGGATCTTCCCGGTACCCGTGACTCTTGAAGCGCTTGGCCGCGCCGCGGTGCGTCTTCATCTTCGGCATCGTCGAATTTCCTGTCGATCGTTCAGACGTTCGCGGCCTGGGCGGCCGGTTTGGTCTTCGGCTTGCGAATCGGATTGAGCACCATCACCATGTTGCGGCCGTCCTGCTTCGGAGCAGATTCGACGATCGCGATCTCGGCGACCCGCTCGGCAACCTTTTCGAGAATCCGCCGCCCGAGCTCCGGGTGAGCCATCTCGCGGCCCCGGAACATGATCGTCAGCTTGACCTTCGACCCCTCTTCGAGGAAGCGCTCGACGTGCTTCATCTTGGTGTCGTAGTCGTGCGAGTCGATTTTCGGGCGGAACTTCATCTCTTTGATGACGACGTTCGACGCCTTGCGCTTCGCGATTCCTTGCGCCGCTGGTCCTGCTCGTACTTGTACTTGCCGAAGTCCATGATCTTGCAGACCGGTGGTTCGGCGTTGGCCGCGACCTCTACGAGGTCGAGGCCGGTCTCTCGGGCGATGGCAAGCGCGTCCGGGAGTGTTCTCACTCCCAGCTGCGCGCCGTCGGCGCCGATGAGGCGGACCTGGCGAGCGCGAATGCGATCGTTGATGCGGGCGTCGTCTGTGGCCAGTGCGGCATCACCTCTCGTTGTTGGGCCGCCCTCGCGAAGCGACGGCGGAGCTTCGGGAAGCGTCCACCGTCGCGCCGAACGTCGTTCGGCTCCTCACAACGGACCCGACGTGAACCGACCGATAGGGTCGGGTCAGCCGGGCGGGGGCGCCACCAACCGTTGCCGATTGGGTAGCGTCCCACTTCCCTCGATTGTCGACGCGGGAGGATAGTCGAGCGTGAGCGGACTTTGGACACCCGGAGACGGCGAACCCGCCGAATCGTCACCGCCTCCGGGCGCGCCCGGGGGCGGATTTCCCCTCGGCGACCCCGGCCCGGCGTCGAACGAGCCCGCCGACCCCCGAAGAGCTCGAGGCGGTGCGCGAGCTGCACGACCGCCTGGCGGCCACACCGGTGGCCGATGTGATCGTCAATCACGCCATCGGGATCTGGCAACTCGCCCTCGTGCACCTGGGCGTTGTGACCCCGCCCGACGCCGAAGGCCGGCGCCCCGCACCCGATCTCGCGTCGGCCGGGCTCGCCATCGACGCGCTCGCGGCCCTGGTCGACGGACTGACCGATCGGCTCGGTGACGGCGAGGAAATGCTCCGCGACGCCCTGCGGCAGGTCCAGATGCTGTTCGTCGAGATCGCCGACGCCCTGGAACCCTGATCAGGGGTCGAGGGATCAGAGGTCGAGGGATCAGAGGTCGAGGGATCAGAGATCGAACAGGTGCGCGGCGTCGTTGAAGCGCTCGAGCCGCCAGGGTCCGTCGCCGTCGTGGCGCCACTGGGTGATCGACGTGTTGACCGCTTCGTGAGTCGGCTGTAACCCGGACCGCAACGGTAGATCGCCGAGCGAGACGAAACTCGCGCCGATCGTCCCGCCGTGCCCGACCACCACGACCGTCTGGCCCGGGTGCTCGTGGGTGATCCGACCGAGGCGTTGGCCCACCCGCACGAAGAACTGCCCCCAGGTTTCGCCGCCGGGAAAGCGGGTGCGGAACGGATCTCCGGGATCGTCCCCGCGCGGATACTTCTGGAAGAACTCCTCGTAGGTGTGACCCTCGGCCTCACCCGCGTGGATCTCGCACCAGTCGCATTCGGCCCGGGCCGGAACATCGTCGAGCGCGGGGGCGATGATCTCCGCGGTTTCCATCGAGCGCGTCAGGATGCTCGTGTAGACCGCGTCGACCGCGCCGAGCTCGCGCGTCTTCACGAGCCGGTCGCGCAGCGCGTCGGCCTGGGCGCCGACCACGGTCGGTCAGGCCGGTACAGGTCGAGTGACCCGAGAACCGTTTCTCGACCTGCGCGCACGACTCACCGTGGCGAATGAGGACCAGGCGGGTCGACTTCACGCGGGCCCGACCGCGGCGGCTTCCCAACGGCCGAGGTGACCGGGGACGACGTCGAACACGACCGCGGTACCGACCGCGATGTCGCGGCTGCCGTCGGCGATCACCGTGCTGTGGAACGGATACCGGGCACCGTCGGCGCCGAGGATCTCGCCGAGACCGGTTCCCGCATCGAACCGCTCGACCGTGCCGCGGGTCTTCACTGGACGATCTTGACGATCGGCAGCTCGAGGATGCCGGTCGCGCCGTGATCCTTCAGCGCGGGAATCAAGATGTTGATGTCGTTCTTGGCCACGACCGTCTCGACCGCGTAGCCGTCCTCGCCGTAGAGCTTCGACACCGTCGGCGACTTGAGCGACGGCAGCAACGCGATGACGGCCGCGAGGTTCGCCTCGTCGACGTTCAGCTTCATCGAGCACCCGGCCGCGCGCTTCGAGCGCACCGAGCAGCAACGTCTGCAGCTGTTCCATGGCGCGGCGCTTGTCGTCGTCGGCGTGCGCGATCGGGTTGGCGATCAGCTCGGTGTACGAGACGAGGATCGTGTCGAGCACCCGCAGGCCCGCGGCGCGCAGCGCGCGGCCGGTCTCGGTGATCTCCACGACCGCGTCGGCGATCTCGGGGATCTTGGCCTCGGTGGCGCCGTACGAGAGCGTGACCTCGCGCGTCGACCCCGTTCTTCTCGAGGAAGCGTCGCGTGAGCTCGGGATACTCGGTGTGCACGCGCACGCCGGCCGGCAGATCGCTGACCGACGTTCCAGGGCGAGTCGCCAGCGACTGCGAGCACCATCCGGATCGGGCGGGCGGTGGCCTTCGAATAGTGCAGCTCGGTGAGGGTGACGACCTCGACGCTCGTCTCCTCGATCCAGTCGCGCCCCGTGATCCCCGACGTCGAAGAGGCCGTCGGCGACGTATCGCGGGATCTCCTGCGGGCGCAGGATCGTGACGTCGACGACGCGCGGGTCGTCGATCGTGGCCTTGTAGTCGACGTCCGACGCGCGCGTGATCGCGAGATCGGCGTCTTCGAAGAGTTGGAGGGTCGCCTTCTCGAGCGAGCCCTTCGGGAGCACGAGGCGCAGCACGGCGTTCAGGATACGTGGCCGGCGACGAGCAGCCGGTAGCCGACATCGATCTCGGTCAGGGCCCGCAGCTCACCGTGGCGTTCGTCCCAGGCCCCGGATTCGAGATCGCGGCGCAGCTGATCGGTTCCGCGGCGCAGCACCTCGGGATCGAGTTGGGCGAACGACGACATGCCCGCCAACACGAGCGGGTCGAGATACGCCTCGGGCCGGTTCCAGTAGCACGCGCCGAAACCGTCCTGGCAGTCGGCGGGCACGGGTATCGGCTCGACACTCTGCACGTCGAGAAGTTCGGACGATCGCGCGCGGTCCCGGGCGCGGCGCGCTCCGAACCGAGGTCGGCGATCTCGGGAAAGTAGTCGCCGACGATCCAGACCGCCGAGGCCCACGTGGGTTCGAAATAGAACACCACCTGCCGACCGGCGACGCGCTGCATCTCCTGCAGGCCGCGTTCGAGGTCGGTCCAGTGGTGCAACGTGAACGTGGCGAGCGCGGCGTCGAACGCGCGCGTCGGCGAACGGCAGCGCTTCGGCGCGGGCTTGCACGGCCGGTGCCGCGTGCGGACCGCGCTGGCGCAGCATCGTCTCCGACGGTTCGACCGCCAGGACGACACGGTCGGCGGGCTCGTAGCTGCCTGTGCCCGCACCGACGTTCACGACGCGCCGCGCATCGCCGAACGCGCCGACGATCTGCGCGGCGATACGCGGGTCGGGCCGGCGCGTAGCCGTGTACGTGCGCCCGATCGTGTCGTAGCGCGTCATGCCGAACCCGTCACGGCAAACCTGTCATGGCAGACCGCGTAGCAGCGACACCATCTCGATCGCGGTGAGCGCGGCTTCCTCGCCCTTGTGCCCTTCCTTGCCGCCCGAGCCGGTCGCAGGCCTGTTCGCGGTCGTCGACGGTCAGCACTCCGAAGATCACCGGAATGCCGGTGTCGAGCGCGGCGCGGGTGATGCCGGCCGCGGTCTCGCCGGCCACGTACTCGAAGTGCGCGGTCTCGCCCCGGATGACCGCGCCGAGGCAGATCACCGCGTCGACGGTGCCCGACGCGCGCGAGGCGCTTGGCGACGAGCGGCGCCTCGAACGCCCCCGGCACCCACAGCACCTTCACGTCGGCCGCGTCGTGCTTTTGCAGGATCAACTCCGCGCCGGTCAGCAGCTCCTCGGTGATGTCGTGGTTGAACCGCGCGACGACGATCGCGAAGCGCATACCCGTCGCGTCGAGCGTCGCCTTCGTTCGCCGCAGTACTCCCCCATGGCTCAGGATCCCCCGAGCTCTTCGTCGATCGTGTTCTCGGGATCGAGACCGAGGAGGTGCCCGAGCTTGTTCTGCTTGGCGCGCAGGTACGCGATGTTCTCCGCGTTCGGCACGGTCTGCACCGGCACCCGCTCGACGATCTCGAGGCCGTAGCCCTCGATGCCGCCGTACTTCGCCGGGTTGTTCGTCATCAACCGCATGGTGGTGACGCCGAGATCGACGAGGATCTGCGCGCCGATGCCGTACTCGCGGGAGTCGGCGGGGAAACCGAGCTCGAGGTTGGCCTCGACGGTGTCGCGGCCCTGGTCCTGCAGCGAGTACGCGCGCAGCTTGTGCCCGAGCCCGATGCCGCGGCCTTCGTGCCCGCGCAGGTACACGACCACGCCCTGACCCTCAGCCGGCGACCTTCTCCAGCGCGCGGTCGAGCTGCACCCCGCAGTCGCAACGCAGCGATCCGAACACGTCGCCGGTGAGGCACTCGCTGTGCACGCGCACGAGCACGTTCTCCTGGCCCGCCACCTCGCCCCGCACGAACGCGAGGTGCTCGGTGTTGTCGAGCAGCGACTCGAACACGTGCGCGGTGAAGTCGCCGTACTGCGTCGGGATGCGCGCCTCCGAGACCCGCCGCACCAGCTTCTCGCGGTGCCGGCGGAACCGGATCAGGTCGGCGATCGTGACGAGCACGAGACCGTGCTCGGCCGCGAACGCCTCGAGCTCGCGCCCGCCGCTGCATGGTGCCGTCGTCGTTCACGATCTCGGCGAGCACACCCGCGGGATAGCCGCCCGCGAGCCGGGCGAGGTCGACCGCGGCTTCGGTGTGACCGGCTCGCTTCAACACGCCGCCTTCGCGGTAGCGCAGCGGGAAGATGTGACCGGGCCGGGCGAGGTCGGCCGTCGTCGTGGCGTCGTCGATGAGCGCGTGCACCGTGGTGCAGCGGTCGGCGGCCGAGATACCCGTGGTGGTGCCGATGCGCGGCGTCGACCGAGACGGTGAACGCCGTGCGCTGCCCTTCGGTGTTCTCGCTGCCCGACACCATCAGCGGCAGCTGCGAGCTCGTCGAGGCGGTCGCCCTCCATCGGCAGGCAGATCACGCCGCTCGTGTAGCGGATCATGAACGCCATCTTCTCGGGCGTCATCTTCTCGGCCGCGATGATCAGGTCGCCCTCGTTCTCGCGGTCTTCGTCGTCGACCACGACGACGAACTCTCCGCGCCTGACCGCGTCGATCGCGCGTTCAACGGCTTCGAACATCATGATGGGCTCCGATCGGAAACGAGCAACCGTTCCACGTACTTGGCGATGAGATCGACTTCGAGGTTGACGGGCGCACCGACGCGGCGCGCGCCGAGCGTCGTGACCGCGAGCGTGTGCGGGATGACGGCGACGTCGAAACCGTCGTCGTGCACCGCGGCGACGGTGAGGCTGATGCCGTCGACGGTGATCGAACCCTTGTGCACGACGTAGCGGAGCACGTCGGCCGGGGCCTCGAAGCGGAACAGCTCGGAGCCGTCGGGCTGCGGGGTCGCGGCCGTGCACCGTGCCGGTTCGCGTCGACGTGACCCTGCACGAGATGACCGCCGAGCCGGTCGGCCAGCCGCACCGGCCGTTCGAGGTTGACGGGATCGCCGGCCGCGAGCTCTCCGAGGTTGGTCCGGGCCAGCGTCTCGACGACCGCATCGGCCGCCCAGAATCCTTCACCGAGCTCGACGACCGTGAGGCAGCAGCCGTTCACCGCGATCGACGCGCCGATGATCGCGTCGTCGAGCACCGCGTGTCGCCGCGATCTCGATGCGCGCGCCACCTGCGTTCGGAACGACCGATCGGACGTGGCCCAGCTCTTCGACGATGCCCGTGAACATCAGCGGGTCTCCGTTTCTGCCCGCGGTTCCAGCTCCAGGCGCACGTCGGAACCGACGTGCGTCACCTCGACGAGGGTGAAACGTTCGGCGCCGTCGATCGAGCGCGGGCCGGAGAACGCGAACCCGGGAACGCCGTCGGTGCCGAGCAACAGCGGCGCGACGTACGCGACGATCCGTTGCGCGTAGCCGCCCTCGACGATCGCGCCGAGCAACGATCCCCCGCCTTCGACCATCGCCTGCAGGACGCCCTCGCGTCCGAGCACCGTGAACGTCGGCGCCCAGGTCGACACCGTTGCCGTTCGGCGGCCGGGGCGACGGACTCGACCTTGGCGCCCGCGGCGCGCCACGCGTCGGCCGCGCGCGGGTCGGCCGCATCGGTGGTGACGACGAGGGTCGGCCCGAGCGCGGGATCGAACAGCGGCCCGTCGGCCGCAACCCGACCCCGAGCATCGAGCACCACCCGCATCGGCGGGCGCGCGGGCGGGTCGACGACACCGCGCACGGTCAGCGCGGGCCGGTCGGCGATCGCCGTACCGGCACCGACCACGACCGCCTGCGAGTCGGCGCGCAGCTCGTGCGTGTCCGGCGCGCGCGGCGTCGCAGGTGATCCACTTCGACGAGCCGTCGGCGGCCGCGACCCGGCCGTCGAGACTCAACGCGACCTTCGCCACCACGAACGCCCGCCCCGTGCGGCGGTGATGCAGATAGGGCGCGAGGTCGTGGGTGGCCGCGGCCGTGCCGACGCCGTCGCGCACCTCGATGTTCGCACCCCGCAGGCGCGCGTAGCCCCGGCCTGCGACCCGTTCGTCGGGATCGCCGACGGCCACGACGACCCGGGCGACACCGGCTTCGATGAGTGCTGTCGGTGCACGGCGGCGTGTTGCCGTGGTGATCGCACGGTTCGAGAGTGCAGTACGCGGTCGCGCCGCGGGCGAGGTCTCCGGCCGCGCGCAGCGCCGCGACCTCGGCGTGCGGGCCCGTCGGGAACGGTCCCGTCGCACCCTCGCCCACGATTTCGCCGTCGCGTACGAGCGACGCACCCGACCGCGGGCCAGGGCGCGGTGTGACGGCGGGCGGCGCGGGCGAGCGTGATGGCCCTCGCCATGAGCTCCTCGTCACGCTGGTCGTCACGCACTGGGTGCACGCTCCGCTTCCCGGTTCCGGGCCCGCGGGGTGCGGTCGACACGTGGAGACGCCGAACGGCAACGGCAAACGGACGCGCCGCGCACGTACGCCGTCGGATCCGACCCTCTCCCATCCGGACTCTCACCGTCGGCCCAGGGATTTCACCTGGTCGGCGCACCGCTGGCCGCGGAGCGTTCGCGGGCTTTCACCGCCGGTCGGGAATTACACCCAACCCCGAGGGCTTCAGTTGTCACTTGCTGATTCGAGAATACCGCCGGCCGGAAGGAATTGCAACGTGTTCTATTTTTGCGGATCCGGCCGATCAGTCTGCGTCGGCCGCGGCGCGGATCGCCCGGGCTGCCGCTTCGGGATCGTCGGCGCCGAAGATCCCGGTTCCCGACACGAGGATGTCGACCCCGGCCGCGGCCGCGAGCGGCGCGGTCTCGATCTTGATGCCCCCGTCGATCTCGATCTCGACGGGCAGTCCCCGACTGTCGATGACGGCGCGCGCGGCGCGCACCTTGTCGAGCACCTCCGGGATGAACGGCTGGCCGCCGAGTCCGGTGTGCACGCTCATGACGAGCAGGAGATCGATTTCCGCGAGGTACGGCTCGACCGCGGCGAACGGAGTCTGCGGTTCGAGCGACAGGCCGACCCGCAGGCCGAGCGCGCGCGATCTCGTCGAACAACACGCGCGGGTCGCCGAGCTCGATGTGCACCGTGCAACCGTCGGCGCCCGCATCGGCGAACCCGGCCAACAGACCGCCGGGATTGTCGACCATGAGATGGCAGTCGAGAAAGAGATCGGTGTGCTTGCGCAGCGACTTCACGACCGGCGGCCCGATCGAGATGTTCGGGACGTAGTGCCCGTCCATGCAATCGACGTGCAGGAGGTCGGCCTCTGCTCCGACGCGCGCCACGTCGGCGGCGAGGTACGCGAAGTCGGCGGCGAGGATCGACGGTGCGATCTTCATCGTCGGAGGTTATGCGCCCCGGCGCACATGGTTCAGGCTGAGTACGAACATGCCGTCGGTGTGCGCGTCGGAGGGCAGGAGGATCGCGCCCCGCCCGAACAGGCGCCACGGCGCGGCGGGTGGAGATTCCGCGACGAAGTCGGGGAGATTCTCGCGACGCCCAGGCGTCGATCTCGAGCGTCTCTTCCTTCGACAGCGTGCACACCGAGTAGACGAGGCGACCCCCGGGCCTCACCGCGTGCGCAGCCGCGACGAGCAGCTCCCGCTGGAGCGCGGCGAGGTCGCGCACGTCGTCGGGTTGCACCCGCCAGCGCGCGTCGGGTCGGCGCCGCAACACTCCGAGCCCGCTGCAGGGCGCATCGAGCAGCACGCGGTCGAACGCGCCTTCCCGCACGGCGGGATGGCGACCGTCGGCCACGATCGTGGCGACCATGCCGTCGACGCCGACGCGTTCTGCGGCCCGCGACACCGTGCGGACCCGACCGGGATGCAGGTCGGCGGCGACGACAAGGCCCGTCGCCGCGCATCCGCTCCGCCGCCGCGGTCGCCTTTCCCCCGGGCGCGGCGGCGATGTCGAGCACGCGGTCGCCGGGCTGCGGATCGAGCACCGCGACGATGGCCTGGCTCGCCTGGTCCTGCGGCGTCGCCCGGCCGTCGGCGATGGCGGGCACGGCCGCGAAGTCGCCGGTGTGGCGCACCAACAGGGATCCGGGCACGAGCGTTCCGGGCTCGACCTCGGCGCCCGCGGCCACGAGCTCGGCCGACACCGCCTCCGGTGTGGTGCGCGTCGACGTTGACGCGCAAGGTCACGGGCGGCGCCTCGTTGTCGAGCTCCAGGGTGGCGATGGCGGCCGCCTGGCCGAATGCCGTATGAACGAGCGCACGATCCAATCCGGATGCGAGGTGCGCACCGCGACGGACGCAACATCGTCGCCCGCGGGCAGCCGGAACGGAGGACCCTTGCGCGCCAACGCGCGCAGCACCCCGTTCGCGAAGCCGCGCGCCCGCTCGTCGACGACACCCACGGTCTCGCCGACCGCCGCGTGCGCCGGCACGCCGATGAACAGTTGGTACGCACCGAGGCGCAGTGCGGCGCGCACCGGCGGGTCGAGCGAGCCGATCCGCCGGTTCGACACAGTCGAGCAGCAGCGCGTCGAGGGCCCGCTGCATGCGCACGGTTCCGTACACGAGGTCGGTCACCAGCGCGCGGTCGCGAGCCGAGAGGTTCGAGCTGCGCAGGGTGCGGGGCAGGAGGATGTGCGCGTACGCGCCGTCCTCGATCCGCAAGAGCGCCTCGACCGCGATCCGGCGCGACGAATCGACAGGGGCTTCGGTCACGCGTGGGCCTCGATCGCAATGGGAGTTCGCAGAATGGGGGGTCGCAGAAAGGGAGGTCGACTCACGGAAGGTCGATCTGTACATCGCCGCGCAGACCGGCGCGCCACGCGCTCGCAGCCATGACGCGCTTGCCTTCGGGTTGCACGTCGTCGAGGGCGAGCACCCCGGCCGTGGTGCCGAGGAGACCGTCGGCGCCGACGACGCCCACCGCGAGTGGTTCGCCCGCGGCCATCTCGGGGGCGGGAACTTCGTGCGCGCGCCACACCTTCACGCGGCGACCGCCGGCCCGGAACCACGCGCCCGGACGCGGGTTGCCGGCCCGCACGATACGGGCCAGATCCGACGCCGGGCGGTAGGGGTCGAGCCGGAACTCGTCGACGCCGAGCTTCTCGGCATACGTCGGCTCGCCGCGCCTGCGGCTCGGGCGTCGTTTCGAGGATCGTCGGCAGCTGGGCGACGCAGCAGTTCCGTGCCCGCGTCGACCAGACACTTCGTGCAACTCCCCCGCCGTCTCGCGCGGGCCCGATCGGTACGCGGACGCGCGCGAACACTGGTCCGGTGTCGAGGCCGGCTTCGATCTGCATGATGTCGACGCCGGTCTCGCGCGTCGCCGGCGAGGATCGCCCGCTCGACCGGCGCCGCGCCGCGCCAGCGCGGCAGCAACGAGAAGTGCATGTTCACGAAACCGTGCGGCAGCGCATCGAGCAACGCGACCGGCAGCAGCTGCCCGAACGCGACGACCACACCCAGTTGCGCACCACTCGCACGGACGTCGTCGACGACTTCACGCGCCTTCTCCGGCGTGCAGCACACGCAGGCCGAGCGTCGAGCGCGGCGGCTTTCACCGGGCGACGGATCCGCGCCCGCGCCGCGGCTCCGGCGCCGGTCGGGTTGGGTGACGACGAGCGCGATCTCGTGGCCGTCGTCGACCAAGGCGCGTAACGGTGTCACTGCGTCGGCCGGCGTGCCGAGAAAGACGATCCGCACAGGTCGACGTTAGGACGTGACGCGCTCAGAGCGCGTGGGTGCGGCCGCCGGGCGTCCGCACACCCATGCCCTGCTCGCGCAGCTCGCGCATGGCGTCCTTGCGCTGGTCGGCATCGAGCCGGTCGAGCATGAGCACACCGTCGAGATGATCGGTCTCGTGCAGGAACATCCGCCCGAGCAGCTCGTCGCCCTGGATCACGACTTCGTTGCCGTCGAGGTCGATCGCCCTGCACGGTCACGAGCTTCGGGCGGACGATCTCGAACGCGAGGCCCGGGAGCGAGAGGCAACCCTCTTCGTACGTCCCACTCGCCGCTCGCCTCGACGATCTGCGGGTTGAGCAGCATGTGCGGACCCGTCTCGTCGGGGACTTCGTAGACGAAGAAGCGCTTCTGCACACCGACCTGCGGCGCGGCCAAGCCCGACACCCGTGCGCCTCGTGCATGGTCTCGTACATCGCGTCGACGAGCTTCACCAGGCTGCCGTCGATATCGGTGACCTCCGCGGTCGGCCGCTTCAGGACCGGATCGCCGAAGACCCGGATGGTGTGAGTCGCCACGCCGGGCATGGTAGCGGCGCCGGTTCTCGCCTCCGCTCCCGGGCCCGCGGCAAGTCCGCACTCAGGCCCGAGATCAGACCCGCGGGCGGATCGACGACGGCTCGCACGCGGCCAAGGGCGCGGCCCACCGGAAGGCTCGCGCCCGAGCGCGTCGGCCGAGCGCGTCCCAGTCGGCCGCGTTGACGAGCGCGTGCCCGTCGGTCGGCCCGAACACCTGGACCGGTGTCTGCAGGAGCGCGCCCGCGCGCAGCGCGTCGACGGTCGCGGCGAGCGCGTCGTCGGCACCGCTCAACTCGGCCAGCGCTCCGAACGGCGGGTACGCGAGCGTGCGGCGATAGTCGATCTCGCTCTCCGCCACGGCCGCGGGTTCGCCGCGCAGCATCGCCTGCACCACGACGTGATCGGGGATGCGGGTCTGCAACAACAACCGGGTCTCGGCGCGCGGTCGACCGGCGAGGAGTTGCGCGCCGCGGGTCAGCAGCCAGTGCGCCTGGCTGGCGGCGCGGTAACGCGGCGCGAGCAACTCCTGATCGAGGTCGAGGATACGCGACGAGCGCGGGCCGGCGCCGGCGCACCGCGGCGCGGTGCAACACCGCTTCGGTACCGATGAGGATGTCGGCGTCGGGAACATCGGTGGTCGCGGCGTCGACGTCGACGACGCGCGCCGCGGGCACCAACGCCTCGAGCTCCTCGCGCACGCGCGTGACGCCCGATGCGCAACACCCGCAGTTTCGTCGCGCCGCACTCCGGGCACACGAGCGGCCGCTCGTCGGCCTGGTCCCACCGCAAGAGGTGCTGACACGTGGCGCACACCAGCAGGCGGAAGCGGCCCCGCCGGTTCAGACGCACACCGCGAGCCCGTCGGCGTGGTGCAGTGCGTCGGCGAGCGCCTCCGACAGCAATCCCGAGCCCGGCGGCTCCTCGCGGCGGTCGACCACCTGGACGCGCGGCCAGCCCCCGACCTCGACATCGGGCGGCGGCGCCTCCACGTTCTCCGCGCCGCCCGCGACGAGCGCCTCGACGGTCGGCGCGGGCGAGCACACGACGAACGGGATCCCGGCGCGCGCCGCCCGCTCGCCGAGAACGTCGCGGGCGTGCCAGGTCGGAGATCGTTCTTCCTGCAACGCCTCGTCGGCGTCGTCGACGACGATCGCGGCCCGGAGGTCGGGCACGGGCGCGAGCGCGGCGATCCGGCCGCCGACCACGACGCAATCGCCGCCGGCCGCGCGCCGCCAGCCGTCGGTGCGGGCCGCGTCGGTCTCGAAGGAGTGCATCAGCGCGACCCGGCGCGCCCTCGCCGGTGAGATACGCGGCGAGCGCGCGCGACCGCGCCCGCGTCGGCGACGCACACGATCGTCGATCCGGTCGCCGCGCACAGCGCCGCGACCTGGGCCCGCCGATCGAGGAGCGGCGGTTGGCGAATGACCCGCATCGTGACACCGGGCGCGACCGTCGACGAGCTGCGACGGCGGCGACCGCGCCCGGCGCCGGGCGGGACGTTGTTCGGCGCGGCTCGCGGAGCGGAGCACGGCGACGCGCGGCCCCGCCCAGCGCCAGGCGATCCATTCCGCCAGCGCGACCACGTCGGGCGGCGGGCCCGGCCGACACCACCGCGAGCACTTCCAGCAGGTTGCCGCTGATCGACGCGGGCTCGACCGCGTCGGCGACCACCCAGCCGCGGACCCGCCGGCCGTGCAGCGGCACGCGCACGATCGCGCCGACGCGCACCAGCATCCGCGAGCGCGTCGGGAACCGAGTAGTCGAAGACGCGATCGACCGCGGTGACATCCGGGAGTACGCGACAGGCTCGAGCCAAGAGGAATCGAGCCGGTCGGGCTAGCCGACCGCCTTGCGCAGCTCGTCGGCGTACGGCGACGTGTTCTCCCAGGTGAAGCCGTCGCCTTCGGTGCGACCGAAGTGGCCGTAGGCGGCGGTGCGCTTGAAGATCGGGCGGCGCAGGTCGAGGCGGTCGATGATCGCCGCGGGCCGCATGTCGAACACCTCGCGCACCGCAGCTTCGAGCTTCTCGGCGGAGACCTCGACGTGCCGAACGTGTCGACCATGATCGACACCGGGTGCGCGACACCGATCGCGTACGCGACCTGCGCCTCGCACCGCTTCGCGAGCCCGGCCGCGACGACCGTCTTCGCGATCTGGCGCACGGCGTAGGCGGCCGAACGGTCGACCTTGGTCGGGTCCTTGCCCGAGAACGCGCCGCCGCCGTGGCGGGCCATGCCGCCGTAGGTGTCGACGATGATCTTGCGGCCGGTGAGACCGCAGTCGGCGTGCGGACCGCCGAGCTCGAAGTTGCCCGGTCGGGTTCACGAACACTTGGAAGTCGTCGTTCGGCGAACTGCGCCGGCAGCGACGGCCGGATGACGTGCTCGATCAGATCGGGCTTCATCCGGCCGTTGATGTCGATGTTCGGGGCCGTGCTGGGTCGAGATCAGGACCGTCTCGAGCCGGATCGGCACGCCGTCCTCGTACTCGACCGACACCTGCGTCTTGCCGTCGGGGCGCAGGTAGTCGAGGACCTTCTCCTTGCGGACCTGCGTGAGCCGGCGCGCCATGCTTGTGCGCGAGCCAGATCGGCATCGGCATGAGGTCGTCGGTGTCGTCGCAGGCGTAGCCGAACATCATTCCCTGGTCGCCGGCGCCGACCTCGTCGTAGAGGTCGCTGCTACCGGCCCGCTGCTCGATCGCCTTGTCGACACCCATTGCGATGTCGGGCGACTGCTCGTCGATGGAGACGATGACGCCGCACGTCTTGCCGTCGATGCCGAACGCGGCGTCGGTGTAGCCGATCTCGCAGATCGTGTCGCGGGCGAGGCGCGAGAAGTCGATGTGCGCCTTCGTGCTGATCTCGCCGGCGACGACGCACAGGCCGGTGGTCACGAGCGTCTCGCACGCGACGCGGCCGTAGGGGTCTTCGGTCAGGACCGCGTCGAGGACGCTGTCGCTGATCTGGTCCGACATCTTGTCGGGGTGACCCTCGGTCACCGACTCGGACGTGAACGTGTGCCTACTCACGAAACCTCACTCCTCCGCCACTGGACCCGGGCAGCCTAGATGGACGGGCCACTCGCGGGCCCACCCAGCACGTCATTCAACTGGGCCGCGACCCGATCGAGCACCACTCCCGCCAGTTGCTCCTTGGTGAGCAACGGCGTTTCCTCGACGCTCCCGTCGGCGCCCAACAACAAGGCACGGTTGGTGTCGACCTCGAAGCCGGCGTCGGGGGCGCTCACGTCGTTGGCCACCATCAGGTCGACCCGCTTGGCCGCGAGCTTCGCCGCCGCGTGCTCCTGGAGGCGTTCCGTCTCGGCCGCGAACCCGACCACGACCTGGCCCGCGGCGCTTGGCCCGGCCGAGCGCGGCGAGGATGTCGGTGGTCGGCTCCAGGACGATGTCGGGCACGCCGTCGGCCTTCTTGATCTTCTCGGTCGACTGCGCCTTGGGCCGGAAGTCGGCGACGGCCGCGGCCATGATCACGCGAATCGTCGGCGCGTCCGGCGCGCGGCCGATGACCGCGTCGTGCATCTCCTCCGCGCTCTCGACCCGCACGACCTCGATGCCTGCGTCGACCGGCTGGTTGGCGGTGGTGACGAGCACGACCCGGGCACCGAAACGCTGCGCGACATTGGCGAGTGCGTGGCCCATCTTCCCGGACGAGCGGTTGCCGACGTAACGCACGGGGTCGATCGCCTCACGGGTGCCGCCCGCGGTCACGAGGATGGTGCGTCCGATGAGCGGCCGCCCGTCGCGCGAGCAGGCCGAGCACCGTGTCGGCGATGCGCTGCGGGTCGGCGAGGCGCCCCGCGCCCGAATCGCCCCCCGCGAGCCGACCCTCCTCGGGGTCGAGCACGTGCACGCCCCGGCGCCGCAAGGTGGCGAGGTTGTCCTGAACCGCGGGGTGCTCCCACATCTCGGTGTGCATGGCCGGGCACACGAGGACGGGTGC
This sequence comes from uncultured Actinomycetes bacterium, assembly GCA_963701825.1. GTDB lineage: Bacteria > Actinomycetota > Acidimicrobiia > IMCC26256 > PALSA-610 > PALSA-610. The sequence goes on along the minus strand of CAVPBG010000002.1, from coordinate 1,634,125 downwards.
ACGCGTGGCGAGCAGCGTGGCACTCAGCAGATCGTCGGAGATGCCGGCCGCGTACTTGCCGAGCAGCTTCGCGGTCGCCGGCGCGACGACCACGAGGTCGGCGCTCTGGCCGAGCCGGGTGTGCGGGATCGGGTCGGGACCGCCGAACAGCGAGGTGCGCGCGGGCTCCGACGCGAGCGCGGAGAAGGTGAGTGCGCCGACGAAGCGTTGCGCGTCGTCGGTCAGTACGGGCGCGACGTGGACGCCCGCATCGACGAGCCGGCGGCAGACCTCGACGGCCTTGTACGCGGCGATCCCCCCGCAGACTCCCAGTACGACCCGGGGCATGGCAGGAACGCTCGGCTTCCCGAGAGCCGGGGCTCGATCAGGCCGACGCGTCGGGGGTGGAGTCGACGATCTCGACCGCCGCACCCTCGGCTGCGACCTCGCCCGCGATCTCGGACGGGTCGGGGACGCGCTCGTAGACGATCTTGTTGACGGCGATCTCTTCGAGCGCGATCGACAGCGGCTTGCGCGACACCGACGTGACCTGGGGCGGAACGATCCGGCCGAGGCCCTCGCCGAGCTGGTTGTAGTAGTCGTTGATCTCACGGGCCCGCATCGCGGCGAGCGTGACCAGCGTGAACTTGGAATCGACCTTGTTCATGAGCGTCTCGATGCGAGGCTCCATGAGCGACGGGCGGCGTTCAGCCATCAGGCTCCTTCATTGATCGCGGCGGGAACCGAGGATAGCAGCGACATCCCGTACGGCCTGATCAACGTCGTCGTTGACCACCACGGCGTCGAAATCCTCGGCCCCGATCCGCTCCTCGGCCTCGGCCCGGTCGAGCCGGGTGCGGATCGTCTGCTCGGTCTCGCTCCCCCGGGCCTCCAGGCGCCGGCGCTGCTCTTCCCGGCTCGGGGCCCGCACGAAGACCAGGAGAGCCTCCGGGAGGGCCGCCTTGACCGCGAGGGCGCCCTGCACGTCGACCTCGAGCATCACGTCGTGGCCCGCGGCCAGCTGGTCGACGACGAACTGCTTGGGCGTGCCCTTGAGATCGCCGTAGACGTCGAACCACTCGAGGAATCCGCCCGCGTCACGCAGCTGCTCGAACTCGGCGACGGGTCACGAAGTGGTAGTCGACGCCTTCGCGCTCGGTGGCACGCGGCGCCCTGGTCGTCCACGACACCGACCAGCCGAGGCCGGGGTCGGATTCCCGCAGGCGGTTCCCGATCGTGCCCTTGCCCGCGCCCGACGTACCGGCCAGCACGAGCAGGACCCCGCGGCGCGTCCGGTCGTTCCCGGGCGCCGGGTCGTTCGTCTCAGCCGGCAAACTTCTCGAGCAGCGCCCGCCGCTGGTTGGTGCCCAGCCCGCGCGAGGCGGCGGCTCTCGGAGATCTCGAGCTCCGACATGATGTGACGAGCGCGCACCTTGCCGACACCCGGGAGCGACTCGAGCACGCTCACGACCTTGAGCTTGGCGAGCATGTCGCCCGACTCGTCGCCGCGGTCGGCGGCTTCGAACAGCTCGCGCGAACGTGAGCGATCCGATCTTGAGCTTGTCCTTCACCTCGGCGCGTTGACGGCGGGCAACGGCCGCCTTCTCGAGCGCGAGTTGACGCTGCTCCGGTGTGAGCGTGGGCGGGTTCGCCATGTTGTTCCTCCGGCGCGACGGCTTGATGCGAACGTTCGATCCGAGACGACTTTTGCCATCCCGAATCAGCAGCGGTGCAGCATAGCGAGACTGTGCCGAGCCGCAACTAGTGGGCAGCTTGCATGAGCGCCGGTCTCGCGCTAGTCAACTGTGAGCGCGCTCACAACGCTGTCATACACCCGTTGCGCCGCGGCGCGCGGATCGTCGGCGGCCGTGACCGCGCGTCCGATCACCAAGATGTTGCCGCCGGCGCGCGTCGCCGCTTCGGGAGTTCCGACGCGCGCTTGATCGTGCACGTTTCCGTCGGCAAAACGGACTCCGGGAACGATCGTCACGAAGTCCGCGACGCGCCGCGTGCACCCGTTCGATCTCGTGCACCGAACACACGACCCCACCGCAGCCGGCGTCGATCGCGCGCGTCGAGTCGATCGTCGAACGCGCTCGCGTCCGGATCGCTCGTGAGCACCGTTACCGCGATCGGGACGTGCCGCTTCGTGATCGCCGTCGCGCGCGCCTTCCGCGAGTCCCTCGACCCCGGCCCGCAACATCTCGACCCCGCCTGCGGCGTGGAAGTTGAGATAGCTCACCCCTTGGCGGCCGAGCACGCGCGCGGCGCGGCCGACGGTGGTGGGGATGTCGTGCAGCTTGATGTCGGCGAACACGGCGAAGTCGAGGGCGCGCATGCGGGCGATCGCTTCGGGACCGGCCGCGGAGTACAGCTCCAGGCCGACCTTGGCCACGCCGAACCACGGCGCGACCTCCTTGGCGAGCTGTTCGGCGCGGTCGATGTCGTCGACGTCGATGGCGAGTGCGAGTCGGTTGCGAACGTCCAACGTGTTGCCTCCGTTCAAGACTTCAGTGTTCCGGTGAGATCGCGCACGCGCGCGACGTCGTGCTGCGCGCACCATGTTTCGAGCTCTTCGACGATGCGCAACGTGGCGCGCGGGTCGAGGAAGGTCGCGGTGCCGACGCCGACCGCAGTGGCGCCGGCCAACAACATCTCGACCGCGTCCTCGCCGCGTGCTCACTCCCCCGGTGCCGATGATCGGGATCCCGGGATGCGCCCGCGACACCTCCCAGACCGCGCGCAGCGCGACCGGTTTGATCGGCGGGCCCGACACACCGCCGCCGCCCGCGCCCAGACGCGGCGTGCGCGTCGACGCGTCGATCGTCAGACCCATCACCGTGTTGACCAACGTGAGCCCGGTCGGCACCCGCGTCGAGCGCCGCGCCCGCGATCTCGACAAGATCGGTGACGTTCGGCGACAGCTTCGCGAACACCGGCGCCGCGTCTCCGAGCGCGTCGACGACCGCGTGCGTCGCTTCGCGCGTCGTCTCGGGCGCGTGCGCGAACACGTGGGCGCGCGCTTCGACGTTCGGGACACGAGAGATTCACCTCGATCGCCACGACGCGGTGGCGCGACGGCCTTCAAGGCGCGCGCCGCGCTCTCGTAGTCGGCGACCGTCCGGCCCCAGATCGACGCGATGACGCGCGCGCCGCGCGCTTCGAGCGCGGGGAGGTCGCGCGCGATCCACGCGTCGACACCCGGACCCGGGAAGCCCGACCGAGTTGATCATCCCGCCGCCGGGCGCTTCCGGCGACGCGCAGCGGCGGATTGCCTTCCGACGCGAAGACCGCGACCGACTTCGTCGTCACGGCGCCGAGCCCGCGCGGATCGCAGAGCGCCGCGACCTCCGCGCCGTGCCCGAAGGTGCCCGAAGCGGCAACGATCGGATTCGGCAGGCGCAACGGCCCGAGCTCGACGGCGAGGTCGACCCCGGACGGATGCGGCCGCTTCCTCATTGCCCGCTCACACCTCGAACCGGAGCTGGCCGTCGGCGTGGTACTCCTGCAGCGAGCGCACCTCGGGGTCGCGTTCGCGCCTCCTCGGCGATGCCGGCCGCGGCCGCGAGCGCCGCCGCGACCGTGGTGATGCAGGCCACGCCGTGCACGATGGCGGCTCGGCGGATGTGCATGCCGTCGGCGCGGGGGCCGCGGCCCCGGGGCGTGTTCACGACCAGATCGACCTTGCCCGACGAGATGAGCTCGACGCGCGTCGACGCCGACGTCTTCGCCGACCTTGGCGACGATCGTGTCGACCGCGGATCCGGTTCGTCCTCGAGGAACCGCGCGGTGCCGGCGGTGGCCGCGATGGCGAAGCCGAGCTCGAAGAACCGGCGCGCCGCGACGATGCCCGCGTCCTTGTCGCGATCGGCGAGGGAGAAGAACACGGTGCCCTCGTGCGGGAAGCTTGTTGCCCGCGCCGGCCTGGCTCTTGGCGAACGCCATGCCGAACGTGCGGTCGATGCCCATGACCTCGCCGGTCGAGCGCATCTCGGGACCGAGGATCGTGTCGACCTCGGGGAACCGGTTGAACGGCAGCACCGCTTCCTTCACCGCGACGTGGCGGCCGGTCGGCCGGCGGGCGCAGCAGCCCTTCGGCGGTGAGCTCCTCGAAGGTCGCGCCGAGCATCACGCGGGCCGCGATCTTGGCCAGCGGAACGCCGGTGGCCTTGCTGACGAACGGGACCGTGCGGCTCGCACGCGGGTTCGCCTCGATGATGTAGACACCGTGCCGTCCTTGACCGCGTACTGCACGTTGAGGAGCCCGACGAACGCCGAGCGCCTCGCGCGAGCGCCTCGGTGTGCCGCTCGATCGTCTGCACGACTTCGGCCGAGAGCGTGGGCGGCGGGATCGCGCACGAGGAGTCGCCGGAGTGCACGCCGGCTTCCTCGATGTGCTCCATGACCCCGCCGATCACGACCGCGCCGGTGCGGTCGCGCAGCGCGTCGACGTCGACCTCGGTCGCGTCCTCCAAGAAGCGGTCGATGAGCGCGGGGCGTTCGGCCGACAGCCCGCCTTCGCGTCCGAGCGAGCCGGTGTGCGCGAGCTCGGCCATCGCGCGGCGCACGTCGGTGTCGTCGTAGACGATCTGCATCGCGCGCCCGCCGAGCACGTACGACGGGCCGGACCAGCACCGGGTAGCCGATCGTGTTCGCGACCGCGACGGCTTCGTCGGCGTTGGTCGCCATCGCACCGTCGGGCTGCGGGATGCCAAGGCGGTCGCACAGCGCGTTGAACTGCTCGCGGTCCTCGGCCGCGTCGATCGATGCGGGCGAGGTGCCGAGCACGGGAATGCCGTTGCGCTCGAGCATGTGCGCGAGCTTCAGCGGCGTCTGGCCGCCGAGGCTCACGACGACGCCCCGCACGTCGCCCACCTCTTGCAGCCGGTGACACACGTTGAGCACGTCTTCGGTGGTGAGCGGCTCGAAGAAGAGGCGATCGCTCGTGTCGTAGTCGGTCGAGACGGTCTCGGGGTTGCAGTTGACCATGACGGTCTCGAAGCCCGCGTCGCGGAGCGCGAACGCGGCGTGCACGCAGCAGTAGTCGAACTCGACGCCCTGGCCGATGCGGTTCGGTCCGCTGCCGAGGATCACGACCGCGGGCTTCGTCGAGCGGCGCGATCTCGTCCTCGTCTTCGTAGGTGCTGTAGTGATACGGCGTGAAGCGCGGCGAACTCGGCCGCGCAGGTGTCGACGGTCTTGTACGTGACCCGCACCCCGGCCGCGAGCCGCGCGCGCGCGCACGTCGGCCTCGGGCGACGCCCCAGAGGTACGCGAGCTGCGCGTCGGAGAAGCCGAGCGCTTGGCCCGCCGCCAGTCGGCCCGGGTCACGCGCGCCGAGACCGAGCGCCGGCGCAGCCGGTCGCGCTCCTCGACGATCTGGAGGATCTGGTCGAGGAACCAGGGATCGATCCCGGTGACCTCGTGCAGGCGTTCGACCGACACGAACCGCCGGAGCGCGGCCTCGAGCTGGAAGATGCGATCGGGCGTGGGGACGGCCGCCGCGAGCACGAGCTCGTCGTCGGAGAGGGGGTCGAGCTCGCGCTCGGCCGGATCGCAGTTGAGGCCGAGCCGGCCCGTCTCGAGCGAGCGCACGGCCTTCTGCAGCGACTCGCAGAAGGTGCGGCCGATCGCCATGACCTCGCCGACCGACTGCATCTGGGTGCCGAGGACCGGGTTGGAGCCGGGGAGCTTCTCGAACGCCCAGCGCGGGAACTTGGTGACGACGTAGTCGATGCGTCGGCTCGAAGCTCGCGGGCGTCTCGCGCGTGATGTCGTTCTGGACCTCGTCGAGCCGGTAGCCGACCGCGAGCTTGGCCGCGATCTTGGCGATCGGGAAGCCGGTGGCCTTGCTCGCGAGCGCGGAGCTGCGCGAGACGCGCGGGTTCATCTCGATGATGACCATCTCGCCGGTCTGCGGATTCACCGCGAACTGCACGTTCGAGCCGCCGGTCTCGACACCGATGCGCCGGATGCACGCGAACGCGGCGTCGCGCATGAGCTGGTACTCGACGTCGGTGAGCGTCTGCGCGGGCGCGACCGTGATCGACTCGCCGGTGTGCACGCCCATCGGGTCGAGGTTCTCGATCGAGCAGATGACGACCACGTTGTCGGCGTGGTCGCGCATGACCTCGAGCTCGTATTCCTTCCACCCCGCGATGCTGCGCTCGATGAGGATCTCCGAGATCGGGCTCGCGGCGAGGCCGCGCTCGGCGACGCGCCGCATCTCGCTCGCGGTCGTACGCGATGCCCGTGCCGCCGCCGCCGAGGATGTACGCGGGCCGGATGATCACCGGGTAGCCGACGTCCTCGGCGACGACGCATGCGCTTCGTCGAGCGAGTACGCGATCCCCGACGGCGGCACGTGCAGGCCGATCTCGGTCATCGCGACCTTGAACCGCTGCCGGTCCTCGGCGGTGCGGATCGCCTCGACGTTGGCGCCGATCATCTCGACGTTGTACTTCTCGAGCACGCCCGCTTCGTGCAGCGCGATCGCGAGGTTGAGACCGGTCTGACCGCCGAGCGTCGGCAGCAACGCGTCGGGTCGTTCCTTGTCGATGATCCGCTCGAGGGTCGGTACGTCGAGCGGCTCGACGTAGGTGGCGTCGGCGAACTCGGGGTCGGTCATGATCGTCGCCGGGTTCGAGTTCACGAGCACGACGCGGTAGCCCTCTTCGCGCAGCACCCGGCACGCCTGCGTGCCCGAGTAGTCGAACTCGCACGCCTGGCCGATCACGATCGGGCCCGCTCCCGATGAGCAGGATCGTCTCGATGTCGTCGCGGCGCGGCATCGCTCAGCTCGCCCGCATGAGTTCGATGAACTCCTCGAACAGGTAGCGCGCGTCGTGCGGGCCCGGACCCGCTTCGGGGTGGTACTGCACGCTGAACGCGCGGAGGTCGGCACTGCGCACGCCTTCGACGTCGCCGTCGTTCAGGTTCAGGTGCGTGACGACGCTGCCGTCGGGCAACGATGTTGCGTCGACCGCGTAGTTGTGGTTCTGGCTGGTGATCTCGACCCGGCCCGTCGGCAGGTGTCGCACCGGATGGTTGCCGCCGTGGTGACCGAAGCGCAGCTTGAAGGTCTCCGCGCCGAGGGCGAGGCTCATGATCTGGTGGCCGAGGCAGATGCCGAACACCGGGACGTTGCCGAGCAGCGTCGCTCGACGCTCTGACGCGCGCGTCGCGACCGCGGCGGGATCGCCGGGACCGTTCGACAGGAACACGCCGTCGGGGGCACGGGCCAACACCTCGGCGCCGCTCGTGCCCGCGGGCACGACCTCGACCTGACAGCCCGCGCCGACCAGCTGGTCGAGGATCGACCGCTTGATCCCGAAGTCGTACGCGACCACGTACAGACTCGCGTCGTCGGGTCCGACCGTGTACGGCTCCGTGGTGGTGACCTCCGACGACGAGGTCGCGACCGTCGGTGCCGCCGTCGGCCTGCGCGGCCGCGAGCAGCGTGTCGCGGTCGGCGACGCCGAACGCGCCGGGCATCGCGCCCGCGCTGCGGATGTGGCGCGTCAGCCGCCGGGTGTCGATGCCCGCGATGCCCGGCGACCTCGTGCCGGTCGAGGAAGCCGTCGAGATCGTCGGTCGCGCGCCAGTTCGACGGCCGGCGGGCCAGATCGCGGACGATCACGCCCCGGCAGTGCGGGGCCCGCGCCTCGTCGTCGTCGCTCGTTCACGCCGTAGTTGCCGATGTGCGGATACGTGAACGTGATGATCTGCCCGGCGTACGACGGATCGGTGAGGATCTCCTGGTAGCCCGACGAGCGCGGTGTTGAACACGACCTCGCCCGTCGCCACACCGTCGGTCGGGCTGATAGCCCGACCGCGTCGCCCTCGAACGTCTCGCCGTCGGCCAGCACCAACAACGCCTCGGTCATCTGCACCGCCCCGATCCCACGTCGGCAGGATTTGCTTCATGCGAGCATTTCCCCTGCCATCAGATGGCAGGGGTTTTGCTTCATGGAGACGAGTTTGCTGCCATCTGATGGCAGGGTTTTCGGGCTTCATTTGGTTGCGCTCGCCGTCGCGGACGGTCGGGGTGCCGCCGCAGGATGGTGTGCCGGACCTTGCCGGTGAGCTTCCAGCCCGTCCCAGGGCGAGTTGCGGCGACTTGCTCGCGAGGCGCGTCGGCGTCGACCGACCAGCGTGTGCGCGGGGTCGATCACGCAGAGGTTCGCGGGCGCGGCCGGCCGCGACCGGACCGCCGTGGCCGTCGGCGTCGAGGCCGACGACGCGCGCCGGGCTGCCACGACAGCGCGCCGAGCGCCTCGCGCGAGCGTGAGCACGCCCGGCTCGACGAGCGTGGTGAGCACGACCGCCAGCGCGGTCTCCACGCCGAGCATGCCCGGCGGCGCCTCCTCGAACGGCACGTCCTTGCTCTCCGGCGGTGTGCGGCGCGTGATCGGTGGCGATCGCGTCGATGGTGCCGTCGAGCGAGCGCCGGCGCGCAACGCGTCGACGTCGGCGCTGCTCGCGCAGCGGCGGGTTCATCTTGAACGACCGGGTCGAAGTCGCGAGCACGACTCGTCGGTGAGCACGAGATGCTGCGGCGTGCACTCCGCCGTGACGCGCACGCCGTCGGCCTTGGCGGCGCGCACGAGCTCGGCCGACGGCCGCGCACGACATGTGCAGCACGTGGTAACGACCGCCGGTGAGCTTGGCCAGCTGCAGGTCGCGGGCGACGATCGTCGACTCGGCTTCCGCCGGGCGGCCGGGGATGCCGAGCCGCGCCGACCACGCGCCTTCGTGCATGTGACCGCCGCGCACGAGCGCGGGATCTTCGGCGTGTTGGGCGAGCACCGCGCCGGGCAGCGCGGCGGCGTACTCGAACGCGTGCCGCATCACGCGGGCGTCGGCCACGCAGTCGCCGTCGTCGGTGAACACGCGCACGCCGAGGTCGTACAGCTCGCCCATCGGCGCGAGCTCCTCGCCCCGGCGGCCCTTGGTGATGCAGCACCGGCGACGGCACGTCGCAGAGGCCGATCGCGCGGCCGCGGTCGAGGATCGACTGCACGACCGCGGCGTCGTCGATGGGCGGATCGGTGTTCGGCATGCAGACCACGGCGGTGCACCCGCCGAGCGCGGCGGCCCGCGAGCCGGTCTCGATCGTCTCCGCGTCTTCGCGGCCCGGTTCGCGGAAGTGCACCTGGATGTCGACGAGGCCGGGCGCGACGACGCAGCCCTCGCGCGTCGAGCACGGTCGCACCGGCCGACGGCGACAACGCCGCACCGACCTCGGCGATCAGTCCGTCGACGACGCGCACGTCGGCGGCCGTGGTCGCCGGTCGCGTCGAGGACGCGGCCGCCCTGGATGAGGACTTCGCCGGCGGAAACCTGCGACTCAGACAATCGGGACCTCCGGAGCCGAGCAGCGACCAGAGCACGGCCATGCGGACCGCCACACCGTTGGCGACCTGTTCGGTGACGAGCGAGCGGGCCGAGTCGGCGACCTCGCCCGCGATCTCGATGCCCCGGTTCATCGGGCCGGGATGCATCACGAGCGTGTCGGGCTTGCAACGGGCGGCCCGTTCGACGCTCAGACCCCAGCGCGCGGAGTACTCGCGCAGCGACGGGAACAACGCCTGCCCGATCCGTTCGCGTCTGGATGCGCAGCAGATAGACGACGTCGACGTCGGGGAGCACGTCGTCGAGGTCGCTGGTGACGCGTGACGGGCCAGCCGTCGAGGCGCTCGGGCATGAGCGTGGGCGGGCCGACGAGCGTGAGCTCGCAGCCGAGCGCGTGGAACGCGATGACATCGCTGCGGGCCACACGGGAGTGGCGGATGTCGCCGACGATCGCGACCCGGCAACCGTCGAGCGACGGGCCGCGGTGCCGGCGCAGCGTGAACGCGTCGAGCAGCGCCTGCGTGGGGTGCTCGTGGCGGCCGTCGCCCGCGTTGACCACGCTGCGCCGACGTCCACGACGCGACGCGGTGCGGCGCGCCGCGCGGCCGGATGCCGCACGACGATCGCGTCGACACCCATCGCGTCGATCGTCTGCACGGTGTCGAGCAGGCTCTCGCCCTTCTTCACCGACGACGTCGGCGACCGAGAAGGTCATCGTGTCGGCCGAGAGCCGCTTGGCCGCGGTCTCGAACGAGAGGCGCGTGCGCGTCGAGTCCTCGTAGAACAGCGACACGACGGTCTTGCCGCGCAGCGCCGGGACCTTCGGGATGTCGCGCTGGGTCACCTCGAGGAACGAGTCGGTCAGGTCGAGCATCGACTCGATCCCCGCCCGTCCGCCCAGGTCGTCGATCGAGAGCAGGTGCTTCACGAGTTTCGCCGATCCTCTCGCTCCGGCACGCCCCAGAGCTCGACACCGTCGTCGCCGTCGACCTCGGCGAGCCGGACCCGCACGTCTTCGCTCGAACGCGTCGGAAGGTTCTTGCCCACGTAGTCGGCGCGCAACGGCAGCTCGCGGTGACCGCGGTCGACGAGCACCGCGAGCTGCACGGCCCGCGGCCGCCCGAGCTCGTGCAGCGCGTCGAGCGCGGCGCGCGCGGTGCGCCCGGTGAACAGCACGTCGTCGACGAGCACGACGACCTTGCCCGCGATGTCGGGCACCTCGGTCGGGCCGAGCGGCGCGACCGGCCGCAGCCCGATGTCGTCGCGGTAGAACGCGACGTCGAGCGCGCCGAGCGGCACGCTCGACCCCCTCGAACGAGCGCGATCGCGGCCGCGAGCCGGCTGCGCGAGCGCGACGCCACGCGGTGTAGAGCCCGACGAGCACGACCTGGTCGGCGCCGTGATTGCGCTCGACGATCTCGTGCGCGATGCGGGTCAGCGCCCGCCGCAGGTCGGCGGCGTCGAACACGTGCGTGCGCAGGACCGCGGGAGCCGTGGTGTCGGGACCGTCAGCCGGAGAATCGAGACGGGGAACCCCGGACCGGGGCTCTCGCCGCGTCCTGATTCTCGACCGGTTGATTCCCGGCATGCTGCGGCGACATCGCCTACTCCTCCGTAGGGACCTCACAGGATCCCCTTCACGGTCAGAGCGAGGTTAGCACCGCGTCGGCTTCGGCGCGATCGGAATCGGGCGCGCCGCGCGGGGAATACAGCTCCGCGTCGAGCGTCTCGCCGACCGCGGCCAGGCGGTCGTCGCCGAGCCGTTCCGCCAGCGCGCACGCGTACTCCCGCGGCGTCTCCGCCGGTGCCCGCGCCCGGCCCGCCTTGCGCCCCACGCGTTCCAGGCGGTGCAACGCGGCCGCGCTCCACGAGGCCCGCCGGGCGAGGCGGCGTCGCCGGTAGGCGATGATCTCGGGGGTCGCGATCGCGGCGGCGAGCACGAGCCCGACCAGCGATGCCCGAGCGGTACCGCGTTGCGGCGCGCGTCCGACAACCACGAGCCGCCCGGCTTGGCGTCGCCGGCGAGCGGGACCGAGGCCGTCGGGTCGAAGCCCTGCCAGCCGATACCCGGGAAGTAGATCTCCGCCCACGCGTGCGCGTCGTTCTCGCGGACCACGAACCGCCCGGTGAGCGCCGTCGCGCGTACCGGGCACGAAGCCCGTGACGAGCCGGGCCGGGATCCCGACGCTGCGGGCCAGGACGACGAGGCTGCTCGCGATCTGCTCGCACCAGCCGAGGTGCGTGTGGAACAAGAAGTCGTCGACCACGTCGACGCCCGGCGGCGAGAGCGGCGCGTTCAGGGAGTACTTCGTGTTCGCGCCCATCCAGCTCTCGATGGCGCGCACCTTGTCGTAGGTCGTCGGCGCACCCGCCGTGATCTGTCGCGCGAGCTCGCGCACCCGGGCCGTGGTCTGCGTCGGGTCTTGCGCGTACTGCTCCCGGATCGGCGGCGGTACCGGCGTGGCGTCGGCCGCCCGCAGGGTCGCTTCGGTCACGGGGAGGCTGCGGCTCGTGACCGTGTACACCGCGCCCTTGCCGAAGCCCGGCGAGAACCCCTTGTCGGACTCGACCCGAACCGTGCCGTCGGGCTGTTCGTACAGCAGCCGGTCGGTCTCCACGACCCGGGCGCTCGGCGCCGCGAACACGACGTCGGAGTACCGCGCCTCCATGTGGAACGTCTGGCGGAACTCGTTGCCGACCTGCCGCGCCGTCGTCGTAGAGGTCGGGGGCGATGTCGACGGTGGTGCCGTCGTGCGGCAGGAACTCGTGCGGGGGGTCGGGGTCGGGCGCGCTGCTCGACCAGCTCGATCGATTGTCGTTGCCGCTACCGGTCGCGTTGTAGACGTCGAACGTCTCGCCCCGCCAGAAGTCGGCGTCGGGACGCGTCGACGGTGAACACGACCGCGTCGGAGAGACGGGGCCGGGTCGTGAGGTCGAGCTCGTTGCTCGACGTCAACGACGACGGCGCCGCGGCCCGGTCGCTGAAGTTCGGTTCCAGGCCCGGCCAGACGTGGCGGCCGAGATGGGCGGTGACGGTCGGCACGAACGCGACTGCGGCGACGATCACGACCAGCCCGATGATGCCGCCGACGCGCGCGGTCTCCCCCAGCCGGTTCGGCAGCGCGGCACCGCCCGGCGAGCGCGGGAACCGTCTCCGCGTCGGCCCGGTCGACCAGCACGAGCGTGAGCATCGTCGCCGCGGCCCAGATCACGAGCAGCCAGCTCCGATCGGCGCCCGCGAACGACGCGTGCCGGAGCGCGGCGAGCCCGCCGAGCCCGAGGAGGACGACCGTCGCCCGGCGTGTCGGTATCGACGGCAGCGCGAGCACGCCGAGCGCGGCGGCGGCGCCGCCCGCCAGCGCGCCGATCACCCACGGGAAATTCGCGTGCTCGGCCGCGATCCCGCCGACCGAGCCGAGCGCGAGCGCGGCCGGGATGGCCACGATGCGATACGCCGGCGCGACGCGACGCGTCGCGGGCTTCGCGCCCTTGTCCGGGGCCGTGACCGGACCGGATCGGGTCCGACTCATGCGTGCACCCATTCCGTGGGCCAACCGTCGGGCGGGGGCGGCGGTTCGCCGACCGTCGCGTGCGCGAGGCGGCGCCCGAGATCGCGCGCATCGGTCACGATCTCGCCGACGCGGCGCGCCGTCGGCGAAGGTGCCGCAGCCAGACCACACCCCCGGCGGCCAACGTGGCGGTACCGATTCCGGCGGCGAGGCTCGCGGCGGCTTCCGGCGCGGCGTCGGGCGAGTCGGCGCGGAGGTCGACGACGAGCGCGATGCCGAGCGCGGGCGGCGGCTCGTGCTCGCGCACCACGATCTCGCCCCGTCGCGCGCTCGTGGGCCAGTGGACGAGCCGGGCCGGATCGCCGGGCGCGTACGGACGCACCGCGCTGACCGTGTCGCCCGCGCCGCGCAGGAGAAGCGGTGAGCCCGCGGCCAACCGCTCGTCGGGCAAGGGCTGCAGCACCGCGGGCGCGACGCTCGGGCGGGGCGCGACGGCGATCGTGGCCGGGCAGCGGGACCCGAACCGTGCGGGCGCGCACGAACACGCCGAGCGGCGCCGAGCGTGCGGAGCTGCGACGCGCACCGACCGGAACACGCCACGCCGAACGGCCGAATGCGGGAGCACACCTTCGGCGGGCGCCGCGGTGCGCCACCACACGCCCGGTGGATCGAGCACGCGCACGTCGACGCGACCGGCTCGGCCGGAAATCGCGATGCGCAGGTCGACCGTGTCGCCGACGGTCGCGTCGGTCGGCGCGATCACCGTCGACACGCAAGCCGCGCCAACGTCCAGATCGGCCACAGGATCCCGATCACGAACAGCGTGAACGCGAACACCCCGACGGCGACGACCGCTTGCTTGGCCGGTCGCCGCGCCCGCGGCCACGCCGTACGCACCGAGCGTGAACAGCACGATCGACGTGAGCGTGAGGTCGCCCGGACCCTGATGCCCGGCCGGCGTTCCCCGCAGCGCGGCCCCCGGCGACGCGAGTCCGGGGGACGCGGGACCGGGGTGACCCGGAGATGTCACGGATGCGGAGCGGCGACGCGATCGACGATCTCGCCGATCACGCGCGCAGCCGGCCGCGCACGTCGACACCGGTCGCGAGCACGATGCGATGCGCGAGCGACGCCGGCGGCGACGGCTTTGACGTCGTCGGGCGAGACGAAGTCGCGGCCCATCACGGTGGCGTGGGCCTGCGCGGCGTGCAGCAAGCTGAGGCTCGCGCGCGGCGACGCGCCGAGCGCGACGCCGGGATGGTTGCGGGTGGCGTCGGCGACGTCGAGCACGTAGTCGAGAACGGTCGCCGCGCAGTGGACGTGGCGAACCGCGGCGATCGACCGTTCGAGCTCGGCGGGTGTGGTGACGGGCTCGATGTCGTCGAGCGCGTCGACGCCGCCGTCGCCGCTCAGGATCTGGCGCTCGGCTTCGCGGCCCGGGCGCCCGATCGTGCAGACGATCGCGAACCGGTCGAGCTGGCTGTCGGGCAACGGGAAGGTGCCCGCGTGCCCGAACGGGTTCTCGGTCGCGACGAAGAAGAACGGCACGGGCAGCGGGTGGGTCACGCCGTCGATCGTGACCTGATGCTCTTCCATCGGCTCGAGCAACGCGGCCTGGGTGCGGGGCGAGGCGCGGTTGACCTCGTCGACGAGCAGGACGTTGGCGAAGACCGGCCCGGCCCGGAACTGCCAGTCGCCGGTCGCGGGGCTGTACACCGATGTGCCGGTGACGTCGGCGGGCAGGAGATCGGGCGTGCACTGCACCCGCCCGAAACGGCCGCCGATGGCGCTGGCGAGAGCCTTGGCCAAGAGCGTCTTGCCCGTGCCGGGCACGCCCTCCACGAGGAGGTGGCCGCCGGACAGCAACGCGACGATCGCGAGCCCGACCACGTCGTCGGCGCCCCGCATCAGCCGTCGAGACCGCACGGAACACGTCGTCGGCCACCGCTCGCGGATCGCGCGAGCCGTCGATCCCGTCGACGGGCGAAGTCGGCAACTGCATATCGCCGCCCAGGGTAGGCGACGGTGGGCGCCCCTCCGAACGGCGGGCTCAGCCCGCCAGAGTGGGATCGTCGGAGCCGTCCTCGCCCAGCTCGTCGAGCATGACGGTGACGAGCTCGAAGTGCATTTGTGTGAGCCAGCCGTAGAGCACGCCGTACTCGAAACGCGGGTCGTCACGCGGGTAGTCGGTGTCGGTCTCCTCGGTCACGCCCAGCGCGGTCCCGATCACGAGCCGGGCATCGTTGAGCGCCGTCAGCCACTGCATCTCCTCGTCGGGCCCCAGGGTGATCTCGATCAATCCCTTCCGGTTGGGCTTGGCCGAATCGAGTCCGGCCTCGATGAGCGCGAACGCCTCCTGGCGCGACCGGACGAGGTCGTCGTGCACGAGCGCGTGCGTACTCGCCCTCGGCGGTCTCCTCGGTCGGGTCGAGATACGCGCGCGGGTAGAGCCGGTCGCGGACGTCGCCGTCCGGGGGTGCCTCGACGATGCCCGACATGTCGTGCACGGTCATCGCGAGCAGCTCCGCCTCCTGCTCGTAGAGCGTGACGACGAGCGCACCACCGCGGCGCGCGTCCGAACATCCGCCGCGCCATTCAGTCGTCCTTCTGCATCGTCGCCCACAGCCCGTAGGCGTGCAGGCGGGCGACGTCGGCTTCGCACTTCTCGCGCGACCCGTTCGCGACGACGGCCTTGCCCTCGTAGTGCACCTGGATCATCAGCCGGCTCGCCTTCGCCCGCGAGTACCCGAAGAGCTTCTGGAACACGAAGATGACGTAGGCGAACATGTTGACGGGGTCGTTCCACACGATCACGACCCACGGAACGTCGGGGCGGGCATCCTCGACCGCCGAGCAGCTCCTCGACGGTGTCGGGGATCGTGATCTCTTGGATGTCGGGTGAGCTCATCACTCCTCCGCGACGTGGACGTCCTCGACGCCGACGGGCGCGGCCCGCACGTCTTCGGCGATGCGCGCCAACAGACCGTTCACGAATCGCCCGGAGTCCTTGGTGGAGTACTGCTTGGCGAGCTCGACCGCTTCGGTGATGATCGCGCCGGTCGGCGTCTCGGGCTCCCACGCGAGCTCGTAGGTGCCGAGCCGCAACAAGCGCGCGGTCGACCACCGGCATGCGCTCGAGCGACCAGTGCTCGGAGAACTTGCGGATGAGCGCGTCGATCTCGTCGCGGTGCGTCGTCGACGCCGAGCACGATCCGGCACGCGTACTCGTCGGGTTCGACCGGCTGCTCGGCGAGCAACGACTCCGCGCTCAGGCCGCGGAGCTCGCTTTCGTAAGCGAGACCCAGGGCCCGTTCCCGCGCAGCGCGGCGCGTCGCCACCGGTGTCTCCCTCGCTCGCTCAGGTACGGGACAGGTACTCGCCGGAGCGCGTGTCGACCTTGACACGATCGCCGACGTTCACGAACAGCGGCACCTGCACGACGAGGCCGGTCTCGAGCGTCGCGGCCTTGCGCGCGCCCGACACGCGGTCGCCCTGCATGCCCGGCTCGGTCTCGGTGACGACGAGCTCGACCGACGGCGGGCAGCTCGACGCCGACGACCTCGTCCTCGTAGGTCGGGCAGCACGGCGGTGTCGCCTTCCTTCAGGTAGTTGACCGCGTTGCCGACGCTCGTCGGCCGGCACCTGCAGCTGGTCGTAGCGTCTCGGTGTCCATGAAGACGTAGTCGGTGCCCTCGCGGTAGAGGAACTGCATCTCGCGCTTGTCGATGACGGCGAGCTTGACCTTCTCGTCGGCGCGGAACGTGCGGTCGAGCACCGCGCCGGTGCGCACGTTCTTCAGCTTGGTGCGCACGAACGCGCCGCCCTTGCCCGGCTTCACGTGCTGGAACTCGACGACGGTCACGAGGCCTTCGGGCAGGTCGAGCGCCATGCCGTTCTTCAGGTCGTTCGTGGAGATGCTCACAACACGAGATCCTTGGGGGTCAGGGTGAGGGCTTCGGCGCCCGTCGCGCCGACGACGACGGTGTCCTCGATGCGCACGCCGCCGATTCCGGGGAGGTAGACGCCCGGCTCGACGGTGACGACGTCGCCGAGGAGCAAGGTATCACCGGCCGTCGCGGCCACCCGGGGCGCCTCGTGGATCTCGAGGCCGACACCGTGGCCGGTCGAGTGCGAGAACGCCTCGGCCCAACCGGCGTCGGCGATGACGTCGCGCGCACGCCCGATCGACCTCGGCGCACGCGACGTCGACCGCGACCGCGGCCGCGGCCCGCCTGCTGGCTCTGCAGCACCACGTCGTAGAGGTGGCGCGGCATCGGGGCCGGGATCGCCGACGGACACGGTGCGGGTCATGTCGGAGCAGTAGCCGTCGACGATGCAACCGAAGTCGCAGACGATCGAGCTCGTTGCGCTCGATGACGCGTTCGCTCGGCACGTGGTGCGGCTTCGCGCCGTTCGGGCCCGACGCGATGATCGGGTCGAAGCTGTTGCCGCTCGCGCCGCGCTCGCGCATCGCGAACTCGAGCGCGAGCGCGAACTCGCTGCTCGGTCGGGCGCGTCGGCGAGCATCGGGAGCAGCGCCTGGAACGCGTCGTCGGCGATCGCGCACGCGCGCCGGATGCGATCGATCTCGCCCGCGTCCTTCACCCGGCGCAGGTCCTCGACGAGCTCGCCCGCGGGCACGAGCTCGACGCCGACGAACGCCGTCGCGTAGCTCGAGCTGCTGCGGCCCAGCGTGACGCTGTGCTCCTCGAGCCCGAGCCGGGATCCGGCGCTGACCGCGCGCGACGAGGATCTCGCGCTGCGCGGCACCGGTGAGTCCGATCTCGATCTGCGCACGTCGACGCCGGCCGCGTCGAGCTCCTCGCCCGACTGCTTGCGTGTAGCGGCCGTCGGTGACGAAGCGCGCGTCGGTCGCGCGTGACGAGCAACATCGCCGCCGAGCCGGTGAACCCGGTGAGGTAGCGGACGTTCGCCAGCTTCGTGACGAGCAGCGCGTCGAGACCGGCTCGGCTCGAGCCGGTCCTGCAGGCGGCCGAGCCGCGTGCCGATCTCGAGCGGCGGCCAACGGTTGGGTCGAGATGGTCGAGCTCATGTGCGTCTCCTCCAACAGCGTGGCCGCCGCGTCGATCGCGTAGCGGTAGCCGGTGGCCCGCAGCCCGGTGATCGTGCCGTCGACGACCGGGGAGATCACCGAATGGTGCCGCCACGCCTCGCGCGCGTGCGGATTCGACAGGTGCACCTCGATCTTGACGCCCGTCGAACGTGGCGAGCGCGTCGGTGAGCGCGTACGCGTAGTGCGAGAACGCGCCCGGGTTGAACACGATCGCCGCGCACCGACCACGTGCGCCGTGGATCGCGTCGACGAGCGCGCCCTCGTGGTTCGACTGCAGGTGCTCGACGTCGTAGGCCCCGCTCGGCCGCCGCCTTGGCCGCGATGTCGACGAGCTCGGCGAGCGTGGTGGTGCCGTAGTGCTCGGGCTCGCGTTCGCCGAGCAGGTTCAGGTTCGGACCCGAGAGCAACAGGATCGTCGCCATGACCGCTACACCTCTATCCCGCTGGCGGCGAGCGCCTTGTGCACCGCGGCCGGATCCGGATCGTCGACCCGCTCGATTCCGCTCGGCCCCGCCAGCATGAACGTGAGCCCGCCGCCCGACTTCTTGTCGCGCGCCATGATCTGCGAGCACGTCGTCGGCGTGCAGGCCGGGCGGCGCGTGCGTGGGCAGCCCGAGCTCCGACAGGAGGAACTCGTGATGCTCGACGGCGTGATGATCGATGCGTTCGAGCGTGGCGGCGAGGTTCGCGGCGAACACGAGGCCGATCGCGACCGCCTCGCCGTGCAGCAACGCGTGACCGGTCGTGATCTCGAGCGCGTGGGCGAGCGTGTGCCCGTAGTTGAGGATCGCGCGCGCACCCGGTTCGCTCGAGCTCGTCGGCGGCGACGTACGCGCGCCTTGATCTCCGACGCACGCGCGCGATCGACCTCGCCCAGCACCGCGGGATCGCGCGCGACCAGACCGGCCGAACGGGCGCGAGACGAAGTCGTCACCGAGCAATCGCGTACTTCGCGATCTCGCCGAGTCCGCAGCGGTACTCGCGGTCGGACAACGTCGCGAGCGCTGTCCGGAGTCGGCGAGCACCGCGATCGGCTGGTGGAACGCGCCGACCAGGTTCTTGCCCTCGGGCAGGTTGACCCCGGTCTTGCCGCCGATCGCGGAGTCGACCATCGCCAGCAGCGTGGTCGGCACCTGCACCACGTCGACGCCACGGTGGTACACCGCGGCGGCGAAGCCGGCGGTGTCGCCGACCACCCCGCCGCCCAGCGCGACCACCGCGTCGCCGCGCAGCAGGCCCCACTGCGCGAACTGCCGGCACAGGTCGTCGACGGTGGCGAGCGTCTTGTGGTCTTCGCCCTCGCCCATGAAGAAGACCTCGTGCGCGACGCCCGCCTGGGAGAGCACGGCCCGCGTCGGTGTCGACGCACCCCTTCGGGATCTCGGCCTGGGTCACGACCGCGACGCGCCGGCGGCCCGCGAGCACCGTCGCCAGATCCCCGATCGCGGCGCCGCCCGACCACGATGTCGTAGCCGCGCGCGCCGAGATCGACGGGGATGCGAACGGTCACGCCGCGGCCTCGCCGAAGATCGACAGCACCGCGTCGGCGGCCTGCGCGATATCGAGGGCCTCGGTGTCGACCCCGGCGTGCGCGGCCGCTTCGTAGGCCGGTTCCCGCAGCCGCTCGAGCCGGGCCAGCGCGCCTGCGGGATCGTCGCGCAGCAACGGTCGGGTCGAGCCGTCGCCGACGCGAGTCAGCAGCGTCGAGGCCGGGGCCCGCAACCACACGACCACGCCCGCGGCGCGCAGGGCGCGGCGGTTGTCGGGATCGAGCACCGTGCCGCCGCCGCACGCGATCACGAGCGGCTCCGGCGACGCGCACACGTCGGCCACGACCTCGCGCTCGATACGCCGGAACTCCGGCTCGCCCGGCCGTGGCGAAGATGCTCCTCCACGCGTCATCTGCGCGGTCTGGCAGACGAGCTCGTCGGTGTCGACGAACGCGCGCCCGAGCCGCCGCGCGCACTCGGTCCCGACCGTCGTCTTCCCCGCGCCCATCAGCCCGATCAGCACGAGGTGCTTCGCCGTCATTTCAGCGTGGCGCGGTACGCGTCGTGGTTGCGGACGAACTCGTCGAGCGAGTCGCCGCCGAACTTGCGCAACGCCTCCGACGCGAGCACGAGCGCGACCATCGTCTCGGCGACGACACCCGCGGCCGGGACCGCGGTCACGTCGGTGCGCTCCTTGAACGAGACCGTCTCCTCCTTGGTCTCGACGTCGACGGTCTTCAGCACCGGCCGGTTGAGTGTGGCGAGCGGCTTCATCGCGACGCGCGCGACCAGCGAGGTCGCCGGTGGTCATGCCGCCTTCGATGCCGCCGGCGCGCGCCGACTCGCGGCGGTACTCGCGTTCGTCGGCGTCCCAGGAGATCGCGTCGTGCGCGACGCTGCCGCGCACGCCGGCGACGGTGAAGCCGTCGCCGATCTCGACGGCCTTCATCGCCTGGATGCTCATCAGCGCCTGCGCGAGCAGGCCGTCGATGCGCCGGTCCCAGTGCACGTGCGAACCGAGCCCGGGCGGGACGCCGTAGCCGAGCACCTCGACCACTCCCCCGAGCGAGTCGCCGGCCTTGGCCGCCTCCTTGATCTCGCGGATCATGTCGGCCTCGGAGTCGGGATCGAAGCAGCGGACCTCGGAGGTGTCGATCGCGCTCGAGGTCGGCGGGCGTCGGGCGGTGCGCGATCTGGGCGGTCGCCGCGCCGAGCTGCACGACGTGACTCAGCACCGAGACGTCGAGGTGCGACGAGCAGCGCCTTGGCCACCGCGCCGGCCGCGACCCGCGCCGCGGTCTCGCGTGCGCGACGCGCGTTCGAGCACGTCGCGCGCGTCGTCGAAGCCGTACTTCTGCATGCCCGCGAGGTCGGCGTGACCCGGGCGGGGCTGGGTCAGCGGCGACGCGGTCGCGACCGGGCGCCGCCGACATCTCCTCGGCCCACTTGCCCGTCGCCCACTCGCTGTTGCGGATCGAGGATCGCGAGCGGGCTGCCGAGCGTGCGGCCGTGGCGGACGCCGCCGAGGAACTCGACCTCGTCCTTCTCGAAGCGCATCCGCGGGCCGCGGCCGTAGCCGAGTCGGCGGCGAGCGAGCTCACCGGCGATGTCGTCGATCGAGGATGGGAAGACCGGCGGGCAGGCCCTCGACGGTGACCACCAGGGCCGGGCCGTGGGACTCGCCCGCCGTCAGGAACCGCAACACGGTGCCTCCTGGATCGGCGGCGACCTCGAGGTCGCCGCCGTCACGTGGGTCGGGTCACCGGATTCTACGGCAGCGGCCTACGCACCTCGCCGTATCTCCGCGCCGCATCTTCTGTGCGGTATCGCCCTAGCCGTTCACCACGCCGGTCTGACCACCGGCGGCCGCCGGAGTGCTCGTCGCGGCCGGAGTCGTCCCGGTCGCGCCCGTTGCCCCGGTCGCTCCGGTCGCGGTCGGCGCCAACGCCGTGGTCTGGCTGAAGATCCGGCCCGACACCGACATCGAGAGCTTGGAACCCGAGAAGAGGGGCCCGGTACCGCCGGACGCGCCCGTGCCGCCATCCGTCGCACCGCCGGCGATCGACAGGTTGTCGACGACGAAGATGCGCTTCATGGAGGCCAGGCCCGCGGCGTAGCGCTCCAGTTGGGCCTCGTCTCCGGAGACGGAGATGCCCACGTTGATGACGCCGAGCGAACCGGTGGGTGTCGGCGTGCTCGGGCTCACCGACTGCCAGTCGGCACCGGAGGAGGCCCGCAGGGTGTCGAGCTCACGGAAGAAGCTCGCCTCGGCCGAGTCCGCCGGGAGCGCGGCGATCAGATCGCTGTTCGCAACGTCGGTCTTGGGGTTCGCCTTCTTCCCCGACGACGCGGCGAGCGCCTGCTTCAGGTTGGTCGCCTGGACGTCGGAGTCGTGGGCCGCGGCCTTCGCCTTCGACGCCTTGCTCTCCATCGGCGAGTACACGAACTGGTACCACATCGCTCCGACGAACACGACGATCAGCGTGCCGACGATCAGGTTCTTGGTCTTTACTTGCACTTCGGCCCCTTAAAGAAGGTCTCCAGGCGATTCCCGCGCGCGCCCGTGCCGAGCGTCGCCGAGAGCGAGAAGGTGACGTTGTTGGTTCCGGCCTTCACCGTCGGGACCCAGTTCTCCGCGAGATCCGGATCTGCTTTCAGGGCATCCAGGAGCGCGGCGACCGAAGGCAGGCTCGGCGCAGTCCCGCTGATCGAAACGGTGCCCGCCGGTGCGACCACACTGCTGCAGATGTCGTTGGGATTCGCGACGGGCGTCACCGGCGTCGCGGCCGCCGGCGTCGCGGTCGCGGTCGCACCCGCGACCGTCGTCGGGGTGACGGCCACCGCCGCGACCGGGATCGTGTGCGTCCCGGTGAACGACGAGATGGAGACGCCGGCCGGGAGGTCCGCGCCGAGGGCCGTCAGCAGCGGCGTCCAGGCCACGTCTTCACCGAGGATCCCCTTGATGTCGGACTTCAGCTCGACCGAGGACGTCGTGCCTCCGCTGCTCGTTCCCGCGGCGGCCTGCTGCTCGTAGTAGAGCTGCGAGCGCAGCTTCTTGACCTGGGTCTCGGAGCTCGCCTGCTTCTTCTTCGCGCTGGCGACGTCACCGTGACCGAGATACGTCCCGGCACCGAGCGCAACCACGCCCACCAACGCGGCGGCGAGGATGCGCCGGTCGAGGCCGCGGACGCCGCTGCCCGACTTCGCCGAAGAGTGCCGGCGCCGGGGAAGCAGGTCGATGACCGTGCCGATGTCCGCGCCGCCGAGCGCCAGACCGACGGGCGCCGGCAGGTAGGGCTCGAGGCGGGGCAACTCGTCGGGCGCGAACCCGATGTCGCCGATGCGCAACAGGTCGTGCATGTACGCGGGCTCGACGGGCACGCCGACGAGCGCCGAAAGGCGCTCGGGCAAACCGGGGAGCTGCGCGGATCCGCCGGTGACGACGACGCGGCGCAACTGCGCCGAACCGGGCTGGTTGCGGTAGTAGTCGATCGAGCTGCGGACTTCGTCCAGCAGCACCGACAGCGGACGGTCGATCGAGGTGCGGGCCCGGGTGACCATCTCGTCGGGCGCAGGGTTGGCGAGCGCGCGCTTCAGCGCCTCCGCGGTCTCCGGCGGCACACTCGAGATCGGTGGCGATCGCGTCGGTGAGCTCACGCCCACCGGTGCCGAGCACACGCACGAACTGCGGGATGCCGTTCTCGTGCACCGCGATCGCGGTGACGCCGCCACCGAACGACACGATGCCCTCCGCGCCGGGGTGTTCGTCGAGCGACACTCCGCCCGCGGCGCCGGCGGCAACCGGAACTGTCGCGGGGCGGGCCAGAGCCCGGGTGAGGGCGAGCGGGATGAGGTCGACCGCGCCGACCTCGAGGCCGCCGGCCTCGATCGCGGAGACGAGCTTGGCGACGGTCGCCTCGTACGCGGCGACGAGCAACACCTGCATCGTCGGTTCGGCACCCGAATCGGGAGCCGGCGTGGAGGTGCCGAGGATCGCGAAGTCGAGGACCGCGTCTTCGATCGGGATCGGGATGAGGTCGCCCGCCTGGAACTGCAACGCGCTCATCAACTCGTCGCGCGTCATGACCGGCATCTCGACCTGGCGCACGACAACGCGCGGGCTGGCGATGCCCGACGCGCACGGGCACCTTCTTCAAGCCCGACCTCGGTGCGCAGACGCGCGACGGCGTCGGTGATGGCGGCTTCGTCGGCGACTTCACCCTCGCGCATCGCGTCGCGCGGCAAGGCGACCTGCGCGAACATGTCGAGGCGCGGTGGTGTGCCGGCGGTGACCTCGGCGATCGTCACCGCGTTGGTGCCGATGTCGAGGCCGATCAGGCGGCGGGCCATGCGTCCCCTCCTCCAAAGGTTTGGGCCTCGAGGTACTCGTCGAGGTCGCGAGCGCGAATGCGGAAGTGCTTGCCGACGCGGATCGCCGGCAGGGCGCCCGCCCGGATGAGGCGGTAGACGGTCATGGTCGACACGCGCATCGCATCTGCGACTTCGCGCACCGTGAGCAGTTCGTGCTGGCGTTCACCCACGGTCGTCACCCCCTGTCCGAAACCGGCTTCCGAGCCGACGTCAAGGACAACAATCGACAACAACCTCATCGCGCTGTAACGCAAATGCGCCGCAATATCGCTGCGGGCGCGCCAATCACCGCCCCTTTGGGCGGAGCGGCCGATTTGCGACTATCGGCCGAGGCGGCTGTACCAGTCGACGATCGGCACGCCGAAGAGCACGAAGGTCATCGTGCCGGCGGCCAGGAACGGGCCGAAAGGAATCTGTTGGCGCCGACTCCGCGACCTTCACCGCGATCGAGCGCCATGCCCACGACGAGCTCCGTAGAGGAATCCTGCGAACAGTCCGCCCGCGACCTCGCCCCAACCCAGCCAGCCGAGGCAGAGCCCGAGCAGGAACGCGAGGCGCACGTCGCCGAAGCCCATGCCGCGCGGCGATACGACGTGAATGACGAAGAAGACCGCGAACGCGACGATGCCGCCGAGCAGCGGCGCGCCCGAGCGCGCCCCAGTCGTGTTGCGCGGCCGACGCCGCCGCGAGCAGAACGACCGCCGCGCCGTCGACCGGGTAGAGGATCCGGTTCGGCAGGATGTAGTGCTCGAGGTCGATGACCGAAAGCGCGACGAGCGCCCCCGCGAGCACGAGATACGCGGGCAGAGCCCAGGAGTGCGCGAAGCGGGCACCGACCGCGGCGAACAACACTGCCGGTGAAGATCTCGATCGACGGGATAGCGCGGGGAGATGGCGGTCCCGCAGTTGCGGCAGTGACCGCGGAGCAACAGCCACGAGATGACGGGCATGTTGTCGCGGTTCTTGATCTGGTTGTCGCAGCCGGGGCAATGCGACGGTGGTTTCACGATCGACTCGTGCCGGGGCACGCGCCAGATGACCACGTTGAGGAAGGATCCGATGACGAGCCCGTACAGGCCGCTGACCGCGGCCACCAAGACGGTCATGATGCAAGAAGGCTAGACGGGAAGTCGTGCCGGCCCGTACCCCCGGCGAAGACTCGCCGGAGGTACGAAACGAGCTGCTACCACGTCGTCGTCCAGGCCGGGTCGGTGGGCGTGATCGTGTTGGCCGGGCACCCACCGGGGGCGACCGGATACTTCGCGTACTTCGTCGTTCCCGCGGCCTCGTCGTCGAGGACGTAGAAGCAGTTCCCCGACTTCGACTGCCCGGACAAGATGATCTGGGCCGTGTTGCCCGGGACCGGGAGAACCGAGACCGAGTTCGGCGTCGTCGGTTGCGTGTTGCCCGCGACGAACGTCAAGTTCCCGATCTCGGCCGTCATCGTTGCCGGCGTTGCATTCGAGTAATCACCGTTGCCGAGGTACAGGCTCTTGGCGCCTGTCGTCGCGTTTCTCAGAGCTCGATTGCATCGCGCGATCCTTGGTCCGACTCGTGGCTGACAAGAAGGTGGGCAATGAGACGGCGATCAGAATGGCAATGATCAAGACCACCATCATCAGCTCCAACAACGTGAAGCCTTCTTCGTTCGACCAAGCAGCGCGAGCGCCGAGATGCTCACGTCGCATGTTCTTGATACGTCCTTTCGGTTGACGCCCCCGCGAACTATCGGCGGGGAATTCACAGCGCTTGAATCGGCGCGCTCTTTGTCCGGCAAACACAATCGCAAACGAAACGGGCCCGGGGACATGCCCCGGGCCCGTTCACGCTTACTTACAGCAGTTGCTGTTGGTTACCAGCTAGCTCCGATGCCAGCCGCAGCAGCCGAGGCGACAGCCGGCGTACCGGTGATCGCCGGGCACACCGCCTTGCCGAAGTAGGTACCTGCGCTGGTACCCGAAGCGACGTCGGCGATCGAGAAGGTGGTTCCCGACTTCGACGCCTCCGAGATGCAGACCGTGCCCTTGTCGCCGACGACGGACGCGTCACCGACGTTGAGCGAGATCTTGGCCGGCACGGTGCCAACCGCAACCCAGCTCAGCGACGGCTCGACGACCTTCATGTTGGCGCCGGATCCGTCGTACGTCTGAGCGTCGGTGTACACCGTCTTCTCGGCGGTCAGCGCGTTCCGAAGGTCGGACTGCGCCGCACGGTCCTGTGCACGAGCATCGTGCACCCAAGAAGGTCGGGATGGCAATCGCAATCAAGATGGCAATGATCAACACGACCACCATCAACTCAATGAGCGTGAAGCCCTGCTCCTCGTCCCGACGACGGGAAGCAAGTGTGTGAAGATAACGCACTTGGCATAACCCCTTTCGTAGCGCCGGGGGATGTAGAGGTGCCCCGCGAATCGACGCAAGCAAATCATCGACACGCGCTCACCGCGACTTGAGTATGGCGTGAACATCGCGTGTGGCATCAGCCCATCGACCCGACCTTGAACGGGCCGGGATCGTCCGGGCCCGGCATCGAACGTCGTGCCCGAGTTGATGCCGCCACCAGCCGGTCCAGTCGGCACCCGCGCCCTGCGCACGGCGTACGCAGGCACCTCGGGTAATACGTGCCGGCCGACCAGCTGGCGACGTCGCGATCAAGAAATCGGTCCCGACTTCGAGTCTCCTGGAGGCACACCGACGTACGCGGTCCGGCAGTCGACACGCCGGCCTGCATCGCCGGTCGCCACTCACGCGGCTCGATCGCGTCAGCTCGCCGTGTCGCCGTGTACTTCTGGTTGTCGGTGAACGACGTCTTCTCCGCCGTCAGACCGTTGCGAAGATCACGACTTCGCAGCCGCGTCCTGCGCACGTGAACGAGCACCGAGGAACTGCGGGATGGCGATCGCGATCAAAATGGCAATGATCAACACGACCACCATCAACTCGATGAGGGTGAATCCCTCCTCGGCGTCACGACGCCGAGACAACGAAAGAACGAATCGACTGCACTGGGCTGGCCCCTTTCTGAGGTCGCTCGATCGACGGTGCTCACGGAGAGTGAGCACTCCGGCACAGTCCTATCGGCAACGAGCCGGAACTCGCCTTGAGAGTCCGTGGAGCGCTTACTTGATGAGCTTGATGATGTTGAACATCGGCAGGTAGAGCGAGATGATCATGCCGCCGACGCACGACACCCATCACCACGATCAGGATCGGCTCGATGAGCGACGTCAACGCGTCGACCGTCGCCTCGACCTCTTGGTCGTAGAAGTCGGCGATCTTGTCGAGCATCTCGTCGAGCGCGCCGGTCTCCTCACCGACGGCCATCATCTGCACGACCATCGGCGGGAACACCGGGTGCTCCTCGAGCCGCCGCGAGAGCGGATCGCCCCGCTTCACCGCTGCTGCGTCTCGCGCACGGCTTCCGACACCACGTAGTTGCCGGCCGTCTCGGCCACGATGTCGAGCGACTCGAGGATCGGCACGCCCGAGCGCACGAGCGCCGAAAGCGTCCGGGAGAACCGGGCCAGCGCGGTCTTGCGGACGAGCTTGCCGAAGATCGGCACCTTCAGCTTGATCGCGTCCCACCGCTTGCGGCCCTCTTCGGAGTTGATCCAGCGCCGGAACACGAACGCGGCGACGATCTCGCCGAGGAACACGACGTACCAGAGCTTGCGGCACGACGTTCGAGATGTCGATCAGGATCTGCGTCGGCGCGGGCAGCGTTGCCGCCGAGTTGCTTGTAGATCCCCTGGAACATCGGGATGACGAACAGCAACATCGCGGTCACGATGCGTCAGCACGAGGATGGCGACGACCACCGGGTAGGTCATCGCCGACTTCACCTTGCGGCGCAGCTCGACCTGCTTCTCGATCGTGTCGGCCAGGCGCAGGAGCACGCTGTCGAGCACACCGCCGACCTCACCGGCGCGCACCATCGACACGTACAGGCGGTTGAACGCCTTCGGGTGCTTCGCCAGCGCCTGCGACAGCGACGAACCCTTCTCCACGTCCATGCGGACCTGGTTGACGACTTCGGCGAGCGGCTTGCTCTCGGTCTGCTCGGCGAGGATGTTCAGCGAGCGCAGCAGCGACAGGCCGGAGTTGATCATCGTCGCGAACTGGCGCGAGAAGACCGACACGTCCTTCAGCTTGATGCGGTCGGAGAAGCCCGGGATCTTGAGCTCGCGGCTGAGGCTCGTGCCTGCCCTGCTGCTCGATCTCGATGGGCACGTAGCCCATCGACCGCAGCTTGCTGACGACGAGCTGCGCGTTCTCCGCTTCGAGCTGAACCCTCGACGAGCTTGCCGCTCTTGTCCTTGACCTTGTAGCGTGAACGTTTCGGGCATTGCGATCAGGCCCCGTTCAACAGGCGGCGGAGGTCTTCTTCGTTGCGCGCAGCGTTCGAGCGCCATGTCCTGAGCGAGATGCGGCGGCTGCGCACGAGCTGCGCGAGCGACATGTCCATCGTGACCATGCCGTAGCGGCCGCCGGCCTGCAGCATCGAGTAGATCTGGTGGGTCTTGCCCTCACGGATGAGGTTGCGGATGGCCGGGGTGGCGACCATCACCTCGCACGCAACCGCGCGGCCCTGACCGTCGACGGTCGGCACGAGCTGCTGGGTGCAGATGCCCTGCAGCGCCGACGCGAGCTG
Organism: uncultured Actinomycetes bacterium; assembly: GCA_963701825.1. GTDB lineage: Bacteria > Actinomycetota > Acidimicrobiia > IMCC26256 > PALSA-610 > PALSA-610. Next base: position 1,605,695 of record CAVPBG010000002.1, on the reverse strand, counting down.
CACCCGCACCTGCTGCTGCTGGTGCGCGGGGAACACGTCGATCACACGGTCGATCGACTGCGGCGCGTCCTGGGTGTGCAAGGTCGCGAACACGAGGTGGCCGGTCTCGGCCGCGGTCAGCGCGGTCGAGATGGTCTCGAGGTCACGCATCTCACCGACGAGGATGACGTCGGGGTCCTGGCGCAGCACGTGCTTCAGCGCGTTGGCGAAGGAGTGCGTGTCCTCCCCGACCTCGCGCTGGTTGATCAGCGAGCGCTTGTGCGAGTGCAGGAACTCGATCGGGTCCTCGACCGTCATGATGTGAACCGAACGCTCGCGGTTCACGATGTCGATCAGCGACGCGAGCGTCGTCGACTTGCCCGAACCGGTCGGACCGGTGACGAGCACGAGGCCGCGGGGCAGGTGCGCCCAGCCCTGCACGGCCGGCGGCGATGCCGAGCGCGCTCGAAGTCGACGATGTCGTACGGGATCGCACGCATCACGCAGCCGACGGAGTCGCGCTGCAGGAAGACGTTCACGCGGAAGCGGCCGCTGGCCCGGCAGCGCGTACGAGGTGTCGAGCTCGAGCTCGTTCTCGAACTTCTCCCGCTGCTTCTGGGTGAGGATCGAGTACACCATCTGGCGGATCTGCGAACCGTTGAAGATCGGCAGCTCGGGGACGGGCCGCAGGTCGCCGTGCACGCGGATGACGGGCGGCGAACCCGACGCGAGGTGGAGGTCGGAACCGCCCCACTGGATGACGAGGTCGAGCAGGTCGTTGATGTGCAGCTCGTCTTCGAGGCTCTTCGCCGACGACCGACGTTCGAGTCGAACTCGGGCGGCCTCGCCGTCGCCGGGCCGTAGATCATGTCGATCGCGCGCATCAGCTCGCCGCGGTCGGCGACCGCGGGGATGACTCTCGTAGCGTCGTGGCGCGCCGACCGCGGCGAGCGCGTCGTCGCTCGGCGGCTCGGCGAACGCGACGACCAGCTTCTGGCCCTCGAAGTCGACCGGCACCGCGACGTCACTGGCGCGCGAGCTCGGGCGAGCAGCGTCTCCGGCGCGTCCTGGTGGATCGGCGTCTCGAGGAAGTCGATGAAGCGCACGCCCATCTGCTCGGCGAGCGCGGCGGTCAGGTCCTTGCTCCCGACGAGGCCGAGCCGCAGCAGGACGGACGGCAGCGGCTGCTTGGTGCGCTCGGCCTCCTCGATCGCCTGTTCGAGGTCGTCTCGGGAAAGCACGTGTCGGTCGACGAGCGTCTCGCCGAATCGTCGCGCCTGGTTGGCCAGCATGGATGCGTCCCCCTACAGAGCTCTGGGCTAACCGGGTATCGGCGTCACATGGGCCCCGCTGAAGACCTCACGCCACAACCCGGAAGATCTCCTCCAGCGACGTCATGCCCTTCGCCGCCTTGCGCAGGCCGTCGGCCCGCATCGAGATCATTCCTTGCATCAATGCGACCTTTTGGAGGTCTTCGGACGAACGGCGCTCGATGATCGAGCCGCTTCGATCTCCTCCGACATGGTCATGACCTCGTGGATGCCGAACCGGCCGCGGTAGCCGGTGCGCCCGCACGAACCGCACCCGATCGCCCGGTGCAGGGTCGGCCATTCGCCCGCGCCCAACTCCTCGGCATCGGCCAGCCCGCTTCGATCAGCTCGGCCTCGGTGGGCTGGTACGGCTCCTTGCACTTGTCGCAGAGCTTGCGGGCGAGACGCTGCGCGACCACGCAGTCGAGCGCGCTGGTGACGAGGAACGGCTCGACGCCCATCTCGACGAGTCGCATCGGAGTCGACGCGGCGTCGTTGGTGTGGAGCGTCGAGAGCACGAGGTGACCGGTGAGTGCGGCCTCGATGCCGATGATCGCCGTCTCCTGGTCACGGATCTCACCGACGAGCACGATGTCGGGGTCGGAGCGCAGGATCGACCGCAATGCGCCGGCGAAGGTCAGACCGGCCTTCGGGTTGATCTGCACCTGGTTGATCCCGGGCAGCCGGTACTCGACCGGGTCCTCGACCGTGATGATGTTGCGGTCGGGCGTGTTCAGCTGTTGAGCGTCGCGTACAGCGTCGTCGACTTGCCCGGAACCGGTCGGTCCGGTCACGAGGATCGTGCCGTACGGCTTGCGGTACGACGACTCGAAACGGGTCGTGCGCCTCGGGCAGGAAGCCCGAGATCCTCGAGCTGCAGGACCGCCTGGGTCTTGTCGAGGATGCGCATGACGACCTTTTCGCCGTACACCGTCGGCAGGGTCGCGACACGGAGGTCGATGCTGCGGCCGCTCGACCTTCATGCGTGATGCGGCCGTCCTGCGGGATGCGGCGCTCGGCGATGTTGATGTCGGCCATGACCTTGAGGCGGCGTGATCACACCGGCCTGGATGCTGCGGGGCGACCGCATCACCTCGTGCAGCACGCCGTCGATGCGGAACCGGATGCGCAGGTCGTGTCTCGGTCGGCTCGACGTGGATGTCGGACGCGCGGTCGCCGACCGCCTGGGTGACGAGCAGGTTGACGAACTTGACGATCGGCGCGTCCTCGACGACCTCGGACAGGTTCGACGAGATCGGTATCGTCGTCGGCCTCGTCGGTCGCGGCCTGCATGACCTCGTCGACTTCGCCGTCGATCGCGGTAGAAGCGCTCGATGGTCTCGATGATCTGCGCTCGCGGTGGCGACGACCGTGCGTGACCTCGGCGCCGGCGAGGGCGCGGATGTCGTCGACCGCGAACACGTTCGACGGGTCGGCCATCGCGACGACGAGCTTGCCCTCGTCCCAGCCGACCGGGATCGCCTGGTAGCGGCGGGCGAGCGATTCGGTGACGAGCGCCGCGACCGAACCGTCGATCGTGACCGTCGTTGAGGTCGACGAACTCGAGCCCGACCTGGCGGGCCAGGGTGCGGACGAGCTCGGCCTCGGAGATGGTCCCCTGCTCGATGAGCAGGCGGCCGAGCGGCTTGCCCGATCGGCTCTGTTCGGCCACCGCCGCGTCGAGCTGGGCCTCGGTCAGGAGTCCCTCGTCGATCAGCAGCGACCCGAGTGGGGTTCCGTCCGACACAACACCGCCTCCCCTACGTGTGAACGCTGTGAGTATCGGCAGTGCGCGCGCTCCGCTGTATCAGGATCTCACTCTCCGCGCGAGCAAGATCTCCGAAAACCCCCCAACTACGCCAACAGTGGGCACGCCCACGTACCCCTGCGGTACGTGTGCGTGCCCACTGTTGGGGCGTTTGGGGATCGGGCTGCGAGCCGTCAGGCGTCGCGCCGAGACGCGGCGCCTAGACGTCGCGGAGGCCGGAGAAGGCGCTGAGGTAGCGGCCCTTCTCGGCCGCGTCGATCTCGCGCTCGAACTCGTCGGGCACCTGCCCGTTCGCGCCCCCGGGCTGCGGCCCGGGGTGGGGGGATTCGACGCCGGGGCCGTAGGGCGCTTCGGGCTCGACCGCGGCTTCGAGGACCCGCTTGCGGTTGCCGTTCGTCCGGCCCGCGGCCGGCGCGGCGGGCGGCGGGCCCACGTTGACGGCACCGGCGTCGACCAGCGCGAGGATCGCGTGGCACACGTCGAGGACGGGGCGGTTCGTCTTGCGGACGAGGTCGCGCACGCTGCGCCGACCGTCGATGGAGACGACCAGCTGCCAGCGCTCGCGGTCGAGGGTCAGCTCCTCCACGCCGAGCTCGTCGGCGAGGCGGATCCGGCAGTCGAGCGACGGGATGACCGCCTGGATGTCGCGCCATTCTTCGACGAGGCGACCGAGCTCGTCGATCGCGACCTCGAGATCGACGGTGTCGTCGCACGCCCACGGCGGTTCTTCGGGGCCGAAGCGGAACTTGCCGTCGTCGGCCCGTTCCACCGCGAAGCACACGTCGATGACCCGGGCCAGCAGCGCGGCGCCGTCGGTGAGCGGTTCGCCCGCCTCACTCGACTCGGTCGCACAGCAGCGGCCCTCGACGATGTAGAGCACGGCCGACGAGTTGGCGGCGTCGAGCCACAACGCACCGGTCTTGTGCGACTGCGCGAGCAGACCGAGCAGCTCCGGCAGTGCGAGCGTTTCCAGCGTTCCTTGCAGCACGACATCCCCCCGAAAATGGAGTCGGTTCTTGTGACTCCATCGGCGGGGAGGGCCGTTCAGCTTGAGCGTGCGGCCGCCAAGTGGTGCGAATCGGTCAGGATGGCGAGGTTCAGGATGGCGAAGTTCAGGATCGAGACACGCGCAACGCGGCAACGGCGGCGGCGCGCATCGCCGCGACCGGCGCGACTGCGCCCGTCCAGCGCTCGACCTGCAGCGCGGCCTGGTGCACGAGCATCCCGAGGCCGTCGACGACCGCGGCGCCGCGGTCGAGCGCACCGCGCAGGAGCGGCGTCTCGAGCGGGTGGTAGACGAGGTCGGCGAACACCTGACCGGCGTGCAACGCGTCGAGCGGCAGCGGGAGCGCGACGGTGTCGGCGCCGTCCATGCCGACGGGGGTGGCGTTCACGACGAACATGGCCGCGGCGGCGGCGCGGGCCCGGTCCTCCCACGGCGTGCTCGCGCCCCCGGCCAAGCCCGCGGCGACGGCCGCGGCGTCGGGCTTGCGGGCGCACACGACGACCTGGGCCCCGGCCTGACCGAGCGCCCGGGCGACGGCGCGGGCCGCGCCGCCCGCACCGAGCACAACCACTGCCGCGCCGGCCGGGTCGTGACCGGCGTCGCGCAGCGAGCGCAGGAACCCCTCGCCGTCGGTCGAATCGCCGACCAGGCGGCCGCGTTCGACCGATCGAGATCGTGTTCACGCTGCGCAGCGCGGCCGCGGCCGGCGACAGCTCGTCGCAGGCGGTAGCGGCTGCGGTCTTGTGCGGCATCGTGACCGACAGACCGACCGAACCCGAGCGCGCGCATCGCGTCGAGCGCGCCGCGCGTCGCCCCGTCGGGTACCTCGAACGCGACGTAGACCCAGTCGAGCCCGAGCGCCCGATACGCGGCGTTGTGGAGCACCGGCGAGAGCGAGTGCCGGACCGGATCGCCGATGACGCCGGCGACGCGCGTCGCCCCGGAGATCGGCGCGCCGGAATCGTCAAAACGCCCCGTTCGCCTTGGCGATCGCGATGTTCGCGTTCTGCTGCTGCAGCGTGCTCGCGAACGCGGTGTCGCCCTTCTTGTCGATGACGACGTAGTACAGGTACGTGCGTTGCCGCGGGCGCGAGCGCGGCCTTCAACGACGCCGCGCTCACCGATCGCGATCGGCGTCGGCGGAAGCCCGGTGTGCATATAGGTGTTGTACGGCGACTCGATCAGCTTGTCCTTGTCGGACAACGCCCGGTTGTGGGGATCGCCGCGCGCGTAGATCAGCGTGGCGTCGATCTGCAGCGGCATGCCGCGCGCCAGGCGGTTGTAGATGACCGACGCGATGAGCGGCCGGTCGTGGTCGACCTTGGCCTCGGCCTCGACGAGCGACGCGACCTTCATGATGTCGTACGCCGAATAACCCTGCACGTCCGCGTTGGCCAGGCCGAGCGTGACCGCCTGCTTGTCGAAGTTCGTCACCAGGGTCGACAGCACCGAGATCTCGTCCTCGTCGGCGGAGATGTCGTAGGTGTCGGGCCAGATGAGACCTTCGAGGTTGTTCGTGCCCGCGGGCTCGAACGCGGAGCGCACCGCGTTGTTCTGCGTGGCCTCGACGAACGGATCAACGGTGAGACCGGGCAGATTCCCGACGCGCGCCGCGACCTGCTTCAGCCAGAAGCCGGGCGGGATCGTCAACTTCACGTAGTTGATGTGCGGGCCCTTCTTCATCGTCTTCACGGCCGAGTTGACGCCCATGTTCTTGCGGAGCTCGTAGGTGCCGGCCTGGAAGTTGGTGTCGCCGTTGAGACGCGAGTACACGTTGAAGACCCACGACGGGCCGATCACGCCGCGATGCGGAGAGCTCGTTGCCGATGCACGGGACGCCGCACCCGTGCGCGATCTGCACCTCCACCTTGGAGCCCGAACCGCCCGGCGGATTGAGCTGCCACCAGAACCACGCCACCCCGATCGCCAGCGCGACGAGGGGCACGACGACGAGGCCGAAGAGCACGAGCGCGGTGCGGCGGCCGCGGCTCAGGGTCACGGCTGCGCCCGCTCGAGCCACGACTGGAGCATCACCGCCGCCGCGACCTTGTCGACCATGTCGCGGCACGCGCGTTGCGCCGCACGCCGCCTTCGATGAGCGCCCGTTCGGCGGTCACGGTGGTGAGCCGTTCGTCGTGGGCGACGACCTCGATGTCGCCGCAGATCGCCTGCAGCGCCTCGATCTCGGCGAGCGCGGCCGCGCGGCCGCGGGCCCGGTGCGGCCCGAGAGCGACAACGGGAGGCCGACCACGATCACGTTGGCGCCTTCTTCCCGGGCGCGATCTCGACGATCGCGCGGCGATCGGCGACCGGATCGCCGCTGCGGCGCAACACATCGTGCGGCGACGCGACCGTACGGGACGGATCCGACAGCGCGAGGCCGATGCGCCGTTCCCCGAGGTCGACGCCCAGCGCGCGGGTTCCGGCAGTCGCCGTCACGACCCCCACTGTGCCGCCAGGTCGCGGCGCGACGGCGAGCGCCTCGTCGATCCCGCCGACGTTCTGACCGCCGCCGACCACCGCGTCCGCGCCCTTGCCCGACCCCGCCGCCGAGCTTTCCGACCGCGGGCTTGGCGATCGCATCGGCCGACGCGCCCTTGGCCACGAGATCCTTGCTGACGGCCACCGCGATCGCAGCCTTGCCGTCGGCCGCGCCGACGAGCACGACCACACCGGTACCGAGCGTGCGCACGGTCTCCTGGGCCAGCTGCTTCAGGTCGCCGGTGCCGAGGTCGTCGACGCGCACGACGAGCAGCGCCGTTCTGCGGCCTGGCCCGCGAGGTCGCCGGCCGCGTTGGCGGCGGCCTTGGCCCGCAGTCCGCGGAGCTCGTCCTGCGAGCGCGCGCACCTGTTCGGAGAGTCGCTCGATCCGGTCGGGCACCTCCTTGGGCGTCGCGCGCAGGAGGTCGCCGGCCCGGCGGAGCAGCTGCTCCTCGTACTCGATGTACTCGAACGCGCCGTCGCCGGTCATCGCCTCGATGCGGCGGAGGTTCGAGCCGATCGAGCTCTCGCTCACGACCTTGATCGGGCCGATGAAGCCGAGCGCGTGCACGTGGGTGCCGCCGCACAGCTCGGTCGACGGACCGGCTTCGAGCACGCGCACGATGTCGCCGTACTTCTCGCCGAAGAACGCGATCGCGCCGATGCGCTCGGCTTCGGCCTTCGTCGTCTCGTAGTGGCGCACCGGCGCGTCGGAGATCACCTGCGCGTTGGCAAGGCGCTCGACCTGCGCGAGCTGCTCGACGGTGACCGGTTCGTGGTGGGAGAAGTCGAAGCGCAGGCGGTCGGGACCGACGAACGAACCGGCCTGTTGCACGTGGGTGCCGAGCACCTCGCGCAGCGCCCAGTGCAGCACGTGGGTGGCGGTGTGGTTGCGGCGGATGCGGTCGCGGCGCACGCCGTCGATCTCGGCGTCGGCCTCGTCGCCTTCGACCACTGTGCCAACACGCACCTTGCCGCGGTGCAACGAGATCTGACCGGGGAGGCCGTACTGCGTGTCGCTGACGTCGATCACCGCACCGGGCGCGGTCGTGATCGTGCCCGTGTCGCCGACCTGGCCACCCGACTCCGCGTAGAACGGCGTGCGGTCGAGCACCACGTCGACCTCGATGCCCTCGGTCACCTGACCGACGCGCTCACCGCCGACGAGCAGCGCGAGCACCTTGGCGGTGGTGGACGTACTCCTGGCGGCCGGTGAACTCGGTGGGGCCGTGCGTCGTCGACGAGCTCGCGGAAGAGCTCGAGCGGCGCGCCCGCCGCGGCGCCGGCCTCGGCCGCGTCGGCACGGGCGCGTACCCGCTGCTCCTGCATGCGTTCTTCGAATCCGTCGAGGTCGACCGCCCGGCCGCGCTCGCCCGCGATCTCGCGGGTGAGGTCGATCGGGAATCCGAGCGTGTCGTGCAGGAAGAACGCGTCGTCGCCCGATCACGTCGTCCTCGTCGACGATCTCGGCGAGCATGTCGACGCCGCGCTGCAGCGTGGCGCGGAACGATTCCTCTTCCCGCTCGACGATCTTGCGCGACGACTTCGTGCGATCGCGGCGATCTCGGGGTACGCGTTGCCCATCGTGGCGACGGCCGCGTCGACCATCGCGGGCAGCACGACGTCGCGCGCGCCGAGCAGGTACGCGTGCCGCACCGCGCGCCGGATGATGCGCCGCAGCACGTAGCCGCGCTCCTGGTTCGACGGCCGCACACCGTCGGTCGACCATGAACGTCATCGTGCGCGGCGTGCTCGGCGATGATGCGCAGCGAGACGTCGGCTCGGTTCGGTCGCTGCCGTAGCGACGCGCCGGTGACCGTCTCGCGCGGCCGCGATCAGCGGCCGGAACACGTCGATGTCCCAGATCGAGGTCTTGCCCCTGCACGACGCAACAGATCGCGTTCGAGGCCCGCGCCGGTGTCGATGCTCGGCTTCGGCAGCGGCGACGCGCGTGCCGTCGGCGTGCTGGTCGAACTGCATGAACACGAGGTTCCAGATCTCGATGTAGCGGTCGTCGTCGGTCTCCGGCCCACCACCGTCGGGCCGAGCTCGGGGCCGAGGTCCCAGAAGATCTCCGACGACGGGCCGCAGGGCCCGGTGTCGCCCATGCTTCCAGAAGTTGTCCGTCGCCGAGGCGCTGGATCCGGTCGGCGGGGAAGCCCACGTCGTCGCGCCAGATGCGGCTCGGCCTCGTCGTCGTCCTCGTGCACCGTCACCCAGAGCCGATCGGGATCGAGTCCCAAGCACGCCGGTGTACGAACTCCCACGCCCACGGGATCGCTTCGGCCTTGAAGTAGTCGCCGAAGCTGAAGTTGCCGAGCATCTCGAAGAACGAGAAGTGACGGTTGGTGCGGCCGATGTCGTCGAGATCGTTGTGCTTGCCGCCCGCCCGCACGCACTTCTGCGACGAAACCGCCCGCTTGTACGGCGGCGTCTCCTCGCCGGTGAAGTACGGCTTGAACGGGACCATGCCGGCCACGGTGAAGAGCAGCGACTTGTCGACGGGGATCACGCTCGCCGACGGCACGTGCACGTGGTCGCGATCGGTGAAGAACTCCACGAAGGCGCGGCGTAGCTCGTCGGCGGTGGTCGGACGGTCGGGCATCGCCGGTTCAGGTTACTTGCCGCCGCTGCGGACGGAGTTGCCTTTGAGGGCCGCTTCCCGGGCGCGCATCGCGTCGCGACCCTCGGTAACGGCGGCGCGCACGCTGTCGCTCCAGCGGTCGACGACGTCGGGCGGGGCGAAGCGTGCGGCCGATGCGGCGGACGCGGCGCATGACGGTCCACGACGAACCGAGGCCGAGCAGGAAACCGATGACCAGCCACACCAGGCGCTTGATCACGACGCTGATCTCCGGCGCTCTGGAAACCGGGCGCCGGTTCGGAGCGCGGTGTGCGCCGCGGCGAGTCGCCGTCGCGCAGGCGTTGCGCGGCACGCGACACGCCCGTGCCGAACGCCATCGCCTTGACGACCGGGGTGGCGATCGCGCGCTTGGCTTCGTCGAGGCGCTCGGCCGACGTGACGAGCCGCTCGACCCGGTCGATCTCACCGATCGCGTCGTCGACCGATGCGCGCGCGTCGTCGAGCAGCGCGAGCGCGTCGTCTTGCAACACTCCGAGGGTGGCGCGCAGTTCGCGCAACGTGCGCGTCAACAACACGAGCACCACGGCCAGGACGACGACGACGATCGTCACGACGGTCGCCGCGACCACCGCCAGTACGTCACCCGTCGACATCGTCACCTTCCCCGCGTCGCCCGCGTCGGTCCTGCCACTGCTCGATCACACGCTGTTCGTCACCGTGCAGGCGGGGCCGGTAGAAGCGCTCGCCGGCCACCTCGGCCGGAAGATGCTCCTGCGGCACCCAGCCCGCCGGATCGTCGTGAGGATACAAGTAGCCCTTGCCGTGACCGAGCATCTGCGCCCCGCGGTAGTGCGCATCCCGCAGATGCATCGGGCACCGGCGCCGGGCCGGCGGTCGCGCACGGCGGCCGTGGCCGCGCCGAGCGCGGAGATCACGCTGTTGCTCTTCGGCGCCGAGCGCGAGGTGGATCACCGCGTGCGCGAGGTTGATCGCGACCTCGGGCAGGCCGACGTACTCGACGGCGCGGGCCGCGGCGTCGGCGACGAGCAGCGCCTGCGGATCGGCGAGTCCGATGTCTTCGCTCGCGAGGATGACGAGCCGGCGCGCGATGAAGCGCGCGTCCTCGCCGGCTTCGAGCATGCGCGCGAGCCAGTAGAGGCCCGCGTCGGGATCGGAACCGCGGATCGACTTGATGAACGCGGAGATGATGTCGTAGTGCTCGTCGTCGCCGTAGCGAACGCTGCGCAGCGCGAGCGCGGCTTCCGCGTCGGCGAGCGTGATCGTCGTGCGGTCGTCCTGCGACCGTGAGCGCGTGCGCGACTTCGAGCACCGTGAGCAGATGACGCGCGTCGCCCTCGCTCTTGTCGACGAGATGGCGCAGCGCGTCGTCGTCGATCGCAGTCGGCTCGTCGCCGAGGCCGCGCTCCTGGTCGGTGAGCGCGCGTTGCGCGAGCTCGCGCGAGTGCATCGTCGTCGAGCGGCTCGAGGCGGAACAGCGTGCTGCGCGAGAGCAAGCGGACCGGTGAGCGAGAAGAAGGGGTTCTCGGTGGTCGCGCCGACGAGCACGAGCAGACCCTCTTCGACGAACGGGAGCAGCACGTCCTGCTGCGCGCGGGAGAAGCGGTGCACCTCGTCGAGGAAGAGGATGGTTCCCTGGCCGCGCTCGCCGAGCCGGGCCCGGGCGCGCTCGGCGACCTCGCGCACGTCCTTCACCCCGGCGCTCACCGCGCTGAGCGTCTCGAACGCCTTCTCGCTGACGCCCGCGACGAGGCGGGCGATGGTGGTCTTGCCCGTACCCGGTGGCCCCCAGATGATGACCGAGGAGAGCCGGTCCGACTCGATGAGGACGCGGAGCGGCTTTCCCGGCCCGAGCAGATGCTGCTGCCCCACCACCTCGTCGAGCGTCCGCGGCCGCAACCGCGCCGCCGAGGGGGCTCCGGCGCGCGAGCCGCTCCTCCACCGCCGAAGCAAACAGATCCGGACCCGGACTCATCCCCGGCCACGGCCTCGAGTACCCAACAGTGGGCACGCTCACGCACCACTACGGTACGTGAGCGTGCCCACCTGGCGCTGAGCCAGGGCATCTGCCGTTCGGTCGATGATCTCGCGATCGGTACTGGCGTCGGTGAAAACGAGCGGGAGCCATCCAGAGCTCGTCAGCAGACTCAGACGTTCGCTGTCGTAGGCGACCGCGCTCGGTAGCCGAATGAACGCCGGAGGCCGTAGTACTCGATGAACACCATGTGCTCGGGCCACGCGTAGTCGAGCTCGAAATCTGCGGCCGCCGACGCGGACTGCGTGCAACTGTTCCGGCAGGGGAAGCGACGTCGTGCGCAATGCCTCGAGAACTCGCAGTTCCGCCGCGCTTCCACCGGCAACGAAGGCCTGATCTCGTTGACTGAGCAGCTCCCGGACCGTCGACATGCGTCGCCTCGGTCCCGATTCGAGGCGAGTCGCACAGTCCTTGAGCCGCACGACAGAAGCAAGTCCGCGCCGTAAGGCCGTCGTCGAGCGTACGACCGAGTTGGAACGTCGAGAGCAGGGTGGTGCAGTCGCACAGTGTGCGTTCGAAGCTCGTGCACGGAATGCCCGACCGGTGGGTCGCGTCCGACTCGTCGAAGCATCGGGAGCGGTGGAGCACGATGCTTCGCGACGTCGTTCGTTGGCGCCGCGCGACGGTTACTTCGATGGCCGACTCGGGCGTGTAGGCGAAGTTCCACAACCGAGCCGCCGAGGAGTGCGATGCAACCGCCGTCCCGCCAAGACGAGAACGGCGCTCAGAAGCACCTGTTCCCAACTGACCTCGGTACCCGCGAGGCGGTATACACACGGTCGAACGCGGCCAATCTCTGACCTGGACACCATCCCGTTGACCTCGCGCTCCGAGTAGCCGGCATCGAGGATCTGGTGCCAGGTCGCAAGACCGCGTTGACGGGAGGCGACAGCGGCGAGCGACTCAAGCGGGTTCGACATGCGGCGCACGGTATGAGGCGGCTGCGCCAGCGCCGTCGACACCGCGAGGTGGGCACGCTCACGTACCGCAGCGGTGTGTGAGGGTGCCCACTGTTGGCGGGTTTCGGACCGTTGCCGTGGACGATTGCCCGCGGTTAGGTGGGAGGGGGTTGGGGGGGTTTTTGGTCGAGGAGGCGGAGGCCGAGGTCGCGGAGTTGGCTGGGGTCGACGGACTCGGGGCGCCGGTGAGGGGGTCGACGCCCGACTGCGTCTTCGGGAACGCGATCACCTCGCGGATGTTCTCCTCGCCGCACGAGGATCGCGACGAACCGGTCGATGCCGACGGCGAAGCCCGCGTGCGGCGGCGCGCCGAAGCGGAACGCGTCGAGCAGGAACCCGAAGCGTTGTCTGCGCGTCGTCGGGATCGATGCCGATCACCGAGAAGATGCGCTGCTGCACGTCGGGGCGATGGATACGCACCGAGCCCGAACCGAGCTCCCAACCGTTGAGCACGAGGTCGTAGGCCTGCGGCGCGCACCGAGAGCGGATCCGACTCCAGCCGGTCGATGTCGTCGGGGTGCGGCATCGTGAACGGGTGGTGCATCGGCGTGGCGTTGCCCTCGCCGTCGTCCTCGAAGAGCGGGAAGTCGACGACCCACAGGAAGTGCAGGCCCCCTTCGGTGACCGGCGGCCGGCCGAGATCGAGGCGCAGCGCGCCCAGCACGTCGCGCACCATCGACCGCTTGCCCGCCACGATCAGGATGAGATCGCCGGACACCGCTCCCAACGCGTCGACGAGTCCGAGCTGCTCCGACTCCGAGAGGAACTTGGCGACCGGCGATTCGAGCACGCCGCCGTCGCGCACGCGCATCCATACGAGCCCGGCCGCGCCGAGTGACTTGGCGCGGTCGGTCAGCGCGTCGAGGCGTCGAGCGCGCCGATGTCGCCCTGCCCTTCGACCCGGATCCCCTTGACCGCGTCGGCGCCGGCGAACGCGCGGAACTCCGTCGCGCCGAACACGTCGGTCAGCTCGACGAGCTCCATCCCGAACCGGACGTCGGGCTTGTCGGAGCCGAACCGCTCCATCGCCTCGTGCCACGTCATACGCGGGATCGAGGACGGGCGCCTCACCGGGCCGTGCGACCTCGGCCGCCGCGAGCACCGCGACCGACACGGCGTCGAGCACGTCGTCCTGGTCGGCGAACGTCATCTCGATGTCGAGCTGCATGAACTCGAACTGGCGATCGGCGCGGAGGTCTTCGTCGCGCAGGCAGCGCGCGATCTGGAAGTAGCGGTCGAAGCCGCCGACCATCAACAACTGCTTGAAGAGCTGCGGACTCTGCGGCAGCGCGTAGAACTCGCCCGGCCGCAAGCCGCGACGGAACGACGAAGTCGCGTGCGCCCTCCGGGGTCGACGCGATGAGCATCGGCGTCTCGACCTCGACGAAGTCCTGAGCGGCCATCGCCTCGCGCATCACCCGGTTCACCTCGGCCCGCACGCGCAGGTTGCGTTGCATCGGCGCGCGCCGGAGGTCGAGGTAGCGGTGCCGGAGGCGCAAGCACCTCGTCGACGTCGACCCGGTCGTCGAGCGGGAACGGCGGCGGCTCCGACTCGTTCAGCACCTCGATCTCGCGCCGCGATGACCTCGACCGCGCCCGTGGGCAGATCGTCGTTGACCGTTCCCTCGGGTCGGGCCGAAACGTCGCCCACGATGCGCACGACCCATTCGCCGCGCAGGCGGTGCGCGACCTCGAGCCCGGCCTGTTGCGGGATCGACGACGACCTGCACGATGCCCGCGACGTCGCGCACGTCGAGGAACACTTTGCCGCCGTGGTCGCGGCGGCTGGCCACCCAACCGCAGATCGCCACCGACTCGCCGATGTCGCCGGCGCGCAGGTCGCCGGCCCGATGCGAACGCATCATGAGGTTGCTTCGTCCTTCCTCGTCCGCAGCCACGCGGCGATCTCTTCGCGCGGCACTTCGGACTGTGCGGTTCACCGGCTCGCAGATCCTTGCACTGCGACCATGCCGCGTTCGGCTCTCGTCGGCGCCGACGATGACGGCCCAGCGCGCGCCCGACTCGGTCGGCCGCGGTCCATCTGTCTCTTGAACGACCGGCCGCCGTACGGCGCGATCAGCCGACGAGCCCCGACTCGCGGAGCTCGGCGAGCAGGCGCGCGGTGTCGGGCACACGCCAAGCGGGTCGACCACGAACACGTCGACGCGCGCGGCCGGGACCGGCAACACCCCTTCCGCATCGCACACGAGCAGGAGCCGTTCGATTCCCGAACCGAAACCGATCGACGGCGTCGGCGGGCCGCCCATCTCCTCGGCGAGCCGGTCGTAGCGACCGCCGCCGCCGATCGCGTTCTGCGCGGCGTCGAGCGCGCCGCTCTGCGAGCTCGAACGACGGTGCTCGTGTAGTAGTCGAAGCCGCGCACGAGCCGGGGCGCGATCTCGAACGGGATCCCGAGCGCCTGCAGACCTTCCTGCACGCGCTCGAAGTGCGTGGCCGACGCGTCGCGTGAGGTATTCGCCGAGCTGCGGCGCGTGCTCGAGCATCTCGAACCAGTCGGGACGCTTCGAGTCGAGGATACGCAACGGGTTCGCCTCCGCGCGCTCCATCTCGGCGCCGAGCAGCGCCGCGTGCGCGCGCCAGTACGCGAGCAGCACCTCGCGGTAGCGCGTGCCGCGTCTCGGCGTCGCCCATCGAGTTGAGGAGCAGGCGCACGTCGCGCAGTCCGAGGTCGCGGATAGAAGCCCCAGAGCAGCTCGATGACCTCGACGTCGACGTCGGGATCGTCGACCCCGAGCACCTCCGCGCCGAGTTGCCAGTGCTGGCGGTAGCGGCCCGGCCTGCGGCTGCTCGGCCCGGAAGTTCGGTGCGAGGTACCAGACCTTCCACGGCGTCGTCGGGTGGTGCTGCACGAAGGCCCGCACGACGGGCGCAGTGCCCTCCGGGCGCAGCGCGAGGCGGCGGCCGCCGCGGTCGACGAAGTCGTACATCTCCTTGCGCACGACGTCGGTGGTCTCGCCGACCCGGGCGAAGACCTCGATAGTGCTCGACGATCGGCGTGACAACAGCCCGTAGCCGAAACGCTCGGCCCGGGCCGCGAAACGCGGCGACCACGTCGGTCCAGCGGGCCGATTCCGGCGGCAGCACGTCGAGCATGCCCTTGGGCGCGCGCATGACGTCTCGCTCCGCCAGGCATGCGCGGCATGCTAGCCAGCAGGCCGCGCGACACCCGACGTATTGGCCCGACGTATTGGACCGATGTATTGCGGCCCTACGGAACCTGCTTCGGCGGAACCTCGGCGTAGGAGATGCGCAGCCAGGCCGACTGTGTCGGGCTGAGGAAGTACGGCGGGCTCAGGTACTTGAGCCGCGTGTCGTACGTGTAGCTCTTGTTGTAGCCCGACAGGACCGTGCCGGTACCGGTGTCGAACGTACCGACCGGGCCGCGGAACTCCTGCGTGATCACGCCGTTGATGATGAGGTTGTCGGAACCGGCGACGGAGCAGGGGCTGGCGATGGTGCAGCTGCTCGCGCCCTGGTCCCAGTTCTGCACGTAGAACGAGTGCTTCAGCGACATCATGGCGGCATCGATCGTCAGGTTGCTCGTGACGTTCGCCGACGCCGAGTGCACGACCGCAATGTCGTTCTTGGCGATCAGACCGAGCACGTCGTTTCCGCTGGGGTACTGGTGGTACACGAGGTTGCCGGTGATGTCGATGTCGTCGTCGGTCGAGATCGTCAGCTGGCCCTTGAGAGTTCCGCTGATACTGACGTCGCCGTTGCACGCCGAACCCGAGCACGACGAGTGGTTCGGGTTCGTCGTAGCCGCGGGAACGTTCTGCACGTAGATGACCCCGTTGGCCGGGCAGGCAGTTGATGCCGGTACCCACCGCGCAGTTCGAGCTCGACGGCGTCTTCGGGCTCGTCACGTTCATCGTGCCGTTCGACACGAGGGTGATCGTGGTCGGACCGGTGTAGAAGCACCCGGTTCCGCCCTGCGAGGCATCGGCCTGTACCTCGATCGACGTGTTCGCGGGCGGGAACGGCAGGATCGTCCCGCTGGCCGGGTCTCCCGCGCGGCCGGCAAAGGTCGGCGTGTTCGTACAGCTCAGCGGGTTCAGCACGGCGTTCGGATCCGCCGTACCGGTGAGGGACCCGGGCCGCCGAACTGCTTGCTCTGGAACGCGTTGTTACTGGTTGCGGAGTTGTAATACGTGTCGGTGTTGCCGTTGAAGGTGGGGCTGCCGCACACGTACAGACCGTCGTTGGTGTGCACCGGGCCGTTCATGACGGCGGACGTCGACCAGTAGACGACGCCGCACGTACTCGTGTTGCTGGGGCCGTACTTGTTCGCGCCGCTGTTCCACTGCCACGAGTACACCGCGCACGCGGTGGAGTCGGCGCCGGTGAGTGCGGGATCGGTGATCTCGTAGTCGGTGAGCCAGAGATAGTCGAGGAAGCCCTGGCGGCGGAGACCGAGGCTCACGGTACGGATGACACCCGGATCGGAGCAGGCGCCGCTCGGGTTCGTGAGGCGCTTGCCCGACGACGGTCAGGTAGACGATGCCCGTCGACGCCGGTCTGCGTCGTGTTCGGCGTGTACCGGAAACACTCGCCGTTCGTAGTCGGCACCGGCGACCGCGACCCACCCGGTGAACGCCGGGTTGCCGGGAGTCGGCGGGTTGGTGGCGCTGTACGTCCAGTAGTTCTGTTCTGCCCGAGGCGGTTCAGTAGTCGTCGACGCCGGCTTCGGCCGCGGCGAGCGCCGACTCGTGGTCCTGGTCGTGGCGCGACAACGGGAGTTGCTGCGATCGCGCCCTGCGAGCAGATGGCCAGCGGGATGAACGTCATCAACATCACGACGGTGATCACGATGATCATCGCGATGCCGCTCTCGTCGCGAGAGCCGTCGGGCCGGATACGGAAGCGCGTGCTGAAGAACTGGATCATGAGGTCACGTGTTCGGGTTGTAGTCGACGTTACGAATGTGGATGCGCGTCGAGATGACCACGACGGGCGAATGCGGATGCACACGGACGCGCAGCGTTGATGCCGACGGAGTCGATGCTGCGCAGACCGGTGAGCGTCGTGATGGGAATCGGGATCGCGTTCACCGGATCCGTCGCGGTGTAGTAGGAGAAGATCGGTTGACTGGTGTCGAGGTACTTACCGTCGATGCGATTGATCGGCGAGGTCGTGTACGTGTAGTTGCCGGATACGACCCCGTGTCGGGCGGCGTCGCGTCCTCGTGGAACACGTACACGTTGGTTCCAGCCACCAACGACACGTAGGCGTGCATCTTGATCGGCCCGGGGTTGGCGGGGTTGCTGAGGTCGGTCGAGGCTCGCGTAGAACATCGACGTCGTTCGACGTTCGGCCGACGCGAACGCGGCGGTGAGCGAGGTCGGCGCGACCGCAGTCCGCAGGTCCTTCGTGATGCGGTCGGCGATGGTCTGCGCTTCGCCTTCGGCCGTGAACCGGTCGGTCGTGGTCATGGCCTGGTTCGACATGACGTTGACAACACCGAACGCGGCCGCGATCACGAGCGAGAGCAGCGCCATCGCGATCATCATCTCGATGAGCGTGTAGCCCCGCTCGTTGCGGCGCGTCAGCAGGAAACGACGGAGGCGCCTCAACTGATCGGCACCGGAATCGAGCCGCCGAACTTCGTCGTCGCGGCACCGGTACCACTCACTCCGTAGACACCGTCCGGTTTCACCCAGACGTTGACCGTGCCCTTCTTCGTCCCCGACTGCGCCTTGATCGTCGAAGTGCCCGAGCGGGAGCGCGGTGACGCTGTCGCCCGTCGCGTTCGACGCCGTCAGACCGTACGTCGGGCAGCGACCCGCTCGTGGCCGTGCCGGGAAGTGCAGTGCACACCGCGACGTACGGCGCCGCGAACGTGGCCGTCTCCGTCGCGGTCACCGTGGCGCCCGACAACCGCCACTCCGGCGCGTCCGTGACGTGGACCGGCAGCGTGTAGAGCGGCACCATCGTGGCGGCCGAGCCACCCGGCGGGACGGCGATCGGAACCGGTGCGGCGGTGGGATAGAACGCGTTGCGGCTCGTGTCCTTACCCAGCGGGTTGTTGTCGGTGCAGTTGCCCGCGAACACGGTGTAGCCGCTCGCGTACGGGAAGAGCCCGGGCGAGGTCGTGACGTCGCCGGCTGCGCCCGCGAACGTGAACTGGGAGGACGGCTGGAGGCCGGTGTTCGCGACCCCGATCGCCATGCCCGGTCGCATGGGCGGGTGCACCCGGCGTGTTCGTCGGCGACGGCAGGGTCGCGACGATCGTGGCCGGCGTGTCGTACAGGAACTGCAGCGAGACGGTCTGGCCGACCGAGACCGAAGCCGTCTGCGCGGGCGCCACCACTTCCTGGTCGCCGACCCCCGTGCCCTCGATCACGCTCACGGTGTACGTACCGGCCGGGATGAAGGTGAAGTAGGCGCAGCCTTCGGTGGTCGTCTGCTGTGACTGGGTGACCGGCCCGGTGATCTGGACGTTGATGTTGTCGGAGACCGCGCCGGTCGAGTCGAAGACCTTCACGGCGATCGAACCCGATGCCGGGTCGTAGACACCCACGGGCGGCGCGAGGTTCGTGATCTCGGTGACGGGCTGCGTCCCGCCCATGTCGGGCCAGGTAACCGTCTCGACCACGTGCAGGATCTGTCCGGTCGAGCTCGTCGACCGGGCTGTCGCAGGTGCTCGTGGTCGAGTTCTGCCCCGTCGAACTGCACGTCCTGGTGCACGGAGAACTGGATGCCGTTCACCAGTTGGGCGTTGTTCGCGGCGATCGGCGTGGACGGATAGTCGGTACCGCCCTGCGGAATGTTGACGAACTGGGTCGGATCCGCGGCCATGCCCCGGACGTTCTCCATCTGCTCGGTCGCGAGGTTCGCGGCGACCACCCGGTTGCGCGTGTTGCCCGACGACGACGATCGCGTTCTCGAACAAGAGCGCGGCACCGAGCATCGCGATGACGAGAACCGTGACCGCGACGAGGACCTCGACGATCGTGAAACCATCGCTCTCCGTACGTGAACGCGGCTCCACGATTACATCCCCTCCGACATGCGGGTCTCGCGGCCGGTCTGGTTGGTCGGCTCTGGCCCTCGCAGGGAATCGGTCGATTCCCCCGACGCCTTGAGCCGGAACCGGCCGGTCACGTACCCCGGCGACCCCGATGGGGCTTGACGCGCGTTACGGCTTGTTGCCGGGGAGCACGCGTGATGCTTCGTATACCGAATCGACCCGTTTGACCGCGGCCAGGATCGAGTCGAGGTGGCCGGGATCGGCGAGCTCGAAGTCGAAGCGCAGGCGGGCGATCCGGTCGGTCTGGGTCTGCGAAGTGCACGAGAGGATGTTGACGTGGTGTTCGGAGAGCACGTCGGCGATGTCACGCAGCAGCTTGGAACGGTCGAGCGCCTCGACCTCGACCGACACCGTGTAGTTGCCGGGCGCGTCGTTGTCCCACTCGACCTCGATGACGCGGTCGGCCTGGCTCCGCAGGCTCACCGCGTTCGCGCAGTCGGTGCGGTGCACCGACACGCCGCGACCGCGGGTCACGAACCCCATGATCTCGTCGCCGGGTACCGGGCGTGCAGCACCGCGACAACCGGACCATGACGTCGTCGAGGCCCTCGACGTGCACGCCGGCACCGGTACGCCGATGGCCGCGCGCCCGCGGCGGGCGACCGACGGTGGTGGGGAGCTGTTCCTCGCCGCCGCGCAGCTCGCGCTGGATGCGTTGGGCGACGGCCTTGGCCGACACGTGCCCTTCGCCGATGCCGACGTAGAGCGCCTTCGAGGTCGGCGTAGTGCAGCTGCTCGGCGACCTGAGCCAGCACGGGCGAACCGAAGAGCTTCTGCACGGGCAGCGCCTCCCGGCGCATCGCCTTGACGAGCTCGTCGCGGCCCTGGTCCATCGCGTCGACCCGGCGTTCACGGGAGAACCACTGCCGGATCTTCGAGCTGGCGCGCGGCGTCTGCACGAACTGCAGTCCAGTCGCGGCTCGGGCCCGCGCCCTCGACCTTGCTGGTGAAGATCTCGCAGGTGTCGCCCGACTGCAGCGCGGAGTCGAGCGGGACCAGCCGGCCGTTCACCCGCGCGCCGATGCAACGGTGGCCGACCTCGGTGTGGATCGCGTAGGCGAAGTCGACCGGGCGTCGCGCCCGTGGGCAGCGTGATGACCCGGCCCTTGGGCGTGAAGACGAAGACCTCGTCTTGTTCGAGGTCGATCTTCAGGCTCTGCATGAACTCGGTCGGGTCGGTCGTCTCCTTCTGCCAGTCGACGATCCGCTGCA
Source organism: uncultured Actinomycetes bacterium (assembly GCA_963701825.1). GTDB lineage: Bacteria > Actinomycetota > Acidimicrobiia > IMCC26256 > PALSA-610 > PALSA-610. The sequence goes on along the minus strand of CAVPBG010000002.1, from coordinate 1,585,292 downwards.
ACCAGACGAGGTCCTCGGCGGGGTTGCGCTGCTCCTTGTAGCCCCAGTGCGCGGCCACGCCGTACTCCGACACGGCGGTGCATCTCGCTCGTGCGGATCTGGAACTCCACCGGCCTTGCCCTGCGGCCCCACCACCGTCGTGTGCAACGACTGGTAGAGGTTGAACTTGGGCATCGCGATGTAGTCCTTGAAGCGGCCCTGCACCGGACGCCACAGCGCGTGGATCGAACCCAGCGCGCCGTAGCAGTCCTTGACCGAGTCGACGATCACCCGTACGCCGACGAGGTCGTTGATCTCGTCGAACTCCTTGCCCCGCACGACCATCTTCTCGTAGATCGACCAGTAGTGCTTCGGCCGGCCGGTCACCTCGGCGTTGATGTGCAGCTGTTCGAGCCGGAGCGCGCACCGCGCTCGAGCGACCTCTTCGCAGGTAGCGCTCGCGCTCCCCCGCGTGCTGCAGCACCATCGCTTCGATCTCGGCGTAGCGCTTCGGGTGCAGCACGGCGAACGCGAGGTCTTCGAGCTGCCACTTCACGTCCTGCACGCCGAGCCGGTGCGCGAGCGGCGCGTAGATGTCGAGCGTCTCCTGGGCGATGCGCTTCTGCTTGGCCTCCGGCAGCGACGCGATCGTGCGCATGTTGTGCAGCCGGTCGGCGAGCTTGATGAGCAGGACGCGCACGTCCTTCGCCATCGCGACGAGCATCTTGCGCATCGTCGCGGCCTGCTGCGCCTCCTTGGAGTCGAACTCGAGCCGGTCGAGCTTGGTGACGCCGTCGACGATCGCGGCGACGTCGGGGCCGAACGCGCGTCTCGAGATCGGCGAGGGTCACCGACGTGTCCTCGACCGCGTCGTGGAGCAACGCGCCCGCGAGCGTGATGTCGTCGAGGCCCAGATCGGCGAGGATCATCGCCACGCCGATCGGGTGGGCGATGTACGGATCGCCCGAGCGGCGCACCTGGTCGCGGTGGGCGTCGCGGGCGACCTCGTAGGCGTCCTCGATGAGCGCGGTCTCGCGCTGGTCGTCGCCGGCGCGGACCGATGCGAGCAGCGGGCGCAGCGCGCTGTCGATGTGCGGCGGCCCCGGCGGTCGGCGGGTGGGCGCGCTAGTCATAGGTAACCAACGTGTGGACGTCGTAGCCCGCGAGCTGCTCCCGGCCGTGCAGGAAGCCGAGCTCGAGCACGAACGCGAACCCGACCACGATGCCGCCCAGCCGCTCGACGAGCCGGGCGGTGGCCGCCGCGGTGCCGCCGGTGGCGATCACGTCGTCGACGATCAGCACGCTGCTCGCCCGGGCGCGATCGCGTCGCGGTGGATCTCGAGGAGGTCGGTGCCGTACTCGAGCACGTATTCCTCGCGTTCGATCTCCCACGGCAGCTTCCCGGCCTTGCGCACGGGCACGAAACCGGCCTGGAGCCCGTAGGCGACGGGTGCCGCGAACACGAAGCCGCGCGCCTCGATCCCGATCACCTTGTCGATGCGGCTCGTCGGCGAACGGCTCGGCGAGCGCGTCGACCGTCGGCCCGGAACGCGTCGGGCGCCGCGAGCAGCGGCGTGATGTCCTTGAACACGATCCCCGGCTTCGGGTAATCGAGAACGTCACGCACGTGCGACTTGCAGCCAAGCAGCGTCCATCTGCACCCAGGGTACCTACTGCCTATGACCGCTTCGTCGGTGCTACTTGCGCTTCTTTCCCCGGGGTTGGCGGGGCCGGGCCTGGATCGTCTGGCGGGGCACGGCCGGCGGCCCGGGGATGCCGCGGGTGTCGACCGTGGGTTCGGCGTCGGACTCGACCGCCACGCCGCCGGCGGCGGCTGCGCTCGTGGCCCGGACCGGAGTGCCGACCGGCACCGGCGCGCCGCTGGCCGCCGCGGCCCGGCGCCGGCGATCGGCGACGGCCTTGTACTGCGGCTCGCGCTCCTTCCACCAAGCGAGCAGCGGCGCGGCCACGAAGATCGACGAGTACGAACCGATGAACAGACCGGCGGCGAGCGCGAGCGCGAAGTCCTCCAGCGCGGTCGCACCCAGGATGCCGGCGCCGACGACGAGCAACGACACGACCGGCAGGAGCGCGACCAGCGACGTGGAGACCGAGCGCATCAGCACCTGCGTTGAGCGACCGGTTGACCATCTCGCTGTAGGTGGAGCGGCCGGTCGCGGTCAGCGTCTGTTGGATCTCGCCGACCTTGTCGAACACGACGACGGTGTCGTAGAGCGAGAAACCCGAGGATCGTCAGGAACGCGGTGACGGTCGCGGGCGAGACCTGGAAGTGGAACAGCGCGTAGACGCCGATCGTGAAGATGATGTCGTGGATCACCGCCACGATCGCCGCGGCCGACATCTTCCACTCGAAGCGGATCGCGAGGTACGCGGCCAGCACGAAGAAGAAGATGATGAGCGCCTTGAGCGGCCTTGTGGCTCACCTCGTGACCCCACGTGGGCCCGACGGTGGTGATGCTGACGTCGTTGGCAGTGGTGCCCGCGTACTTCGCGAGCGCGGCCGCGACCGTCTGCACCTGGCTCACCGGGAGCTTGGGCACCGTGATCGTGACGACCTGGCCGTCGACCTTGACCTTCGGCGTTCTTGACCTGCGGTCGAGGCGAGCGCGTTGGTGACGCCCTCGACCGTCGGTTTGACCCCGGCTTTCGCGGTGAACGAGAACGTGCCGCCGTCGGAGTTCGGGACCGTGACATCGCCCGGGTTGACGCCGCCGTACTTGGCCAGCGCGTTCTGGGCCGTCGTCGATCGGGTCGTCGATCACCTTCGCCTCGACGCGGACCGTCTGCGCCCCGCCGCCGGGCGGGGTCAGCACGCTCACGTTGGCGTTGCCGAATCCGAGACCGTCGAGCAACGAGCGCACGTCGGCGACCTTGGCGGTGCGTGCCGGCCTTCATCGGCACCTGCCACGAGGTGCCGCCCTCGAAGTCGATGCCGAGGTTGAGCCCGCGGACGAACAAGCAGCAACAGGCTGACCACGACGAGCGTGCTCGAGATGATCAACCAGCGCCGGCTGTGCTTGATGAACTGGAAGTTGGTCCGCTCGTGGAAGAGGTCGGACGGACGGTGCCGGCGGGTGACGCCCGGGATGTCTTCGACTCGGGACGGCGGCCGGCGGCGGCGGCGGAGCAGTGACGGTCATGCCTGCACCTCGGGCACGTCGAGGCCGGCGCCGATCCCGATGCCGGTCATGCGCACGAGCGCGGGGCGGCGGGCGAGCACCGAGACGAACGGCCACATGAAGCAGTACGCCAGGATCAGGTCGAGCGCGGTCGAGAGGCCGAGGAAGTACGCGAAGCCCCGCACCGACGCAGGTCGCGAACAGGTAGAGCACGACCGCGCCGATCATCGACACGAGGTCGGCGGCGATGATCGTGCGGAACGCCCGCCGGAAGCCCGAGTCGAGCGAGGAGCGCACCGTCTTACCGGTGCGCACCTCGTCTTTTAATCGTTCGAAATAGACGACATAGCTGTCGACGGTGACACCCACCGACACGATGATGCCCGTCACCCCCGCCAGCGTGAGTGTGAGGCCTTGATGCGGCCGAGAGCCACGAGACGAGCGCGAAGAACGTCAGTGCGGTGAGCCCGATGCCCGTCCAGACGACGAGGCCGAGCAGCCGGTAGAAGAAGATCATGTAGAGCGCGACGAGCGCGAGCCCGATGAGGCCGGAGACGATGCCGGCCTTCAGCTGGTCCTTGCCGAGCGTCGGCGACACCGATCTGCGCGGTCTGCGCGACGAGCTGCACCGGCAACGAGCCGTAGCGCAGCACGAGCGCGAGGTTGTGCGCCTGCTTGCTCGTGAAGTTTCCGCTGATCGTGACGTCCTGGCCGGTGATGCCGGAGTTGATCGTCGGCGCCGACTGCACCACGCCGTCGAGCTCGATCGCGACCTGCTTGCCCACGTACGGGGTGGCGACCTTGGTGACGAAGTCGTTGTTCTTGAAGTGGACGTTCACCGTCCAGGCCGCGGTCGTGGGGTCGACGACCGCGGTGGCGGATCCGACGTTGTTACCCGGTGAGGATCGTCGGGCCGAGCACGTAGCACGAACGTCTTGTCGAGGTCGGGCAGCACGACGGGCTTGGCGTCGTTGGACTTGTCGGTGGCGTTCGGCGTGATGTTCTTGCCGTCGTTGCACGTGCTGTTCTCGGCCGTCGCGACCGGCACGGTGGTCGTGGTCGTCGCGCCCTTCGCCGTCGTCGTCGTGGCGCCCTTGGCCGTCGTGGCCGTCGCCGCGGGCGCAGTCGTGGCGATCGTTGCCGCGGGAACGGTGGTGCTCGCGGCTTCGGGCCGGATCGCGGCGATCGGCGCGGTGTCGATCGTCGTTCCACCCAGCGCGTGTCCCTTGACCGTCGTGGTCGTGGCGGCCTTCGCGGTGGTGGTCGTCGCGCCCTTGACGGTGGTCGTGGTCGCGCCCTTCACGCGTGGTGGTCGTCGCGCCCTTGACCGTGGTGGGCGTGGTCGGGACGGCCGAGCTGGAGTACGGGAGCGGACCGGGCGGCGTCTGCACCTCACGGAACCGCAGCTCCGCGGTCTTGCCGACGAGCGCGTCGGCCTGGGCCGCGTTCTTCACGCCGGGCAGGTCGATCACGATGTTGTTGCCCTGGCGCTCACGTCGGGCTCGGCGATACCGAGGCCGTCGACGCGGTTGCGGATGATCGGTGACGGCGGTGTCGAGGTCGACAGGTCGGAGCCCTTCACCGGGAGCGAGCACGATCGACGTGCCGCCCTGGAGGTCGAGCCCGAGCACCGGGCGACTGTCGCCGAGCACCGTCGCGATGAACGAGCCGACGATCACGACGACCGTGACGATAACAGAATGACCTTGCGCCGCACGGTTCAGTCCGCCCCTGTCTCGCCGTCGTGTTGTTCGCCGTGGGGCATCGGCTCGTCCGGGTTGATCCGTTGGCCGATCGCGCCGCGGGCCACATGAATCACGGTGCCGGGTGCGATCTCGAGATCGGCGTCGGATTCGCCCAGACGAGTGATCCGTCCGTAGATGCCACTCGTGGTCAGATTCGTCGCCCTCCTGGATCTCGTTCTGCAAACGCCGCACCGCTTGGATCCGCCGCTGCTGCGGGCGCCACAACAGCAGGTAGACGGCGCCCACCATGAGAACGGGGAAAATCGCCACACCGCACAGGGAGCCCTTACGCCAATGTCGGAGAAACGGGAACCGACGCTACCACCGGTCGCCCGCGCGGCCCTGGTCACGATCCGGGTACTTCGAACGCCCGGCCCCGGTCGGCGGCGATGGCCTCGGCCAGCCGGCCGAGACGCTCGCTCCGGGCCATGCGGACCTGGCCGCGGTACGCGTCCCGGGAGAACGCAGCCCACCGCTGGGCCTCGGTCACCGCCACCTCGGCCAGGGCCTCCGCCGGAGCGACGGCGTCGAGGAATCCGGCCTCCACCGCACCCGTCGGGGTCGTAGATCCGGGCGCCGACCGTGGCGTCTTGGAGGCGGCGATTGGCCAGACGCTCCTGGGCGAGCTCGACCGCCCACCGCGGCAGCACCATCCCGAGCTGGGTCTCGATGAGGCCGATGCGGAACTCGCCCGCCGCGCCGACGCGGGCGTCGGCGCCCGAGCAGCAACAGCGCGCCGGCGGCGATGGCGTGACCGGTGCAGGCCACCACGACCGGCACCGGCGAGCCGTACATGCGGGCGAACAGCTCGCCGCCGTCGGTCACGAGCTTGCCCGCCGCGGCCGGTCGAGCTGCGCATCACCTTGAGGTCGAAGCCCCCCGAGAGCATGCCCGGCGCACCCGACACGAGCACCGCGCCGACCTCTTCCTCGGGCGCATCCTCGGCGCGCGTCAGCGCCGCGCCGAGCCCCGCGATGACCTCGGGCGAGAGCGCGTTGGCCTTGCCGTTCGCGATCGTGACGTGCGCGATCCGGTCGCGACTTCGTACTGCACGAGCTCCACTGGAGACCCCCTAGAACAGCTCGGGAGCCTCGCCCGGAGGTGCGGGCGCATGCAAACCCGGTCCGTCGGCATCGATCCGAGGTGCGCGAAACCCGGCGGGAGTGGCGATGCGCCCTCGGGGCGTGCGCTCGATGAGGCCGCAGAGCAGGAGGAACGGCTCGTAGACGTCTTCGACGGTCTCCGGCGCCTCGCTCACCGCGATCGCCAGCGTGCCGAGCCCCACCGCCCGCCCGACGAACGTGCGGCACAACGCGTCGAGGATCGCCCGGTCGACCTTGTCGAGCCCGAGCTCGTCGACCTCGAACAGCGCGAGCGCGTCGCGGGCGACATCGGCAGTGACCCGACCGTCGGCGCGCACCTCGGCGTAGTCGCGCACGCGCTTCAACAAGCGGTTGGCGATGCGGGGCGTTCCCCGCGAACGGCTCGCGATCTCCTCCGCGCCATCGGCTTCGAGCTCGACGCCGAGGATCGTCGCGACCCGCCGCAGGATCGCGGCGAGCTCGTCGTGGGCGTAGTAGTCGAGGCGGGCCACGAATCCGAAGCGGTCGCGAAGCGGTCCGCTGATGAGCCCGGTGCGCGTCGTGGCCGCGACGAGCGTGAAGCGCGGGAGGTCGAGGCGGATCGTGCGCGCGCGTCGGGCCCTTCCCGATCACGACGTCGAAGCGGAAGTCCTCCATCGCCGGATACAGGCTCTCCTCGACGACGCGCGGCAGCCGGTGGACCTCGTCGATGAAGAGCACGTCGCCGTCGTCGAGGTTCGTGAGGATCGCGGCGAGGTCGCCGGCGCGTTCGAGCGCGGGACCGCTCGTGGGGTTCAGGCGGGCGCCCATCTCGTTGGCGATGATCCCGGCCAGCGTGGTCTTGCCGAGCCCGGGCGGGCCCGCGAGCAGCACGTGGTCGACGGCCTGCCCGCGTTGCTTGGCCGCGGTCAGCATGATCTCGAGGTGCTCGCGTAGCCGGGGCTGGCCGACGAACTCGTCGAGGCGGCGGGGCCGGAGCGTGGTCTCCTCCGCGACCTCGGCGGGATCGGCTTCGGGGCTCAGGAGCTCTTCTCTCATGTGCGCCCGGCCAGGAGCCGCAGCGCGTCGCGCAACAGCTCTTCGACGGTGCCGTCTTCGGCGAGTTGGCCGAACACGTCGCGCACCTCGTCGTTGCCAGTACCCGAGCCCGACGAGCGCGTCGCGCACCTCGGAGCGTGCGCTCGTGGCCGACGAGCCCGGCACGACCGTGAGGTCGAGGTCGGGCACCGCGAGCCGCGCCTTCAGGTCGACGAGCAACCGCTGCGCGGTGCGCTTGCCGACGCCGGGGACGGCGACGAGCGCATCGAGGTCGTCCTCGGCGAGGCAGCGGCGCAGGCTCGGCGGCGAGTGCACCGACAGGATCGCGAGCGCGAGCTTCGGGCCCGACCCCGCTCGCGGTGATCAGCGCCTCGAACGTGTCGCGTTCGTCGCGGGTGGGGAAACCGAACAGGATCAGGGCGTCGTCGCGCACGTGCTGGTGCGTGAACAAGAACGTGCTCGCACCGGGTTCGAGGTCGGCCATCGCGTTGATCGGCACGAGTACGCGATACCCGATCCCGGCGACCTCGACGAGGACTTCGCCGCTCAAGCTCCGTTCGAGCACCGTGCCGCGGACCGAACCGATCATGACGATCCCTCCGATTCATGACGGGATCCGGGAGAGCATGCGCGCCCGGCCGTGATGGCAACAGGCGAGCGCCAACGCGTCGGCCGCGTCGGCGGGCTTCGGGATCGTCGCGCAACGACAAGCAGCCGCGTGACCATGGTCTGCACCGCGACCTTGTCGGCCCGGCCGTCGCCGGTGACCGCGAGCTTCACCTCGTTGGGGCTGTATTGCGCGACGGGTATGCCGGCCCGGGCCGCCACGACGAGCGCGAGCCCGCTGGCCTGGCCGACCGACATCGCGGTGCGCACGTTGTTCTGGAACAGCACCCGCTCGACCGACAAGGCCGAAGGGCGGAGCTGGGCCACGAGCGCGGCGAGCTCGTCGTCGAGGGCGAGGAGCCGTTCGGGCAGCGGATCGGCGGGCGACGTGCGGATCACACCGCACGCGGTGGCGCGCAAACGGCCCTGATCGCGCACGACCGCGCCGTAGCCGCACCGCGAGACGCCGGGGTCGATGCCGAGGACGGGCCCGGCGGGGTCGAACACAGGTTCGATCCTACGGGCTCGCGCCCGGGACCGGAAGGATCCCGGCCCTTACGCCTGTTGCAGAATCGGAACCAGCTTGTCGATCGGGACGAAGGTGGCGCCGATGAGCTTGCGGTCGGCGAACGCGACCTTGCCCGCGGCGTCGATCACGAAGACCGAACGCCGCACGTCGATCAGCGGCGCACCGACGCCGTAGGCCTCGATCACCTTCTTGTCGACGTCGGCCAGCAGCGGGAACGTGAAGCCCTTCTTCTCGGCCCAGGCCTCGTGACTCGCCGACGTCCTGGGGCGAGATGCCGAGCAGCACCGCGCCGGTGGCGTCGAGATCGCTCGAGGTTGTCGCGGTACGAGCACATCTGGCGCGTGCAACCCGGCGTGTTGTCGCCCGGGTAGAACGCGAGCACGACCTTGCGGCCCCGGTACTCCGAAAGCGTGTAGTCGCGCTTGGCACCGTTCTCGATGCCCGGCAGCGTGAAGTCCGGCGCGTCCTGGCCCACTTCGATCATGTGATGTACCTCCCGACCCGAGTACGGACCAGATGCCCGCCGGGTTCATTCCGATGCTACGACGCTGACCGCTTCGAGCACCGCGTCGGGGATGTCGAAGTTGGCGTAGACGGCCTCGATGTCGTCGTGATCCTCGAGCACGTCCATCAGCCGCAGCACCGATCTTGGCCTGGCTCTCCTGCGTCGAGCTCGACCACCGTGGTCGGGATCATCGTGAGGTCGCCCGACTTCACCTTGTAACCCGCCTCCTCGATCGCGGTGCGCACCGCGTGCAGCTCGGTGGGCGGCGTGGTGACCTGCCACGTGTCGCCGACGTCGCTGACGTCCTCGGCGCCGGCGTCGGCCGCCACCAGCATGAGCTCGTCCTCGTCGACCGCGCGGTCGACCTCGATGACGCCCTTGCGCTCGAACTGCCACGACACCGCGCCCGGCTCCGCGAACGACCCGCCGTTGCGGCTGAAGAGGTTCTTGATCTCGGCCGACGTGCGGTTGCGGTTGTCGGTGAGCGCCTGCACGATGACGGCCACGCCGCCGGGCGCGTAGCCCTCGTAGGTGACCGACTCGTAGGTGACGCCTTCTTCTTCGCCGGTGCCGCGCCGGATCGCGCGCTGGATCGTGTCGACGGGCAGCGACGCGTCGCGCGCCTTCTGCACCATCGTGCGCAACGTCGCGTTCGTCGCCGTGTCACCGCCGCCCGATGCGGGCCGCGACCTCGATCTGGCGGATCAGCACCGCGAAGAGCTTGCCGCGCGCCGCGTCGGCCGCGCCCTTCTTGTGCTTGATCGAATGCCATTTGGAGTGACCGGACATCAGCGCACCTCATTCAGGAACAGTTGATGGAGACGGAGATCGCCCGAGAGCTCGGGGTGGAACGTCGCGAACCAGATCGACTCCGGCGCGCCCGAGCACGGGAACGCCGTCGTAGCTCGGCCAGCACCTCGACGTCGGGCCCGACCCGTTCGACTACGGGCGCCCGGATGAACACGCCGGGGAACGTCGCCGTCGGTCAGCCCGCGCGACCGCGAGCGGCGCCTCGAACGACTCGCGCTGGCGGCCGTAGCCGTTGCGGCGCACCGTGACGTCGAGCACGCCGAGCGGCTGCTGGTCGGGCCGGCCGTCGACGACCTCGGTCGCGCAGCAGGATCAGCCCCGCGCACGTCGCGAACGCGGGCAGGCCGTCGCGCAGCCGTCGCGTCAAGCGGCGCGCGCAGCTCCGACGAGTCGAGCAGCTTGTCGATCGTCGTCGACTCGCCGCCGGGCAGGACGATCGCGTCGATGCCTGTCGAGGTGCTCGGGCCGCTTGACCAGCGCGACGTCGGCGCCGAGCGCGGTCGAGCGCCTCAGCGTGCTCGCGGAACGCGCCCTGCAGCGCGAGAACCCCGACCTTCACCTGGCGGCCTCCGCGTCAACGCGCTCACCAGCCCCGCTCGGCCAGCTTCACGTCGAGCGTGTCGATCTCCTCGCCGCGCATCGCCTCGCCGAGACCGCGCGAGACCTTGGCGACGATGTCGGCGTCGTCGTAGTGCGTCGTGGCCTCGACGATGGCGCGGGCGCGCTTCGGCGGGATCACTCGACTTGAAGATGCCGCTGCCGACGAACACCGACTGCGCGCCGAGCTGCATGACGAGCGCGGCGTCGGCCGGTGTGGCGATGCCGCCCGCGCAGAACAACGGCACGGGCAGCTCGCCGCGCTCGGCGACCTCCTCGACGAGGTCGACCGGCGCGCGCAGCTCCTTGGCCCAGCGCGTAACGCTCCTCGGGGCGGCCCGCTTTGATGCGTTCGATGTCGCCGAGGATCGAGCGCAGGTGGCGCACGGCCTCGACGATGTTGCCGGTGCCGGCCTCGCCCTTGCTGCGGATCAGGCACGCGCCTTCGCTGATGCGCCGCAGCGCCTCACCGAGGTTCGTCGCGCCGCACACGAAGGGAACGGTGAACTGCCCACTTGTCGACGTGGTGCGCCTCGTCGGCCGGGCGTCAGCACCTCCGACTCGTCGACGTAGTCGACGCCGAGCGCCTGCAGCACCTGCGCCTCGGCGAAGTGGCCGATGCGGCACTTGGCCATGACCGGGATCGGTGACGGCCTTCTGGATGCCCTCGATCATCGACGGGTCGCTCATGCGCGCGACGCCGCCGTCGCGGCGGATGTCGGACGGCACCCGCTCGAGCGCCATCACCGCGACCGCGCCGGCGTCCTCGGCGATCTTCGCCTGCTCGGCGTCGACGACGTCCATGATGACGCCGCCGCGCAACATCTCGGCGAGACCTCGCTTGACCCGGGCGGTGCCAGTGCTGCGTTCAGTAGCCATGTCCGTGGAGTCTAGAACGTCGGGTTCTCGGCCCAGTTGTGAGATTCGCTACGGCGTTTTGGTCACCGAGTAGCTGGGATCGGGCAGCTCGACCCAGGTCTGGCCCGGAGTCAGCGCGATGACCTGGCCCGCGCCGTCGAGCAGCTGCGCGGGCTTGGTCGCATCGGGCCGCGACCAGGTGCCGGTGATCTCCTTGCCCGCGGTGAAGACGATGCGCCTTGCCCGTGCCGGTGAGCTCGGCTTCCGCGCCTTCGTTGCCGTGGCTCGGGTCGCCGCCGACGTAGTTCACGAACATCACGACCACGTTCTTCGGCGCAAACTGTGTGCCCGACGCGACGACCTCGGGGCTCCCGAAGATCGAGCGCTTCCAGGTGCCACTCGGCGCATCCCAGTTCCAGGTGACCGCGAACGACGGACTGCCCGGTAGGAACGCCGACCGCCCAGGAACCCGACTCGACCGACGTCGTTGGTACGCCGGCAACCGGCGCGTGCGCGGCGCGGTACGTGAACAACGCCGGCGGCGGGACGATCGGCCCGCACTTGCTGTACATGAAGTCGACGCGTGCGTACAGGTTGCCACGGTGCATTGCGCGAGTGGTCACGGAACATGAGCGGCCCGGCGCGCGTCTCGTCGAGCTGCACGACCGGCGCGGTGTTGATCGACGTCGATCGCGTACGGCGCGCCGCCCGAGTAGGCGAAGATCCCGCCGATCGGCCACACGAGGCTCTGATCGGTCTTGCGCACCGAACGCACCGGGCCGACCCGGTCGGGGGCCTGCGAGTTGAAGATCGCGGCCAGGCGCGTGATGCCGGCCTCGACGACCTCCTCGTACACGACGTCGGCCTGGTCGACGCCGTACTTCGGGTGCCCGGACTGGGTGTTGTCGATCTTCACGGTGACCGCGGAACGCGTGCAGCGACGCCCCGGTCGGGTCGGGCAGGCCGGTCAGCGGCGCGATCGGCACCGCCTTGGGCTTGGCCTTGGCCTGTGCGGCCTTCTTCGTGGCCGCTTGCTTGGCCGAGTCGTGCTTGCTTCCGCCGCCGCAGCCGGCGAGAGCCGACGACCACTGCGAGCGCGACGGCACCTTGGGTGAGAAAACGCATGGCTCGCTAGCTTCGCGTCACATCTGCTCGAGCGCGTGGATCCGGTCGTCGAGCGGCGGGTGCGTGTCGAACAGGTGGTTCCACTTCGGTGCTCGCCCTTGTTCGACTCCTTGTCGAGGGGCTCCTCGATCCACAGGTGCGCGGTGGCCTTCGACGCGAAGTGCGATCGACGGTGTGGTCGTCCTTCAGCTTCTCGAGCGCGGAGATCAGCCCGGGCGGGTAGCGCGTGAGCTGCACGCCCGACGCGTCGGCCAGGTACTCGCGCTTGCGGCTGACCGCGAACTGCATGAGCGTCGGCGATGATCGGAGCGAAGATCAACAGCACGAAGCCGAAGATCGCGAACACGATGCCGAGCGGATTGCCGTTGTTGTCGTTGTTGCGCCCGGCGCGGCCGCCGGTCCAGAACATGAACCGCAGGAAGAAGTCGGAGAGCAGCGCGATGATCCCGACCATCGTGACCGCGAGCGTCATCACGAACATGTCGTAGTTGCGGATGTGGCTCAGCTCGTGGGCGAGCACGCCTTCGAGCTCGACCCGGTTCATCTTCTCGAGCAGGCCGGTCGTGACCGCGACCGCGGCGTGCTTCGGGTTGCGCCCGGTCGAGAAGGCGTTGGGCGCGGGATCGTCGACGATGTAGAGCCGCGGCTTCGGCAGACCACTGGCGATGCAGAGACCCTCGACGAGGTTGTGGTAGCGGGCGTACTCTGACCGGATCGGCGGGCACCGCGTGCGCCATCTTCAGCGCGACCTTGTCGCTGTTGAAGTACGACACGAACGACGCCACCGATCGACGATGATCGCCACGATCACGAAGCCGATCAGCCCGCCCTGCAAGAAGTAGTCGACCGCGAGGCCGACCGCTGACAACAACACGACGAACAAGAAGACGAGCAGGACCGTCTTGCGTTTGTTCGCGGAAATCTGTTCGTACACCAACAGCCTCGAGACGCGTTACCGGAAAGGACAGGGAAACAAGGTCAGAACTGGGGATCAGAACTGGACCTTGGGCACCTCGGTCGAACCCTGCTCCGCCTCGAAGTACTCGCGCTTGGAGAAGTTGAACATCCCGGCGATGATCGTCGGTGGGGAACGTCTGGATCCTGGTGTTGTACTTCTGCACACTGTCGTTGTAGAACTGCCGCGCGTACGCGATCCGGTCCTCGGTCGAGGTCAGCTCCTCCTGCAAGCTGAGGAAGTTCTGGTTCGCCTTCAGGTCGGGGTAGCTCTCGGACAGCGCGAACAGCTGACGCAAGGCGCCGGTCAGCACGTTCTCGGCCTGCGCCTGCTGCGCGGGGCCGGCCTGTTGCGCCGGAGACCGCATTCGTGCGGGCCGCGGTGACCGCTTCGAGCGTGGAGCTCTCGTGCGCGGCGTAGCCCTTCACCGTCTCGATCAGGTTCGGGATGAGGTCGTGGCGGCGCTGCGAGCTGCACGCTGATCTGCGACCACGCCGATTCGACCCGGTTGCGCAGGCGAACTGCGCCGTTGAACGCGAGAACGAAGAACAGCACCGCCAGGACGACGATGACCACGATGATGATGACGACAGCCAACGGGAGACCTCCCAAGGAGTAGAGGGTCAGTCTACGGAGAGGTCACCCGAGAATCGGTCACCGCCGGGTGCCCGCAAGCGCCCCATACCCCGCTCGAGGGCGGCCAGCAGCAGGTCATGGAGGGTTTGCGTCGCACTCGCCACGATCGCGATCCCGAAGCCGTCGCCCAGAGCCGACGGCGGGATGCTCGGCGATCGAGGCGCCGTCGGGCCAGGTGACCACCCCGCCCGCCTCTTGCACCACGAGGGCGGCCGCGGCGATGTCATAGGGCCAGTTGGTGCAGACGGCGCCTTCACCGACCCGGCGGAATTCGGCTTCGAGCGCGGGCACGACATCGACCAGGTAGCGACCGAGGTCGACGTACGCGTCGAGCTGGCCGGTCACGATGCGGGTCAGGTTGTAGGTCACGGATCCGAGATCGAAGTAGCCGCCCCGCAACGCGGAGGAGTCGATCAGCTCCTCGAGCACGACCGTGACCGGCATGATCGGACGGCCCCGCAGGCCGGCGGTCCAGAACAACGACCGGAGATCGGTGTTGGGCGAGAGGCGTACGGGTTGCGCCGACTCCACTCCCCCGCCACGGCGCGCGACGAAGCGATTCCCCGTCTTGATCTCCTGCACGACGCCGAGCTGAACGTCGCCGAGCGTGGCGGCCATCGAGGCGGGGACGACCGCGACCGAGATGCAACACGATTCGAGGCCCGCGGCCGCGGGCCGCGTCCCGTCGATCGGGTCGACGACGAAGATGGCGCGGGGCGTGCCGAACTCCACGTAGCCCTGGTCTTCCGAATAGAACGCGATGTCGTCGGCTTCGGCGCACACCGTGGTGAGCACATGCTCGGCGAGCTCGTCGATCGCCATGGTGACGTCGCCGCCCGGCGCGACCCCCACGCGTTCGCGCGCCGCGGGATCGCCGAGCGAAGGGGCGACCGCGTCGCGCATCCGCTGCGCGACATCGATGGCCAACCGCTCGACGAACGGGTCAACTGCGGCCATGGACGCGCGCTACCCGGCCGGGACGAGCGCGCGTTCGTAGAGCTCGAGGTAACGCTCGGCGAGCCGGCGCATCGAGAACTCCTCGGCCCGCTCGCGGCCCGACGCGACGAGTCGCGCCCGGCAGCGCGGGATCGTCGAGCAACGTCTGCAGCGCGCCGCGCAGCGCGCCGACGTCGCCGGGCGGGACGAGCAACGCGTCGCGGTCGGGACGGGCCACGTTCTGGTAGCCCTCGATCGCCGACGCGATGATCGGCGCGCCGGCGGCCATCGCTTCGAGCAGTACGACGCCGAACGACTCGCCGCGCAGCGACGGCGCGCAGAACACCGTCGCGCCGCGCAGCAGCGCGTTCCGCGGTGCGTCGGTGACCGTGCCGAACCATTCGATGTCGCCGACCGCCCGCGCCCGCAGCTCGTCGGTCTGCGGACCGACGCCGACGACCTGCAACCGGGCGTCGCGATCGATGCCGGCCCACGCGTCGAGCAACACCGCGAGACCCTTGCGGGGCTCGTGCCGACCGATGAACAAGACCGTGGGCTTGTCGGAGACCGCGGGCGCGGCGGACGCGACGCGGTCGATCTCGATCCCGTTCCACAACACCACGTACTCCGCGCCCGTCCAGTTGCCTTCCGCGGTTTCGCGCGCCGACTCCGAGACCGCGACGCGGAATGTCAGGCGCATCATCAACGAGCGCAGCGCGGGGCGTAACCACTGATACGGCACTTCACCGGCCGCGTGGAAGGTGCCGACCATCGGACCGTTGAAACCGATCAACGCGCTCACGGTCGGGCCCGGCACGATCGGCTCGTGCAGGTGCACGACATCGGGCTCGAGGCTGCGCAACGCTTCCGCGGTTCGGCGGGCGGTGGCCCGGCCGGGCGAGATGGGTGCGATCGAGCCGTTCGACTCCCACTCGACGGTCGGCCCGACGCTCACGATCGTCGCTTCCGGCGGCGGACCGTCGCACGGCGCGACGATGCGGACGTCGACGTCGAGCTGGCGCAGCTCGCGCGCGAGCCCGAGCACCTGGCCCTGGACGCCGCCCGGACGCGACATCGAGTAGGGGCAGATCATCGCGACTCTCATGCCCCGGTCCTCATAGGTGTGCAGGCTTGCCTATTCGCGATCGCTCGGCCAGTTGGGCTGCAGCAGGTGCCACTGCTCCGGCGCGGCCCGGATGAGCTCTTCGAACTCCACCGCCAGGGCCTGCGTGATGCGGGCGATGTCGTCGCGCAGCCGACCCTCACGCTCGACGAGCAGCGGCGGGTGCACGATCCCCACGTGGCCCCGGCCCGGACCGAAAGTACACCGCCACCGGCAGCAGCGCCGCGCCGGTGCGCAGCGCGAGCGTGGCCGGGCCCGCGGGCAGCGTGGTGCGCTCGCCGAAGAACTCGACCTCGACCCCGTCGCCGGTGAGGTCGCGGTCGCTGAGCAGGCACACGATGCGGTTGTCGCGCAGCGCCTTCAGCACGATCCGCGACACGTCGGGGCCGATCGGCACGACCTCGAGCCCGATCGCCTCGCGCTGTTCGCGCGAACCACTCGAGGAGCTCGGGCGGCTGCAGCGGCTCCACGACGGCCAGCATGTGGTGGCCCTGCGCGGCCATCCACGCCGCGGCCCACTCCCACCCGCCGAGGTGCGGCAGGGCGAGGATCACGCCGTTGCCGCGCGCCAGCGCTCGGTGACGTGCTCGTAGCCCTCGATCCGGAAGTTCGGGATCACGGCGCCGTTGCGTACGTCGGCAGGCAGGCGGAAGATCTCCAGCCAGTACCGCCCGTACCACTCGAACACCTCGTCGACGACGGCGGGATCGGTCCGACCGGTCACGCGCCGCTGGTGGCGGGCCGACATCCGCCGGTTCGCGCGCTGCGGCCATCCGCCGACCCGGCCCACGACGCGGCTGAGCCCGGGGACCATCGCCGACGGCACCAACTGCGCGACGCCGCGCCGCGCCGCGATACGTGTACGTCGTCAACCGCGCCCGTGAACCCGGCACCGACGCGCTACGGCCGCGCGCCGCGCCGTTCGGAGCGCGGACGACTCCGCGGGCGTTGGCCCTCGACGCGCCGCGCCATCCACCACGAACGCAACGGAGTGGGCGGTCGCTCGACGGCGTGCGTGCGGGCCGGGACCGCTTGCGGCGGTCGGGCCGCGAGCCGGTACACGTGAACGAAGCGCTGAATGGCGGTGAAGCCGGTCAGCACGAGCATCAGCCACAGCATCGGGACCAGGACCGGGAAGGCCAGCGCGATGCCGAGCAGGACGAAGCGCTCGGCGCGCTCCATGAGGCCGCCCCGCGCGTCGAGGCCCAGCGATTCGGCCCGGGCCCGCTCGTAGGAGATGAGCATCGAGCACGCCGCGACCGCGAACGCGAGGATCGGAAGGTGGGCCGACTGACCCGCGAGGTGCCAGGCGACGCCGCCGAACAGCAGCGCGTCGGAGGCCCGGTCGGTCACCGAGTCGAAGAAGGCGCCGCGCGGGCTCGCCTGGCCGCTGCCGCGGGCGATCGAACCGTCGAGGAGGTCGCTGACCCCGGCCACCGATGAGGCCGACGACCGCCCAGATGAAGTGCCCCTAGGCGATGAGGAACGCGGTCGCCACCGAGCACAGCAGGCCGAAGACCGTCAGCGCGTCGGCGGTGACGCCCAGGCGGCGCAGGCCGTTGCCGATCGGGCCGAGGCCCTGCTCGACGCCCTTGCGCCAGCGCCGGTCGAGCATGCGTGCTCCTCAGTGAGCTCCGGAGGTATTGCGCGGCTCGCGTCCGCGAGCAGTACGACCACGGTACCAAACGCCGGGTGTCGAGCCGGGCCTCTGCCGGCTCCCCTTCCCCAGGCCGTTCCCTCGCTGTACCCCTGGTGCTCCCGGGATTCACGTTCGTACAATCGCCCTACCAGGGAACCCAGCCGGGGGGTCATCGGTGAAGACGTTTCCGACCGCGAAGATCCGCAACGTCGCCCTCGTCGGCCACGGTGGCGCCGGCAAGACCTCGCTGGCCGAGGCCCTGCTCTTCAATGCGGGGGCGATCGTCCGCCTGGGCCGGGTCGAGGACGGCTCGACGGTCTGCGACTTCGATCCCGAGGAGCAGCGCCGCAACATCTCGGTGTCGCTCGCGCTCGCGCCGTTCGAGCTCGAGGACTACAAGGTCAACGTGCTCGACGCGCCGGGCTACGCGGACTTCGTCGGCGACGTCGCCGCCGCGATCCAGGCCGCCGACCTCGCGCTGTTCGTCGTGTCGGCGGTCGAGGGCGTCGAGGTGCAGACCGAGATCGCGTGGAAGCTCGCCGAGCAACGCGGCCTGCCGCGCGCGATCTTCGTCAACAAGCTCGACCGCGAACGGGCGTCGTTCTCGCGCACGCTCGACGAGCTCAAGGCGAAGTTCGGCGCCGGGGTCGCGCCGCTGCAACTGCCGATCGGCGAGGAAGCGGCGCTCGCGGGCGTCGTCGACCTGCTGAACGACGTCGCGGTGAACTACGTACCGACGGCGCGCCGCACGGTGCCGAAGGCGCGGTGCCCGACGAGATGGAGACCGAGGAGCACGCGGTTCACGACGCGCTCGTGGAAGGCATCGTCGTCGGCGACGACGACCTCATGGAGCGCTACCTCGGCGACGAGAAGATCGACATCGCCGAGCTCGCGCGGCGCACTCGCCGCCGGCGTCGCGTCGGGCACGGTGTTCCCGGTGCTGTGCGGGAGCGCGACCAAGCTCGTCGGCATCGACCGCCTCGCGAAGTTCCTCGTAGAGGAGGCGCCCGCGCCCGCGCTCGACGGCGGTGAACCCGGTGCGCTCGTGTTCAAGACGATCGTCGACCCCTACGTCGGCCACGTGAACCTGTTCAAGGTGCTGCAGGGCACGGTCAAGCACGACGACGTGCTGACGAACGCCCGCTCGAAGGCCGACGAGCGGATGCACCAGCTGTTCTCGATGCGGGGCAAGGAGCAGGACACCGTGACCGAGGTCGCGGCGGGCGACATCGCGGCGGTCGCGAAGCTCACGCACACCGCTACCGGCGACGTGCTCTGCGCCAAGGGAACGTCGGTCGACGTCGAGGTGCTGCCCGCGCCGGAGCCGCTGCTCG
This sequence comes from uncultured Actinomycetes bacterium, assembly GCA_963701825.1. Classification (GTDB taxonomy): domain Bacteria; phylum Actinomycetota; class Acidimicrobiia; order IMCC26256; family PALSA-610; genus PALSA-610. The sequence goes on along the minus strand of CAVPBG010000002.1, from coordinate 1,566,655 downwards.
CGGTCGCGATCCACGCCAAGAGCAAGGCCGACGAGGACAAGCTCGCCAACGCGCTGCACCGGCTGCAGGAGGAAGATCCGGTGCTGCGCATCGAGCGCAACGCCGAGACGCATCAGACCGTGCTGCGCGGGCATGGGCGAGACCCACCTGTCGATCGCGCACCGAGAAGCTGGCCCGCAAGTTCGGCGTCGAGGTCGAGACCGACGACGTGCATGTCGCGTACCGCGAGACGATCAGCGGCACGCGCCGAGGCCGAGGGCAAGCTGAAGAAGCAGAGCGGCGGGCACGGCCAGTTCGCCGTCGCGTGCGCTGCGCGTCGAGCCGCAGGAGCGAGGCGCGGGCAACGAGTTCGTCGACGCGATCGTCGGCGGTGTGATCCCCCGCAACTTCATCCCCGCGGTCGAGAAGGGCGTGGTCGAGACCGAGGAGCACGGCGGCGCGCTCGGCTTCCCGGTCGTCGACGTGAAGGTCACCTGCTTCGACGGCAAGCACCACCCCGTCGACAGCTCCGAGATGGCGTTCAAGACCGCGGCCGTCGATGGGACTCCGCGACGCGCTGGCCAAGGCCGAGCCCGTCCTGCTCGAGCCGGTGAGCGAGCTCGTCGTGGTCGTGCCCGAGGCGAGCCAGGGCGACATCATGGGCGACCTCAACGGCAAGCGGGGCCGCATCCAGGGATCGGCGTCGCTCGGCGGCGGCGAGGTGGAGATCGTCGCGCACGTGCCCACCTCCGAGATCCTGCGCTACGCGATCGACCTGCGCTCGATGACCGGCGGCCGGGGCCGCTTCGCGATCTCGCACTCCCACTACGACCCGGTCCCCGCGCACCTCGTCGACAAGGTCGTCGGCGCCCGCGAGCCCGTGCGCGCCTGATCAGCCGTCCGCCCGCTCGCGGAACAGGTCGCGGATCTCCGACAAGAGCTCCTGGTCGACGGTCAGGTTGGAGTCGGGCTCGACATCGGCTTCGCCGCGCCGGCGCATCCGCTGCATCGCCTCGAACGCCTTGACCGCGATGAAGACCGCGAACGCGACGATCATGAAGTTGACGAGCGTCGTGAAGAAGCGGCCGACGTACACGCGCCCGTCGCCGACATGGATCGACACCTCGTTGAAGTTCGGCTGCCCGAAGATGGCGCCGATGAAGCCCATGATGACGTCGTTCGCGAACGAGTTGACGACGGCCGTGAACGCCGCGCCGACGATGACCGCGACCGCGAGGTCGATGACATTGCCGCGCAGGATGAACTTCTTGAAGTCGCCGAGGAAATTGCGCATCAGGGCTCCCTTTTCCGGATCGGTCCGGCGGGAACCCTAACGGGGGTAGTTCGACCAGTCCTCGGGGTTGTGCTCGGTGTACTCGCCGAGAACGTGGCCGTCGACCGCGTCGAGCTCGACGAGGCCGCGCATGCTAGGCGGTTCGTCGGCGCTGTACACGAGGATGCGCCACGCGGGTCGGCTGAGCGGAGTCCGCGCCACGCGAGCTGCGCCGACGCATGCCCGACCGGGAATCCGACCGTGCGGCTCGCGACCGCGAGCGCTTCGGTCTGGTCGATCTTCAGCGGCCAGCCCGCGACGAAGTGGTACGCGGCGATCGCCCACAGGAGGGCCGCGCCGAACAGCAGGCCGTTGTTCGAAGCCGCGAGCGCGGCCCACAACGCCGAGCGCGCCGAGCACTGCGTAGATCGTGCCCGCGATCCGGCGGCGCTTGATGTCGGGGAACACGTACGGGCCGACGTAGGCGGTGACGTCGAGATCCTCGGGCAGCTGGTCGCCGGTCGAATCGCCGGTCGAGTCGCCGTTCAGGTCGTCGGTCACGCGATCGACGCTACCCGGGCCACGCCGCTTTCAGCTTGTCGTAGCCCGTCGCGCAGGCTCTCGGGCAGCACCCGGACCTCGGCCGACGGCGGTCATGAAGTTGGTGTCGCCGTTCCAGCGGGGCAACACGTGCACGTGCAGGTGCGCCGGGCACCCCGGCGCCGGCCGCCTGGCCGAGGTTCGCGCCGACGTTCACGCCGTCGGGCGAGTACGCGGCGCGGATCGCGCGCAGCGCCCGCACCTGAGCCCGCGCGATCGCGACGTTCTCCGTCGTCGGAGAGGTCGTCGAACGCGGCCTCGTGCCGGATCGGCGCGACCATCAGGTGGCCGGATCCGTAGGGGTAGAGGTTCATCACCGTGATCGTCTCGGGCGTGCGTTCGAGCACGAGCGCCTCGGCGTCGTCGGTCGCGGCGATGAGGTTGCACAACACGCAACCGATGTCGTCGCGGCCGGCCTCGGTCGACACGTACGTCGACCGCCAATCGGCCCAGAGCCGTTCGAGTCCCACGGCGCGGTTCGGGTTACCGGTGCTCGAGCACTTCGGCGGCGAGCTGCTCGACGAACGTCGTCGACCGTGACGTCGCGCTCGGGCTCGTTCGCTCCCCCGCCGGTTCACGCCGACCGTGCCGTTCTCGACGTCGGTGTCGCCGACCACGAGCATGTACGGGACCTTCTCGGTCTTGGCGCGGCGGATGCGGGAACCGAGTTGGCCCGACGAACCGTCGACCAGCTCGGCCCGGAAGCCTTCGGCCTTCAAGCGATCGGCGATGCGGAACCCGTACTCGTCGTGGCGGTCGGCTCACCGGCAGCACCGTCGACCTGCACCGGCGCGAGCCACGCCGGGAACGCGCCCGCGTAGTGCTCGACGAGCACCGCGAAGAACCGCTCGACCGACCCGAACAGCGCGCGGTGGATCATGATCGGCCGGTGGCGCTCGTTGTCGGCGCCGACGTATTGCATGTCGAAGCGCTGCGGCATCTGGAAGTCGAGCTGGATCGTCGACATCTGCCACGTGCGCCCGATCGCGTCCTTGGCCTGCACGCGAGATCTTCGGGCCGTAGAACGCGCCGCCGCCCTCGTCGAGCACGAGCTCGAGGCCCTTGCCCTGCGCGGCGTCGCGCAATGCCTCGGTCGCCTCTTCCCACTCCTCGTCGGTCCCGACGGCCTTGCCCGGCGGCTTCGTCGAGAGCTCGAGGTAGAAGTCGTCGAGGCCGTAGTCGCGCAGCACGTCGAGCACGAAGTCGAGCAGCTGACGAGAGCTCGCCCGCCATCTGCTCCTTCGTGCAGAAGATGTGCGCGTCGTCCTGGGTCATGCCGCGCACGCGGGTGAGGCCGTGCACCACGCCCGACTTCTCGTAGCGGTACACGGTGCCGAACTCGAAGAAGCGCAGCGGCAGCTCGCGGTACGAACGCGTGCGGCTGCTTGAAGATCAGGATGTGGAACGGGCAGTTCATCGGCTTGAGGTAGTACGTGGTGCCCTCGCCGTGCTGGCCGCCCTCGTCGAGGTGCATCGGCGGGAACATGCCGTCGGCGAACCAGTCGAGGTGGCCCGACGTCTCGAAGAGCCCTGCCTTGGTGATGTGCGGCGAGTTCACGAACTGGTAGCCCGACGCCTCGTGCCGCTGGCGCGAGTACTCCTCCATGATGCGCCGCACGAGCGCACCCTTCGGGTGGAACACCGCCAGGCCCGAGCCGATCTCCTCCGGGAACGAGAACAGGTCGAGCTCGACGCCGAGCTTGCGGTGGTCGCGACGCTCGGCCTCCTCGAGCCGGTGCAGGTGCTCGGCCAGCGCCGCCTTCGACTCCCACGCGGTGCCGTAGATGCGCTGCAGCATCGGGCCCTTCTCGTTGCCGCGCCAGTACGCGCCGGCGACCTTCGTGCAGCTTGAACGCGCCGAGCGTTGCGTGGACGGAACGTGCGGGCCGCGGCACAGGTCGACGAAGCTGCACCGCGCCGTTCGGCGACGTTGCGGTACACCGACACGCCGCGCCGTCGCCGCCGGCCTCGCCCGCGTCTTCGCTCGTCGGCCGCGCCGGTGCGCACCTTCTCGATGATCTCGCGCTTGTAGGGCTGGTCGGCGAAGACCTCGAGCGCCTCGTCGTAGGTGAGCTCCTCGCGCACGAAGCGCTGGTCCTGGCCTTCACGATCTCGCGCATCTCGGCTTCGATGCGGCCGAGGTCGTCGTCGCTGAAGGTCTGCGCCGTCGGGAGGTCGAAGTCGTAGTAGAAGCCGTCGGCGATCGCGGGACCGATCGCGTACTTGGCGCCCGGGAACAGACCGGGTGACGGCCTCGGCCATCACGTGCGCGGTCGAGTGGCGCAAGACCTCGCGGCCGTCGTCGGAGTCGGGCACGACGATCTGCAGGTCGACGTGGTGCTCGAGCGGGCGGTCGAGGTCGACCCACTCGCCGTCGGCCTTGGCCGCGATCGCCGCCTTGGCCAGGCCCTTGCCGATCGACGCCGCGACCTCGGCCGGCGTCGTGCCCGACGCGTACTCCCGGCTCGATCCGTCGGGCAGCGTGACCGTGATCTGCTCGCTCATGGTGTCTCTATCGTCGGCCGAGCGGAACGCGTCGAGGCTAGCAATGCACCGTTTGGCAATGCGCCGTTCGGCCCCGAGCCGTTTTGGGGCTATCCGGTCTACCCGACGGCGGGCGAGATCGGGCGCTCGAGGTCGACGCCGAGCAGCTGACCGAGCTCACAGCAGCACGGCCGGCGCGTTCGGGTCGTCGCCGCCCGACAGGATCGCGCTCGGCGAGGTCGTCGAGCGCTTCGAGCGCGTGCGGCGAGTCGAGGTCGTCGTCGATCGCGTCGCGCACGCGCTGCGCGAACGGGCGCCGGGTCGGGACCGGTCGGCGCGCTCGGCCGCGGCCAGCAGCCGGTGCAACAACGCGGTGCCCTCTTCGAGATCGGTGTCGTACCACTCGAAGCCGCGGCGGTAGTGGTGCCGCATGCAGCGCGAGCCGGATCGCACGCGGGTCGGCGATCTTCAGCAACTCGCTCGACGAACACGAGGTTGCCGAGCGACTTCGACATCTTCTCGCCCTCGTAGTTCACCATCGCCGAGTGCAACCAGTGCCGTGACGAACGGCTTGCCGGTGAGGCTCTCGCTCTGCGCGATCTCGCACTCGTGGTGCGGGAAGATCAGATCGGTGCCGCCGCCGTGCAGGTCGACGGTCGGGCCGTGCTCGTGCATCGCCATCGCCGAGCACTCGATGTGCCAGCCCGGCCGACCGACGCCGAACGGCGCGCGCCACGCGGGCTCGTCGGCCAGCGACGGCTGCCAGAGCACGAAGTCGAGCGGTTGCGCGCCGGTGCGGATCGTCGGGATTGCCGCCGCGCGCCGCGCGCGAGGCGCGACCATCGCGCTCTTCGGAGTAGTGCGACAGCTTCGCCGAAGCGCGGGAACGTCGACACGTCGAAGTACACGGTGCCGTGCGTGAGGTACGCGTTGCCCGACTCGAGCAGCTGCCCGATGAGCTCGATGATCACGGTCGATCGACTCGGTGGCGCGGGGCTCGGCGACCGGCGGCGCGCATCTCGAGCGCGTCCATGTCGCTGTGGAACCGCGCCATCTCGGCTTCGGCGAGCTCGAGGTACGGCACGCCGAGCTCGCGGGCCTTGGGCAGGATCGAGTCGTCGACGTCGGTGATGTTGCGGACTATGCGCACCTCGTGGCCGAGCTCTTCGAGCCGGCGGATCAGGAGGTCGTAGGTGAGATACGTCGCCGCGTGCCCGAGGTGCGTCGAGTCGTACGGCGTGATCCCGCACACGTACATGCGCACGGTGGGCGGCGGCTCGAACGGAACGATCGCGCGCCGGGCGGTGTCGTACAGGCGCATGCTCACGGGCAAAACCCTACTGCTCGCAACAGTTACCCGATCCCCGGGTCCACCGCGACACCGGAACGCCCAGGCCCACGCCTACACATTCGTGAGGCGGAGGCTCGCGCGCATCTTGTGGCGGATGTTGACCGTCAGCAGCACCGCCGCGAACGTCTCCATCCCGACCGCGTTGCGCAGCGAGCCGCCGTCGAGCGGGCGCAGGTCGCGGGATGCTCGTCGTGATCTCCATCACGGTGCTCTTGGCGTCGTCGTCGTCGCCGAGCACGATGACGTCGCTCTCCATCTCGTGATCGAGCTCGCGCGAACTCGGCCGCGGGCACGAGATGGAACGCGGTGCACACGCGCGAGCGCCAGAGCAGTGCCTGGATCTCGGCCGCGACCGAACCGTGCGGCGGCAGGACCGCGTTGAACTCGTTGCCGTGCTTCACGAGGTTGTTCGCCATCGAGACGACGATCTTGCCGGCGAGGCGGTCGGCGTGCTCTTGCACGGTCGGGATCGCGGACTCCGCGTGCACCGCGAGGATCACGACCGGCGCGTCGCACGCCCACGCGTTGTCGCACGCGATGCAGTCGACCCGCGACGCGATCGCCCCACTGCTTCTCGAGCTCGTCGACCGCGCTGCGCGCCTTGTCGACGGCCCGCGAACCGAACAGCACCTCGTGCCCGACGCTCGCGAGCCGGGCGGCCAGCCCGCCGCCCGCCGGACCCGTCGCCCCCAGGATTCCGATACGCATCGGGGAAGACTAGTTGGAGTACGAATTCGCGGCCGGGGCCACGGTTCCCGGGGATTGGGCGATGCAGTCGGCGCCGAAGAGGATGCGGAGCTCGGCGAACAGGCTGTTGCGCGCCTCGCAGCGGAACTCGTCGCCGAGGCGGAGGTCGGTCTCCTTGTCGGGGCCGAGCAGGGTGAGCGAACACCGGGCTGTCGCCGGGGTTCTCGCGCGAGCAGCTCGCGCAGCCGTTGCACCCGTTCGTCGGTGAGCGCGGCCGCCTTCACCCGCAGCCGTGACCGGCGGCCCGCCGTCGACGTGGAGCTCGGGGCGGGTGATCTCCATCGCCATCAGCTTCGGCGTGTCGTCGCGACCGTCGACGCGGCGCCTTGATCGACGACGATCGCGTCGGAGTCGAGCAGCTCGCCGTAGGTGCAGCATCGTCTTCGGGAACACCATCACCTCGATCGAGGCGCGCGAGGTCCTCGAGCACGAACGTGGCCATGAGGTCGCCGCGCTTGGTGTACTTGCGCTGGAGCGCGGTGACGACGCCGGCGACGGTGCGCATCGACACCGTCGTCGAGCTCGGTCAGGTCGGCGATCGAGCACTCGACGAGGCGCCGGAGCGCATGCTCGACACCCATGAGCGGGTGATCGCTCACGTAGAGGCCGAGCATCTCCTTCTCGGCGCGCAGCCGCTCGCGTCTTGTCGAACTCGACGTCGGGGATCGCGAGCCGGTCGTCGAACACCGGGCGAGTCGTCGGCTGTCGCCGCCGCCGAGGTCGAAGAGGCTCATCGTGCCCTGCGTCGCGCTCGCGCCGGCGGCGCAGGGTCGCGTCGACGATCGCCTCGAACACGTTCAGCAGGCCCTTGCGGGGATGACCGAGCGAGTCGAAGCCGCCGCCTTGATCAACGACTCGATCGTGCGCTTGTTCAGCACGCCGGGATCGACGCGATCGCAGAAGTCGTAGAAGTCGGCGAACGGGCCGCCTTCGTCGCGCTCCTCGATGAGCAAGGCCGACACGCCTTCGCCGACGTTGCGCACCGCGGAGAGCCCGAACCGGATCGCGCTGGCCCTCGGCCAGCTCGCAGAAGTCGCTGTACGACGCGTTCACGTCGGGTACGAGCACGGGGATGTCGAGCTGGCGGCACTCGTTGAGGTAGACCGCGGCCTTGTCGAGGTTGCGTCTTGACGCTCGTGAGCAGCGCGGCGAAGTACGGCGACCGGGTGGTTCGCCTTCAGCCACGCGGTCTGGTACGTGATGAGGCCGTAGCCGACGCTGTGCGACTTGTTGAACGAGTAGTCGGCGAAGGGCTCGATCGTGTCGAAGTACGCGCTCGCGCGAACTCGCGCGGAGTGGCCGTTGCGCGACGCACCCGTCGACGAACTTCGAGCGCTCCTTCGCGATGAGCTCGCGGATCTTCTTGCCGGTCGCCTTGCGGAGGTTGTCGGCCTCTTCGAGCGAGTAGCCCGGCGAGCTTCTGCGACGACGCGCATGAGCTGCTCTTGGTAGATCATCAGCCCGAACGTCGGGCCGAGGATCTCCTCGAGATCGGGGTGGTCGTAGCGTGACCGGCTTGCGGCCGTTCTTGCGGTCGGCGTACTCGTTGTGCCAGTTCTGGGCCATCGGGCCCGGGCCGGTACAGCGCGATCACGGCCGCGACGTCTTCGAACGTGGTCGGGCGCGAGCGAGCGCAACAGCGAGCGCATCGGCCCGCCCTCGAGCTGGAACACGCCGATCGTGTCGGCCCGCCGCAGCAGCGTCGAAGGTCTTCGCGTCGTCGAGCGGGACGTTGTCGATGTCGGGCCGGCTGCCGGTGGACTGCTCGATGAGGTCGAGCGCGATCTCGATGACGTCGAGGTTGCGCAGGCCGAGGAAGTCCATCTTCAACAGGCCGAGGTCTTCGACGCCGTGCATCTCGTACTGCGTCACCATCGGCGCGTCCTCGATGCGCGCGTGCCCGGCTCGGGCTTGCGCTGGATCGGCAGGTACTCGGTGAGCGGCTCGCGCGTGATCACCACCGCGGCGGCGTGGATGCCGTCCTGGCGGCGCAGCCCTTCGAGGCCGCGGGCGACGTCGACGACGCGCTTGCGCGTCGGGATCGTCTCGTAGAGCGCGCGCAGGTCGGTGGCCATCTTGTAGCCGTCGGCGTACTTGCTCGTTCGGCTCGAGGCACGCGTGCAGCGGCGTGTCGCGGCCCATGATCAGCGGCGGCATGAGCTTGGCGATCTTGTCGCCGACCGACGTACGGGTAGCCGAGCACCCGGGCCGCGTCGCGCACCGCGGCCCGCGCCTTGATCGTGGAGAACGTGATGATCTGCGCGACGTGGTCGTGCGCCGTACTTCTGCGCGGCGTAGCGGATCATCTCGCCGCGGTAGCGGGAGTCGAAGTCCATGTCGATGTCGGGCATCTGCTTGCGGCCCGGGGTTCAGGAACCGCTCGAACAGCAGGTCGTACTTGATGGGGTCGATGTCGACGATGCGCAGGCAGTACGCGACGCACGAGCCGGCCGCGCTCCCCCGGCCCGGCCCGACCCGGATGCCGCGCGACTTCGCGTAGCGCACGAGGTCCCAGACGACGAGGAAGTACGCCGGAGAATCCCATCGACTTGATGACGTCGAGCTCGTACTCGATGCGCTCGATCACGTGCGGCGCGAGGCGTCGTGCCCGTAGCGCTCCTTGGCGCCCTGCATCGTGAGCTCGCGGAGGTACGAGTTCTCGTCGTGACCTTCGGGCACCGGGAACGCGGGCAGGATCGCCTGGCCGAACTCGATCTCGACGTCGGCGCGCTCGGCGATCAGCAACGTGTTGTCGCACGCGTCGGGCAGCTCGCGGAACAGCGTCGCGCATCTCGGCCGCGCGACTTGATGTAGAAGTCGTCGCCGTCGAACTTGAAGCGCTTCGGCGTCGCTCTTGCAGCGCGCCGGTCTGCACGCACAGCAACGCGTCGTGCGCCTCGGCGTCGTCCTTGTGCGTGTAGTGGCTGTCGTTGGTGGCGAGCAGCGGCGCGCTGAGCTTGCGCGCGATGTCGAGCAGCGGGCGGATCGACCCGGCACGTCGTCGTCGATGCCGTGGTCCTGCAGCTCGACGAAGAAGTGGTCGCGCCCGAAGATGTCCTGGAAGCGCGCCGCGGCCTCGAGCGCGGCCGTCGCGCTCGTCCTGCGAGGATCAGCTGCGAGACCAGCCCGCCGAGGCAGCCGCGTCGTGGCGGTGATGCCCTCGTGGTGGCGCTCGAGCAGCTCCCAGTCGCTGCGCGGCTTGTAGTAGTAGCCGTCGAGGTAGGCCGCGCTCGTGACCTTGATGAGGTTGCGGTAGCCCTCGTTCGTCTCCGCGAGCATCGTGAGGTGGAAGATCTCGTGCTCGGACCGCTTCGGGCGGTCGAAGCGCGACGTGTTGGTGAAGTAGCCCTCCATGCCGAGCACGGGCTTGATCCCGGCGTCGCGCGCCGCGTCGTACAGCGGGAGGACGCCGTACATGTTGCCGTGGTCGGTGATGCCGACCGCGGGCTGGCCGTCGGCCGCGGCCGCGGCCACGACCTCGCCGATCCGCGACGCACCGTCGAGCATCGAGTACTCGGTGTGGAGGTGCAGGTGGACGAACGAGTCGGTCAGAACTCCGCCTTCTGACGTTGTCCACAGGGGCTGTGGACGGGTCCTGTGGACAGTATTACAACGCTGTGATTCTACGCGTCGTCGGTGCCCCGGCAGTGCCAGAGGCGTCAGCCCGGTGCTCGGCCCCGGGCGGCGACGAGGGGGACGAGCATCTCGTCGGGGGTGAGCGAGCCGTGGCCCGACCTCAACTTGACCTCGTTCGGGAGCGCGGGATCGACGAACGCAACGTTGGTCCGCGCGCCGCGAGCACCACGTCGCCGATGCGGCCCGGCACGCTTCCCGTCGCGCCGGTGCCGAGCAGTCCCTCGTCGAGCAACTCCGCGCGCGACCACACCCACGCCCGCTCGCCGAGCTGCTCGCGCGCGGCCGCGAGCAGCTCGCGCGCCGCGCCCTTGCGCGCGTAGAGGTAACGGAAGCGACCGTCGCCGGCCATCGCGGTCGTCATCGCGCCGAGATCGGGAATCGCGATCCACGACGTCGCGCTCGAGATGCACCTGCCCGTGATCGGCGGTCACGAGCAACGCGGCGCGCGTCGGGCAGCGCGTCGAGCAACGCGCCGACGATCGCGTCGGCGCGCGCGAGCTCGCGCGTCGCACACCGCGATCGCGGAGCCCGAACTCGTGCGCGATGGAATCGACACCCGGGTAGTACGCGTACACGAGCCGCTCGCCGCGACGCGACCTCGGCGCAGGCAGTGCTCGACGAGGGCGGCCGTCGTGTGCCAACCGACGAACCGGCCGCCCCGCAGGTGTGCTTCGGTGAACCCGGTCGTGCGGAACTCGCTCTTGGTCACGACCGGCACCGGGCGGCCGAGGAACGCGGTGTGGCGCTGCACGTCGAACGGGTCCGGCGGCCGGCCGCCGCCGTGCACCGACCAGCGCAGCACGTTGAGCACCTCGCCGCCCACGAGCATGCGGTACCCGAGGATGCCGTGCTGGGCGGGCGCGAGGCCGGTCGTGATCGAGGTCAGCGCCGATGCGGTGGTGGCCGGCACGACCGTCGTGATCGGCCCGCCTTCCATCGCCGCGAGCTCGCGGCATGTCCGCTGCGTGTTCGCCGCAGCGCGTTCCAGCCCAGGCCGTCGAGCACCAGCAGCACGACCGACTCGGCATCCCGCGCCGGCTCCGGCATCCACGACGCGTCGTGCGTCGCCCAGCAGCGCCGGGCACGATGCCCGCGATCGACGCACCGTCGAGCGCAGGGCGCACCGCGCCGGCCGAGGGATGAGGTCATCCGGCGCAGCGTAGGACCTGCCGGCGATGCCGCCGCGTCCGACGCGACGATGGGGGCATGAGGATGTCGACGCGCGGCGATTACGCCGCCCGGGCGTTGCTGTCGCTCGCGCTGCACGGCACCGAGCGGCCGACCTCGGTCAAGGAGATCGCGGAGCGCACCCACCTGCCGCAGCCGTACCTCGAGCAGATCCTGCTGTCGGTGAAGGGCGCCGGGCTGGTGCGCTCGAAGCGCGGCGTCGGCGGCGGCTACGTGCTCGCCCGCGCCGCCCGCGGAGATCACCCTCGCCGACATCGTCGTCGGCGGTCGAAGGCCCGCAGATCGTCCTGGCCGAGCACCCCGACCACTGCGAGGGCCACTGCATCCTGCAAGAGGTCTGGGTCGGCGTCGACGACGAATCGCGCCGCATCCTCGAACGGGTCACGCTCGCGGAGCTCGTCGATCGCACCCGCGTCGGGCATCCTGACGCGTAGGGATTCGGCCGACGCGTAGCGATTCGGCCGGCGCGTCAGGCGGGCTATTCGTTCTGCTCGTCGAGTTGGGCGAGCACCGCGATCAGCTCCGGCGGCAACGGCTCTTCGAAGCGCAGGCGCTCGCCCGTGCCGGGATGGATCGAACCCGAGGGTCGCCGCGTGCAGGAACGGGCGGCCGAGCGGGATCGAGTCGCGCGAGCCGCCGTAGGTGCCGTCGCCGACGACCGGATGCCCGATCGCCGCGAGGTGCACGCGGATCTGGTGCGTACGGCCCGTCTCGAGCCTGCACTCGAGCAGGCTGCAGCGCGGGGTCTCGAACGTGTTCACGACCTGGTACTCCGTGCGCGCCGGCTTGCCCGCGTCGCGCACGGCCATACGCGTGCGGCGCGCGCCCGAGCGGCCGATCGGCGCGTCGATCACGCCGCGCGGCGACGACAGGCGCCCCCACACGAGCGCGACGTACAGGCGCTCGATCGGTACGCGCCGAGAGCTGCGTCACGAGCGACTCGTACGCGCGCGCTCGGATCGGGCCGACGACGAGCAGCCCGCTCGTGTCGCGGTCGAGGCGGTGCACGATCCCGGGCCGGCAGCGGGTCGCCGACGCCGGCGATCTCCGGGATAACGCGCGAGCAGCCCGTTGACGAGCGTGCCCGTCGCGTGCCCGGCGCCCGGGTGCACGACGAGGCCCGCGGGCTTGGCCACGACCACCACGTCGTCGTCGGCGTAGCGGACCTCGACCGCGACCTCGGGCTCCGGCCCGGGGATCGCGTCGGCCGCCGAGCGCGGGCTCGTCGAGCAACTCGAGCACGTCGCCGGTCGTGCAGCCGGTGGCTCTTGGCCACGACGCGACCGTCGACCAGTGACCGCGCCGCTGGTCGATCAGCTCCTGCACCTCGGCGCGCGGCCAGCCCGTCATGAAGCGACAGCGCGCGGTCGATCCGGTCGCCGTCGAGCGCGGCCGGGACCGTGATCGGTCCTCGATCATGTCGGGGCCGCGGCGGCGGGGCGCGAACAGCGTGCGCACGATCAGCAGGATCGCGCCGATCGTGATGCACGAGTCGGCGACGTTGAACACCGGCCACCACCGACCGCGACGAAGTCGACGACGTGGCCGCGCAGGAAGCCCGGCGACCGCACGAAGCGGTCGACGAGATTGCCGAGCGCGCCGCCCAGCACGAGCACGAGGCCGACGAGCATCCAGCGGTCGGTGGCGTGGCGCAACGCCCGCGCCACGAAGACCGCGATGACGATCGCGAACGACCGCCAGGATCGGCGTGTAGCCCTGGAACGGCTGAACGCGCTGCCGCTGTTGCGGGTCAGCTCGAGCTGCACGAACGATCGCCGACGACGTGCTTCGGACCGTCGGCCAGCGCCGCGACCGCCCACGATCTTCGTCAGCTGATCGACCGCGACGATGCCGACCAGCGCCGCGACGACCCACACCGTGCGCGACCGGGCAGGAGTACGGCCGCGTCGGCTCAGCGGCGCCGTTCGCCACGGGCCTTGCACTTCACGCACTGCTCCGCCCACGGGATGACCTCGAGCCGGGCGACCGGGATGCGATCGCGGCAGGTCACGCACACGCCGTACATGCCGGTGGGGATGCGTTCGAGGGCGCGGTCGATGTCGTCGACCGTCTGGCGGGCGGTCGCCGACAGCGAGAGGTCGCGCTCGCGCTCGACGCTCACCGTGTCGCCCTCGCCCGACTCCTCGTCGAACTGGGTGTCGCCCTGCTCGCGCTCCGAGGCGAGCTGTTCGGCCGAGGCCTCGAGCTCCTCGGCCTGGCGCGCGTGACTCGCACGCGCTTCGTCGAGCAGCTCCCGCAGCTTCTCGAGCGTGCTCGCCGCGAGCGGCGGCGGGAGCTTCTTCGGCGGCGGTTCCTTCTTGACGGGCGGCGGCTTGGGAGCGGCCTTGGCTACGGGCGTGGGCTTGCTTCGCGACCTTCATCGGGCCCTTTGTCGGCGCGGCAGGAGTTTTCTTGACCGATCGTCTTCGCCGGAGCGGCCTTCTTCGCGGTCGCCGGCTTCTTCGCGACTGCTTTCGGAGCGGCCGGTTTCTTGGAAGCCGGCTTCTTCGCGACCTGCTTCGTCGAGGGACGGCCTTCTTGAGCGGTGATTTCGTCGCGGGCTTCTTGCGCGACTTTCTTGGCCGCGGGCTTCTTCGCGACCGGCTTCTTCGTGCTCGACTTCTTGGCCGTCGCCGCGGCCGCCCGCCGCGGGCGGCGACCTTCTTGGCCACGGCATTCTTGGCCGCGGCTTCGGTGACTTGGCCGCCGTCGTCTTGGCCGGACGTCGACGCCTTCCGCGTGGGGACCTTGGACGCCTGGCCATGCTGACCTTCTCGTCGTTCGGGGCTCGGACCGCGGCGGCGGCCGTCGGGCCCGGAGCGCCGGATTGTCGCTACGGGGCCGGGACCTCGGTGCTCGCCGACTCGGCCGACGGTCCGGATGGCGGGCCCCGGAAGGCGCGGGAGTGTAGCGGCCCGCGAGCAGCCGCGCTTCGGTCACCCTCGGCCAGATGCCGAGGCTCCGTGCCGCTCCTGCCGTATCGGACGCCGCACTGCGCCGTCGGCGAGGGCGGCCGGTCGGTCAGACGTACACCCAGACCGTCGTCGCCGATGGGCAGGATGTTGGCGGCCCAGATGAAGTTGATCGCGTCGTTCGAGACCCGGACACAGCCGTGCGACGCGGGATACGGCGGCACCTCGGTGTAGCCGTGCACCGCGATGCCCGACCACGTGAAGTACTTCGGCCGGAACAACACGCCGAGCGGGCCGTGTCGGGCCCGTCGACCTGGCGGATGACCTGGAACATGCCCTCGGGGGTGTGCGCGGTGTAGCCGACGCCGTCGAGGTTGTACGGGTGATCGGAGCCGGTCGACGTGTTGAACGCGTACTGCGGCCGTAGCCGTTGTCGGACGACCATCAGGATCTGGCGGGTCTTGTCGATCTCGATCAGGTAGCCCGAGGTGGACGACCGTGGGGCCGGGTCGGCCGTGCGGAACTTCGCCTGGGTGGCCGCGTCGATGGCGCCGGTGCGGGGCAGGCCGTTCGCCTTCTGGAACGCCCACACCGCCTGTTGCATGTCGGCGTCGAACACGCCGTTCGCGCCCGGCAGCCAGTAGCCCGAGCGCGACAGCCGGTTCTGGACGGCCGACGACCGCGGCGCCGCGTGGCGCCCATGCTCATGAGACCGACGTCGGGCTGGTTCGGCCAGCGACAGCATGCGGTAGCCGTTGCCGTCGGGCATGCCGACGAGCTGCACCACCGTGGCGGTTGGCGGGAACGAGACCGGCCGCGCTGCCCTCGAAGTGGGCGTTGCCGAAGGTGAACACGCCGCCGTCGGCGCCGGCGAGCCAGTAGCCGTGGCCCGACCGTCACGGGCCATGCCGACCACCGGCGCGGTTGAGCGTGCATCGCGCCGGTCGAGCCGAGAAGTGCGCGTCGCCGAAGGAGAAGATCGCCGCCGTCGCTCGCGACCAGCCAGTAGCCGTTGCCGGTCGGGCGTCGAGGCCATGCCGACGACCGGCGCGTTCAAGCGCATGCGCCGGTCGAGCCGTGGAACCGCGCGGAGCCGAAGGAGAACACGCCGCCGTCGGCGGCATAGAGCCAGTAGCCCTTGCCGCCGGGCCGGGGATGAGCGACTTGATCGGCGCGTTGAGGTGCATCGCCGGTGAGCGAGCCGTACGAGCTTCGCGTCGCCGAACGGGAACACGCGCGCCGTCGGCGGTCGACGAGCCAGTAGCCCGTGCCCGCTCGGCGTCGCGGTCATGCCGACGACGGGCTGGGTGAGCGGCCAACTCGCCGAGCGAGCCGTAGAACGGCGCGTTGAACGAGAACACGCCGCCGTCGGCGGCGACGAGCCAGTAGCCCTTGCCGCTGGCGGTCGAGGCCATGCCGACGATCGGACGCGCGAGCGCCAGCGACGCGGTCGAGCCGTGGAAGGTCGCGCTCCCGAACGCGTACACCTTGTTGTCGTGCGTGACGGCGCGCGGCCGCGGCGGCGGGCCGCGACGAGCGGTGCCAACGGCTCCCGAGGCGACGACCGAGGACGGCTGCAAAGCCAGCAGCGCGAAACGAACAGTGAGCACCGGCGCATTCGGCGGAGGCTAGCGGCTCGGCATGCGCAATCCTCCGAGCGGGCCGCCGGTAACGTTGACCGCCATGTTCCACCCGGTCGATCCGTCGCTCGACCTCGTCGCGCTCGAAGAGCGCGATGCTCGACGCGTTGGGCGCGACGACGACGTGTTCGGCGAGTCGCCTCCGCCGCCGGCACGGGCGCCCCGGAATGGGTGTTCTACGAGGGTCCGCCCACCGCCAACGGCCGACCCGGGATCCACCACGTGTGGGCCCGCCTGTTCAAGGACCTCTACCCCCGGTTCCACACGATGCGGGGCAAGCACGTGGCCCGCAAGGGCGGCTGGGACTGCCACGGCCTGCCGGTCGAGGTCGAGGTCGAGAAGGAGCTCGGCTTCTCCGCCAAGCACGAGATCGAGGACTACGGCATCGAGCGCTTCAACGCCAAGTGCCGCGCGTCGGTGCAGCGCTACGTCGAGGACTGGCAGTCGCTCACCGCGCCGCATCGGCATGTGGCTCGACACCGCCGGCGCGTACTGGACGCTGTCGAACGAGTACATCGAGAGCGTGTGGTGGCTGTTCCACCAGATGTGGGACACGGGCGCGATCTACGAGGGCTACAAGGTCGTGCCGTACTGCGGCCGCTGCGGCACCGCGCTGTCGAGCCACGAGCTCGGCCAACCGGGCGCGTACCGCGACGTCACCGAGCCGTCGGTCTACGTGCGCTTCCCGCTCGATCGACCGCGACGTCGACCTCCTCGTGTGGACGACCACCCCGTGGACGCTGCCCTCGAACGTCGGCGCCGCGGTCGGCCCGGCCATCGACTACGTGCGCGTGCGCGCGCCCGGAGGGCGGGCGCGATCTCGTCATGGCGCGCGCCCGGGTCGCCGACGTGCTCGGCGCCGACGCGGAGATCGTCGGCGCCGGTCGCCGCCGCCGACGCTCGTCGGCGCGCACTACGAGCCGCCGTTCACGCTGCTCGCGGTCGAAGGCGACGACGCGTTCACGGTCGTCGCCGACGACTTCGTCACCGTCGACGACGGCTCGGGCATCGTGCACCTCGCGCCCGCGTTCGGCGAGATCGACCGCGAGGTCGGCGAGCGCGAAGGGCTGCCCATCGTCAACCCGGTCAACGACGCGGCGCGCTTCGACGCCGTCGTGGGCGCGCCGTACGCGGGCCAGTTCGTCAAGGACGCCGACCCCGACCTCATCGACGACCTCACCGCGCGCGGGCAAGCTCGTGCCGTCGTCGACTACACGCACTCGTACCCGCACTGCTGGCGCTGCGACACGCCGCTCATCTACTGGGCCAAGCCCGACATGGTTCGCGCGCACCTCGGCGCACAAGGCCGCGCTGCTCGCGCGAGAACGAGAACGATCAACTGGCATCCCGAGCACATCAAGCACGGCCGCTTCGGCGACTGGCTCGAGAACAACGTCGACTGGGCGCTCTCCCGCGACCGCTACTGGGGCACGCCGATCCCGGTCTGGCGCTGCCGCGACTGCGGCCACGACACGTGCGTCGGATCGGTCGCCGAGCTCGTCGGAGCTCTCGGGCCGCGACCTCACCGGCATGGACCTGCACCGGCCCTACGTCGACGACGTCACGCATCGCGCTGCACCGGCGTGCGGGACGCGGCACCGCGTACCGGATCGAGCCCGTGCTCGACGCGTGGTTCGACTCCGGGCTCGATGCCGACCGCGCAGTTCCACTACCCGTTCGAGAACGCCGACGCGTTCGACGACGCGCTTCCCCGCCGACTTCATCTGCGAGGCGATCGACCAGACGCGCGGCTGGTTCTACTCGCTGCTCGCGGTGAACACGCTCGTGTTCGACCGCGCGCCGTACCGCAACGTCGTGTGCCTCGCGCACATCGTCGACGAGCGACGGCCTGAAGATGTCGAAGTCGCGGGGCAACGTCATCGACCCGTGGTCCGGTGCTCGCCGAACGCGGCGCCGACGCGCTGCGCTGGTACATGTTCTCGTCGGGCTCGCCGTGGACACCGAAGCGGGTCTACGTCGACGGCATCGACGAGGCGACCCGCCAGTTCCTGCTGACGCTCTGGAACACGTATTCGTTCTTCGTCACCTACGCGAACCTCGACGGCTGGACGCCGGGCGCGCCGACGCCGGCACCGAGCCCGTCGCACGTGCTCGACCGCTGGATCACGTCGCGGGTGCACCGCACGCGTGCGCACCGCGACCGACTCGCTCGAGGCGTTCGACGCGCTGCGCGGCGCCCAGGCCCTGGCCGAGCTCGTCGACGACCTGTCGAACTGGTACGTGCGCCGCTCGCGGCCCGCGCTTCTGGAAGTCGTCCGACCCGGCCGCGCACGCGACCCTGCACGAGTGCCTGCTCGACGCTCGCGCAGCTGCTCGCGCCGTTCTGCCCGTTCGTCGCCGACGAGCTGTACCGCAACCTCGCGGGCACCGACGAGTCGGTGCACCTCACCGACTGGCCCGCGGTACGACGACCGCCGCGATCGACGACGACGCTCGAAGCGGAGATGGCGCTCGCCCGCACGCTCGTGTCGCTCGGCCGCGCCGCGCGCAGCGACGCCAAGCTCGGCGTGCGCCAACCGCTCCCCGCGCGATCGCGCTGCTCAGCCGCGGGCGAGACGCTGCGCGACGACGTCGTGCAGGAGATCAAGGACGAGCTCAACGTGAAGCAGCTCGAGGTCGTCGACTCACTCGAAGGTCTGCTGTCGTACCGCGTCGTCCCGAACTTCCGCGCGCTCGGCCCGCGCCTCGGCAAGCTCGTCGCCGCGCGTCAAGGCGCTGCTCGCCGACATCGACGGCGCCGACGGTGCAGCGCGCGTTCGACGAGCACGGCTCGTTCGACCTCGACGTCGACGGCGAGGACGTGAAGCTCGAGCCCGACGACGTCGAGATCCGCGCCGAGCAGCACGAAGAGCTCACCCTCGCCCAGGACGGCCCGCACGCGGTCGCGCTCGACCTCACCCTCGACGACGACCTCCGCGCCGAGGGCACCGCCCGCGAGATCATCCGCGCCGTCAACGACCTCCGCAAGGCGAACGGGTTCGACATCGACCGACCGCATCGACGGTCGAGCTGCGGTCGACGCGAGCAGATCGTCGACGCCGCGGTCCGGCACGCGCGACTGGATCATGACCGAGGTCCTCGCCACCGAGTTCGACCGCGCAGCGCCGAGCTGCTCGCGAGACCGCGCCCGACGCGACGATCGACGGCGACCCGGTCTGGCTGGACGCTCGCCGGGCCTGAGCCGCGAGCGGTTAGCGCCGGCGGCGGAACACGTCGCGGAACGAACCGCGATCGGCGTCCTGGTCGAAGAACATGTTCTCGCCGGTGAGGTCGTCGTCGTCGCGGGGGCCGAGCGGCTTCTCGTCGTGCACCGCGTCGCGCAACGTCGCGAAGAACGCGTCGTCGTCGAGGATCTCGGCGTCGACACCGTCGCCCGCGAGATCGATCGGCTGGAACCCGGCCGCGCCGCGGTGGCCGCCGCCGTTGCCTCGCTCGCCTCCGGTGCGGGCGCCGGGGCCGGGGCCGGGGCCGAGCTGGCCGGGGCGGCGCGGGTGCAGCTGCCGGCGCGGCTTCGGGTTGCGCACGCGCGGGTTCGCGCGACTGCTCGAACAACGTGCGCACGTCGACTTCGCTCGTCGCCGCGCCGACCCGCTCGAGTGTCGGCCCGATTCGCGGCACGACCGTGGCGAGCGCATCGGCGCGACGGTCGGCGCGCGGCACCGGAATCGCCGTTGCTCGAACGCGCGCTCGGCGCGTCGGCCGGTGCTGCGGATTCCTGGCGGACCACCGGCACTGCAGGGAGCGTGGCTCGGCGTCGTCGGCGACCGGTGACGCAACCGCACTCGACGACGCGGGGATCTCGACGTCGCTCGTCTCGGGCACGGAGGCGGGCGCGGTCGTGCGGACGCGTGCGCAGCGTCGAGAGGTCGGACTCGAGCGCGCGCACCATGCGCTCGCGGTACTCGGCCTCGAAGCGCGTGAGCGCCTCGACGTCGGCGAGCAGCGTGTCGCGCCGGCCCGCCAGCTCGACGATCTCTTCTTCGAGGCGCCGGCGTTCGGTCTCGCCCTTGCGGCGCGCCTCGGCCTCGGCGTCGGCGACGAGCCGCCGCGACTGACATCTCGGCCTCGTCGAGCATCTGGCGTGACTTGGCGGTCGCCTCGGCCACGGCCTCGTCGGCCGCGCGCTGCGCGAGCAGCAGCGTGCGGTGGAGGATGTCCTCGGTCTCGCGGGTGCGGACCGCCTCGCTCTGCGCCGACGTGAGCCGGTCCTGCAGCTGCGGTCACGCGTTGGTTCGACGCCTCGATCGCCGCGGCGGCCCGCTCGAGGAGGTCGTTGACCTCGTCGCGGCTGTAGCCGCGGAGCTCGGAGTGAATCTCGACGTCGCGGAGCTCTCGCGGTGTGATCTCCATGGCGGTCATCGTAGACCGGCGTGCCGCCGGACAGTGGTGTACCTGCTCAGAAGATCGGCAGAATCGGACAGTGCAACGACGCTGTGAGCAAGAGCTCGAGGCACGATCAGCACGACGATGAACGAGATGTCGAACATCCCGGCCGGCGGGATGACACGCCGCAGCGGGCGCGAGCACCGGCTCGGTCAGCTGCATCAGATACGTGGACCAGGCTGGCCAGCCCCGTCCCGGGGCGGACCGGAAACCACGAGAAGATCGCCGCGGGCAACAGAGTATGAGCAGATAGACGCTGAGAAACGCGCAGAGAACCTGCTTTCACGAGCGCAACGGCGCGGTACAGCCCGCGCGCCTGCAAGCGCTCCTTCTCCTCGTCGGAGACCTCGACGTTCGACGGCGTGAGCAGGAACACCTGATCGGCCGCCTTCGACATCGTGCCGTTCAACGCGTAGGCGAGCCCGCTCGAGAAGTCGATGAGGCGCCGCTGCAGATCACGGTCGACGCCCTGCAGGTTGAGGATCACGGGCTGACCGTTCTTCAAACGGTCGCCGACCTCCTGGGCGTCGTTGAAACCCTTCGGGTCCATCACGTGCACGCGGGTCGCGGGCATCGGGATCGGCTTCACCGCGGACGCGCGCGGTGCCGGCGGCGCGGCCGCGGCTGCCTCGCGGTCGTCGGTCGCGCTCGCGGCGGCTGCGGATCACGGTCAACGGACTCGGCTCGGCGGCGGGCGGCGCGGTCGCGGTCGCGGTCGCGCCGGTCGAGGCGCGCGCGGGCTGACGCGCCGGCGCGCTGATCGGCTCTCCGTATTCGTCCGCGTAGTACTCGTCGTCCTCGCCGTAGTACTCGTCGTCGTCGACGAGGCCCAACCAGACCATCGTCGTGTGAAAGACCGACATGCGGCGTCCTCTCGTCCGTGCCCCGTCCGTGCTCCGGCATCCGTCCTGGCGAGAGCCTATCGTCGCGACCATGCGCGCAGCGCAGGCTCGGCGCGCCGGACGCACCGGCACGTGGCCGAACACCGCGGCCCACCCGCACCAGGGTGGCGCCCTCGGCGATCGCGACCTCGAAGTCGCCGCTCATCCCCATCGAGCAGCACAGCCAGGCCCAAGTCGTCGGTCATCCGGCGCAGCGCGGGCGAAGCTCGGGCGGGGATCGCCATCTGCTGGCGGCACGGTCATCAGGCCCTGACATCGAGTCCCGCCGACCGGCACGTATCCACCAGCGCCGGCGGTTTCCCCGGGCGCGCAACCACCCTTTTGCGCCTCACCGCTCACGTTCACCTGCACGAGCACCGCCGCGCCCGGGGCACGCCGGCCGATCTCCGCGCCGAGCTCGGCCCGGTCGACGGATTGCCACAGCGCGACGTGCGGCGCCGCGGACCGCACCTTGTTGCGTTGCAGGCGCCCGATGAAATGCCAGCGCACATCGATCGTCGCGCGAGCGCCTCCGCCTTCGGTACGAGATCCTGCGCGCGGTTCTCGCCGAGGTCGACCGCGCCCGCGTCGAGCGCGGCGCGCACCGCGTCGACGCCGACCTCCTTCGTCACCACGACGAGTGTGACCGCATCCGGTTCCCGACCGCGGCGCGGGCCGCGGTCGCGATGCGTTCGTGCACCTCGTCCATGCGCTCACGAATGGCCGCGGTCATGGCAGCAACGCGATCGTGGCCTGGCGGCCGGTCTCACCGTCGCGCCGGTACGAGAAGTAGTCGTCGGAGTCCGCGGTGCAGATGCCGGAGTCGGCGAAGTCGTCGACGCCGGCCCGTTCGAGCACGATCCGGATCGCGGCGGGGATGTCGAGCGCGGGCCGGCCGTCACGCGTCCGCCCCTCGCACCGCAGGGCCGAACCGGGCGACCAGCGGCGCGAGATCGGCGACGCCGAACTCGTAGTGCTCGGCGCGGATGCACGGACCGAGATACGCGTGCACGGCGCCCGTAGCCGACTCGCGTACCGCGGCGACCGCGGCCTCGATCACGCCGCGGCCAATCCACGATGGCCGGCGTGCACGACGCCGACCGCGTCGTCGCACGCGATTACGAGCGGCGCGCAGTCGGCGGTGACGACCGCCAGCGCGAGACCGTGCTCGGTCGTGACGATCGCGTCGGCAACGGGCGCAGCACCGGGTGGCGCGCCCGGGACCGAGGGCCGGCTCCCGACGTGCACGGCGATGCCGTGCACCTGGCGCACCCAGACCCAATCCGGTTGCCGGCTCGAGACCGGCGAGCGTGGCCAACGCGGCGCGATTGCGGGCGACCACCACCGGATCGTCACCGACGTGATCGCCGACGTTGCCCTGGGCGCGCCCCGTGCACAACGCCCGGGCCGGGCCGACCCGCCACCGCGTCGCGGGGCCGCGCCGGCCCGTTGGCTCACCGCAGGAATTCGGGAACGTCGAAGTCGTCGTCGCCGAGGTCGAGTGCTTCCTCGCCCGCGAGCGAGTCCTCGTCGTCGGGCGAACGACGGCGAGCCCGACGTCGGCGCGCGCCGCGTCGTCTCGCCCTTCGTAGCGGTCGAAGCCGGCGGCGATGACGGTGAGGCGCACCTCGTCGCCGAGCGCGTCGTCGATGACCGCACCGAAGATGATGTTCGCGTCGGGGTGCGCGGCCTGACCGATGATCTCGGCGGCCTCGTTGAGCTCGAACAGCCCGAGGTCGGAGGGACCGCTGACGTTGAGCAGGATGCCGCGCGCACCTTCGATGCTCGCCTCGAGCAGCGGGCTCGAGATCGCGGCGCGGGCCGCGGCGACCGCGCGCCCGTCGCCGGACGCGTAGCCGACACCCATCAACGCGGAGCCCGCGTTGGTGAGGATCATCTTCACGTCGGCGAAGTCGGTGTTGATGAGCCCGGGCGTCGTGATGAGATCGGTGATGCCCTGCACGCCCTGCAGCAACACCTCGTCGGCCATCTTGAACGCGTTCAACATCGACGTGTGCTCGTCGCTCACCTGGAGCAGACGCTCGTTCGGGATGATGATGATCGTGTCGACCTTCTCCTTCAGCTTCGCGATGCCCGACTCGGCCTGCACCGAACGCCGGCGGCCTTCGAAACCGAACGGCCGGGTGACGACACCGATCGTCAGCGCGCCGATCTGCTTGGCGATCTCGGCGACGACGGGCGCGCCACCGGTACCGGTGCCGCCGCCCTTGCCCGCGGTGATGAACACCATGTCGGCGCCCTTCAGCACCTCTTCGATCTCCTGCGCGGTGCTCCTCGGCGGCCTGGCGACCGATCTCGGGATCGGAGCCGGCGCCGAGCCCGCGCGTGAGCTGGCGGCCGATGTCGAGCTTCACGTCGGCATCGGAGAGCAACAGCGACTGCGCGTCGGTGTTGATCGCGATGAACTCGACGCCCTTCAGTCCCGCGTCGATCATGCGGTTGACCGCGTTGCAGCCACCGCCGCCGACACCGACGACCTTGATCACCGCGAGATAGTGCTGCGGAGCGCCGAGCATGGCTCCTTCTCCCCGGGCGGGGCTGGCCGGGGTGATGCGCAGTCGACGGCCTGCCGAACTCTCGAACTCAACTTGAGGTTGACATTTATGTCAACCTGTGCTTCGCGTCGAGACTGTACCGGAGCATGCGATCATGTGGATCAATCGATGTCGCACGACCGGCGCGATCGGCGTGTCGACACGGGCGTCGGGTATCGACACGTCGATGTACGTGAACGGCGGTGCCGAGATGCGCGAGCACCGCGAGCGCGGACGCGGCCTTCGCGCGCGAGGTCGCTCGATGTCGCCGAGACGGATCTCGTCCGCCCGCCGACGAGATCGAGCGCGACCCCGCTGCCGCCGACGTCGACCGCGGCGACCGATTGCGCGAGCGCGGCGGGAAGCTGCGCGACGATGCCCGCCGCGTCGGGCGGCGACAACAGATCGCCCGGCGCCGGCGGCTCGCGTACGCCGCGCACCTCGACGCTGTTCGCAGGGATCACGACTCGCGTGCGCGATCACATGACCGTTCGCGGCGACGAGCATCACGCCGTTCGCGACCTTGACGTACGCGGTCGGCGTGTACTCCGTGACCCTGATCTTCACCGTGCCCGGGAAGTCGCGCTGCACGGTCGCGTGCTCGACCCACGGCAGCTGTTCGATCCGGCGGGCGGCCGCGCCGCGTCGACGAACAAGAGGTGGTCGTGCACGTGCACCGACGACGCGGCCCGGACCTGCGCGAGCGTCACGTGTTGCGCGCCGACAATGCGGATGTGATCGACATCGAGCACCGGCGATGTCACGGCCAAGAACGCGAGGCCGACGGCGCTGAGCACGCTCGACACCACCAACAGCACGCGCAGCCGGCGCCGGCCGGCCTCGCGCTGCACCTCGATTCGCCGCTCCCGGATACGCGGGTTGATCCGCGCGGTGGGCTTCGTTTCCGTGGTCGTCATTCTCCGAGCTCCTCCGACGCGTCGGCGAAGCCGACGAACTGCAACTCCGGAACGAGCTGCATGCCCGTCGCGTCCGCGACGCGGCTCTGCACCAACCGCACGAGCGCGAACACGTCGTCGGCGTGCGCGCCGGGCTCGGCGACGAAGAAGTTGGCGTGCTTCTCCGAGACCACCACTCCCCCGACCCGCAGCCCCTTGCAGCCCGCCGCCTCGATGAGGCGGCCCGCGGTGTCGCCGGGCGGGTTGGTGAACACCGAGCCCGCGTTCTGCCCGCCGGGCTGGTGCTCGCGCCGCCAGCGCACGATCTCGTCGATGCGCGCCGCGCAGCGCCTCGGGGTCGTCGGGGTGCCCGGCGAACGTCGCGCCGAGCACGACGGTCGCGCGGGCCCAGGCCGAGCGGCGGTACCCGAGGCCGAGATCGCCGACGGGACGAGCGCAGGTCGGCGGCGTCGGCGTCGGCCTGCCCATCGGTATCGATGTCGAAGACGCGCACCGACGCAGCACGTCCTGGGTCTGGGCGCCGTGGCCGCCGGCGTTCATGCGCACCGCACCGCCCGACGCTGCCGGGGATCCCGACGAAGAACTCGAGCCCGGCGATGCCCGCCTTGGCCGACTGGCGGGCGAGCACCGGGAGCGGCGACCGCGCTCCCGGCGCTCGACGCTCGGACGCTCGGGATCCGGATCGACGTCGATGCGCTCGAACGTCGCCGCCGAGCGACGAGCGCGACGCCGGCGAAGCCCGCGTCGGCGACAGGAGGTTCGAGCCGCGGCCGATCACGAGGACCGGTACCGAGGGTCGGGCCGCGAGCGCGGCGCGCGACCGCGTGAGATCGGCCTCGCCGGTCGAGCGCGCACGAGCACCGCGAGCGGACCGCCGCAGCGATACGTCGTCAGCGGCGCCGACGGGCGCGTTGCGTCTGCACGGCCCGGGCAAGCGCGCGCGCGAGCTCGGCCGCCAGTTCGGCGCCGAGCGGCTCGGTGCGACTCATGACGGCCGAGCCGAGCCACACGTCGGGCATCGTCGTGAGATCGCCGGCGCCGAGCGTCAGCACGAGGTCGCCCGGCCGCGCGTAGCGCGTCGGAACGGCGACCAGATCGGCAGCGACGCGGGAGGTAGGCGACCGGCAACGTCGGGGTGCCGGTCGAGCACCGCGCGCAGGATCGACGCGCCCCGAGACGCCCGGGATCGGGGTCTCGCCCGCGGGATACACGTCGGTGAGCACCAACGCGTCGGCGCCGGCGAACGCGTCGGCGAACTGCGGGCCGATCGACGCGGTGCGGGTGTAGCGGTGCGGTTGGAACACCACGACCACCCGGCGCCACGGACCCTGGCGGGCGGCCGCGATCGCGGCCGCCGACCTCCGTCGGGCAGGTGCGCGTAGTCGTCGATGAACGTGACGCCGTCGCGCTCGCCGCGGTACTGGAAGCGGCGGGCGACGCCGCCGAAGCCGCGCAGCGCCTGCGCGCGATCGCGTCGAACGGCGACGCCGAGCTCCAGCGCGACCGCGGTCGCGCCGGCGGCGTTGGTCGACGCCTTGACCGCCGGCCGGCACCGCGACTCGCCGA
Source organism: uncultured Actinomycetes bacterium (assembly GCA_963701825.1). GTDB lineage: Bacteria > Actinomycetota > Acidimicrobiia > IMCC26256 > PALSA-610 > PALSA-610. The sequence continues at coordinate 1,540,522 of CAVPBG010000002.1, read as the reverse complement.
GTCGCGCGCCGCCGGCGCGACCAAGCGTGAACCGATCAACGTCGCGCGTCGACGACCTCGTCGACGATGCGGTAGTGCGCGTCCGCGGTCGAAGCCGTAGGTGCGCACGCGCCGGACGGTCGTGCCGCGAGGCGCGCGGCGACCGACGTCGTCGGCGCAGCACACCACCGGGCCGGGCACCGACGTCGACGAACTGTTCGAAGGCGCGCGACGAGCGCGTCGAAGTCGCCGTAGTAGTCGAGATGGTCGGGTTCGACGTTCGTGACGATCGCGGCCTGCGGCGCCGAGCTGCAGGAACGTTCCGTCGCTCTCGTCGGCCTCGACGACCAGCCACTCGCCCTCACCGAACGCGGCGTTGGCTGCCGACCTCGTTGACCTCGCCGCCGATCACGAAGCTCGGCTGACCAGCCCGCGCTGCGCAGGATGAGCGCGAGCATCGACGAGGTGGTGGTCTTGCCGTGCGAGCCGGCGACCGCGATGGTGCGGCGGGTGGCGGCGAGCGCGGCGAGCGCGGCCGACGCGGTGCAGCACCGGGATGCCGAGCTCGCGCGCCGCGACGAGCTCGACGTTCCGCACGCGGGATCGCGGTCGAGTACACGACCGCGTCGGCGTCGGGCGGGACGTACTCGGCCCGGTTGCCGACGTGCACGTCGACGCCGGCGGCCGCGAGGCGGTCGAGCACCGACCGCGCTCCTTGATGTCGGAGCCGCTCACCCGTTGACCCATGCGGGCGAGCACGAGCGCGATCGCGCTCATGCCGACGCCCGCCGACGCCCGACGATGTGCACGCGGCGCGGCTGCGGAGAGGTCGAGCAGCCGTCGTCGGGGCACGTCGGCGCGCGCACCGGCGTACTCCTCGACGAGATCGGCGAGCCGGGCCGCCGCGTCGGGCCGGCCGAGGCCCCGGGCGGCCGCCCCATCCGCTCGAGCCGGTCGGGCGCGGCGAGCAGCTCCGACACGACCGCGTCGAGGCGCGGTCGGATCGCACTCGGCGTCGGGGACCATGACCGCGGCGCCGGCCCGCTCGAGCGTCTGCGCGTTGCGCGTCTGGTGGTCGCTCGGCGAGCCGGGCAACGGCACGAGCACCGCCGGGACGCCCGGCCACGGTGAGCTCGGCGATCGTGCCCGCGCCCGACGCGGCACACCGCGAGCGTCGCGCGCGCGCAGCACGTCGTCCATGTGCTCCTCGTAGGCCACGAGCTCGTAGCGCAGCGCGTCGCCGGCCCGGCGCTGCGGCGGCGAGCGCGCTCGCGCACTCGTCGAGGTTGCGCGGGACCGCACACGTGGTGCACGCGCGAGATCGGTGCGGTCGCGCCAGCGGTCGTAGCAGCCGAGCGCGGCCGCGGTTGATCGTGCGCGCACCCTGCGCGCCGCCGAAGACGGCGACGAGCGCGGGATCGCGGTCCGGGTCGCGCTCGAGCGCGCGCGATCACCGGCCGGACCGGATTGCCGGTGAGCGTCGCGCTCGGGCAGCGGCGTGTCCGGCAGCGACACCGCCGGCCGCGCGCCCGAGCCGCACGCCGATGCGGTTCGCGAGCCCGGGCGCGGCGTCCTGTTCGTGCACGAGCGTCGGGCACCCGCAACAGCGCGCGCCGCGAGCGACGCACGGGAACGACGCGTAGCCGCCGAATCCCACGACGACGCGCGGCCGGTAGCGGCGCACGAGCGCGAGCGCGCGCACGAACGCCGAGCACCGCGCCCGCAGATCGCGGCGACGTTGTCGCAGCGTGAGCCGCCGTTGCAGGCCGCGGCCCGGCGAGCAGGTCGATCTCGAAGCCGGCCTCGGGCACGACCCGGCCCTCGATGCCGCGCTTGCCGCCGACGAAGCGCACCGACGATGCCCGCGCCGCGCTGCAGCTCCTGCGCGACCGCGATCGCCGGGATACGTGTGGCCACCGGTTCCGCCTCCCGCGAGCAGCGCGAAGACCGGCGCGGCTCACGGCGCGAGCTGTTGTCGGCGGGCCGGGCGTCGCGCTCACGACGCCTTGGCGTGCACCGGACGGTTGCGGCGTCCGCGACGCGTTCGCGGGCGACGGCGCCGTCTGGCGCGCGACGTTGGCGAGGATCCCCGCGCCGAACATCGTGATCACGAGCGACGATCCGCCCACCGACAGGAACGGCAGCGTGATCCCCGACACCGGCAGCAGCCCGACGACCGCGCCGAGGTTGATCGCGGCCTGCCCGACGATCCACGCGGTGACGCCGGCGGCGAGCAGCATGCCGAACCGGTCGGGCGCGCGGCGCGCGACGCGGAAGCCGACGAGCCCGAGCCCGGCGAACAGCGCGAGCACGAGCAGGCAGCCGATGAGGCCGAGCTCCTCGCCGATGATCGCGAAGATGAAGTCGGTGTGCGCGTTGGGCAGGAACAACCACTTCGCGCGGCCGGCGCCGAGGCCGACACCGTTCACGCCGCCGCTGCCGATCGCGATCAGCGACTGCGCAGATCTGGTAGCCGGTGTTCGCCGGTCGTGCCACGGGTGCAGGAACGCGAACATGCGCGCCCGGCGGTAGCGGCGCCAGCAACGCGAGCACCGCCGCGCCAGCACACACCGCGTGCCGATCATCTGCGCGAGGTGCCGGGCCCGCACGCCGCCGACGATGAGCAGCGCGAACCCAGATCACGCCGAGCACGATCGTGGAGGCGAGGTCGGGCTCCAGCATCACGAGCAGCCGCGAGCACGCACGAAGATCACGAGCACCGGGCGTCCACTGGCGCCAGTCGTCGAGACGGTCGGCGCGCTCGGTGAGCATCGTTCGGCGCCGCAGCACGAGCAGCGCCAGCTTCGCGATCTCGCTCGGCTGCACGCTGCAGCGGGCCGACGCCGAGCCAGCGCCGCGAGCCGTCGACCATGATGCCGATGCCCGGCACGAGCACGACGACGAGCCCGAGCGACGCGAGACACGAGCAACGCACGGCGCGACGCGGCGCCAGCGGTGGTAGTCGAACGCGACGCCGCGACGAACGCGACCAGCGCCGCCGACCGCCCAGATGAGCTGGCGGTCGAAGAAGTACCACGACGAGCCGTAGTCGCAGAGCGCGGCGACCGACGACGCCGACAGGATCATCACGAGGCCGACGATGTTGAGCACGCCGACCGTCGCGCACAGGACCACGTACGTCGGCGGGCGCGGCAACTGCTCGCGGTGCTCGAGCTGCGACGACCACCGATCGGCCGACGCGCGCGAACGGCGATCGCCGACGATGCGAAGCCGGGTCGAGCTGGACGCGGGGTGAGACGGCGGTCATCGCGCCGTCGCCTCCTTCAGCGACCAGCTGCCGCACCTCGGCGGCGAAGTCGTCGCCGCGCTCGGCGTAGTTCGGCGTACGCGTCGAACGACGCACACGCCGGTGACAGCAACACCGCGTCGCCCGGTTGCGCGAGCTGCGCCGCGGCGCGCACGGCGTCGTGCATCGACGCGCGCGTTCGACGACCGGCGTCCGTGCCGCGGAACGCGGCTGCGACCTCGGGCCCGGCTTCGCCGAACGCGACGACGCCGCGCAGGCGCGATCGGTCGGCCGCGAGCACGACGAGGTCGAGACCCTTGTTGCGGCCGCCGGCGAGCAGCACGACCGAATCGAACGACTCGACGCGCGCGCAGCGTCGCGTCGGGGTTCGTCGCCTTCGAGTCGTCGTACCACTCCACCCCACCAGCTTCGCCGACCAGAGCCACGCGATGGGGGAGGGTCGCGTAGGATGCCGAGCGCGGCCACGACCCCGCCGTCGGTCGCACCGACCTCGAGCGCGGCGCAGCCGCGGCCGCGAGCGCGTTCGTGCGATCGTGCACCAGCGCGCGCGCGCATCGCCGCGACCGGCGCGAGCACGTGCGCCGTCGGGGAACACGAGCGTCCGTCGCCGTCGACGCGGAAGCACCCGGTCGCGTCGGCACGCGCGAGAACCCGACCGCGCCGTGCCGGCGCGCGCCGCCGCGATCGTCGCCGCGGCTCGGATCGTCGGCGTCGAACACGAGGAGGTCGTCGCCGGTCTGGTGCGTCGACGATCCGGCGCCTTGGCCGCGACGTAGTCGCTCGAAGCGTGCCGTGCCAGTCGAGGTGGTCGGGCGTGATCGCGAGCACGACCGCGACGCTGCGGCTGGAACGTCTCGGAGCGAACGCGAGCTGGAACGACGAGACCTCGGCGACGATGCACGTCGACGCGTCGGGTCGCCGACCGCGTCGATCAGCGGGCGGCCGATGTTGCCCGCCGCGACCGTGCGCACGCCCGACGCGTCGAGCATCGCGGCGATCAGCGTGGTGACCGTCGTCTTCCCGTTCGTGCCCGTGACCGCGACGATCGGCACGTGCGCGCGCTCCGCCGCGAGATCGATCTCGCTGCGCACCGGCGACGCCGACGCGCCGACGCGGCCTGCGAGCGCGGGATGCTCGAGCCGCACGAGCGGGCTCGGCACCACGAGGTCGGCCGCCGCGACCAGCGTCGCGCATCCGTCGGCCGTCGGGCGCCTCGACGAGCTCGGCGCCCGAGCGCCTGCGACCGCGGCCGCGCGTTCGGCGTAGCGCGGCGTCGTCTGCGGGCGTGTCCTCGAGCAACGTGACGGCCCAGCCCTCGGCGCGCAGCACGCGGGTCACGGCGACACCCGGTTTCGGCGAGCCCGATCACGAGCGCGCGGCGCAGGTCGGTGCTCATCCGAGATCCGACCCGGTGGCGCAGGAAGTCGGCGTAGAAGATGCCGATCGCCGAGCGCGACGCAGATGCCGGCGAACAGCCAGAACCGCACGATGACGGTGAACTCCGACCAGCCGCCGACCTCGAAGTGGTGATGGATCGGCGCCATGCGCAGGACCCGGCGGCGGAAGCCGCGGTACGAGATCGACCTGCGCGATCACCGACAGCGTCTCGACCACGGGCAGACCCGCGAGGATCGGCAGCAGCAGGTGCGGTGCGCGTGAGCAGCGCGAGCCCGGCCATCGCCCCGCCGATCGCGAGCGAGCCGGTGTCGCCCATGATGATGCTGCGCCGGCGCCGCGTTCCACCAGAGGAAGCCCGCGCACGCGCCGAACATCGCGGCCGCGACGACCGCCTGGTCGAGCGCCTGCGCCGGGCAGCACCGCCGTAGATCGCGGGGTGGCGGAACTCGGTGAACGCGATGATCATGAACGCCGCGAACACGAACGCCGACGAACCGGCCGCGAGCCCGTCGAGGCCGTCGGTGAGGTTCACCGCGTTGGCGGTGGCGTACACGATCAGCGATCGCGAAGACGAACCAGCCGACCGTGCCGAGGTCGAGCGTCGAGCGGCCGCGTGAACGACAGGTGCGTGTCGAGTGTGCACGAAGTCGCAGCGCGAGCCACGCGAACGCCGCCGCGATCACGACGATGCCGAGCGTCTTGCCCCGCTTGCGCAGGCCCGAGGTTCCGGCGGGCCCGCACGCCGAGGTAGTCGTCGAGCAAGCCGACGACGCCGAGACCGACGATCAGCGCGATCAGCGTCCAGCCCGGACGTGGCGAACGCGACGCTCTCGCGCCGGATGTGCGCGAAGAGGTAGCCGACGACCGTCGCGACGACGATCGCGATGCCGCCCATGGTGGGCGTGCCCGGCCTTGGCGACGTGCGGGTGCTCGATCGGGCCGTCGTCGCGGATCTGCTGGCCGATGCCCTGCACGCGCAACCGGCGGATGAGGAACGGCGTGCAAGAACGTCGACGAACGCGAACGCCGCGCCCGCGGCCATGAGCATCGCGATCACGATCGATCACCGCCCGGGCACACCGACGCGCCGAGGAGGCTGTCGGCGACCTCTCGAGCCCGACGGCCCGGCTCCCCTTCACCAGCACCGCGTCGCCGGCGCGCAACATCGGCACGAACCGGGCGAGCGCTTCGACCGCGTCGGCCACGGTGTGCGCGTCGGCTCCGCCGGCGTTGCCGCGGTCGGCGATCGCCGCGCCGCCCGCGCCGACGCCGATCACGACGTCGATACCGAGCTCCGCGGCGCGCTCGCCCACGGCGCGGTGTGCCTCGTCGTGGTGCGCGCCGAGCTCGCGCATGTCGCCGAGCACGGCGATCCGCCGAGCGCCGACGGGCAGCTCGAGATGCGCGAGCGCCACCGAGGCGGCTTCCATCGAGGTCGGGATTGGCGTTGTACGCGTCGTTGAGCACGGTCACGCCGGCATCGGTCTCGAGCAACTCCATACGCCAACGTCGCCGGACGCGCGGCCGACGAGCTCGAGCGCGATCTCGCGCGAGCGGCGATGCCGAAGCACGCGATGGCGCGACGGCGACAGCCAGCGCCGCGTTGAGCACCTGGTGCGCGCCGTGCAGCGGCACTCGCGAAGCGTTCGCCCCGGAGCGCGAACGAAGGCTGGAGCCGGTCGTCGACCTCGACGTCGTGACCCGGTAGTCGGCGTCGGCCGCGGTGCCGACGGTGACCACCGTGGCGTCCGTGGCGACGCGCGAGCTGCGGGGTGGCCGGGTCGTCGGCGTTGAGCACCGCGATGCCGGTCGGCCGGCAGGGCGCGCGACCAGCTCCGCCAGCACCGCTACGACGCCGGCCGGGCCGCCGAGGTGCTCGGCGTGCGCGAGGCCGACGTTGGTCACGACCCCCGTGTCGGGACGGGCGATGTCGCAGAGCAGATCGAGGTCGCCCGCGAACCGCTCCCCCATCTCCGTCACGACCACGTGCGCGGCGTCGGGGGCGTTGCAGCAGCGTGATCGGCAGGCCGAACTCGTTGTTGTACGACTCCGCGTTCGCGTAGCAGCCGCGCGACGCGAGCACCGCCGCGAGCAGATCCTTGGTCGAGGTCTTGCCCGTCGAGCCGGCCACGGCGACGACATGCAGCTCGGGTCGGTCGGCGCGCAGCGTACGGGCGACCTGTTGCAGCGCGCCGAGCGTGTCGCCCACGTGCACGAACGCGCGACCGGTCGCGAGCGCCGGGCCACCGGCGAAATCTTCGGCCACGAGCGCGACGTGCGCGCCCGCGTCGAAGGCGAACGGCGACGAAGTCGTGGCCGTCGCGCGCGCCCTGCAGCGCGACGAAGCACGCGCCCGCGGTCGAGCATCCGCGAATCGAAGGCCCACGCATCGGCAACCGCGTCGGGATCGCCCGACGACGCGTCCGCCGGCGCGGTGCGCGATCTCCCGGGCGGTGAGCACGCTCACGAGCACGCGCTCCAGCTCCTCGACGGCAACGACGCGGTCGTCGAACGGGGTCGTGACCCCCGCGAACGTCTGACCCGTCTCGTGGCCCTTGCCCGCGATCACCACGACGTCGCCACGCCCCGGCCGCGCGAACGCGGCCCGGATCGCGGCGCGCCGGTCGAGCACGACGGTCGGACCGCGCGGTCGGCGGGGACGCCGGCGAGCACGTCGCGCGCGATCGCCTCGGGATCCTCGGAGCGCGGATTGTCGGAGGTGAGGATCGCGGTGTCGGCCAGGCGGGTGGCGACCTCGCCCATCAGCGGGCCGCTTGGAACGGTCGCGGTCACCGCCGCACCCGAACACGACGACGAGCTTCCCGCCGTCGACCAGCGTGCGGGCCGCGCTCGAACACCGACTCCAGCGCGTCGGGCGTGTGCGCGTAGTCGACGAGCACGGTGAAATCGCGATCGGCGCCGACCCGTTCGAAGCGCCCGGGAACGACGCACGGGCGCACCGAGGCCGGCGACGCACCGCTTCGAAGGAGAACCCGACCACGAGCGCGGTCGCGGCCGCGGCGAGGGCGTTGGCCACGTTGAAGCTCCCGACCAGCGGGCTCCGCACCACCCCGGTGTGATCGTGGCGATTGTCGACCAGTTCGAACAACGACTCGTCGCGCCGCAACAGGACGCCGCGCGCGTACACGTCGGCGGTCGGGTCGTCGATCGAGTACGTGCAAACCTGCATGCCGCGCGCCCGCGCCCGCTCGACCAGCAGGACCCCGTGCTCGTCGTCGATGTTGATCGCGGCCCGGGCGGAGAAGCGCGGGTCGAACAGCGAAGCCTTGGCTTCGAAGTACGACTCGACCGTCGGGTGGTAGTCGAGGTGCTCGTGGGTGAGGTTGGTGAATGTCACCGCGGCAAAACGGGTCGCGTCGACCCGATGCTGATCGAGCGCGTGCGACGAGACTTCCATCGCAACCGTGTGCACACCGGCATCGCGCATCCGGGCGAGCAACGCCTGCAGGTCGGTCGCTTCCGGCGTCGTGTGCTGCAACGGCACGACCGTGCCGTCGACCCGCGCTTCCACGGTGCCGATGACACCGGCCCGTTCCCCGTTGGCCCGCGCGATCGCCTCGAGCAGGTACGTCGTGCTCGTCTTGCCGTTCGTGCCCGTTACCCCGAGCACCCGCAGTGCGTGCGACGGTTCGCCCTGGAAACGCGAGCACAACGGCCCAAGCGTGCGCCGGACGGAGTCGACGCGCACCTGCGGAACGTCGACAGGCAGCATGCGCTCGACGAGGAGCGCGACCGCGCCGGCCGCGACGGCCGCCGGCGCGTGGTCGTGACCGTCGCTGCGCGCGCCCGGGATGCAACAGAAGAGCGTGCCCGGACGCGCGTCCCGGCTGTCGTGCACGATCACGTCGAGGTCGATATGAGTGTCGCCTCGGACCTCGAGAACGTGATTGCGCAACTCGAGGTCGTCGAGGAGGTCGTGCAGCAGCACGGTCCTCCTAGGTGTGCTTGGACTGGTCGGGAGGCAGGCTATCGGCGGTCGATCCGGTGCCCGAACCAGCACTTGCCGGGGTCGTTTTCGTCTTCGCCTGCGCCGACTGGGCCTGTTGCAGGCGAGCCTGCGCCGCGACCAGGTCGGGGCCGTGCGGTACCGAACACGAGTTGCCGGCGGTGCGCGCGGTCGCCTGCGCGGCGTTGTACTGCGTATTGGCGGAGTCGGTCTGCGCCACGCCGTACTGCTGCAACGCGAACTGCATGATCTCCGAGAACACCGGCGCGGCGACCGCGCCGCCGAAGCTGAGGTTGTTCTCGTCGAGCACCACGAGCGTGGCGAAGCGCGGATTGTTCGCCGGCGCGTAGCCGATGAACGACGCCATCGACGCGGAATCGGTATAGCCACCCGTAGGGAGCGCCTTCTTCGCGGTACCGGTCTTCCCGGCGACGACATATCCCGGAACTGCGGCGCACGCGCCGGTGCCCTTCGCGACCACACCCTCCAGCATCTGCGTCATCACCGACGCGGTGTTCTGCGAAACCACGCGGGTGCCGGTCGGGACCACTGCCGGGTGGCGAACGCCATTGGCGTCGATCGTCGCGTCGAGCAGGTGCGGCGGCCGCGTGACGCCGCCGTTCGCGATCGTCGTGAACGCGTCGAGCATCTGCATGCCCGTGACGGCCACGCCGTAGCCGATCGCGGTGGAGTACTTGCCGGTCGAGTAGTACTGCGACGGGGGGATCAGGAGGCCGTCGGGTTGGCCGGGCCAGTCGATCGCGGTCTTGCTACCGAGGCCGAACGCGCGCACGCCGTCGGCGACCTCTTGGTTGGTCATCGTCTGCGCGATCTTGATGGTGCCGACGTTCGACGACTCCCGCAGGATGTCGGCCGTCGTCCAGTGCTCGATTCCCCCGGGAACACCGACGTGCGGATCGGCATCGGTGTACGGCGCGCCCACCTGTCCGGGGACGCTGATCGAGAACGGCACGTCGAATTCGGTGCCGGACGTGATGTGCCCGTGCTGGAGCGCCCACGACATCGTGATCAGCTTGTTCGTCGAGCCCGGCTCGAACAGGTCGGTGAGCGGTGCGTTGTGATCTTCGGGCCCGGCGACGTGCGCGGGGCCGGTCGCAGTCGTTCCGATCACACTCGCCATGGCAAGGACTTCGCCGGTCGTGACGTCGACCACCACAGCCATGCCGCTGTTCGCACCGGTCGCCTTCACCTGGTCGAGCAGCGAATACTCGGCCTGGTACTGCAGGTTCTCGTCGATGCTCAACACAACGTCGGTGCCGCGTTGCGCGTCGACCTGCGTCCGTTGCGTGCCCGGGATGTCGTGACCGAGCGGATCCTGCTCGACCTCCAGCGACCCCGACTTCCCGGTCAGCAGCGAGTTGTACTCGTGCTCGATCCCGGCCGCGCCACTGCCGTCGGAATGGACGGCACCGATCACGCTGCCCGCGATCGAACCCGCGGGATAGCTACGCGCCGATTCGGGAACGAAGCCGATCCCGGGGAGTTTCAGGGCCTGCACGGCAGCCGCCACGCTGTCGGCGACGGTGTGCGCAAGGTAGACGAAATGCCGGGGCGACTGGGGCGTGCCCTTGGCGGAGAGTGCCGCCAACAGTGTCGGTTCGTCCTTGTGCAGGAGCGGAGCGAGCCGCGCCGCTTCGCCGATCGGGTCGACGACGAGCGTGGGGTCGGCGTACACGGTCGTGCGCTCGATCGACATCGCGAGGTCGCGCCCGTTCCGATCGAAGACGCTGCCGCGTTCGGCGGTCAACGGAATCGTGTGCAGCGCGAGGTCGACGGACAATTTCTTGTAGCGCCCGCCGTCGGCGATCTGCAGCTGCCCGACGCGCGCCGCCAGGGCACCGAAACCGAGAATGAGGAGCGCGCTGCATACGCCGAGGCGCCGGGCCGGGCGCGCAGGACGCGGCGCGCGCGGTGCGGCCGGCCGCGGTGTCTGCGCCGTCCGGCGGGCGGCCCGCGTTGCAGGCGGGCGGGTGCGGGCCGGCGGCCGGGCTTCGGTCACGTCAACCCGTCGGCGCGAGCGCGCGCTTCGCGTCCTGGTAAGAACCGGTCGACGTACCGGGCGACGACGTCGGTGTGGTCGGCAGCGTGGGCGTCGTCGATACTCCCGCGCCGCCGGAGGCCGACGGCGCGACCGAGAGCGGGATGACGGTGGGGCCCTGCACCATTCCGAGCCTCGTGGCTGCCGCGATCACCGTCGGTGCCGACGAGAGCGTCGCGACCTGATCGCGCAGCCGCTCGTACCGGAGCTGTTCGTTCGTCTGTTCCTTCGACAGCCGCTCGAGCGTGAACGCCGACTGCGCCGCGAACACATGGAACGAGACCAGCGTGAACAACGACGCCACGGTCACCAGACCGGCCGCCCACATGATGAGGCGCGCCCGCAGGCGCCGCCGCGCGACATCGGGCGCGACGGTCAGCCGAGCGCGCGGACCGTCGCCCCCCTTCGGGGCGGGAGAGGCGTTCGGGTTCGGGCGGGTTCGCGGGGACGGTTGCGCGCTCATGGGCGCACTCAGGCGACGATGTCGGGAACGGCGGCGAGCTCGGGCCGGTCACCGAGGCGTTCGACGGCCCGCAGGCGTGCGCTCTCGGCTCGGGGATTCGTCGCGATCTCTTCGGGCGACGGTCGCAACGGCTTGCGGGTGATGGCGCGTACGAGCGTGTGCGGTCGCGTCGGCTCGACGGGGAGCTTGGCGGGCGCACGGTGGTCGGCGTCGTTGCCGGCCCACCGTGCGAACCGCTCCTTGACCAGGCGATCTTCGAGCGAGTGGTACGCGAGCACGAGCACGCGTCCGCCGGGACCGATCACGTGCACCGACTCGTCGAGCCCGTCGGCCAGATTCGGCAGCTCGCGGTTCACTTCCATCCGAATGGCCTGGAAGGTACGGCGGGCCGGGTGCGGACCGCGGCGTCGGGTGGCGGCGGGGATCGCGTCGCGCACGATGTCGGCGAGCTCACGCGTCGAGAGCACGGGGCGCGCCTGCACGATCGCCCGCGCGATGCGACGCGCGAACCGTTCTTCGCCGTACTGCGAGATGACGGCGGCCAGCTCCGACTCTTCGTAACCGTTCACGACTTCGGTGGCGGTGAGCGTCTGCTTCGCGTCCATACGCATGTCGAGCGGCGCATCGAAGCGGTACGAGAAGCCCCGTTCCGGTCGATCGAGTTGCACGCTGCTCACGCCCAGATCCATCAGGATGCCCATTACCGGTACTCCCTCACCGTGTTGGCCGACGAGTGCGCCGAGCCGTTCGAATCCGCCGTGCACGACCTTGACCCGGTCGCCGAAGCGAGCGAGTCGGGAGCGGGCAGCTTCCACAGCGTCGGTGTCACGGTCGAGGCCGAGCACGCGCACGTCGGGGCGCGCGTCCAACAGCACGGCTGAGTGGCCTCCGCCACCGACCGTGCAGTCGACGATCATCCCTTCGGGCACCGCCAAGAAGAGATCCACCACCTCCCGGGCCATCACCGGGAGATGCGAGAACTCTTCCACTTCGTCTCCTCGCCGCATTCACCGGAACCACGTCGCCGCCGATCCCGACTTCAGCTCCCCGGTCGACAGGCACCGCCCGGGATGTCTCCCCGAGTCGGCTACGGCTGAAAGCGGGCGGAGTAGGGGCCAACAACCGCGCCGGCCGGGGAGCTGAAGACGAGCCCGGAACATGGGTCCCGTCGTGTTGTCAACGTTTGCGTGTGGGCTTGCGGGTGGTTGATTCGCTTCTTGGTTCAGGCCCGCGGCTGCGCGCCCGAACAGAACTGGGTAGAACGAACTAGAGGAAGTCGTTGATGCCTTCTCCTTCGACGATCGATGCGATGCCCGCCGCGTCTCGCTCCGCGAACATCTGCGCATCCCAGATCTCGATGTGGTCAAAACTGCCGGCCACCATGACCTCGCGCTCCAACCGCGCGTATTCGCGGAGGTGCTGCGGGACGGCGACCCGACCTTGTTTGTCGGGCGTGATCTCGACGGCGCCGGCGAAGAACGTACGGGCGGCCTGGCGTTCCCGGGCCCCGCGCTCGCGGGCCTCGCGGAGCTTGCGGGCGACCCGGTCGAACTCGGCGACGGGGTACACGGCGAGACATCCGTCCAGTGCCCTCGCCATCACCGCACCCCCCTCGAGCTGTTCACGGAACCGGACCGGGAGGATCACCCGGCCCTTGACGTCGAGGGAGTGCTGGAACTCCCCCAAGAACATCGCCCAACCACCTGTGTCTCGTGTCCGACCGTGGGAGGGGTCCGTTCTCCCCTTCCCACCACTAGGCGCCACCTTATGCCACAATCCTCCACTACGTCAACAATCTCCACCCCCGAGAACCCCTCGAGCCGCAATAACCACCCACTCGCGCATCTGTTGCGGAGGCGAACATGTCGATCCGGTTCGGCTGGACCCGACCTCAGGCCGGTCATGAAACGACCGATGATCAAACCGTGGAGGACGTTTCATCTGCGCCCCCTGTGGCGGCATCCGCGGCCGACGGTGATGACGCGCGCCCTGGCACCCAAGTGAAGACGCCCTCCCCCGACGCGATACAGGTGATCTGGGAGATACACGCGTGGGTCGTCGAGACCGAGCGGCGCACGCACAAGCGCATCGGCGCGGCGGCAGCTCGACGCGTCTACCACGAGACCCTCGTCGAAGAGTCGGCGGCGCTGCATGACATCGGATTCGAAAGCTTCGATGCCTTCGCGGCCGCGTACGGCGCACAACAGTCCCCCGCGTTCGCGCCGCAGTCGCACACGATCGAAGAACACGAACCGGCACCGGCGGAAACGCCGAAGCCCGCGACACACGACACCGCCGTGCACGAACCCGAAGCGCACGAAACCGAAGCCGCGCACGTGGAACCGGAAGCACTCGAATACGACGGGTCGGCATCCGACGAACCGGAGACCGCGGGTGAGACCATCGGTCGCATCCGCGTGTTGCTCGGCGAGCTCGGGATCGAACCCGGTGTCGACCCGTTGCAGGCGGCCAAGCAATTCCTCGAGGTCGTCGAGAGCCCCGAGCCCCACGAAGATCCGTTCGCGGTACAGGAGAGCGCGTTCGCCGCGCACGCGCTGCACGAGATCGTCGAAGAGACGCCGGCGGAACAAGTTCCCGCCGCGCCGGTCGTCGACGTTGTCGAAGCGCCCGCTATCGAAGCACCGGTCGTCGAAGCGCCGGTCGTCGAAGCGCCCGTCGCCGAAGCACCCGTCGCCGAAGCGCCCGCGATCGAAGAACCGCTTGTCGAAGCGCCCGATGTCGACGCGCCCGTTGTCGAAGCCGTCACTTCGAACGAAGCCGAGGACGCAACTGCGAGCGAGCCCGCCTCGCCGTTCGACACGCTCATCCCCGGTGCGAGCACGAACTTCGGCTCGGCCTTCCCCACCCCGTTCACCGAGCACGCGGAGGCGGCAGCCGCCGCGCCCGTCGACGCTCCCGCCGACACGCCGGCAGTCGACGATGCAGCCCTCGATCTCGCGCACGCCCGCGCCGAGCGTTGGCACAGCGAGCTCGAACAGGTCCGCACCGAGCTCGCGGTCGCGATCACCGCGCACGAGGCGGCCGAGCGTGACACCGACGAAGCCCGCGAGGAGCTCGCCCGGCTGCGCAACGATCTGGAGCTCGCCCAAGAAGCGGCCCGGACCGCCGACGCCGAGGTCGCCCAGCGCGTCGCCGAACGCGACGACGCCAATGCCCGGTGTGCCGAGTTGACCGACGAGCTCGCGTCCGCACGCGAAGCTTCGGCCGACTCGAACACGTCCGCCGAGCTGCACCAGCGCGAGCGCGACGAGGTCAAGGCCCGGCTCGACGCCGCGCACATGCAAATTGCCGCGCTCGAAACGCAGGTGGCGGCCGCCGCCGCGGCGCGGGCCGACGTCGACGCAGAGCTCGACAGTGCCCGGGTTCGGGCCGCGGAGTTGGAAGCGGTCCGCGACCAGCTCACCGCGCGCATCGCCGAGCTCGACGAGATCGTGACGCAGCGCTCGACCGGGCAGGCCGAACAAGAAGCGCGCGCCGCCGAACTGCGCGAGCGGATCACGTCGCTCGAGGCCGCGCTGGCCGACCGCGACGCGACGATCGTCGAGCGCGAGACGGCGATCGTCGAGCGCGAGTCGATGATCGTCGATCGCGATACGCGCATCGACGAGCACGCACAGCTGATCACCGCTGCCACTGCGCAGCTGCGCGATCTCGAATCGGAGCTCGCCGGCCGCGACGAGCTCGTGACATCGGCCGCGACCCGCACCAACGAGCTCGAGACGACCCTGGCCCAACGCCAGGCCGACCTCGAGGCCCGGCAGGCCGAGCTGGCCTCGGCCGCCGCTCGGGTGCAGGAGCTCGAACACGCGGTGGAAGCGGGCGAGACCGCACGCGAGGCGCGGAACCAAGAGCTCGAAGCCGCCCAGGGCCAGGTGGCCGCGCTCGAGCAACGACTCGCGCACCAAGAATCGGAATGGGAGCGCCTCGGTCACGACCGGCGCGGCGTACTGCGGGAGCTCGAGGACGCGCACGCCCGCGTGACGGAGCTCGAGGCGCAGATCGAGGAGGCGCACCAGGAGCGCGACGCAGTTCGGGCCGAACTCGGTAACGAGTTGCAACAGGTCCACGCCCGTCTCGCCGAGCTCGAACAACGGGCCGCCGAGCAGCTCACCGAGATCGCGGCCTTGAACACGGCCCGAGACCTGAGTCGGTCGGAGCTCGAACAGGCGCAGGCGTACGCCGGCACCGTCGAGGCCGAACGCGACACTGCGCTCGGATCGCGGCAGGAGGCGTTCGCCGAGCGCGATGCGGCGATCCGCGAACGCGATGCGGCGATCGAACAGGGCGAAGGCGCGGGCCGCGAACGCGACGAGATCGTTCGCCAGCGCGACGCGGCATTCGTGGAACGCGACGCGGTCACTGCCGCGCGCGACGCAGCCCTCGGCGCCCGCGACGCCTCATTCGCCGCCCGCGACGCCGCCCTCGCGGCGCGCGATGCCGCCGCCGCGGAGCTCGCGACCGCGATTGCCGAACGCGACGAAGCGATTGTGGCTCTCGACGACGCGCGCGCTGCCCTCGCCGATCGGACCGCCGAACGCGACGAAGCCCGGACCACCCTCGCCCGCCGCACCGGCGAACGCGACGACGCCCGCGAGGCCGTGGCCGAGCACGCCCGCCAGCGTGACGACGCCCGGGTGCGCCTGGGGCAGGCCGACTCCGAGATCGCACGGATGATCGCGCTCGTCTCCGCGCAGGAGATCGAACACGGCGAGATGCTCGTCGACTTCGGCCGCGCCCGGGCCCGGGTCGAGCAGCTCGAAGGTGAGCTCGAGGCGCAGCAGATCGCCCGGGAAGACGCGATCGACCAGCTCGAACGAGCGCGCGCCGAGATCGCACGGGTCGAATCCGTGCTCACGGCGCGAAACGCGGACCGCGAGGAAGCGCTCGCCCAGCTCGCGCAAGCGCGGACCGACACGACCCGGCTGGAAGAAGCAGTCGCCGCGCAGATCGCGGGACGCGCGTCGGACCGCGACGATGCCCTCGCCCAACTCGCCGACGCCAACACCGAGATCGCCGGGCTCGAAGCCGCCTACGCGCAAGAGGTCGCCGCGCACGAGAGCGCGCGGACGCATCTCGACGAGGCCCGCAGCCGCGCGACCGCGCTCGAAGGCGCGATCGTCGACCTCGCCGCCGCCCGCGACGAAGCACGCGCCGGGCTCGACGAGGCCAACGCCCAGATCACGCGGCTCGAAGCCGTGGTGTACGAGAACGTCACCGAACGCGAAGAGCTCCGCAACGCCACGACGGCGGCGCAGCTCCGCGCCGAGGAGCTCAGCGAGCAGCTCGAAGGCACCCGGGGCACGCTCGACGCGATGGCCGCGCACGCCGAGGAGCTCGAGCTGGAGCTCGCGCAGGCCGAGGCCGCGATCCCGTCGCAAGAAGCGCGCCTCGAAGCCGAGGTCATCGTCAATCAGGCGCACGCCGACGCCGACGAGCTCCGCCGCCAGGCCATGCGCGAGGCGGAGACGATCCGGCGCGAGGCCCTCACCACCGCCGAAGGCATCCGCCACATCGCCCAGGAAGACGCACGCGAGCTGCGCAACCGCGCCGCGGAGGTGGCCGTTGCCGACACGCACCGCGCCGACCTCGTCGCCGGACTCCTCGAGCGGATCGCCAAGCTCGAGCTGAAGTTGGCCAAGCAACGCAAGCGCATTCAACGTGCCGCCGACCGCATGGAGCGCAGCGAGCGCGCCGAGTACGCGGGCATGGAGGCCGACGAGATCCTCGGTCGGGCCGAGAAGAAGGCCGCCCGGCAACGGGAGTCCGCCGACAAGTACGCGCTCGAGCAGCGGGGCGGCGCCGACGACTACGCGTCCGACCTGCGGGCCCAGGCCACACAGCAGGCGGCCGACATCCGGGCCGCGGCCGAGCGGCAGGCCGCCGAGCTCCGCACCGCGGCCGAACGCGACGCGGTGACCCAACGCGACGCCGCGCTTCGCGACGCGGCCGCGGCACGCGATGCCGCCCAACGCGACGTCGCCCGCCTGTTGCAGGAAGCCGAGGAAGAAGCTGCGGCCCGCCGCCAGGCCGCGGAGAAGCAAGCCGCGCAGGAGCGCCGCGCCGCCGAGCGCGATGCGGCCGACATCCGCGACAAGGCGAGCCGCGAACGCCAGCGGGCCCGCGACGAGCTCGCGGTGCTGCTCGACCGGCTCGCCGGTACGAACCCGCCCGACGCGGACTAGTTACGCGGACACAGCCTCGGCCGAGCCGAGGTATTTGTGCCACACCGGATCGATCGGTCCGGCCGACGCGATCAGCGATGTGGTCGCGTGCGGCGCGACCGGCGGCCGGCGCAACACCATCCCGCACTCGTTCGGGAGCCGGGCTTCCTTACGTGCGTTACACGCGCGGCACGACGCCACGACGTTCTCCCACGTGTGTGGTCCGCCGCGGGAGCGGGGCAGGATGTGGTCGAGGTTCTCGGCCGCGGTGCCGCAGTACTGACACCGATGGTTGTCGCGTGCGAACACGGCGCGGCGGGAAAGGGGCGCGGTCGCCCGGAAGGGAACCCGCACGAAGTGCACGAGGCGGATCACGGTGGGTACCGGCACGTTGCGGCGCTCGGAGTGGAACTCCGCGCCGTTGCGGTGCACGATCTCGGCCTTCTCCTTCAGCACCAGCACGACCGCGCGCCGTGATGACACGACACAGAGTGGTTCGAAACTGGCGTTGAGCAAGAGCGCCCGGGCCACGGATCACCTCCCGTGGAGCGAGATTGTACCGGCAACGATCGACCGGTTCCGGCGCTTACTCCGGCTGTTCACCCGGCGCTCAGCCCGGTCCGGCGCGGCACCACTCGAGATAGCGGATCACGTCGGCGACGCGGGGTGGCGCGGTGCCGTAGGCGGTTTCCAGGCGGAAGCGCAGGTACGCGCGATCGGGCCGGGGCAGATACGGCGGCTTCGCCCACCACCGCGACGGCACGGCGCGGAGCATCTGACGAGCTGCGGTAAACCACAGGTGTGGTCGACGGACCACGGCCCAGACGCAGTGGAACCAAAACGCGGCGCCGTGCGTCATGCCTGGGTCGCCGCGGTTGGGGCCCACGCCGGGCACGGTAGCGTGGCGGCGGTGGCCGGCGTCTCCCGGGGAGGGCGGCGGCTCGCCGTGGCCCATGCCGCCCCCGACGGAGGTCGACAACGGTGCAAGCCGCGCCCCGCCCTGAGCAGTCCTTCAAAGACCTGTTCGACACGTTGGCCAACCAGATCGAACGCGTCCTGCGCGGCAAACGCCGGGCCGTGCACCTGTCGCTCGTCTGCCTGTTCTCCGAAGGTCACCTGCTGATCGAGGACGTGCCCGGCGTCGGCAAGACCTCGCTCGCCAAGGCGATCGCGCGCTCGACCGGCGGTTCGTGGCGCCGCGTGCAGTTCACGCCCGATCTTTTGCCCTCCGACATCACCGGCGTGTCGGTCTGGGACCGCGGCCGCGGCGACTTCGAGTTCCGTCCCGGCGGTGTGTTCGCCAACGTCGTGCTCGCCGACGAGATCAACCGCGCCTCGCCCAAGACGCAGTCCGCGCTCCTCGAGTCGATGGAAGAACGTCAGGTGAGCGTCGACGCCACCACGTACAAGCTGCCGCGGCCGTTCATGGTCATCGCGACGCAGAACCCGGTCGAGTTGGAGGGCACGTACCCGCTGCCCGAAGCGCAACTCGACCGCTTCTTGTTGCGCCTGCGGATCGGCTACCCCGATCGCGACGCCGAGATCGCGATCCTCGACGCGCGAGGGCATCGATCCGATCGACCCCGACGAGCTCGAGCCCGTGACCGATCCGGAGACGGTCGGCGCGTGGATCCACGAGCTCGGCCGCATCCACGTGTCGGCGGAACTGCAGGGCTACATCGTCGATCTCGCCGAGGCCACGCGTCACCACCGCGACCTCATGCTGGGCGTGAGTCCGCGCGGCGCGCTCGCGTTGCAACGCGCGTCGCGCGCGCTGGCCGCGAGCATCGGCCGTTCGTACGTCGTGGCGGACGACGTGAAGGTGCTCGCCCCGGCAGTGCTGGAGCATCGGCTTCTGCTGTCGTCGGAGGCGATGATGCGCGGCGTGAATCCGACCGACGTGTTGTCGGCGATCCTCGACAGCGTGCCGGTTCCCGCCACGCGCGCCGATTGAGCTCCGCCCCGGCATGCTGACCCGGCGCGGATGGTCGTTCGTCGGAGCCGCGCTCGGCCTCTATGTCGGCGCGCGCCTGCTCGGGCTCGTGCAGCTCGCGGTGCTCGCAGTCGCAACCGTGTTCCTGCTGATCGGCGCGTACGTGTGGGTCCGCATCAAGACCCCCGCCCTCACCGCGAGGCGCACGCTGAAGGAGCTCCTGCAGGTCGGAGTCGAGGGCCGGGTCGACCTCGTCGTCACCGCCACCCGGCGCAC
Organism: uncultured Actinomycetes bacterium; assembly: GCA_963701825.1. Lineage (GTDB taxonomy): Bacteria > Actinomycetota > Acidimicrobiia > IMCC26256 > PALSA-610 > PALSA-610. The sequence continues at coordinate 1,520,997 of CAVPBG010000002.1, read as the reverse complement.
CACCACGATCGCGGTCGCCGACGCCTTCGACCAGGGCCGCCGGGCGGCGCGCTTCCTGCTCGCGCCACTGAGTCCGGGCGAAGAGGCCCGCGCCGCGTACCGGTTCCCGACCGATCGGCGCGGCCGCTTCGAGATCGGCCCGTTGCGCGCCACGCTCACCGACCCCTTCGGCCTCGTGTCGGCGAGCCGGCGCATGCTCGGTACGGAACAGATCATCGTGTACCCGCAGGTGCACGAGATCGTTCCCCCGCCCGACATCGGCGGTCTCGATCTCGACCGCGACCACCCCGCGGTGCGCGCCCGCGTCGAGTCGAGCGGCGACTTCATGACGTTGCGTGAATACGCGCCCGGCGACGACCTGCGCCATGTCCATTGGCGCTCCACCGCGCGCCGTGGGCACCTGATGATGCGCCAGAACGAGACCCGGCGGCGCGCGCCGGTGCTCTTGATGCTCGACGTGCGTCCCGCCACGCACGACCGCGCGTCGTTCGAACGGGCCGTCGAAGCAGTCGCGTCGATCGCCACTGCGCTCGACCGCGCCGGGCGTCCGTTCGAGGTGGCGTGGAGCAACGGCACCGATGTCGGCGCGCCCGGGCGCCGCCACCTCGCGCACATCATGGACGAGCTCGCGATCGTCGAGCCGCACGGCGCCGATCGGCTCCTCATCGCGTCGACCCGGCGCCGTTCGAGCGCGCTCATCGCGGTCATGGGTCAACTCCTGCCCAACGACGCCGCGAGCCTCGGCCTCCTCGTGCGCGACGGCGGCCTCCTCGTCACCGTCCCCACCTCCGACCAGGCGGCACCGGTTGCGGTGCGCGCCCATCGCTTCCGCTCGCTCGTCATCCCCCACACCGATCGCCCATTCGCCCACTCCTGGAACGAGGCGGTGCTGCGTTGGCAGCGCACCGGCAATCTTCCTACGTCTCCGTCACCCGCGCCCTCCTGACCGCCGGCGCGACTCTCGCGCTCGCTCGCGTCTATTCGGGTGCGTCTTGGATCGCGCTCCTCTTCATCGCGGCCGGCCTGCCCGCGCTGATCATGGAGATCGGCGAACGCCGGCGTTGGAACGGGATCGCGACCGTCGGCGGCACGCTCGTGGTGGGCGTGTGGCTCGCGATCATCGTCGACGATCCGTCGCAGACCTTCCTCGGCATCCCGACCGCGAGCGCGATCGCCGCGGTCGGGCACGACCTCTCCCAGGCACCGCACGTGTTGCGCTCCGCGGTGGTGCCGGTCGATCCGGTCGGCGCGGCACTGATGATCGCCGTGGTCGCGACCTTCCTCGCGTCGCTCGCCACCGAGTTGATCGCGCGCCGGCTCGAAGCCCCGATCGGCGCCATCGGCCCGAGCGTCGCGCTCTTCGTTGCGCTGTCGGCCCTCGGTTCGGGGCGCTGGGCACCCACGACCGCGCTGTACGCGCTCGTCGTCGTCGAGTACCTGGTCGCGTTGCAGCACTCCGAGATGGAGACGAGGCGCACATGGTTCCAGAGCGTGCGCAACCGGCGATCCCAGCTCGCGGTCGGCGGCGCGGCCGCGGGTGCGTTCGTGGTCGGGCTCGCGATCGTGCTCGGGCCGGGCGTGCCCGGCGCGCGCAGCTCGGCCCTGATCCAGTACCGGTCGCTCGGCAGCGGCAAGGGTTCGAGCATCATCAACGTCACCTCGCCGCTCGTGTCGGTCAAGGCCAAGCTCAACGAGCACGACTCGAACACCGAGGTGTTCACGGTCAAGACCACCGAACCCAAGGGCGACTACTGGCGCGTCATCGCGCTCGACAAGTTCCAGGACGACGGCTGGGGCCTCAACTCCGACCAGAAGAAGGCGAGCTCGCTCCCCGGCCCGACCGGCGCGCCGGGCACCACGCTCGTCACCCAGACGTTCCATCTCGACGACATCGACCCGATCTGGCTGCCGGCCGAGTACCGCCCGGTGAAGATCGACGTCGCGCAGTCGGAGGTGCTCCCCGACTCCACGTCGCTGTTCCTCGACAATCCGCTCGCCGGGCTCACTTACACCGTGCAGTCCGAGGTCTCGAACCCCGGTACCGCGGAGCTCGAGTCGGTGTCGTTCGACGACCTCGAGTCGAAGCGCGCCGACGTTGCGCTGCCCGCCAACTTCTCCCCGCGGGCCCGCCAGTACGCGCAGGAGATCACCGCGAACGCGCAGACGCCGTACGACAAAGCTCTCGCGCTCATGAACGTGTTCCACCAGGCGCCGTTCGTGTACGACCAGTCGGTCGATCTCGGGACGACCGCCAACGCGCTCGACAAGTTCCTGTTCGATACACACCGCGGCTTCTGCGAGCAGTACGCGGCCGCGTTCGCCGAGCTCGCCCGTTCGGTCGGGCTGCCCACCCGGGTCGCGGTCGGGTATCAGCGCGGAACGCTCGAATCCGACGGGCTCTGGCACGTCGCGGAGAAAGACGCCCACGCCTGGCCCGAGGTCTGGCTCGGCGACACCGTGGGCTGGTACCGCTTCGAGCCCACGCCCGGCCGCATCGATCCCATCACCGGCAAGGGCGGCGCCGCGACGCAACCGGGCTCGGGCGCCTCGACGACCACCACCGTCACCACCGCCAAGCCGACCACGCCCACCAGCGCGGTCGCGGTGCCGAAGCAACCCACGAGCGGCCTCAACGTCCCGCCCCCGGCCGCCCCGAAGAGCTCCTCGCACACGCGCATGCACGCGATCACCGTCGTGGCGATCGTCGTCGCGATCGTGTTGGCGCTGCTCTTGGCCATCGTGGTCGCGGTGGCGTTCGCGGCGTTGCGCCGGACCCGGCGCCGCCGCCACGATCCCGACGATCGGCGCCGCGTGCTCGGCGCCTGGACCGAAGCCATGGAACGGCTCGCGACGGCCGGCATCGAGCGCCGGCCGTCGACGACTTCCCTCGAATTTCGCGTTGCGGCAAGCCCCCGCGCTCGGCGCGGGCGACGCCGGTCCGCCGCTCATGGATCTCGCGCGCCTGCACACGCAGGCGCTGTACTCGCCGCAACCGCCGTCGCCGAGCGAAGCCGACGACGCGTGGGCGGAGTTCGACGCGATCGACGCCGCGTTGCGCTCCAGCGTGCCGCTCTCTCGCCGCTGGCGCGCCCGTTGGCGGACCGGCCTGCAGGGGTTGCGGGGACTCCGGGTCGTCAGCCCCGGGCCGTGAGCCGATCCACGAACTCGGCCCGCTCGCGGCTGAACGCGCGTACGTCGGCGTCGACGTCGGCGGCGACCTGATCGACCGACACGAACAGCGCGAGCTGCCCGGCGCGCAGCGCATCGAGGATCTGGCCGTCGTCGTGACACGCCCACACCGAGCGCCCGTCGGTGATCAGGCGCAGGCTCGAGAGATCGTGACCGGAGTCGCGTATCGCGGCGAGCGCCACCCGGATACGCGCCGACGGGAGCCCCGCGTCGAGCATCGAGCGCACGACCCGCAACGCGACGAGGTCACGAAATCCGTACGCGGCGCCGTCGTTCTCGCTCGGCGGAACGAGACCGGAACGCGCCCAGTGCCGCAGTTGCGCGACCGTGCAATCCGACAGACGCGGCGGCTTGCGCGGGAGTGAAACCCACCCGGCGCGGTTCAGGAATCGTCGCGGCGGAAGCGATCGCGCCACTGCCGGCCGCGATCGCCGAACATGCCCCGCAGACCACCCTGGGCCCGGAGGCCGCCGGTGAGCGTCTCGAGACCGGCCCGCCCGAGCTTGCGGACGTGCCGTTCGATCACGAGCGAACAGCCGAGCATGACCGCGAAACCGATGGCGCCGACCCACACGTGCGACGCGAACGTGAACACGAGGAGGATCAGACCACCGAGCAGACCGAGCGCGGCCCAGCGGATCATGCGCGCCGAATGTCGATAGAGCGTCGTCCGCGAGACCCGTTCCCCGAGGGCGGGATCGGTCGCGTTGAGGTTCGCTTCTATCTCACGGAGGATTTTCTGCTCTTCGTCGGAGAGCGGCATGGATTGCATTCTCGCGCAGCCGAGAGGGGCCAACAACGCGCGGGGTCCCGAAACCCGCTCGCGACCCCGTTCAACTGACCGATTTGGGCATCCCACCGTCGGCCGCGGAGCGGTAGACGAGGTCGACGAGGCGATGCGCGGCGAGCGCATCGGCGGCACCCGGATACCCCCCGGCCGTGCCCGCCTCACCCCCGACCTCACCCTCGGAATCGGCCCCGACGTCGGCCAGTGAATCGAGAAACGCTTTCGACGGTTCGGCGTACTGGGCCAGCGCTTTCGCGTACACCTCAGGCAAGGTGAAGCCGGCGGCCCAGGCCGGAGGTTCCGCCTCCACGAGGTGTTCACCGTCGTCGGTCAGGACGTGCAAGGGCCCGAGATAGTCGTCGTCGGTCCAGAGCAACGCCTTCTCGCAGAACACCTCGATGCGGCGGCTCGATTCACGGCTCAACACCTGGTGCCAGATGCTGGTCAGCTGGGCGACCGAGCCGTCGGCGAAGGAAAAAGTCGTGGCGGCGATGTCCTCGATACCGGGATACCCGAACCGCGCCGCGGTGCGCGCCGCGACGTCGACCGGGTCGCCGAGCACCATGCGCAGCACGTCGACGTCGTGAATCGAGTGCTCGATCACGGTTCCGCCGCCGGCCTGTTCGACGTCACCGCGCCAGGTCGATCCGTAGAGCCCCTGGACGGGGAAGTACTGGTCGTCGCGCATCACGGCCGCGAGCACCCGGCCGTGATCGCCTGCGGCAACTGCGTCGGCCAGGTTCCGGAACACCGGCGCCCACCGCAAAACGAGCCCGACCTGATGCGGAACGCGTTCGAGGGCTGCCGCGACCCGCGTGGCCGCCGCGAGATCGGGGGCGAGCGGCTTCTCGCAGAAGATCGGGACCCCGCGGTCGGCCGCGGCTTCGACCGCCGCGAGATGGGCGGCCGTCCACGTGCACACCCACACGACGTCGACGGCATCGAGGAGGCCCTCGAGCGTGGCGTGCGGCTCACCACCGTGATGGCGCGCCACCTTGGCGGCGCGCTCGGGATCGGCGTCGAACGTCGCCGTGAGCCGCGCGTCGATCAGCTCGGCCGCGGCCAGCTGTTGCAGCGCGACCGCGTGCACGACGCCGATGTGGCCGCACCCGACGAGCCCGATCCTGATCATTCGCGTCCCTTCTCTACGAGCGTCGCGGGGCCGACCGCACGCGTGCCGAACCGGTCGCGCACCTCGTCCATCGCCCGTTCGACCGCGGCCCGGCGATCGGTTCGCGCCCGCCGCTCGGGGCCGTCGGCACCCGTCGAACCCGAGCCGAGGTCGAGATCGAGCGTGGCCTGGGTTTCTGTACCCGAGTCGAGCCCGGACAGCGACACGCCGAGCAAACGCACACCCCGCGCCACGTCGAACTCGCCGACGAGGGCGCGCGCGACGTCGAACACGGTCGTGCTGATGTCGGTCGCCTCGGGCAGGGTTCGGGCCCGGGTGCGCGTTTCGAAGTTGGCGAACCGGATCTTCAGATTGATCGTCCGCGCGGTGAGGCCCGCGCCGCGCAGGCGCGCACACGCGCGGTCGGCGAGGCGGACGAGCTCGCGTTCGCACGCGGCCGCGGTGTGGAGATCGGTGGCGAACGTCTCCTCCGCGCCGATCGACTTGGTGTCGCGTTCGGTCACCACCTCGCGGGGTCGTCGTTGCGCGCCAGCGCGTGCAGGTGCCGGCCGAGGCTTGCGCCCAGCGAACCGACGAGCGCCTGCTCGTCGAGCCGGGCGACATCACCGATCGTGTGCAGACCCATGCGCTCGAGCTTGGTCAACGTCGCGGGCCCGACGCCCCAGAGGCGGGTCACCGGCAAAGGTGCGAGGAAGTCGAGCTCGGTCCCGGGCGGCACGACGAGTACACCGTCCGGCTTGGCGAGGTCGCTCGCGAGCTTGGCCAGGAATTTCGTCGAGGCCGCGCCGACGGAGAGGCAGAGCCCGGCCTCGGCTTGCACCCGCGTCCGGATCGTCGCCGCAATCTCGGCCGGCGAACCGAGCATGCGCCGCGCGCCGGCGACATCGATGAACGCCTCGTCGATCGACAGTTGCTCCACGAGCGGCGACACCGACGCGAGGATCGCCATCACCTCGTGGCTCTTCTCGACGTACCGGCCCATGCGCGGCGACACGAATATCGCCTGGGGGCACGCCTGACGCGCCCGCGCCATCGGCATCGCGGAGCGCACGCCGAACACGCGCGCTTCGTAGCTCGCCGTGCTGACCACTCCGCGGTTGCCGAGTCCGCCGACGACGACCGGGAGCCCGCGCAGCCGGGGCTCGTCGAGCTGTTCGACCGACGCGAAGAACGCGTCGAGGTCGACGTGCAGGATCGTTGCTTCCGTGCGCTTCACTGAGGTGCGCGCACGACACGCATGTCGGCGCGCGTCGTGCCGAACACGTCGTAACGGAAGTCGATTCCGGTGCCGGGCGCCCAACGGTCGCGCAGCCACGCCGACAACGGCTCCCCCACCCACGGCGCACACGACGCGAGCAACGCCGCACATTCGGTGGCGGGAACGAACGCGGCCTCCACGACGATGCCGTCGGGATCGTCGACGACGACATCGCCGTCGAACGCGACCGCGAGATGCACCTCACACCGCATGCGCCAACCCATGTCGGGCGCGTGGGCCCGGACCTCGTACAGCGGACCGCTCCACTCGCGCACCCGCAGCCCCGTCTCTTCTTCGACCTCGCGCGTCAGGCCCGCGAGCAGATCGGCATCGTCGGCGTCGATCACCCCGCCGGGCGTGCTCCAGTCCTCGATGCCACCGCGGCGGAGATTGCGGACGAGGAGCACGCCGTCGGGCGTCTCGAGCAATCCTCCGGCGACGGTCCACTCGCGCACGGCATCAGTCTCGCGCTTCCGTCACGAACGCGACGCGCCGGTACGATCGCCCGGTGGCCGCCGACATCGCACCGGAGCACCCCAACCTGCCCCGACGCGGCCCCCTCGGCGCGATGTTCCTCGCGATCGCGGTCACCGGCGCGCTGGGCGGGTTGATCGGCTACAGCCTGGTCGCGACCACCTGCCCGAGCACGCCGACGCGGGCCGAGCAGATGCTGGAGCAGATCCGGGGCTTCCAGGCGCACATGCCGTCGTGCGCGTGGAAGGAGCTCGGCGCGGCGCTGCTCGGCACGATCATCGCCGCCATCGGCGCCGCCACGATCGCAGTCCTGGTCCTCCGCGCCCATTCCGAGTGGCGTTCCCATTCCCCCAGAAGCACGTAGGGATTAGGAAAGCGCGATACGGCGGAAGGCTTCGGCGTATTGGACACCGGCCACGCGGCCCGCGTCGATGGCGCTCTCGCGGAGAAAGTCGCGGAACCAGTCGCCGGTCTCCACCAGCTGGCTGGCGTGGCAGAACAGCGCTTCGATCTTGCGCTCGAGCGTGGCGCCCACATCGACCCATACGTTCGGCTCGAACGTGCCCGAGAGATACAGGGCGCGCACCTGGTGCGTACCCAGCCCTTCGGCCGCGAGCTCGGGAAAGTAGTGCGGGTTGCCGGCCGCGGGCGCGACCGCGTCGAGGGTCGCCCAGCCGGTGACGCGGTGGTCGCGGTGATTGACGTACGCGTCGCCGAAGAACACGGCCGTGGGATCGGGACAGCACACCGTGTCGGGCCGCACCGTGCGGATGAGGCGCACCAACTCCAGACGCAGCTCGCGACCGTCGACGAGCTCGCCGTCGGGATGATCGAGATGGTGATGCGCGGTGATGCCGAGCACCCGCGCCGCGGCCGCCGTCTCCTCGACCCGCAGGCGTACGAGCGCGTCGAGATCGGCGTCGGGGTCGCTCGTGCCCTTGTCGCCGCGGGTCGTGACCACGACGTGCACCTCGGCCCCGGCATCGGCCCAGCGGGCGAGGGTGCCCCCCGCGGAGATCTCGGGGTCGTCGGGGTGCGCGTAGATCGCGAGCGCGCGCTGCGGAACCTCGTCGTGGAGCACGGTCAGTTCCGGCCGAGCTCGTCGAAGGCGGCGATCGTCGCCGCGATCGCCGCGTCGTCGACATCTTTGTGTGTCACCAGGCGAACGGTCCGGGGATCGATCGTTCCCGTTCGCACACCGAGCCCGTCGAGACGAACGACGAAGTCGGCCGGGAGGCCGGGCGCGTTCGCGCACACGATGTTCGTACGCACCTGCTCGGGATCGACACTGCCCGGCCAGCGGGTACTCATGGCTTCGGCCAACACGCGGGCCCGGGCGTGGTCGTCGGCGAGTCGTTCCACCATCGTCTCCAGCGCGACGATTCCCGCGGCCGCGATCACGCCCGCCTGGCGCATGCCGCCGCCCCAACGGGACCGATAGGCGCGCGCCTCGGCGATCACCGCGGCCGGCCCGCAGAGCACCGAGCCGACCGGTGCACTCAAACCCTTCGAGAGGCAGAACATCACCGTGTCGGCGGCCGCGACCACATCGCGGGGCGGGACCCCGAGCGCGATCGAGGCATTCCAGATGCGCGCGCCGTCGACATGCACCCGGATACCGCCGGCGCGGGCAATCTCGCAGAGCGTCGTCATCTCCGCCGCGCCGATCGGCGCGCCCGACAGCGCCATGTACGTGTTCTCGATCACCAGCACCGACGGCGTGGGCATGTGGTGCGCGACGCCGTCGATCGCGGCGTGTATCCCGTCGGGCAGATCCCAGAGCGGGTGCATCTGGATGTTGCTGTTCACGGGCGCGGCCGCGTTCTCGTAGCGGTATACGTGCGCGCGATCGGGACACAGCACTTCGGTCCCCGGTGTGGCGAGTACGCGCAGCGCGAGTTGGTTGGCCATGGTCCCTGACGGCACGTACAGCGCCGCTTCCTTGCCCAGGAGACCCGCGGCGAGCGACTGCAGCCGATTGACCGTGGGGTCCTCGCCGTACACGTCGTCGCCGACTTCGGCGTCGGCCATGGCGCGCCGCATCTCCTGAGTCGGAACCGTGACGGTGTCGGAGCGCAGGTCTACGCCGGTCACAGCTCCTGCCAACCCGGCTTCACCGGGCGGATCAGCCCCTCTTGTATGACCGTGGCCGCGAGCGTGCCGTCGTGGCGGAAGATGAACCCTTCGGCGAGACCGCGTGCACCTTGGGCCGACGGGCTCTTCTGGTGATACAGCAACCACTCGTCGGCGCGCAGCGGGCGATGGAACCACATCGCGTGGTCGAGGCTCGCGATCATGAACCGGTCGTCGTCCCAGGAGTGCGCGTGCGACATCACCGCGGTGTCGAGGAGCGTGAGATCCGACGCGTACGCCACCACACACGCGTGCAGCAACGGATCGTCGGGCAGCTTGCCGTCGGCGCGGAACCACACGAGCTGCTCGGGCTCGCGCGGGCTGGGATCGGGGTCGAGCCAGCGCGGGAGTCGGGACGAGCGCGTGTCGATCGGCCGGTCGCGCCGGATCCACTCGACGAACGCGGGCGGGAACCGGTCGGCGTAGGGCTCCAACCGCTCGCGCATCGTCGGCAGCGATTCGGGGTCGGGCGCGGCAGGCATCGGGTACTGATGCTCGGGCCCGGGCTCTTCGATCTGGAACGACGCCGACAGGTTGAAGATCGCGCGGCCGTGTTGGATCGCGATGACGCGCCGCGTCGTGAAGCTGTGGCCGTCGCGCAGGCGATCGACGTCGTAGACGATCGGGATACGCGGATCACCGGGTCGCAGGAAGTACGCGTGCAGCGAGTGCACCCGGCGATCGGAGTCGACGGTGCGGCCCGCGGCCACGAGCGCCTGACCGGCTACCTGACCGCCGAACACGCGCTGGCGATCCTCGTCGGGGCTCACGCCCCGGAACAGGTTGGACTCGAGCTGCTCCAGCTCGAGGAGGTCGATGAGATCGTCCAGCGCGCGCCCCATGAATGGGCCGATGCTACCGGCGCGGCAGCCGCGATTCAGCCGAAGAACACCGATGCAGTCTCGAAGAGCCGGCCGTCGACCGTCTTCAGATGGGCCACGCCCTCCTCGATCGGGATGCGCACGACGTCGGTTCCGCGCAGCGCCACCATCTTGCCGAAGTCGGCCTCGTGGGCCGCGTCGATCGCCTCGATGCCGAACCGCGTGGCGATGACGCGGTCGTACGCGCTCGGGCTCCCGCCTCGCAGCACGTGGCCGAGCGCGGTCATGCGCGCTTCGTAGCCCGTGCGCCGTTCGATCTCGTCGGCGAGGCGTTGACCGATACCGCCCAGGCGTACATGACCGAAGTCGTCGATATCCCCGGTCTGCACCTCCATCGTGCCTTCCTTGGGCGTGGCACCTTCGGCGGCGACGACGATCGAGAAGTTCGCGCCCTGCTGGTGGCGATGCATGAGGCGGTCGCAGATCTCGTCGATGTCGAACGGTTCTTCGGGAATCAGGATGATGTCGGCACCGCCCGCGATCCCGGAGTACGTCGCGATCCAGCCCGCGTGCCGGCCCATGACCTCCACCACCATCACCCGGTCGTGGCTCTCGGCCGTCGTGTGCAGGCGATCGATCGCGTCGGTCGCGGTCTGAACCGCGGTGTGGAAGCCGAACGTGAAATCGGTACCCGACAGATCGTTGTCGATGGTCTTCGGCACACCCACGACCTTGGCGCCGTCGGCTTCCAGCTTCAGCGCGACACCGAGGGTGTCCTCACCACCGATCGCGATCAACGCGTCGACGCGGTCGCGCGCCAGCGTGGCGAGCACGCGCTGCGGACCGTCGTCGGACTTGTAGGGATTGGTCCGCGACGTACCGAGGATCGTCCCACCGCGCGGAAGGAGCCCGCGCACCGACCAGAGCGACAGATCCATCGACTCACCCTGCAGCAGTCCGCGCCAGCCATGCCGATAGCCGATGATCGTGTGGCCGTATTCGCCGACGCCTTTGCGGACCACCGCGCGGATAACCGCGTTCAGTCCCGGGCAGTCGCCGCCGCCGGTCAACATCCCTATCCGCATCACGACCTCCTGGTGTGTTGGCACTATCCTGCCGCGTGTCCGGACCCCGGGCGTCACTTCGATGGACGAATCAACCCCGGAAGTACCTCCGACCCCGCCGGCAACCCCCGCACCGAAGCGGCTGCAAGGCATCGTCGGCTCCGAACCCATCGTCGCATGGACCCGAGGCTGGGTGTCGCGGGAGACGCGAGCACACCGATTGTTCGCGGCCCGTACATACGACTTCGCGGCCCTGACCGAACACTCGCTCGTACTGGTCTCGACGGGATTCTTCACGCGCCGGCCCCGGCATTGCGTCTACTCGGGCGAGCTCGCCCGCATCGCCATCTCCGACGACCCGGTTCCGCGCGGGCGCCGCATCCGGATCAGTGCTCCCGACGCGCGCACGCTCCGGCTCGAACTGCGTTCTGAGCCCTCGGCGACGAGATTCGCCGACGCGGTCGTCGCGCGCGGGCGCGCCGACCGGTCATGACCTGCGTCGTCGCCATCGATGCCGGGACGACCGGCGTCCGGGCGTTCGTCGTCGACGCCGACGGAGTCCCGCGGGCGCGTTCCTACCGCGAGTTCCCGCAGCACTTTCCCCAGCCGGGCTGGATCGAGCACGACCCCGACGACATATGGCGCGTGACGTGCGAGACGCTCGCCGAAGTCGTGGCCGACGTGCACGATCGGGGCGACACCGTCGCCGCGATCGGCATCACCAACCAGCGCGAGACCGTTGTGGTGTGGGACCGCCGCACCGGTGCGCCGCGCGCCCGCGCCATCGTGTGGCAGGACCGCCGGACCGCGGCCCGGTGCGACGAGCTGCGCGCCGCGGGCCACGAACCGATGATCCGCCGCACCACCGGCCTCGTGCTCGACCCCTACTTCTCCGCGTCGAAGCTCTCGTGGCTGTTGCACACCGGCGGTGTCACTGCCGACGACGACCTCGCGTTCGGGACCGTCGACAGTTGGCTGCTCTGGAAGCTCACCGGCGGACCCGACGGCGGGGTGCACGCGACCGACCCCTCGAACGCGAGCCGCACGATGCTCTACGACATCGGCGCGGGCGCGTGGTCGGACGAGCTCGCGGCATTGTTCGACGTCCCGCGGGCGTGCCTGCCCGAGGTGCTCCCGTCGAGCGGGCGCTTCGGCGTGACCGTTCCGGAGCACGCGGCGGGACTCCGAGTGCCGGTGAGCGGTATCGCCGGCGATCAGCAGGCCGCGCTGTTCGGGCAGGCCTGTGTCGAGCCGGGGATGACCAAGAACACCTACGGCACGGGCTCGTTCGTGCTGACGAATCTGGGCCCGACCCTGCCCGCGCCCGTCGACGGCCTGCTCACCACGATCGCGTGGTCGCTCGCGCCGGGCGCGGTCACCTACGCGATGGAAGGCGCGATCTTCGTCACCGGTGCAGCCGTGCAGTGGCTGCGCGACGGACTCGGCATCATCACCGAAGCGAGCGAGGTCGGCCCCCTCGCGGCGTCGGTCCCCGATTCCGGAGGCGTCTACGTGGTGCCCGCGTTCGCGGGCCTCGGTTCACCGTGGTGGGATCCGTACGCACGGGGAACGATCGTCGGGATCACCCGGGGAACCACGAAGGCGCACATCGCCCGCGCGGTGGTGGAAGCGATGGCGTTCCAGACCGCCGATGTGGTCGACGCGATCGCGCAGGCCAGCGGGTTGGGCGCGATCGAGGAGATGCGCGTCGACGGCGGCGCATCGGTCATGGACGCTCTGTGCCAGTTCCAGGCCGACGTGCTCGGCGTCACGGTGCGCCGCGCCGCGATCCAGGAGACCACCGCGCTCGGCGCGGCCTTCCTCGCGGGCGTGGCCGAGGGAGTCTGGGAGTCGCCGGCCGAGGTCAACGCCCGGTGGAGTGCCGACGCGTCGTTCACCCCCGCGCCGGACGGCGACGAACGCGTCCGGCGCGCCGCGGCCTGGCACCGCGTGGTCGAGCGATCGCGCGACTGGGCACAGGAAAGCTAAGACGCGGCCGAGATCGGAGTGCGCGCGTCGGCGTAGCTCGCCACGTGCGCGGCATCGGTCGGGATGTCTTCGGCCCGCTTCGTCGCGTACGTGTCGACGTACTCGTATCCCGACAGTTGCGCGATCTCGTACATCACTTCGTCGGTGAGCTCGCGCAACGCCATGTGATCGTGCACGCGGCCCGCGTAGCGCGCCGGGTCGATCGGTTCGCCGAACCGGATCCGCACGACCCGGAACAGCTTGGGCATGCGAGAGTCGACCGGCTGCACCTCGTCGGAGCCGATGATCCCGATCGGCACGATCGGCACGTTGCAACCCAGCGCGAGGCGAGCCACGCCGGTGTGGCCGCGGTGCAGCATCCCGTCGCGCGTGCGCGTGCCCTCCGGGTAGATGCCGAACACCTTGCCCGCGCGCAAGACCTCCGTGGCCGACGCCATGGCCCGATCGCTCGCACTCCCACCTTCGCGCCGGATCGGGATCTGACCGCAGCTCCGGAAGAACCAGGCCGTCTTGGCGTCGTCGAAGTACTCGGCCTTCGCCACGAAGGTGACGCGCCGCCGCACGACGAGCGGGATGAAGATCGAATCGAGGAACGACCGGTGGTTCGCGGCGAGGATCACGGGACCGCGCTTGGGGAGATTCTCCCGGCCCTCGACCCGGACGCGCACGAACACGCGGACGATCGGCGTGAAGAAGGCCTTGACGATCCAGTACAAGGACCGTCAGGTTATGCCCAGATCAGGCCGCGGCGCGCGTCTCGATCGCTTCGTCCACCCGCGCCGCGGCTTCGAGCCGACCGGCCAGAGCATCGACGATCGCCATGGTCCGGGCGACCTCCTCGCGCTCGCGGCGGGCGTTGTCGAGCGCCCGACCCGATCCGAGCTCGAACACGAGGTTGACGGGATTGAGGCTCACCAGCAGGCGTCGCATCGGGTCTCCTTCGTCGTTGGGGGGTTCGACGGCGTGACTTCGACAAGGAAAGTGTCCGCCGGCGAGATGGCGTGGGAGTTCCCGGGGTGTCACGGCGACGCGAACAGGAGTTGACGGTGTGATGACGGCAAACGGTTGTTGACCGGTCGGTCAAGCGCGGCGCTACGCTCGCCGGGATGCGGCGCAAGCTGACCCCGAGAGGCCGTGAGCGCCGCGACCAGCTCATGGAATGCGGGGCGCGACTCTTCGCGGAGCGGGGCTATCACCCGACCTCGGTGGCCGACATCGTCGCCGCGCTGGGCGTCGGCAAAGGCGTCTTCTACTGGTACTTCGCCTCGAAGGAGGAGCTGCTCACCGAGCTGCTCAAGGCGTCGAACCACGACCTGCGCAAGCGCCAGCAGCAGGCGATCGGCGACGAGGCCGACCCGATCCGCCGCATCGAGCTCGGCATCCGGGCCTCGCTGCTCTGGTTCGCCGAGCACCGCGAGTACTTCGCCATCATCCAGTTCGCGGCCACCGACGAGACGTTCGCGCCGGTGCTCGCCCGCAACCGGGAGATCGGCATCGCCGACACGATCCGCCACCTCAAAGACGGCATCGTCGACGGACGCATCGCGGATCGCGACCCCGACCCTGCTCGCGCACGCCATCCACGGCGTGGTCGCCGAGCTGACCCGGCACTCACTCCTCGAAGGCAACCTGCCCGTCGACGAAGTCGCCGACCTCTGTGTGGCGTTCTGCCTCGAAGGGCTCTGCCGCTGAAGTTCGGGCCGCTAACCGAGCTTCGTCAGGCCCTTGCGGATCTGGCGAATCGCCTGCTGGATGCGCTTCTCGTTCTCGACGAGGGCGAAGCGGACGAAGCCCTCGCCCCCGGGCCCGAAACCGTTGCCCGGCGAGAGCGCGACCTTGGCCTCTTGGATGCACATCGTCGTGAACTCGATGCTGGTCATCTCCGCGTAGGGCTCGGGAATCCGCGCCCACACGAACATCGTCCCCTTCGGCTTTTCGATGTGCCAGCCGATGCGGTCGAGCCCGTCGATCAACGCGTCGCGCCGGCCGCGGTAGATCTCGTTCTGCGCCTGCGGGAACTCGGGCGCCTCGTTCATCGCCACTGTCGCCGCGATCTGGATCGGTTGGAACGTGCCGTAGTCGAGGTACGACTTGAGCTTCGCCAGCGCGGCGACGATCTCCGCGTTGCCGACCAGGAAGCCCATGCGCCAGCCGGCCATCGAGAACGACTTCGTCATGGTGTAGAGCTCGACGGCAACGTCTTTGGCGCCCGGAACCTGCAGGATCGACGGCGGTTCGTAACCGTCGAAGCCGAGGTCGGCGTAGGCGAAGTCGTGCACGATGACGATCTCGCGTTCGCGCGCGAACTCGACGAGACGCGTCCATGAACTCGAGATCGACGCACGCGGTCGTGGGGTTGTGCGGGAACGACGTGACGATCACGCGCGGCCGCGGCCACGCCTGCTCGTACGCGCTGTTCAGGTTCTCCATGAAGTTCTGGTCGGGACCCATGCGCACGTAGTGCACGCCCGCGCCGGCGAGGATCGGGCCCCAGATGTGAATCGGGTACGACGGCGACGGGACGAGCGCGGTGTCGCCGGGGCCGACGAGCGTGAGCATCAGGTGCGAGAAGCCCTCCTTCGCACCGATGGTGGAACACACCTCGGTCTCGAAGTCGAGCGTCACGCCGAACTTGCGCTCGTAGAGCGCGGCGACGGCTTCGCGCAGCTTGGGAATGCCCTTGCTGGTCGAGTACCGGTGGTTACGCGGGTTGCGGACCGCCTCGATGAGCTTCTCGACGGCCACGTCGGGCGACGGCAGGTCGGGGTTGCCGAACGCGAGGTCGACGACATCTTCGCCTGCTCGCCGGAGCGACATCTTCAGCGCATCGATCTGCGCGAACGCGTACGGCGGTAAGGCGTTGATCCGGCGGAATTCCATGCGATTCAACGGTACCAGCCGGGCCCGGGACCCCCGGTAGGTTTCCCGACCGTGACCCAGTCTTTTCCTGCTCGCTTTCCCGCCCGCCCGCACGCAGTGTTGCTCGACGTCGGCGGGATGTTCCTCGTGCCGTCGCACGATGTCATCCAGGGCGCGTTCGCGCGGGCGGAGTGACGGCGGGCGCGGGCATCCTCGATCGTGCGCACTACGCCGGTGCGCGCGCCTTTCCCGCCGACGACATAGAGCTCGACTGGCCCACGCGGTGGCGCGACTACCTCGACGGCTACATGACCGAGGTCGGCACTCCGGACGATCAGCGCGAGGAGGTGCACGAGCATCTCGACAACGAGTTCGCCGATGCCGCACTGTGGTTGCGTGAGCTCCCCGGCGCCCGCGAGGGTTTACGCGCGCTCGCCGCGACCGGCATGCGGTTGGGCATCGTGTCGAACGCCGACGGCCTCATCGGCCAGCGCCTCGCCGAGCTCGAGATTCTGCAGGTCGGTCCGGGCATCGGTGTGCCAGTGGAATGCGTCATCGACTCCGGCGCGGTCGGCGTGATGAAACCCGACCCACGGATCTTCCAGCTCGCACTCGACGCGATGGGTATCGCAGCCGCCGACGCGTGGTACGTCGGCGACATGCCGGGCATCGACGTTGTCGGCGCGCGGGCCGCTGGGCTCTTCCCCGTCGTGATGGATCCGTTCGAGTTCCATCTCGACGCCGACTACGCGCGCATCGCCTCGTTGCGCGCGCTCGCGGAAGTGATCGGCCCAGTCTGATCAGCGGGAACTGATCAGCGCGCCGCGAGCTCCATGAGCAGCGCGGCGAGCTCGTCGGGACGACTCAAGAACGGCGAGTGACTCGTCGGCATCTCCAAGACGTCGCCCGCGCGCGCCGCGGCCGAGCGTTGGAGCGCGACGGGTATCGCCCGGTCGTCGGTGCACACGATGTAGGTGGCGGGCTTCTCGCGCCACGCGACGGACCGGGTGACGCCGGTCATCGCCGCCATCGACATCGGGCGCAGGCGGGCGACGGCCGCGGCCGCCACGTCGGCCGGGCAATCGTGGAAGAAGAACTCGGTGCTGCGGGCGGGGTCGACCGACACCTGGCCGTCGTCGGCAAATTGCATGACCTCGCCGAGCTTCATCTCCTCACCCCCGAGGAGCGAGTTCTGGGCGACGCTCTCGCCCGTGTCGAGCGGGAAGGCGGTGAGATACACGAGCCGCTGTACGCAGTCGTGCGCACCCGCGTCGGAGATCACCGCGCCGCCGTAGGAGTGGCCGACGAGGACGACGGGCCCCGCGATCTCGTCGAGCGCGGCGCGGAGGTTGTCGCCGTCGGCGCCGAGATCGGAGCCGGGCCGGGTCACCGAGGGATTGTCGACCGCGGCGGTGGCGACGCCGTCGGCGTGCAGCCGTTCCCGCACGAGGTCCCAGCACCAACTGCCGTGCCAGGCACCGTGGACGAACATGACCGTGGGAGTCGTCGTGGGCATGGGCGGAATCTTGCCCTACAGAAGCGCGTGGATCTCGCGACTCATCTCGAGATCTTCGCGGGCAGTCACCACGAAGGTGCGCACGTCGGCCCCCGAGGCGCTGATCTCGCCGTCGTCATCGCCGTCGCCGGTCAGGGCCGCGTTGGCATCGGGGTCGAGCGCGAGACCGCTCGCGGCCCGGACCCGGGGTGCGTGCTCCCCCACGCCCCCGGTGAACACACAGGCGTCGAGCTGATCGAGGGCGGCCCGCATCGCGCCGATCTCGCGCCGCAACCGGTGCGTGTACACGTCGAACGCGAACAACGCTTCCGCGTCGCCGGCCGCGCGGCGATCGACCACGGCCTGCATGTCGTCGGTGCCGGCCAGACCGGCCAGGCCGCTGTGGCGCTCGAGGCCGGCGAGCACGTCGTCGACACTCAGCCCCCCGTTCTGGAGCAACCACAACACGAGACCGGGATCGACACTTCCGGCGCGCGTCGCCATCACGAGCCCGGCGAGGGGTGTGAACCCCATCGTGGTGTCGACCGATTCACCGTTGCGGACGGCGCACAGCGACGCGCCCGCGCCGAGGTGGCACGTGACGATCTGCAACTCGGCGACGGGCCGATCGAGGAGCTCCGCCGTCCGCCGGCTCGCGTACGTGTGCGAGAGCCCGTGGAAGCCGAAGCGGCGCAGCACCGGCCAACGGGTGCGCCACTCGGCGGGGAGCGCGTAGGTGTGCGCGGCGGCCGGGATCGTCGTGTGGAACGCGGTGTCGAAGCAGGCCACGTGCGTGGCGGCCGGCAGCGCGCGCCGGGCCGCGTCGATCGCGGCGATGGCTCGTGGTTGGTGCAGCGGTGCCAGCGGCGAGAGGTCGGCGAGTTGGCCGACGACAGTGTCGTCGATGACGACCGGTTCCGTGAACGTCAGCCCACCGTGCACCACGCGGTGCCCGACCACGTCGACAGCGCCCACCTCGCGCGCCAACTCCGCGATGCCTGCGTCGTCGCCGTTCCAGTGCGCGAGATCTGACTCGGCCACGACGGCGTCGTCATCGTCGAGGACCGACAGCTTGAGCGAGCTCGACCCCGCGTTGACGATCAGGATGTTCATGGCGGTCGGTTCACGCGCGATTGGTCCACTGCCAGTCGCGTACCTCGGGCAGGTCTTCGCCAAACTCACGCGTGTACTGCTGGTGGCGCGTGCGCTCGTCGACCATGTGCTGGCGCACGTGTGCAGCCCGCGAGCCGAGACCGGGCACCCGATCGATCACGTCCATCACGAGGTGGAATCGGTCCATGTCGTTGCGCACGAGCATGTCGAAGGGGGTCGTGACCGTTCCCTCTTCCTTGTAGCCGCGTACGTGCAGGTTCGCCGCGCCCGCGCGTCGGTACGCGAGCCGGTGGATTAACCACGGGTAGCCGTGATACGCGAATATCACCGGCTTGTCGGTCGTGAACAAGGCATCGAAGTCGCGGTCCGACAGGCCGTGGGGATGTTCGGTATCGGGTTCGAGGCGCATGAGGTCGACGACGTTGACCACTCGGACCCGGAGGTCGGGCAAGTGGTCGCGCAACAGTGATACGGCGGCGAGGATCTCCATCGTGGGGACGTCGCCCGCGCAGGCCATGACGACGTCGGGTTCTCCGAGGTCGTCGTTGGATGCCCAATCCCAGATACCGATGCCGCGCGTGCAGTGCAGCACGGCATCCTCCATCGACAACCATGTGGGCGCGGGTTGTTTGCCCGCGACGATCACGTTCACGTAGTTGCGCGAGCGCAGGCAATGATCGGCGACCGAGAGCAAGGTGTTCGCGTCGGGCGGCAGGTACACGCGCACAACCTCGGCCTTCTTGTTCACGACGAGGTCGATGAACCCCGGGTCCTGATGGGTGAAGCCGTTGTGGTCCTGACGCCAGACGTGCGAGGTCAGTAGGTAGTTCAAGGAGGGAACGGGCCGGCGCCACGGCAGCGTGCGCGCCACCTTGAGCCACTTGGCATGCTGGTTGAACATCGAGTCGACGATGTGCGTGAAGGCCTCGTAACAGGAGAAGAGGCCGTGCCGACCCGTCAGCAGATAGCCCTCGAGCCAACCCTGGCAGGTGGTCTCGCTCAGGATCTCCATGACGCGTCCGTCGCGTGCGAGCGACACGTCGACGGGGAGCACCTCGGCTTCCCACGTCTTGTCCGTCGCCTCGTACACGGCCTCGAGCCGGTTCGACGCCGTCTCGTCGGGGCCGAACATGCGAAAATCGCGCGTATCGGCGTTGAGGCGGAACACGTCGCGGAGGTAGCCGCCCAGCACGCGCGTCGCCTCGGCCGTCTCCGCGCCGGGCGCCGTCACCGCAACGGCATGGTCGTTCAGGTCGGGTAGCCGAAGATCACGCGTGAGGAGTCCCCCGTTGGCGTGCGGATTCGTCCCCATGCGGCGATCGCCCGTCGGCAACCAGTCGACGATCTCCGCGCGCGGGCATCCGTCTTCGTCGAAGAGCTCCTCGATCCGGTACGAGCGCATCCACTCGTCGAGCTGGGCGAGATGCTCGGGGTTCTCGCGCACCTCCGCCAACGGCACCTGGTGCGCGCGCCACGTGCCTTCGACCGGCAGGCCGTCGACGACCTTCGGGCCGGTCCAACCCTTCGGCGTGCGCAGGACGATCATCGGCCAGCGCGGTCGCGTCCGGTCGTTTCCGCGGCGGGCGCGGTCCTGGATGCCGCGGATCTCGGCCAGAACATGGTCGAGCGTGGCGGCCAGCTGCTGATGCACGAGGGCGGGATCGTCACCCGCGACGAGGTACGGCTCCCAGCCGTACCCGGTCAGGAGCTCGGTGAGCTCCGCCTCGGGGATACGGGCGAGCACAGTCGGGTTGGCGATCTTGTAGCCGTTCAGGTGCAGGATCGGGAGCACCGCGCCGTCGCCGACCGGGTCGAGGAACTTGTTCGAATGCCAACTCGTGGCGAGGGGTCCGGTCTCGGCCTCGCCGTCGCCGACGACACACGCGACAACGAGGTCGGGATTGTCGAACGCGGCTCCGAACGTGTGCCCGATCGAGTAGCCGAGCTCGCCCCCTTCGTGGATCGACCCCGGGGTCTCGGGCGCGACGTGGCTGGGTACGCCGCCCGGGAACGAGAACTGCTTGAAGAGCCGCTCCATGCCTTCGGCGTCGCGCGTGACGGCCGGGTACGTCTCGGTGTAGCTGCCCTCGAGCCACGTGTTGGCGAGGATCGCGGGTCCACCGTGACCGGGGCCGATCACGTAGATCATGTCGAGGTCGTCGCGGGCGATCAGGCGACTCAGGTGCGCGTAGACGATGTTGAGCCCCGGGCTGGTGCCCCAGTGGCCGAGGAGGCGCGGTTTCACGTCGGCGGCGACGAGCGGCTGTTGCAGCCGCGCGTTGGCGAGTAGGTAGATCTGGCCGACCGTCAGGTAGTTCGCCGCACGCCAGTACGCGTCAATGCGCGACAGCTCGGCTGCGGACAGGGGGGCGGCATCGATCCGGCGCATAGCCCCAAGGTCTACCCGCTCGGGAGGTCCCGCACTCACGCACGCGTCACAGGTGGGTAACGCTCGACCCGGATGATCGAGCCATGACAGATCGCGAAAGACTTCTCGTTGCCGCGCTCAGCCGGGGTGGCGACGAGCCGCCCGGCCCCGTGACCTCCCTGGAGCTCATGGCCATGCTCGAAGAGCTGGGCGCCGACCAGCGTCGCCTCCTCGGCCACGCGCACACTGCCTGAGGTCGAAGGCTCTCGTTCGCTACGCGCCCCCACGCCGCGCTCGCGCTGCGGGGTCCTGGCGGTAGAAGTCGCGCAGCACGGCATACAGGTTCGGTTCGTGTTCCTCCAGCGCGACCGGAACGTCGAAGAAGGTCTCGCTCGCGACGGCGAAGAACTCCGCGGTCGACACTCCCCCGTAGCCGTCGAGCGGCGGACGCGGAAACCCGTCGCGTAACGCGGTGTACGCCTCGGTGCACACCTCGACCCAACGTGCGAGTTGTTCCTTCGTCTGCAGGGGTGGTGTTCCGTCGATCATGTCGTCGAGCATGTCGAGCTTGTGCGCGAACTCGTGGAACACGACGTTGCGCCCATTGCCCGGATTGTGCGCGGCACGCAATGCGTCGTCCCACGCGATGATCACGGGTCCGCGCTGATCGTGCGCCTGACCCAAGACCGGCACGACACCATCGGTGACCGTTCCGCGGATCGGTCCCGCGTACGTTCCGCGACTCATGATCGTCGTCGGGAACACGACGACCGCGCTTACCTCGCGGTAGTAGTCGGTGCCCAACTCGAGCACCGGCAGCGCGGCCTGCAGCGCGATCGTCGTCAGGATGACGTCGTCGAGATCGAAGCCCTGTGCGGCTTCCCAGTGCTTGTGGCGCAGGAGCCAGTCGCCGATCTCGGCCAGTTCGTCGCGCTCGGAGGCGACGAAGCCGGCCCACGCGCCGACGTTCGCGCCGACGATCGCCTCCCAGTCGTCGGCGAGTCCCTTGCGGTGGTGGAACACGCGCGAACCTACCTCTTGTGCAACGCGTACCGATCGTGGCCGGATGGACGAAGCCCTATGTCGAGACGCATGCCATCGGCCACGTTTGGGTCGCGGTCTCGTTGGTCACCGCCGCGCTCGAGCTCACCGGGGTACTGCGACGGCGCGCCGAAGCAACCAAGCACGATGGGGGCAGCCAGATCGTTCTCCGCCTGTGCCTCATACCCGGCGTGATTCTGTTGCTGAGCGCGCCCCGGATTGCGCCCGGAGCCGACATCACCCCGGGCGTTGTAGCCGCGGTCGTCGGGATCGTGATCTTCGCCGCGGGCGAAGCGCTGCGGGTGTGGTCGAGGCGAACCCTCGGGCGCTACTTCACGTACACGGTCATGACGAGCAGTGATCAGCCGGTGATCACGAGCGGCCCGTACCGATTCGTGCGCCACCCGTCGTACACCGGTGCGTTGCTCCTCGCGATCGGCGCGGGCGCCGCGTACGGGAACTGGCTCGGCCTGGCCGCGATCACCGTGTCGGCATTTGTCGGCTTGCGGTATCGGATCCATGTCGAGGAGCACGCGCTGCTCGCCGAGTTGGGCGACAGCTATCGCAGCTACGCCGAACACCACCGGCGCCTGATCCCGTTCGTCTGGTAGCGAAGACGTTCCTGGCGTTCAGCTCGCCGTGACCTCGTAGGGCTCGGCGTAGAACTGGCTGTACCACTTGCGGAATTTGAGGATCGGGCCGTCGGTGTCGGCCAGCGCGGGCGACGGCAGGAAGCTCTTGTGCTCCCAGATCGGTCGGTCCTCCTGCACCTGCTTGTTGATCTCCTTCACGAACGCGTCCGCGACCGTGGAGGTGAGCTTCTCGTCGTCGAACTTGCGCACGATGAAGTTGAACCGGACCTGCGTGGTCTCCGCGTCGATCGGCGTGGTCGTGGCGATGTTGATCGCGTCGACGATGCCGCTGAACCACACCTTGGAGAAACCGGGCCCGTAGTTGTATACGTCGATGCGGCCTTCGGTGACGCCGCGCGGCGTGACGTACGACTGCTTCGACAGCATCGAGGAGCAGGGGCCGTCGGTGTTGTACTCCTCCATCTCGGCGACGGTGTCGGTGCCGTGCACGAACTGGAAGTGCGCGGGGTCGGCGCCGTTCTCCGACATCTCCTGCGGGATCGTGCGGATCACGTACGACGACGCGTAGAAGTCGCTCCACGCCGGGTCACCGATCTCCTCGATGACGGGGATCTCCCACTTCGGCTCTTCGCCGTAGGGGTGGTACCACGCGAGCACGAAGCCGTTGCGCTCGACGACGGGATACGTGCGCACCCGCGCCTTGCGGTTGGTGCGTTGGCTGTACGGGATGTTCGAGCATGCGCCCGTGCCGTCGAACTTCCAACCGTGGAACGGGCACTGGAGCAGGTCGCCGTCGACAGTGCCGCCGTACGCGAGGTGCGCGCCGAGGTGAGGACAGAACGCGTCCTGCAGATGGAACGTGCCGCTCATGTCGCGCCACAACACCAACTCGCTGTCCCAGTACTCGACCGCGGTCACCTCGCCGGGCGCGAGATCGCTCGGGAACGCGACCTGGTACCAACCGAACGGGATCGGGAACGGGAACCGTCGTGACGCCATGCCCGGGATTTTAGAACACGTTCCAATCTTGCGCTTCTCGGGCCAATCTTGCGCTCCTCCGGGCGACACTCTCGGGCACGGCCTAGCGTCCGGGCCATGGAACGGGAGCTGGGTGGAGTCGGGACCAAGGTCGTGTTCGAAGACCACCGGGTGCGAGTTTGGGTGCTCGATCTGGCGCCGGGCGCGCGCAGCGCGATCCACCGCCACGACCTCGATCACCTGCTGATCCAGGTGAAGGGCGACCGGATCGCCGTCGACCCCGAGCCCGACACCGAGAGCCCGTATCGCGAGTTCTTCGAAGCCCAGGTGATCCCGGGCATGGTCACGCACGTGCCGAAGGGCGGCATCGAAACCGCGGTCAACACCGGCAAACAGCCGTACTACGAGATCATCGTCGAGCTGAAGGACTGACCCGGAGAGCTAGCCCTTCTTCACGCCGGTCGCGATGTCCTTGGCCCAGCGGTAGTCGGGCTTGCCGCTCGGCGAACGTTCGATCTTGCTCACGAGGTGGAGCTCCCGCGGCACCTTGTAACCGGCGACGAGCGTCCGCACGTGCGCGTCGAGCTCCTCCAGCGTCGCCGAGTGATCGGGCCGCATCTCCACCACCGCGGCGACCCGCTCGCCCCACCGTTCGTCGGGCACGCCCACCACGACGACATCGAACACAGCCTCGTGCGCCTTCAACGCGGCCTCGACCTCTTCCGGATAGATCTTCTCGCCGCCGGAGTTGATGCACACCGAACCGCGGCCCAGCAACGTCATCGTGCCGTCGGCTTCGACCACCGCGGAGTCGCCCGACACCGAGAAGCGCCGGCCGTTCACCATCACGAACGTGGCTGCCGACTTCTCCGGATCCTTGTGGTAGCGCAGGGGAACGTTGCCGCCGCGCGCCATGCGCCCGACGACACCCGAGCCGGGCTGCACGATGTTCATGTCGTCGTCGAGCACGACGGTGTCGGGGCCCATCTTCACGGTCGGTAGGCCCGGCTTCTCCTCGCCGCCCTTCATGATCACGCGCACGCCGTTGTAACCGGTCTCGGTCGACCCGACCGCGTCGGCGATGATCAGGTTCGGGAAGCGCTCGTGGAACTGCGCCTTCACGGTCGCGCTGAACACGGCGGCAGTCGACGCAACGGCCACCAACGACGACGCGTCGTAGCCGCCTTCGTCGAGCGCCTCGATGAGCGGGCGCCCCATCGCGTCGCCGGTGATGCTGAGCGTCGGGATCTTGTACTTCTCGACCGCGCGCCACACGTCGTGCGCGTCGAACTTCGGGGTCAACACCGTGGTGCGGCCGTTGATCAAGCCGTTGATGGTCCCCCACTGCGCGGCGCCGTGCATGAGCGGCGCGATCACGACACCGAATCCGACCATGTCGTCGGCCGCGCCGGCCGCCGTGGCGAACTCCCACTCGTCGAGCACGCGTACGCCGGTGTCGAAGTTGACGAGCCCGCCGAGCACGCAGAGCACGTCTTCCTGGCGCCACACGACACCCTTGGGCATGCCGGTCGTGCCACCCGTGTAGAGGATGTAGATGTCGTCGTCGGAGCGTTCCTCGAAGTCGCGCTCCGGGCTACCGCTCGCCAACGCCTCTTCGTAGGAGATCGATCCGATCGCGGAGGTGTCGGTGCCGGAACCGTCGTCGATCGCGATGAGGTGCTTCAACATCGGCAACGAGTCGCGCACGGCCGCGATACGCGGCGCGAACTGCGCGTCGTGCACGAGCGCGACGAGATCGGCGTTGTCGAAGAGGTAGCGCAGCTCGGCCTCGACGTAGCGGTAGTTCACGTTGACCGGAACCGCGCGCAGTTTGTAGGCCGCGAAGATCGTCTCGACGAAGGCGTGGCTGTTGAATCCGTAGATCCCGACGTGATCGCCGGGTCCGATGCCCTGCGCCTGCAGGTGATGCGCGAGGCGGTTGGCGCGCTCCTCGAGCTGTCCGTACGTGCGGGGTTCGTCGGCGACGATCAGTGCGACCCGATCGGGGACGGTGTCGACGATGTGCTCGGTGAGATCTGCGATGTTCCAGGCCATGGGTCGCTAGTTGAGCACTGTGGGCACGGGCAATGCGAGACTGCGGCCGTGGACGTCGACCTCCCCGCCGAAGATGACCCGCGCCGAGTAGAAGTCCGGCGCTGGTTCACCGACAATCCGACACCGAGCCCGCGAGAGCTCGTCGGCGCGGGATACGTGGTGCCGCACTGGCCCCGCCCGTACGGGCTCGACGCCGATCCGGCACTGCAACTGATCATCGAGAGCGAGATGCGCCGCGCCGGCGTCACCAAACCGCTCAACCCGATCGGTATCGGACACTGCGGACCGATCATCGTGGCGCTCGGCAACGACGAGCAGAAGCAGCGCTACCTGTGGCCGATGCTTGCGGGCGAGGAGCTGTGGTGCCAGCTCTTCAGTGAACCCGATGCCGGCTCCGACCTGGCGAACCTCGGCACGCGGGCCGAGCGCGACGGCGACATCTACCGCGTGAACGGGCAGAAGATCTGGACCTCGTTGGCCGACCACGCCCAGTTCGGGATCCTGATCGCCCGCACGCGCAACGACGTGTCGAAGCACCGCGGCATCTCCTACTTCATCATGTCGATGGACCTCCCCGGTATCGAGGTTCGCCCGATCCGCAGCATGACCGGCGAGTCGGGGTTCAACGAGGTGTTCTTCACCGACGTGCGCGTCCCCGCCGAGAACCTGATCGGCGAAGAGAACCTGGGCTGGGGCATGGCCAAGAACACGCTCGCCAACGAACGGGTTTCGTTGTCGACGGGCGGTGGTCTGCAGTGGGGTTACGGGCCGAGCGCGCGCGATCTCGTCGCCCATTTCCGCGACCGGGGCGGCCTCGACGATGCGGTCGCGCGCCAAGAGGTGGTGGGCGCGTTCATCGAAGGTGAGATCCTGCGCTACCACCGCATGCGGATGATCTCCGCCGCGGTGAACAAGAAGCCGGGTCCCGACGCGTCGCTGCGCAAGGCGCTGGCCGACCCGCACGGCAAGAAGGTCTTCACACTCGCCAAGAACCTCATGGGTGCAGGCGGAATGCTCACCACGAACGGCGCGTTCGGCCCGGAGTGGGACCGCGGTTTCCTGTTCAGTCCCGCGCTCACCGTCGGCGGCGGGACGAGCGAGGTGTTGCACAACATCATCGCCGAACGGCTCCTCGGCCTCCCCCACGACCTCGACGTGGAGCAGGGCAAGACGTGGTCGCAGACGCGCGGCGGTGCGCGCTAACAGTTCACCGTGATGTAGAAGTAGTCGGACGCGGCGGTCTCGAGATGCGTCGTCGAGTTGAGACTCCACGTGAACACCGTCACGTGCGTCCCGTTGAACGCGTATGCGCTGCCGTAGACGTATTGGTTGTACGTATCGATCATCGGCGTGCAGTCGCTGACGTCGGTATCGAAGGTCACTTGGTACTCGCCCGTCCCGAGCACCGTCGCCGAAGCGATGCGGTCCGATCCGGCGTAGATCCCGCCGGTGGGCGAGATCATCCCTTCCATCTGCTGGTGGTAGTAGCCACTCACGTCGATGATCAACTGCGTCGGACCGACGTGGTTGGTGACCTTCAGCGAATGTGCGGTTTCCGCTTGGATCGGGATCGTCGCACCGGTGTCGCCCGAGAGTCCCTTCAGGTAGCTCAACACCGTGGCGTTGGGCTCGGCCTGGTTCGCCGGGTACGCGCGCAGATAACCGTGCTCGGAAGGAGTGGGCGCCGTGACCATCGCCGCGATCGCGGTCGCGTTGATCGGGATGCCACAGCCACCCGGCTTCCCGCCCTGCGCGGTGAAGTTCGTCGTCCCGCCGACGTAGAACGTGCGCGTCACACCGTTCCCCAGCGCGCCGCCCGCGAGAAGCGTGTCGACGATCCGACACGGCGCAATGGGGACGAACGTGGAGTCGACGTGGACCGGCGGCCGCTGTGACACCACGGACGGTCTTATCGCGTGCGGTGCAAAACCAGCCGGTGGAACCGGCCCCTTCACCCCGCTCCCAGCGCCCGACGCCCACGCCGATGCCGTCATGCCGATGGCAGCGCCGGCCGCCACACACATCGTTACGACGGCCAACCTCAGGAATGTCCGCATATCCACCCTCCGCGTTGAAACGTGAAGGGCGAGCCTCCCACAACCTGTGGGCGCGCGGTGAGGACGCTTGGTCCGGACTGGACTCAGTGCGGCAATACGTTGGCGCACTGCTCGCCGCGTAGGCACGCGGCGAGGTTGGCGATCGCACAGTCGCGCATCGCATCACGGGTCTCGGTGGTGGCCGAACCGATGTGGGGCAGCACGACGACGTTCTCCATCGAGAGCAAGGGTTCGTCGGGCGCGGGCGGTTCGGTCTCGAGCACGTCGAGGCCCGCACCCGCGAGCCGACCTTCGGTGAGCGCGCGCGTCAGCGCGGCCTGATCGATCACGCCGCCGCGTGCCGTGTTGATCACGATCGCCGTGGGCTTCATCAATGCGATGGCGGCATCGTCCACGAGGTCCTGCGTCGACGGATTCAGATCGACGTGGAGAGAGACGAAGTCGGCCCGTTCCAGGCCGTCCGCCAGCGTGCCGACGAGCTCGACCCCCGGCATCTCGGGAACCTCGGCCCGGGCGTCGAACGCGCAGACGTTCATCTTGAAGGCGAGGGCCCGGGCCGCGACTTCGCGGCCGATGCGGCCGAACCCGACGAGCAGCAGGGTCTTGCCCTTGAGGTCGGTACCGAGGAGTCCGTCGCTCCACAACCCTCGACCCATATCGGCGACCGCTTGGCCCAGCCGGCGGGCAACCATAACCATCAACCCGAGGGTGAGATCAGCAACCGCGTCGCTGAGAACAGGCGTGTGGGTGACCGCGATTCCCCTGGTCAGCGCAGCCGCGACCGGGATGTGGTCGAAGCCGACGCTGATCGTGCTGATGACCCGGAGGTTCGGTGCGGCGTCGAGCATCCCGACGTCGACGGGCGCGTGCGAATTGACCAACAACCCCTCCGCGGCCGCGAGCGCGGCCTCGAGGCGAGCCCGATCGCCGGCGAAGTCGACGATCTCGACGTCGAACTCGCCCAACTGCGCGAGCTGGCCCGCGCCCAAGGGCACCGCGGACACGATCCGCGCCTTCGCCATCACGAGAGTCCCGCCACTAGAGGTAGGCCGATCGGGCCGATGACGCGTGATCGGGTGCGGCCGCGGTCAACGCCTCGCCCGCACCGATACCGAGCAGACGCGCGTCGGACGCGACCTCCACGAGCCGGAAGCCCTGCTCGATGCGCAACGGCGCGGTCTTCTGATTGCCGGCGATCCCGGGCACGATGCCGTGCGCGCGACAGGACGCGACGACGCGTGCGAGTGCGTCGTTGAACGCCTCGGCAACCTGCGCGGGTGCGGGCGGGAGTCCGTAGGTGATGCTGAGATCGGCGGGCCCGATGTAGACCGCGTCGATGCCGGGAACCGAGAGGATCTCGTCGACGTGCGCGACGGCTTCCTTCGTCTCGATCATCACGATGCACAACGCATCGTCGTTCGCGTGTTCGTAGTAATCGGAGCCCACGTAGTACGTCGCGCGCAACGGCCCGTAACTCCGCGCGCCCGCGGGCGCGTAGCGACACGCGCGCACCGCCTGTTCGGCTTCCGCGACGCTGTTCACCATCGGGATGATCACCCCGCGCGCGCCGGCGTCGAGGGTCTTGCCGATGATGCCGGGCTCGTTCCACGGCACCCGTACCAACGGCGTGACGGCCGTCGACGACACGGCCTGCAACATCGCGACCATTTGCTGGTAGTCGATGACGCCGTGCTGCATGTCGACGCACACCCAGTCGAAACCGGCGTGCGCCATGATCTCGGCCGAGAACCCACTCGGGATCGTGAGCCAGGCGCCGAGCGCGGCCCGATCCTCGGCCCATGCCTCGCGCAGTCCGTTCGGCCGCATCGCCTGCTCCTTCTCCGTTGCGACGATTCGTCGGAAGATTCGTCGAGACGGGAGAAAGCTACAGACCGGCGACCGCCAAGAGTGCCGCGTCGATCGTTTCCGCGACCCCGCCGGGCGTCGGCGGGAAGCGGGGCACGATGCGATCGACGCCCAGGTCGGCGTAGGCCTGCGCCGAGTCGGCGGTCAGCCGGTGGCGCGGCGTCACCGTGATCTCGAGCGGGCCCAGCGCGGCCGGGCGCTGGACCTCGGTCGCGGCCACCCGCAGGGCCTCGAGACACGCCACCAGCAGATCGGGGGTCATCGAGAAGCCGTACCAGCCGTGACCGCGCGCGACGGTGCGGCGAAACGCGGGCGGCGAGTGCGCGCCGAACACGATCGGGATCGGTTGCTGCACCGGACGCGGATACGCGTCGACGCCGGCAAAGTCGGAGAAGCGGCCGTGGAACTCGGGGTGTTCGTCGTACCAGAGGTGCTGCATGGCGTCGACGAAGTCGTCGGTCACCGCGCCCCGGTTCGCGAAGTCGGCGCCGATCGCTGCGAACTCCGGCTCGAGATATCCCACGCCCAGGCCGAGAGTGAACCGGCCGGCGCTGAGCACGTCGAGGCTCGCGATCTGCTTGGCCAGAACCACCGGATTGCGTTGCGGCAGGATCACGATTCCCGTCGCGAGGCGGAGCGTCGTGGTGTGCGCCGCCGCCCACGCGAGCGCGAGCAGCGGATCGAGGGCGGGATCCTGCGGTGCCATCGGCGACGGAGGCACCTGCGGATCGGGCAGCACCACGTGCTCCCCCGCCCAGATCGAGTCGAACCCCGCGTCCTCGACCTGGCGCGCGATCGCGCCGAGTACTTCGGGCGCAGCCGTTGGGCCCATGTTCACGCCGAAGAGCCCGAGCTTCACGCGCGTCTCCCGCCCCTAGGCGTTCGCCATCTCCCAGAACGTGTGCAACTCCCGGGACACGTCCGGTCCCATCGGCGCGTACAGCAACTCCGTGGCCCCGGCCGCCGCGAGCGCATCGATGCGGGCCCGCACGTCGGCCGCTTCACCGGTCCACGTGAACGCCTTCAGCAGGTCGCCGTCGAGCAGCGGCGTGTCGCGCTCCGTCACCCGCACCATGTGGTCCTTGTGGATCGCGAGGTGACGCTCGGCTTCGGGAATCGCGTCGAGACCCTTGCGCCACTCGACTCCGCCCGGCAGCCCTTCGACCGACGCGGGATCACTCTCGTACATCGCGTGGTACACGACGGTGAGTCCCGGTCCGGCCGCCGCGAACGCCCGCTCGGAGCTCGCGCTCTCGCCTTCGTCGAGCACGGTTCCGAACGCAAGCACGGAGCACCAGTCGAAGTCGGGTTCCCCGGCACCGATGGTCATGATGCCGTCGCCGAACTCGCGCGCCACGGCCATCCCCTTGGGCCCGTTGGCGGCCACGATGATCGGTGTGGTGATGGGGAACGGCGGCGCGAACTCGGGGCCGTGCAACATCTGCGCCATGCCACCGTCGATGTCGACCATCTCGCCGCGCAACAGGGCCCGCAACTGTTCGATGTAGCGCCGAGTCCACGCCCACGTGAGTGCGGTCTGGCCCATCGCCATGCGGCCCGTGAATCCGGTCCCGATCGCCACCGCGATCCGGCCGGGCGCGAGCTGTTCCAGTGTGGCGATCGCGCTGGCCTGCGCGAGCGGATGCCGGAGGTTCGGGACGAGCACGGCCGGCCCGAGCGCGATGCGCGACGTGCGCTGCGCCGCTAACGCCGCGATCACCCAGATGTCGCCGTAGAGCGCGGGCGAGTCGAACAACCACGCCCGTTCGTATCCGAGTCGTTCGGCCTCGACGATGTGGTCGACGACATGCGGTCCGGGCGGGAATCCGCACGAGATCTGCAAGGTGTGCTCCTAGGTACCGGTGAGCTCGGCGACGAGCGGCGCGAAATCGCGCGCCTTCTCGCCGGGAATGACGCTGTAGCTGTAGCCCCAGCGCTCGCGGCGCTCGCGCAGGCGGTCGGCGCACTCCGCGAGCGAACCGATGAGCGTGAGCGGCGAAGCGAGGACGTCGTCGGGGTCGGCGCTGAACAGTTGGCCCATGACGTCGGCGACACCGGGCGTGTCGTCGGTGACTTCGGCCGCCGCCAACCACGCGTTGATCTCGATGTCGGCGAAGCGATCGCCCGCGCCTTCGCGCAACCACGCGACCTTCTGGTCGATGCGCTCGGGCATGGCGTCGTGCGCGGCCTCGGTGTCGACCTCGCCCGAGTGGATCGACGCGTTGACACCCACGATGTCGGCGACCGATCCGGCGAAGCGCAACACGCGCGGCTGACCACCACCGATGACGAAGGGCGGACCGCCGACCGCGTAGGGACGCGGTGTGCCCGGCAGATCGGTGATGCGGAAGTGCTCGCCCGCGAACGTGACGGGCTCGTCGGCGAACAGCGCCTTCAGGATCTTCGTGTATTCGATCATCCGGTCGACGCGCACCTTGGGCGCGTCCATCGGGATCCCGGAACGGTCGTAGTCGAGCTTCTTCCAACCCGCGCCCAGCCCGACCTCGAGCCGACCCTCCGACAACACGTCGATCGACGCGAGCTCGCGGGCGAGCACCGCGGGATGGCGGTAGTCGCAGTCGAACACGAGCGCGCCGACCTTGAGCGTGGTGGTGAGCACCGCGGCGGTGGCCATCGCCGTGATGGGCCCGAGCCCCTCGTCGAAGTGATCGGGCACGAAGAGGGTCGAGTAACCGAGCGCCTCGAGCTCGCGAACCGTGTCGGCCCACGAGCTGCCGTCGAACGGACCGTGAACCTCGACGCCGAAACGGAAACGGTGCATCAGTGCGCGACCGGGCAGACGCGCTCGCCCGGCGGGTACTTCACGGGCATGTGCTTGATGCCGGCGATGAAGTTCGACCGGAGCGGCTCGGCTTCGCCGGTGCGCTCGAGCGTGGGGATCCGCTTCGCCATCTCCTCGAGGAGCACGTAGATCTCCATGCGGGCGAGGTTCATTCCGAGGCAGTGGTGCGGTCCGCCGCCACCGAACCCGACGTGCTCGTTCGGCGAGCGCCGGATGTCGAACTCGAACGGCCGCTCGAAGACGTCTTCGTCGCGGTTCGCGGAGATGTAGTACATGGCGATCTTGTCGCCCGCCTTCAGCTCCTGGCCGTGCAGGACGGTGTCCTTCGTGACGTTGCGGCGGAAGTACATGACGGGCGACGCCCAACGCACGATCTCGTCGGTGGCCGACTGCGCGAGCGTCGGGTCGTTGACGAGCGCCTGGTACTGGTCGGGGAAGTCGCAGAACGCCTTGATGCCGTGCGAGATCGAGTTGCGCGTGGTCTCGTTGCCGGCCACCGCGATCAACAAGAAGAAGAGGTTGAAGTCCATCTCCGAGAGCGTGTCGCCGTCGACTTCGGCGCTGAGCAACGCGCTGATGATGTCGTCCTTGGGCTCGGCCCGGCGCTTCGCCGCGAGCTCGTTGGCGTACATGAACATCTCGACCTGCGCGTTCATCACCTCTTCCTCGGAGACGATGTACTCGGGGTCCTCGGAGCCGATCATCCGGTTGCTCCACTCGAACAACTTGTGCCGGTCTTCCTGGGGCACGCCGAGCATCTCCGCGATGACCTGCAACGGCACTTCGGCCGCGACGTCGACGACGTAGTCGCAGCCGCCCTTTTCGATGACCTCGTCGATGATCTGCGCGGTGAGCTCACGGATGTGCGGCTCGAGCATGCGCATCTGGCGGGGCGTGAAGCCGCGGTTGACGAGCTTGCGGTAGCGCGTGTGCTCGGGCGCGTCCATCGTGAGCATGAGGTTTCCCCCCTGCTCGAAGTCGTTCATCTGCGTCTCTTCGAGCACGACCACGCCGCCGCGCTTCTGGTCGGACGAGAAGGTGGCGCCGTCGCGACCGACGGCGACGACATCGTCGTACTTGGTGACGACCCAGAACCCCGGGCCTTCGGGCTCGGGGTGCTTGAAGATCGGGTGGTTCGCCCGCAGGTACGTGAACCACTCGTGCGGAACGCCCTTGGCGAACGCGTCCCGGTCCAACAGGTTGATGTCGCTCAGCTCCATTGCGGATCTCCCTCGATCGTCGTGGGCAAAACTACACGCGCCGACTAGTGGGCCTGTTCCGGCCGGAACGCCCGTACGACGACGCCCGCGTCGTAGAACTCGCGCCAGCTCGAGATCAGGCCGTCGTCAGAGAATGTGAAGAACGTGACGTAATGATTGCGGTAGGGACGGCCGTTCTCGGCGACCTCTGCGTCGCTGCGGTGCTCGGCGATCACGACATGCGGATCGGCGGTTTCGTGGATCGCGTCGACCGTCATCGAGAAGCGGCTGAACGAGTCGCGGGCGAAGAGCTGGAACTCGACGATCGCGGCCTTGCCCTCGTAGCGCCGGGCCATCCGGCCCGGCGCAAACGGAAGCTCCATCACCGCGTCGTCGGCGAACAACGCAACGAGCTCGTCGACGCGCATCTCGTCGGCGAGCTGCATCACTTCGCGCACGCGCTCGACGTTCTTGTTCACGGCTTCTTGTTCCCGACCACCCACATCGAGAAGAACTGGGAGCCGCCGCCGTACGCCTGACCGAGCGCGAGGCCGGTCTTCAACTCGACCTGGTAGTCGCCGGCGCGCTCGCGCACCTGCTGCGCGACCTCCCCGAAACGGACCATGCCCGACGCGCCGATCGGGTTCGACGACAACACGCCGCCCGACATGTTCCAGGGGATGTCACCGTCGGGACCGGTCGCGCCGGCCTCGGTGAGCTTCCAACCGTCGCCCTCCGCGCAGAACCCGAGGTTCTCGAGCCACATCGGCTCGTACCACGAGAACGGCACGTAGACCTCGGCGGTGTCGAAGTCCTTGCGCGGATCAGTGATACCGGCCTGCGCGTAGACGTCCTTGGCGCAGTCTTTTCCGGCCTGCGGGCTGACCTGGTCGCGGCGGGCGAACATCGTCGGCTCGCTGCGCATCGCCATGCCGTGGATCCAGGCGACCGGACCCTCCGACGCGTCGGCGACCTTCTCGCTGCCGAGCACCATCGCCATCGCACCGTCGGAGCTCGGGCACACGTCGAGGTACCGCAGCGGGTCCCAGAGCAGGAACGACTCCTCGACCATCTTCAGGTCGATGTCGGGGATGTGCAGGTGCGCCTTCGGGTTCCGCAACGCCGCGAGACGGTCCTTGACCGCGACGAGGTGCCCGATGTGGCGCGGCGCGCCCGAGCGGTACATGTACGCGCGGATGAGCGGCGCGAAGAAACCGCCCGCGCCCGCCACGAGCGGAGCCGCGAACGGCATCGGGACCGAGAGGCCCCACGTGGCGTTGCTCTCCGACTGTTTCTCGTAGGCAACCGTGAGCACGCGTTCGTGGAGTCCGGCCGCGATGAGCTTCGCCGCGACGATGCTCGTCGAGCCGCCGACCGAACCGGCGGTGTGCACGCGGATCATCGGCTTGCCGACCGCGCCGAGCGCGTCGGCCAGGTACAGCTCGGGCATCGCGACACCCTCGAACATGTCGGGGGCCTTGCCCATCACGACCGCGTCGATATCCGACCACGTCATGCCCGCGTCGTCGAGCGCCTCCTGCGCGGCTTCGCGCACGAGCCCGGCCATCGACACGTCCTTGCGGGCCGTGCGGTGAACCGTCTGGCCCACGCCGACTACTGCTACCCGATCGCCGGACACGATTATTCACCCTCCAAGACGACGACCATGTTCTGTTGCAGACACGGACCGCTGGTTGCGTGGGCGACGCCGCGATCGGCGTCGCCGTTCGTGATGCGTTGCGCGACTTCGCCGATACGCGCGAGGCCCGCCGACATGACCGCGTTCGCCGCCAACGCGCCGCCCGACGGGTTGATCGCGGTCTTCGCCGCGTCGAGGCCGAGCGCCTCGGCGAGGATCAACTCTTCGTGACTGAACTGCGCGTGCAGCTCGGCCACGTCGACCTTGCCGTTGGCTACGCCGGCCCCCACGCCGGCGGCGCGGGTCGACTCGGAATGCGTGAGATCGCGTACGCCGAGGCTGTGCGCCTCGATGCGGTGGTCGATCCCCCGGATCCACGCCGGCCGCTTCGACACCTTGCGGGCGAGATCGCCGGCCGCGAGCACGATCGCCGCGGACCCGTCGGTGATCGGGAAGATGTCGGCGTCGCGCAGCGGGCGGTGTGTGATCGGTTGCTTCAGCACGTCGTCGGCGGTCACGTTGCCCTTGCGAATCGCGTTCGGATTGCTCTGCGCGTTCCGCTGCGAACGGGCTGCGACCTCGGCGAGATCCTTCTCGGTCGCGCCGTTCGCGTCGAGGAACGCACAGGCCTGCAGTGCGGCCATGTCGACCATCGACGGCCACTGCGGCAACA
Source organism: uncultured Actinomycetes bacterium (assembly GCA_963701825.1). GTDB lineage: Bacteria > Actinomycetota > Acidimicrobiia > IMCC26256 > PALSA-610 > PALSA-610. Next base: position 1,485,411 of record CAVPBG010000002.1, on the reverse strand, counting down.
GGTAGTACGGGTCGAGCTGCAACGCCATGATCTCGTGCAGGTCGCCGGGCGACGATTTGCCGAAGCCGTAGATCAACGCGCTGTCGACCTCACCGGTCTGGATCGCGACCCACGCCTCGTACAACGCCCACGCCGCGTCCATCTCGACGTGGCTCTCCCGCACCGGCGGCCACGCGCCGACCGCGTCGAGCCCGGAGACGAAGGCGAACGGTCCGCCCTGCAGGTAGTCGAGGCTGCCCGAGCACACGAACCCGATCTCTTTGCTCGGGATCCCCGACTTCTCGACTGCTTCGTGCAGCACCGGGACGATCATCTCGGTCTCGTTGTGCACCGCTTCGCGTGCAGTCGTGCTGCACACGTACGACACCACCGCTACGTCACGCATCAGAGGTAGTCCTTGTACATCTCGTAGTCGGCATCGGGTTCGCCCGACGGCTCGAACCATTGGATCGACGTGTGGTCGGGCGCGAGCTCGTCGGCCCACTTGGCCTTGACCCGCTGACCCATGTGCACCTCGTCGACCGGGATCCCGCGGATCAGGCCGAAGAAGCAGTTGTTCGCGCCGTCCAGGAGGATCTGGGCCGACACGTACGGGATCTCGGGCGCGAGGTCGGAGAGGCCGGGCACGTTCACCACGCAGAAGGTCGTGATCACGCCGGTGTCCTGCACTTCGACCTCGATCGACGTCGGCTCACCCGACTTCGGGTCGGTGCCGCGCGATGCCGCGTACACCTCGTCGCTCGACGGCGCGCGGCCGCCGATGATCTTCCCCTCGCCCAGACCCTTCAGGTAACGGCTCGTTGCCACCCCGGCGGTGAGGTCGTACTCGAGCCGGATCGGCACCGTGATGCCGGCGACGGGCTGTTCGTCCTCGGCGGGAACTCGGAGCGGCGCCGGTTCGGGCTCCTCGCCGTCGCCGAGCGGGACCCACGCCTCGATGTCGGTGATCACACCGGTGCGCTCGGCCTTCCAGCGCGGCGCAACCCGCGAACCGACGCGCAGCGCATCCGCACTGCCGCAGTCGACGACGTGCAACAGCGCGGTGTCGGCGCCGTCGGGCCGGATCAGCGCGAACGCGAACGGCTTGTCGAGCGCGTGCTTGCCGGCGCGGGGCTGCGACACCCAGGTGAACGACTGCACGGTGCCGCGCGGCCCGACTTCGATCCAGTGATCGCCGTCGGCGGTCACCTGTGCGCTCGTGGTCGGGTCGTACTCGGTCGGCGGTACGAGCACCCGACCGTCGGCGAGACGCACCGCAAGGATCTTGCCGTCGCGCAGTCCCGTGAGGAACCGTCCGATCACCGGGCCGACCGAGCGCGTGTAACCGCCCGGATACTCGATGACGTGATGAGCCGTAAAGACGTCGGTCAACGCTTCTCCTTCGACAGAACAGGACCGAGAGAACCGGCGCGCTAGATCGCGCGGTCCCGGCCTTCCCAGTACGGATCGCGCAAGGTGCGCTTCAACAACTTGCCGGTGGGTTCGCGCGGCAACTCGTCCATGAAGTCGATGCTGCGCGGCCACTTGTACTTACCGAGGCGCGTCTGCACGTGCTCCATGATCGACGCGCGGAGTGCGTCGTCGCCCGCGACACCGGGCAACGGTTGCACCACGGCCTTGATCTGCTCCCCCAGCTCCGGGTCGGGGATGCCGAACACCGCGATGTCGGCGACCTGCGGGTGCTCGTGGATACACCCTTCGATCTCGGCCGGATAGATGTTGATACCGCCCGCGATGATCATGTCGCTCTTGCGATCGCAGAGGAACAGGTAGCCGTCTTCGTTCAGGTAGCCGACGTCGCCGACGGTGAAGAAGCCTTCCGCGTCGTGCGACTTGTTGGTCTTGTCGTCGTCGCCCTTGTACTCGAACGTGCGGCCTTCGCCCATGCGCATCCACACCGTGCCGGGCTCGCCGGTGGCCATCACGTTGCCGTCGTCGTCGGTGATCTTGAGCACGGAGTTGGGCCACACCCGACCCACCGTGCCCGGGTACTTGAGCCATTCGTCGGGCGGGGCGATCGTGCCGCCGCCCTCGGTTGCCGCGTAGTACTCCCAGATCACCGGGCCCCACCACTCGAGCATCTTGCGCTTGGTGTCGACCGGGCACGGCGCGGCCGCGTGGATCGCCCACTTCATCGCCGAGACGTCGTACTTCGCCTTGGTCTCGTCGGGCAGCTGCAACATGCGGATGAACTGCGTGGGGACCATGTGCGTGTGCGAGCAGCCGTAGCGGTCGATCAACCGCAGCGTCTCCTCCGCATCCCACTTGTCCATGCACACGACCGTGTGCTTCATGTGCAGCGCGTTGCCCGCGAACGTGGTGACCGCGGTGTGGTAGTTCGGCGACGTGCTCAAGTGCACTTCGTCGTGGCCGGGCATGATGCCGAACAGCTGCAACAAGAACGTGAACAGCTCGGCACTCACGTCGGGGTCGAGGTCGACGAGCGGGCGCCGGACACCCTTGGGCTTCCCCGTCGTGCCCGACGTGTAGTGCATCGCCGCGCCGTTCGAACGATCGTCGGGCATCTCGGTCGAGTGCGCGTCGACGACCGCGTCGAACGAACGGAAGCCGGGAACCGTTCCGTGCGCGAGCCGACCGTCGGCGGGAATGTTCGCGGCGTCCGCGGCCGCGCTGACGAGCGTCGCGAAGCGCTCATGACTCACGAAGGCCTTGGCCTCGGAGTCCTCGAGGATGTACGTGATCTCGGGCGCGCTCAGCCGGTAGTTGATCGGGACGTAGAAGAGCCCGGTCTGCAACGCGGCGAGATACACCGTGAACGGCTGTGCACCGTTCGGCAACACCGCGGCGACCGCATCGCCCTTCTGCAGCCCGAGGGCGCGCAACGCGTGCGACAACTGGTTCGCGCGGGCGAGGAGATCGCCGGCCGTGTGCTCGGTACCGTCCGGGTCGACGATCGCCAGGTACCCCGGGTCCTCTTCCGCGTGCTTCCAAAATCCCATGTGCCGGGCTCCCTCCGACCGGGTGGCAACGAGCGCAGACTAGAACACGTTCCACTTTCCAGCCAAGGAGGCCCGACTGGGCACCGGACCTGAAACCTGTTCTAGCCTCCGGCCGTGACCGAACGACTCGACATCAGCACCAAGCACTGCACCATCGAACGCGACGGGCGCGTCGTGATCCTGACGATGAACCGTCCGGAGAAGCGCAACGCCCTCTCGCCCGACATGCTCGCCGGGCTCGTGCTCGGCTACGAGTACGTCGACGAGGACCCCGAGATCCGCTGCGCGATCCTCACGGGCGCGGGCGGCAGCTTCTGCTCCGGCATGGACCTCACCTCGATGGGCCAGCAGTCGGAGGACCCCAACGTGCAGGCCGTCATGGCCCGGGGCAACAACCCGCACTGGAAGGCGCTGCTGCGCGACTACCGCCTCTCGAAGCCGCTGATCGCCGCGGTCGAGGGTTACGCGGTGGCCGGCGGGAGCGAGATCCTGCAGGGCACCGACATCCGGGTGGCCGGCGAGAGCGCGATCTTCGGGGTGTGGGAGGCCAAGCGCGGGCTGTTCCCGCTCGGCGGTTCGGCGTGCCGGCTGCCCCGCCAGATCCCGTACACGATCGCGATGGACATCTTGTTGCGGTGCCCGCCGGTGCCCGCACCCGAAGCGCGCGAGATCGGTCTCATCGGCCACGTGGTGCCCGACGGTCAGGCGCTGACCCGGGCGATGGAGCTCGCCGCGGAAGTGGCCGAGATGGCGCCGCTCTCCACCAAGGCGATCCTGCGGGCGTGGCGCGAGACCGAAGCGATGAGCGACTTCGACGCCATGCAGCACCAGGACAAGATCGGGTGGGAGGTCTTCGCGAGCGAGGACGCCCAGGAGGGCCCGAAGGCGTTCGGCGAGAAGCGGCCGCCCGTCTACAAGGGCAAGTGACGGCGCGTGTCGGAGGCCGCACCCGGCATTCCTGATTCCGCGGCGTTCGCCACCCCCGAACGGGCCGAGCTCGCGAGCTCGATCCGGGCGCTGATCGACGCGGCGATGTCGGTCGAGGACATCGGGGCCGAGGCCATGCAGGCCGTGGCCGCCGACATCGACGAGCTGACGGTTCGGCTCGGCCGGCCGCGCGACGGTGGCGCGGGCTATCAGCCCCGTCGGCACGACGACTACCTGCCCCGGTCGCCCGTGGTCGGCGAAGCGAGCCCGATCTCGCCCCGGCTGGATTGGAAGGCCGTCACCCGGCCCGACGGCACCACCGGGGTCGAAGCCGTGGGGACGTTCGGCGCGGTCTACGAAGGGCCGCCCGGGTTCGTGCACGGCGGCTGGGTCGCGTGCACCTTCGACGAGATCCTCGGGATCGCGAACATCGTTTCGGGCAATCCGGGCATGACCGCCCGGCTCACCGTCCATTACCGCAAGCCCACGCCGCTCTTCCGCGAGCTGACCGTGCGGGCGTGGGTCGACCGGGTCGAGGGCCGGAGGGTGATCTCGAAGGGCGAGCTGTACGACGGCGAGACGCTGACGGCCGAGGCCGACGGGGTCTTCGTGCAGCCCCGGCCCGAGCTGGCCGAGAAGTACTTCGGTCGCCAACTCGACTGAAGCCAACTCGACTGAAGTTCGGGCGCCGGGGCGCCGACAATCCGGACGGGGGAACTAGACGTTCCGGAGCGTCGCCGTGGAGTGTCCGACCTGTAGGTATCCAGTCCCGGCCGAGTGGTCGCTGTGCCGCCGCTGCGGCGCGCCCCTGCACAGCGAGCCCGAGGACAGCCGGGTCGCGGTGCCGGCCGCGCTCCACCGGCGGCGATCGGCGGCCACCACAGCGACGACGACCACGACGACCGCGCCGGGGCCCGTTTCCGCGTCGGCGCCCACGCCCGCGGCCCGCGCCGCGGCTGCATTCCAGAGCGCGCCCCCGACACGCTGCTGCCGGGCGCGCTGCCCCGGCCCGACAACCTGCTCCCCCACGCCACGCGTTCGACAGCCGCGCCCGCGCACGCGGGGCCGGCGCGGGCGGCGGCGAATCGCCTCGTTGCGGCGAATCGTTCGGCGAATCGTTCGGCGAATCGCCGCAACGCATTCGCGCGAGAGCACTGGCGGCGCATCCTCGTGATCGCGGTCGTGGCCGTCGCGCTCACGCTGAGCCTCGTCGCGGTCTGGCCCGTGCTGTTCCGCAGCAGCACGACCGGCGGCGCGAGCACCGGCGCCACGAATGTCGCTCAAGAGGCACGCGCGACTGCGTTGCTGCGCACCGTTACCGGCGGCGGCCGCACGCTCTACGCCGCGCACCGATCGTTCGGCGCGATCACCGCGTCGGCGTTGAGCGCGCACTCCTACCGCGTGCCGGTCGTGGGTTCCACGACCGCGGCGCGCGCCGGCCAGGTGTCGATGCTGGCGACTGCCAAGACGTTGACGCTTGCCACTCCGGCCGACGCGAACCGCTGCGTGTTCGCCCGGGATGAACCGGCAACCGTCGGAACCCGATTCGTGACGGTCACGACGGGAACCTGCCGGGCCGGCGCGGCACCCACAACCGGATGGAGCACGCGATGAAGACCTGCCCGGCCTGCGGACAAGACGTGCGTCCGGTGTGGCCCACATGCCGCGCGTGCGGACACTTGCTGATGGCGGCACCGACACCCGTCGCACCGATCGGCGCGCCGGTCGAGGCACCCGGACCGTCCGCCGACGAACAGTTCTTCGCGCCCGCCGTTCTGCAGACCATGCCCAAACCCGAGTCGGTGATGCCGCAGCCGTTCAACTACGACGCGGCCGCGGGTTCCGGTTCCGCGCCGGGGCTCGGCAAGTGGATCACGGTCGTCGGCATGGTCCTGTTCGTGATCTGCGCGGTCTTGACGGCGTACTTCACGTTCAAGCCGGGCAAGAACGTCGCCGCGGAAGTGCCGGTCGCACTCCCGCCCAAGCCCCCCGCGGCCGGGCTGCCCACCGACCTGAACGTCATCGTCCGGGTCGAGGCGGAGTCGACGCGACACACCGCATTGCAGGTCGTCGAGGATTCGGGCAGCGACGACCTCGCAACGCTCGCCCGGAATCAACCCGATTATCAGTGGGTCACCGGCTCCACGCCCTCCGACGGCACGAAGACGGTTTCGGTCGCGCAGAGCGGAACGCAGGTGACGATCGCGGTGGCCGCGTCGAACCACGACGTGTGCGCGTTCGGGCAGTGGTCGCCCGGCGGCACCCCGGTGTACGTGACGATGGAGCACGAACCGACGTGCGCGGCCGTCGATGCGCCGAATGCGGGCTGGTCGACCCAGCCCGGCGGCGCGGCATCGGATCTGCCCGACGACAACTCCTGAGCCGATAGCTTCGGCGGGTGCCGTTGCCCGAGCACGGGATGTCGGAACCCGACATCCTCGCCGCCCTCATCGCCAAACGGGCGCGTGACGCGCGCTGGCAGGACGGGCGCACGTTCGGGCTGGTGTTCGACGGTGGGCCCGAAGTGCGAGCGGTCGCCGAGGCGGCCGCCGCGCTGTTCCTGCACGAGAACGCACTGAACCCTGCCGCGTTCCCGAGCCTGGCCGAGATCCAGTCCGAGGTCGTCGACGCGTGTGCGGCGTTGTTCCACGGCGCTCCTACCGCGGCGGGGTACATGACGTCGGGTGGAACCGAGAGCGTCCTGCTCGCGGTGAAGTCGGCGCGGGAACGGGCGCGCGACGAGCGCGGTGTCACCGAACCCGAGATCGTCCTCGCCGAGAGCGCGCACGCCGCGTTCCACAAGGGCGCGTATTACTTCGGGCTGCGCGTGCACAAGGTCCCGGTGCGCGCCGACTTCCGGGCCGATGTCGACGCGATGGCCGCGCGCGTGAACGAGAACACCGCGCTCGTCGTCGGTTCCGCGCCGCAGTATCCGCAGGGCGTCATCGATCCGATCCCCGAGCTCGCCGAGCTCGCGGGAACAGTGGGCGCGTCGATGCACGTCGACGCGTGCATGGGCGGGTTCGTGCTTCCGTTCATGGAACTGAACGGCGAGACGGTCGCCCCGTGGGACTTTCGCGTACCCGGAGTCACGACGATCTCGGCCGACATCCACAAGCTCGGCTACGCGCCGAAGGGCGCGTCGGTGCTCATCCACCGCGACAAGGATCTGCGCCGCTACCAGACCTTCGTGTTCGACGACTGGCTGGGGGGCTTTTACGCGTCGTCGGGAATGCAGGGCAGCAAACCCGGCCTCCCGATGGCGACCGCGTGGGCCGTCATGCATCGGCTCGGCATCGAGGGTTACCAGCGGCTGACCCGCATCACGCTCGACGCCACCCGCCAATTGATCGCGGGCGTGCGCGACATCCCACAGCTCGCGGTGCTCGGCGAACCCGACGCGCACGTCTTCGCGCTGTCGAGCCCGGAGATCGACGTGTTCGCACTCGGCGACGCACTGCATGCGCGCCACTGGCATCTCGATCGGCAGAAGCCCCCCGACAGCCTGCACGCGACCGTGAGCGCCGGGAACGCGCCGGTCGTGGGCGAGTTTCTCCGTGATCTGCGCGCCGCGACCGCCGAGGTCGCGGGGACGAGCACCGACGACCGCGGCACCGAATACGCCAATCTCGAGTGAGGTGCACATGACGGCAACCGAGGACGTACGCACGTGGGAAGCCCGCGGCCGCCAGATCCGCGTCGGCGACCGATCGGTGTGGGTGCTCGACGTTCCCGCGCTCGACGACTCCGGCGGCGGCGACGACGGCGGCGAGAATCCGCTCCTCGTGTTGCACGGTTTCCCGTCGTGCTCGTACGACTGGCGACTCGTGCTCGACTCGCTCCGCGCGCACCGGCACGTCGTCGCGGTCGACTTCCTCGGCTTCGGCCTTTCCGACAAGCCCGACGTCCGTTACAGCATGCGGCTCCAGGCCGATGTCGTCGAAGGCGTGGCGCGCACGCTCGGGCTCACGTCGGTCGCGCTGCTCACGCACGACATGGGCGACACCGTCGGCGGCGAGCTGTTGGCGCGCAGCCTCGAACGGACGCTGCCGTTCGAGGTCAGCCGGCGTGTCCTCACGAACGGCAGCATCTACATCGGGATGGCGCACCTCACGAACGGGCAGCAGCTGTTGCTCTCGCTCGACGACGCCGCCACCGACCTGGTCGTCGCCGACGGCTTCAAGGCCGGCCTCGCGGGCACGTTCTCACCGAACAGCAACGTCGCCGACGACGAGCTCGAAGCGCAGTGGCTGTTCGCGGAACGCAACGGCGGCAACCGCCTGCTTCCCCGCACGATTCGTTACATCGAAGATCGCCGTGCCGAGGAACGACGCTTCACCGGTGCGATCGAGACGCACCCGTCGCCATTGGGCGTGGTGTGGGGTGCCGACGACCCGATCGCGGTCCTCGCCATGACCGACGAGCTACGCCGCGCCCGCCCCGATGCCGACATCACGATCCTCGACGGCGTCGGCCACTACCCGATGATCGAATCCCCCGCCCGCTTCGCCGACGCCCTCACCCAATACCTCTAACCCCCTGCCATCAGATGGCAGCGAAAATGCTCCCATGAAGCAAAAACCCTGCCATCAGATGGCAGGGAAATTGCTTCCATGAAACAGAAGTCCTGCCAACGCGTAGCTGTCTCAGGCTCAACCTACGGTCGCCCGCATGGACAGCTATCTGGCGAAATGCGAATCCGTCTTGGCCGCGCAACGAGGTCTGGTCACTCGCGATCAGCTGGAGCACTTCGGCGTGGACGCAGGAGCCCTTCGCAGACTCGTGGACAGGAAGGTCCTCCGCCGAGATCGTCCGCGGGTCTACGCACTCGTCGGCGCGACCGAGTCGTGGGAGCGTGGGCTGCAGTCCGTCGTGCTATCGGTTCCGGATTCAGTGGCATCGCATTCGTCGGCGGCCCGTTTGTGGGACTTCGATCCTCGACCGGAAGCCCGCTACGAGATCACGGTCGATCGAGAGTGTTTCGTCGATAGACCTGGAGTCACGCTGCATCGCTCCAAATTCATGGGCGAGCACGACATCACGAGCCGCGACGGGATCGACAGCACTTCGTTCGAGCGGACGTTGTCAGATTGCACAACGCTGCTCAGCCAGTCGCAGCTTGGTCGCGCGCTCGACAATGGACTCCGACGCGGTGTCGCGTCATTGACGCGACTCAAGAACTGCTTGGAACAGACGGAATCCGGACCGGGTCGTCACATGGCGACGATCCGCTCGTTGCTCGCGGAGCGCGGGATCGGCTTCGATCCCGGCGGCAGTCGCTCGGAGCTTCAGGTACTCGATCTCTTCCGCAAGGCCGGACTACGGATCCCGGTTCAACAGCATCAGGTTCGAGTCGGCGGCCGGAAGTACCGCCCAGACTTCGCGTGGCCGGACTTGATGGTGTTCGCCGAGTACTACGGCGCTCCGTTCCACACTGGAGCCTCGGCCGTAGTCGCCGACAGTCAACGGCTTACTGCTCTCGCTTCGGCGGGCTGGTTGCCGCTCGTGTTCACGTGGGAATCATCCGATCGCGAGATCGTCGAACAGACGACCACCGCACTCGAGCAACGCCGCCATGGCAGGGAATTTGCTTCATAGGAGCAAAAACGCTGCCGTCTGATGGCAGGGTTTTGGGGGGTGGGATTAGGCGTTGAGGGCGTCTAGGCGTTCTACGGCTTCTACGTATTCCTCTACGAGGCGACGGATGACGTCGCGCGACGAACGCACGCGGTCCATCATTCCGACGACCTGACCGACGGGCATGCCGGTGAGCTCGCGGTTCTGGGCGCGGCCACGCGGGCCATCACGTCGGCGACGAGCATGTACTGCAACGGCATCGGCAGGTAGCCGGGGCAGTCGGGGCGGTCCCACGCGTCGGTCCACTCGGTGCGCAGCTGGCGGGCGGGCTTGCCCGACAACGCCCGCGACCGAACGGTCTGGGTGGAGTCGGCGGCCAACAACTTCTCGATCACCAACGGCGTCATGTCGCTCTCGGCGACGGTCAGCCAGATCGATCCCGTCCACACGCCCTGCGCACCCATCGCCAGCGCGCCGGCGATCTGCGAACCGTGCGCGATGCCGCCCGCGGCCAGCACGGGCGTCGGTGAGATCGCTTCGATCACCTGCGGCCACAGCACCACCGAGCTGATCTCGCCCGTGTGCCCGCCGGCCTCGGTGCCCTGGGCCACCACGATGTCGACGCCGATGTCGACGTGCTTCTGCGCGTGCCGCGGGCTACTGGCCAGCGCCGCGACCTTGATCCCGCGCCGTGCGCAGCGTCGACGATGTCGGCCGGGGGCGGCCCGAGCGCGTTCACGAGCAACGACGGCGAGTGCTGGAACGCGATGTCGATCTGGGGGCGCGCGGTGGCGTCGGTCCAGCCCAGGAGGTGGTGACCACCCTCGGACTCGGGCAGCGGCGGCACGCCGTGTTCGGACAGGACCTTCTCGACCCAGTCGCGGTGCTCACGGCTGATCATCTCTTCGAGCTGGCCCTCGAGCTCGTCGGCGTTGACGCCTTCGGGGAGCTGGACCTTGGCCGGCATGACCAGGTCGACGCCGTAGGGCTTGCCGTCGACGTGCTCGTCGATCCACTTCAGCTCGATCTCGAGCTCTTCGGGGGTGAAGTACAGGGCGCCCAGCACCCCCATCCCACCGGCCCGGCTGACGGCCGCGACCACGTCCCGGCAGTGACTGAACGCGAAGATCGGAAATTCCAGGCCCATATCGCGGGCGAGCTGAGTGCGCATGGCATGGATGGTAGGAAGACGAGGCCCACACCTGCAACACGTTCTAGGTTCGCGCTACGGTCCGCCCGGGAATGCGGGGCGTCGCGGGGGCGGCGCCGGCGCACCCGCCGAGGAGTCAGCGCCATGACCGGAACCCGGGCCGCCGAGACCGCCGCTCGCAAGGAACGGCTCATCGCGGCCGCGACCACGCTCGCGGCCGAGGGCGGCTACGACGCGGTGCAGATGCGCGACGTCGCGGGCCGGGCCGAGGTGGCGCTCGGCACCCTCTACCGCCACTACGCCTCCAAGGATCAGCTCCTGCTCGCGGCGATGGCGCAACAGGCCACGACGTTGCGCGAGCGGCTGGTGCAACGCCCGCCGAGCGGCGACTCGCCCGCGGCGCGCGTGTGCGACGTGCTGAAACGCGCGTCGCGCTCGCTCGAGCGCGCACCCCTCGTCACCAAAGCGATGCTCGCGGCGATGTCGTCGTCGGAAGAGGCGACGCTTCCCCTCAAACTCGAGATCGACTCGACACTGCGCGCCATCATCGCCGACGTCGTCGACGGCGACGGCGGGTGCGGCACCTTCGCCGACCTCGACGGCATCGTGCGCGTGCTCGGTTCGGTCTGGTTCGCCGAGCTCACCTACTGGAGCAACGGCCTGAACCCGTCGTCGTCGATGGGCGACAACCTCGCGTCGGCGGCCGAGCTCCTGCTCGGCTGAACCGGCCGTGCCGCGTGCTCGTACGCGCTACGCGCTACACGCTACGCGTTGAGACGGTCGCGCATGTCGCCGAGCACATCGGCGTTGGTCGGGTCGCTCGAGTCGATCGGCCCGACGATGATCCACGACGCGCCGGCTTCGGTATAGGGCCAGAAGCGATCGGCAAGCGCGCTCGCGCCCTCTTCGTGCGGACGGGCGAGCCCGCCCCACGTGAGCTCGGCCTTCGGTGCGATGGCGCGGATCGCGGCGCCCTGATCGGCGAATTGCTGCACGTCGGTGCCCCACGAGTTCCAGCCGTCGGCGATGGCGACGATCTCGCGCACCTGCATGGCGCGCCCACCGACCCACACCGGATAGTCGCCGCCGGACGCGGCCCGCACCGCGTTGTGCAGCGCGTCGACCCGATCGACCAACGTGCCGAATCCCAGCCCGAACGCCTCGTTCTCGGCCCGGCTCTGTGAGTCGCCCGCACCGATCGCGGCGATCAGGCGGCCGCCGCTCACCCGCTGCGCGGTCTCGAGCGAGTTGGCCAACGTGGCCGGCGGACGCGCCGACGCACGCGCCACCAACGTGCCGACGTGCAGGCGCGTGGTCTCCGCCGCGACCGCACCCAACAATGCGAAGCACTCCAGCGCGGGACGCCGATTGGGCGGGTCGCCGCGCCACAAGTGGTCGTAGACGAATACGCCGTCGAGACCCGCGGATTCGGCGGCGCGGGCAACCGCGATCGGGATCTCGGGATCCTCGACGAACGACGGGAGCGCCAGCCCGATGTTGACCGTCATTGCAGACTGCGCGGCGAGCACGGCTGCGCCGACGGCACCCGCGCGCTCGCCGAGTTGGGCGGGGACGATGTCGACGGCCGGTCGGTAGCCCGCGCCTTCGACATGGCGACCGACCGCCTCCCGCAGCGGCCCGAACAGCAACGGGCCGAGCTCGACGAGGCCGCCCGCGATGACGATGCACTCGGGGTCGAGGATGTTGATGAGACCGGCGAGCCCCAGCGCCACGTTCTCGGAGTACTGCACGAGGAGGCCGCGGGCATCGGGATCGCCCTGCCCCGCCGCAATGCCCACGTGTGTGCCGGTGACGGCCCCCGGGTCGCCGCCCGCCGCGGCCACGAGGGCTGCGCCGGCACCCTGGGCGACGAGATCGCGCGCCATACGGCCGAGTGCGCTGCCGGAGGCGATCGCCTCCCAATGGCCGTGCTCGCCGCACGCGCACAACGGCCCGTTGGGATCGACGGTGAAGTGCCCGATCTCGGCGCCGAAGTTGTGCGCGCCGCGATACATCCGGCCGTCGAACAGGAAGCCACCGCCGATGCCGGTGCCGAGCGTCACGAGGAGCACGTCGCGCCGCCCGATCGCGGCGCCGTAGGTGACCTCGCCCAGGGTGGCGACGCCCGCGTCGTTGTCGACCACGACCTTGTGTCCGGTCGCCTGCGCGAGCGCGTCGCGCAACGGTGCCTTGCGGACGTTGGGCAGGTTCGGTGCGTACTGCACGACTCCCTGCCGGTCGACCAGGCCCGCGGCGCCCACGCCGATCGGCACGCCCGGCGCGTCGAGCTGGTTCACGATCGAGGCACCCGTCGCTACGAGCGCGTCGAGGCCGGTGTGCGGCGACGCGAGTCGTTCTTCGCGCTGGATCGAGCCGTCGTCGGCGAGTAGGACGCCGAGGATCTTCGTACCGCCGATGTCGAGACCGATTGTGTTTCCCATCAGTGGTTACGAGGCCTCGATGTCGATGTGATGCACGCGTCCCGCGCGTTGCTCGGACGTGTGGGGCGGCCGCTCGGGGCGCGCCCCGGGGCCCGAGTTTCGGCGCGTTGCGACTCTACGAACTCGTCGGCCGCGTCGATCAGCATGCGCATGGCGCGCAACATCTCGTGCGCCGCGCCCCAGACGTGGTCGAGCGCGTCGCCCTCGGCATCGATCGCCGGCGCATCGCCCTCGACGTCGGGTTCGGGATCCATCACACGAACTCCACGACGAGGCGGTCGTCGACGAAACGGGCGCCACACACTTCGCGCCGCACCAGGCTGTCGGGCAACACGAGCGCGCGCCGGTGCGGCCCGACGGTCAGCACGAGCTCGTCGCCGGTGCGGCCCAGATTGACGTCGCCCCGGTCGGTGAACGGAAGCTGCACCGACAACAACAACGCGTCGCCGGACGCTTCGACGCGGAACGGTTCGGTGAACGAGAGGCGCGCGGCGACGTCGGAGTCGGCGTAGAGGTTCTTGGCGAAGATCGACAGTGCGGGCATGCCGACGATCTCTTCGTTCGCGAGCTCGGCCGCGAGCAGTGGGAGCGGTGCGAACGCGTCGGCGATCACGTCGAGGTGCGCGGCCTGCGTGGCGCGCCATTGCGCGAGCCACGGATGATCGATCTCGGCGGGCAGGATGCGATTCGCGATCACCGCGTCGACGTGGTAGCCGAACAGCGAGAGATACGTGAACGTACGCCGGGCTTCGGCCACGACGAGCCGCTCGGGATTGACGACGAGGCGGGCACTCGTGATGTCGCCGTCGGTCAGCAGTTCCCGCACCCCGTCGAGGCGGTCGTAGAAGCGCCGCACCGCCCCGAAGACGCTCTCCCCCGCGATCGGTACCCCCGACACGCGCTGCAACAACGGCCGCGTCAGGCGCGTCAGCCGGCGTTGCGTCTCGAACATGCGGTCCATGTACCAACCGAGCACGTCCGGGAGTGAGAGCAGCCGGATCGTCTCCGCGGTCGGCGCGCAGTCGACGACGACCAGGTCGTAGTCGCCGCTCGTCGCGAACTCTTTGATGTCGGCCAGCGCGAACACTTCGTCGAGGCCGGGAATCACAGCCAGTTCTTCGGCCTCCACCGCGCCCGCGCCGGCCCAATCGAGCACGTCGACGAGATAGGTGCGGACGTCGTCCCAGGCTTCTTCGAACCGCACCCGCGCGTTCAGCTGTTGACCGAACAGGTGGTGCGCGATCGGGGTGGGGCGATCACCGAGCGGAACGTCGAACGCATCGGCCAACGAGTGCGCGGGATCGGTCGAGCACACGATCGTGCGCAACCCGTTCTCGGCGGCGCGGGTCGCGGTTGCGGCCGCGACGGTGGTCTTCCCGACGCCGCCCTTCCCGGTAAACAGCAGGATCCGCATGAAATACGGAGGCTACAGCGGGCGTCAAGCGACGGCTTCGACCTGTTTCTTCAGATCTTTCAGCGCACTGCCCATGATCAGGCCCGCGGCGCGGCGCTTGAGGAGGCCCGGCAACGGCACGGCCAACTCGACCGCGAGCTCGTAGTGCACGCGGGTCGACGCGGGACCCTCCGGCTCGAATCGATACCGGCCGTCGAGCCGGCGCAGCATGTCACCTTCGACGAACTTCCACGAGAACGCGGTCGGCGCTTCGGAGTAGTCGTACTCGAGGACGTAGCGGACGCTCTTGCCGAGCGCGGCGGCCCGGAACTCGACCCGCAGCCCGCGGCCCTCGGGGTCGCGCTCGAGGATCTTGACGTCTTTGACGTCGCGCACCCACTCCGAATACGACTCGAAGTCGACGGCCACGTCCCAACAGCGATCGGCGGGCGCGTCGATCCGGATGCGTTCGTCGGCGGTCTCGGTCATCGCCGCGCTCCCCTCACCACTGCCGACGGCATGCGCCGCGGCGGGTATACGCCATGGCGCGCACCCCACAATGCGGCGAACCCGAACTGGAGCATCGGGACCAGCGCGCTGAACGGGTTCGCGTACGCGGTCGCCAGCGCGAGCACGATGCACACCCCGGTCGCGCCGAGCAGGTGCCGGCGTTGGAGCTTCGGGGCCGACGGCGCGAGGAACACCCACGATCCGACGCCGATGTCGTCGCCGCGCGTCGAGCGCACGAGCACGAGCCCGAACGAGTAGATCCAGATCGGGAGCGAGGCCAGGAACAGGCTGACGCTCAGGATGGTGGCGGGCGTGTTGAGCGCGTGCACACCGAGCGCGTCCGGGATCGCGACGAGGGCGAACAGGGCCAGCGTCGACCACGACGCGACGATGATCGCCTTCCCGGTCACGGGGTCAATCTACCGGGCGGACCAATTCATCTGGGGAGAGGGGAAGTGCCCGAGAAGTCGGCCCGGGTGATCGGGAGCAGCCGGCCGACGAGATGCTCATAGGCGTAGTCGTCCTCGGCCCGGGCCCGCGCCGCCCGGCCCATCTGCGCACGGAGCCCGGCGTCGTCGCACAGCCGGCCGATCGCGGCGCGTACCGCGGCGACGTCGCGGGGTTCGACGACGAAGCCGGTTTCGCCGTCGGCGACGGCCTCGTGCGCGCCACCGCTGCGGCCCGCGACCGCGGGGACCGCGCACGCGGCCGCCTCGAGGAACACGATCCCGAAACCCTCGGCTTCGAGACCGGCCCACCGGTCCCGACAACACATCGCGAACACGTCGGCACAGCCGTAGACGCTCGGCAGGTCGGCTTCCGGGACGCGGCCGAGGAAGTGCACGTCGGGATTCCCGCGGGCCCGGCGCGCCAGCCGCCCCGCGTCGCGGCCGGTGCCGCCGATCGCGAGCTGCACGCCCGGCAATTCCGCGACCGCGTCGATCACGATGTCGAATCCCTTGCGGGGAACGAGCCGCGACAGCCCGAGCACCACCGGGCGCGCGGGGTCGAGGCCAAGCCGGGCGCGCGCCTCGCGCCGAGCGCCCTCGTCGAGCGGACGGAAGCGCGCGCTGTCGACGCCGGGCGGAACGATCACGCCCGGTAGCGCGCGACCGGCGGCGTGTGTCGCCTGGCGCGCCGGGTAGCCACCCGCGGCGACAACCGCGGCCGCGCTCCGCAGCACCTTGCGGGCCCGCCCCTGGAGCAGCGGGACGCGCGCGGGCACGGTGATCTCGGCACCGTGCATGACGACGACGTACGGAGCGCTGCGCAAGCGCGGCCCGATCAATCCCAGCGGCAACATCGGATCGAGCAGTATCACGTCGGCACCGATGTCCCGGGCGAGCGCATCGACGTCGCGCGCCAACCGCGCCGACGGCAACAGAACCTTCTGCTGGGCGCGCACTACTCGGAATGCCTGTTGCGTGTCCCACGCACTCGCGCCCGCGTGCGCGGTCGTGTACACGGTCGTCTCCGCGGGCGGGAGCCGACGCCACAGCTCGTGCAGGTACGACTGGATGCCGCCCAGCTTCGGGGGAAAGTCGTTCGTGACGAGCAGGCTCGGCATCGGCGGACGCTACGCGTCGGCCAGCGCGAGCGCGTCGGCCCACGAGCCCCGTTCCGCGATGATCCGGCGGTACTGCATCACGAAGCGCGGGCGGTTGAAGCCGAGCGCGCCCATCAGGCGCCCACCCCGACCGAACAGCGCGACGAACTGCTCGTCCCCCATGTCGCCGTGCGCGACGCGTACCTCGACATCCTCGTCGGCCGACACGATGCCCACGGTCTGGATCTTGCGGTCGTACTGATCCGACCACACGAACGGGACCGGCGCGAACGGCTCGACGTGCCCGAGCAGCCGGCGCGCGGCGTGCACGCCCTGCTCGGTGGCATTCGTCCAATGTTCGAGCCGCATGAGCGCGCCGTCGAACAACGGATTCGGCCAACGGGCGACGTCGCCCGCGGCGACGATGCCGGGCGCAGCCAGGCAGGTCTCGTCGCACACCACACCGTTGTCGAGCGTGAGGCCCGAACCTTCGAGCCAGCCCGTCTCGGGCACGACGCCGACACCGACCACGACGACGTCGGCATCGATCACCGTTCCGTCGCCCAGCCGCACGCCGGCAACCTGGCCCTCGCCGTCGTCGAGTATCGCCTCGACCTGCACGCCCGTCCGGAGATCGACGCCGTGGTCGCGATGGATCGCGGCCAGGACCGCGCCGAGCTCGGGCCCGAGGCCACGCACCATCGGCTGCGGCAGCATCTCGAGCACCGTCACGTCGAGATCGCGGGCGCGACACGTGGCCGCGATCTCCGCGCCGATGAAGCCCGCGCCGATGACGACGACCTTGGGCCGCGCGTCGAGCAATTCGCGGAGCGCGAGCGCGTCGTCGAGGGTGCGCAGGGTGAACAGGCCGGCGAGATTCGGTTGATTCGGAAGCCGCCGCGGAGTTGCCCCGGTCGCGATCACGAGCCCGTCGAACGCGATGCGCTCGCCGTCGTGCAGCTCGACGACCTTGTCCGCGGTGTGCAGCGCGACGGCGCGCGCGTCGAGGCGCCAGTCGAGGTCGAGGTCGTCGACTCCCTGTTTGCGCAACACGATCTGGTCGGGTTCCCAGTCGCCGCGCAGCAGCTCTTTGGAGAGCGGTGGACGGTCGTAGGGCAGGTGCGGCTCGGCGCCGATCGCGACGATGCGCCCGGCGAAGCCCTCGCGCCGCAACGTCTCCGCGGCACGCAGACCCGCGAGCGAGGTACCGACGATGGCCACAGATTTCAGTGCGGTGTCCGGCCCGGTAGACGGCCCAATAGATGCCATGGCCGACCGAACCTACCAACTGGCCGGAATACTGACGTGGCCGTCATACTTGGAGCCGCTCGCCCGCCCGTTTGGAGTCGCAGCATGCCCAGTTCGAACGATGTGGACGTGTCGGGACGACCCCTGCATCTGCGCGAGGTCGACATCGGCGCGTTCTTGCACCCGAAGACGATCGCGGTGATCGGTGCGTCGGAGCAGTCGGCCAAGCCGAACACCGCAATGACGCGTAAGTTCTCGCAGTGGGCGGAGAAGAACGGGGCGGCGTTCTATCCCGTGCACCCCGAGCGCGAGACCGTGCTCGGGTACACGTGTTACAAGTCGGTGTTCGACATTCCCGGCGACCTCGATCTCGCGATCATCCTCACCGGCCGCGCCGAGGAGACGTTCGAGGAAGTGCTGCGCCGGAAGGCGAAATTCGCGGTGATCTTCGCGGCCGGCTTCTCCGAGACCGGGACCGAGGGCAAAAAGCGCGAGCGCAAACTCGAACAACTCGTGGAGAGCGGCGACGTTCGGCTGCTCGGACCCAACACCAACCTGAACGCGTTCGAGGACTTCCGCCAGGACCTCGCAGGCCCTGCGATCGCGCTCATCACGCAGTCGGGCCACCAGGGCCGGCCGGTCTTCCAGGGCCAAGAGGTCGGCATCCGGTTGAGCCACTGGGCGCCGACCGGCAACGAGGTCGACCTCGAGTTCGCCGACTTCGCCCGCCACTTCGCCGATCAACCCGAGGTGGGTGTGATCGCGTGTTACATCGAGGGCTTCAAGGACGGCCGCACGCTGATGCTCGCCGCCGACCATGCCGCGCAGCTCCGCAAACCGATCGTCATGGTGAAGGTGGGGAAGACCGCGGCGGGGCGGTCGATGGCGCAGTCGCACACGGGGCACTTGACGGGCTCCGACGCCGTGACGAGCGCGGTGTTCCGCCAGTACGGCGTGACGCGGGTCGACGGGCTCGACGAGTTGCTCGAAGTGTCGATGTCGTTCGCACGGACGCAACCGGCGAAGATCCCGGCCTGGGCAAAGGCGCAGAAACAACCGGGCGTTTGTGTGTACGCGATCTCGGGCGGTACCGGCGCGCACATGGCCGACGTGCTCGCCGACGCGGGCCTGCGGCTCCCCGATCTCACGAAGGATTCGCAGCGGCAGCTGCACGACGGCCTGATCCCCGCGTACCTGCGCGTGTCGAATCCGGTCGACTGCGGTGGTCCGCCGGTCGCCGATGCGCGCGGCCGCAAGATCCTCGACGTCATCCTGGCCGACAAGAACATCGACATCCTCGTCATCCCGATCACGGGCGCGGTCGTCACGTTCAGCGAGCCGTTCACGCGCGACATCATCGCCGCGGCCCAGTCCACCACGAAGCCCGTGTACGTCGTGTGGGGCGCACCCGCCGGAACCGACGACACCTACTACAAGCGTCTCCTCGACGGGGGGCTTCCGGTCTTCCGAACGTTCCACAACTGCGTGGCCGCGGTGAAGAGCTACGCCGACTACTGGTCGTTCTCGGCGCGCTACCGCTCGCCGTTCGCCGACGCGCCGACGGAAGTGCTCCCGAGCGCGGCGCGCAAGGCGCGTGCGCTGCTCGAGGGACTGAGGTCGGGCGAGGCGTTGTCGGAATGGAACGCGAAGAAGCTGATCCGCGCCTACGGCATCAAGACGTCGAAGGACGAGCTGTGCGCATCCGCCGCGGAAGCGGTCCGCGCTGCGAAGGCCGTCGGCTTCCCCGTCGTGATGAAGGTCTCGTCGCCCGATCTGTTGCACAAGACCGACGTGGGAGTCGTCAAGGTCGGCGTGGGTTCCGCGTCGGAGGTCAAGGCGGCGTACGACGAGCTCTTGCGCAAGGCCAAGAAGGCCGACCGCCAGGCCCGCATCGACGGCGTGATGGTCTGCGAGATGGTGACCAGCGGCGTCGACACGCTCATCGGCGTCTCGACCGACGAATTGTTCGGCCCGGTCGTCACGATCGGGCTCGGCGGGATCTTCGTCGAGGTGTTCGGCGACGTGACGTTCCGCGTTCCCCCGTTCTCCGAGGAGGAAGCGCGCCGCGCCCTGCAGGAGCTCAAGGGCTTCAAGGTGCTGGAAGGCGTGCGCGGCCAATCTCCCGTCGACATCGACGCGCTGGTCGATACGGTCATGAAGGTTCAACGGCTCGCCCTCGACCTCGCCGGTGAGGTTCGTGAGCTCGATATCAATCCGCTCGTCATCCGCCCACGCGGCGCGGTGGCCCTCGACGCACTGGTGGTGAAGCAGTGAGTGAAGCTGTGGACGTATCCGACGAGTTGCTCACACGACTCGAGAACGGCGTGCTCTGGTTGACGATCAACCGAGCCGACAAGGGCAACGCGATCCCCTACTACGTGCGCGACGCGCTGACCGAGGCCTTCCGCAACGCGCATTGGGATCTCGACGTGCGGGCCGTGGTGTTGACGGCCGCCGGCGACCGGCACTTCTGCACCGGCGCCGACCTTTCGGTTCCGCAGCCCCAACGCGGCACGCGCCCCGACGACGCGCCCGACCGGGTCGTCGGCTCGGCGGTGAACATGATGCGCGCCGGCTTCCAGCAGTTGATGACCGCGATCCAGGACTGCGAGAAGCCGGTGATCGTCGCGCTCAACGGCACGGCCGCGGGCGGCGGCTCGATGCTCGCGTTGGCCGCCGACCTCGTCATCGCGGCCGACACGTCGAAGCTCATCCAGGTGTTCGTGCGCCGGGGCCTCATCCCCGACGCCGGGGTTGCCTACCTGCTCCCCCGCCTCGTCGGGATGCACAAGGCCAAGGAGCTGATCTTCTTCGGCGACGACCTCTCGGCCGCCGACGCGGCCGCGCTGGGCATCGTCAACAAGGTCGTCCCCGCGGCCGAACTACAGGGTGCGGCGAAGGAATGGGCGGAGCGTCTCGCGAGCGGCCCGACCAAGGCGATCGGTTGGTCGAAGAAGCTGCTGCACGACGCCTCGGAGCTCTCGCGCCGCGACCTGCTCGAGGAAGAGGCGATGCTCGTCGAGCTCAACACCTCGACCGTCGACTCGTCCGAGGGCGTCGCGTCGTTCCGCGAGCGGCGCGCCCCGGAATGGAAGGGCTGGTAGCCGGGTGGCTCGTTCCACACCCGGCGCCGGGATCAAGGACAAGACCGCGGTCGTCGGCATCGGCCAGACCGCGTTCGGCAAAGGTCTCGTCGACACCGAGCTGTCGCTCGCGTGCCAGGCGGTCTCGATCGCGCTCGACGACGCGGGCATCGACCCCTCCGAGGTCGACGGCATCGCGTCGTACACGATGGAGCCGAACCGCGAGATCGACGTGGCGCGCAACGTCGGCCTGGGCGACGTCACCTGGTTCTCGCAGGTCGGCTACGGCGGCGGCGCGGGCTGCGGGGTCGTCGGGCAGGCCGCGATGGCCGTCGCGACCGGTCAGTGCACCACCGCAGTTGCGTGGCGGGCACGCAAACGAGCCGATCCGACGAGCCGGCCGTGGGCACAGGCGCAGGCGCGCCTGGCCGACAACAGTCAATGGAGTCGTCCGTTCGGCGTGCTGCGGCCCGTCGACGAGATCGCGATGCTCACCCGCCGTTACATGCACGAATACGGCGGCACGCGCGATCACCTCGCGAATGTCGCGCTCGCGTTCCGTAAGCACGCGGCCCGTAACCCCGACGCGACGATGGGCCACAAGCCGATGACGCGCGCCGACTACATGAACGCGCGCTGGATCTCGGAGCCGTTGTGCCTCTTCGACAACTGCCTCGAGACCGACGGTGCGCTCGCGGTCGTGGTCACGTCGGCCGAACGGGCCCGCGATCTCGCCCAACCCCCCGCGTACATCCATTCGTTCGCCCAGGGCTTGCCGCCGCAGCACCAGACGATGACGAACTTCTTCACCGACGACCCGTTGCGCGGACCGGCGTGGACCGCGGCCAAGCGCATGTGGGACATGGCCGACGTCACGCCCGCCGACGTGAAGGTCGCGCAGCTCTACGACGCGTTCAGCCCGCTGATCATCCTGTCGCTCGAGGGTTACGGCTTCTGCGCCCGCGGCGAGGGCGGGCCGTTCACCGACGACGGCAACATCGAATGGCCCGACGGCCGGCTGCCGGTCAACACCGCGGGCGGTGGGATGTCGGAGGCGTACGTGCACGGCTTCAACCTGGTGCTCGAGGGCGCCCGTCAGATCCGGGGCACGTCGACCGCGCAGGTCGAAGGCGCGGACGTGTCGTTGGTGACGAGCGGCGAAGGTGTGCCGACCTCGGCGATCCTGTTCACGAAGGACGTGTGAGCATGGAAGCGCAGTGGTTGCTGCCCAACCTCGACGATCCGACGGCGAACGAGTTCTGGTTCGGGTGCGCGCGGGGCGAGCTGCTCGTGCAGGCGTGCGACGCGTGCGGTGCGCGGCGGATGCCGCCCCGGCCGATGTGCCCGCAGTGCCGGTCGACGGCGGTGCGTTGGGAGCCGACCTCGGGGCGGGGGCGGATCTGGTCGTTCATCGTCCCCCACCCGCCGCTGCTGCCCGCGTTCGCGGCGGTGGCGCCCTACAACGCGATCGTCGTCGAGCTGGAAGAGGATCCGGGGATCCGTTTCGTCGGGAATCTCGTGGCGAGCGCCGACGCCGAGATCAACTCGATCGACCCGGCCACGATCACGATCGGCGAGCCCGTGCAGGTCGTGTTCCACCAGATCGAGGACGTGACGCTCCCCCGCTGGGTGCGGGTCTGACGCGGCGCGTCCAGCGGAGGGCCGCACCCGGTTTGCGGCGTTTTACGCGACGTTTACCGGCACCCGCCAGCCTGACCTCGACCCGGTTCCTTCCGTCCCGGTCGACAAAGGACGGAGGGGCCGGGCGTTCCGGTCGGCCCGGCGGCGGATGGGCGAGCCCGCCGCCGGCTCGACACCCCGAAGAATTCTGCGTCGCGACGAATCGTCGAACGATTCGTTGCGACGGAGAATTCAACCCAGGGGTCGGGTAGCGGCCATCTTGGCGGCCCGCGCCAACCGGGCCGCGACTTCGCGGGCCAGGATCCGTGTGCGCACCGTCCCCACCAGCGGAACCTCGGGGATCTGCAGCATGATCTGTGCGCGCGAGCTGCTCTCGAGCTTCGCCCAGAGTGCTTCGCGTGTGTCGATCGGGATGTGGCACAGCGCGACCGCGATCGTCATCGGCTGGCGTTCCGCGAGCTGGCTGAACACCGCCGCGGCGCGGTCCAACGGATGCCCCTCGACGCAGTGGAACGGGCAGTCGAGCGGGTTGTGCCCGGCGAGCAGCGGCCAGTCGACGCCGTTGCGGATCTGGCGCACCAGGGCGTGCAGCGCGGCGATGCGCTCGTCGTCGGAGGCGTCGCGAACCTGGGTCAACCCCTCCCGGAGCCGCACCCGCTCGCGCATCGACAGGAGGTGGGCGATCGCGTCGGCATGCGGGGTCGGCAGCACGCTGAATGCGAGTGCGGCCCGGCGTACACCGGCGGCGAGGGTCGGCGTCGGGGCGGCCACTCTGGCGTTTTCGGCGATTCCCGGTGCGAGGTGTAGTCGGCCGGGGCCGGACGCGCTTCGGCCCCGACCGGGAACGGTCGGGGCCGAACGCTCGGTCGGCCGCAGCGGGGGTCCGCGGCCAACTCAGGGGGACGGGTGTGCGGCGAACTCGGTCAGGCCGCCTGACGGGCGTCTGCGCGCTCGTCGTCGAAGCGGTCGTGGCGGAGTGCCCCGAGGGTCTGCTCCCAGCGAAGCTGCGACACCAACCACGAGATTGCCTGAGTCTTGGACTCGCCTCGGATTGCGGATGTCTGCATGGCTTGCTCCCTTCGAAACGGTGTTCCGTTGCAGCCTGTAGCTGCTACGGTGCCCCTAGTGAGTAGCTGCTCCCGGGGTATCTTCCCCAGAGCAACCACTCCCGGTGGAGCAACACTGTGAGTATATGCTCTCAGTGTCGCAGCTGTCAACCCGGAGGACGCGGACGGTGCCGGAAGCCCGGTGGCGCATCGACGAACTGGCCCACGAAGCCGGTGTCACCGTCGACACGATCCGCTACTACGCCCGGGAGGGCCTGCTCGACGCCCCCGAGCGCTCGGGCCGCCACAAGCTCTATTCCCCCGAGCACCTCGACCGGCTGGGCCGCATCCGCGAGCTGCAGTCGCAGCGCTTCTCGCTGGCCGCGATCAAGGCGCTGCTCACCGTCGACCGGCCCGGCATCGAGGACCTCTTCGTCGCCCAGGGCCGCAGCTTCACCCTCGACGAGCTGATCGAGAAGTCGGGCCTCGACCCCGAGCTGATCGGTCGCCTGCGCGCCATCGGCCTGCTCGCCGAACCCGAGTCACTCGGCCACGAGGTCTACGACGACAGCGACCTCAACCTCCTGCGCGCCGTCGTCGAGCTCCAGGACATCGGCATGACCGAGGACATCCTCATCGAGCTCGGGGCGATCTACGTGCGCCACTTCCGCGCCCTGCAGGCCGACGTGCACGCCATGCTCGCCGGCGAGGGCCGCGACTGGGACCAGGACGAGATGGTTTCCGTGCAGCGCCGCCTCACCGCGAACTCGCAGCGCATGGTGCCGGCCGTCGACCGCGTCCTGAACTACGTGCACCAACGCACGATCCAACGCCTGACGTTGGAAGCCGTGCGCACCGCGCAGGAGACGAACACCGGCGTGGGCGGCGTCCGGCTCGACACGTTCATCGACGACGAGGTCCCGAGCGGCGAGCTCGCCGACTAGTCGTGCAGGTTCCAGATCCGGGCCGCGTTCCCGCCCGTGATCAACGCCCGGTCGGTGTCGCTGATGTTGCCCATCGTCTCTTCGATGACCTTGCGCGAGTACGGCCAGTCGTTGCCGTGGTGCGGATAATCGCTCGACCACATCATGTTCTCGACGCCGACGCGGTTGCGGAGCTCCACACCACTGCGATCGGTGATGAAGCTCGCGGCGTTGTTGCGGTACCAGTACGTCGAGGGCGGCTCGCTCAGCGGTAGGTCGCCCCACACACGGTTGCGCCACCAGCGGTCGTCGATGCACTCGAGGAAGTGCGGAATCCAACCGACACCCGTCTCGATCCAGCAGATCTGCAGCTCGGGGAACCGCTCGAACACGCCGGTGAAGATCATGTCGGTCATCGCGCCCGTCGCCATCGCGAACACGTGGCTCATGCCGCCGATCGCCTTGGCCCGGGTTGCTTCGCTCGCCATGTTGTAGAGCTGGTTGCCCTTGGCCGCGGCCGCCTTACGCGAGGCGCTGCGCGACGACCGGCTGATGATGTTGATGTGGATGCAGACCGGCAGGCCTTCGTCGACGGCCGCGGCCCAGAACGGGTCGTCGTCGCGCGAGAGTCCGCCCTTGCCCGCGGGCCAGTTCGAGATCAGCACGCCCTTGGCGCCGCGCGCCTTGGCCTTGCGGATCGAGTCGACCGCGTTGTCGATGCCCAGTGACGGGATCTGCGCCATGCCGATGAGACGGGTGGGATCAGGCGCGCAGAACTCCTCGAACAAGAAGTTGTTGTACGCCTCGACTCCTGCGAGGACGAAGTCGTCGTCGTCGTCACCGAGGAAGTGGCTCATCGTGCGTTGCGGCGGGAAGAGGATCTCCGCGCCGACACCGTCGATGTCCATGTCGGCCAGACGCGCTTCGCCGTTGTAGCAACCGGTCCGCGCCTCTTCGTAGGTCACGCCGTACCAACGGAACTTGTCGAACGGCATGCCCGGGGTCGCGACCAGCCCGATCGGATCGGGATCGCCGCCGACCGCGGTGAGCCAGGCGTCGCCGCCCTCGTGGTCTTTCACGAGCGTGGGCGCCTTGTCCTGATACTTGGACGACAACCAGTTCGTCCAGATGTCCGGGGGCTCGAGAATGTGGCAGTCGGCGTCGACGACCTCATATTTCGACATTGCGATACCGTCCTTTGCTGACGTTCGTGTCAGTTTATTCGGAGGGGGTAGCGGTGGCGCAACGGCTGCTGGCCGGTCTGCAGGTCGTCGATCTCGGGGGCGAGCCGTCGGCCCGGGCGGCGCGGGTGTTGGGCGACCTCGGTGCCACCGTGGTGCGGGTCGTTCCCCCGGCCGGCGACGTGCTGCACGGCAACGTCGCCCGCGCCTGGAACGCGGGCAAGGAAGTCGCGGCGCTCGCCGCCGATGCGCCCCGTCTCGACCAGCTGCTCACCGGGGCCGACGTGGTGTTCGACTCCCCCGGCACGACCGGTACTCACGAGCTCGATCCCGCCCGCGCGCCACAAGCGGTGTGGGTCAGCATCACGTCCTTCGGGCTCGACGGCCCGCGTGCGTCGTGGCGCGCCGCCGACCTCGGGATCATGGCCGCGAGCGGCAACATGTTCGCGACCGGCGATCCCGACCGCGCGCCCGTGCGCTGCACGGAACCCGCCGCGTACGCACACACCGGCGGTGAAGCGGCGTTCGCGGCACTGACCGCACTCTGGAGCGGAACGCCACAACGCGTCGACGTGTCGATGCAAGAGGTCGTGCTCGTCGCGAACATGGTTGCGCCCGCGAACTTCCCCAAGACGGGAAATCGCGGCAACCGGCGCGGCGCGAGCATCGGCCGTACGCGCGAGATCTGGCCCGCGCTCGACGGCTTCGTCTCGTTCGGCCTGCGGGGCGGCAAGGCCCGGGTGGCGAGTCTGGAGACGCTGACCAAACTCGTCGTCGACGACGGCATCCCGGCCGACGCGCTGACGAGTCAGGACTGGACCACCTACAACCAGAACACCGCAACCGCGGAGGAGCTCGACGGGATCGCCACCGCAGTGGCCGAGTACTTCTCCCGGCACACGATGCAAGAGCTCTACGACATCGCGTGCGACACGAACCTGATGCTCGCACCCGCGAACTCGCCCAAGGAGATCTACGCGTCGGCGCAGCTGGCGTCGCGCGATTTCTTCGGCCCGTACGGCGATGTCGAACGGTTCCCGCAGTCGTTCGTGGTCGTGCGCTCGGCCGACGACGAAGCCGCCCCCGTACGGCCCGCGCCCGCGGCGGCCGAGCCGACGATCACCTTTCCGCGCCCGGCACCCGTCGCCGCGGGGACCAAGGCCTGGGCCGGCGTGCACATCCTCGAGTTCGGCGCGGGCGCGGCGGGGCCGATCGCGACGCGTTACTTCTCCGAGAACGGCGCGATCGTGCTGCGGATCGAGTCGCGCACCCGCCCCGACTTCCTGCGCGCCATGGCGCTCGCCGTTCCCGACAATCCGCACGGCCTCGAGGGCTCACCGTTGTACGACGGGTTGAACCCGGGCAAGCGCAGCCTCACGCTGAATCTCAAACAGGCGGCCGGCGTCGACATCGTGAAGCGTCTCGTCGTGGACTGGGCCGACGCGGTCGCGGAGAACTTCGCGCCGCGCGCGATGAAGAG
Source organism: uncultured Actinomycetes bacterium (assembly GCA_963701825.1). Classification (GTDB taxonomy): domain Bacteria; phylum Actinomycetota; class Acidimicrobiia; order IMCC26256; family PALSA-610; genus PALSA-610. Next base: position 1,458,305 of record CAVPBG010000002.1, on the reverse strand, counting down.
CTTCGGGCTCGACTACACGAGCCTCGCCGCCATCAAGCCCGACCTCGTGATGATGAGCGCGTGCCTCAACGGTCAGACCGGTCCGCACAAGGACTACCCCGGCTTCGGCGGGCAGGGCTCGGCGCTGGCGGGTTACAACGCACTCACCGGTTGGCCCGACCGCGAACCCGTGGGCCCCTACGGCACCATCACCGATTCCCTCGCGCCGCGTTACGTCGCGGCCGCGCTCGGCGCGGGCCTGCACTACCGCCGCCGCACCGGCCGCGGCGTGCATCTCGATCTCTCCCAGGTCGAGTCCGCGATCTGGACGCTCTCGCCCTGGCTGCTCGACTACGAGATCGACGGCGTGATCAATCTCCGCGACGGCAACGATCACCGCGCCACGCGTCTGCACGGCGCGTTCCCGTGCGCGGACGAAGACGGGATCGCCGACCGTTGGGTCACGATCGTGTGCTGGACCGACGCCGACTTGGCGAAGCTCCACTCGATCACGGGCACCGATGTGGAGGCGTTCACGCGCCGCCGGAGCCGGATCGAGGTGGCCGAGCAGCTGCAGGCAGCCGGGATCGAAGCCGTTCCGGTCAGCGACTTCGGCGACCTCAACGACGACCCGCAACTCGCGCATCGCGGCCACTTCGAACCGCACACGCACCCCGTCGTGGGGCCCGGCCAATACGAGCGCAACGGCTTTCGCCTCGCTGCGTGCCCGGGTGGCTACGACGGTGCGGGCCCGACCCTCGGCCAGGACAACGATTGGGCGCTCGGCGAGGTGCTCGGGCTCACGAATTCCGAGATCGAGGCATTGCGGGCGACCGGCGCGGTGGAGTGAGCTAGGCGCGTGCAGGTGCGCCGCGTGGCCCCCGACGATCGGACGTGGATCGCCGAGGCCATTACGGCGGAGTTCGCGTCGACGAGGATCGTGTCGCGCGGACGTGTGCACGAAGACGCGTCGCTGCTCGACGGCTTCGTCGTCGAGAGCGACGGCCGTCCGGTCGGCTGCGCGTTGTGGTTCGAAGTCGACGGCGACGCCGAGCTCGTCGTGATCGTCACGACGTACCGCGGTGCGGGCGCGGGCACTGCGCTGCTCGACGCGGTCGTCGACTACGCGCGCACGAACGACTGGAACCGGTTGTGGTTGATCACCACGAACGACAACACCGACTCGCTGCGCTTGTATCAGCGCGCGGGATGGGACTGGGTCGCGTGGCACCGCGACGCGGTCAGCGACTCCCGGGCGTTCAAGCCCGAGCTCCCCGAAACCGGCGCCCACGACATCGCGATCCGCCACGAGCTCGAGCTCGAGTACCCGCTCTGACGAGGGCGGGTGCCGGGCGGAAAATCAGTACTGGCGGAAGTACGGGTTCTCGGGCTTGCGCACCTTCTGCACGAGGATGAAGACGTTGTTCCACGGGTCGGCGAACCAGGTGGTGCGCACGCCCGCGACATCGGCGATGCCCTCGACGATGAAGTTCACGCCTTTGGCCTCGAGGTCGGCACGCGTCGCCGCGACGTCGTCGCACAGCAACGCGATGTGCGAGTAGCCGAGCCGCGTCACCGCGGGCGGGAGCGGCGCGGCGGCAGTGACCGACGGATACTCGATCACCTCGATGACGCGGTCGGATCCGTCGTCGACGCCGACGATCGCGGCCTTGACCACCACCGGCGCGGGCACCAGCTCGCCCATGTCGCGCGTTATCGCGTCGCCTTCCATTCGATAGGGCGGCGACAACACGACGAGACCGAGGACGTCGCGATACCAGGCCGTCGCGGCGTCGACATCGGCGACGTGCAACGCGGTGTGCGCGAGGCCGGTGATCACGAGAACGACTTCAACATCCCGCGCACCCACTGCGCGTTGTTGGTGTCGTTCCAGCCCGCGAGCATCCCTTCGCTGAGATCGTCACAGCCGTAACGGATCGGGCCGTCTTCGGCACAGATCGCGTCGACGATCCGCCGCGCCGCTTCCGGGGCCGGTGTGTACGCGTCGCGGATGCCCTGGCGGCCTTCCCACATGCGCGCCGCGAGGTCGGCGTACTCCGCGTGCTCGGCCGCGGCCGGCGGCCGGTCGGAGGTGGCGAGCATCTCGGTCTCGATCGGTCCGGGCATGATCTCGACCACGCGGATGCCGAACTGCGCGACCTCGGCGGCCAGCGACTCGCCGATCGCGGTGACCGCGGCCTTCGACGCGCGATACGTCCCGAGGAACGGCACCGGCGCGAGCGTCGACGACGACGTCACGTTGCAGATCACTCCCCCGCCCGCGGCGCGCATCAGCGGGACCGCGTGCTTCGTCACCTCGACGAGCCCGAAGACGTTGGTCGCGAACATCCGCTCCCAGGCGTCGGCGGGCATGAACTCGAGCGGGAGGTTGTCGCTCTCGACACCCGCGTTGTTCACGAGCACCCGCAGGCCCTCCGGCAGCGAGATCGAAGCCGGATCGGTGACGTCGAGCCGCTCCACCCGCATGCCCTCGAGGCCGAGCAGGTCGGCGCCGTCGGCCGGGTCACGCATCGTCGCGACGGTGTCGAATCCGCGTGCCGCCAACTCGATCGCGACCGCGCGTCCGATGCCCCGGCTCGCGCCGGTAACCACAGCAGTGCCCTTGGGTTCCATGAGCGCTAGCGTGCCACGTCTTCCGATGGACCTGCGCTTCACTGCCGACCAGGAACGCTTCCGCGCCGAGGCGCGAGCGTGGCTCACCGATCGTCTCGACGGTCGGTTCGCGGTCGTGCGCGGACGCGGCGGCCCGGGCGACGAACACGAGCTGTTCGAGGAACGGCTCGAGTGGGAACAAGAGCTCGGCCGCGACCACTGGATCGGTCTCGGTTGGCCGGCCGAGTTCGGCGGGCGCGGGGCAACCCTCGTGGAGCAGGTGATCTTCTACGAGGAGTACGCGCGCTGCGGCGGACCGGGACGGGTCGGCATCGTCGGCGAAGGCCTGCTCGGGCCGACGATCGTGCACTTCGGGACCGATGCCCAGAAGCACCGCTTCCTGCCCGGCATCCTTTCCGGCACCGAGGTCTGGTGCCAGGGCTATTCCGAGCCCGACGCGGGCTCCGACCTCGCCAACGTGCAGACCCGCGCCGACCTCGACGGCGACGAGTGGGTCATCAACGGCCAGAAGGTCTGGACGTCGCTGGCGCATTGGGCGCAATGGATCTTCGTGATCGCGCGCACCGACCGGTCGGCGCCCAAGCACAAGGGCTTGTCCTACCTGCTCGTGCCGATGGACCAGCCCGGCATCACGATCCGGCCCATCGTGCAGATCACCGGGCACAGCGAATTCAACGAGACGTTCCTCGACGACGCGCGCACACCGGCCGAGAACGTTGTCGGCGAGGTCAACGCGGGATGGCGCGTCGCGATGGGCACGCTCGCATTCGAGCGGGGCGCGTCGACGCTGGGTCAACAACTCTCCTTCGAGAGCGAGCTCGTCACCATTACCGACCTGGCGCGCGCCAACGGGCTCGGCGACGACCCCGTCTTTCGTCAACGCCTCGCCGACGCGTGGATCACGTTGCGCGTGATGCGGTTCCACGCGCTGCGCACGCTGCCCATGCTCGAACACGGCACCGTCGACCCGGCCACGTCGATCCACAAGCTGCTCTGGGCCACGTTCCACCGCGGCCTCGGCGAGCTGGCCGTCGACGTGATGGGCGCGGGCGCGGTCGCGACCGACCCGGGCGACGACCGCCTGACCCGCCTGTTCCTCTACTCGCGCGCCGACACGATCTACGGCGGCTCGAATCAGATCCAACGCAACGTGATCGGCGAACAGGCCCTCGGCCTGCCGAAGGAGCCCCGATGACCACTTCGCCGCAGTACCCGCCCGCCCGCAACCTGCTGGCCGGCAAGACCGTGCTCATCACGGCCGCCGCGGGAACGGGAATCGGCTTCGCCACCGCGAAGCGCGCCGTCGAAGAAGGCGCGCGCGTCGTCGTCAGCGACATCCACGAGCGCCGCCTGGGCGAAGCGGTGGATCAGCTCGGCCCCAATGCGCACGCGGTGCTCGGCAATGTCACGAACGAAGACGACGTGCAGCGGCTCGTGGCGGCCGCCGTCGAGTTCGGGGGCGGGCAACTCGACGTGCTCGTGAACAACGCCGGTCTCGGAGGAACCGCAACGCTCGCGGAGATGACCGATCAACAGTGGTCGTCGGTGCTCGATGTCACGCTCACCGGCACGATGCGCATGACGCGCGCCGTGCTGCGTCACATGCGCGAACAGCAAGGCGGCGCGATCGTGAACAACGCGTCGGTGGTCGGATGGCGCGCCCAGGAAGGGCAATCGCACTACGCAGCCGCGAAGGCCGGCGTCATGGCGTTGACCCGGTGTGCGGCGATCGAGGCCGCGGCCGACAACGTGCGCATCAACGCGGTAGCGCCGTCGCTCGCAATGCATCCGTTCCTCGCCAAGGTCACGACCGAGGAACTCCTCGCCGAGCTCGAGACGCGCGAAGCCTTCGGGCGCGCGGCCGAGCCGTGGGAGATCGCGAACGTGATCATCTTCTTGGCCAGCGACCTCGCGTCGTACATGACCGGCGAGGTCATCTCGGTCAGCAGCCAGCACCCCTAGCGGCCGACGGCCACCCGGTAGCGCTGCGAGTACACGGTGCGCACGTCTTCGTACTGTGAGATCCGCATCGTCCACCCGGAGCGGGCCAGCGACCATTGCGCGGGCGAGATCCCGGCCGCCGTCGCATAGCGGCTCGGTTCCTCGCCGACCGCGTCGCTCTTCAACAAGGCGGCCATGAGCGTGGCGTAGGTGTCGAGATCGACGCCCACGATCGGCTCCCAGCGGTCGAGATCCTCTGAAGTCATTGTCCCAAACCCATCGAAATGTCCCGTCTCGCGCCGCCTGTGGTTGCGTGGGCCCGACGCGCGACAATCAGGCGATGCCAGGCCGGGCGCTCGTCGGACGGGAACGCGAGCAGGACCACATCGGTGCCCTGCTGCGCGATCCCGCCGCGCAAGGTGTCGTGCTGGCCGGGCCGGCCGGGGTCGGCAAGACCCGACTCGCGCAGGCGTGCCTGGCCGATACACCCCGCCGCGTCGTCCGCATCTCCGCAACGCGGGCCGCGGCGAGCATCCCGCTGGGTGCCTTCGCACCCTTCCTGCCGCCGACCGGCCTCACCGACACCGGCGACCACAGCGCGCTGCGTATGGCCGCCGACGCGCTCGTCGCCGGCGACGACGATACGGCGCCGGTCGTCTTCGTCGACGACGCCCACGCGCTCGACGACGCCTCGGCCGCTTTGCTCCTGCACCTCGGGATCAGCGGCCGTGCGTTCCTGCTCGTGACCATCCGCACCGGCGAAGAGATGCCCGACGCACTCCGCGATCTGTGGAAAGACGTGGTGCCCCGCCTCGATCTGGAACCGTTCGACGTGAAGACCGTCGCCGCGCTCGTCGAGAGCGAGCTCGGCGGTCCCGTCGACCGCGGGTCGGTGCGCATGCTGCACGACGCGTCGCAGGGAAACGCGCTGTACCTGCTCGAGCTGCTCGTCGGTCTGCAACACAGCGGCGCGCTCGAGGAGTCGGGTGGCATGTGGATGTTGCGGGGCCCGATTACCGCGCCACCCCGGCTCGTCGAACTCGTGACCGAACGGCTGCGCGGCCTCACCGGGCGCGAGCGATTCGTGTTGGAGACACTGTCGCTGAGCGAGCCCCTCGGGCTGCCGATCGCCGAAGGCCTCGGCTGGGGCAAGGAGTGGAGCGCGCTGGAAGCGGCCGGATTGGCCGAGGTCAGGCGCAACGGTCGGCGCCAGCAACTGTTCGTCGCGCACCCACTGCACGCCGAGGTGCTGCGGGCCACGATGACGACCCGGCGCCGCAACGCCCTCCTGCGAGAATCGGCGGCCGGGGTGGCCGCCCTCGGCCGTCGCCGCCGGGACGACGCGCGGCGGGTCGCGATGTGGCAGCTCGAGGCGGGCGAGACCGCCGACGCCGACGTGCTCTTCGCCGCGGCGCGCGACGCGCACATCGCCTTCGACGACATCGCGACGGAGCGCTTGGCCCGCGCTTCGCTCGAAGCCGACGGCGGGTCGCCTGCCGCGCTGCTGCTCGCGCTCGCGCTCGACAACAACGGCAAACACGTCGAGGCCGACGATGCCTTCGCGGTCGCGGAGACCATCGCGACGAACGAGCGCGACGGGATGCTCGCGACGATCGCGCGGGCGGCCAACATGTTCCGCGGTCTGGGTCGCGCCGCCGAAGCGCACGCGATCGTCGAACGGGCCCAGGCCGAGGTCACCGACGAAGGACTGTTGCGCCAGATTCAAGCGCAGCGCGCGAACTTCGCGCTGTTCGAGGGCGATGTCGCGCACACGCTCGCGATCACCGATCCGTTGCTCGAGAGCGACGACGAGGTCGCGTTCTGCGCGGCCGCGCTGCCCGCGGCGATGATCCGTTTCCTCGCCGGTCGGCTGGACGAGGCGATCGACATCGCGAATCGCGCCTTCGAGACCCGGACTCGACTGTCGGAGGTGCTCGACCTCGGCACCCCGGGCGTGTACCTCGTGGCCCAGGCGCTCACGATGTGCGAGGCGGGCCGCATCGAGGAGTCGACCGCGACCGCGCAGTTCGTCTTCGACATCGCGGCCAAGGAACAGTTCCGCGACGGTATGGCTTGGCTGGCGGCCGCGATCGGGCGCAGCCATCTCCTGTCGGGCCGCCTGCTCGACGCGGCCCGGGCCGGCCGGGAGAGCGCGCTCTTGTTCGGCGAACTGAACCACGCCGGCGCGCGCTGGGGCTTCGGGATCGTGGCGCTCGCCCGGGCCCAGCTCGGCGACGTCACCGCGGCCGAGGAGGCGTTGGCCGACCTCGACGCGGAACCCGAGACGACGATGACGATGATGGACAGCGAGTTGGAGCGCGGGCGCGGGTGGGCGCTGGCGGCGCGCGGCGACACGCCCCGGGCCCGCGCCCTGATGCTCGCCGCGGCCGACGCCACCGCCGAGCGCGGCCTGTACACGCTCGAGGTCGCGCTGCTGCACGACATCGCGCGCATCGGTGGTGCGGAGCTCGTCGCCGACCGTCTCGCGGAACGCGCGCTCGTCGTCGACGGACCGTTGATGGCGGCGCGGGTGTTGTTCGCGCAGGCCGTCATGCACGCGAATCCGGAGATGCTCGAAGCGGCGGCGGAGGCGTTCGAGGCGATCGGCGCCGTGCTGTTCGCGGCCGAGTCCGCGAACGAAGCCGCGATCGTGTACCGGCGGGCGGGAAACACACGGGCCGCGTCCGCCGCGGCCCAAGAGGCCCAGCGCCTCGCGGCCGAGTGCCAGGGCGCGCGTACGCCGGCCCTCATGCTCGGCACCGATACCGCGGTCCTCACCCGACGCGAGCGAGAGGTTGCGACCCTCGCCGCGCACGGCATGTCCAGCCGGGAGATCGGCTCGACCCTGTACGTCTCGAGCCGCACCGTCGACAACCACCTGCAACGGGCGTACGAGAAACTCGGGGTGTCGAGCCGCGGTCAGCTCACCGGCGCGCTTGCGCGCGCCGGCTACTGACCGCATGCCCGCCTGCATCAGACCCGTCCACCTCGGCGACGCAGAACCTTGCGAACCGCACTCGGCCATCGTGGCGAATGCCGGCACCCGGGCCCTGAGCAACCGTTGCTCAATTTCGAGGAGCGGCAGCGGAGCCTCCGCTTACCGGTCGCGAAGCCGCACTTGGCGGAGGCGCAGAGCGAGCGACCCAGAAATAGCGTTACTCAACCCGCTTGAGCAGGGCGGATGCCGGGAGTGAGCCGGGCGGGAGGTTGCGCCGGGCGGCGTCGTTCGCGGCCGTCTGCAGCAACTCGTTGACCGGTGCCGCCGTTCCGTAGATTCGGGCCAGCAGGGCGATCTCGCCGTTCAGGTAGTCGGTCTCGAGCCGGCCCGTGCCCCGGCGCAGGCTTTGCCAGGTCGAGCCGCCGCCCCGGGCCAGGCGGGGCGTGAGCCGGTCGCCACGCCGGTCGCGATCTTCTTCGATCGACGCCACGTCGATCCCGGCCGCGGCCAGCACCGCGGTTCCTTCGCGGCGGGCCCGGCGGGCGAGCTCGTTCGCCTCGTCACCCGGCTCACACAACGCCTCGACCGCATTCGCGAGATTCATCAGCAACTTGCGGTACTTCCACCGCATCACGTCGGGGCGCGGTATCGACTCGAAGGTCGCCGCGGAAAGGGCGGTCGCGAGCCGGATCGCGACATCGTCGGTGCCGCTGGGATAGCGGCCGATGTCGAGCAGGCCGCTCACCGGGGCCGACGACGCGGCCACGACTCCCGGTTCGAGGTGCTCGGCCGGGAGCATCACGCAGATCCCGTACACGTGCTCGAACCGCCGCAACGCCAGGCGCTCGTTCTCGACTCCGTTCTGCGCGCACACGACGGGGACACCCGAACCCGCGGCGGCCGCGAGTGCGGAGAACGCGTCGTCGGAGTCTTGCGTCTTCGTCGTGATGACGACGACGTCGTCGGCGCGCCATTCGATGTGCGCGGGATCGTCGACGACGGGAATCGGCAGGGTCACCTTGTGGTCGGGATCGACGAGCCGCATTCCGTTGTCGCGCATGGCCTCGTAGTGCGCGCCCCGCGCGAGCGCCACCACCTCGGTGCCGTGTTCGAACAGCCGACCGGCGATCACGCCGCCGACCGCACCGGCACCGAACACCACGACCCTCATATCAGTCGCGCACGGTTCCGTCGGCGGCATCCATGTACGCGGGTTTCTCGCCCCCGCCGTGCACGAGAATCTCCGCGCCGTTCACGTACCGGGCGAGCGGCGACGCGAGGAACAGGCACACGTCGGCGATGTCGGTCGGGTCGGCCATGCGCCCGAGCGGGACGGTCGCGCCGACCGCGGCGATGCCGGCTTCGTCGCCGTAGAACAGGTGTGCCTGTTCGGTGACGACGAGGCCGACGACCACCGAGTTGACGCGCACCTTCGGCGCCCACTCGACACCCATCGTCTGGGTCGCGTTCAACAAGCCGGCCTTGGCCGCGCCGTACGCCAGCGTCTCAGGAGAGGGACGTACCCCGCTCACGCTCGCGATGTTGACGATCGTCCCGCCTGCGGCTTGTTCCTGCATCACCGCGTTCGCCCGCTGCGCGAAGACGATCGGCGCGGTCAGGTTCAAGGCGATGATGCCCGCGGTGAACCGCGGCGACGCGGTCGCGGAATCGGCGGGCGGTGAACCACCGGCGTTGTTGACGAGCACGTCGACGGAGCCGAACCGCGCGCGGCAGTCGGCGATGACCGCATCGATCTGTTCCGGCTCGCGCACGTCGGCGGCGATGAACGCCACCCCGTCGGGCAGGTTCTCGGGCTCGTGGCGGCAACAGACGAGGACGCTCGCGCCGGCCTCCGCGAAGCGCTGGGCGATCCCGCGGCCGATGCCGCGGCACCCGCCGGTGACGATCACGGCCTTACCGTCGAAGCGAAGATCGTCCATCGGCCCGGCATTCTGGCACGGCCGCACCGGGTCGGCAGCGTTGGACTGGGCGCGGTCCTCCGCGCCTACGATCGGCCGCCCCCGAAGAATCGAGAAGCAGTGGTTCCCGACAAGCGCGTCACCATCGACGAGATCGCGGCCGAGGTGCACGACGGCATGACCGTCGGCATCGGCGGTTGGGGTTCGCGGCGCAAGCCGATGGCCCTCGTCCGCGCGCTGTGCCGTTCGTCGGCGAAGGATCTGCGCATCGTCTCCTACGGCGGCCCCGACGTGGGCCTCTTGTGCCGGGCGGGCAAGGTGCGCGAGGTCGTGTATGCGTTCGTGTCGCTCGATTCGATCGCGCTCGAACCGCACTTCCGCAATGCGCGCCAATCGGGTTCGGTCAGCACGATGGAGCTCGACGAGGGCATGTTCTTGTTGGGGCTGCAGGCCGCGGCGTGGCGCGTGCCGTTCCTGCCGACGCGCGTCGGTCTCGGCTCCGACGTGATGCGCTTCAACCCCGACCTCCGCACGATCCGCTCGCCCTACGCCGACCGTGAAGAGTTCGTCGCGATGCCCGCGCTGCAACTCGACGTCGCGCTCATCCACATGCACCGCGGCGATCGCGGCGGGACGGGGCAGTACCTCAACGTCGACCCGTACTTCGACGACCTCATGTGCATGGCCGCGAACCGGCGCTTCATGAGCGTCGAGGAGATCGTCGAGACCGAGCAGTTCCTCGCCGACGGTCCGCCGCAGTCGATCCGCATCAATCGGCTCATGACCGACGGCGTCGTCGCAACGCCCCACGGCGCGCACTTCACCGAATGCGTGCCCGACTATCCCCGAGACGAGGCGTTCCAGCGGGCCTACACCGCGTCGGCGAAGTCCGACGAGGCCTGGGACGAGTTCCGGGCCCGCTACATCGACGTGACCGAAGCCGAGTACCAGCAGGCGGTTTCCGCATGAGAGACGGCATGACCGACGGGCCGCCCACGCGCGCCGAGGTATGCGCGGCGGCCATCGCCGACTGCTTCGCGCACGACGGCGAGATCCTCGCCAACCCGATCGGCACGCTGCCGGTGATCGGCGGCCGGCTCGCGAAGGCGACCGTCGCCCCCGAGCTCGTCATGACCGACGGTGAAGCGTTGCTCGTCGAGAACATCATCCCGGTCGGCGTCGAGAATCCGGAGAAAGTCGTCGCGGGATGGAACCCGTACCGCTCGATGTTCGATGTCGTGTGGTCGGGGCGCCGGCACGTGATGATGAGCGGGAGCCAGCTCGACAAGTACGGCAACCAGAACTTCGCGTTCATCGGTTCCTACGAGAAGCCGCGCACGCAACTCCTCGGCATGCGCGGCGCGCCGGGCAACACCATCAACGACAAGACGTCGTACTGGATCCCCGGGCACTCGACGCGCGTGTTCGTGCCCGCCGTCGACGTGGTCAGTGGCGTCGGTTACGACCGCGCCGCCGAGCTCGAAGCCGGTGGTGGGCGCTTCCACAACATCGGCCACGTCGTCACCAACATCTGCGTTCTCGACTTCGAGACCCCCGACCACCGCATGCGCCTGCGCTCGGTCCATCCGGGAGTCACCGTCGACGACGTCGTCGCCGCGACCGGCTTCGAGCTCGTCATCGACGCCGCCATCCCCGACACGCGCCTCCCCACCGACGAAGAGGTCGAGTGGATCCGCCTGCGCATCGACCCCAACGGTCTGGGCGAGGAAGAGGTCCCGAACCCGTGACCGGGCCCGACGCCCGACCCGGCAGCTTGCGCACGCCGATCTGCGATCTCTTCCGGGTCGACGTGCCGATCGTGCAGACCGGGATGGGCTGGGTCGCCGGCCCCCGCCTGGTCTCGGCGACCGCGGAAGCGGGCGCGCTGGGCATCCTCGCCTCGGCCACGATGACCTACGACCAGCTCGCGAGTGCGATCCGCGAAGTGAAGTCGCGCACCGACCGACCGTTCGGCGTGAACCTGCGCGCCGACGCGGAGGACGCGACCGAACGCGTCGACCTGTTGGTACGGGAGAAGGTGCAGGTCGCGTCGTTCGCGCTCGCGCCGAACGAACGCCAGATCAAGACGCTGAAGGACGCGGGCGCGCGCGTAGTGCCGTCGATCGGCGCGCGCCGGCACGCGGAGAAAGTCGCGGCGTGGGGCGTCGACGCGGTGATCGTGCAGGGCGGCGAAGGCGGGGGTCACACGGGATCGGTCGCCACGACCCTGCTGCTGCCGCAGGTCGTCGACGCGGTCGACATCCCCGTCATCGCGGCCGGTGGCTTCTTCGACGGGCGCGGCCTCGTCGCCGCGCTCGCGTACGGCGCGGCCGGGATCGCGATGGGAACGCGCTTCCTCCTCAGCCGCGACAGCACCGTGCCCGAGTCGGTGAAACGGTACTACCTCGAACGCACGGTTGCCGACACCGTCGTGACCGCGCGCATCGACGGCGTTCCGCACCGCGTGCTCCGCACCGAGTTCGTCGACGAGCTCGAGCAGGCCAACTCCGTCACGTCACTGACCCGCGCCATCCGCAACGCGTTCGCGTTCAAGAAGATGTCGGGTGTCAGCTGGCGGGGAATGATCACCGAAGGCCGGGCCATGAAGCGCGAAGGCAATCTCAAGTGGTCCCAGGTCGTGCTCGCGGCCAACACCCCGATGCTGCTCCGCGCCGGACTCGTCGAAGGACGGCTCGACGCGGGCGTACTCTCCAGTGGACAGGTCGCCGGCGTGATCGACGATCTGCCGAGCGTCGCGGAGTTGGTCGCCCGCATCATGAGTGAGGCGGAACAGACGTTGAAGCACTTGGGAGAGTTGACGTGAGCAAGACGCGGGTCCCCGCCATCGAGAACTGGTTCACCACCGACGAGGCCGCGCCGGCACTGCTCGGCGTGCGCGGCGTGGAGTCGGGTTCGTACTTCTGGCCCACGGGAGTGGCCGGCAGCGGAAATCCGAGCGCACCGGGCGAAACCCGCGAGCCGGTCGAGCTGTCGCGCACCGGAACGTTGTGGTCGTGGACGACGAACCACTACGCACCACCGGAGCCGTACGTTTCGCCCGACCCGTTCGTGCCGTACACCGTGTGTGCGGTGGAGCTGGGCGCCGAGCAGATGGTGGTGCTCGGCCAGTTGGCGACCGGCGCCGACCCCTCCGATCTCACGGTGGGCATGGAGATGGAACTGGTACTCGGCCCGCTCTACGAGGACGACGAGCACGAATACGTCGTCTGGCAGTGGGCACCACTTCGGAATTCGGGTGCGGGGAGCAAGCCGTGAGCGAGCACGACATCGCGATCCTGGGTGCGGGCATGCACCCGTGGGGCAAATGGGGCCGCAACTTCGTCGAGTACGGCGTGGTCGCCGCGCAGGCGGCGCTGGCCGACGCGGGAGTGGCGTGGCCCGACATCCAGTTCGTCTCCGGCGCCGACACGATGCGTAACGGATACCCCGGCTACGTCGCGGGCGCCACGTTCGCCCAGGCGTTGGGTTGGAACGGCGCGCAGGTCGCGTCGTCGTACGCCGCCTGCGCGTCCGGGGTAACGGCGTTGGCCACCGCGCGGGCGCAGATCCTCGCCGGTTTCTGCGACGTCGCGTTGGTGATCGGCGCCGACACCACACCCAAAGGCTTCCTCGCGCCGAACAAGGGCGAGCGCGGTGACGATCCCGACTGGCTGCGTTTCCGGCTCCTCGGCGCGACCAACCCCACATTCTTCGGCCTGTACGCGCGCCGGCGCATGGAGCTCTTCGGTGCAACCCGCGACGACTTCGCGCGGGTCAAGGTGAAGAACGCGAAGCACGGCTTCAACAACCCGTACGCGCGCTACAAGAAGGAAGTCACCGTCGACGACGTCCTCACCGCGCCGATCGTCTCCGAGCCGCTCGGCCTGCTCGACATCTGTGCAACGAGCGACGGTGCCGCGGCGCTGGTCGTGTCGTCGCTCGAATACGCCGAGCGCCACGGCGCGAGCAATCCGGTGCGCGTGCGGGGCATCTCCACGGTGACGCCGAGCTACCCGCAGACCACGATCGAGCTCCCGAACTTCGCCACCGACAGCGCGGCCGGAACCGGGGCGATGCCCGAACACGGTTTCAAGGAGTCGATCGCGGTGCGCGCGTACGACGAAGCCGGCCTCGGCCCGGACGATCTCGACTGCGCCGAGGTCTACGACCTCTCCACCGCGATGGAGCTCGACTGGTACGAGCAGATCGGCCTGTGCCCGCCCGGCGAGGCGGAGAAGCTCCTCCGCGACGGCGCCACGACGCTCGGCGGCCGCGTGCCGGTGAACGCGAGCGGCGGCCTGGCCTGTTTCGGCGAAGCCGTTCCCGCGCAGGCGATCGCGCAGGTGTGCGAACTCACCTGGCAGGTCCAGGGCCGCGCCGTCGGCCATCAGGTCGAGGGCGCCCGCGCCGGCCTCTCGATCAACCAGGGCCTGTTCGGCCACGGCTCGGCGGTCATCGTCAGCAGCTAACTCTTCGAGGGCGCGGCCCGCGGGCGGTCAGTGGTCGCCGGTGTGGCCGTCGGTCAGCTCCCGCAGGATGTCGAGATGCCCGGCGTGGCGGGCCGTCTCCCGGATCATGTGCAGGAAGATCCAACGGAGCGTGACCCCCGACGGCGTCGTCACCGCGGTGGCCTGTTCCCGCGTGAGGCCCCGCGAGCTTGCGCACCACTACCTCGCGGTTCCAGTCGAGCGAGCTCGTCAACTCGTGGTCGTCGAGGTCGTGCACGCGCTGGGCCATCACGTCATTTTGCCCGGCATTCCGGCGTGGGCCTGCGAACCGGACGGGGCCGCTCGGCGTACCGCTTCCTGACGGACTTGGGGGCGAAACGACGAGGGGAACGTCCGATGTTGAGGGAGTCATTCGCACACGCCGTCGAAGCGGAGCGCGCCCAGGCCCGAGAACGTTCGATGCGACACCAGCGTCTGTGCGCCGATCTCCCCCGGAAGCCCGGGCGGGGCCGACTGACTCAGCTCCTGCGCTTCCCCCGGCGGGAGACCCGTATAGGTAACCCACGTGTTACGGTAACCACAGGTTGACCGAAGCGGGACGGAAGGAGATGTGCCGGTGGCCGAAGCCGCGCCCGAACCCGTCTCCTCGGCCGCACTCGATGCCCTGGGCGACTCGACGCGGCGCACGATCGTCGAGATCCTCGCCGCGGGCCCGGCGTCGGTGCAGTCGATCGCCGACCGCCTGCCGATCAGCCGGCCCGCGGTGTCGCGCCACCTGCGCCTCCTGAAGGAAGCGGCGCTCGTGGCGGACGATCCGGTCGGCACGCAACGCGTGTACCGCCTCCGCCCGGAAGGTGTCGACGCGATCCGCGCGTACTTCGAACAACTCTGGGGCGAGGCGGCCACGCGCTACCGGCTCGCAGTCGAGAACCTCGACCGCGAGAACGTGCACGACGAGGACGGGCGATGATCCCCCCGTCGATCCCTCCGTTGACGCTCGAGTTCGAGGTCGCGGCCGAGCCCCCGCACGCGTTCAGCACGTGGGTCGAGCGCACCGATCTGTGGTGGCCACGCGGTCATACGTTGAGTGCGGAGCCGGTTGCGATCGTGTTCGAGCCGCGCGTCGGCGGCCGCGTCTACGAACGCGACGCGCAGGGCGCCGAGCTGCCGTGGGGCGAGATCGTCGCCTGGGCGCCGCCCGCGCGCATCGAGTTCCTCTGGCATCTGTTCTTCACGCCGGAAGAAGCGACACACGTCGAGATCACCTTCGCGCCTACGCCGGGCGGGACCCTCGTGCGCATCGTGCAGACGGGCTGGGACGCGTTGGCCGAACAGGGTCCACTGCGGCGCGAAGGAAACGAGCGGGGCTGGACCACCGCCATCGAGGCCTACCGACAAGCAGTCGAACAACGAAGGGCATCATCATGAGCACTCCCCGACGGGTCGTCGTCCGGTACCGCACCAAGCCCGAGCGGGCGGACGAGAACCAGAAGCTCGTCGAGGCGGTCTTCGCCGCACTCGAGCAACGCCAGCCGGACGGGTTGCACTACGCCACCTTCCGCCTCGACGACGGCGTCACGTTCGTGCATGTCGCGACGGTCACGACCGCCGACGGCACGAACCCGCTCGACACGACGCCCGAGTTCGCATTGTTCACGAAGGACATTGCTGCACGCTGCGTGGATCCGCCCGCGGCCGGACCCGCGACCCTGATCGGCAGCTACAACGTGGACCTCGGATGAGCGCCGCACCGATCAGCCGCGGATCGGGAACCGTGGACGATCCGTGGTGCCTGAAGACACCGCCGCTCAGCTCCGACTACACGATGCACCGCGATACCCGTGACGGCGTCGACGTCGTCGTGTGCACGGTCGGCAAGACCGTTCTGCTCTACGACGCCCGTTGTCTCGACGACCTGCACGCCATGCTCAGCGCGCACGGCGACTGGATGGCGCTCGGCTCCGCCGACGAGCAGAAGCCCGCGAAGGCCGACACCGTCGAGGGGTGGGCGCGTTCGCCCGAGAACCCGATCGGCGGTTGGTACGGCTTGAAGAAGGGCCTGCGCGGCCGCTTCGGGATGTACGTGCCGCCGCTACTCGAGCACCTGGGCCGGGCCGAGGTCGAGCACAACCCCCGCAACAACCGGATGCGGGCGCGGTAGCCCGACGACAACCAGCGCGACGGCCGCCGCGGTGACCGTGACGGCAACCAGCGGGGCGGCCCCGATCCAGGCCGCGCTCACCGCAACCACGAGTTGCAACGCGATCACGAGTTGGCGCACCGGTTCCGCGGCCGCCTCGAAACGGCGGTGGAACGCGATCAGCGCGGGCATGGTGCGCAGCGGTGCGGCGAGCAGAACCGCGAGACCGCGTACCAGTCCGAAGAGCACCGCGAGACTCACGGCCGCCCACGGACTCGCGCCGAGCACGCCGACGATGATCAACAACGGCACGGCCGCGGTCATCACGTAGGTGGCGACGCCGAAACCGATCTGCCAGCCGAACCCACCGCCGTAGACCCACGACCGGTAGTTCGAGAGCCAATCCTCGTTGACCTGGCGGCGCAGGAACGGGGGCCGGAAACCGAGCACGCCGGTGTCGACGGCGGCCGCCGCCAACGCGAACCCGGCTACGAGCGCGATCGGCGCGGTGTGGCCGAGCCCGGCGCCGCGCAGCGCGGCCGCGCCGAGGGCCATCGAGCGCGCCGAGGCAGAGTCCGCCGACGATCGCACCGGCTACGAACCAGGCCGCGGTCCGGGAGAACTTGTGCCCGCGTCCGGCTTCGGCAACGGGCGTGATCTGCGACAGCATCGAGTGCCCGCAGGGCGACCACGTAGACCGCACCGCCGCGCCGAGCGCGATCGCAATACCCGAGATCAAGAGAAACACGGTTTCAGCTTACGCACCGCGATGGCGCGGGATTCATCACTCCCCCGCCGGCAGGAAGCGTTCGTAACCTTCGACGGCTGTGATCGCAACCTGCGTCGCATCCGGTGGCGCGTCTTCGCGCGCGGACTCCGCGGCCGCGCGTACCGCGTCGTGCGCCACACGATCGGCTGTTGTCGGGTACGTGAACCGCCACCGGCGCGCCCGGCGGGTGATCGCAGCCTTCTCCTCGTCGTCGAGCTCGACCGCGGCCGCCGCGAACACCCGGCAGTCGTAGGTCCGGCACGTCTGCGGACGATGCTCGTAGATCGAGCACTGATCGTCGACCAGCATCGGGCAGTGCCCGCGTTCGTCGTAACCCAACAGCACATGACCACGCGGCATGCGCGGCGCGGGGAACAGCAACGCCGTCGGGATGTGCGCGAGCGTGTCGGTCTCGTCCGGGCCTATGTGCACGAACTGCGACGACGTGCAACACGCGGTGCACCCCGCGCACGGCACGTCGGAGTCACTCTCCCCCCGCAGCGCGGCCCGCATGTCGGCCAGCCACGTCGAGAAGTCGCCCGCGTCCAACTCGTCGGCTTCGGCGTCGGGGTCGTCGACGGTCACGGCTTACATGTCTACCCCGTGGGACTCGTGAGCCCACGCTGGAAATAGACCTCGGTGAGGTACTCCACCACCGGTGCGGGCGCTTTCGCGACCGAGCCCGCGTCGAACGGGGGCTGTGGGTCGTACTCGATGCCGAGTTGGATCCCCTGGGCGTAGTCGTCGCCCGCGATGTTCGCGGCGAGGGTCAGCGCCATGTCGATTCCCGAAGACACCCCGGCCGCGGTCACGACCTTGCCCTGCTCGACCACCCGACGGCCGGTCGGGATCGCGCCGTATTCGCGCAGCCGCTCCAGCGACGCCCAGTGCGTCGTCGCTTCCTTGCCTTCCAACAGACCCGCGGCACCGAGGATCAGCGAACCGGTGCACACCGAAGTGGTCCACGTCGTCGTGAGGTCGACGGCGCGGATCCATTCCAAAACGCGCTCGTCCTTCTCGAGCGTGCGCGTCGCGAACCCACCGGGCACGACGAGAACGTCGGCGCGCGTGACGTCGTCGATCGAATGGTCGGCGACGAAACCGAGGAACGAGTTGTCGGTGCGGATCTCGCCCGCGGTCGGCGCGACGAACTTGACGTCGGCTTCGGGCAGGCGCTGCAGGACTTCATAGGGCCCGACGATGTCGAGCGCGGTGATGCCGTCGAAGAGGAAACAGACGATGTCCACGGGAAACTCCTATGCCGGTTGAAACGAACGGAAACGATCTCGGTATTCGGAGGGGCTCGCACCGACCCGCCGGGCAAAGACGCGGCGCAGGGTCTCGGGGGTTCCGAAGCCGACGGTGGTCGCAATCTCGTCGACGCCGAGCCCGGTCGTCTCGAGCAGTCGACGCGCCATCTCCAGGCGCACCTGCTCGACATAGGCGGCCGGCGTGCAACCAACCTCGGCGCGGAAGACGCGGGCGAAATGTCGCGGGCTCATGGCGGCGCGGGTTGCGAGCCGTTCGACGCAGTGGTCTTCCTCGGGATGCTCGCCGATCCAGCTCTGCAACTCCCGCAGCGGATCACGCGCCGCGCGCGGCGCACGCATCTGCGCGCTGAATTGCGCTTGGCCGCCCGGCCGTTGCACGTACATCACGAGATAGCGCGCGATGGCGCGGGCCGCGTCCTGACCGAGGTCGTCGGCCACGAGCGCGAGGGCGAGATCCATGCCCGCGGTCACTCCCGCCGACGTCCATACCGCGCCGTCCTGCACGAAGATGCGATCGGCATCGACCTCGACCTGCGGGTAGGTCTCGTGGAGGTAATCGCACGACGTCCAGTGCGTGGTCGCGCGTTTGCCGTCGAGGAGACCGGCCGCGGCCAGCACGAACGCGCCGGTGCACACCGACGCCACCCGTCGGCTGCGCCGAGCGAGGTTCGAGACCGCGCGCACGAGTTGCGGATCGTCGGCCGCGGCGAACGCGCCTTCCCCGCCGACCACGACGAGCGTGTCGATCGGACCGCGCACGGAGGCGAACGCACAGTCGGCGACGATGCCCGGTCCGCGCACGGTGACCACCGCTCCCGCCCGCGGACCGGCGACGGACACGTCGTACTTGCCCGTCGCCGCGAACACCTCGTGCGGCCCGACGAGGTCAAGGGCCGTGATCTGCGGATACACGACGAACACGACTCGTCGTCGATTGGGTCGGGAGCTCATGCGCATCATTGTCGACCAGGACCCGGCTGGCAGCAATGACATTGTTCGGACGATTTCTGCCATGGCACCCGAGACCGCGTCGCCCGTCGGCATCCGTGAGTGCTACAAGGATCCGATGACCGAACGCACCTACCGACTCATCTCCGGCGACAGCCACGTCAACGAGCCCGGCGACCTTTGGACCGCCCGCGTGCCGGCCGAGTTCCGGGATCGCGCCCCGCGGATCGACCGCTTCGAACAGGGCGACGCGTGGGTCATCGAGGGGGTGCGCGACCCGATCAACTTCGGGATGAACGTGTGCGCGGGTCTCGAACCGAGCGAGATGCACGCGTGGTCGCGGTTCGAGGACATGCGTCATGGTGGCTACGACCCCACCGCGCGCCTCGCGGAGATGGACACCGACGGCGTCGACGCCGAGGTGCTGTATCCCACACCCCGCCTCGCGCAGGGCATCGTCGCGGCCAAGGAAGTCGACTTCCATCTTGCGTTGGTGCAGGCGTACAACGGCTGGTTGTCGGAGTACGTGGCGGTCGCGCCCGAACGCTTCGCGGGCTTGATGATTCTCCCGAACCGCGGCGCCGACAGCGCGATCGCGGAAATCGATCGCGTGCTCGGCCGACCGGGCATGCGCGGCGTGATGATGGGGTGCTACCCGAACGGCACCTTGGAGATCGCCGACGAAGACGACGCGGTGTGGGCACGCATCGTCGAGGCGGGCGTCCCGCTCAACATCCACGTGAGCCTGAGCCAACACCTGCCCGCGTCACACCGCGCCGCGCTCCCGGGCTACGGCCGCTTCTTCGACGCGCCGAACCGGATCGTGCAGATGATCTTCGCCGGGGTGTTCGACCGCTTCCCGGAGCTCAACGTGGTCGTCGCCGAAGTCGACTGCGGCTGGGTGCCGTATTTCAAGGAGCAGATCGACAACAACTACCGCCGCCTCGACGCGATCAGCGATTTCCACATCACGGGCCTCCCGAGCGAATACGTCGAGCGCCACCTGCATTTCACGTACCTCACCGACCCGTTCGGCATCGAGAACCGGGCATCGATCGGGGTCGAGCGCATCCTCTGGTCGAGCGACTATCCGCACATCTCGAGCGACTGGCCGCACTCCTGGGACGCGATCGACAAGACCTTCGCCGACGTCGACGCGGCGGAACGGGATCTCATCCTCACCGGTAACGCGCAACGGCTCTACGGCTTCGGCCGCTGATCTGTCGGGCGAGCCGTCAGCGCAGCGCGATTGCGAGGTCGCGCTCGAGCTCCTCGTACTGCTCCGTGGTGAGCGGGAGATACGGCGCGCGTAGCGAACCGCCGTTCCGGCCGATGATCGCGAGCGCGGCCTTCAGCGAGCGCGGGTTCCCACCCTTCGCCAACGCGGTGTTGAGCTCGAGGAGCTGCGTCGTGTCGGGCGCGGTGCCTGCTTCGAGGTCGGCCCAGACCTTCGTGACGACGCCGGGCGCGACATTCGGTTCGAAGCACAACACGCCGCGCGCGCCGAGCGCGTGCATCGCGACGATCTCGCGCAGCATGCCCACGCGCACGTCGAGCCGCGCGCCGAAGCGATCCACGAGCTGGGTCACGTACGCCCGCAGCTCGTCGAGGCGCGGGTCGGAGACGTTCACGACCCGCACGTGCGGGTAGTCCTCGACCAGACCCGCCACCAGTGCGAGCGGAAGCTCGTAACCCGCGAGCGCGACGTTGTTGGAGACGTGCACCTCGCACTCGACGGCCTCGATGACCGTACGGAAGTGCGCGTCGAGCTCGTCGGCGCGCAGGCGCAAGGGCCCGGGTCGGGGCGCGATGATCTGCACCGCATCGACCCCGGCCGCGGCCGCGGCGATCGCGAGATCCCGAGTGCTCGCCGTCGACGCCGCGAGCCCGATGCCCGCGGCGACCACCGGCACCACGCCCCCGAGCTCTTCCACCGCAGCCCGGTACAGGAGGACCTTCTCCGCGAACGACAGCAGGTCGCCCTCGCCGCTCCCCTGGCTCGCCACGTAGACACCGACTCCGGCGCCCGCCAGGAACCGCAGATGCGCGCGGAACAAGCCCTCGTCGACCGCGCCGTTCGGCTCGAACGGCGTGATGCTCATGGCGTGGATTCCGACGTTTCCGCTCACCCGAGACCTCCTCGGGCCCACGTTGGCAGGAATCGGCGCGGGCAGGCCAGCTACGATCGCCCGCCGCTCATGGATCTCTCTTTCACTCCCGCCGAAGAAGCGTTCCGCGCCGAGTGCCGCGAGTGGCTCGAGGCCAACGTCCCGCGCCCAGCCCTCGTGTCGGGCGACACCCGCGCCGGGTTCGCCGCGCACCTCGAATGGGAGCGCAAGCTGTTCGACGCCCGCTACGCGGTGGTGTCGTGGCCGGCCGCATTCGGTGGGCGCGACGCGAGCCTCTGGGAATGGCTGATCTTCGAAGAGGAGTACTACCGGGCCGGCGCGCCGCAGCGCGTCACGCAGAACGGCATCTTCCTGCTCGCGCCGACCATCTTCGAGTTCGGCACTCCCGAACAGCAGGAACGCATCCTCGCCAAGATGGCCGCGGGGGAGCAGACCTGGTGCCAGGGTTGGTCCGAGCCGAACGCGGGCAGCGACCTCGCCGGCATCCAGAGCAAGGCCGTGCGCGACGATGCCGCGGACGGTTGGCGCTTGTCGGGACAGAAAACCTGGACCACGCGCGGCGCGTTCTGCACACACCTCTTCGGTCTCTTCCGCAGCGACCCCGACGCCGAACGGCACCACGGACTCACGTACTTCCTCGTCGATCTCGCAACCCCCGGGGTGACGGTGCGCGGTGTCGAGCGTCTCGACGGCGACGAAGGTTTCGCGGAGGTGTTCCTCGACGACGTGTTCGTCCCCGATACCGATGTGCTGGGCGAACCCAACCAGGGTTGGGCCGTGGCGATGGCCACGACCGGTTCCGAGCGCGGACTCACACTGCGGTCGCCGGGCCGCTTTCTCGCCACCGCGCAACGCCTGATCGACCTGTACCACGCCCTCGACGACGACGCCGCGCCCGAACTGCGCGACCGGGTGATCGCGGCCTACATCGACGCCGAGGCGTACCGCTGGCAGACCTTCTGGACCGTCACGCGCCTCGTCGAAGGGGTGAGCGCGGGGGCGGAGTCGTCGATGGTGAAGGTGTTCTGGTCGGAGCTCGACGTGCGGCTCCACGAGATCGCGCTCGAGCTCCTCGGCCAGCACGCGGAGCTGCTCGACGGCGACACCGGCGCCTGGATGAAGGGCTACGAGTTCGCGCTCGCGGGCCCGATCTACGCGGGGACGAACGAGATCCAGCGCAACGTGATCGCGGAGCGTGTCCTCGGAATGCCGAGGCGCTGACCGTGCGCTTCGCGTTCACCGACGATCAACTCGCGTTCCGCGACGCCGTGCGCGACCTGTTGGAGAAGGAGTGCACGCCCGCGCATCTGCGCGACGCGTGGACGAACTCGACGGGTCGCATCCCCGGTCTCTGGGACAAGCTCTCGGAGATGGGCGTGATCGGCATGCTCGTACCCGAAGCGGACGGCGGCCTCGGACTCACGCTCGTCGACCTCGTGCTCATTCTCGAGGAGACCGGACGCGGCGCGCTGCCCGAGCCGATCGTCGAGAGTGCCGCGTTCGGGCTGCCGTACCTCGGCCGCGCCGACATCGCGGTCGGCTTCGCACACTCGCTCGTGCCGTGGGCCGACACCGTCGACGTGATCTTCACCCACGCGGGAATGTTCCAACGCGACGAAGTCGAACTGCTTTCGCACACGTCGGTCGACGGTGCCCGGCGCCTGTTCGAAGTGCGCGGCACGCCCACTCCGATCGACGGGCAGCCGTTGTGGGATTCGTTCACACGCGCCGTCATCGGCACCGCCGCGCAGCAATGCGGGCTCGCGCAGCGCATGCTCGACCTCACCGCGGAGTACACGAAGGAACGGCGGCAGTTCGGCGTGCCGATCGGCTCGTTCCAGGCCGTGAAGCATCACCTCGCCAACGCCCGCATCGCGCTCGAGTTCGCGCGCCCGCTCGTCTACCGGGCCGCGGCCACGCTCGACGCCGTGCACGCGGGCATGGCCAAGAGCAAAGCCGACGAGGCCGCGCTACTCACCGCCAAAGCGGCACTGCAGTGCCATGGCGCCATCGGCTACACGACCGAGTACGACCTGCACCTCTACATGAAACGGGCGTGGGCCCTGTCCCGTTCGGCGGGCGACATTCGCTTCCACCGGAACCGGGTCGGCGAAGCCATCCTTTAGCATGCGGCCATGAACGAGGCCTACATCGTCGACGCCGTGCGCACCCCCGTCGGGAAGCGCAACGGCGGGCTCGCCAAGGTGCACCCCGCCGATCTCGGCGCGCATTCCATCCGCGCGCTTGTTCGATCGGGTCGACGTCGATCCGGCCGCGGTCGACGACGTCGTGTTCGGTTGTGTCGACACCATCGGCCCGCAGGCGGGCGACATCGCCCGCACGTGCTGGCTCGTCGCAGGAATGCCCGACGAGGTGCCCGGCACGACCGTCGACCGTCAATGCGGATCGTCGCAACAAGCGGTGCACTTCGCGGCACAGGCCGTGATGTCGGGAACGGCCGACCTCGTGGTCGCGGGGGCGTGCAGAACATGAGCGCGATCCCGATCAGCGCGGCGATGCTCGCGGGCGAGCAGTACGGCTTCGCCGATCCGTTCCGCGGCTCGCCCGGTTGGGAAGCGCGCTACGGCACCCAAGAGGTGTCTCAGTTCCGCAGCGCGGAGATGATCGCGGAGAAGTGGAACATCACCCGCGACGACATGGAAGCCTTCGCGGTCGAGTCGCACGAGCGCGCGCTGCGAGCGCGCGCCGAAGGTCGGTTCGAGAAGGAGATCGTCCCCCTCGCCGACGCGACCTTCGACGAGGGTCCGCGCGAACCGAACCTCGACAAGATCCGCTCGCTCCCCACCCTCGTCGAAGGCGGCCGGCTCACGGCGGCGATGGCGTCGCAGCTCTCCGACGCGTCCGCGGCACTGTTGATCGCGAGCGCCGACGCGGTAAAGCAGCACGGATTGAAACCGCGCGCCCGGATCCACCACCTCTCGGTGCGCGGCGCCGATCCGGTCTGGATGCTCACTGCGCCGATCCCGGCGACCGCGCACGCGTTGGCCAAGAGCGGCATGAGCCTCGACGACATCGACCTCGTCGAGATCAACGAGGCTTTCGCGTCGGTCGTGATCGCCTGGCAGAAGGAAACCAACGCCGATCTGGCCAAGGTCAACGTCAACGGCGGCGCGATCGCGCTCGGACACCCGCTCGGCGCCACCGGCGCGCGGCTGATGACCACGTTGCTGTACGAGTTGGAGCGCACGAACGGCCGCTACGGCTTGCAGACGATGTGTGAGGGTGGCGGCCAGGCCAACGTCACCATCATCGAACGGCTGTAGGCCCCCGGGCGAGGCTGCGCAGGCGGCGGCCGCCCAAGAAGACGAAGACCGGGCCGCCGATCAAGAACTTCAAGGCCACGATCGCCAGCGTGATGTCACGGCCGATGGTGCTGCCCTCGACGATCACGTGCGTGGGGTTCGCGGGGTCGTAGCGCACCACGACCGTCGGGCCGAGGTCGCTGCCCTCGCCGTGCTGTTCGGGCTCGCGCGTGCGCACGCTCCGACCGTCGGCCGCGGTGAACGTGATGTCGCCGTCGCCGACCCGGAGCGCGGTGACCGGCCGGTACTCGGCGTGGCGCCGGGCATCACTCTCGTGCAGCGTCCAGGTCAGGAGCGCGGCGCCGATACCGAGCACCGTGACGAGCACGCCCGCGAGGAGCGCGGTCCACGCCCGGCGCCGCGACCAACGCGCGCCGATCGGCAGATTCGGGGCCGGGGCGACGCTCGCGGGGCGGGCCCCGCCCGAGCCGTTGCCGGCCGCCACCAACGTCGTCGGCCGGCTCCGCTCCTCGTCGTACTCGCGGCGCGTCCGGTGGTTCGACAGCACGTCGTACGCCGCGACCAGGTCGTTGAACCGCTCGGCCGCGTCCGGTTCGACGTTCGTGTCCGGGTGGAGCTCCTTGGCCCGTAGACGGAACGCCCGGGCGATCTCGTCGCCACTCGCCGACGCGTCGACGCGCAGCACGGCGTAGAGATCGACACTTCCCCGGGTCCCGACCGGCACAACCCCACGCTATCCTCCGAAAACCCTGCCATCTGATGGCAGCGAATCGGTCTCCATGAAGCAAGAACCCTGCCATCTGATGGCAGGGAAATGGGAGGTCAGTCGTCTTTCAGGGCGACGGCGTTGGGGGTGACGTTCATCTTCGGGACGTATTCCTCTTCGGCCACCGCTCGGGCGCGGCCTTCGAACATCGCCCGCAGCTCCTGGGTGCACGCCGGGCACGGGCCCGCGAACCGCGACATCGTCTCCGCGCCGCACCGCAGGCAGGGTGTCGCGACGGGCGGGAGGGAGTCGGGGTCGAAGTGCACGAGTCCGAGAGGCATCCGGGCATCCTCGCGCGCCCGGTCCCGTAGGTGGGCGATGTCAGTGGGCGATGCCGGCGGGGTCAGACGGAGATGAGCGCGAACGCGGTCGCGTATTGCACGCCGCATTCGCGTCCGGCCTGTTCCGCGATCGACGTCAGGAACTCGCGGGCATTCGTGCCGACGTGGGCCAGGTACCGAGCGTGGGCCTCGAGGGACGCGATCCCCAGCTCGAGCTCGCCCGACACGTCGACGAAATGCGTGGCCGAACCGCCCGCGATCAACGCGAATCGCACTCCCGACCACGGCTCGGAGCCGGGCGCATCGGTGAACACCCACCGGTTGGCCGCGTCCCGTACCGCGTCGAGCACGGCCAGGCCGACGTGGCGGTGGTCGGCCATGTTGAAGTTCGCGCCGCCCCAGGTCTCCTGGTGGTTGAGCGTGATCACGACCTCGGGCCGGTGCCGCCGGATCGCCAGCGCGAGGTCGCGGCGAAGCGGCAACCCGTACTCGACGACGCCGTCGCGGTGATCGAGGAACTCGACCGCCTCGACGCCGACGATCGCCGCGCTGGCCCGCTCTTCGGCTGCGCGAATCCGCGCGCACTCGACCGGTTCGAGGTCGTCGATGCCCGCTTCGCCCCGGGTGACGAGCAGGTAGCTCACGTGCTTGCCCCGCGTGGTCCAGTGCGCGACCGCGGCGGCCGCGCCGTATTCCATGTCGTCGGGGTGGGCGACGATCGCCAGCGCGCGCTCCCAGTCGTCGGGAACCGGTTCCAAGGTCATGATCGGGCCGGCTCCGGCGAGATGAACGCGATCGGGATCGTCAACCCGCACGCGGCGTGGCGCAGGCTCGCGATCTGACGCCCGGGTTGCGTCGCGTCCTTGATCGCGCCGAGCCGGTCGCCGAGCAGCTGCGCGCAGACCTCGAGGTCGGCGACCGTCGGTGACAGGCCGAAGAAGCGCTCGCCCGCGCCACCGTCGTCGGCGGGAATCGGGCCGACGAGCTCGATGATGACCTCGCCCGCACGGAAGAACGTCTGCGTGGTGCCGTTGCCGAGGTCGCGCACGCGCCGCGCCTCCAGTCCGAGCGCGGCGTACGTGAGCGTGGTGCGATCGGGATCGTCGGTGAACACGACGAGGTGGTCGAGCAGCAGCGCGCCGTTGGGGTGTACGGCCGGTTCCACGACCGATTCCCGGCCGAGCGTCCAGCCCGAGATCCCGCTCTCCCCCACGCCCGTCTGCATGCGCAGATGCCCGAGCCGGCAGACACCGTCCGCGTCGACCGAGAATCCGGCCGCTCCCCACGCGTCGGCATCACCCGCGACATCGAGGCCGGCCAACACCGGCGCGCTGTCCGGCCCACTCATCGGGCCAACTCCGCGAGCGCGTCGAGGTGCGGGAGCACGCGATCGCGCGTGCCCCCCGGCAGCCGCAACACGACCTCTTCGATACCGATCGACTCGTAGTACTCGAGCTTGCCCGCGTCGGGCACCGTGCCGAACGGAACGATGCGCAACGTCTCGGGATCGCGGCCACGTTCCTCACACGCACGGGCGAGGTCGACGAGCGCAGCGCGCACTCCCGCGCCACCGATCGGGATCCAACCGTCGGCGTACTCCGCCACCGCCGCGAACAGCTTGGGGCCCGGCGCACCGCCGATGAGGATCGGTGGACCACTCGGCGCGGGTTTGGGCCACGACCACGACGGCGTGATGTGCACGTACTCACCGTCGAACGACCCGACGTCGTTGTTCCACAGCGCGCGCATCGCCAACGTGTGCTCGCGCGTGACGGCGCGGCGCTGCTTCATGTCGACGCCGTGGTTCTCGATCTCGTCCGCGTTCCAACCGAACCCGATACCCAGGACGAACCGGCCGCCCGACTCGCGGTCGAGTGTTGCCACGGCCTTGGCCGTGACGATGGGCTCGCGTTGCGCAACCAGGCAGATCCCGGTGCCGACGACGAGCCGTTCGGTCACCGCGGCCGCCATCGCCAACGCGACGAACGGGTCGAGCGTGCGCTTGTATTCCTCGCGCAGCTCCGCGTCACCGGTCGGCGGCGGGGTCCGCCGGCTCGTGGGGATGTGCGTGTGCTCGGGCACGTACATCGAGTGCAGGCCCCGGGCCTCGATCTCCCGGGCCAACTCGACCGGCCCGATCGTCTGGTCGGTCATGAACATGGTCACACCGAACTTCATCTTCGGCACCGCTCCCAACGCTCCGACGAATGGTGATTTTCGGCTCACCGTAACCCGCAGTCGGCCGAAATCGGACCTTCGCCGCGAGCCGGGTGTCAGCTTCCAACCAGAACGAACCGAGACAACAGAAGATGGAACGCTCACCCTCCCGGGCGTTGTTCGAGACGCTCGGGATGACCGTTTTCGCGCTGGCGGCACTGCTCGGGCTCCGGGCCATGGGAATCCTCGCGCCCGTACCCATCGAAGTGCTCGTCGGCGTCACGGTCGTGGCGCTGCTCGTGACGTCGGCGGTCCTGTATTGGAAGCGCGCCCGGATGCTGCCGCTGAACCTGCGCATCGGCCTGCAGGTCATCGGCGTCACCTTCGTGATCTACGCGACCGGCTGGGGCGCGGTCCTGTCGGTGGGCTTCGTTTTCTGCGCGGCCCAGGCCGTCGCGATCGAGGGCTCCCCGGCCGTCTTCCCCGCGACCGTGTGGAGCCTGGTCTGCCTCGCGGGCGCCGAGGTCGCGGTCGGTTTGGGCTGGGCGCCGAGCGTCGTCACCCCGGGTCAGAGCCACGGCATCGCCGCACTGATGGCCGCCGGGCTCCTGTTCGTCATGCGCATCGTCTGGGTGAGTGCACGCGACCGCGAGATCGCGGCGCTGACGCTGGGCGAGAGTGAAGACCGCTTCCGGCGGCTGCTCCTCAACGCGGCCGACGCGGTCGTGGTGCTCGACCGCGAAGGCACGATCGTCTTCGCGACCGAAGCGATCCAAGGCGTCACCGGCTACTCCGTGGACGACTTGGTGGGCCGCAACGATGCCGGCGTCATCGTCCGCGCCGAGGACGTGGAACGGATCCGGAGCAACAGCAAGGGCGACGCGTTCGAAGACGGTGGTCGATCGGTGCGCGACGACATCCGCATCACGCACCGGGACGGTTCGGTGCGATGGTGCCAGATCACGCTGACGAACCTGCTCGACGACCCGGTGATCACGGGCATCGTCGTCAACGTGCACGACATCACCGAACGACGCGCCGCCGCGGCCAGCGTCGCCGCGGCCGAGGCGCGCTTTCGCACGCTCGTGCAACACGCGGCCGACGGCATCATCATCCTCGACCTGGAAGCACGCTGTCAGTACGTGAGTCCCTCGTACGAACGGCTGACGGGACAGCGCGCGGAGTCGCTCGTGGGCAACTTCGTGCGCAGCTACGTGCACCCGGACGACGCGGGCCTGATCGGTGCAGCGTGGGCGCGCATGTTGGAGTACCCCGAGGAGACGACGCGCGCCGTCGTGCGTGTGCGCCACGGCGACGATCGGTGGCACTGGCAGGAGAGCTCGATCTCGAACCGGCTCGACGACCCCACGATCAACGGCATCATCCTCAATGTCCGTGACGTCAGTGAACGCAAAGCGCTCGACGACCTGCTCGCCGAAGAGTCGCGCATCCTGGAGATGATCGCCTGGGGCGAGCGCCTCGAGACGGTTCTCGACAAGGTCGCGAGCCTCACCGCGGTCTGCGCGGGCGCGAAGTACTGCTTGATCCGCCTGCTCGAAGGCGAACAGCTGAACGTCGCCGCGGCCCCGGACTTCCCACCGGAAGCGTTCGACCGGGTGGCGACGATCAGCGTCGGTTCGGAACTGTCCGGCGCGGCGTGCGGCCAGCACGCGCGAGGAGATCTTCATCAACTACGCGCCCGGCGGTTCGGTGCCCATCAACGAGGTCGCGGCCGAGGTGGGGATCTCGGCTTCGTGGTCGGTGCCGATCGAGCTGCCGAACCGCGACTCGGTGGCCGGCACGCTCACGTTGTTGTTCGACAACGACGACGTCGACCGCGATCGTCACCGGCCACTGATCGAGCGCGTCGTGTCGCTCGCGGCCGTCGCGATCGAGCAGGCTCGGGCGCGCGAAGACCTCGAGTACCGCGCGTACCACGACGCGCTGACCGGCCTCCCGAACCGGGCCCTGCTGAACGACCGGCTCACGCACGCGCTCCAGCGTTCGCGACGCGACGAAACGGCGGTTGCGGTGCTGTTCCTCGACCTCGACCGGTTCAAGCTCGTCAACGACAGTCTCGGTCACGACGCCGGCGACCGACTGCTCACGCAGGTCGCGCAACGGATGATCGACGGGCTCCGCGGCTCCGACACCGTCGCCCGCCTCGGCGGTGACGAGTTCGTCGTGGTGGTCGAGGACGTGAAGAACGACCTCGAGGTCCACGCGGCGGTGCAACGCGTCGCCGCCCTCCTCGAGCAGCCGTTCGAGCTCGACTCCGAGACGCTGTTCGTCAGCGCGAGCATCGGCGTGTCGGTCGCCCGCGACGACGCCGACGCCGCCGACCTGTTGCGCGAAGCCGACGACGCGATGTACCGGGCCAAGCAACGGGGCCGTCGCAGCATCGAATACCAGACCGGACGCGAGACGCCCACCGCGACGAACCGCCTGGCGCGCGTCACCGGACTCCACCACGCACTCGAGCGCGACGAGCTGGTCGTGTACTACCAGCCGATCGTCGACATCCGCTCCCGCTTGCCCGTCGCGCTCGAAGCTCTCGTGCGTTGGAACCACCCCGAGCTCGGGCTCGTTCCGCCCGGCGACTTCATCCCGCTCGCCGAGGACACCGGCCTCATCGTCCCGCTCGGGTGGCGCGTCCTCGAACACGCGCACGAGCGGCTGCTGAAACGGCCCGACCTCTCGATCGCGGTAAACGTGTCGGCCCGCCAACTCTCCGAGCCCGACTTCGTGCCCCGCCTGACCGAGCTCGTCTCGACGCTCCCCTACGGATCGCTGACGCTCGAGATCACCGAGAGCCTGCTTATCGACGACCCCGACAACATCGCGGCGACGCTCCGAGCCCTCGACGACGTCGGCATCCGGATCGCGCTCGACGACTTCGGTACGGGCTATTCGAGCCTGTCGAACTTGAGTGCGCTCCCGATCCACCAGCTCAAGGTCGACCGCAGCTTCGTGTGCGGACTCGGCGAACGCCAGCAGTCGGAAGCGCTCGTCAGCGGCATCATCAACCTCGGCCACGGACTCGAGCTCGAAGTCGTGGCCGAAGGTGTCGAGACCGAGCAGCAGGCGCGCCGCCTCGAACGCCTCGACTGCGACTTCGCCCAGGGCTTCTTCTTCGGACGCCCGGCGCCGTGGGACGAAGGCGCGGACAACGACGCCGAGATCGCGCAAGCTGCGCCGCTCTCCGACCCGATGTCCTGAGGGAGGCCGACGGTAGGGTACGGCCCCGTGAGCGGCATCTGCGAGGGACGTATCGTCATCGTTACCGGCGCGGGCCGCGGCATCGGCCGCGAGCACGCCCTGGGATTCGCGCGAGAAGGCGCACGGGTCGTCGTCAACGATCTGGGTGTGGCGCGCGACGGAACCGGCGGGAGCGCGGGGCCCGCGCAGGACGTCGTCGACGAGATCGCCGCGCTCGGCGGTGAAGCCGTCGCGAACACCGACGACATCGCGGATTGGAACGGCGCGCGGCAGCTCGTGCAAACCGCGATCGATTCGTTCGGCGGACTCGACGTGCTCGTCAACAACGCGGGCTTCGTGCGCGACCGCATGGTGTTCACGACGAGCGAGGAAGAATGGGACGCGGTCATCCGCGTTCACCTCAAAGGTCACTTCGCCGTGACCCGGCACGCGGCCGAATACTGGCGCGCGCAGAGCAAGAGCGGCGAGACCGTCGACGCCCGCATCGTGAACACGTCGTCGGGCGCGGGACTCATGGGCAGCGTCGGCCAGGGCGCATACTCCGCGGCCAAGGGCGGCATCGCCGCGCTCACCCTCGTCGAGTCGGCGGAGATGGGTCGCTACGGCGTGACGGCCAACGCCATCGCACCGGCGGCCCGCACCCGCATGACCGAAGAGGTCTTCGGGGACCGGATGCAGGTGCCGGAGTCGGGCTTCGACGTCAACGATCCGGCGAACATCTCGCCCCTCGTCGTCTGGCTCGGCAGCACGGAGTCGGCCGGCATCACCGGCCGCGTCTTCGAGGTCGAGGGCGGCCTCATCTCGGTCGCCGACGGCTGGCAGCACGGCCCGAGCCTCGACAAGAACGGGCGCTGGGATCCGGCCGAGGTCGGTACCGCGGTGCACAAGCTGATCGCGCAGGCGCCCACGCCCGCACCGGTTTACGGCGCGCAGTGACCCGCGCGCATCCCGCGCCCGCCGAGGTGCGTGCGCGTTGGCGCGTGGACGGCATCTGGACCGACGAGACACTGTTGGACCGACTCGCGGCCGCCGATCCGCACCAGGTCGCGATCATCGACGGTAGATACGCCCCGAAGCGCATCACCGACATCCGCGCCAACGCGGAACGGTACGCAACCGCGCTGTGGTCGCGCGGCGTGCGGCCCGGCAACGTCGTGTGCTGGCAGTTGCCGAACTGGCACGAGTCGATCTCGTTTTGCTGGGGCATCTGGATGTGCGGCGCGACCGCGAGCCCGATCACACCGACGTTGCGTGCGCACGAGGTCGGGTACATCCTTGAACAGACCGGCGCGCGCGTCATCGCCGTCCCGCATGCGTTCCGCGGGACCGACTACGTGAGCATGGTGCGCAGCACCGGCTTCGACGGCGACGTGGTCGCGTTCCGTGGCCCACAAATCGAGCTTGAATCGGGATGGGATCCGCCTTCCGTCGCCGTACGCGTCGACGATCCCGCGCTGATCCTCTGGACGTCGGGCACCACCGCAGAGCCCAAGGGCGTCGTGCACACGCACCAGTCGTTGCGCGTCGAGGCCGACACGATCGCAGCTGCCCACGCGATGTCACCCGGCGAATCGTTGTTGCTGCCGATGCCCGTCACGCACGTCGCCGGACTCACGTACGGCGTACTTCTCCCCGTGACGAACGGAATCACGACCGTGCTGATGGATACCTGGGATCCGGGCCGCGCGCTCGAGCTCGTGGAGGAACACTCGATCGCGGTGATGATCTCCACGCCCGTGTTCATGCGCACGATGATCGACCATCCCACCTTCGCCACGACCGATCGCACGTCGGTGCGGATGTTCTCGCTCGGCGGCGCAGGCGTGGCGCCCGCGATGGTGCGCGAAGGTGCGGCCGAGTTCGACTGCTGGTGCAAGCGCACGTACGGCTCGACGGAGTACCCGACGCTCACGACCGGTCGGGCGGGCGACACGCTCGAGCGCGACGCCACCACCGACGGACCCTTGATCGGTGCCGCGGAGCTGCGGATCGTCGACCCGACGACGCTCGCCGATCTCGCGCCGGGTGTACCGGGCGAGTTGCTGGCCCGGGGTCCGGAGATGTTCACCGGCTATCTGGATCCGGTCCTCGACGCCGAAGCGTTCGTCGACGGCGGTTGGTTCCGCACCGGCGATCTCGCCACGTACGACGGCGAATACCTCACGATCGTCGACCGCTTGAAGGACATCATCATCCGGGGTGGCGAGAACATCTCTGCGCAAGAGGTCGAAGCCCTGCTCGTCACCCATCCCACGATCGCGGAGGCCGCGTGCGTGGCGATGCCCGACCCGGTCATGGGCGAGAAGGTGTGCGCGTTCGTGATCGCGCACCCGGGGGCCGCGCCCGAGCTCGACGCGGTTCGCACCCATCTCGTGGAGCGCGGACTGGCCCGTTTCAAGCTGCCCGAACGGCTCGAGATCCGGGAGTCGCTCCCCCGCACCGCAAGCGGGAAGGTGCAGAAGGCGCCGTTGCGCGGAGAATTGGTCCATGGATGACTTCCGGCACTCGGTGCGCGCCGAGCTCGCGGCGCGGTTGGCACCGCGTCCGGCCGACGCGCACACGTCGGTGCTGGGTGCCGGCTCCGACGATCTGAGCGCCGGGCGCGACTTCCTGCAGGCGCTCGAAGGGTCCGGCCTCGCGGCGCCGTCGTGGCCACGCGAGTACGGCGGCCTCGGTGCGTCGGCCGAGGAGGTGGGCATCGTGCGGGGCGAGCTCGCCGCCTTCGCAGTTCCCGACCTCTACCCGTACCTCGTGGGCCTCGAGCTCGTCGGGCCCACGTTGATCGCGCACGGAACACCCGAACAATGCGCCCGCTGGCTCCCGGCGATCGCCGCCGGAACCGAGATCTGGTGTCAGCTCTTCTCCGAGCCCGGTGCGGGATCCGATCTCGCGGGACTGTCGACGCGCGCGGTGCGCGACGGCGACGAGTGGCGCGTGAACGGCCAGAAGGTGTGGACGAGCCGGGGTGCGTACTCCCGCTACGGGTTGCTGCTCGCCCGCCACGACGCGTCGGTCCCGAAGCATCGCGGCATCACTGCCTTTGCCCTCGATCTCCACACGCCGGGCGTCGAGGTCCGGCCGCTGCGGCAGATGAACGGCGACGCGCACTTCACCGAGGTGTTCCTCGACGACGCCCGCGTTCCCGACGCAGACCGGATTGGTGCCGTCGGCGACGGATGGCGCGTCGCGCTCACGTGTCTGTCGTACGAGCGGGGCGCGGCGACCGCGGGCGGCAGCGGCGGCCTGCTCGATGTCGACCGGCTGGTCGCGTTGGCGCAGGCTCGGGGGCGTACGGCGGAACCCGTGATCCGCGACGCACTGGCCCAGATGTTCATCGAGACACGCGTCATGGGATACACCGCACGGCGGGCGCGCGACACGGCCCGCGCCGGTCGGCCCGGTCCCGAAGGATCGGGGATGAAGGCGCGGGGCGCGGCGCTGTTCAAGTCGTATACCGCACTGGCCACTCGCATTCTCGGCGCCGACGCCGCCCTCGACCCCCACGGTGAATGGCAGACGCTGTTCCTGACCGCGCCGTCGATCTCGATCCGGGGCGGCACCGACGAGATCCAGCGCAACATCATCGGCGAGCGCGTACTCGGTCTGCCCGAGGAGCCGCGCGTCGACCGCGCGCTCCCCTTCGATCAGTTGCCGGGCTCGAGCACGCGGTAGACGGCCCGCACGAGCTCCTCGCTGCGCGGGTCG
This sequence comes from uncultured Actinomycetes bacterium, assembly GCA_963701825.1. Classification (GTDB taxonomy): domain Bacteria; phylum Actinomycetota; class Acidimicrobiia; order IMCC26256; family PALSA-610; genus PALSA-610. The sequence goes on along the minus strand of CAVPBG010000002.1, from coordinate 1,423,777 downwards.
CCCTCGGCCCCGAAGCGCAGGTCGTTCATGACGTACGCGAACGCGATGCCGGAATCGGGATCGGCGAACGCGAGCGAACCGCCCGCTCCGGCATGACCGAACGCGTCGGGCGGGTTGGCGGCACCGAACGCACGTCCGAGCATGAAGCCGAGACCGAAGCAGCTCTCGATCATCAGCACCTCGTCCTTGCCGCAGACGCGCTCGAGCGTCGCGCCCGCAACCGTTGCCGCGTTCAACGTGCGCTGTCCGTCGATCTCGCCGATGCACGACGCGTAGAGCCGGGCCAGGCCCCGGGCGTTCCCGATCCCGTTCGAGCTCGGGAGTTCGGCGGCGCGCAGTTGGCGGGTGTTCCACATCGCGTCGTAGTTGAAGTTGCCGCCCGGATTCGAGAAGACGCGCGCGAGAAGCAGGTCGTCACCAAACGGTGCGAGCGCGGCGCGCAGGTCGGTCTCCGGCGGCACCAGTTGCGCGACGCGGGGTTCCAGATCCTCCGGCAGCCCGATCCAGAAGTCGAGGTCGAGCGGGTCGGCGATCTCGTCGCGCCAGAAGCGACCGACACTGCGATGCTGCGGATCGGTCCGGCGAACGATCTCGCCCACCAGCCAGCCGTAGGTGCGCATGTGGTAGCCGTGCTTGGTTCCCGGCTCCCAGATCGGCTTCTGCGCGGCCAGCGCGTCGACCATCGTGGGCCACGTGAGTGATTCGGCGAGAGTGAACTCGCCCTCCACGAGCGGCAGACCGGCCTGGTGCGACATCACCTGGCCGACGGTGATGTCCGCCTTGCCGTTCGCGGCGAACTCCGGCCAGATCGTCGCAACCTTGGCCTCGGGGTCGAGCAGTCCGCGTTGGATGAGAAGGTTGGCGCAGACTGCGGTGACGCCCTTGGTCGCGGAGTACACGAGGACGAGCGTGTCGTCGCGCCACGGCGCCTGGGTTGTCGGATCGGCGACGCCACCCCACAGGTCGACGACCGGTTGCCCGTCGAGATACACACTGACCGCCGCTCCGACTTCACCGCGCTCGTCGAAGTTCGCCGCAAATGCGTCGAGCACCGGTTCGAACTCCGTCGCGACAAACCCGTCGATCGCCATGCGCGGAGTGTAATTCCGCCCGGAACGGCGATTCTCGGGTCGTTCCATGCCCTCACAGGGAACGGAACGACCCGAGAATCCGCAGCCGGGGCACACCGCGGAACTTCTGGTCGGGTCGTCGCGTCTCTAGAGGTGTGAACAACATGCCGAGGCGCGTGCTCGTTGTCGTCGGCCTCGCTATGGGGCTGACGGTCCCGGTGTCGGGGGTCTCGATCTCGGCGGGCGCCACACAGCAGCCCGCGTCGGCCGCGGCTCCGACACAGTCTTTCGTCGGCGGTGGAACCGGCACCGCCGATGTCGCCGTGCATTGGCCCGTATGGGATGGCCATTACACGTCATCGGGCCAGCTCGGTCGCGGTCATTACCAGTTCTGGACCTACAACAACACCGCGACATTTACTCGATCAGACGGCATGACGATGAGCGGTCCGGTGTCGCCACTCTCTTGGCCACGGTGTACACACGATCCGCAGGCTCTGTGCATGCACGCCGACGTCGTGGGCGCCCGAGACATCGCGAGTGCACATCTCGACATCGCCCTGACGGGAGAAGCGAACGACCTCCAACCCGCCCCGAGCGCGTTCCTCATGCGGGGATCGCTCACGCTGCGCCGCCGCGTCGGATACGCGATGGTCGGCGCGAACGGGGCGGTGAACGCGTTCGGCGGCTCCGACGACCTCGGTGATGCCTCGGAGACGCACGTCGTCGACATGGCGCGGACCCCGTCGGGCGAGGGCTACTGGGTCGTGAACAACATCGGACAGGTCGACGCCTTCGGCGATGCGCCCTACCTCGGCGGCGCGGAGAGCGGGCAGTTCCCGAGCCACGGTGAGGTCGTCACCAGCATCTCGGCCACCCCGACCGGCAAGGGTTACTGGCTGTTCACCACGGCCGGCCGCGCGCTCCGGTTCGGCGACGCCGCGGACTTCGGTGACCTCGCCGGTTCGAGACTCAACCGACCGATCGTCGGATCGATCGCGACCTCAACGGGCAAGGGGTACTTCATGGTCGCCGGCGACGGCGGAGTCTTTGCCTTCGGCGACGCCGAGTTCCACGGCTCGACGGGAGCCATCCACCTCAACCGGCCCGTCGTCGGCATCGTGCCGAACGCCGACAACACCGGCTACTGGCTCGTAGCGTCCGACGGGGGCGTATTCAGTTTCGATGCGCCCTTCCGAGGATCAATGGGCTCGGTCGCGCTGAATCGGCCGATCGTCACGATGGTCCCGTACGGCGACGCCTACCTGATGGTCGCCGCCGACGGTGGAGCCTTCAACTTCTCGAACGCCCTCTTCTTCGGGAGTGCAGGCGGATCTCCGACCCCGGCTCCGATCGTCGCCGCATCCGCAGTGGGATGACGACGCGCGGAGCCGGCGCGCGCGGCTGCATATTCACGGGCCCCGCAGTCGCCCGGGCTGCGATCATGGGCCCATGTCGTACACGCATGGCCATCACGAGAGTGTGTTGCGCTCGCATCGCTGGCGCACCGTCGAGAACTCGGCTGCCTACCTGGCGCCGCGACTCGTTCCGGGTACACGAGTGCTCGACGTGGGCTGTGGGCCGGGGACGATCACCGTCGACATCGCGCGCCGGGTCGCACCGGGTCACGTCGTCGGGATCGACGCGTCGGCCGACGTGATCGCGCAGGCCGCGCGCGACGCGGCCGATGTCGACAACGTCGCGTTCGCGACCGGTGATGTGTACGCCCTCGACTTTCCCGACGCGTCGTTCGACGTGGTGCACGCGCACCAGGTTCTCCAACACCTTCCCGATCCGGTCGGTGCACTGCGCGAGACGCGGCGCGTGTGCAAGCCCGACGGCGTGGTCGCGGCACGCGACAGCGACTACTCGGCCTTCACCTGGTATCCGAGGTCACCCACGCTCGACGCGTGGCTGTCGCTCTACGACAACATCGCGCGGGCGAACCGCGGTGAACCCGATGCGGGACGCGTACTTCTCGCGTGGGCGAACGCGGCGGGCTTCTCGAAGGTCGAACCGAGCGCGTCGGCCTGGTGCTTCGCCACCCCCGAGGATCGCGCGTGGTGGGGCGACCTCTGGGCCGATCGGATCACGACCTCGGCCATCGCGACGCAGGCCGAACGGGAGGGCTTCGCGACCCGCGCCGACCTCGAATACATGGCTGCCGCGTGGCGCACCTGGGCTGCCGATCCCGACGCGTGGTTTGCCGTGCTGCACGGCGAGATCATCTGCCACCCGTAGCCGGAACGCTTCCCAATCCCGTCGGTACTCTGTTATAAACAGTACCGTGCAGGAGGAACAGCTCCTCAAGGGCGCGCTCGACATCGCATTGCTCGCGGCCATCCGGCGCAGTGAGTCGTACGGTTACGAGCTCGTGCAGCGCATCCGCGACGCCGGAATCGAACGCGTCGCCGAGCCTTCGGTCTACGGAACCTTGCGCCGCCTCGAATCGCAGCGGCTCATCCGCTCCCGGATGGTGCCGTCGAGACAAGGTCCGGCCCGCCGCTACTACGACCTGACCGCAGCCGGGCGCGACGCGCTCGAACAGATGATCTCGTCGTGGACGGAGATCGCCAAGGCCGTCGACAATCTCATCGACACGAGCCGGAAGCCGAAGCGATGAAGGTCGGAAGTCGAACGGAGCCGGCGCGCGCCGAGTATTTCGATTCGGTGCGACGGCTGCTGCTCGACATTCCCTGGGCGCAGCGTCAGCAGCTGCTCGGCGACCTGGCGAGCCGGATCGACGAGTTACCGCCGCGCACGAATCCGGGCGCCGTGCTCGGACCGGGCGACAAGTACGCGCGCCTCATGCGCGAAGCCGCAGGCTACGGACCGACTGCACCCCGCCGTTTCGCCTACATCCGCGCCTGGCGGCTGCGGCGCAAGGTCGTCGTCGCGCTTGCGATCGTCGCCGTCGCCGCGCTCGCGATCGCGATTCCGATCGGTGCCCACGCGAACGCAGTCCGTCGGCAGTATCAACCGCTCACCGCCGACGAAGACAGCTCGACGTCGACGGCACCGAGCGTGGAACCCAATGTGCCGACCGACGCGTCGTACTGGCAGTACCGGCGGCGCGCGCTCGTCGTCATCGGCGCGGTGCTGGCGAACACGGGCCACACGACCGCGACCGTCACGGGGTTCGTAGTGCCGACATCGCCCTACGGTCCGATCGTCCCGACCGAACTGCGGGTCGCGGCCAATCCGGTTCGCGACACCTTCTGGCAGCACGCCAAGCCGTTCGAGCAGTTGGCGGTGCACCCCGGCCAAAGGTTCACGATCTACGTCGTGATGAAGATCGTTCCCTGGAGGCTCGACGGATTCGTCGCGCAGCCGCTACCGACGTTGACCGTCGACGTCGGCAAGGTTGCGCACCTTCTGCCGATCGAAGGAGAGCGCATCGGCATCCGTGGGCCCGGGGAGCCGAACTCCTAGCAACGCTCCGGGCCAATACGCCTAGGCGGGCATTGCGAGCCCGCCGTCGACCACCAGGGTCTGCCCGGTGACGAACTTGGCGTCGTCGCTCGCGAAGAACACCGCGGTACCGGCGAGGTCTTCGGGCTCCAGCGTCGACTTCATCGCGGTCTGCGCGGTCATGCCCTCGATGAAGAAGTCGGGGACGATCTTCTTCGTCGCTTCCGTCATCGTCACGCCGGGCGCGATGCAGTTGACCGTGATGTTCCAGTTGCCGAGTTGCGCGGCCATGAACTTCGTCAGTCCGACGATGCCCCACTTCGTGATCGAATAGCTGAAGTTGCCCAAGCCCGTGAACTCGTCGCCGAACGCGGGGAACGAATACGCATACGCCGCGCCCGACGACACGTTGATGATGCGCCCGTACCGCTGCTTCGCCATCACGGGCGCGACGGCGCGCGACATGAGCCACGCGCCGAACTGGTTCACCCCGAACACCTTCTTCAGGTAGTCGAGGCTCGGATCGAAATTGTCGATGTCGTAGTAGAGCGCGGCGTTGTTCAGCAAGATGTCGACGGTGCCGAACAACTCGACCGCCTTGTCGACACACGCCTGCGCCGACGCTTCGTCGGAGATGTCGGTCTGCACGAGCGCGACTTCACCCTTGCCCTCGAGCGTCTTCATGCCCGCGGCGGCGCGCGCTTCGTTGATCTCGGCCACGACGACCTTGGCGCCCTCGGCCAGAAAGCGCTCGGCGTACGCGAGCCCGATCCCCTGGCCTGCACCGGTGATGATCGCGACCTTGTCCTGCAAACGTCCCACGAGAGACTCCCTTACCTATTTTCTGAATCGAGCGATGAGATTGAACCGTTCGGTCACGACCGGTGATCCGTCGCGGGAGTCGCTCCACTGCGTCTCCATCACCACGAAGGTCATGTCGGCGCTGGCCGACGCCTTCTCGTAGATGTCGGTGATGGTCTGCACTCCGTCGAGGACGTCGCCCGCGACCGGCGTGCGGTGGTACTCGAACTCCTGCTCACCGTGCAGCACCAGCGCGCCCTTGGCGTGCAGCTCGCCCATGATCTGGTGCATTGGATTCCCGCGGCCCGCGGTGGGGTCGGCGGGCTGATCGCTCGTCGAAAGCCCTGACCAGTAGGGCGCGGCGAAGGTGAATGTGGGCGGCGCGGGTGCATTCGCTCCGCGATACACGGCGCTGCTATCACCGACGGCGGCGGCGAAATTGGCGAGCACGGAACGGTCGAGCACGACGCGCCACGCACCCGTTTGCCGCCCGATCACACTGGTGTCGACGGCCATGCCCACCTGCTCCTCTGCCTTTGGCACGCGCTCGAAAGCCCGCGCTACGGTGACGCCAACGTCAGTTTTCTTGGCAGCAGGGGGAACGCGCAAATGGGCATGCTCGACGGCAAGGTGGCCATCGTCACCGGTGCGGGCAATGGGGTCGGACGCGGCGAAGCGATCATGCTCGCCGATCACGGTGCCAAGGTCGTGGTGAACGACCTCGGCGGATCGGTGAGCGGAGAGGGCTCCGACAAACGGGCCGCCGACACCGTCGTCGATGTCATCAAGAGTCGGGGCGGCGAGGCCGTCGCGAACTACGACAGCGTCGCCGAGTACGACAGCGCGAAGAACATCATCGGGTCCGCGATCGACGCGTTCGGTCGCCTCGACATTCTCGTGAACAACGCGGGCATCCTGCGCGACAAGATGATGTTCTCGATGTCGCCCGAAGACTTCGACGCCGTCGTCAAGGTGCACCTCTACGGCGCCTTCAACACGATGAGCCACGCCTCGCAGTACTGGCGGAACGAGTCGAAGGAAGGCCGCCAGCCCCGCGCTGCGATCATCAACACGGTGTCGAGCGCGGGCCTGCAGGGCCAGGCCAGCCAGATCAACTACGGCGCGGGCAAGGCCGGCGTTGCCGCGATGACGATCATCGCCAGCCTCGAGCTCAGCCGCTACGGCGTGCGCGCCAACTGCATCGGCCCCGGCGGCGCCACGCGCATGGTCGCCCAGGCGATGAAGATCGACGTCAAGAACCCCGAGGACTACACCGAGTTCGAGAACATGAACCCGGGCAACTCCGCGCCGGCCGTCGTGTGGCTCGCCTCCGACGAGGCGTTGCACGTGACCGGTCAGGTGTTCCGCCTCGTCGGCAACAACCTCGCGCACTACCGGCCGTGGGAGATGGGCGAGCAGTTCCTGGCCAAGGACAAGGACGGCAACCCGAAGCAGTGGGATCCGGCCGACATCGGTCGCATCGTGAACCGCTACGTGTTCCAGAGCGAGAACCCCGGGATCGACGCGCAACGTCGTTCATGACGGGGACGAAGAAAGTTGCAATCGTCGGCGCGGCGCTGTCCGACATCGGCCGCGTCGACACGAAGAGCCCGTTCGAGCTGCACTACCAGGCCGCGTCGCGCGCCATTGCCGACGCGGGGCTGACCAAAGCCGACATCGACGGCTTCGGTTCCGCGGGTATGGGCATGCTCGCGCCGATCGAGATCTGCGAGTACATGGGCCTGCGGCCCACGTGGGTCGACGGCACCAGTGTCGGCGGCTCCACGTGGGAGTTCATGGTCGAACACGCCAGCGCGGCCATCCTGGCCGGCCACGCGGAGACGGTCGTGCTCGCGTACGGCTCGACCACGCGTGCCGACCTCAAAGCCCGCCGCCGCACGGCCAACATCGGCTTTGGCGGCCGGGGCCCGATTCAGTTCGACGTGCCGTTCGGCCACTCGCTCATCTCCAAGTACGCGATGGCCACCCGCCGCCACATGATCGAGTTCGGCACGACGGTCGAACAGCTCGCCGAGATCGCGGTGAGCACGCGCTACAACGCGTCGTTCAATCCCGAGGCCTTCTACCGCGACCCGATCACCATCGACGAGGTCAACAGCAGCCGGATGATGGCTGATCCGCTCACCAAGCTGCACTGCTGCATCCGCAGCGACGGCGGCGGCGCGGTCGTGCTCACCACCGAGGAACGGGCGCGCGACCTCGCGAAGAAGCCGGTATGGGTGCTCGGTACTGGCGAAGCGTCGAGTCACACGACGATGAGCGAATGGGACGACTTCACCCGCTCCCCCGCGTACGAGAGCGGGCGCCTCGCGTTCGAGCGGGCGGGCGTGAAGCCGACCGACATCGACACGTGCCAGATCTACGACGCGTTCACGCACATGGTGCTCGCCAGCCTCGAAGCACTCGGCTTCTGCCGGCCCGGCGAGGGTGGCGCCTTCGTCGAGGACGGCAAGCTCCGGCTCGGCGGCGCGCTCCCCACGAACACCGACGGCGGCGGGCTCTCGCATTGCCACCCCGGCATGCGGGGCATGTTCCTGCTCGTGGAAGCCACCCGGCAGCTGCGAGGCGAGGCGCACGGCCGCCAGGTCGAGAACGCGCAGCTCGCCTGCGTGAACGGCACCGGCGGTTGGTTCTCGTCCGCCAGCACCGTCATCCTCGGCGCGTAGTCAGGCCGAGTCGGCCACAGCGTCTTCCGTCGGCGCCGGTGGCGTCGACGCGAGCACTTCGGCGACCTCTTCGGGGCCGATCTCGGTGATCAGCGCGACGAGCAGTACCGCGCCGAGCACGAACAGCAGCGCGCCGTTCAGGCCGTAGAGCTCGAGGCCACCGAACGCCGCGATCACGATCGCGAACGAGCCGACGTACACGGTGCGACGCTCGAGCCAGCGGTTGACGAGCCAGTCGCACACGAGGATCACGAGGAAGCACGCGGCCACCGCGATTGCCCGCTCGATCGTGTGCGCGCCTGCGAACACCACGATTGGCAGCGCGCCGATGAGCACGCCCGCGACGGGCAGGAAGCTCCACAATCCGACCCACACCGCGAGCGCGGCCGCGCCCGGCACACCCGCGGCTCGGGCGATCGTGAACGCGAGAACACCTTCGACGAGCGCCTCCCAGAGCTTTACGCGCGCGAAGAACAGGGCTCGGCGCGAGCCGTCGCGGATGACGAACTCGGTGCGGCGGCGCACGGCGTCGTCGTCGATCAGGCTGAGCGCGCCGTCGAGCAACCGCGTGCCGTAGAGCACGAAGAACACGGTGAGGATGAAGCCGGCCAGGAACGCGACCCCTTGGGTCGCGGCCGACTCGATCGCCTGCGGTGCCTCGCCGCCCGCCAGGCGTTCCGGGATCGCGTTCACGAGGTTCGTGACGCGCTCCTTCAGCTTGATCTCGCGGAAGAACTCGGAGTTCTTCTCCAACTCCGCCGCCCGTTGCGGCGCGGCCTGCTGGAGGCTGCTCGTGGCGCTGGAGACGTCGTTGACGATCTTGTAGCCGATGAAACCGATCGTGCCCAGCAGCACGATCGCCGTCAGCACGACCGCAAGCGCGCGCGGGATGAAACGGAAGTGCGCGAGCCAGGCCACCCCGGGGTACACGAGCGCGGCGATGGCCATCGCCGAGAGCGCCCACGCGATGACGCGCTCCGCGTCGTGCGCGATCTCGAGGAGCAGGAACGTGAGCCCGAGGGCGAACACGAGCGCCAGCGCGGAGCGAACCGACAGCCGCACCCGGAGTGTGCGCGCCATGTCGACCATCGGCTCGTACGATACCGACGTGGCGACGCCTCCTCTCGGACCCTCGCCGGCTGCGGCCGTCGCGACGGACGGCGGCCTCGACCTCGACCCTCGTTCGGCGATCCCGCTCGCGATCGCGGTCGCGCTCTTCGCGATCGCGGTGTGGTTCATCCGCTCCATCCCGCGCACGCTCTCGGCCCTCGCCATCGCCGCGCTCTTGGCGTTCGCGCTGAATCCCTTGGTCGAGGCGCTGAAGCGCCGCACCGGTTGGAACCGCCGCGCCGCGGCGGTCGTGGTGCTCGTCACCACCGCACTCATCTCCGGAGTGCTCGCCGCGCTGATCACCGTGCCGACGATTCACGAGGTCCGCAACTTCAACAAGCAGATCCCGCAGACCGTGAAGGACCTGGGCACGCTCCCGATCGTCGGACCCCGGCTCCGGGAGGCCAAGGCGTCGGAGAAGGTGCAGCAGTGGCTCGACGACGCGCCGAAGCACCTCGAGCGCGAACTCGAAGCCCATCGAGAACGCGGCCGGCGCGGTCGCCGACGGGATCGCGGCCGCGCTGTTCACGATCCTGCTCGCGATCACGATCGTGCTCGACGGGGAATTCCTCGTCGGCGGAGTCCGTCGGCTCGTACCCGCGCGCCGAAGAGACGACGCGGATCGCATGGGCCGGCTCATCTATCAGGTGGTCGGGCGTTATATCGCGGGCACGCTGCTCGTCGCCGTACTCGCGGGTGTCGTGATGCTCTCGGGTGCGCTGGCGCTCGACGTTCCGCTCGCGCCTCTCATTGCCGTGTGGGTCGCGATCACGAACCCGATCCCGCAGATCGGCGGCTTCCTCGGCGGTGCGGTGTTCGTGCTGCTCGCGCTGACCCAGGGCGCGGTCGCCGGGATCATCGCGCTGGCGATCTTCCTCGTGTACCAGCAGGTCGAGAACCATGTGCTGCAGCCACTCATCATCGGCCGGGCGGTGCGGTTGTCGCCGCCCGCGACGATGGTCGCGGCGTTGGTCGGAGTGGCCGCGGGTGGTCTCGTCGGCGGGCTGTTCGCCATCCCGCTGTTGGGCGCGACAAAGGCGATCTACCTCTCGACCCGCTCGCCGTCCACCGCCGAGACCGAAGCCGACGGCGGGTCAGCCGCCGACGTGATCGAGCAACCTGCGACCTAAGCCGCCACGGGTGCGCCGAAGAAACCGCGGTGCACTACCAGGGTGACGGTGTCGAACAGCGCGTCGGAGTCGAACTCCAGCTCGCGCGAAACGAGGAAGTACGCGAAGCGCTCGAGCAGCGCCATGAGCGCCGACACGGTGGCCTGGTCGGCGCGGGTGCCTGCTTCCGCCATGCGCGCCCCGAGCGCAGCCGCGATGTCGGTGAACGCCACCACCCCGAGGCGGCTCGTCTCGCGATCTTCGACGTTGCCTTCCATCCAAGCGCGCAACACCGGACCGAAGCGCGCGTACGTGGAGAAGAACGTCTCGAGAAAGCGCCGCAACTCGATCGCGCCGGCTTCGTCGCCGCGTACTTCGCCGAGTCCACCCGCGAGCGCGCCCATCTCCTGCGCGCACTGGATCGCGAGCGTGCGCAGCAGCTCTTCCTTGTTGGCGAAGTACAGATAGAACGTTCCGTGCGACGTGCGCGCGGTCCGCACGATGTCGTCGACGCGCGCCGCGTGGAATCCGCGCTCCGCGAACACCCGCATCCCGGCGTCGAGCAGCTTGCGCATCGTCTTGCGGCCCTGGGCGCGCAGCTCCCGCGCCGCGGCCGGTGTGCCGGGCAGTGCGGTGACCTCGCGTCGGCCGGTCGCACGCCGGGACGACTTGTACGCTTCGGCCATGTCACTCCCGGGCCTGCCCTGGACGATCTCGGAAGCCGCCCGCCGCTTTGCGGATCGTACCGCCTATGTCACGCCACGCGGCTGGACGCTTTCCTACGCCGACATCGATCGCCTCTCCGACGAGGTCGCGGTCGGGCTTGCGGCCCGGGGGGTCGGTGCCGGCGACGTGGTCGCGCTCGTGCTGCCGCCGGGGCCGGAATACCTGCTCCTATACGCCGCGGTCGCCAAGCTCGGCGCGATCACCGCGGGCGTGAACGACCGCCTCTCCGAGCGCGAGCAGAAGGCGATTCTGGCGGTGGCCGGACCCCGGCTAGTGGTGGATGCCGACCTGGCTCCGCCGGCGGAATCGGCGGCAACCGTTCTGGCCGAGTTGCGCGTGGCGGGCGAGGCGCCGCCCATCCTCGGCGACGACCCCGATCGGCCGGTCGCCATCATCTTCACGTCGGGCACCACCGGCCTGCCCAAGGGCGCGCTCTACTGCGCGCGCCAACTCTCGTTCATCACCCAGACCGATGTCGGCGACACCTGGGACGGCGGCGCGCGTTCGTTCAGCGGAACCTCGTTCGCGCATCTCGGTTTCATGACCAAGCTCATGGGCAGCCTGCGCCGCGGCGGCACGACGTTCATCATGGAACGCTGGCGCGCCCGGCCCGCGCTCGAGCTCCTCGCGCGCGAACAGATGACGAGCGTCGCGGGCGTTCCGACCCAGCTCGCGCTGATGTTGCGCGACCCGGAATTCGACTCCTTCGATCTCTCGTCGGTGCAATTCATCATCGCGGGCGGCGGTCCGATCACACCCGGCCTCGCCGAGGAAGCGCGCCGTCGATTCGGCGCACGCTTGGCGACGCGCTACTCCTGCACGGAAGCGGGCATCGGTCTCGGCACCGCCTTCGACGACCCCTACGAAGACGCGATCATCAGCGTGGGCCGCCCGCACGCGAGCGTCGAACTGTCACTCCGCGCCGGTGACGGCGGGCCGGTCACCGGCGCCGAGATCGGCGAGGTCTGCCTGCGCTCCCCCGCCGTGATGTCGGGCTACTGGCAGGACCCGGAACAGACGCAGGCCGCGTTCACCGCCGACGGTTTCGTCCGCACCGGCGACCTCGGCTGGGTCGACGACCGCGGTCGCCTACGGCTCGTCGGCCGCAGCAAAGAGATGTACGTGCGGGGCGGCTACAACGTGTATCCCGTCGAGATCGAGAGCGTCCTGTCGACCCATCCCGACGTCGCCGCGATCGCGGTCGTGCCGCGCGCCGACGATGTCATGGGCGAGATCGGGGTCGCCGCCATCGTGGCGCGCGACCGCGCGCACGCGCCCTCGTTGACCGACCTGCGCGAGTTCGCGGCGCCGCACATCGCCGCGTACAAACTCCCCGAGGCCGTCGTGGTCGTCGACGCACTGCCCCTCACCGTGGGCGAGAAGGTCGACCGCCGGGCGTTGGTGGAACAGATCACCCAGCTCCTAGCCTGAGCTCCTCATGGAGCTGGAACTCACTGCAGATCAGGAAGAGCTGCGCGACTCGATTCGTGCGGTGCTCAGCCGGGAGAGCCCGGTCGGGCTGGCCCGTCAGGTCGGCGACGACGGCGTGCGGCCCGACGCGCTCTGGGCGACGCTCAGCGGCCTGGGCTGGACCGCGCTGACCGTTCCCGAGGCCGACGGCGGCATCGGGCTCGGCATGATCGAAGCCGGCATCCTCGCCGAGGAGATCGGGCGCGTCATCTCGCCCGGACCGCTGCTCGCGACCGTCACCCAGTTCGTGCCCGCGGTCCGGGAGTGTGGAACCGCCGAGCAACGGGCCCGCTTCCTGGGCGCGGTCGCAGCCGGCAAGTGTGCCGGTTCGCTCGCCGTCGCGGAGACGCGCGGATCGTTCGACCCCGCCGCGGTCGCGGCGACGATCGTGCTCGACGGCACCCACGCCATGCTCTCGGGCGAGAAGCGGTTCGTCGTCGAAGCCGAATCGTGCGCCGAGCTCGTGGTCGTGGCGCGGGAGCCGGGGACATCCGGCGACGACGGTGTGCACGCGGTCGTCGTCCCGGTTGCCGACGTGCACCTGCGGCCGGTCCACGCTCTCGACGGCACGAGTGGCGTCGCGCACGTCGATCTCGACGGAGTACGCGTCGAACGCGACCGCGTGCTCGGTTCGGGATCGTCGTCGAGCGCGCCGGCGTTGCGGCGCGCGATCGAAGAGTCGACGGTTGCCACCGCGCTCGAGATCGTCGGCATCGCGCAGACGATGTTCGACGTGACGCTCGACTACGCCAAGCAGCGCGAGCAGTTCGGCGTGCCGATCGGTTCGTTCCAGGCGATCAAGCACAAGTTCGCCGACATGATCGTGCTGTTGGAGCGGGCCCGGGCGACGGGCTACTTCGCCGCCCTCACGATCGCCGAGGACGACCCGCGGCGCACGACCGCCACGTCAGTGGCAAAGGTTGCGGCCGGCGACTGCCAGCGGCTGCTGGGCAAAGAGGGCATCCAGATCCACGGCGGCATCGGCTACACGTGGGAACACGACATGCACCTCTACGTGAAGCGCGCCAAGTCGCGCGAGCCGTTGTTCGGATCCAGCAGCACCCACCGCGCCCACATCGCCGACCTGCTCGGCGTCTAACGACTCGACGGGGAACGGCGGCGGTGCCGGCGCCGGGCGTCTAGGCCCGCAGCATGATCTCGGCGAGGATGTAGAACGCCAAGATCAGCGCGAAGCCGGTGTACATCGCGTTCTTGTGCGTCTCGTAGATCACGTTCAGCCCGGTGTTACCCCGGCCGCTGATCTTGCCGAGCGCATTCAGCTCGAGCACGACCAGCACGACGATCCCGATGAGCAGATAGATCACGCACTTGGCGCCACTGATGCCGCCGCCGAACTTCGGACCGACGCCGTAGAAGTGCGCGGCGCCGACCATGAAGACGAGCAACGGGAGCGAGAAGATCGTGTTCATGCGGGAGGCCATTGCACCCGCGCGGGCCGCCGCGGCGGCCGCGGGGTTCGCTTCGCCGCCCGCCTTCAGCGTCCGCGCGTTGGCGATGACGATCTGCTGGGCCGGCCAGATCACGAGCCAGACGTTGAGGAACATCGTGAGGCCGAAGAGGATGCCGATCGCGAGCGTCGGGCCTGCGGTGCTGTGCACCCAGAAGTCCTTGCCGAAGGAGCCCTTCGGCGCGATCGCGATGATCAGCAGACCGAACACCACCGTGGCGGCGGCCGACCAGCGGAACCACCAGAGCGCGCGCCAGGTGAGCTTGTCGAACGCGTCGTTACGGGAGCTCGCTTCCATCTCCGCGTACGCGGGCGTCTGCACGAAGTTGAAGAACCACAGCAGACCCATCCACATGACGGCCACGATCACGTGGGCAATCTGGAACGCTCCCTGAGCGCCGACCCTGCTGAAGATCTCCATCGCCTGGCTCCCGGTTGTTACGAAATGGCGGCCGAACGTACCAAACCTTTCGTGGTCCCGTCAGGGATCCTCGGGCGGCTGGGGCCGAGAGATGGGGGCGGGAGTACTAGAGGTCGGGAACGTGCGCGTCGCCGGCGACGGTGCCCTCCGACTCGAGCGGCTGGCGCAGCGGCACGATCATCCCGGCAAAATCGGCGAACGCGATGAGGTTGCCGAGGTCGTCGACGACACGGCAATCGACGACGATGAGCTGCCGGCCGGCCCGCAGCACTCGGGCTTCGGCTCGCACGAGGGAGCCCTTGGGTCGGCCGAGGTAGCGAATGTGCAGGTCAGCGGTGACGAGCGTGTTGACGCCGGGTTGGAACGTGCCCGCACGGGCCGCGGCCGATCCGGAGGCGACGTCGACGAGCGTCGCGATCGCGCCACCGTGCAGGTTCCCCGATCCGTTGAACGCGCCCGCCGCCACCGGCATCTCGACCACGACGACCGCGGGATCAGGCCCGCCGACGAAGTTCAGCCCGAGCAGTTGATGGATGGGCGTCGACGAATGCGCGGCCCGCAACAACTCGATGACATCGGTCGGGAAGCCGCCGTACGGATGATCGGGGGCGGCACCATCGGCATCGGCATCAGGCATGGACCGAACGCTGTCACTCCGACGGGTGGGCGCGCCACCAGGCGAACAGCGCCGCCAGATCACCGTCGCGGGCGGTCGCGTGGAAGAGCCGCCCGTCCTGCGTCCACCACATCGCGGCATGCCCCGCTTCGACGCGACAGCGATAGCGACCGACGGCCGCTTCGGGCGCACTGCTGATCGACCACGACCGTTCGTCGGCGCTTCCGGATGCGCAGGCCGGTGGGCCGGATCGAGGCTGGGCTTCGGGACCGGCCGCGCGCACATACGCGGCCGCTACCGTCGCCGGCGTGTACCGGTGCACTTCGAGGTCGACGCCGCCAACGACACAGCGCGCCGCCGACCGAGACGTTGTAAGACCGTGACAATCCTTGGTGAGCGCCACCGTCGTGGGGCTTGCGGTGGTCGCGTTCGAGGACGGTGCCGCCGTGCTGTCGGAGGTTCGCGGCGGCGCCGAGATGGGAACCGCGGGCGTGTCGGCGGCGGCCGACGCGTGCGAACGATGACCGACGACGAGCCAGCTCGCGGTGAGCGCGGCGAGCAGCACGGCCGCCGCGACCGGGCGGGCGCGGCCGCGGCCCCGCGTCGGCTCGTCGGTACCGCCCGGACGGCGCGGCGCCCCGGACGACGGAAGTGAGAACGACGGGAGCGACGGCAGCCGTAGCGCCGGGCGCCGAAACGAGCGCCGGCGGAACGATCGCGAGCCGAACGAGCGCGGGCGGAACGACGGCGCCGGGCGGTCGGGATCGGCGTCGGTGGCGGCGTTGCGCGCCCGGCCCGACCAGAACTCGAGATTCGACACGAGGTCGTGGGCATCCATGGCGGCATGGTAGGTCGGAATATCAATGATTTCAATGTTTGACACTATCTCAGATGATTTGCTATGTATATCTCGTGCAGTCCGACCGACAACCGAGACCCCGTGTCACTCTGGCCCTCGTCTCGCTCCTGGCCCTGGCGACCGTCGCCGCGCTCATCCGCGTGCATCCGCCACTCACACCTGCGGCGGCGTCACGCGGCGATGATCTCGCGCTTGCCACCGCGTGGGCCATTGCCTTGGCTGCGAGCACGTGGCTGTTCCTCGCCACCGGAAGCTGCCTGGTCGCATTGGGACTCGCGCGACCGCGCTACGCACGGCACATCGCGCGGACGCTTCCGTTCGGCATGCGGGGTATCGCCGAACTCGCGATCGTCGCGTCGTGCATCGCGGTAACTGCGCTCCCCGCCTACGCCGTGCCGCGGGGCGCAATCGTTCTCGCCGACGACCAACCCGTCGTCCGGCAACCGGCCGTCGCGGCCCCGGTCGTGCGCACGCCGCGTACGACGACCGCGCCCGCACCACATGTCTCGACGGCGCCACACCTGCCGGCTCCGGCGACCGCGCCATCTCCGTCAAGTCCGCCAACATCAAGTCCGCGCGTCGCCCCGACCAGACCGTTACCCGTCGCCGGGTCGGCGTCACCTGTTGCTCGCGCTCGCACCCTCCCTGCACCTACTGTCCGGGCGGTTCCCCGTGCCGGCTCGACGCGGGTCGTCGTACGCCCGGGCGACAATCTCTGGCTCATCGCACGCGCGCGACTCGAACACGTCTCCGGCGTTCGGCCGACCGACGCGCAGGTCGCGCGCTACTGGTCGGCCGTCATCGCCGCGAATCGCGCGACGTTGCGGTCCGGCGATCCGAGCCTGATCTACCCGGGCGAGATCGTCGCCCTGCCTCCGGCGCGGGCGATGCCTTAGATTCCGCGGGTGCCGACTCTCGATCAGACCGCCGAACCCGCCACGCCCGACGGCCATCTGCTCGTCGACCAGCTTCGGTTCATGGCCGCGACCGGCGGCGACCGCACGGCCTACACCGATCTCGACGCCGGGACCGCGATCACGTTCCGGGGCTGGGACGAACAGTCGAATCAAGTGGCCCGTTGGCTCGTCGAGCACGGCGTGGCCAAGCAGGACCGGGTCGCGCTGTACATGGACAGCGATCACTGCCTGCAGTGGATCGTCGCCTACGCCGGCATCCACAAGGCGGGCGCGGTCGTGGTTCCGGTCAACACCCGGCTCTCGATCGACGAGGTGCTGACGATCCTGCGCCACGCCGAACCGACGGTCGTGATCACCAACGAACGGCTGCTCGAGAACGCGCGCACCGTCGCCGCCGATATGCCGATCGGTGCGGTGCTGTCGACCACCGACTGGTCGGTTCTCGACGCGTACGACGCGGGCCCGATGCAGGTACCGCTCGACGCCGACGACATCGCCGACATCATGTACACGTCGGGCACGACCGGTCTGCCGAAGGGCGTGCTCGTACGGCACCGCAACGTCGCGATGATCCCGAATTGCGCACCGCGCTGGAGCAACGTGGGCTGGCTGCACGGCGCGCCGCTGTTCACGTTCGCGGGCATGAGCTTCATCTTCAACCCGATGAAGATGGGGCTCGCCGGTCTGTACATGCCGAAGTTCGACGTCGACCGTTGGTTCGACACGGTGGAACGCGACAAGCCGATGATGATCTTCCTCGTACCCGCGATGGCCGAGCTGATCACCGCGAGCCCGCGCTTCGCCGACGCCGATCTGTCGAGCCCGATCGCGGTGTCGATCGGTAGCGCGCCGCTCGCGCCGGCGACGTTGCAGAAGATGCAGGAACGCATGCCGCAGGCGTCGGTGATCAACTCGTACGGCCTCACCGAAGCCGGGCCCGCTTTCATCACGATGCCGAAGGACGAGGCGGACAAGCGCCCGGGTTCGGTCGGCAAACCGAACCCGCCGATGGAAGTGCGCGTCGTCGATCCCGACACCGACGAAGACCGGGCACCCGACGAGGTCGGCGAGCTCCTCGTGCGGCTGCCGGGCAAGCAGCGGGAGTACTACAAGGACGACGGCGCCAACGCGTCGTCATGGACCGCCGACGGTTGGCTGCGCACCGGCGACCTCGCGTACCTCGACGCCGACGGCTTCGTGTACATCTCGGGCCGCATCAAGGACATGATCATCCGGGGCGGCAACAACATCTACGCAACGGATGTCGAGGCGGTGATCCTCGAGCACGCCGACGTGCAGGAAGCGGCGGTTGTCGGCATTCCCCACCCGGTTCTCGGCGAAGACGTGGGCGCGTTTGTGGTGTGCAAGCCCGGCGTGTCGTTGTCGGACGAAGCCCTGCTCGCGTTCTGCGCCGAGCACCTCGCCGACTACAAACGCCCCCGGAAGCTGTGGTTCGTGGCGGAGCTCCCCCGCAACGCCACCGGCAAAGTCATGAAACACAAGCTCCGAGAACAAGCCGCCGAGCCGGGCTGAGATGCGGGGCCCGGGTGCCCACCGGTAGCCTCCCGCGGTCGGAACGCTGACACGTACGTCAGCTGGATGTGGAGGCGATGCAGTGGCACTCACCGAGCTCAAGGGACGCCCGCTCGGCACCCAGAAGGTCGTCATCGAGCGGGGGCCGATCCGCGTGTTCGCCCAGGCGCTGATGGACGACGACCCGATCTACTCGGGCGACGCCGCGCCGGTCCCTCCCACCTTCCCGTTCGTCATGCCCTACTGGGGTTCGATGGGCGTCGGCGGCGCGGCCGGCCTGCCGATCGAGAATCTCCGGGGCAAGGGCCGCGCCATCCTCCACGGCGAGCAGGAGTTCATCTACCACGGCGGCGACTGGCCCCACGCGGGCGACACGCTCGTCGGCGAGGGTGTCATCTCCGACGTCTACGAGAAGCCGAAGAGCGACGGCGGCAAGCTCGAGTTCTACGTGACCGAGACCACGTGGTCGAACGAGAAGACCAACCAGCCCGTCGTCACGACGAAGTTCACGCTCGCGATCAACTGCAAGCCCGACGCCGCCGAACCCAAGCCCCTCGCCAAGTGACACCGCAAGAGGTCGCCGACCGGGCCGAGATCCACGACGTCATCGTCCGCTACGGCTGGGCGATCGACACCAAGGACTGGGCCCTGCTCGACACGGTCTTCACCGACGACGCGCACGTCGACTACTCCTCGAACCCGGGCGGCAAAGTCGGCCCGTACAAAGAGGTACGCGGCTGGCTCGAGAAAGTCATGACCGCGTTCCCGGTGACGCAGCACCTCATGGCCAACATCGACGCAACTCTCGCCGGCGACCGCGCCACGTGTCGCACGATGGTGACGAACCCCCAGGGCGCGAAGACGCGCGAGGGCGGTTTGCACTTCTTCTTCGTCGGCGCGCGTTACGACGACGAGTTCGTACGCACCGACAAGGGTTGGAAGATCGCCAAGCGCGTCGAGACCACGCTGTGGTTCCAGGGCTCGTTGCCCGACGAGCTCCTCATCGAACGCTGAGCGCGAGCTACCGCTCGAGCAGCAACGCGACGTTGTCGTGGAAGAGTCCCGGCGCGTCGCCGGGTCCGATCGCGGAATGCCCGCCCGCGTAGTCGGCCATCGGCGTGGCCGTGCCTTCGGAGTGCGGGTAGTCGGAACAGCACATGTACAGGTCGCCGGTCTGGCGGATCAGCCGCGCCGGAAGCTCGTACGAGAACGACGAAACGCGCACCTGGCGCCGGAAGTATTCGCTGGGCTTCAGCGCAAGCGGCGCGAGCGGACGCCCGTTGAGCCGGGCGGTGAACTCTGATCCACCGTCGAGCATCATCAGGAACATCGGCACCCACACCGCGCTGAGCTCGACGATGCCGATGCGCAGGTCGGGATGCCGTTCGAGGGTTCCGTTCAGGATGAGATCGGTGCACGCGAGCGCGGCCGCCGTCCAGAGAAACACCGAGTCGAGCGTGTTGATGAACGCGTCGGGCGGATCGGTGTACCACGCGTCGGCAAACGGACGTCGTTGGTCGGCCACGTGGAACAGCGGCCGCACTCCGTGCTCGACGAACGCGCGCCAGATGGGCTCGTGGTCCGGATGCGAGAGGGGCCGACCGTCGACGAGCGCGGGCGCCACCATCGCCAGATGCACGCCGTCCCGCTCCAGGCGCGCCAACTCGGCGAGCAGCCACGACTGATCCCGCAACGTGACGTGCGCGACCGGGTGCACGTGCCCCCGACCATCGGTCGCGGCGGCCGCACACCACCGGTTCCAGGCCGTCATGTTCGCAGTGAGGGCACTCAGGTCGGCGTCGAGTGTGCGTTCCCACAAGAGGCCGAAGTTGGGGAACACGACCGCTTCGTCGAGCCCCATCTCGATCAGGCGATCGGCGCGCGCGGCCGCGTCCCAATAGTCGCGGGGTAGCTCGTCGTCGTAGCGATGCTCCGGCGGGAGCCCGGCGCGGATCCGTTCGTGCAACGTCCCGAGCGCGGAGGTCTCCCCCGGCCGCTGCACATCCGCGGGCGCCAACTTCCGGCCGCGCCACGTCAGCCACGGGTAGCCGAGGTCGTCGTCGACGATCTGCAACGCATCGTTCCGGGCGCCGGGGTCGATGTGATCGTGCCACATCGAGCGGGTCTCGTAGAGGTGCTGATCAGAGTCGATCACCGACGGCATGACTGCATTGTTCACCTAACCTGACGGCGATGTCATCCCGACCTGACTTCGACCTCGCAGCCGACGCATACCGGCGCCGGATCCGCGTCGAAACGCTCGAGCCCGGCGTCGTCCGATCCGACCTCCAGGACGACTTCCACCATTTCGTGATCACGTTGCGCCACGACGGCGACGTGATCGGATCAGTCGAAGCGGAGTCGATCCGCTGGCCCTGGTCGACCTGCCCGAGCGCGGCGGAACCGCTGCGCAAGCTCGCCTCGATGCCGCTCGCACGCCGGTTCACCGCGGCCGGCCGTTTCACCGACCCGAAGCAGAACTGCACCCATCAGTTCGACGCCGCCTGCCACGCGATCACCCACGCGGCCTGGGGGCGAACGGAACGCGTCTACGACGTCGAGGTTCCCCGGCGCGATCCCGTGACCGGCGCGTCGTACTGCCGGCTCTGGGTCGACGGTGATCTCACGCTGGCCTGGAACGTCAGCTGGGAAGGGATCGTCGACGTCGTCGCGCCGTTCACGACCGCGCCGTGGAAGGGCGGCTTCATGCGCTGGGCCGACGAGACGCTGGCCGAAGACGACGCCGAGCGCGCGATCACGCTGCGCCGCGCGTGCGACATCGGGATGGGGCGCGGCATGGACCTCGACGCCATCCCGGTCGCGAGCCAACTCCCGCCGATGATGGCCGGCGTCTGCCACACCATGCAGCCCGATTTCGTCGCGGTCGCGTTGCGTCACGTGGGTTCGATCCGCGACTTCGCGCCCGACCCCGATCTCCTCGACGCCGAGAATCCGAACTAGTCCGGGCGGAGCTAATCGAGATAGGCGTCGGCGAAGCGCTGCATTCCCTCGAGCGCCTCCGGCGAACGCTTCCACGGCGACACGATCATCCGTGTCACACCGATCTCTTCCCAGCGCCGCACGTCGTCGCCCGACGAGATGGGACCGCCCAAGACGTACTGGAACGGGACGTCGGCGCGTCCGTACTCGGCCAACATCGTGCGGAGCGTCGCGATCTGTTCCGCGGCCGACTCGAACGTGTGCGCCATGCCGATCCAGCCGTCGCACGAACGTGCCGCCCGCCGGAGCGCAGCCTTCGATTCGCCGCCCACGAGAATCGGCGGCCACGGCTTCTGCACCGGCTTGGGCTCGAACACGACCTCGTCGAAGTCGAAGAACTCGCCGTGATGCGAGATGGTCTCCTCGGTGAAGAGGCGCTTGCAGATGTCGACCGCTTCGTCGACCCGACGACCGCGCGTCGAGAAGTCGAGCTGGGTCGCCTTCCATTCCTCTTCGAGCCACGACGCGCCGATACCGAACTCGAAGCGACCGCCCGAGAACAGGTCGACGGTCTGCACACCGCGCGCGGTGGTGAACGGATGGCGGAGCCCGATGTTGAACACGTGGGTGCCCAGTCGGACGCGCTCGGTCTTGCCCGCGAGGAAGCCGAGGTACGCGAACGCGTCGTAGATGGGCGCGTCGGGCGGGACGGGCGGGTGGTCCTCCCCCGGGTGCGGCGAACGCGACATTGCACGCGTGAAGATGAGGTGCTCCGGCAGCCATACCGACTCGAAGCCGAGCGCTTCAGCCGCCATCGTCGCGTCGAGATGAAAGTGCGGGTTGAGCGCGCCGAGCGCGATGCCGAACTTCACGAATCTGCTCCTTCGGCCGCGGGTTCTCCTGCGGTGGTCCAACCTCCGTCACCCGTCCGACCCCAGCCGCCGGCCGCGAGATTTCCACCGTCGACGTGAATCGTCGTGCCCGTCACGAACCGCCCGAGATCCGACGCGAGGTAGATGACCGCGCCGGCAACGTCGTCGACGTGACCTTCGACCGGCAGCGGCGTTTTCACGGGCATATCCACACCGATGCCCGGCGTCGGGATGACGTCGGGCGCGATGCAGTTGACGCGAATGCGCCGCGCGCCGAGCTCGAGCGCGAGGGACTTGGTGAGACTCATCTGCGCCGCCTTCATCGCGCTGTAGATCGCGAATCCCGGACCGGCGCGGTGCGCTTCGATCGACGTGATGTTGATAATCGACGCGTGACCGTCGGCGGGCATCAGCGGAACACACGCGCGCACGAAGTTGGTGACGCTGGTGAAGTTCTCGCGGACGAGCGAATCCTCGCCCTTCTTGTTGACGTCGAGGAAGTCGGCCCGGAAGCCTCCGCCCGCGTTGTTGACGAGCACGTCGACACGTTCCAGCGTGCCGATCCATTCGCGCACGGCGTCGCCGTCGCGGACGTCCAGCGTGGCCGTCGCGGCGCGGCGCCCTGCGGCCTCGACTTCGGCCGCAGTGCGGGTCAAACCCTCCGTGTCGCGGTCGCAGATGGCCACGTCGGCACCGAACCGCGCGCAGGCGCCTGCCACCGCGGCACCGATGCCCTGCGCGGCGCCGGTGACGACCACCAAGCGGTCGGTGAGCAGCGCCGAGGCGGGTGTGAGAGACATGGCCGACGGAGGCTAGCGGCGACTACGGTCGGCGCGCATGAGCTACAACCTCACCGGGAAGCATGTGCTGGTTACCGGCGCGTCGGCGGGAATCGGCGCCGCGTTGGCCGAGGGATTCGCGCAGCGGGGAGCGACCGTCGGCATCTGCGCTCGGCGCACCGACCAGTTGAACGAGGTGCTGGCCCGGTGCCAGGTGCACGCGCCGGAGTCGCGCGCGTGGACCGTCGACCTCGCCGACCTCGACGGCCTCGACGCGTTCGCGAAGCAGGCGTCAGAGGAGCTCGGCGGCATCGACGTTCTCGTCAACAACGCGGGCATACCGAAACGCAAGCCCGTGTTCGATCTCAACCCCGACATCGTCGAGTCGACGATGCGCATCAACTACTTCTCGCCGGTGCGCCTCACGTTCGCGCTGCTCGACGAGATCGTCGCGCGGAGCGGACGACTCATGTACGTGTCGTCGGTCGCGGCGCGCCTCTCGCCGCCCGGTGAGTCGGCGTACTCCGCGACCAAGGCCGCGATCTCCGCGTGGGCCGAGTGCCTGCAGGTCGATCTGCGCGACACCGACGTCAAGATCCACGTGCTGTACCCCGGCGTCATCGACACCGAGCTCTTCCGCCTGCCCGACAACGACCCGCTCGGCACGACCGGCGTCGAGATGTTGCCGGTCAGCGCGATCGTCGAACCCGTCATGACGATGATCGAACAGGACCAGCTCGAGGTATCGGTACCCGATTGGTTCAACGGCGTCTACGCGAACAAGGCGAACGACGTCGGCGGTTTCCTCAAGGGAACGATCGCCTTCGCCCGCTCCCAGCAATAGCAACGCGACGGCGGTTCATGTGCCTTTCCATGCCCTCTGCGGGCACTGAAGGGCACATGAATGTGTCGGACGCGACCTCCGCCGCGAGGCTTACTTGGCGGGGAGACCGACGGTCTTGGTCTCGAGGTATTCCTCGAAGCCGGCGACGCCGTGCTCGCGACCTTGCCCGCTCTCCTTGTAACCACCGAAGGGCGAGTCGGGACCGAACCACTGGCCGCCGTTCACCGAGATCGTTCCGGTGCGGATGCGACGGGCGATGCCCAACGAACGCTCGAGCGACGCACCGCTGATCGAGCCCGAGAGGCCGTAGCGCGAGTTGTTCGCGATGCGGACGGCGTCGTCGTCGTCCTCGTACGGGATCACGACCAGAACGGGCCCGAAGATCTCCTGCTGGGCCAACGTGGAATCGGGGTCGACGTCGACGAACAGCGTGGGCTCGACGAAGTAGCCCTTGTCGAACTGCTTGGCCGGGCCACCTCCGACGATGCACTTGGAGCCCTCGGCCTTGCCCGTCTCGATGAGCGCGAGCACACGATCGCGCTGGCGGGCGTTGATCAGCGGGCCGGCCATGTTGTTGAAGTCGGTGGGGTCGCCGAAGGGGAAGCTCTCGAAGGCGGCCTTCACCATCTCGACGCCCTCGTCGTAACGCGAACGCGGGAGCAGCATGCGCGTGGTGATCGCGCAACCCTGGCCGGAGTGCATGCACACCATGCCCGCGGCGGGCAACACCTCGGCGAAGTTCGCGTCGTCGAGGATGATGTTGGCCGACTTGCCGCCGAGCTCGAGGAACACGCGCTTGAGGGTGTCGGCACCGCGCGCCGCGATGTGCTTGCCGACCGCGGTCGAGCCGGTGAACGAGATCATGTCGACGAGGGGCGAACCGGTCAGCACGTCGCCGACCGCGGCGGGGTCGGCCGCGGTCACGACGTTGAACACGCCCGGCGGGATATCGGTCTCCTCGGCGACCAGCTTGCCGATCCACGTGGCGGAGTAGGGCGTGTCGGGCGCGGGCTTGAGGATCACCGTGCAACCGGCCGCGAGCGCGGGGGTGATCTTCGACAGGTTGAGCATGAACGGGAAGTTCCACGGCGTGATCGCGCCGACCACACCGATGGGCTCGCGGATGACGAGCCGGTTCGAGTTGAGCCCGAAGAACTCGTGGTTGCCGAGCTCGTACTCCCACTCGTAGCGGTCGATCATGTCGATGTCCCACTGCATGTCCTCGATGCAAGTGTCCTGCTGGATCGCGAACGTCAGACCCACCGGCGTGCCGACCTCGGCCACGATCTGGGGGCGCAGCTCTTCCTTGTGCTTCTCGAGCGCGTCGTGCAGCTGCTGCAGGCAGGCCTTGCGAAAGGCGCGATCCGTCGACCAATTGGTCTCGTCGAACGCACGCCGGGCCGCGGCGATGGCCCGCTCCATGTCGGCCACGGAGGCGTCGGCCACCGGTCCGATGACCGCTTCG
The DNA here is from genome assembly GCA_963701825.1 of uncultured Actinomycetes bacterium. Classification (GTDB taxonomy): domain Bacteria; phylum Actinomycetota; class Acidimicrobiia; order IMCC26256; family PALSA-610; genus PALSA-610. The sequence goes on along the minus strand of CAVPBG010000002.1, from coordinate 1,398,679 downwards.
GTCGCGGGGTTGATGTTGTCGTAGGTCTTGGCGCCTTCGGCCTCGACGAGCTGGCCGTCGATCAGCAACCGAGATTCGAAACCGAGTTCGTCCGTGCTCATTCTGAGTTTCCCCCTGCGCGATGGTCAGACCAGAGTACGCGCCTGGCTAGCGTCGTGTCCGATGCGCATCGCCGCGCTCGACCTCGGATCGAACTCATTCCATCTCCTCGTCGCCGACGTGCACCTGGACGGCACGTTCACGGCCGTGGCCCGGGAGAAGGAGATGCTGCGCCTGGGCGACGACGTGGCCCGGCACGGGCGCATCCCCGGCCCCACCGCCGATCGGGCGGTCGCGGCGATCCGGCGGCTGAAGCAGCTGGCCGACGCGCTGGGCGCCCGCGAGGTCATCGCCCGCGCCACGAGCGCCATCCGAACCGCGGCGAACGGCAGTGAGCTGGTCGACCGGATCGAGGCCGAGACCGGCGTCGAAGTCGAGGTCATCAACGGCAACGAGGAAGCGCGACTCGTGTTCGCGGCGGTGCGCGCCAGTGTCGTGCTGGAACCGGCGCCCGCGCTGTGCATCGACGTGGGCGGCGGGAGTGTCGAGGTGATGATCGGCGACGCGGCCGGGATGCGCTGGGCCGCCAGCGTGCCGCTCGGGGTCGGTCGGCTCACCGCGGAGTGCGTGCACGAAGACCCGCCGTCGCGCGCCGACCGGACCCGGCTCGACGAGCGCGTGCGGGGCGGCTTGGCCGGGCTCGTCGACGACGTCCGCGACCGCAAACCGCAGCTCGCGGTGGGCACGAGTGGAACGCTGAACGATCTGGTACGGATGGCGGTTGCTTTGCAGTCCGGTGAGCGCACGATGCCGGCCAGCACGAATGCGCTGCGCGCCACCCGCTCCGATATCGAGGCCCTGCACGAGCGGATCATGGCCGCCAAGACATCGGAGCGCCGGCGCATGCCCGGCCTCGAGGAACAGCGGCGCGCCGAGCTGCTGCCCGCGGGATCGACCCTGCTCGTCACCGCGCTGGAGCTGTTCGAGCTCGACGGCCTGATCGTGAGCGACTGGGCACTGCGGGAAGGGATCGTGCTCGACGCGGTGCGCAGCCACGACCCGAGCGACTGGTCGGACGACCCCCGCGCGTTGCGGCGCGCGTCGGTGGCCGGACTCGCCCGGCGGTGCAACTCCGACGTCGCCCACACGAGCCACGTCGCGCGGCTCGCGTTGCGGCTGTTCGACCAGACGGCCGAACTGCACGAGCTCGGTGATCGCGACCGCGAGATGCTCGAGTTCGCGGCCCTGCTCCACGACATCGGTCAGCATGTGTCACGTAAGGGCCATCACCGGCACGCGGCGTACCTGGTCGAGAACGGCGAGCTGCGCGGCTTCGAACCGTCCGAGATCGCGTTCCTGGCCGCGCTCGTCCGCCACCACCGGCGCGGCGACCCGAAACCGTCGGAGTCGCGCTTCGGCGCGCTGTCGTCGGATGACCGCATTCGGTTGCGGAAACTGGCCGCGTTGTTGCGGGTCGCGGACGGCCTCGACCGGGGCCGGCGGGGCGGTGTTGAGAATCTCGACGCGTTTGTGGGTAAAGACCTTGTTGTCATTCGACTTTCGACCCACGACGACGCCGAATTGGAGCTCTGGGGTGCCCGCAGACGCCGCGAACTGTTCGAAAAGGTCTTCGGACGCGAACTGGAACTCGTGGTCGGCGGGTCGCGGATCCCTGCGGACGTCTGACCAGCACTTCTCCCGGAATGGGGTTCGACCCCCGCGGATTGGGGAAACCCTGGCGTCGAACACTCGAATGGTCGCGGCGGGACCGACAACTGGCAGAGGAAAGGCGCTATGAGCCCCACTCGCAGAGAGCTAGTCCGCGCGACCCGCACGCGCATCGTCGACGCGGCCGGGCGCCTGACGCGTGAGCGTGGCGCCGGCGGTTTCAGCATGGACGTGCTGGCCAAGGAGGCCGGCGTCGCCCGCGCCACCGTGTACGAGCACTTCCGCTCGAAACGCGCGGTGCTCGACGAGCTCGCGTCGTCGATCGCCCGCTCGGTCACGATGGACGAGACGCGATCGGCAACCAGCGACCCGCTCGTCGCGCTGCGCGACATGCTCGGAGCCGTGTGCCGGCACTGGGCCGAGCACGAGGAGCGCATGAACGGGCTCCGCACGCTCACCGCGCTCACCGGCGGCGATCAGGCCGGCGAAGGCATCGACGAGAAGCAGCTGCGCCGACTCGTGGAGGCGCTCGCCGCCGCGGGGCAGATGCGGGCGCACTGGACCGTCGACGAAGCCACCGACGCGCTGGGCGCGCTGACGTCGTACGCCACCTACGAACGCCTGCGGCGCGCACCCCGCACACCGGAGCAGGTCGAAGGCATCCTCGCCAAGCTGGTGGTGTCGATCGTCAGCCGCGGTGGGCCGGTCGCCCAACCCGTTGCCGCGGGCGCAACGTCCGCGGGCTAACCGGCCGCCTCGAAATCGACGAACGCCAGTTCCTCGTTCGCGGGCCGGAATGTCGCGCGCACGCGCATCCCGACGCGCGCGTCGGCCGGATCGAGGTTGGGCATCGGCGCGATGAGCCGAGCCCCGTCCTCGTCGAGATCGACCGTCGCGACCACGAACGGGACGCGTTCGTTGAACGGCGGCACACCGTTCTGGCGGATCACGGTGAACGAATAGACGGTGCCGTCGCCACTCGCGGTCACCCATTCGAGGGTCTGCTTGCCGCAATGGCTGCACAGCATGCGCGGATAGTGCTGGTGCAGCCCGCAGGTCGTGCAGTGCTGGATCCGCAGCTCGCCCCGGCCTGCGCCCGCCCAGAACTCACGGTCCTCGTGGTTCGGGCGGGGCATCAGCCACTTCGGGACCTCGGTCCAGTCGTTCGGGGTCCAGTCGTTCGGGGTCCAGTCGCTCATTTGTCCTCCGTGCCCAGCACCACGGTGCCCTGGGTCGACAGCCAGCCGCCGCTGCCGTGGGCCACGGCAATCTGCGCGCCGGGTACCTGGCTGTCGCCCGCTTCACCTCGGAGTTGGCGCGTCGCCTCGCACAAGAGGAACAACCCCCGCATGCCGGGATGCGTGGCCGAGAGCCCGCCGCCGTCGGTGTTGGTCGGGAGCGCGCCGCCGAGCCGCAGGTTGCCGCCGTTGTCGGTCACGAACGGACCGCCCTCGCCCTTGGGCGCGAACCCGAGATCTTCCAGCACGACGAGCACCGTGTAGGTGAACGAGTCGTACATCGCGAGCATGTCGACATCGGTAGGCGTGATACCCGCGTCGGCGAACGCCTTCGGTCCGCTGACCGCGGCCGCGGTGCGCGTCATGTCGGCCATCGCGTTGATCGAGTGGTGCGTCGTGCCGCCCGCCGCGCCGCGCACGTACACCGGCCGGTGCGCGAGATCGCGGGCGCGGTCCTCGGTGGTCAGGATGATGCAGCAGCCGCCGTCGGAGATCACACAGCAGTCGAGCTTGTGCAACGGATCCGCCACGAGCCGCGAGCCCATCACGTCGGCGACGGTGAGCGGGTCGCGGTACATCGCGTTCGGGTTGCGCTGCGCGTGCTCGCGCGTCTGCACCGAGATCGAGGCGAGCTGCTCCGCAGTCGTGCCGTATTGGTACATGTGGCGTTGCGCGGCCATCGCGTAGGCACCCACGAGGGTGAGCCCGCTCGGGAACTCGTACGCCATCGGGCCGGGCATCGCCCCGCGGCCGCCGCCTCCCCCACCGCCGGTACCGAGCGTGCGGCCCGACGCCGACAGTTGGTTGTTGCCGTACACGATCGCGACCGTGTCGACGTCGCCGTTCTGGATGGCACGGTACGCGTGCATGGCGTGGAACTCGAAGCTCGATCCGCCGACGCTCGACGACTCGAGCCAACTCGGCGTGAGCCCGAGGTATTCGGCCAGCGCGACCTCGTGCATCCCGCCGTACCCGGCGCTGGCCAGGCCCTGGATGTCGTTCTTTTCCAGACCGGCGTCGTCGAGCGCCCGCCGGAACGACTGCGCCTCGAGCATCACCGCGCTCATGTCGGGTGTCACCGGGCCGTCCGACAGTCCCACTCCGACGATGCACACCGGTCTCTGCACGGCGGCGAAGCTAGCCGCTCGGTCGTAAACCGCGCCCTCCGGTCGTAAACACAGCTCTTCGGTCGTAAACTTCGCCCATGCGCATGGACGACATGATCCTGGTAAGTGTCGACGACCACGTCGTCGAGCCCCCCGACGTGTTCGAGAATCACGTCCCCGCGAAGTACAAGGACATCGCGCCCCGTATCGAGCACATGCCCGACGGGACCGACAAGTGGCGGTTCCTCGACTTCGAGATCCCCAACGTCGGGCTCAACGCGGTCGCGGGCCGGCCGCCCGAGGAATACGGCATGGACCCGACGAGCTTCGACGAGCTGCGCCCGGGCACCTACGACGTGAAGAGCCGCGTGCTCGACATGTCGGCGAACGGTCTGCTCGGCTCGCTCAACTTCCCGTCGCTCCCCGGTTTCGCGGGCCGGCTGTTCGCCGCGCTCGACGACAAGGACGCCGCGCTCGCGCTGTGTCGCGCGTACAACGACTGGCACATCCACGAATGGTGCGGCGCCGCGCCCGATCGCTTCATCCCGCTCGCGATCCCGCCCATCTGGGACCCGATCGCGCTCGCCGACGAAGTGCGCCGGGTCGACAAGCTCGGCTGCCACGCGATCACGTTCCCCGAGAACCCGGTCCCGATCGGGCTGCCCAGCTTGCACACCGACCATTGGGACCCGTTCTGGCGCGCGTGCAGCGACGTGGGGACGATCGTCAACATGCACATCGGATCGTCGGGGCAACTTGCGATCACTGCGATGGACGCGCCCGTCGACGTCATGATCACGCTGCAGCCGATGAACATCGTGCAGGCTGCGGCCGACCTCACCTTCTCGCCGGTGTTCAAGCGCTTCCCCGACATCAAGGTCGCACTCTCCGAAGGCGGGATCGGTTGGATCCCCTACTTCCTCGAGCGCATGGACCACTCGTTCAAGGCGCACAAGGCGTGGACCTTCGCCGACTTCGGCGGCAAGCTCCCGAGCGAGGTCTTCAACGAACACGTGATCCTGTGCTTCATCGAGGACGACTTCGGCGCCCGCAACGCGCGCGAGATCGGGACCGATCACATCTGCATCGAGACCGACTACCCGCACAGCGACGCGATCTGGCCCGACGCGCCCGAGCATCTGATGCGCGGGTGGGAAGGCACCGATCTCACCGACGCCGAGATCAACCAGATGACCCACGAGAACGCGATGCGCTTCTTCCGCTTCGACCCGTATTCGATCCGACCACGCGAGAAGTGCACGGTCGGCGCGCTGCGGGCCGAAGCCGTCGGGCACGACGTGTCGATCGTGGCGAAGGGCCGCCGGGTCGAGCACGACGAACCGATGACACTGGCGGGGTTCGCGCCGACCGCGTGAGCCGGACCGCCTGAGCCCCACTGCGTGACCGATCACGTACAGCACAACCGCGCGTTCTGGGACGCCGACGCCGACAGTTATCAAGACGTGCACGGCCCCGCACTCGCGGGCGCGCCGCGCGCGTGGGGTGCGTATCGCGTTCCCGAGTCGGAGCTGCAGATCCTCGGTGACATGCACGGTAAGCGCGTGCTGGAGCTCGGGTGTGGCGCGGCACAGTGGTCGGTCGCCCTGGCCGCCGACGGCGTGGAGGTGGTCGGCCTCGACGTTTCCCGGGGCCAGCTCACCCACGCCCGCCGGGCCGGGCCCACCCTTCCGCTCGTGCAGGCCAGTGGCGAACAGCTGCCGTTCGCGGATGAAGCGTTCGACGTGGTGTTCGGTGACCACGGCGCGCTCAGCTTCTGCGACCCCGCGATCACAGTTCCCGAGTGTGCGCGCCTGCTCCGCCCGGGCGGGCTCCTCGCGTTCTGTTGCACGCACCCGTTGCTGTATCTCACGTGGGACGACTCCCGCGAGCAGCAGACCCGCAAGTTGCAGATCGACTACGCCGATCTCGGCCGTATGCCGCTCGCGGAGGGCACGATCGACTGGGTGCTCCCGCCGGGCGAATGGATCCGGGTGCTGCGGGCGAACGGATTCGCGATCGAAGATCTCGTCGAGCTGTGCGCGGGCCCCGACGCGATCACGACGTACTCCGACTTCGCCCCGCCGAAATGGGCGCGGCGCTGGCCCGCCGAATACATCTGGCGGGCCCGCCGTGTCTAACGGACGTTCAGCGAGTCCTCGAGCGCTTTGAACAACCGCGACGTGCCGGTCTTGGCGTGCACGCCGAGCACGATGAGCGTCGCGCCCGACGCGACGACCAGCAGCTCCTCGCGGTAGCCGTCCGGCGCCTTGAGATGCGCCTCCATGGCCGGAAGGTTGTCGCGCGTGATCGCGCTCTTGTTGATGAGCTTGCCCTGCACGCCGTCGATGTTGCTGTTGACCATCGACTCGAGCGCGGCATCGACCCGGTCCGAGGTGATCACGCTGGGCAGCTGCACGCTCAGCGCGATCGCCTCGTAGTCATGGCCGCTCACCAGCGCGACGTACGCGGTGGCGGGCTGCGAGTCGAGGGTCAGCGTGGTCGTCTGGACGAGCGGCGCCTGCGGCAGCTGAACCTGGAACGCGCCGTCGGGCGCGGTGTACGTGATGCCATTCCCGGCGACGAACGCGCTGGTCCCCGCGGGCAGCGGGTCGGAGTGGAAGTGGATCACGCCGAGCACCGCCGCCACCGCGATCGCGGCCGCCAACGCGGCGATGCCGAGGCGGGTCGACCGGGGCGGAGCCGGCGGCGCGGTCACGATGGTGGCGGGCTGCCACGACTCCGAGAGCGGGGGCACCGAAGGTGCGGGCGGCGCGGGCGCGGCCCACACGGGCGGGGGCGGCAACGTGAACGCCGGAGACCCGGGCGCGGTGGGCGCCGGAGGAGTGGGCGACGCGGGCGGGGCTGCGGCGGCGGGCGGGGCTACGGCGGCGGGCGGCGCGCCGGCGGTCACGACCTGCAGTTCGGCACCGCAGTGGGTACAGGATTCACCGTCTCCGAACAGGAGATATCCGCACGCCGGGCATTTGCGCATCGAGGGCTATCGGCCGCCCCTGAGACCGAACTGAGAGCGTTTTGGCCCAGTGTGACCAATCAGCGCCGTTCAAAAGTGACGCCGGCCGCTTCCCGATCCCACGTGTGCTCGGTGACCCCTTCGTCGCGTAGTTGGTACTTGAGCACGCGGCCGACCGGGTTGCGGGGCAGGTCGGTGCGGAACTCGATGTAGCGCGGGATCGCGAAGTACGGAACCCGGTCGGCGACCCAACGGCACAGCTCTTCCTCGCTCACCCGGGCGTCGTCCTGCAGTACCGCGGTGACCTTGACGTCGTCTTCGCCGAGCGGGCTCGGGACCGCGTGCACGGCCACGTCCTTGATCACCGCGTGACCGAACAGGACCTTCTCCATCTCGAAGCTCGAGATGTTCTCGCCCCGGCGGCGCAGCGCGTCCTTCTTGCGGTCGACGAAGTAGATGTAGCCGTCTTCGTCGATGCGCCCGAGGTCACCGGTGTGGAACCAGAGGTTGTGCGTCGCTTCGACGGTGGAGTCGGGCCGATTCCAGTAGCCCGCGAACATCAGGTTGGGTCCGTTCGGCCGGCACACGATCTCGCCGACCTCGCCGGTGGCAACCTCGACGTCGTCGTCGTCGACGAGCCGCACGTCGAACTCGACCTGGTTCGGCTTGCCTGCCGCGCCGGGCTTGTTCGGTTCGCCTGCATCGAGCATGGAAATCAGCGACGCTTCCGTCATGCCGTAGCCGCCACTGAAGGTCTTGCACCCGAAACGCGTCTGCCACAACCGGTCGGTATCGGGCGGCATCGGCGCGGCCGCGCACAGCCGCAGCTTGTGCCCGAGCTGATCGGGATGGTCGTCGGCGTTGGCGATCAGGATCGCGGGGGAACCGAGCATGCTCACCATCGTGGCCCCGGTGCGCTTGATCTCGGGCCAGAAGTTACTGACCGAGAAGCGCCGTTCGATGGCCGCGTTCCCGCCGATGAGCAGCGAACCGACGACACACACCGAGATCGCGTTGAAGTGGAACAGCGGCAGCGGCGTGAGCACCACGTCGTCGGCGCGCCGTTGCCACGCCCGCGCGATCTGGTCGGCGAGGCTGACGATGTAGTTGTGCGGGAGCATGCAGCCCTTGGAAGGACCGGTCGTACCCGCGGTGTAGATGAAGCACGCGAGATCGCCGGGGCGCACGTTGGCGTCGGCCACCGGGTCGTCACTGCCAGCCGCGAGCGCGTCCTGCCACTCGACGACCGGCCGGGAGTCGATCACCGCGTCGGGCGGATCGACGACGATGCAGTGCGTGAGCGCCGGCGTGGTCGCGTCGCCGACGACTTCGACCGCGCGTGACGCGAAGTCGCCCTGCAGGATGAACACCTTGGCGCCCGAGTCGGAAAGCTGGTGACGCAGGAACTCGCCCTTGTACGCGGTGTTGATCGGCACCTGCACCGCGCCCAGCTTCAACACCGCGAAGAAGCTGATGACCTGCTCGGCCCGGTTCTCGAGCAGCGTCGCGACGCGGTCGCCGTGCTCGATCCCGATCTCGCGCAGGACGTGCGCGAGACGGTTCGCCGCGAGATCCATCTCGCGCGCCGTCAGCTGCACGATGTCTTCGCCACTGTTGGAGAAGTCGAGATAGGGACCGTCGGGATCGGATACCAGGCGCTCGGCGAGCGCGGCGAGAACAGTGGTCTGCGGTCGCGTCATGAATATGACATTACCGTCAGGGAAGACGTCGCTTCTGGGCCGCGCGACGCGCGGCGGAGCACACCGTGCGCGCACCCGTATCGCCGTCGGCGAAATGGGTCTCCAGCACCCACGCCCGCTTCAAGTAGAGGTGCACGTCGACCTCCCACGTGAAGCCCATGCCCCCGAACACCTGCGTCGCCGCTTTCCCGTTGGCGATCGCGGCGTCGCCGGCCAACAGCTTGGCCCCGTACACGAGGCGGCCGGTCGTCTCCGTGTCACCCGCCTCGTCGATCGCCGCGCCCACGCTGTACACCGCGGCGCGGGCGACCTCGGTACGGGTCACCATGTCGGCCAGCATGTGCTTGATGGCCTGGAACCCGCCGATCGGTCGATCGAACTGCACCCGCTCCTTGGCGTAGGCGACCGCGAGCTCGGTGAGCCGGTCGGCCAGGCCGAGTTGGAAGGCGGCGGTGAGTGTGTTGCCCGCGAGCATCCACGACCGGTGGTCGATGTGCGCACGCTCGCCCGTCGGCAGCTCGGCGGTCAACGCGACCGGGGTGCACGGATCGAGCGGCCAGGACGAACGCTCGGCCTCGACCTCGGCGGGATCGATGAAGTCCTTGCCGCCCTTCTTGCCCTCGCGTTCTACGACCAACACGTCGAGCGCGTCGAGATGCTCGATCCAGATCGGCGCCGCATCGAAGACGGTGCCGACGATGCGGCCGTCGCCGATGAGCAGTGACGGGACGAGCGGACCGGGAACGCAGTACCGACCGAGTTGTTCGAACACCACGACGCAGTCGGCCCACGAGAAGCCGTCGGCCCGGAGCGAGAACACTCCGGCGTTGGCGAGCTCGTCGAACATGGCGCGATCGAAGCCGGTCCGGACCCGCTCGATCCCGATGCGCGCCTCGAGCATCGACGCGATGCCGTCGCGCAACGCGATCTGGTCGTCGGAGAGGTCGAGATCCATTACCGCGGCTCCCGGGGCAGACCGAGCACGCGCTCGCCGATGATGTTGCGCTGGATCTGCGACGCGCCCGCCGCGATCGTCAACGCCAGCGTGCGGAGCCGTTCCTCGACCAGTTCGTTGTCGTCGATGTGCAGCGCGTCGCGCCCCAACGCCTTCAGGCACAGTTCGCCGAAGCGTTGCCGCGCTTCGGAGTACGCGAGCTTCATCACCATCGCGCCGGGCCCGGTCGTGCCGCGGGCCGACTGCGAGACGTTGCGTTTCGTCAACGCCCACAACGCGTCGAAGTCCGCAATGCACCGACCGAGCTCGATCTCGAGATGCTCCGACTCGAGCAGCGGCGCGAGGTCTTCGGCCAACCGGATCGAGTCGACGAGCTCACTCACGAACGCCGTGCCGCGCTCGTACTTGAGCGTCACGTTCGTGACGCGCCAACCGTCGTTCTCGTCGCCGACGCGGTTGCCGACCGGCACGCGCACGTCGGTGAGGAACACCTCGGCGAACTCGGAGCTCCCCAGCACGGTCTTCAGCGGCCGCACCTCGATGCCGGGCAGATCCATCGGGAGGATCAACCAGGAGATGCCCCGGTTCTTCGGCGCTTCCGGATTGGTGCGTACGAGGAACTCGCCGACGTCGGCGATCTGACCGAACGAGCACCAGATCTTCTGACCGTTGAGGATGTAGTCGTCGCCGTCGCGATCCGCGCGCGTGCGTAGTGACGCGAGGTCGGAACCTGCGCCCGGTTCGGAGAAGCCCTGGCACCAGATCTCGTCACCGCGCAGGATGCGCGGGAGGTGTTCGGCCTTCTGCTCGTCGGTCCCCTCTTCGATCAGCGTCGGCCCCGCGTGCAACGTGCCCACGAAGTTCACGCCGACGTACGGCGCCCGCGCCCGGGCCGTCTCTTCGTAGAAGATCAGCTGCTCGGTGGGTGACGCACCGCGTCCGCCGTATTCCTTGGGCCAGTGCAGGCCCGCGTAACCCGCGTCGAACAGGCGCCGCTGCCACTCGGAATCCCACTTGCGGCGCTCGGGCCACGCGTCGCGGGGCGGCTGCGGCGCCAGCGCGGGCAGCGACGTTTCCAGCCACGCGTGCAGTTCCGCACGAAATGATTCGTCGGCGTCCGAGTAGCGCAGCTCCACGAGGGTGGGAGTCTACGAGTGCGTGACAGCCTCGACGAAAGCCGAACGGGTGGGTGCGTCCCAGAGCCACGACTCGAGGTAGAGGCGGTGGCCGTCGGCGTCGCGCAGTTGCAGGCTGCGTCCGAGGAAGAACAGCTCCTGCCACCAGCGGGAACCGGCGCAGACCACTTCGGCCGATGCGATGTCGAGCACGACGGGCCGCAACCCGACGCGGTACACCGACGCACCGTCGACCACGATGCGTTGCCGGCATTGCAGCCACAGCACCAGGCACATCGTCGCCGGGAACAACAGGCTGTAGTCGGCCCAGCCGAACGCGAGCACGGCCCAGCCGGTCGCGGTCGCGAGCGACCAGTTCGCGGTTCCCGAGCTCGGTCGGTACTCCCCCGCGGGTATCACTGCACTTGCGCTTCCCTGCGCCACGGGCTGATTGTCGACCGGCTGCGAGCCGACCTCAAGACCCTCTCTAGGATCAGGTCGATTCCGGGGCGAAATCACCCGCCCTGCTCACCCGCCCGACTCGCCCGAAATGGTCCAAGGAGCGCCCCGATGGAGCTGCCCAAGATCGTCAGCGTCGACGACCACGTCGTCGAGCCCGCCCACCTCTTCGAGCGCTGGTTGCCGGCCAAGTTCCGCGACGCGGGCCCGCACGTGGAACGGCGCGGCATCGGCAAGATGGCCCATATCGGCGGCGGTGTCTACGAGCAGTCGTTCGACGAGAGCGGGCCGAAGGCCGACTGCTGGGTCTACGAAGACCTCGTCTACATCAACAAGCGCCATGTGGCCGCGGTGGGCTTCGACCGCGACGACATGACGATGTCGCCCATCACCTACGACGAGATGCGCCCGGGTTGCTACGACCCGAAGGCGCGCATCGACGACATGGAGATGAACTGGGTCGAGTCGTCGCTGTGCTTCCCCACGTTCCCGCGTTTCTGCGGCCAGACCTTCTTGGAAGCCAAGGACCGCGAGCTCGCAGAAGCGTGCGTGCACGCGTACAACGACTGGATGGTCGAGGAGTGGTGCGGCGACAGTGGCGGGCGGCTCATCCCGCTCACGTTGATCCCGTTGTGGGACGCGGCCCTCGCGGCCGCGGAAGTGCGCCGCAACGCGGCGCGCGGCGTGCACGCGGTGTGCTTCAGCGAGATCCCGCCCAAGCTCGGCCTGCCGTCGATCCACTCCGGTGAATGGGATCCGTTCTTCGCCGCGTGCCAGGAGACGAACACCGTCGTGTGCATGCACATCGGTTCGTCGTCGCAGATGCCGGCCACGTCGGGCGACGCGCCGGTCGCGGTGGCCGCCACCCTGAGCTTCAACAACGCGATGGCGTCGCTCTCCGACTTCTTGTTCTCGGGCAAGCTCGTGACCTTCCCCGACCTCAAGCTCGCGTACTCCGAAGGCCAGATCGGGTGGCTGCCCTACGTGTTGGAACGCGCCGACGACGTGTGGCGCGAGCACCGGGCGTGGGGCGGCGTCAAAGACCTCGTGCCCGAGCCGCCCTCCACCTACTACTACCGCCAGATCTACGGCTGCTTCTTCCGTGACCGCCACGGCCTCGAGTCACTGGATCGTGTCGGCGTCGACAACATCACGTTCGAGACCGACTACCCGCACACCGACTCCACGTGGCCCGACACGAAGGTGATCGCCGAGAAGATGGTCCAGGGCCTCTCCGACGCCGACATCTACAAGATCATGCGCGGCAACGCAATCCGCATGCTCTCGTTGAATGCCGACGGACTGGCGCGTTGATCAGGGGCAGGTCGCGCCGGGCGGCGGGACGGTGAGGTCGAGGAGGTAGCGGTTGACGGTTCCGTCGACACACTCGTTGCCGCGCCCGTACGACGTGTGGCTCGCGCCTGCGGCGGTCAGCAGCCGGCCCGAGTCGAGTTGCGATGCGAGCGACCGCGCCCACGTATACGGAGTGGCGGGATCGTGGACGGTGCCCACGACGACGATCGGTGGTGCGCCGGGCGCGTGGATCGGGCCGACCTTGCCTTGCGGCGCGACGGGCCAGAACGTGCACGGCAGTCCGAGCCACACCGTCGACACGCCGAGACGGGGCGCGACGCGCTCGACGCGCGCCGCGAGCGCCTGGACCGCAGCCACCGTTGTGGGCGCGGGCGCATCGATGCAGCCGATCGCGTAGAACGCGTCGGTCTCGTTGGTGTACTTCCCGCCGGTCATGCGGCCGGTGTACGCGTCGGAGAGCGCGAGCAGCTTGTCGCCCCGGCCGCTTCCGGCTTGCGCCAGCGCGGCCGCGAGCGCGGAGTAGCCGTCCGCGCCCGAATAGAGCGCGCTCGCCACGCCGAGGTCGAACTCGCCGGGGCCGAGCGTGCGTGACTCGCCGTCGACAGTTCCCGGGATCGACTCCTGCGCGATCGTGTGGAACAGGTCGTCGTAGGCCGCGGCCGGGTCGTTGCCGTGCGCGAACGCGCACGACGTGGCGGTGCGGCAGAACGCGAAGAACGCGTCGAGGTCGGCGTCGAAGCTCTTGGCCTGGTCGATGGTCGTGTCGGCGTACGAGAGCGCGGGGTCGACGGCGCCGTCGAGCACCATCGCGCGCACGTGCTTCGGGAACATGTCCGCGTACACCGCGCCGAGGAACGTGCCGTAGGAGAAGCCGACATAGGTGATCTGCGGCACACCGATCGCCGCGCGGATCGCGTCCATGTCGCGCGCGCTCGCCGCGGTCGACACGTACGGCAGGATCGCGGAACTGTCCTGCTTGCACGCGTTCACGAAGGTCTTCGTCACGGTTACGTTCTGCGCCACGTCGGCAGCGGTCTGCACATGCCGATTCACCGCGTAGAACGCGTCGAGATCGTCGCCGCAGTTCACCGGTGCGCTCTGCCCGACGCCGCGGGGGTCCCACGAGATCAGGTCGAAGGAGCTGCGGATCTCGGCGGGAAACACGTCGGTCGCGTCCTGCAGGAGCTCGATGCCGGAGCCGCCGGGGCCGCCGGGGTTGGTCAGCAACACGCCCTTGGAGGTTCCCGACGCGGGAATGCGAGCCAGGGCCAGCTTGATGTGGGGACCGGACGGGTTGGCGTAGTCGAGGGGAACCGAGATCGATCCGCATTCCGTCTTGGCGCAGGGCGTCCAGGCGACGGTGCCCGTCGTCTCGCTGCGCAGGTGGACGGTCGCGCCACCCCCGGTTCCCGAACAGGCGGCCGTGGCGAAGACCAGGGCCACGCTGACACCCAGCGCGCCGACCATCGAGGCAAGAGGTCGACCGCCCATCCCGTCACCCTAGGCTGGGCCCGTGTTCCGTCTCAGCGCGCACGCCGACCCCGCGTTCCTGGCCGAGATGCTCTACGAGGCCGTGAACTGGCACGACGACGGCGCCGAGGAACGGCCCGCGCTCGACGCGGTGCTCGCCGACCCGAAGAACGCGCGCTACGTCGACGGTTGGGGCCGGGCGGGCGATGTCGCGATGTTTGCCCTCGACCGCACCGACGAACCCGTCGGCGCGGTGTGGCTGCGCCGATTCACCGCGGCCGAGCCCGGATACGGGTATGTCGCCGACGACGTCCCCGAGCTGTCGATCGGGGTGTTCCCGGAGTTCCGCGGCCAAAAGGTCGGCACGCTGTTGATGGGTTCGATCATCGCCCGCGCCGAGCGCGACCACGTGCGCGCGATCAGCCTCAGCGTGAATCGCGAGAATCCTGCGAAACGCCTGTACGCGCGGTGCGGTTTCGAGGTCGTGGGCGAGCCCACCGACAGCGTCACCATGGTCCTCGACCTGACCTGACCGGGGCCCGGCTTCGTCGTCGCGGGCCCGGGTTCGTCATCGCGACCTCGTAACCGAGAGGATGAACCGGTGCAAGACGAGCCGCAGGATCCGCAGACGTCGGAGACCGCGCCCGCGCCGCCCCCGTTCGAGGCGCCGCACATGAACGGCGCGGTTCATCACGACGGCGACCCGCCCAAGCGGAAGCACGCGCCGTGGGAATTCCTGATCCTCGCCTTGTTCGTCCTGATCATCTGCATCGGGATCACGCTCGGGTGGACGCTCGTGGGCTCGCACTCTCCCGAGAAGCTCGATGTGGGGTCGGCCGACGCAATCTCGGCCGCATGCAACACCGCGGTGACGAAGCTGAAAGCACTACCCGACCGCGACCCCACCCACGAAGACGGCACCAAGCGCGCCGCGCGTGTGCGCGCCGAGAACGTGGTGCTGCGCGAAATGGTGACCGAGATCGCCGCGGTGCCGGTCAAGGGAAAGACGCCCGCGGCGGGCGTGCGGGGTTGGCTCAACGACTGGACCCGCATGATCGACGCGCGCGACGTGTACGCCAGCTCGCTCGAGGCGTTGGCCCGATCCAAGAACCCCAACGCCAAGGTGCGGTTCATCTATCCGGCCAGTGGCGCGATCACGCCGGTCACGACCAACATGGACAACTACGTACGGGAGAGCACTCCGCTGCTCGACGCGTGCTTCACGGCCGCGTTGCAACTCGAAGTGGTCGAAGGACCCCGCGTCTACGTGAAGGTGACGATATGACGGCACGATTGGCAGGAAAGGTCGCGCTCATCACCGGCGCCGGCAGCGGCATGGGCCGCGCCGCGGCCGAGCTGTTCGCGAGCGAGGGCGCGCGCGTCGTGGTGACCGATGTCGTCGACGACGCCGGGAACACCACCATCGAAGCGATCCGCGCCGCAGGCGGCGACGCCACGTACGTACGCGCCGACGTGTCGAAGGCCGCCGACTGCGAAGCGATGGTCAAATCCGCGACCGACACGTACGGCGCGCTGCACGTGCTCTACAACAACGCCGGGATCTTCCCCGCCGACGACGGCGGCGTGCTCGACACGCCCGAGTCGACGTGGGAGCGGGTCATGGAGATCAACCTGAAGGGCGTCTGGCTCGGTTGCCGGGCGGGCATCCCGGCGATGATCGCGTCGGGCGGCGGGAGCATCGTCAACGTCGCGTCGTTCGTCGCGCTGATGGGTGCCGCCACCGCGCAGATCGCGTACACCGCGAGCAAGGGCGGCGTGTTGTCGATGACGCGCGAGATGGCGGTGGAATATGCCCGCCAGGGCATCCGGGCGAACGCACTGTGCCCCGGACCCATCCAAACCCCCCTGCTCGAAGAGCTGCTCTCCGATCCGGTCCGCCGGGCGCGCCGCCTCGTGCACATCCCGATGGGTCGCCTCGGTCAGGCCGAGGAGTTGGCCAAAGCCGCGTTGTTCCTGGCCTCCGACGACGCCTCGTTCATGACCGGCGCGTCGCTCGTCGTCGACGGCGGCATCACCGCCGCCTACGTCACCCCTGAGTAAATACCTCTACTCCAATAAGATCCCGCGATGACCGCACGCGGGATGCTGACCGCCGCGAAGCTCGAGGAGTCGATCGCGGCGGGTGAGATCGACACCGTCGTCGTCGCGTTCCCCGATCTGCAGGGTCGCCTGGTCGGCAAGCGCGTCACGGGAACGTATTGGCGCGAGCACATGGGGAGCGGCGCCGCGCCCCTGCACATGTGCAACTACCTGCTCGCGGTCGACAGCGAGATGAACGTGCTGCCCGGCTACACGTTCGCGAGTTGGGAACAGGGGTACGGCGACGTCGCGGCCCAGCCCGATCTCACGACGATCCGCAACATCCCGTGGCTCGAGAAGACCGCGCTCGTATTGTGCGACGTGCTCGACGAGGACACGGCCGCACCGGTCGAGGTGTCGCCCCGGCGGATCCTGCAGCGCCAGGTGGAGCGGGCCGCGGCCGCCGGCTTCACGTTGAAGTTCGCGAGCGAGCTCGAGTTCTTCGTGTTCCGCGAGTCCCTGGAAGAGGCGGCCGCGAAGGATTACACCAACCTCACGCCGCATTCGCTCGTCGTCGAGGATTACCACATCCTCCAGACGACCCGCGACGAGTACCTGATCCGCGACATCCGCAACGGCATCGACGGCGCGGGCATACCCGTCGAGTTCTCCAAAGGCGAGGCGGGCAGGGGCCAGCACGAGATCAATCTCGTGTACGCCGACGCAGTGGAGATGGCGGACCGCCACGTGATCTACAAGAACGGCGTGAAAGAGATCGCCGCGCAGCACAACCGCGCCGTCACGTTCATGGCGAAGTACTCCTCCGACGAGGTCGGCTCGTCGTGTCACGTGCACTCGAGCCTCTGGTCGCCCGACGGCGACGACGCGCTCATGTGGGATGCGGACGCGCCCGATCATCTCTCCCCCGCGATGCGCGGCTGGCTCGGCGGCCAGATCGCGTGCGGGCGCGAGTTCGCGTGGATGTACGCACCGACGGTCAACTCGTACAAGCGTTATCAGCCCGAGTCGTGGGCACCGACCGCGCTGGCGTGGAGCGTCGACAACCGCACGTGCGGATACAGGATCGTGGGCCACGGCGCGGGGTTCCGCCTGGAATCGCGGATCCCCGGCGCCGACGCCAACCCCTATCTCGCGTTCGCGGCGACGATCGCGGCCGGCTTGCACGGCATCGAACACGGCCTCGATCCCGGGCCCCGCTTCAACGGCAACGCGTACGCCGACGCCTCGCTGTCCCGGGTTCCCGACAATCTCGTCGAGGCGATCGAATCCTTGGCCGGTTCCAAGGTCGCGGCCGACGCGTTCGGCACCGACGTGCACGACCACCTGTTGAACACCGCCCGCCAGGAGTGGGCCCACTTCAACCGTGCGGTCACCGATTGGGAACGGCGCCGGAACTTCGATCAATGGTGATCCCATGGCGGTGATTGTCGCCGTTACCGGGCGCAAGCTCGGCCGCACCGACAAGTGGCCGTACTCCGGCGCGGCCGCGCTCCCCTATCGCTACATCGACGCGGTCGTGCGCGCCGGCGGTCAGCCGGTGATCGTGAACGAAGCGCGCGACCCGAAGGCGTTGCTCGCACGCGTCGACGCGCTCGTGCTCACCGGTGGCCCGGATGTCGATCCCGCCCGATACGGCGAAGCGCCGAACCCGAACACCTACGGGGTCGACGCGGCCGACGACGCGTTCGAGTGCGCGCTGGCCGAAGCGGCAACGGTCAGGTCGGTGCCCACGCTCGCCATCTGTCGCGGGATCCAGATCCTGAACGTCGCCCGGGGCGGCACGCTGTTCCAGCACATCGCCGACGATCCGGGCGTCCCGCCGCACGGTGCGCCCGGAGTTGCCGGCGGGGCCCGTCTGCACGAGGTGAAGCTCGAGGCGGGCTCGCTCGTCGCCGACGTGATGGGCACGACGACGGTCAAGGCGTCGTGCCATCACCATCAGGCGATCGACCAGCTCGGCGACGGTCTCCGCGTGACCGGCCGCGCGCCCGACCGCATCGTCGAAGCGCTCGAGCTCGACGGTCAGTTCCTGCTCGCGGTGCAGTGGCACCCGGAGGACACCGCCGACGAGGATCCCGCGCAGCAGCGCCTGTTCGACGCGCTGGTCAGGAAGGCGGGGGGCTGATCCGGGCGCGCAGCTCGTGCTTCGGCACCTTGCCGCTCGGATTGCGGGGCATGACGTCGATCACTTCGATGCGTTCGGGGATCTTCTGCGTCATCAGCCCGACGCTCTTGCAGTGCTCGCGCACGTCGGTGAGCGTCGGCGCGTCGGCCGCGTCTTTCGGCACCACGAACGCCACGACCATCTCGCCGCGATCGACGTCGGGGATGCCGAGCACCGCCACGTCGGCCACCTTCGGGTGCGCGTAGAGCACGTCCTCGACTTCCTTGGCCGACACGTTCTCGCCCTTGCGGATGATGATGTCCTTCACCCGGCCCGTGATGAGGATCGCACCGTGTTCGTCGAAGCGCCCGAGGTCGCCGGTCAACAGGAAACCGTCGGCGGTGAACGCGTCCTTGTCGAGCGCGCTGTCGACGTAACCGCGCATCACCTGCGGGCCCTTCACCGCGATCTCGCCGCTCTCGAGGATCTTCATGGTGACGCCGCGGGTCGGCGTGCCTTCCGCGGTGGCCTTCGAGATGTCGGGCGCGTCGATGTCGGTCTGGGCGACGATGGGCGCCTCGGTCATGCCGTAGCCCGACGTGGTTCCGATCGAGCTCGGGATGACCTTCTTCAACTCGTCGTGCAGTTGCGGCGGCTTGGTCGACCCGCCACTCGGGAAGTCCCGGACACTCGTGTAGGCGTCGGGATTCACACGCGCCTCTTCGACGAGCGCGGTGTGAATCGCGGCCGCGCCGTTGGCGAGCGTGACGTTGTGCTTGCCGATCAGCTCGGTCGACGCGGCGGCCGTCCACGCTTCCATCAGCACCGCGGCCGAGCCGGTGAGCAACGGCGTGTACACGCCGATGATGATGCCGCCGATGTGCGTGAACGGGAACGCGACGAGCGCAATGTCGTCGGCCACGACGTGCGTCTTCTCCGCGTAACCGATTGCGCCGGCCAGCACGGAACGATCGGTGTGCTGCGCGCCCTTCGGGTCGGCGGTGGTACCCGACGTGTAGAAGATCCAGCGGACGGGCTCGTCGGCGGGGTCGTTGTAACGCGCGGGCGGGGGCGGCAACGTGGCCGGGTCGCCTTCTGGGTTGAAGTGATCGGCGACGAGCGTGTGCATGCCGTCGTTCTCGCCCGCGACCTGCTCGGCGAGGGATTGGTAGTCGAACTTGTTCCACGTCGACGGCGTGATCAGCAGCTTGCAGTTCGTCTGCTTGGCGATGAACGACACCTCGCGGTACCGGTAGATCGGCAGCATCGGATTCTGGACTGCGCCGAGCCGGCACAGCGCGCCCACGAGGACGGCCGACTCCGTCCAGGTCGGGAGTTGCCACGACACGTTCGTGCCTTCTTTGACCCCGAGCGCGTACAAACCGGCCGCGGCGCGCTCACACAGTTCGCGGTATTCCGCGAACGTCGTGGTGCGATCGCCGTCGTACAACATCACGCGGTCGGGCGTCGCCGCCGTACGGCGTTCGATCAGGTCCCAGACGCTGTCGGCGTCGAGGATCATCGCTTCCTCGGCGACGTAGTTCATGCGCCCCGTCATACGGTGATGCCACCGTCGATCGATACCACCGAACCGGTCATGTACCGGCACTCGTCCGAAGCGACGAACGCGACGACGTTGGCGACCTCTTCGGGCTGCGAGTTGCCGAGCGGGGACATCGCCTTGCGCATCGACTTCCAGTCGGCGCCTTCGGGGAACTCGAAGAACGCCTCCTGCAGGGGGGTTTCCATACCGCCCGGGGCGACGACGTTGGCGCGCACGCCCCGCTTCAGGTACTCGTCGGCGATCACCTTGGTGAGATGGATGACGCCCGCCTTCGACGAGCAGTACGCGGCCGAGAACGGCTGCGAACGGATGCCGGCGTTGGAGGCGATGTTGACGATGTTCCCGCCGCCGTCGAGCAGGTGCGGCAGCGCGGCCTGACAGACGAGGAAGGTGCCGGTGAGGTTGACGCCGATGATGCGCTGCCAGTCGGCAAAAGGCATCTCGTGCGTGTTGGCGAACTTGCCGATGCCGGCGCTGTTGACGACCACCTGGGGGCGGCCGAGATCCTTCGCCGCACCATCCATGGCCGCTTTCACCGAGTCGGGGTCGGAGACGTCGACCTTGTAGGCCCGGGCCTCACCCCCCGCCTCCGCGATCTCGGCGGCCGTCTTCTCGGCCGCGTCGACCGCGATGTCGAAGCACGCGACCGACGCGCCTTCGGTGGCCAACTGGCGGGCAGTTGCATGGCCGAGTCCCGAACCGGCACCGGTCACCACTGCTACTCGTGCATCGAAGCGTCCCATGGAGCCGAACCTAACGCGCGTCCCCCGCCTCCCGCGATTCGAACTGTCGTGAGTTGTGGGCGTATTGCACCCACAACTCACGACAGTTCGAGGGGAAAGGTCAACGGCCCGCCGGTGCGTAACCGGCGGGCCGTCGCGCGCTTGCCGCCCCTGGGGGGTGGGGGCCGGGAAGCGGTTCCCGCTGGCATCATCGGCTCCCCGCCGGGCCGGATGAGCTATCCGACGACAGTGAGCCGTCACCAACGCTTGTTATTGGTCGCTCACGCTGCGCCGACCCGAGAGGCAGGCTTCGCCGAGCGCTCAGGTCGGCTCCGCTGTCGCTCCCGGTGCGTTCGGCTTACCGAATCGCGCGCCGAACTCGCCTGTTCTGTTCGCTTTCAGCTTTCCATGACGGTGAAGGGGACGCGGTCCACGACGGTTTGGTCGATTTCGACCTGCCATTCGTAGCGGCCGGGGCTGAGCGGGAGGCCGGCGATGTTCACCGCGAACGGGGCGTCGAGCTCGCTGCCGGGCGAGAGGCCCGCCGGGCGGCCGGCTTCGAAGCGGCCCTGAAACTCGACCCGGGTGGCACCGAGGCCGCCCTCGGGCGTGGGTAGGACGGGATCGAGGCCGTCTTCGGTCACGAGGCGGGCGGCGAAGTCGTGCGGAATGTTCGCCGCGTCCCAGGGGACGGCGATCTTCACCGCGAGGCCCATCGTCACCGGTGCGCCGCGGTAGATGCTCCAGCCCCCGCCGAGCACGTAGAGCTTCCCCGCCACTTCTTGGGCGTGGTCGCACAGGAGCAGCGTGGTCTTCACAGGCTTGACGTTAGGTCAGAGGTCGACGGCGTACGTATCGGTACCCGGAACGACGGCGAGGAACGGGCTGGCAAACCCGCAGCCTCCGGCCACCGGCGCGAGGGCGCCGAACGCGGCGAGAGGATCACCGGCGCCGAATCCGAGGACGAGCTCGTGCGGCGGCGGCTCGCCCTGCGCCATGACCGTGCGCTCGAGCCGGAACCCGACGGCTACCTCCAGGCCCGCGGCGACCAGGTCGATGTCGGGGACCTCGTCGGCATCGGCCAGCGCGACGACACCCGCGAAGCCGCGGTCGAGAGCGACGATTGCGTCGACCGCGCCGCGCTCCCAGGCGAAGGAATAGACGGCGGTGTTGACGTGATCGCGCCCCGGGAAGAGCCGGCCCTCGGCCGCGATCTGTTTCATCTCGCGCCCGACCCACTCGTCCCACTCCGCCTGCTTGCCGGGCAAGACCCACGCGACGCCGAGGTAGGAGCCGCGCGCCGGATCGCCGAACAGTCGCCCGGACGGGGGCCGCAGTTCCTTGCACGCCCGCGTCGCGACGAATCTCGCCCCGGCAAAGACCCCCGGCCCCGCCTTCACCGTCGCGGGGAAGTGATCGCGCTCGTACCAACGATTGAACGCTACGGCCTGCCCGGCATGCGGCTCGATGTACGACACGATCGCGGTGCCGATCTCGATCCCCGCGCTCATTGCCCGGCCTGTTCGAGAGAGCCCCACAACGCGCGTTTCGTGCGCTCCAACGCGGCCGGCGAGTTCAACGCGATCAGCTCGCCGAGCGCTTGCACCTCGGCCTCCAACCGACCGGGCGGGTCGACCACCTGCGAACAGATGCCGAGCTCGTACGCGCGCGCGGCCGTCATCCGCTCGTGCCGGCCGACGAACGCCATGCGCAGCACCGCTTCCATCGGCGACTTCTTGGCCAGCGCGATCGTCTCGTACACCGTCGCCTGGCCCACCGACACATGCGGATCGACGAGAGTCGCGTCGGCCGCCATCACCACGATGTCGGCGTCGGCCACGAAATGCAGACCGCCGCCCGCGCACACACCGTTGACGGCGGCGATGACCGGCTTCCACACGTCGTTGTGCCACGCGGTGAAGCGCAGCTCGAACCGTTTCGTCCGCCGCGACTGCTCGCGCAGCGCGCCGGGATCGCGGGCGAGCTGGGCCATGTCGAGCCCGGTCTGAAAGGCGCGCCCGGAGCCGGTGTTGGCGATGACGCGCACGTCAGGGTCGGCGTCGAGCTCGCGCCAGGCCCGCTCCAGCTCGTCCATCATCTGCGCGTTCATCGCGTTGGCGGCGTCGGGGCGGTCGAACGTGAGCCAGCCCACCGGGCCTCGGCGCTCGACCCGCAGCGTCTGGAACCGACGAACTTCGGGCTCGAGCATGCGCATGGGGCTTTCGTCGGGCAAAGTTGCCGGTATGACCGACGACCGTACGACCGCCGACCAACTCCCTGCGACGATACCGGGACTCGTCGCCCGCGCCGCCGTTTCGTTTGCCGACCGGGAAGCGCTCGTCGACGAGCGGCAACGGCTCACGTTCGCCCAGCTTGCCGAGCAGGTCAACCGGGCCGGACGCGCCCTCGTGGCGAGCGGCATCGAGCCCGGTGACCGCGTCGCGATCTGGGCGCCGAACTGCAACGAGTGGGTCATCGCCGCGCTCGGCATCTCAAGTGCGGGTGCCGTAATCGTCCCCCCGAACACACGTTTCAAGGGTGGCGAAGCGCGCTACGTGCTCGAGCGCGCCGACGTGAAGTTGCTGTTCACGGTCTCCGATTTCCTGGACAACAACTATGAGGCAATGCTCCGTGCCGAACCCGCACTCCCGCAACTACGCGAGGTCATCGATCTCCGCGGACCGGGCTGGGCCGAGTTCCTCGAGCGCGACGATGGGAGCGCGCTACCCGAGGTCACCGGCGACGATCTGTTCTCGGTCTTGTTCACCTCCGGCACCACCGGCAAGCCAAAGGGTGCGATGCTGACCCACAGTGCGACCGCGCGCGCGTACGACGCGTGGGGAACGGTCGTCGGGCTCCGCGAAGGCGATCGTTACCTCGTCGTCAATCCCTTCTTCCATTCGTTCGGGTTGAACGCCGGGATCGTCGCCTCGTTGGTCAAAGGCGCCACCATCATCCCGAACGCCGTTTTCGACGTGGACGCAGTGATGCAGCGCGCCGCGGACGAGCGCGTGTCCATGCTGCCCGGACCGCCCACGGTGTATCAGTCGATCCTCGATCACCCGCGCCTCGGGGAATTCGACATGTCATCGTTGCGGCTGGCCGTCACCGGGGCGGCCCCGGTGCCCGTCGAGTTGATCCGGCGGATGCGCGCCGAGCTGGGTTTCGAGACGATCATCACGGGCTACGGCCTGACGGAGGCAACCGGCATCGCCACGATGTGCCGCCACGACGACGATCCCGAAACGATCTCGACAACATCAGGTCGCGCCATCCCCGACGTCGAGGTGCTCGTAGTCGACCGCGACGGCAACGAGGTACCGCGCGGCGAGCCCGGTGAAGTTGTGGTCCGCGGCTACAACATCATGCGAGGGTTCATCCACGACGAGAAGGCGACCGCGGAGACCGTCGACTCGGACGGCTGGCTGCACACCGGCGATGTCGCGGTCATGAACGAGCGCGGCTATATCCGCATCACTGATCGCACCAAGGACATGTTCATCGTCGGTGGCTTCAACGCGTACCCGGCCGAGATCGAGAACATGATCAACGAACACCCGGCGGTCGCCCTGGTCGCGATCGTCGGCGTGCCCGACGAGCGCATGGGCGAGGTTGGCTATGCGTACGTCATCCCCCGTCTCAACGCGACGATCGATCCCGACGAGTTGCGAAAGTGGTGCCGCGAAAAGATGGCGAACTACAAGGTGCCGCGCTATTTCGAGATCGTCGACGAAGTGCCCCATAACGCGGGGGGCAAGGTGGAGAAGAACGAGCTCCGATCGCGCGCTCTCGCCGGGTTGCGCTAACCGCATGCGGGTAGGGAAACGTTGCGCGTGGGCGGAGAGCTCCGACCTCATCCGCGCGTATCACGACGACGAATGGGGTGTTCCGTCGCACGACGACACGCACCTCTTCGAGATGCTGATCCTCGAAGGCGCGCAAGCCGGCCTGTCGTGGTCGACGATCCTGAACAAGCGCGAGAACTACCGGCGCACGCTCGACGGCTTCAATCCCGGCCGCATCGCGAAGTACGACGCGACCAAGCAGGCGGCGCTGATGCAGGACCCGGGCATCGTGCGTAACCGACTGAAGATCGCGTCGACAGTGATCAACGCCAAGGCGTTTCTCGTCGCGCGCAAGCAGTACGGCTCGTTCGCGAACTACCTGTGGGAGTTCGTCGACGGCACCCCGATCGTGAACCGTCCCAAGAGCAGCGACGCACTCCCGGCGCGCACCGAGCTCTCGGATCGCGTCGGCAAGGAGTTGAAGAAGCGCGGCTTCAAGTTCGTCGGCTCCACGATCGTCTACAGCTACATGCAGGCGGTCGGCCTCGTGAACGACCATGTCGCGACGTGCCCGCAGGCGCCGCCACGGAGCTAGAGCTCCGAATTCGAGAGCTCCGAATTCAGAGCTCCGAACTCAGAGCTCATCGAGCGGGCGACGATCCTCGACCTGGGGCTGGCGGCCGGTGCGCATCGGGCTGAGCGGCGAGTCGACCAACAGTGTGCGTTGCACGTCGGCGTTGAGCGTCACGAGCCGCGCCCGCCACGGCGCGAGCTGGGAACCGTCCCAGGCCTGCTCGAAATGGCCCCACGCTTCCCACGACGGGAGCGCCCAGATCACGATCGCCTCGCTGTCGTTGTTCATCGCCACGCGGTAGGCGCCGACACACCGCAGGCCGAGCGGCTCGAGCGCCGGCACACCGACCTCGCCGAGCGTCTCCAGGAACGGGCGCACCGTGCCCAGCGGAACGCGCACGATCTCGTGCGCATACACCACGCCGCGCACGCCCGCAGCGGTGAGCTCCTCGATGGTCGGGCTCCACGGTTCGGGCACGAGGACCCGGTCGAAGCCCCCGCGCCGGAGTTCGGCTGCGATCCCCCACCACTGCGCAAGGGCCGGATCCTGCAACGACGGCGACGCGAGCTCGTGCGCGAAGTTCGCGACCAGGCCGTCCCAACCGTTCAGCTCCCACAGGTTGACGACCTCGGGCCAACGCCCGGTGGAGCCGACCGTCCCCCACACGCCGAAGCACAACATGTCGCGCTCGTCGCGCGCGGTGGGGCACCAGTTCGCCGTCATGTGATGCATGTAGCGGGCGCGGTTCGGACCGATGATGTCGATCTGTTCGTGGATGTAGATCTTGTCGTTGATACTCACGTGCGGATCTCGGCCACAGCTTCGCCGAACGCGGCGACGGTGTCGCAGAACTCTCCGATGCTCGGTGCGGGCAGGTGGAACGCGAGCCACGTGACCCCGATGCCCGCGAGCTCGTGGGCTTCGGCCACGAACGCGGCGGGATCGACGATGTCCTTGTGGCCCGGATGCGAGAACGGCGTGAAGCACACGTCGAGCGGATCAGTGCGGCCGGTCTCGGCCGCGAGCTCGTGGAGGCGCACGATGGCGTTGGCGAGCATCGCGGTGTCGGTCATCGACGCGGTGTCGACGGCCGCCGCGGTGCGGGGCGAGGCCGGGAACGGGCTCCAGCCGTCGCCGTGCATGATCGCCCGGCGCATGGCCGCGGCCGAGTTGCCGCCGGCCCAGATGGGCGGGTGCGGCCGCTGCACGCACTGGGGCCGCACGATGTTCTCGGGCAGCTCGTCGGCCCAGGCCGCCTTCATCGCCCACAGGGTCTCGTCGAGGCGAACGGCCCGTTCCGCGAACGGTATGCCCAGGCCCTCGAACTCGGCCCGGAGGTAGCCGACCGCGACTCCGAGGATCACCCGGCCGCGCGAACACACGTCGAGGCTCGCGACCGACTTCGCGGTGAGGTACGGGTTGCGATACGCGGGGATCAGACAGTTCGTGTGCAGTCGCAGGCGCCGGGTGGCGGCGGCCGCGAACGACAACGCGACGAACGGATCGACGGTCTCGTGGCCGCCCGTCGTGAGCCAATCGCGCGACGGGAACGGATGGTCGGTGACGAAGCACGCGTCGAATCCCGCGGCTTCGATCGCGAGCGCGCACGTCATGAGCGCGTCGGGCGCGGCGAGAGGGAGCTCGACCGAGAGTCTCACGCGTCCGGGTTCTCCCCCGGGTGCGCCGAGCTCACCGGCGGCGCCCACTGCGGCTCGCGCTTCTCCGCGAACGAACGCGGTCCCTCCTCCTGATCGGGATGGCCCCACATCGACACGAGCTCCGCCGCGCCGGCCTTGCACGCGTCGGTGAGCCCGAGCTCGAGCGCGCCCCAGAGGGCGCGCTTCGTGGCGGCCATCGCCGCGGGCGAGTTGCGTGCGATCTTCTCCGCCAGCTCCTGCGCGGCGGCGCGCAGGTTCTCGGGTGGATCGACGATCTCGCTGATCATGCCGAGCTCGTAGGCCCGCTGCGCGCCCAGGCGTTCGTGGCGGCCGACGAAGGCCATGCGCATCACCGCTTCGACCGGCATCTTCTTCATGAGCCCGATCGCCTCGATCGAGACCACCTGGCCGATCGAGACGTGGGGATCGAAGAACTGCGCATCGGACGCGGCGATGACGATGTCGGCATCGGCGATCCAGTGGAAGCCGCCCCCCGCGCAGATCCCGTTGACCGCAGTGATCACGGGCTTCCACACGTCGTTGTGCCACGACGTGAAATGGAAGTCGAACTTCTCGACCGACTCGCGGTAGCGCTGCATGCCCGCGCCGTCGGTGGCGATCTCGGTGACGTCGACGCCGGTCTGGAACGCGCGCCCCGCACCGGTGTGCACGATGACGCGCACTTCGGGATCGGCATCGAGGGCACGCCACGCGAGCTCGAACTCGTCGCGCATCAACGCGTTCATCGCGTTCAACTGATCGGGACGGTTGTTGATCAACCAGCCGACCGGACCCTTGCGTTCGAGGCTCAATGTCTCGAGCTTCGGATACTCCACTTCGTACTCAGCTCCTCGGGACGTCGCGCCAGGGCGCACCCTGCCACGGATCAGGTTCGCGCGGCAGACCGAGCACCCGCTCGCCGACGATGTTCTTGTTGACCTCGGTGGTCCCGCCTTCGATGGTGTTCGCCCGGCTCCGCAACATCCCCCGCACTTCGAGCGGAAGGTCGGCACCTTCACCGCGGGTCGGATTCGTGGTCCACGCGGTCGAGTCGGCACCGAGCAGGTCGGTGGCCAGCAACTGGATGCGCTGGTTGAGCTCGCCCTGGTGCACCTTGCCGACGGAGCTCTCGGGCCCGGGCGCGCGTCCGGCTTTCGTCTGCGCGCGCGTGCGTTGATTCGTCCACGCCCGGATCTGCTCTTCGCCGAAAAGGCGCATCAAGCGCTGCCGGATAACCGGATCGCGGTCGCGTCCCGAGGCCCGGGCCAGCTCGAGCAGGTGCTCGACGCCGCGCCCGCCGATGCGATCGACACCCCCCGCTCCGGATACGCCGGACACCATGGCCCGCTCACCGGAAAGCGTCGCGTTGGCGACCTTCCAGCCCTGACCGACTTCGCCGACGCGGTACTCGTCGGGAACGACCGCCCGGTCGAGGAACACCTCGTTGAAGTCGACCTCGCCGCCGATGTGGCGCAGCGGCCGAACGTCCACTCCCGGTTGGTGCAGGTCGAGCAGGAAGTACGTGATGCCCTGGCGCTTCGGCACGTCGGGTTCGGTGCGCGCGAGCAGGATCGCGAAGTCGGAGAAATGCGCCCAGGTGCTCCACACCTTCTGGCCCGTCACGTACCACGTGTCGCCGTCGCGTTCGGCGCGCGTCGCGAGTGAGGCGAGGTCGGAGCCGGCGCCGGGCTCGCTGAAGAGCTGGCACCACTTCTCCGCGTTGCGCACCATGGGCGGCAAGAACCGCAGGCGCTGCTCCTCGGTACCGAACGCGTACAACGCGGGTGCGGTGTTGTTGAGTCCGAGCGGGTTGAGGCGACCCAGGTTGAACGGGCTCAGTTCGGTGTCGATCGCCCGCGCGACCTCGCGCGAAACGTCGAGACCGCCGTACTCGACCGGCCACGTCGGAACGACGAGCCCGGAGTCGGCGAACACCGGATACCAGGCTTCGTACTCGGCGCGCGGCCTGACCTCTCGCACCGCCGCCGCGCCGCCGCGCCGGCCGGCTTCGACCCACGCGGGCGGGATGTCCGTCTCGACCCACGCGCGCACTTCCCCGACCGCAACGTCGACGGGCGTGCTGCGATCGATCTTCATCGCCCTTCGAAGCGCGGGGTGCGCTTCTCCCGGAACGCGGCGATGCCCTCGCGGAAGTCGCTCGAACGCGACGACAGCTCGAGCGCGAACGCTTCGTTGGCCAGTTGGGCCGAGAGCTCCGCGTTCGCGCCCGCGGCGAGCAACCACTTCGTCAGACCGAGCGCGACGGTCGGACCGGTCGCGAGTTGCGCGACCACTTCGTTGACCGCATCGTCGAGCGCGGCTTCGGGAACCGCCCGATGAATCGCGCCCCAATCGGCGGCTTCGGCGCCGCTGAGCGCCCGGCCGAGCAGCAGCAATTCGCGCGCCCGCACCTCGCCGACGCGACGAGGCAACAACCACGTCCCGCCGCTGTCGGGGGTGAAGCCCCGCTCGCCGAACGGCTCCCAGAACCGAGCGTCGGCGGCCGCGATGGTGAAGTCCGCGGCCAGCGCGATCTGGAAGCCGATGCCCGCGGCCCAACCTCGGACTTTGCACACGACCGGGACCTGCACGGTGCACAAGAGCTCGATCAGGCGGTGCGCCTGCACCGGCAGGCGGCGCTGAATACTGCCGACGCGCGGCTTGCGGTCGGAGTCGGCGTTGCGGGCGATGATGTCGGCGCCCCCGCAGAAGTGCTCCCCCGTGCTCTCGAGCACGATGACGCGGATGTCGTCGTCGGTCGCGGCGGCTTCGAGTGCGGCAACGAGTCCGAGCATCATCTCCTCGTCGATTGCGTTCCGTCGCTCGGGGCGATCGAGGCGCAGCGTGAGCACTCCGGTTTCGTCGTGCACTACGAGAAGACTCATCCGCGGGTGAACTCCTCGGAGATCGCGGCGAGCGCGCCCTGCAGCTCGGTGGCGCCGCCGGGCGGATCGGGCAGGCGTACGGGTCCGTGCTCGTGACTCGGCAGCACGATCGTGGCGTGGCCCGGAGTGGTGTTCTCGCCCCGCTGGTTCACGGATTCGAGCTCGATCTCGACCGCCGGGCGGTCACCGGGTGCCAGGAACTTCCGCACGACGCGACCGCGCAGCCATTGTGTGTCGCCGACGTAGTTGAACTTGCGGAACTCGCAGTCGAGCTTCCACAGCCACGCGTCGTCGCCCATCCAGTCGGTGCAGAGGTGGATGAGCCACGTCTCGCGCATGCGGCCGTAGTCGAACGTGGTCGGGTTGCCGGACCGCCGGGCGAACTCGGGATCCCAGTGCACGCGCTGCATCACGTCGGGGACGTTCAGGTCGTCGCGGTGGAAGAAGCGCGGGATGCGCATCCGGTTGTCGTGGCCGAGGCGCAACGGCTTGACGCCGTACAGACCCATGCCCATGCCCGCGTGCCAACACACGATGTCGGTGACGGTCATCGGACCCTTCACCATCGGCCCGACCTCGTCGCCTTCGTTCACGTCCTCGAACCAACGCGGGTCGGCGCCCCGCGCCTGCTCGCGCGCGTACTGCGCGTCGATCTCGGCGATCTGTTCGTCGGTGTACGGATCGATGGTGATCGCGTCGTATTTCTTCGCGGCGCGGGCCTTCTCGCGTTCGGTGCGCACCATCAACCGGTACTGACCCGAGAGCAGCGCGCCGGAGTCGTCGCGAAACACCTGCGCGGTCCATTCGTGAATGGCGCGGCCCGCGAACTCGCTCGGCTTGTCGAGCGCAGCCACGAGCGCGTTGCGGCGGTACGCGCGGCGGAGCGGGTACAGCGGGGCCCACCACTCGCGTGCACTGGCCGCGTAGAACGCGTGCACACCCCGCAACGGGTCGCCCTTCATCAGGTCGACATGCTCGGGCGCGACGCCCGTCACCTCGTCCTCGCCGATCAACGTGTCGCCGCCGACCAGGACCGGCGACGCGATCGACTGACCCCAGCGGGTCTTCGGCCCGTAGGCCGGATCGCACCACAGCGGGTTGTCGTCGCCGTAGGCCACCGCAACGTTGCGGAAGGTGTCGTGCGTCGGCAACGAGTAGTACGGCGGCATCGGGTGCGGTTCGGGAATTCCGATACGCGCCCGGAGACGCTCGACGCCCTCGTCGGTGATGCGGCCGGCTTCTCCCATGCGGCCGAGACGATACCCGGGAGTCGGGGAAACGCCGATCTGCACGCCTAGGCTGACCGGCCGTGAGCCCGGTCGACACCACGCGCGCCCGCGCGACCGAAAGCGTGCCCGGCGGGGTCCTCGCGCTGGCCGCGCTCGCGCTCATCGCGGGCGGCGTGCTCGGCGCGATCTGGATGCTGCACCCCATCGTGCGCAAATGGGACCTGGAGGATCTCGCGGTGTACCGCGCGGCCGGGTCGGCGGTCGTGCACGGGCATTCGGTCTTCGGTTCCTACGTGCACGACCAACTCCGCAACCCGCTGCCGTTCATCTACCCGCCGTTCGCGGCGCTGCTCGCCGCGCCGTTCACCGCACTCGGCGAGACCCCGGCCAACCTGGCGTGGACCGCGATCACCCTCGTCTTGCTCGCGGCGGTGGTCCGCATCTGCTTCGCGCCCCTCCTGGCGCGCTTCGGTCGGGGCTGGCCGATCGCCTTCGTGCTGACGTTGGCCGCGATGGCCGCGCTCGCGCCCGTCGAAGATCACCTGCGCTTCGGTCAGGTCGGCATCCCGCTCATGGCGTGCTGCATCTTCGACTGCATGGTCGAACGACCCCGTTGGCCACGCGGCGCGCTCATCGGCATCGCCACCGCGGTGAAACTCGTCCCTGCGGTCTTCATCCCCTACCTGTGGTTCTCCGGTCGGCGGAAAGCGGCGGGAGTAGCCGTCGCCGCGTTCGGTATCTGCACGCTCATCGGATTCGTCGTGACGCCGGGCGACTCCTGGGACTTCTTCCACTCGCAGATCTTCAAGCCGACGAGCCCCACGTACTTCACGAACCAATCGTTGGAAGGCATGATCCAACGGGTCGTCGGCGGACCGTGGCGCATCGTGTGGATCGTGGCCGTCGCTCTCGTGCTCTGGTACGGGTTGCGCGCCGCGGTCACCGCGAGCCGGGGTGGCGACGAGCTCCGCGCGGTGGCGATCGTCGGCCTGGTGAGTGTGCTGGTGTCGCCGATCTCGTGGATCCATCACCTGGTGTGGATCATTCCCGTGCTGGCCGTCATCGTCGGCACGGGGCGGAACCGGCGTCAGGTTGCACTCGCGTTCATCGTGGCCGCGTTGTTCGTCGCGCGCCTGCCGTACTTCGGTCACGACGAGGTGAAGACGGGAGTGTTCGCCGCGCTTCTGCGGAACTCCTACGGCTACCTCTGCATCGCGTTGCTGATCTATCTCGTGCGCAGTGTGCACACGCGCGTCGCCGACCCGGTCAGCGTGTAGCGGACCTCGGCTGCACGCGATAGGTGCAGCGCCTATCGCCGGCGATGATGTGCTGCGTGCGTTCCACGCTGACCTTCGAGCCGAGTACGGCGCGGAATAGTCCGAGCTCTGATCCGCACAGACCCGGGCACGCCGACGCCGCGGTGCAGATCGGGCAGTGGTGTTCGATGAGGAGCACGCCCGGCCCGTCGGGATCGTCGACCACCTCGGCCACGTAGCCCTCTTCGGTGCGCACGCGCGCCAACGCCTCGACGCGCGCCTTGAGCGGCGCGCGCTTCGGCACGGCGCGGTCGTATGCGGCCCGTTGCACCTCGCCGCGCGCGTCGATCACCGCGGCCAGTCCTTCGTCGCCCAGCGCAGTACGCACTGCAGTGATGAGCTCGACGGTGAGGTCGTCGTGCCGATCGGGGAACAGATCTTGTGCGAGATCCGTCAACGCCCACACGGTGGGCGGACGGCCGCGGCCTTGCGCGGCGCCCGCGCGAGAGACGACGAGGCCGTGGTCGGCGAGCGCGTCGAGATGCTGACGTACGCCGGCCTCGGTCATGTCGAGCGCCTGGGCCAGATCCGAGACCTTGGCGTCGGCGCGCTTCAACCGCTCGACGATGCGCCGCTTGGTCGGGCCGAGGTTCTGGGTTTCCAGATTCGCGCCGGAGAGATCGGCCTCGGAAACATCGACCCGGGAAACATCGGCTCGCGCCTTGACGGCATCCATCGAGCGTTAGATTATCGCAATAGAACACTTGCAGAAAGACGGCCAGACCAGCCGAAGGGATCCGAGATGATCGATCAGGCGATTCGGGCAGGAACCCTGGCGGAGCTGCAGGAAACGGGCCGGCTGGTGACGAAGGTCGGCTCGGTGCCGGTTGTGGTGTTCTGGTCCGACGGCGAGGCGTACGCGATCGAGGATCGCTGCCCGCACCTCGGCTTCCCCCTCCACCAGGGCACGGTCGAGTCCGGTCTCGTCACCTGCCATTGGCACCACGCCCGCTTCGACCTCGTGTCGGGCTGCACGCTCGACATGTGGGCCGACGACGCGCGCGGATTCGCGGCCGAGGTGCGCGACGGCGACGTGTTCGTAGAGGCGCGGGTCGACGACGATCCGGTCGGTCATCTGCAGGCCCGGTTGCGCAACGGACTCGAAGAAGGCATCACGTTGGTGATCGCGAAGTCGGTGCTCGGGTTGCTCGACGCGGGGGTGAGCCCGGCCGAGATCGTCCGCACCGGGCTCGACTTCGGCACCACGTACCGCGGGCGAGGTTGGGGCACCGGGCTGACGGTTCTCGTCGCGATGGCCAACCTGTTCCCGCATCTCGAAGGCGACGACCGCGCGCTCGCGCTCGTACACGGCCTCTCGTTCGTGGCGAACGACACCGGCAACCAGGCGCCCCGCTTCCCCGTCGGCCCGTTGCCGACGCAGGGCGTGCCGATCGCCCGTCTCGAAGCCTGGTATCGGCGGTTCATCGAGACCCGTTCCAGCGACTCTGCGGAGCGCACGCTCGAAACCGCGTTGACCGATCCCGCGCACCTGCGGGCGGTGGAAGCGATGATGTTCGCGGCGGTCAGCGACCACGTTTTCGTCGACGGCGGCCACACCATCGACTTCACCAACAAGGCATTCGAGGCGCTCGACCTGGTTGGCGAGTCTGCCGCCGGGCAAGTGCTCCCGACGCTCGTGATGCAGACCGCGCAGGCACAACGCTCCGAGGAGTTCTCGGAGTGGCGCCACCCGCGCGACCTCGTGCTCCTCGCGTCGGAGACGGCCGCGGTGTTGCAGGAAGCGGGTCCGGCGGAGTCGGTCGGTGTCGACATCGGCGCGATCGCGTGGAAGCTGCTCGCCGAGGAACCCTTGGCGGTGGCCGACGCGTTGGTCGAGGGCCGTCGTATTGGCGCGACCGACGAAGAGCTCGGGCGCGCGATCGCGTACGCGGCCGCGCTGCGGATCGTGCGCTTCCACACGCGCAACGACCACGCCGACTGGGACACCGTGCATCATTCGTTCACCGCCGCGAACGGGTTGCATCAGGCCTTGAAGCGCAATCCGACGCCGGAACTCCGGCGGGCCGCCGTTCAGGCCGCGTTGCGCATCTATCTCGACCGCTTCCTGAACGTTCCCGCGGCGCGTTTGCCCACGGCTTCGAGTGGAACCATCGCCGCCTTGAACGCGTGCTTCGACACGCAGGGCATGGTCGACGAAGCGGCGAACGAAGTGTGGGGCTTCCTGCAGGCCGGTGGTTCCCGAGCCGAGCTCATCGCCGCGCTGGGTCGCGCGCTGCTGGTCGAAGACGCGGGCTTCCACTGGTTCCAGACCGTCGAGGCCGGCGTGCGTCAAGCGACGGAATGGCCCGAAAGTTCCGACGAGTCCGCGCTGATCCTCGTCGGCGTGGCCCGCTTCCTCGCCGCGCACACGCCTACCCGCCGCGAGCTCCCCACGGTGGTGCGCATCGCGGCGCGCCTCCGCCGCGGCGAAGCGCTCTACGAAGACGACGAAGAAGCGACGCTCTAGTAACCGCCGCCGAGGTCTACTGCATAGGCCTCGTATACGAGGTCGGCGCCGCGTTGGCGGTGCCGGGCGAGGGCGGCGAGGAGCGCGGTGAGCTCGACGCGGGTTTCCTCGGCCCAGGCTTCGTAGCCGTCGCCTTCCTCGGGCGGCGCCGCGAGGCGGTCTTCCTCGCGCACGATCGTGGCGAGGATGTCGCTGTGGTCGCGGCGCAGGCGCGAGGCCGGCGTCGACAGACGCGGTGCTTCCAGCACGAGCTCGTCGAGGAACGCACCCGGCGCCTCGGTCGCCACGATGTGGCGCGTCCACACGTCGTGCACGGAATCGAGCGCCTCCCGCACATGCGTGACCCAGTCGACTCGATTCGCGTACGGCGCCGCGAGCGCAAGCTCCAGCCCGCTCAGCGCGGCCTTCAAGCCCGCCCGGCGCACGCGCACGTCGTCGAGGGCGGGATGCAGTACGTGGGTGTCCGAGCCGGCACCCATGGTGCCGTCGAAGTTGCGGTAGCGCGCCATACCGGACCTCCTACCCAAGGACTCGTCCGGCGACGGTACGCCGAAATGTCGCCTTTGCCTAGAGGCTTGCTACCCAGCAGTCGTGGCGCGCATGCGGGGCAGCACCTTGGCCGCGAACAGCTCGAGGCTCTCCCACGCGAGCTTGGCCGGGAGGCCGCCCGCGAGCGGGTTGAACACCACGCCCCCTTGCGCGGGCACGGCCTGGATCCGCTCCCACACCTGATCGGGGGTACCGACCACGTACTGGGGTGAGGCCTTCAGGTCGTCGACCGACGTGGCGTGCACACCCGGGGTCGAGTGCTGGCCCGGCGTCTGGAACGACGCGTACGTCTGCGCCTCGTACAGCACGTACTTGCCGATCTCGGCCCACGCCTTCTCGGGATCCTCGGCCACGTGCACGAAGGTGGGGCCGACCGGCTGCAACAAGAAGCCGCCCTCGAACCCGATCTTCTTGGCTTCGTCGAAGTACGCCTCGCGCACCACCGCGTCGGCATTCATCGGGAACATGGCGAGCCGCAGACGCGCGGCGCGCCGCGCCGCGGCGGGGACTCCCCCGCCCACGAACAGGAAGCGCCGCGGATCGGTGACGGGCTTCGGTGTGACCACCACCTCGCGACCGCGATATTCGAACGGCTCCGCGGTCAGCGCTTCGAGCACGACACCGACGTGCTCTTCGAGGATGCGACCGCGCGCCGCGTGCTCGAGGCCGGCCATCTCGAACTCTTCGACGCGATACCCCGCGCCGAACACGATCCAGGTGCGGCCCGGGAACGCGTTGTCGAGCACCGCGATCTGCTCGGCGACGCGGATGGGGTCGTGCAACGGCAGGATCGCGGCGCTGATCATCAGCCGCGCCCGCTTGGTGCGGGCGAGTACCGCTGCGCCCAACGTGAGCGGCGCGGGCATCCACCCGTCGTCGACGCCGTGGTGCTCGGAGAGCACGAGCGAGTCGAAACCGTGCTCGTCGGCCCACGCGAATTGCTCGAGCGCGGTCGCATAGATCTCCTGCGATGACGCGGGCGCGAACGCCGGGGCGCGGAAGTCTTGCCGCATCGAGAGGAAGGCCATCGGAGATCCCTTAGGAGAGGGCGAACTTAGAGATTGGTACGGACGAGCTGTGGGCCGACCTCGGCGCCGAACGCCGCGATCTGGTCGCACTGCTCGCTCGCGTCGCGTGCGAACAGGCGCACCTGCAGATGAGACACGCCGATCGCCCCGAGGCGCGTGTTCGCGAACTCGGCGATGCGATCGGGCGAACCGTGCATCACGCCCTTCGGCAGATCCCAGGTGGGTTCACCGACGTGCGCGACGAGGTGGTAGCCGATCTCCGGCACCGCGCCGGGCCGCACGCGGTCGCGCTCCCGCAGGATCGTGGCGATGTCGTCGGGCAGCTGATCGAGCGGGGTGGCCTGCGGGATCCAGCCGTCGGCCATCGTGGCCACGCGCCGCAGCGCGGGCTTGCCCGAGCCGCCGATCCAGATCGGCGGGTGCGGTTGCTGTACGGGACGGGGGCGTTGGCCGACCTCGCCGGTGCCGAGGGGATCCGTCCACTCGTCGTTCAACGCGGCCGCAATCGTCGCCAGCGCGCGGTCGGTCAGCTCACCGCGGCCGGAAAACGACACGCCCAGCGCGTCGAACTCGCCTTCCACGTGACCCGCACCGATGCCGACGATGACCCGACCGTTCGACAGTGTGTCAAGCGTGGCAAACGCCTTGGCCGTCGCGAGCGGTGATTGATACGCGGCGATGAACACGTTCGTCATCAAGCGTGTGCGCGTTGTGTTCGCGGCGAGGTAGCCGAGGGTTGCGATCGGGTCGAACCACTGGGTCGACATCATCTCCGCGGGCTCGCGCGGCACCGCTACGTGATGGCAGACCGCGACGTAGAGAAACCCCGCGTCGTCGGCCGCCTGCGCGACGCGCACCATGTCGGCGACAGTGCCCTCCTGTTCCCACGGCATGGAAACGCGCACCGACAGCGCCTGGATCGGCAACTGCATTCCGTACGCGAGGACACCGTCGGGAACGACGGAGACTGTCGCGTTCTGGGAGCTCGTCATCAACCGGGCCAGACGACCGACTGCAGATCGGTGTACGCGTGCAAACCGAACACGCCGCCGTCGCGACCGACACCGCTGAACTTCGTGCCGCCGAACGGCGTGTTGTGGTTGCGTTGGGTCGTGTTGATCCCGATGTTGCCGGCGCGGAGCTTCTTGCTCGCCCGGAACGCCTTGTTGGTGTCGGCGCTGAATACGTAGTCGTAGAGGCCGAAGTCGGTGCCGTTCATGAGCGCGATGCCCTCTTCCTCGTCGTCGAACGGCAGTGCGACGATCACGGGACCGAAGATCTCTTCCTGCACGACCTTCATGTCGAGCGTGGCCCCCGCGAGCAAGGTGGGCGCAACGTAGAAGCCGGTGTCGGGCTTCTCCGGTCGCACGCCTCCGGCGACCAGCTCCGCACCTTCGGCCTGCCCGGCCGCGATGTAGCTCTCGACGCGGTCGCGGTGCGCGGCGGTGATGACCGGCCCCAGCACCGTGCCCGGCTCATACGGGTCGCCGACCTTCAACACGTTCGCCATCTGCGCCAGGCCGGCGACGACCTGGTCGTACACGCCGCGCTGGATGATCGCGCGCGTCGGCGCCGTGCAGATCTGGCCGGAGTGGAACGTCCACGTCGAGCCGATCATGCCGATCGCGGTCTTCAGGTTCGCGTCGTCGTACACGAGCGCGCCGCCCTTGCCGCCCAGCTCGAGCAGCAGGCGCTTCATCGTGCGGCCACCGACTTCACCGATGCGCATGCCGACGCCGGTGGAACCGGTGAACGACACCATGTCGATATCGCGCGTCGCCACCAACGCTTCGCCGGTGATCGGGGTCGATCCGGTCACGACGTTCACCACACCGGGCGGGAAGCCCACCTCGTGCATGATCCGCACGAGCTCGATCACCGCGAGCGGGTTCTGCGACGCGGGGCGCACCACGACGGTGTTGCCCATCGCGAGCGCGGGCCCGAGCTTGCCCGCCATGTTGACGACCGGGAAGTTGTACGGCGTGATCGCCGCAACCGCCCCGACCGGTTGGCGGCGTGCGATCGCACCCATCAGCCCGCCGGGCGCGAGAGCCGTGCCGGGCATCTCCATCGGCGGGAGGGGGATGACGTTCGACTCGTGCGCGAGCCGGGAGTACGTCTCGAAGCGCACACGCGCCTGCGGCACCTGCATCTGCTTGCCGACCGTTGCCGTGCAACCGGTCTCCGCGATGACCAGCGGCAAGAGGTCGTCGAACTGGTCGCGCATCGCATCCGCGACCTTTTGCAGCAGGTCGGCCCGGAAGTCGGGCGACGTCTGCGACCAGGCCGGGAACGCTTCCTGGGCGGCGCGGGCGGCGTCGAGCGCTTGCTGCTCCGACGCCTCGGGCGCGATGCCGACGATTTCTTCGTTCGCGGGGTTGACGATCTCGTAGCCGCCGTCGGCGCCGTCGACCCACTCCCCGCCGATCAAGAGCTGAGGTGCTGCCATGCGCAGAACTGTAACGCGTTCTATTTCGGGGAGCCACCCCCGGAACGCTCCATCCGGCCCGCCGCGACGCGGCGAGCCCAGGGGCTTTTCAGGGCCGCGATCGGGTGAGCAGGCGGTCGACACTCGTCTGCACGAAGCCCGCGCCGAGGTAGAGGTCGCGGGCGGCGCCGGTCTCGAAGCCGACCTTCAGGCGGCGCGCGCCGCGGCGGGCGAGCCGGTCGAGTCCCTCGGTGAGCAGCCACCGGGCGAGGCCGCGGCGCTGATACTCGTCCTCGACGCGCATCGGTTCGAGCAGCCCGACCATCGTCGTCGGGTCGAACCAGAACAACGCGTACCCCGCGACGTTGCCGTTGGAGTCTTCGACCGCCAGATCGAGCGCCGGGTCGTAGAGCGAGCACTGCTGTAATCGCGATTCCACTGCTTCACCGTTGCGAGCGATCATCGGATGCGGACGGTCGGCGCGGGTCACGCGATCGACGATCGCGAACCCGTCGACGGGCGTGATCGGCGCGCGAGCGTCGGCGTCCATCCACGATGTTCCCGACACCTCGTCGGTCATGGTGAATCCACTGTGGACGGCGAGGTCGATCAGCTGCGCGTCGTGCTCGTGCCCGAGCACCCGGAGTGTGATGTCCGGGTGGCCGACGGTGGCGGCCAACGCCGCGGCCCAGACGTCGCCCGCGTTCGCGATCGACGGAACCGCGAACCCATCGACCTGCCACGTGTCGCCCCAGGCCGTGAGCCCGGCCGCGGCAACGGGGCCGTCGTCGTCGAACCACACCGGCAGCGCGAGATCGTCGGTCGGGCGCGCACTGCGCCACCACCACTGCACGTCCGCGGCCTCCCAGAAGCCGGCGCGCGGATCGGCGCGGCGCGCCCGCTGCAGCACGGTTGTCGTCGCGTTCAGCCGTTCGATACCCGCGAGCAGCTCGCGGCGCATCGCTACGACTTGAGATCGAGGTGCAACATTTCGATCGCGTTCGTGCGGCAGATCTTGTCGACCTGCTCCTGGGTGAGATCCTTCATGATCTCTTCCGCGATCTTCTTGGTGTGCGGCCACGTCGAGTCGCTGTGGGGGTAGTCGGTCTCGAACGTCACGTTGTTCTCACCGACGGCCGCCAGGTTCTGCAACCCGTGCGCGTCGTCGAAGAAGCAGCCGTAGACGTGCTCGTAGTAGTACTCCGACGGCGGGCGCAGCACCTTGTCGGACACGCCGCCCCAACCGCGGTTGTCCTCCCATACCTTGTCGGCGCGCTCGAGGACGTAGGGGATCCAACCGATCTGGCCTTCGCTGTACGCGATCTTCAGGCGGGGGAACTTCTCGAACAGGCCCGACATCAACCAGTCGGTCATCGACATCGCCGCGTTCATGTAGGTGAGCGTGCTGCTCACGGCGGCCGGCGCATCGCTCGACGTGGAAGGCATCTTCGACGACGAACCGATGTGCATGCACACGACGGTGTCGGTCTCCTCGCACGCGGCGAGGAACGGGTCCCACCAACCGTTCTTGTCGTGCATCGAGGGCAGGCCGAGGAACGCGGGGATCTCCGAAAACGTGACCGCGTGACACCCCTTGGCCGCGTTGCGCCGCACTTCGGCCGCCGCGAGCACCGGGTCCCAGAGCTGCACGATGATCAGCGGGATGAGGCGGTCGTTCGTGCCCGCGCACCACTCATCGAGCATCCAGTCGTTGTACGCCTTCACGCACAGATCGCCGAGCACGTGGTCTTTGCGCTCGGTGAACGTCTGGCCGCAAAAGCGCGGGAAGCTCGGGAACGCGAGCGACGCCTCGACATGGTTCACGTCCATGTCCTCGAGGCGCGCTTTCTGGTCCCAGCAGCCCTTGCGCATGTCGTCCATGGTGATCGGGCTGACGGTGATCTCGTCGCGCGGGTAGCCGGCCGCGGCCGACAGGCGCGTGAGCGGGTACTGGAGGTCTTCGACGAGCCACCAGTCGCACCAGGTGCCGTCTTCGTTCTCGGCCGCGGTGTCGTAGCTGAAGATGCCGCCGACGTAGCTCATGTTCTTGACCTTGCGCCGCTCGATGCGCGGCCCGACCGCCTTGAACTTCTCCGGCAGGCGGTCCTGCCAGACGTTCGGGGGCTCGATGACGTGATCGTCGACGGAGATGATGCGAGGAATCTGCGGCGCCATGGCGCCCAGGCTACATGCCGCGGTTTACGCGGGCCCATCCGAGCGCCAGGCGGCCAGCACGGCGTCGGTGGTGGTGATCGTGGCGACGAGGGCGAGCGTGTTGTCGATCACGGCGTCGGCATAGGCCGCCGGGACGCCCGCGATCGCGTCGCGGGGCATGACCATCTGATAGCCGCGATTGACGGCATCGAGCGCGAGGTTCGTCATGCCGATGTTGACCGAGACCCCGACGCCGACGATGGTCGTCGCGCCGAGGTTGCGCAGGATGGAGTCGAGCTGGGTGCCGGTCATCGGGCCCAGGCCGTGGTAGCGGGCGAGCACGAGATCGCGCTCGTCGACCCCGATCTCGTCCGGGACCTGCACCGCGGCGCTCCCCGGCGAGAGCCGGACCGGCGCCCTGCCCACCCCGGCGAAGAGCCGCGCGTTGTGGTTGGCGCCCCGGCCGTCGTCGCGCGTCTCGGCCGTGCAGTGCAGCACCGTGATGCCCGCGGCACGCGCCGCCTGCGCGAGCCGGGCGCAGTTCGCGACGAGCCCGACCGCGGCCGCGGAAGCCGCGAGCTCCGGCAACACCGACGGCGATCCGACCACGCCGTTCTGCACCTCTTGCAACACGAGCGCCGTGTGCGCGGGCGCGAGCAGCTTGCGGAGTTCGACCGGCATCGCGCTACTCCTCCACGAAACCCGTGTCGGCCTGCGCGTCGCGCAGCAGTTCCTTCAGGATCTTGCCCGCCGCGTTGCGCGGGAGCGATCCCTCCCGGATCTCCCACTGCTCCGGCACCTTGTAGTACGCGAGCTGCGACGCACACCACGCGCGCACGGTCTCGGTGTCGATCGTGTGCCCGGGCCGCGGCACCACCACCGCCTTCACCCGTTGCCCGAGCTCCGGATCGTCGACGCCGATGACGCCGCACTCCTCGACATCGGGGTGATCCTCGATGATCTTCTCGATCTCGACCGGATACACGTTCTCGCCGCCCCGGAAGATGAGATCGCGCTTGCGCGACGACAGGTAGAGCCGCCCGCCCTCCATCCGCCCGATGTCGCCCGTCCGCAGCCACCGATCGGACGTGATCGTCTCCGCGGTCGCAACCGGTCGGCGCCAGTAGCCCGGCATCACCATCGGACCCCGCACACAGACTTCGCCTTCTTCGCCTTCGGGAAGCGCGGTTCCGAACGGATCGCGGATCTCGAGCTCGACGGTCGGCAACGGGCGCCCGACGGACAGCGGGAAGTCGATCAACTCCTGACCGTTGTTCAGCGTGGCAAGCGCCGCGCACTCGGTCTGGCCGTAACCGATCCCCACCGTGTGCCGCGCGTTCGGGAAGACCTGGCGCGTCCGTTCGATGAGCGACGGCGCGACGGGCGAACCACCGCCGCCGATCGTCTTGATACTGGAGAGGTCGAACTTGTCGGCGTCGGGGAAGTTGACCATGCGGTGCAGCAACGTCTCCGTGAACGACCAGCCCGTGCACTGCTCGCGTTCGATCACCGCCATCGCGACCGCGGGATCGAACCGACCGATGATCCACACGCTCTTGAGCCCCGTCGCGAGCATCATCACGGCCGCGCTGTGCAGGCCCGACACGTGGAACAGCGGGCTCGACACCAGCTGGCACGTCGGCAACGGCGGCGGGTCGTCGGGCGCGGGAGGCGACGCGAGCATCATCGCCTTCGCGCCGTTGAAGAAGTTGATCATCAAGAACGACGCCACGTTGCGGTGCGTGTTGATCGCACCCTTGGGCCGGCCCGTCGTGCCCGACGTGTACAGGATGATCGCGGGATCGTCCTCGTCGACCTCGAGCTCGGCGAACGTGGCGTCGGCGGCGTACGCCTCGAGCTCGGCGAAATCGTCCTCGAAGACGACGACGGGTACGCCCGGATCGCCTTCGATGCGCTCGACCCGTTTGCGATCGGCGACGAGAACCTTCGGCTCGCAGTCTTCGAGGAAGTAGCTGATCTCCGGGCCGGTCGACCAACCGTTGAGGCCCACCGCCACCGCGCCGAGACTGATCGCGGCCCAGAACGCGATGACCCACTCCGGCGCGTTCGCGCCGAGGATCGCGACCCGGTCGCCCGGCTGCACGTCGTAACGATCGCGGAACGCAGCCGCGACAGACGCGACCACACGCGCGTGCTCGGCGTAGCTGAGGCGCCGCTCGTGCACGCCGTCGGTCGCGAGCATGTACGTGTTCTCGCCGAAGTCGACCGACTTCAACAAGAGGTCGCGCAGCGTGTGGATGCGGTTCTTGAACGACTTGATCGTGACTCCGCCGACCTCGACGTCGACGATCTCGAACGCGCCACCCTCGGCGAGCAGCGTCGCCTCGACGCGCGCCGTCTCGGCCAACATGTCGCGGTCTCCAGCGGGTCCGGCCACGGCGCGAAGTTACAACCGGGGAATCACGGCATGCAGAAGCGTCGCGATCTCCTGCGCGCAGTCGAGGAACACGTCGAGATCACCGCCCGCGGGATCGAGCACGTCTTCGCCGGGCTCCACGACGACCTCGTCGAGATGCATCGCCGCGAGCCGGTCTCGGAGCGGTGTTCCGTCGTCGGGAAGGTCACGCGCCAGGCGCTTCAGGGTGGCCGTCCGCGGCGCGGCGCGGGGATGGACCCGGCGCATCCACAGCACATGCTCACGCGCCAACGCGATGACGAGGTCGGCGGAGTCGAGCTCCTGCACGGTGGCCTGGCGGCTGCGGTGATCGGGGATCGGGAGACCGAGTGACGCGATCGCGTCGCGGGTTCGCCAGCTCATCGGCATGCCCTCGATCACGT
The DNA here is from genome assembly GCA_963701825.1 of uncultured Actinomycetes bacterium. GTDB lineage: Bacteria > Actinomycetota > Acidimicrobiia > IMCC26256 > PALSA-610 > PALSA-610. Next base: position 1,355,321 of record CAVPBG010000002.1, on the reverse strand, counting down.
GCGTCCCCGACGTGGTCACGAGCAGGCCGGGCACGTGTTCGCGCAGGAACGCACCGGCCATCACCGAGCGCGCCGCGTTGCCGGTGCACAGGGTCACTACGTGGAGATCGCTCATCGGGGGCCGCCCATACGGGGGCGGACACTACCGGTCGGGCAGAATGAGCCTCGTGCCGTACACGCTGGTCCTGCTGCGCCACGGGCAAAGCGAGTGGAACCTGAAGAACCTGTTCACGGGCTGGGTCGACGTCGACCTGACCGGTCAGGGTCGCGACGAAGCGAGCCGCGGCGGCCGCGATCTCGCGGCGGCCGACGTCCGCCCCGACATTCTCCACACGTCGGTGCAGCTGCGCGCGATCCGCACGGCCGAGCTCGCGCTCGACGAATGCGAACGCAAATGGATCCCGGTGCGGCGTTCATGGCGACTCAACGAACGTCATTACGGCGATCTGCAAGGCAAGGACAAGCGCGAGACGACCGCGCAGTTCGGCGCGGAAAAGGTGAAGGTGTGGCGGCGCTCGTACGACGTGCCGCCGCCCGACCTCGACCCCACGTTGAAGAAGAACGCGAAGCGTTGGGGCTACGACGAGCGCTACGCCGCGCTCCCCCGCGACGTGTTGCCGCGCGCCGAGTGCCTGAAGGACGTGCTCGAACGCATGTTGCCGTGGTGGTACGACGCGATCGTCCCCGACCTGCGCACCGGCGCGACCGTGATGGTCGCCGCACACGGCAACTCGCTCCGCGCGTTGGTGAAGCACCTCGACGGGATGACGCCCGAGGAAGTCGTCGAGCTCAATCTGCCCACCGGCGAGCCGCTCGTGTACGAGCTGAACGACGACCTTCGCCCGATCGGGCGCAAGGGTCCGGGGGGCGTGAAGGGCCGCTTCCTCGACCCGAAGCGGGCCCTCGCCGCGGCGGACGCGGTCGCCAAGCAAGCGAGCTGAGCGACGTGATGCCGGCGCCCTCGGTCCGGCTCGACTTGAGCGGGGCCGGGGCCGCGCCGACAACACTCCTGTGGGCAAGAACGTGATGGGATCCCGCCGGACCGCGCGCACCTTGTTGGTCGTCGGCTTTCTCGCGGCGTGGATCGGCTACAACGCGGCCCTCGTCTCCCACGTCGTGCTCGACCCGCACACCACGCGGGCCGCCGCGCACGCGCTGTTGGAAGCGCCGGCCGTGCAACGCAGCCTCGCCGACGAGGTGACGCGGGAGATCGACCGGCAGGTTCCCGCCGCGGCCCAGAATCCGCGGATCGCGGCCGCGACCAAGACCGCACTGCGCGACCCGCGCGTGGTGAACGCGTTTGCCGACACGATCGAGCAGATGCACACGTCGATTCTCTCGGCCACACCCCGCACGTCGTTCACCGTCGACGGGCGGCCCCTCAGCGCGGCGGTGCGCGACGCACTCGTGCGGAGCGATCCGCAACTTGCGGCGCAGGTCGCGCGGGCGGGGCCACTCAACCTCACCATCAAGACCGACACGCTGCCGAAGCTGCACAACGCGAAGTCGACCGCCGACGCTCTGGCGATCCTCGGCATCGCGGCCGCGCTGCTATTTGTGACGGCTTCGCAGATCCTCGTCCACGACCGCCGCGCCTTCGGACGAGTCGGCCGCCGGGTCGCGTACCTCGCGCTCGACGCCCATCGCAGTGTTCGTGTTGCTCCCGCGGGTGCTCGCGCACGCGCCGGGCGACGGGCCTCAGATCGCGGCGGCACTGCTGCGGGTCTACGGCAACCGGATACTTCCGTCGGCCGTCGTTCTGATCGTCGCCGGCGTCGCGATTGCGATCGCGGCGCTGGTCTGGCCGCGTCACGGTTTCGACGACCTCGGCACACCCGGTCCGTCCGGTTCGCGGTTCACCGGACCGCCTCCGACCCCTCGCGCCGGCCACGGCCCCGACCAACCGACGATCACCGAGAAGCTGTACCTGTAGGTCAGTTGCCGAACGACACGGCGAAGACGAACACCGCGAGCGACAGACCGCCGACGACGATCCCGAACCAGGCGCGGCCGGTACCGAGCTTCTTCGACTTCGCGATCCGTTGCAGGGCGACGCAACCACACACGATCGCGGGGATCGCGGTGAACGGGTTCGGGATGAACGAGAACAGTCCGAGATAGCCCGACGCGATCGCGAAGCCGTCGCGGTTCACCGGGAGCAGCCAGTCGAGATCGTGATTCGGTGCCGTGGGGCCCGGCCCGTACACACCGGGCCCGTACGCACCCGGACCGTACGCGGCGGTGGGCGGCTGCCAGCCCGGCGCGGAGTGTTCCGTCCACGCGGTGCCGTCCCACCAGCGCAGGTTCATCGGCTGCTGCGGATCGGTGTACCAGCCCGGCGGCGTCGCCGCGGCCGGCGTGCCCCACGCGGTCATACCGAGATGTTCGACCGGCTCACGACGGGTCTTGACGGCTCCGGGGGTCTGGACGCTCAGGCGAGGTCTTGGCGCCCCACGAAGGGGACAAAGTCGTCATCGCGCGCGCTCAGGACGCGCACGATCGGGACCGGTTCCGTAATTCCCCGCACGAACACCGGGCCGAGCGGCTCGAAGCCCACTCCCGGGCGGTCGCCGATGGTGTCGGCCGTCACCTCGGAACAGAGCACCTCGCCCGGACCCGCGAGATCGACGATGCGCGCCGCGAGATTCACGTCGCGCCCGACGATGTCGTCGCCGCGCCGGCGCGGACAACCCCAATGCACTCCCATGCGCACCCACAACGGGATGTCGTCGCACGAACCGACCGGTCCGTCGGGCGGGGGCGCGGCGGCGTCCGCCGCGTCGTTCACGACATCGAACTCGCGTTGCAGTCGCAGACATGTGTCGATCGCCGCACTCGCGTCGTCGAACCACAAGAGCAGCCCGTCGCCGAGCTCCTTCACCACGCGCGCGCCCGACGGCAATGCGGCGCGCACCAACGCCTCCTGCCGTTCGAGGAGCGCGAGCGCGACATCGTCGCCGTGCTCGTCGGTCAGCGCAGTGAAGCCGACGATGTCGGTGAACACGATGGCTCCGTAGTCGGCGGTCAACCGCCCAGCACCTCGATCGTGCCGCTGACGCTCTGCACCGAGACCATGACGTCGTCGCCCGCCTCGAGTTCGGAACGGATGCGCCCGCTCACCGAACGCAGCCGCGTCGAGGGCTTCGTCTCCGCCGCCAGACGGATCGCGACGTGACCCGACACCGTTTGCACCGCGATGTGATCGCCGCCCTCGGCGCCGATCAGGACCTTGCCACTGACCGTCTTCACCTTGGCGTCGCGCACGCTTTCCAACATGACGACACCGGAGACAGTCGCGACGATCGCCCGCGCCGCGCTGACCACGTGCACCGCCGAGCTCTTCGTGGTGATCCGGCACTCGCCTGCGCAGGTGCCGATGTCGATCTTGCCCGACTTCGTGCGCACGTCGATCCGGGCGACATCTTCGACGTGGATCCGGCCGCTCATCGTCGCCACCCGTACTGCGCCCAACGATCCGAAAAGGTCGATGCTGCCGGAGTCCGTGCCGACGGTCACGTCGGTACCGCTCGCGCACTGGACGACGATCGTATTCGCCGACGGATCACGCCGGATGTGGATGCTGCCGTCGTCGCGGGGCTCGGCGCTTCCGCCTTCGATCGACAGTTCTGTGCCCGCCGACGCGTCGACGCGCACTTTGGCGCTTCGGGTCGTGATGTTCAGCGGCGCCGGCTCGGGCATCGCCGACCAGCCTAGGTGGCGGGCGGTTTTGGTGCGCCCGCGACATCGGTCTCGTCGACCAGGATCGCCGGCAGCGGCTGCGCGTGGGCGAGCGCGAGGTGTTGCACAGCTCGGGTCAACGCCACGAAGAGCAGGCGCACCCCGTGCGGTTCCTCGGCCGCGATCTCCGCGGGCTCGGCGACGATCACCGCGTCGAACTCGAGGCCTTTGGCGAGACGCGCCGCGACGACCACCAACGGTCGATCGGGATCGACTTCGCCCGGCTCGGCGAGCACTGCGCCGCGGTCTTCGATCGCGCGCCGCAGGGCATCGACGCGTTCGTCGGCCGCGATGACGGCGACGGTGGCGAACTCCTTGGCGAGCGTCAACGCGTGCTCGGCGATCGCCGACACGAACTGCTCCGGATCGAGCTCGTGCGCGTCGGGCGGGTCACCGTCGGCGCGCACCGAACGCGACGGTGCGATTCCCGGCGCGGCGACGCGCAGCAGACGGTTCGCCAACGCAAGGAACGCACCCGGCAATCGGTATCCCATCGTCAGCTCCGCGGGCTGCGCGTTCTCGGGCCGGCCGAGATGTTCGAGGGTCGCCGCCCAACTCGTGGGCGACGCGGGACCCGTCGCCTGCGCGAGATCGCCGAGCACCGTCATCGAATGCCGTTGCGCGCGGCGGGCGAGCATGCGCAGCTGCATGGGCGAGAGGTCTTGCGCTTCGTCGACGACCACGTGCCCGAAGCGCCGCGGCGGGCCCTTGACGAACGCTTCGGCCTCGTCGATCAACGGCAGGTCGTCGACCGTCCAGGCCTCGCCCGACTTCGGTTTACGGCGCAGGATCGCCTGCTGCTCGTCGGCGGACAGCACACCGGCCGCGGCCCGCGCCAGGAACGCGCGCTGGGTCAACAACGAACGGACGAGCGCGACCGGGCTCACACTGCGCCAGCAGCCGTCGATCGCCTTGCGCGACACCGGATCGGCGAGCAACGCGGTGCCGAATTCCGATTCGTCGAGCCCGATCGCGACCCCGCCGGTGTAGTGGTCGTACGCGAGGCGGACGAGCGATTGCCGGAAGCGCTCCCGCTGGGTGGCGAAGGGCGCGTCGCGCCCGCGGGCCGCGTCGGCCAACGCCTGCACCTCCGCCGCGTCGAGCCGCAGCTCGCGCGTGCGGAAGCGCACCGTCAGCCCGTCCGACGGGACCCGGATCGCGTCGGCCGCGCCGTGCGCGATGACGTCGGCCAGGCGCGCGTCGCCCTTGACCGCCGCGACCGGGAGCGGGTCGTCGGCCACGACGCGGAACCGCAGCGCGAGCAACCCGTCGACCGTGGTCTGGGTCGCCGATGTTTCGCCGAGCGACGGGAGAACCTGGGAGATGTACCGCAGGAAGACGGGGTTGGGCCCGACCACGAGCACGCCTTCGCGTCCGAGCCGCTCCCGGTGCTCGTACAAGAGGAACGCGGCGCGGTGCAGGCCGACCGCGGTCTTGCCCGTACCCGGCCCGCCCTGCACGACGAGACACGTGTCGATCGGCGCGCGGATGATCGCGTCCTGTTCGGCCTGGATCGTCGCGACGATGTCGCGCATCTGGCCGGTGCGGGCCCGGCCCAACTCCGCGAGCAGCGGATCGGGGACACCGCCCGACCCGGCGAGCGAATCGGGATCGCTGAAGTCCTCCTCGAACACGTCGGCCAGCTCGCGGAGCGCGAACACGAAGCGCCGTCGGCGCTCCAGGCCGAACGGGTCGGCCAAGGTGGCCCGGTAAAAGGGCGTGGCCACACCGGCCCGCCAGTCGACGACCACCGGCGTTCCGGCGCCGTCCTCGATGTGGCGCCGGCCCACGTACCAGCGCTCCCCGGTGTCCTCGCCGACACCCGCCTCCATGTCGATGCGCCCGAAACAGAGCGCGGCGACGTCGTCGTCCAGCGACGCGAGACGACGCTGGAGTTGCCAGCGCACCGCCTCGGCGTCGGCCTCGTTCGCGGCGAGGACGTCGTCGTTCGAGATCTTCGCCTCGGTCCGGCGGCGCATGGCCTCGAGACACGATTGGGCGAATTCCAGGCGCGCGCGTTCGAACGACACGTCCGGATGCGGCATCCCGTCCAAGCTACCGACCGTCCCGCCTGCAGCCTGGTGATTTTCCGACGATCTTGCACACCTCGTGCACCATCCGTACATTGCGCCTTCGTGAACGGGCCTCAGCCGGTAGGGGTGCAGAACCCACAAGGTGCTGCCGCCGGCGACGGGCGCACGGCGCGCTCCACCAAGACCCGCAACGCGATCGCCGATGCCCTGCTCGACCTGCTCAACGACGGCCATCTGCGGCCCACCGCCCGCGAGATCGCGGAACGAGCCGAGGTCTCGGTGCGGTCCGTCTACGTGCATTTCGACGATCTCGAGGACCTGTTCTGCGTCGCGGCGCAGCGGCACTTCACCCGGCTCGCACCGATTCTCGCCCCGGTCCCCGCCACGGGCACGCTCCCGGATCGAGCCCAGGCCCTGGTGCAGCAGCGGATCCGCCTCTACGCCAAGGCCGGCCCCGTCGGCCGCGCCACGCGGCTGAACGCGGCCTTCTCCCCCACGCTCGCCCGGTTGCTGCGCGACGCGCACACCCGGTCGCAGCGCGACCTCGAACGGGTCTTCGCAATCGAGCTCGACCCGATGGACACCGAACAACGGGTGGCCACCGTCGCCGTGCTCGACGTGCTCACGAGTCCCGACGCGTGGCAAACGCTCCGCGATCGAAACGCACTCACCCCCGAGGCCGCGATGCAGTGCGTGATCGATTCGATCGTGCTCCACCTCCAGGTACCGGCGCGATGATCCGCGACCCGCGGGCCATGGCCCGCGCCGCGGGGCGGGCGGTCCTCCCGCTGGCGTTGATGGTCGCCGCGGTGGCACTCGCGCCGTCGTGGCACATACCCCTCGGTATCTACATCGACGGCGCGATCCAAGGTCTCCTGCTCGGCCTGATCGCGCTCGGCTTCGTCATCGTCTACCGCGCGAACCGGATCGTGAACTTCGCGGCCGCCGATCTCGGTGCCGTCCCCGCGAGCTTCGCGTTCCTGCTCTGGGCGTCGGTGGGTTGGAACATCTACCTGTCGCTCGCGCTCGGCTTCGGTGCCGCGATCCTGCTCGGCGTCCTCGTCGAGTTCTTGTTCCTGCGCATCTTCTTCAAAGCGCCCCGGCTGATCCTCACGGTCGTCACGATCGGCGTCACCGACCTGCTCGTCGCGCTCGGCCTGTTCCTGCCCGTGTGGTTGGGCCAACCGAGCAACGACCAATACCCGCCGTTCTTCCACGCGAGCTTCACCGTGTCGGGCGCGGTGTTCGACGGCAACGACGTGCTCGTGATCATCGTCGTGCCGATCGTGCTCATCGCGCTCGCGAGCTTCTTCCGATTCAGCGCGACGGGTGTCGCACTCAAGGCCAGCGCCGAGAACGCAGATCGGGCGTCGCTGCTCGGCATACCGGTCCGTCGGCTGCAGAGCGTCGTGTGGGGCCTCGCCGCGCTGCTCGCGTTCATCGCGATGTATCTCCGCATCGGTGTCGTGGGTCTGGGCATCGGCCAGGCGCTCGATCCGAGCATTCTCCTGATGGCGCTGGGCGCGGCCGTGATCGCGCGCATGGAACGCATGCCGACGGCGGTGCTCGCGGCCGTGGGTCTGAGCATCGTGGAGAAGGCGGCGGTCTTCCACTACCCGTCGATCAGCTTCGGCACCGCGATCCCCGCCGCGATCGTGCTGATCGCCCTCGTGCTGCAACGCACCGAGGCGGTCGATCGCTTGTCGAGCGCGGCGACGTCTACCTGGCAGGCGACGCGCGAGATTAAGGCGATCCCATCCGAGCTCCGGCACATTCCCGCGATCCGCGCCACGCGCGCTGCGCTGACGGGCCTGCTGATTCTGGGTCTCGTGCTCATCCCCTTCGTGTTCTCCGACGTTCACGTCAAGCTGATCGGGACGATCGGCATCTTCGCGATCGTCGGCCTCTCGCTCGTCGTGCTCACCGGCTGGGCCGGGCAGGTGAGCCTCGGGCAGATGGCCTTCGTCGGGGTGGCCGGCGCCGTCGCGGGAACGCTCGCGACACGGTGGCACTGGGACATCGCGCTCATCCTCCCGGTGGCCGGGGCAGTCGGTGCGATCACGACCGTGCTCGTCGGCGCCGCGACCCTGCGGCGCGCGGCCTCGCGTTCGCCGTCGCCACGCTCGCGTTCGCGCTCCTGACGTCGAGCTATCTCCTCAACGTCGGGTACTCGCCGTTCAAGAGCTGGGTGCCGAACGGCTCCGTCCCGGTGCCTCGCACGCACGTGCTCGGCATCATCTCGGTGAGTAGCGAACCCGCGTTCTACGTCTTGATCATCGTGATCTTCGGGCTCTGCCTGTGGATGGTGCGCGGGCTGCGCAGCAGCCGCATCGGCCGGGTGCTGATCGGCGTCCGTGACAACGAGCGGGCCGCGCAGGCCTACGCGGTGGGCACGCGCGGCGCACTCGTGATGGCCTTCGCGGTTTCGGGCTTCCTGGCCGGCATTGCCGGCGCGCTCCTGGTGCTGCAACAGCACGCGCTCGACGCCGACAACTTCGATCCCATTGCCGGCCTGCGCGTGTTCGCGATGGTCGTGGTCGGCGGGCTCGGCTCGGTCGGCGGCGCCGTCGTCGGCGCGATCTTCGTGAAGGGGATCGAGTACTTCCTCGTCCAGCCGGAATGGGCGTTCCTGTCGACCGGGGTCGGGCTCCTGCTGGTGCTGATGATCCTGCCCGGCGGCATCGGCGCGGCGTTCGGCGACGCGCGCGACGGTGCGCTGCGGTGGTACGCACGCCGTAAGCACATCCGCGTCCCGAGTCTCCTTGCCGACACGCGGCTCGATGCCGCGCTGCCCGCCGACGCCGATCTGCTCGGCGCGCTGAACGATGCGGCCACCGAGGTCGAGACCTTCGCCGAGGTGCGCGAGTAATGGCGATCCCGCCCCGCAAGCCGCGCAAGGTGGTATTCCGCATCTGGGGCATCGACTGTCACCTGCCCCGCCCGCCGCGCCAGTTCTTCGACGAGGTCAGCGGCGGCGAAGCGCTCCTCCCGCTCATCGTGCTCGTCGGGCTGAACTTCTCCAATCAGCTCGACCTCACCGCGTTCGGCATCCTCGCGCCCGATATCCGCGACGCGTTCGGTCTCTCGAACGGCGGCTTCCTTACGCTCGTCGCGCTGACGACGCTCGGCGCGCTGTTGCTCCCCGTCCCGCTCGCGTACTACTCCGACCGCTTGCCGCGCGTCACGCTCGCGCTGGTCGGCGCGGTGATCTGGGCCGTGTTCGGGCTCTTCACCGGGCTCGCGTTCACGCTCACCTTCCTGATCATCGCGCGGTCGGGCGCGGGCATGGGCCGGGCGGTCATCACGCCGACGCACAACTCACTGCTCTCCGACTTCCACCCGCCCGAAGTGCGCGCCGACGTGTTCGGCGCGCACCAGATCGGGCTCGCCTTCGGCGCGTTCGTCGGCGGCGCGCTCGGCGGCATGCTCGGCCAGGTCTTCGGCTGGCGCGTGCCGTTCATCCTGTTCGCGATCCCGACCTTCGTGTTCGTGTTCCTCGGTCTCCGCCTGATCGATCCGGGACGCGGTCACTGGGAACGCCAAGCGGCGGGCGCGAACACCGACGTCATCGGCACCGACGAAGCGCCGCCGTCGTTCGCGGAATCGATCCGCATCCTGTGGCAGGTCGGAACGCTGCGCCGGATCTGGTACTCGCTGCCGTTCCTCGCGGCCGCGTTCATCGGCCTCATCACGCTCACGTCGCTGTACTACGAGCAGATCTTCCATCTCGACGACTTCCAGCGCGGGATGGTCGCCGCCTTCGCCGAGCCCGGCCAGATCGTCGCCCTACTCCTCGGCATCCCACTCGCGTCGCGGCTCATGTTGCGCGACCCCGGGCTCGGGCTGCGCATGCTCGCGATCGTCGGCATCCTCGTCGCCGCGGCATGGGTCGTGTTCGCGCTCGCACCGTGGTTGTGGCTCGCGATTGCGATGAACTTCCTCGTCGCCGCGTTCGCGTCGCTGCTCGTGCCGGGCATCTACGCCTCGCTCTCGCTGACGATCCCACCCAAGGTCAGATCGATGGGCTTCGCGATGGCCGCGTTGTTCATCGTGCCCGGCCTCATCGCGCTCTACATCGTCGGCGCGATCGCCGACACCTACGGGCTGCGCACCGGCCTGCTGGTCGTCGCGCCGATCTTCCTCGTCGGCGCGTGGATCCTCGCGTCGGGCTCGATCTACGTGCGCAGCGACATCAACCGCGTGTGGACCTCGACCGCGGCGCAGGCCGAAGTGATGTTGCGCCGCCAGCAGGGCGAAGTGAAGCTGCTGCTCGTCCGCAACGTCGACGTGCACTACGACAACGTGCAGGTCCTGTTCAGTGTCAACTTCGAGGTCGACGAAGGCGAGATCGTCGCGCTGCTGGGAACGAACGGCGCGGGCAAGTCGACCCTGTTGAAGACCATCTCCGGGCTCGTGGAAGCTACGAACGGTGCGGTCGTGTTCGACGGCCGCGACATGACCTACGCGCCGCCGAACGAAGTCGCGGGCCGGGGTGTCGTGCAGATGCCGGGCGGCCAGGGCGTGTTCCCCACGCTGACCGTTGCCGAACACCTGCGCCTCGCGAGCTGGTTGCACCGCAAGGACAAGGCGGTCGTCGCGGAGTCGACCGAACACGTGCTCGAGCTCTTCCCGGTCCTGCGGGGCCGCCTCGACGAGCCCGCGGGAAACCTCTCCGGGGGCCAGCAACAGATGCTCGCGCTCGGCATGGCGTTCATCGAGAAGCCGCGGCTGTTGATGATCGACGAACTGTCGCTCGGCCTCGCGCCCGCGATCGTCGAACAACTCCTGCCGATCGTGCGCGACATCGCCGCGCAGGGCACGACCATCATCTTGGTGGAGCAGTCGGTGAACCTCGCGCTCGACGATCGCGAACACCGCGTACTTCATGGAGAAGGGCGAGATCCGTTTCCATGGGCCGACCGCGGAGCTCCTGGAACGTCCCGACGTTCTGCGCTCGGTGTTCTTGGAGGGCGCACAGGCCGGCATGCAGAACGGCGCCGGTGCGAGCAACGGCGACTCAACCAACGGCGACGCCACGAACGGCGAAGCGACCAACGGCGACGCGCCGAACCCGGATACGGCCGCGGTCGCGGCGGTGGTCGCGGCCTCCATGCCCGCGACCGTCACGAACATCGGTGCACTGATGCCGAACGGTCACACCAACGGCGACACGCCCGAGGACGCGCCCGTGCGGCTCGGGCTCGCGGGCGTGTCGAAGCGGTTCGGCGGGCTCGCGGCCCTCACCGACGTGTCGTTCCAGGCCAACGCGGGCGAGATCATCGGGTTCATCGGCCCGAACGGTGCGGGCAAGACGACACTGTTCGACACCATCTCGGGCTTCGTCGCCGTCGACAGCGGCACGATCATCCTCGGCGAAGGCACGGAGGCCGACGACGTCACGCGCATGTCGGCGGTCGGGCGCTCCAAGCTCGGGTTGGGCCGGTCCTTCCAGGACGGCCGCCTGTTCCCGAACCTGACTGTCGCGGAAACGATCGCGATGGCCTTCGAACGGCACCTCGAGATGCGCGACCCGGTCGCGGCTGCGTTGCGATTGCCCTCGGTGTGGCAGACCGAACAGGACGTGATCGAGAACGTCGAAAGGCTGCTCGAACTACTCGGCGTCACCGACTTTCGCGACAAGCTCGTACGCGAGCTCTCGACCGGCAGCCGGCGCATCGTCGACCTCGCCTGCCAGCTGGCTCACAACCCGACGGTCATGCTCCTCGACGAACCGTCGTCGGGAATCGCGCAGCGCGAAGCCGAAGCCCTCGGCCCGCTGCTGTTGAGCATCCGCGAGCAGACCGGGGCGACGCTGCTCGTCATCGAGCACGACGTTCCGCTGCTGCTCAGCATTTCCGATCGACTCATCGCGCTCGACCTCGGCGAAGTCGTCGCCAACGGTCTTCCCGACGAGGTCGTCAACGACCCCGTCGTCGTGCAGTCGTATCTCGGGACCAGCGAGGCCGCCATCGGCCGCAGCGGGGCCCACCCCGCCTGAGCCACGCACCACGCCGATCTCGGCAAGAATCGATCACCAATACGAACAGGGGGACGCGTAATGGGATTGCAGCAGACACCACGGGCGCGCCGATCGCCGTGGGCGCGCTACGCACCGTTCATCGTCATCGTTGTCATCGCCGCGATCGTGGGCGTCGCGCTCGCGACGCGCAAGAGCAACAACAAGAGCGATTCGGGGGTTCAGGTGACAACGCCCGCGCCCCCGCCCGCCGTGTCGGGCACGAACGGCATCCCGCTGTTCTACAACGACGCCAAAGCGCAGGGAACCGCGGCGTCGAAGCAGTGGCACAACTGCGACACCACGACCGGCCGCGTCGCGATCCCGATTCTCGCGCCACCGCCGTGCGTCGAGGACTTCACGGGCAACAACGGCGGCGCGACGTCGCCGGGCGTGACCGCGACCACGATCAAGATCGGTTACTACATCCCGAAGCCCGACCCGACCCTCGACGGCGTGCTGGCCCAGGCCGGCGCGTACGACCCGCCCGACAAGACCGCGCAGGCGTACAAGGACTACGCCGCCATCTACGGCGGGACGTTCGAGCTCTACGGCCGCAAGGTGCAGCTGGTGCGTATCGACGGATCGGGCTCGAGCACCGACTCGGTCCAGGCCCGGGCCGACGCCGACCGCGCCGCCGCTGACGGCGTGTTCGCGGTCATGGGCGGTCCCGCGCAGACGAAGGCGTTCTCCGACGAGCTCGCACAGAAGAAGATCCTCTGCGTCGGGCAGTGCATCATCTCGCAGCCCCAGCGTTATTACGAAGAGAACGAGCCGTACCTCTGGCCGACCGGACCGTCGCCCGACCAGACCTCCACGATGATCACGACGTTCATCAAGAACCAGCTCGCGGGCAAGCCCGCGCAGTACGCGGGTCCGCTGCTCAAGGGCAAGACCCGCACGTTCACGATGCTGACCTACGACACCCCCGACAACCAGTACCGCGCGTCGTGGGACGATCTCGAGGCCAAGCTCAAGGCCACGGGCGTCGACGTCGTCGACCATGTCGACTACTTCTTGAACATCCCGACGATGCAGAGCGACGCGCGCACCATCGCCACGCGGCTCAAGCAGAAGAACGCGACGAGCATCCTGTTCACCGGTGACCCCATCTTCCCGATCTTCCTGACCGCGGAGATGTCGAAGGAGAACTACTTCCCCGAGTGGGTCATGTCGGGAACGGTGCTCGCCGACACGAACGTGTTCGCCCGCAAGTTCGACCAGAAGCAATGGGAGCACGCGTTCGGTTTGCAGCTCGTGCCCGCCCGCATCCCGAAGGACAAGCAGGACGCGTACACCCTGCACCAGTGGTGGTTCAACACGCCGCCGCCCGACGACAACGGCTACGCGCTCGTCGACGGCGACATCCGCCTGATGTTCGACGGACTCCAACTCGCGGGCCCGAACCTCACGCCCGCCGCGTTCCGCAACGGGCTCGACGCGGCACCGCCCGCCGCGGCGACCAACGCGCCGACGATCTCCGCCGTCGTGTCGTACGGCAATCACGGGTTCTGGCCCGGCGACGACCCGGCCGGGCTCGACAACGCCGGTATCGAGTTCTGGGATCCGACGGCAACCGGACCGGACGAGACCGGCACCGTGGGTAAGGGCATGTACCGCTTGATGGGGGGCGGCGTGCGCTACCTGTCGAACCAGTGGCCCACCACACCGATGCCGTTGTTCGACAAGACGAACACCGTCACGATCTACGGCGAGAACGACGTGCCCCCGTCACTCCTACCGGCTACGGAACCGCTCCCCGCGGGCGCACCCAACGCCAAGGCGTGACGCTCGCACCGACGCGCACGCCCGCCGACGTTCACTCAGACGTTCATTCGCGGGGGACGGGCACCCAGCCCTCCCCCGCGACGTAACGCCGAACGACACGCGCGGGAACACCGGCCACCACCGAGTAATCGGGCACGGCGAGGCCGGCCACCACCGCGCCCGCGGCCACGACCACGTGCCGACCGATCCGTGAGCCGGGGAGCACGATCGCACCGTGGCCGAGCCAGCTGCCGTCACCGATGGAGACGGGCTCGTTCTTCCACATCTGCGTACCGATCGGGAGATCGAGATCCTCGTAGCCGTGGTTCTGGTCGGTGACGTACACGTAGTGGCCTGTCCAGATGTCGTCGCCGATCTCGACCCGTTCGTGGCCGACGATGCCGATGCCCTTGCCGAGCGTGCAGCGATCGCCGATCGAGATGATCGGCTCGCCCCGCATGCCGGCCTGGGACGGCATGCCCGCGCTGATGCTCGCGAGCGGCCCGATGGTCGAACCCCGGCCCAGCGCGATCCGACCCTCACCGAAGATCACCGACTGCGGGAACGCGATCATGCTCCCGGCGCCGAAGGTGTGAAAGGCGCGGGCCCGGCGATGGCGCGGACCAATGGCGCCGAGCCGCGTGACCGCGCTCCACGTGGCATGGATCGCGTCGCCGGTGACGCGCTCGACGTTCTCGCGCAGCATCGTGAAAGGATACGACGATGGCCAACGACAACGCGCTTCCGGTGAAGATCGGATTGCTCTACGACTTCCCGCAGATGGGCACGCTCCTCAAGGACACACTGCAGCTCGGCATCGACGAAGTCGCGGCGACCGGCCGGCTCGACCGCGACATCGAGTTCGTCGAACGGGCGTCGCGCGGGCTGCCGTCCGGCACCGAAGCCGAGGTGACGCGCGCCTTCGCCGATCTCGTCGACCAGGACGTCGTGGTGATCGTCGGGCCGTCGATCTCCGACAACGGCTTGATCGTCGCGCCGCTCTGCGACGCGGCGCGCGTCCCGCGATCAACTACACCGGCGGCGAACGCACGCGCTCCGAATGGATGTTCCACTACCAGGTGGGCTCGCTCGAAGAGGAGCCGCCGGTGCTCGCGGCACGGATGGTCGCGCGCGGATTCCGGCGCGCCGCGGTCATCTTCGACCAGTCCCCCGTCGGCCGGCGCTACGCGGAGTACTTCGAAGCCGCGCGCGGCCGCCTCGGGCTCGAGGTCACCGGCACCGCGAGCATCTCCGCGCTCACCGAGGATGCGACCGAACCCATCTCCCGCCTGCGCCAAGCCGACCCTGACGTGCTGATCTACCTCGGCCTCGGGGTGTCGTCGCGCGCCGTCGCCCTCGCCCTGGCCGCCGCCGGGTGGAACGTCCCCGTGCTCGCGAACTCGGCGCTGATGTTCGGCTACGCGCGCCCCGACTGGCGCGACGGCTACAAGGGCTGGGAGTACATCGACACGATCTCCGACGACAACCGGCTGCGGGCCAAGCTCAACGAGCTCTCACCGCACGCCGCGGGCGGCCCGATCGGCTGCGCGGCGTACGACATGGGCCGCATGCTCGGCGAGGCCATCGCGGCCTCGGAGCACCTGACCCGGGCCGGCATCGCCGACGGTCTCCGGCGGGTGAAACAGCTGCCGTCGGCGACGGGCTACGAAGGCACGCTGATCGGATTCGGCGTATGGGACCACGCCGCGCTGAAGGGTCACTATCTGGTGCTGCGCAAGTGGGAAGACGGTCACTCGGTTCAGGTCTGAGCGAGAATACGATGCGGTCGTGGCTCAGGATCGCGATGCGGCGCGTTTGCGCATCGCTCGGGCGGGGCTGACGCAGACTGCGGTGGAACGCGTCTCGCGCACGTCGTTCGGGCGGATGCCGATCACCCTCGTCGATCGGGCGCGGGCGCAGTTGCGCCGATTCTTCTCCGAAGGTCCGTGGACGGTCGAGGACGACGCCGGGTTGTCGGGCCTCGTCGGCCCGGGCGACGGCTGGACCGAGGACGACCTCGCGCCCGGCATCCGGTTGAGCTTCGGTTGGCGGGGCGGGTACTTCAAGATCGAGGTCGCGGCCGACGAGGAGCACGACCCGGGCGGTGCCGGGACGGGCGGAGGTCGCGCGGCCGCGAGCCCGGCCGCACCCGTGCTCCCGCCGCACGACCGCACGCTGGGCGACACGTTCGAGGAGTTCGTGGTGGTGGAGGCCGGGCGCAACCCGTCGGAGCTCCGGTTCGCGACGGGGCCGGTGTCGTCGGGCAAGGGCGGGCGCTTCACGCGCGAGGAACAAGGTTCGTCGGCCGCGGTCGCGGCGTTGTTCCGCGAGTTCGACGACATCGAGCTGGTGCGCGTCGAACCCACTTCGGTGTCGGTCTCGTTGGCGAACCCCGAACGCTGGCGCGTGATCCTGTTGGAAGTGTTCGACACGATCACCTCCGTGTTCGTCCCGCCGCACGTCATCCAACCCGACCGTCAACACGAGCGCGCGGTTGCGGAGATCGGCGGCCTCGACGTGTCGAACCCGCGCGACCTGGCGCGCCTGCTCGACGCCACGACATCGCCCGACGCCGCGATCCGCTGCCTGGCCGCGGCCAAGCTCGAGGTGGCCGATCCCCTGCTCGTCGCCAAGCCGTGGACGCGCTCGTTGGAGGACTCGTCGCGTGCGGTGCGGCGGGCGGCGATCCGGGCCGCCGCGCACGTGGCCCGGCCCGATCTGCGGCTGCTGTTCGAACGCGCGCTCGCCGACAAGGACGCGTGCGTGCGGTACTACGCGCTGCGGGGTCTTGCCCAGATCGGGGTCGGCCGGGCCGACCAGAGCGTCGAGCGCCGCAAGCTCGACGACGACCTCCGGGTGCGTTTCGCGGCCGAGGCCGCACTCGCCGCCAGCCTGCCGCTGTAGGCCGTCGGGAGGTAGGTGTCACACCGGTCTGTCATGGTCTGGCCCATGCAGATGGACACGTATCCCCTGGTCGACACCCTGGTCAGCACGACGTTCGAGGCCTGTGCCGAGTTCGGCGCCGGCACCGACGGTTCGCCGGTCTGTGCCGGGTGCGGATGGTTGGAAGCCGAACACGAGGCGCCCGACGCCGACGTGCACACGCTCCCGGCGCGCCGCCCGGCCGTGCGGACGCCGAAGCGCCTCGCGTCGTGAGCGCGGCTTCGTCGGTGCGGAGGGCGCGGTGCGGCAGGGCGCGGCCGCCGGCCTAGGCGCTGCGCTTCTTGGCGGCCGCCTTGGCCGGTTCGGCCTTGGCCGGGGCGCGCTTGGCCGGCGCCTTCTTGGCGGCGGACTTCTTGGCCGGCGCTTTGGAGCCCGAGTCTTTGCCGCCGGCCTTCTGCGCCGACGCGGCCGCGATGCTCGGGTGGCGTTCCTTGGCGTTCTGTGCCTTCTCGAGTGACGCTTCCAGTGCGGCCACGAGGTCGAGCACCTTGGCCGGCGCCTCCACGACCGGTTCGGCCACGATCGATTCGCCCGCCGCCTTGCGCTCGATGAGATCGAGCACCTGCTCGCGATACTCGTCGTGGTACTTCTCGGGCTCGAAATGGTCGGACGCGAGCGACTCGACGAGTTGGCGCGCCATCGCCAGCTCGCGATCGGTGAGGTCGATGTCGGATTCGTCGGGCACGAGATCGGTGCGCGACACGACTTCGTCGGCGTAGCGCATCGTCTCGATGCACAGCATGTCGTCGATGGTGCGGATCGCGACGAGCCGCTCCTTGCTCCGCACGATGATGCGCCCGATCGCGACCTTGTTGAGCTCCTTCATCGCTTCGACGAGGAGCTTGTACGGCTTCACGCCGCGCGCGTCGGGGACGAGGTAATAGGGCTGTTCGAAATAGAGCGGATCGATGTCGTCGAGATCGACGAACTCCTCGATCTCGATCGCGTGACTCCCCTTCGGGCGCAAGACGTCGAGCTCGTCGGGCTCGATCATCACGTAGCGGCCCTTGGAGATCTCGTAGCCCCGCTTGATCTTGTCGGGCGGGACCTCTTCGCCGGTGGCGTCGGAGACCTTCTTGTAACGGATGCGCGCGCCGGTTCCCTCTTCGAGCTGGTTGAAGCTGACGTCGCGATTCTTGGTCGCGCCGACGAGGCGCACCGGCACCTGCACGAGTCCGAAACTGATCGATCCGGTCCAAATGGCACTGGGCATGAGCCCAGGATACCCAAGGAAAAGCACCCCACCCCAGGCCACAACCCGCCCGGGTACTCGCCGCCTGGGTTCTTGACGGCCGCCTGGAACCTAAGGTGCCTGCCGTATGGCCATGCGGCAGAAGGTCGAGATCGACGGCCGGGAGCTGTCGGTCTCGAATCTCGACAAGGTGCTCTACCCCGAAGCGGGATTTCGCAAGGCCGACGTCATCGACTACGTGCGGCGCATCGCCCCGGTCATGCTCCCCCATCTCGCCGGGCGCCCACCCACGTTGGTGCGCGCGCCCGACGGCCCGGCCGGCAACCGCTTCTTCGAGAAGAACTGCCCCGGCCACCATCCCGAGTGGGTCGAGACCGCGCCCGGGAACGACGCGACCGGCGGAACGAAGGGCTGCATCGTCGACGACGTGGCCACGCTCGTCTGGCTCGCCAATCTGGCCGCGCTCGAGTTGCACACCCACCAGTGGACGCTCGCCGATCCCGAGCATCCGACCGCGCTCGTCATCGATCTCGATCCCGGTGAACCGGCGACGATCATCGACTGTTGCCGGGTCGCGCTCGACCTGCGCGACACGCTGGCGCAACTCGACCTGGGTTGCGTCGTCAAGACGTCGGGCGGCAAGGGCTTGCACCTCTCGGTGCCGGTCCTCGGTTCGGAAGCTTCCGACGACGACACGAAGCGCTTCGCGCTCGCGCTCGGTCAGCTGTTGGAGTCGCGCGATCCCCAACGGGTGCTCGTCGACATGACGCGCGCCAAGCGCCCGGGCAAGGTCTTCATCGACTGGAGTCAGAACGACCGGCACAAGACCACCGTGTGCGCCTATTCGCTGCGGCTCCGCGACCGGCCCACGATCTCCACGCCGCTCGCCTGGAGCGAGGTCGAGGCCGCGCTCGACGCGGGCGACCCGGACGCGCTGGCCTTCGAGGCGGCCGCGGTACTCGAACGCGTCGCCGAGCACGGCGACCTCTACGCCGATTCCCTCAGCCTGCATCAGTCGCTGCCCGCGCTCTAGGGTCGCCACCGTGAAGCTGTCGGGAAAGGTCGCCATCGTCACCGGCGCCTCCCGCGGCGTGGGTGCCGCCACCGCCGAATTGTCGGCGGCGCGCGGGTGCAGGGTCGCGTGCGCGGCGCGCGCCACCGACGAGTCGCCGCTGCCGATCCCGGGCACGATCGACGACACGGTCCGCCGCATCGTCGCCGCGGACGGCGAGGCCATCGCGGTGCCGACCAACCTCGCCCGCGACGACGAGGTCGAGCGCATGGTCGCCACCACCCTCGAGCACTTCGGCCGAATCGACGCGCTCGTCAACAACGCCGCCATCACGTTTCCCGGCGATCTCGCGCTCGAGATGAAGCGGTTCGACCTCGTGATGCAGGTCGACCTGCGCGCCCCGCTCATCGCGCTGCGCGCCGCACTGCCCGCGATGAAAGCGCAGGGCGGCGGCGCGGTCGTGAACGTGTCGTCGGTCGCGGGGCTGAACTTCATCCCCGACCTCATGGCGTACGGCATGGCCAAGGCCGCGCTCGAGCACCTCACCGTTTCGGCTGCGCATCAGCTCCGCCCGTTCGACATCACGGTCAACACGTTCCGGATCGACGTGCCGGTCGCATCGGAGGGTTTCGTGTTCAACATGCCCGACATCGATCACTCCGACTGGGAGCCGTCGGAGGTCGCGGCCGAGGGCATCGTGTGGATGTTGGAACAGCCGCCGAGCTACACCGGCCACAACGAAGGCATGGCCGCGCTGCGCGCCGAGCACGGCATCATGGCGTCGAGGTCGGCGCGGCCGTACGTGTCGCAGCAGTCGCTCGTGACCGACACCCATCTCCGCCCGGTCGGCTGAACGGTACCGATGCCGACGACGCAAGATGCGGTCCTGCGCCAGATGCGGACCGCGCGCCGCAAGAACCGCGGCGCGGAGCGCGACTGGATCGACACGTCGTATGAGCTGTGGGTCCGCGGCTTCTTCGCGGTCGTCATCATCGTGGTGGTGCCGATCATCCTGACCGGCGACGAGCTCGGCGCGGCGGAGGTCATGCACTTCCGCGACCGTGCGCCCGGCGTTGCGTCGATCATCGTCGCGTTGGCGGTCTGGTTCGCGTTGCGCGCCGGCGCCGCGGGCGCGCCCCTCGCCCCGGAAGCCCCCGATGTCGTGTACCTGCTGCTCGCACCGTTGTCGCGCGCACACGTGTTGCGGCCGCTCGCGCGCCAACAACTGCGGACCGCCGTCGTGGGCGGCGCGGTTATCGGCCTGGCCATCGGACAAGCCGCCGCGGCGCGCCTCCCCGAGGGCCCCGGCGCCTGGGCGTGGCACGGTTCGATCGCGGGCGCGGCCCTGGGTGCACTGCTGTGGGGTGTGGTGGCGGCGACATCGTCCCGACGCCTCTCCACGCTCGCGGCCAACGCGCTCGGCCTGCTCTTGCTCGCCGCCGCAGTGGCCGACGCGACCTTCCACACCTGGTTCGCGCCCACCACCTGGGTTTCCTCGCTGGCCCTGCTCCCCTTGCACGGACTCGTCCCGGCCGCGGTCGCGGTCCTCGGCATCGCGCTCGCGGTGGTGCTGCCCGTCGTCGCGATCCTGGCGATCGGCGGCACGTCGCTCGAACCCCTCCGCCAACGCAGCGCGCTGGTGAGTCAGATGCGGTTCGCGGCCTCGCTGCAGGACATGCGCACGGTCGTGCTCCTGCACCGTCAACTTTCGATGGAGAAGTCGCGCAGCCGCCCGTGGATACCGCTCCCGACGCGGCGCAAGGTTCGGCGCCCGGCCTGGCGCCGTGGTTGGCACGGCTACCTGCGCTGGCCCGCCAACCGCGTGGTGCGCGTTGCCGTGCTGCTCGCGGCGACCGGCGCGGTCGCGTACGCGTCGCGCTCGACACACCTGCTGATCATCGTGGCCGGCGCCACGTTGTTCGTCGCCGCGCTCGACTTCATCGAACCGTTCGCGGCCGAGCTCGACCACCCGACGGCGCTGCTCACCTACGGCGTCAGCATTCGTGCCGTGTTGTTGCGCAACCTCGCGGCGCCGGTCGCCGCCCTCGTCGGCGTGAGCCTTATCGGCGCGGGCGCGCTGGCGCTGGCCACCGACCATCTCACCGTCGTCGTGTTCGCCTGCGCGCTCAGTGCCTCGCTCGCGGCGCTGGCCGGCAGCGCGCTGAACGTTGCCCTGGGCCCGCCGCCCGCGTCGCAGCTCGAGATGCTGCTGCTCATGCCCGACATCTACGGCCTCATACTGTTGGTGCGTCAAGGCCTGCCTCCCGCGCTGGCCATCGCGGGCCTGGCCCCGATCGCGGTCGCCAGTACCGCCGGTGCCGTCCCCGCGATCATCGTTGCGGTCGCGCTCGCGTCGGCATCAACGGGCGCCCTCTTGTACGCGGCCTTACGGGGAGTTTGACGAACATGGCCCATCGGGAACGTCCGGAATCGCTGCTCTTCGTCGATCACCTCACGAAGAACTACGACGGGCACGGCGCGGTGCACGACCTCAACCTCCGGCTCGGCTTCGGCAGCCTGGTGGCACTCGTCGGGCACAACGGCGCGGGCAAGTCGACACTGCTCGGCAGCATCGCCGGCCTCATCGAGCCGAGCGACGGTCGGGTGTTCATCAACGGCCACGAGGCCGGCACGCTGCCGGCGCGCGCCGAGCTCGCGTACGCAGCCGACAATCCCGTGCTCTACGACGACCTCAGCGTCTGGGAGCACCTCGAGTACGTCGCCGCGCTTCATGGCGTCGACGACTGGCAGACCCCCGGCCGCGAACTCGTCGAGGCGTTCGGCCTCACGAGCCGGGCCGGCGACCTGCCCTCGAAGTTCAGCCGGGGCATGCGCCAGAAGGCCGCGCTCGCGGTCGCGCTCGTTCGCCCCGCGTCGCTCGTCATCATCGACGAACCGTTCGTCGGTCTCGACATGCGCGCTCAGTCCTCCCTCATCGATGTGTTGGTCGCGCGCGTGCACTCGGGCACGACGATCATCGTCGCCACGCATCAGTCCACGTTCTTGTCGCATGCCGACTGGTGCATCATGTTGCAAGACGGCCGCATGCACTATGACGGCCCGCCCACCGACGAGATCCTCGCCACCCTTCAGCACGGCGAATAGCCCGCGCCGCCCGCTCCGGATCTACTCCCAACAGTTAGGAGCAATTCCGGCGCGTGGAACCGGTTTTGCTCCTAACTGTTGGGAGGAATTTGGGGACGCTACGAGTCGCCGGTCGACTTCTCGCGGATCAGGTCGATCGAGTCGCGGTACATGCTGAACGCGGAACGCAACGCGGCGGTCGTCACATGATGCACGTCGGCGGCGATGTTCATCGTCACCATCTGGTCGGCGATGTCGACATCGTGCGATCCGACCGATCCGACCGAGCCCGGCACCACCGGTCGCGCCGGGCTACCGGGCGAAGCATTCGCCGCAGTCGGCAGGCCCGCGCCCGCGAGCTGCTGCGCGGCACCGTCGAACGCCACCTCGGCGCGCTGCGTTCCGGCCAACAGGCTTTGAATTGCGTCCATCCCGCCAGTTTTCGACGGGATGGACGACGAACCTTGAGCGCGAACGCCCGTCAGTGACGAACGCCCGCCGGTAACGAGCCGCGGCGGCGACTACAGGCGCTCGATCACCATGGCCATGCCCTGGCCGCCGCCGACGCACATCGACTCGAGGCCGTAGCGCTTGTCCTCGGTCTGGAGGCCGTTGATCAGCGTGGTCATGATGCGGGCGCCGGTCATGCCGAACGGGTGGCCGAGCGCGATCGCGCCGCCGTGCACGTTGAGCTTCTCGAGCGGGATGCCGAGGTGCTTGGCGCTCGGCAGGACCTGCGCGGCGAAGGCCTCGTTGATCTCGACGAGGTCGATGTCGTCGATCGACAGGTCGGCCCGCTTGAGTGCCTGGCGGCACGCCTCGATCGGGCCGAGACCCATGATCTCCGGGTTGAGCTGGCTCACGCCCGACGAGATGATGCGCGCGAGCGGCTTGATCCCGAGCTCCTTCGCCCGAGTGTCGCTCATCACGACGACCGCGGCCGCGCCGTCGTTGAGCGGGCACGCGTTGCCGGCGGTCACTTTGCCGTCGGGCCGGAACACCGGCTTCAACCCCGCGAGCTTCTCGACGGTCGTACCGTCGCGCGGCCCGTCGTCCTTCGAGACAACCGTTCCGTCGGCGAGCGTCACCGGCGTGATCTCCCGCTCGAAGAAACCGTTTGCCTGATTCTTCACCGCGAGTTGTTGCGAACGCGCGCCGAACTCGTCCATGTCTTCGCGGCTGACGTTCTCGGCCTCGGCCACGTTCTCCGCAGTCTGACCCATGGCGATGTACACGTCGCCGAGTCCGCCGCCGGGAATCCAGCTCGGCTGGCCGCCCTCGGCCCGCAACTTGCTGCGCTCACGCGCCGCGCTGAACTTCTCGTTGACGGGGCCGCCGTCGGCCATGCCGTTCATGAACCGGCTGACCGCCTCGACGCCGCCGGAGATGAACACATCGCCCTCACCGGCGCGGATCGCGTGGGCCGCCATGCGAATGGTCTGCAACGACGACGAGCAGTAACGGTTCACGGTGACGCCCGGTGCTTCGATGCCCGCCAGCAATCCGGCGACCCGCGCCACGTTCGTGCCCGCCTCGCCGGCCGGCTGACCGCAGCCCCAGATCACGTCTTCCACCAGCGCGGGATCGAGGCTCGGGACCTTGGCGAGCACCGCGTCGATGATGAGCGCCGAGAGGTCGTCGGGGCGACACTCGATGAGCGAGCCCTTGTTCGCACGGCCGATAGGCGTGCGGGCGGTTGCGACGATGACTGCTTCGGGCATGGTCCCCTCCGGAAAACAAAAGTCGGCACGACGAATGACGGCGGGGGCACGCTAGTCCTGGGAAGGGACGGCGACCCAATGCGGATAGCGCCAATGCGGATAGCGTTGGCGGGTGTCCGTCGCCGCGCACGTCGCCGAGGAGCACAAGAGCCGTCGGGCGGGCTGGCTGCGAGCGGCCGTCCTCGGGGCCAACGACGGCCTCCTCTCCGTGGCCGGGCTCGTCATCGGCGTTGCCGCGGCGAACTCGTCGCGTTCGCTGCTGGTTACCGCCGGGCTCGCGGGCCTCGTTGCCGGCGCACTGTCGATGGCCGTCGGTGAATACATCTCGGTGAGCTCGCAGCGCGACGCGGAGCAGGCCGACCTGCGCGTCGAGGCCGAGGCCATCGCCGAGAACCGGCGGGCCGAGATGCACGAGCTCGCCAAGATCTACGAGGAACGCGGTGTCGAGCCGGGGCTCGCGCGGCTCGTCGCCGACCAGCTCATGGCGCACGACGCGGTCGGCGCCCACGCCCGCGACGAGCTGGGTATCTCGGAGGTCACCGTCGCCCGACCGGTGCAGGCCGCGCTCACCTCCGTGAGCGCGTTCACGCTCGCCGCGCTCATTCCCGTCCTCGCGATCACGCTGCCGCCGAAACCGTGGCGCATCGCAGTCACGGCCGCGGTCACCGTACTGGCCCTGCTCGGGCTGGGCGCGCTCGGCGCGCAACTCGGTGGCGCGCCACGCGGACGAGCCGCGCTGCGCGTCGTGACGTTGTCGGTCTTCGCGATGCTCGTCACCTACGGCATCGGTCGCGTCGTCGGCGCCAACGTCTAGCGACTATTTCCCGCCGAGCCCCGACTCCTCGCGCCAACGCGCGTTGGCATCGTCGAAGATCCGGCGCGTTCGCTCGAAGTCGCGCGGACCCTCGGTGTACGTGTCGAAGTCCCACTCGGAACGCTCGACGCCGAAGAAGTCGCCGCCGTACACGTGCAGTGCCACCGCGAACTCGCGCTTGGAGTTCGCCACGGAGTGGATGACGTCGTCGCCGAGCACCAGCACGTCGCCCGTCCGTACTTCCTTGCCGCCCGTCGGATCCAGACCACTCGCTCTCCGGCGGTAGAACGCGTTGTCCTCCTGGCCGCCGTACATCGCAATGCACGCCCACATCCGGTGTTCGTGCGGATTCAGCGCCATGCCCGGCGTCCACGCGACGCGCAGGATGGTCAAGTCGTCCGCGTTGTGCAGCGCCTGAATGCCGCCGATCTCGACGGGGCCGAGCGCGCGCTCGAGCGCCGACGGATCGGCGACGAGCTCGTCGAGCACATCTCGCACCGCCAACGCCGGCGTGTGTTCGCCGACCGCGCTCTGACAACGCGTGATGATGTCGTCGACGGCGAGAGTCACATACCGAGGATACGACCGCCGGCGTGTCGGAACTAGGGGCCGTCGATCCGGCGCATCTCGGCGCGGTACCGCTTCCAGTTGCGCACGTATTCCTGGGCCGGGAACGTCACCTGTTCCGGCTTGACTGCACCTTCGCGCAGCTTGGCCGGAACACCCAACGCCATCGCGCCACTGGGCACTTCCATACCGTTCGGGACGACAGCTCCGGCACCCACGAGCGCGCCGGAATGGACGATGGCGCGGTGCAACACGATGGATCCGGTACCGATCAACGAGCCGCTCTCGACGATGCATCCTTCGAGGTGCGCGAGGTGGCCGATCGTGCAGTCGTCGCCCACGATCGTCTCGAGCTCACGCGTGCAGTGGAGGACCGCGCCGTCCTGCACGCTGGTCCGCGCACCGATGACGATGCGGCTCTGATCACCGCGCAGCACGGTCTGCGGCCAGATCGTGGAGCCGGGCCCGATCTCGACGTTCCCGATGATGGTGCAGTCGGGATGCACGAAGGCTTCCGGGTCGATCCGGGGCACGATGTCGCCGAGGGCGTAGAGGGTCATGGGCACTAGTTTGACGGGAATGGACGTCGACGTGCACGTGACCGAAGTCGCCGAGCAGGGCTACACGATCGTCGAGAACGCGATCGACCCCGCGCTGGTCGACGAGCTCAACGAGTCGTTGTCGCGACTCGAGCGATTCCTCGAGGTGCAACCGGCGCCGAACTCGTTCGAAGGTCACAGCACCTTGCGCGTCTACAACCTGCTCGCGTACGACGCGGTGTGGCGAGCGCGTCCCGGTACACGAGCACGTGCTCCCGATCGTCGAACGGGTGCTCGATCCGGGCTGCCTCATCTCGTCGCTCTCGTCGATCGACATCCTGCCCGGTGAGAGTGCGCAACCGATCCACGCCGACGACCAGCTGATCCCGCTGCCGAAACCGCATCCGCCCACCGTCTGCAACTCGATGTGGGCGCTCACCGATTTCACCGAGGCGAACGGCGCGACCCGGCTCGTCCCGGGATCGCACCTGCTCGACCACAGTCCCGACTACGGCGCGCCGTACGAGTCGATCCCGGCCGAGATGCCGAAGGGTTCGGTGCTCGTGTGGCACGGCAGCCTGTGGCACGGCGGCGGCGCGAACGTCACCGGCGATCCGCGTATCGGCATCGCGATGAACTACTGCGCGGGGTACATCCGCCAACAGGAGAACCAGCAGCTCGGTTTGTCGCGCGAGAAGGTGCAGACGTTCGCGCCGCGCTTGCGCGAGCTCGTCGGGTACGGCGTGTACAACATGCTCATCGGTCACATCAACAAGCAGTCGCCCGATCACCTGCTCCTGGGTGACGGCTCCGACGCGATCGTCTTCGAGGGATTCTGAACCATGGCAATTCTGGAAGTGACCGACGACGCGCGCGTGCGCGTGCTGACGCTCAACCGCCCGGAGGCGTTGAACTCCTTCAACGACGAGCTGTACCACACCGCGGGCGCGGCGTTGGAGGAGGCCGAGGCGAGCAACGACGTGGCGTGCGTCGTGATCACGGGCACCGGCCACGCGTTCTCCGCCGGTCAGGACCTCGGTGAGATGGGTCGGCTGAGCACGAACGAGCACAACGACTTCGGCGACGCCGGCCCCGGTTTCCCGCACTTCCTCGACACGCTCGCCGCGTTCGGCAAACCGGTGATCGCCGCGGTCAACGGCATCGGGGTGGGCATCGGGATGACGATGCTGCTGCACGTCGACATCGCGATCATCGACGAGACCGCACGCCTGCGCGCGCCGTTCGTGCCGCTGGGCGTCGTGCCCGAAGCAGCCGGCAGTCTTCTGATGCCCGTCATCATGGGTAATCAGCGCGCGGCCCTGAAGCTCTACACCGGCGACTGGATCACCGCCGCCGAAGCAGTGGAGTACGGCCTGGCCCTGCGCGCCGTCGAGCCCGATGCCCTCATGGCCGAGACGATGGAGCTCGCCCGGCGCATCGCCAAGATGCCGATCGCATCGTTGAGCGCGACGAAGCGCGTCGTGGTCGAAGGCCGCATCGACGCGGTGCGCGCCGCCCGGGCCCGCGAAGACAAGGCGTTCACGGGCATGATCGGAAAGCCCGCGAACATGGAGGCGATCACCGCGTTCCTGGAGAAGGCGCGACCCCGATTTCTCTCGCCTGTAGCAAGCGCTTAGCCTCTCGACCCATGGCGATCGTGGAGACGCGCAGCGGCAAGGTCGAAGGATTCGAGCGTGACGGGGTGCACGTGTTCCGGGGCATCCCGTACGCGGCACCCCCGGTCGGCCCGCTCCGCTGGCAAGCGCCCGCGCGGGAGGAGTCGTGGTCGGGCACCCGGGACGCGACTTCGTTCTCCGCCCAGTCCGCGCAGACCGAGTTCCAACTCGCGAAGTTGATGGGCGAGACCCAACCGCCGTACAGCGAAGACAGCCTCTACCTCAACGTCTGGACACCGGGCTGCGACGACGCGCGCCGACCCGTCATGGTGTGGATTCACGGCGGCGCATTCATTTGGGGCGCGGGCGATACGCCTTGGTACGACGGCACGAACTTTGCCGTCCACGGCGACGTCGTGGTCGTGACGATCAACTACCGCCTCGGGCCTTTCGGCTTCCTCCATCTCGCCGATCTCTACGACGGCGAGTTCGCGGGCTCGGGCAACGCCGGCATCCTCGACCAGATCGCCGCGCTCGAATGGGTACGCGAATGCATCGGCGCGTTCGGCGGCGACGCGGATCACATCACCGTGTTCGGCGAGTCGGCCGGCGCGGCCAGTGTCGGCACCCTGCTCGGCGCGCCCGGCGCACGCGGGCTCTTCCAGGCCGCGATCCCCCAGAGCGGCGCCGCGTCGTGGATGTCCACGTCCGAACGCGCGACCGACATCGCCCGGCCACGTCATCGCCAACCTCGATCTCCCCGCGGGCGACGCCGACGCGTTGCGCGCCGTCCCGACCGACGCGATCCTCGCCGCGCTCCCCGCGTTTCGCGAAGACGGTGTTGCCGCGCTCCCCTTCCAACCCGTCGTCGACGGAGTGGTGCTGCACGAACCGCCGCTCGACGCGATCCGCGCCGGCAATGCGGCCGGGGTCCGCGTGCTCACCGGCACCAACGCCACCGAGATGACGCTGTTCACCATCGCCGATCCGGACATGGCGACGCTCGACGACGAGGGCGTCCGCGTCCGGTTGCGCGGTGCGTTCGGCGCCGACGGCGACGCGGTGTTCGACAGCTACCGCGCCCGCCGGCCCGGAGTCACGCCCGCGGAGTTGTGGCAGGAGCTCGCGACCGACGGCGTCTTCCGCATCCCGGCCATCCGCATGCTCGAGGCGCAGCTGCCGCACGCGCCGGTGTGGTCGTACCTCTTCACGTTCGAATCGCCCGTGTTCGGTGGCATCCTGCGCTCGACGCATGCGCTCGAGATCACGTTCGTGTTCGACACCCTGAACCTGGGCGGGGCCGAGCTCCTGACCGGCGGCGGACCCGAGCGCCAGGGCATCGCCGACGCCATGCACCGGGCCTGGATCGCCTTCGCCCGCACCGGCGACCCGAACCACCCCGGCATCCCCGACTGGCCCGAGTACGACCTCACCCGGCGCCCCACCATGCGTTTCGACGCCGAATGCCTCGTCCTCGACGACCCCGCCGCCGCCGACCGGGAAGCATTCGAGAAGGCAATTCCGTAGAAGAGCGGCAGCGGAGCCTCTGCCAAACACCCGCGAAGCTGCTCTTGGCAGAGGCGCGGCGCGAGCGACCCATAAGGGTGACCCATCCCCGGAAATCGGGGCGGGAACTGCCATTCTCGGTGGATTGGGTGGCCGGTTCGGCATTCTCCGCTTGAGCGGCCGCTGTGGGCTGCCGATCAGAGACCGAATCGGCATGTGGGCGACGGGAAGCTGGGGATGGCTATGAGTGACGTGGTGGCGCTGCTACTCGACGACGCCATGCCTCCGGAACGGCTCGGTGCACTACTGCGCTCCGCCCGGAAACGCTCCGGCATGAAGCGCAAGCAGGCCGCCGCCGCGGCCGGAACGACCGCCACCGCACTGCGCTCGTACGAGCGGGGCGAAGCGACGATCCCCGCCGACGTCTGCGCGCAGTTGGCCGAGTGCTACGGCGACGACCTCACCGCGCACGTCCCGCTCCGGATGCCCTTGCTGATCGAAGGGCAGCGCCTCAAGGTCGGTGGCATCCAACAGCCGCTCGGCCCGAGCGGCGACGACGTCATCACCGGCTACATCGACATCGTCCACCGGCTGCGCAAGACCGGTCCCGGCGAGGCACTTCCGCTGCGAACGGCCGACATCATCGCCCTCGCCGGCGCGCTCGGCCGCGACCGCGACGCGATCGAGAGCCGCATCGCCGAGGTCCTCGGCTGCACTCCCTACGAGGCGCGCCGCCTGCACGGCGAGCTGCTGCGCCGCAAGGTCATCCTGCCCGTAGCCGGCCTCGCCGCGGGAATGGCCGCGTTCGCCGGTGCCGCGGGCGCCACGCAGACATCGGCCGCGCCGGGCACGCACATCAACACCCAGGCGATCGTCGCGTCCGCGCCCTCGACAACGGCGCCCACCGCGCCCGTCGTCACGCATCACGTCATCGCGCCGACCACGACGGTTCCCACCACCACGCCGACCACGACCGCGCCGACGACCACCGCCCCGACGATCCCTGCGCCGCACGTCGTGACCCCGACGACGGCCGCGCCGCACGTGACCGACGCGACCGTCCCGGTTTCGGATCAGCAGGTCGACCCGCCGGCGACGGTCGCGAACCCGCAGCCCGACCCGAACGATCCTCCGGTGTCGGTGTTGCCGGGCGAGACGCCGATCACGATCATCGGCACGCCCGACTCCGTCGCCCAAAACCCGTAACCGCGCACCCGTAACCCGCCGCCTCGCCGCGGGCGCCGGTCCGTGCGCTACGAGCCGAGGTGCCAGGCCTTCTCGCGCACGAAGGCGCGCACGCCCGATTCCGACAGCGACACCCCGAGTCCCGAGTGGCGCCGCCCGGCCCACGGCAGCGTCACGCTCGAACGGTCGGACCGGTTCCAGTACGCGTTGCCGACGTCGAGCCGGAAGAGAATCCGCTCCGCCCGCTCGCGGTCGCGTGAGAAGACCGAGGCGCCGAGCCCGAACTCGGTGTCGTCGAGTGCCGCGAAGGCTTCTGCGTCGTCGCGCACGCGCTGCACGCCGATCACCGGCCCGAAGGTCTCGTCGCGCATGATGCTCATGCGCGGATCGACGTCGACGAGAACTGTCGGCTCGTACCACGATCCCGGTTGTTCGATCCGCCGTCCGCCGACCACCACGCGCGCACCCTTGGCGACCGCGTCGGCGACCTGCGCGTCGAGAACGTCGAGCTGTGCCGCGCGGCGAGCGGGCCGATGTCGGTGTGCTCGTCTTCGGGATCGCCGGTTCGGTAGGCGCCGACGACCTCGGCGAAAGCGTCGGTGAAACGGTCGCAGATCGCCTCGTGCACGTAGATGCGCTCGATGGCCGAACACGACTGACCGCCGTTGTAGAACGCGCCTTCTGCGATCGCGAGAGCAGCCGCGTCGACGTCGACGTCGTCGCAGACGTACGTGCCGTCCTTGCCCCCGAGCTCGAGCTGGAGCCGAACGAGCCGGTCGGCGACCGATTGCGCGACGCGGCGACCGGTGCCGTACGAGCCGGTGAAACACACCATGTCGACCTCCGCCGCGACCAGCGCCGCGCCGGTCGGACCGCGCCCCACGACCGCCTGCACGACGTCGACGGGAATGCCGCTCCGGTGCATGAGGTCGACCAGCGCCAAACCGGTGAGTGTTGCGTGCTCGGAGGGTTTGTAGAGCACGGCATTGCCGGTCAACAACGCGGGGATGATCGTGTTGAGCCCGACGAAATAGGGATAGTTCCAGGCGCTCACGTGGGCGACGAGACCGACCGGCTCGTGCGTGATCCGCTCCTCGACCGCGCCGCCGCCCCCCGCGTTCACGACGCGCGGCGCGATGACCGCTTCGACGTGGTTCAGGTTCCAGTCGATCCGATCGAGGACCGCGCGCACCTCGTTGCGCGACTGGACGATCGGCTTGCCGACTTCGCGCGTGGTGATCAGCGCGCATTCCTCGGCTTCCGCGGCGAGGAGCTCGCGGAAGGCGCGGACGAGCGCCGCTCGTTCGGCGAACGGACGAGCCGCCCACCTCGGCTGCGCCCGCCGGGCGCGCTCGACCTTCTGCTCCACTTCGCGTTCGTCGGTGACCGCGACACTGCGGATCAGCTCGTCGGTAGCGGGATTACGTACGTCGAGCGAACGTTCGACCCGCGTGTCGGGTTCCGGTTCCGGCTCGGGGCCCGGCTCACTCGCCGCGGTCGGCGGGGCGACGCCCGTACTCGCGGCGGCAGTCGGCGCCGCCGGCGGGCCGCCGCCCGACTCGGCATCGGCGCCTTCCACGACCAAGGTGACCCAGCGCGACTCCTTCTGGCCGGGCCGGCGCGGGAGTTGCCGCACGAATCCGCGTTCCGCCAGCCGTTGCAGCGTCTCCTCGATGTCGTCGAGTGACCGGAACGCGTGCCAGCGTTCGGAACGCTGCTTGAGCTCGCCCGGGGTTTGCGCGCCGCGCAACAACAGCACGCCGAGCAACGTGAACTCGGGCACGGTCAACTGCAGCGCTTCGTCGACGACATGGCGATGCTTCACGACGCGTTGCCCCGTCGAGCGGACGCGCCGCGACACGCCTTTCTCCCGCAATGATTCGAGCACCCGTTCGACGGTCGCCTCGTCGTAGGAGACGATCGGGTCGCGGTTCGTGCTCTGGTTGCACGCGTTGATCGAGCGCGTTGACCGACAACGGATAGTTGTCGGGCGTCGTGACCGCCTTCTCCATGAGCGCGCCGAGAACGCGCGCCTCCTCGGCGCTCAGCTCGATCATCCGAGAACCAACTCCGCGATCATCCGCAGCTGTTCGCTCGCACCGGACACGACCATCGTGGTGACGGCCGACTCCTTCCACATCGCCAGGTCGTCGCGGATCTTGTCGAGCGGACCCACGAGCGCGACATCCTCGATCAACCTGGTCGGGACCGCGGCGGCGGCTTCCGCCTTCTTCCCGTCGAGGTACAGGTCCTGGATGAGCTTGGCCTCGCCCTCGTAGCCCATGCGCCCGAACACGTTGTTGTGGAAGTTCACTTCGCGGGCACCCATGCCGCCGATGTACAGGGCGAGAACCGGCCGGTACATGTCGGCTGCAGTCTCGACGTCGTCGGCAATGATCACGGGCACGAGGCACGCGACCTCGAACGTGTCGGCGGTGCGCCGCGCGCCGGGGCGGGCAAAACCTTCGGCCAGGGCATCGCGATAGAAGCCGTCGTTCTTCGGCGCGTAGAACATCGGGAGCCAACCGTCGGCGATCTCCGCCGACAGCGACACGTTCTTCGGCCCTTCGGCCGCGAGGTAGATCGGGAGGTCGGCCCGCAACGGGTGCGTGATCGACTTGAGCGGCTTGCCCAACCCTGTTCCGCCGGGCAGCGGAAGCTGGAAGTGCTCACCGTCCAGTTCGACGGGGGCTTCCCGCGCGAGCACCTGACGCACGATGTCGACGTACTCGCGCGTACGGCCCAGCGGCTTGCGGTAGTCGTCGCCGTACCAACCTTCGGCGACCTGCGGACCCGACGCGCCGAGCCCGAGTATGAAGCGCCCGCCCGACAGATGATCGAGCGTGAGCGCGGCCATCGCCATGGCGGTGGGCGTGCGCGCCGACAGTTGGCAGATCGACGTACCGAGCTTGATGCGCGACGTCTGCGCGCCCCACCACGCGAGCGGCGTCAACGCGTCGGAGCCGTACGCCTCTGCGGTCCAGCACGAGTCGTAACCGAGCGCCTCGGCTTCGGCCAGTGCGGCCGGAACTCCGACCGGCGGCTGCGCACCCCAGTAGCCGATCATGTACCCGAGCTTCAGGTCGTGCTGCATGCCTCGCAGCCTACGAGGACCGACGCGCGCACGTCGGAGCCGACGCACAGCCAGGCCGCCAGTCCCTGATGGCCGCCCGTCACCGCGCCGGTGTCGGCGACGACGAGCTCGACCGGATCGGCGAGCTCGAGCCCGGCCCGGAATTCGATCTCCGCCGTCGTCACCCGCGGGTGACCTCGGCGTTGCAACTCGTCCTCGATCGCGGCCCAGTAGGCCGCGTTGTTCACATGCCCCACGACGTCGATGTCCGTGGCACGCAGCGGCCACACACGCCGGGAGGCGTCAGTCGGAGGCGCGGCATGGCGCAGGCGAGCCGACACCTTGCGACCGTCCGCGGTTGCGCCCCAGACCGCGTCGAACCCGGCCGGCAGCGGAATCGGCGCGCCGCTCTGCGGGTCGGTGTGCACCCAGATCGCGACGGCTTCGACACACAACTGGTCGTGGACGCGCAGCTGCGAAGTTCGCTCCGCCCAGCGTGCACCGATACCACTGCACCACGTACTCGCGGTCACCTCCGCCCGGAAACGCGGCGTCGCGTCGATGCGCAGTGCGAGGCGGCGCAGGATCCACAGACCCATGCCTTCCACTTCCACGGTCGAAGCGTCGAAGTCGGAGACGTCCTGCACGATGCGCGCCAACCCGTCGAGCCGCGCCCGCGCACCGGCCCCGACATCGGCCAGCCCGACGTTGCGCACGATGCTCGACACCCGCCGCTCGCCCACGGCCGCAACCTACCGGGGCGCTAGTTTCGGCGCCGTGACGACCGTGCCCACCTCCGAACCCGATCCCGAGATCCCGGCGGAAGGATTTCGCCAGCACCGGTTCACACCGCCGCCCGGCGCCACGACGATCCTGCTCGTGCGCCACGGCGAGTCGGCGCCCGCGCACCCCGATCGCCCGTTCGCGCTCAAGGACGGCCACGGTGATCCGCCGCTCGATCCGTTCGGTGAACGCCAGGCCGAGTTGCTGGCCGAGCGTCTGCAACACGAGAAGATCTCGGCGATCTACGTCACCTCGCTGCAACGCACCCACCAGACCGCGGCGCCCCTCGCGGCGCGGCTCGGGCTGACGCCGAGCGAAGAGCCCGAGCTGCGTGAGGTGTTCCTCGGCGAGTGGGAACAGGGCGAGTTCCGCAAGCGCGCCGCGATGCGCGACCCGATCTTCGAGCAGATTTTCGTGCAGGAGCGCTGGGACGTCATCCCCGGCGCCGAACCCCACGAAGAGTTCGACGCGCGCGTCTGGCGCGGCTTACAGAACGTGGTGGCCGCCAACCCCGACGAGCGGGTCATGATCGTGTCGCACGGCGGTGTGATCGGTCAGCTGTTGCACCGCGTGACGGGCGCCCGGCGCTTTGCGTTCGCCGGGGCCGACAACGCGTCGATCAGTGAGATCGTCGCCGACGGCGAACGGATCATCCTGCGTCGGTACAACGACGTCGCGCATCTCCTGCCACTGTTGCAAGAGTCATGACCAGCGTGTCGTAGTCGGGGCCCGCACGACGCACCCGCGGCGGGAGCTCGAGCTGCACTCCGCCCTGTGCGACGAGGTTCACCGGGTTGGCCGGATGCAGGCCGCGCAGATGCCGCGGGATCACGTCGAGATCGGCGATCCACCGGTAGCCCGGCAGGGCGCGCGTCAGCGCGTCGCCGAGCTCGGCCGCGAGATCGCGGTTCGTCCCACCCAACAGCGCGGTCGTCCACCGGTCGTCGGCGTCGCGCACGCCGCCGAAGCCGTGCACGGAGATGACCACGTCGATGCTCGTCAGGAACGCGTGCAGCGGGTCCGAGAGTGCGGGATCGTAACGGTGCGACGGGACGTGCCACCGCATGTCGGCGGGCTGCACGACTGCGTAGAACGACGCACCCGCGCGTTCGGCCGCGGCGCGGGCGATCTCGGCTGTCCCCTGCTCGAGCCCGCCGTGCAACGCGCACAGCCCGACGCGAGAACCGCGCACGAACTGCTCTTCGACACCGGTCGTCGCGAGCAGCTCGTCGAGCATCAGCTATTGACGAGAAGTTCTTTGTACGGCGTGTCCTTGGCCGGACCCGGCTCCTTCGGCAGGCCGAGCACGCGCTCGCCGAGGATGTTGCGCTGCACCTGGTCGGTACCGCCGTAGATCGACGGGCCGGGCGAGAACAGCGTGATCTCCTGAACCATGCCGCCGCCGGGAGTGTCGGGCCCCATGACCATGCCCGACGCGCCGATGATCTCGTGACCGACCTCGCGCTGGAGCCGCAACAGATCGCTCATCATCAACTTGGCGATGTTCGGTTCGCCGCCGGTGCGCTGACTCGGCGACTTCGCGCGCAGCGACGAGAACTTGCCGAGCTGCTGCATCGTGTACAGCTTGGCGAGCTTCTGGCGGATGTTCGGGTCAGTGTTGTTCCCGAGCTCCTGAGCGAGCTTCACGAGTCGTTGCGCGGCCGCGATACCGCCGCCGCCCGTGCCGCCGGTACGCATCTGGCCGGTGTGGTCGCCGGCGCGGTCGTCGAGCTGCGCCGCGATCGGGCCGGGGAACGCGTTCCCCGCGGCACCCGAGCCGCCGGTGCCGAGGCCGGCCCGCTCGGCCATGAGCGTGGTGTTCGCCGCGGCCCAGCCGTTGTTGAGCCCGCCGATGATGTCGTCGTCGCTCACGCGCGCGTTGTCGATGAACACTTCGTTGAACAGCGCGCGGCCCGTCATCTCGCGCAGCGGGCGGATCTCCACGCCGGGCTGACGCATGTCGAACTTGAAGTACGTGATGCCCTTGTGCTTCGGCAGGTCGGGCGCGGTGCGCGCGAGCAGCATGCCGAGGTTCGTCAACTGCGCGGTCGACGTCCACACCTTCTGGCCGGTGATGATCCACTCCTCACCGTCCTTCACCGCCTTCGTGCCGAGGCTCGCGAGGTCGGAACCCGCGCCGGGCTCGGAGAACAGCTGGCACCACGCGTCCTGGCCGTTCAGGATGCGCAACAGGTCTTCGCGCTTCTGCCGATCGTTGCCGTGCGCGACGATCGTGGGCGCGGTCAGCAGGTAGCCGAGGCCCGCGGGCGGGCCGATCGCACCGTGCTCGGTGATCGCTTCGTTCACGATACCGGCGAGGTCGCGCGTCCAACCCTTGCCCCACGTGTCTTCGGGGAAAGTGGGCGCGGCGTAACCAGAGCGGGCGAGGATGTCCCACCACTCGCCGACCGTGAGATCGGGGTTCCAGTTCTCCTCGAGCCAGGCCTTGATCTCGGTGCGTACTTCTTCGGGCGAAGGCATCGTCATGGTCTTGGAGGTTACCGTTCGACCATGGCCCACGACATGTCCGACGAGGAGCGCCGCGCGTTCCTCAGCGCCGGCACCCGCACCGCCAAGATCGCCACCACCCGCAAGAACGGCGCACCCCACGTGGTGCCGATCTGGTTCGTGCTCGACGGCGACGACGCGATCTTCACGACCGGCATCGGGACCGTGAAGGGGAAGTCGATCCAGCGCGATCCGCGGGTCGCGCTCTGCGTCGACGACGACACGCCGCCGTTCTCGTTCGTGTCGATCGAGGGCACGGTCACGATCAGTCGCGACCTCGACGAATTGTTGAAGTGGGCGACGCGCCTGGGGGCCCGCTACATGGGCGCAGACCGGGCCGAGGAGTTCGGCCGGCGCAATGCCGTTCCCGACGAGCTCCTGCTGCGGCTCACCCCGACGAAGACGATCGCCATCGGCGGAATGAGCGACTGACCGGAGTCGGCGGACCGCAACTCAGTCGAGGAGCTCGAGCACCTTCTCCGACGGACGGGCGATGACCGCGCGCGCACCGACGAAGACCACCGGTCGTTCCATCACCTCGGGGTGCGCCAACAGCACCTCCACGACCTGTTCGCGCGCCTGCACGTCGGCCTTGGTCAGACCCGTGGCTTTGAACTTGTCGTCGCCGGTACGCACGAGCGCGATCGGCTCGTCGGTGATCGCGTCGAGGATGCGTTCCAACGTCGCGCGGTCGGGCGGTGCGTCGAGATAGCGCACGACGTCCGCGTCGACGCCGCGTTCTTCGAGGATCTGCAGCGCGCCGCGCGATTTGCTGCACGACGGGTTGTGGAAGATCTGTACCGGCTCCATGCGCGCCGACGCTAGCAACTGCAGGTATTCGTTGCGCCCGACGTCGACGGCACCCAGCGTGCGCAGGTGTGGAGTCGTCCACTGCACGTCGAACAACAGCACGCCGTCGAGGCGGGAGAGCTCGACTGCGGCCCAGCACGCCACCTTCGACGCGTCGGTGACGCGGTGGAACATCGATTCGCCCGCGAAGAACCGACCGATTCGCACGCCGTACAGACCACCGGCCAACACGCCGTCGCGCCAGACCTCCACGCTGTGCGCCCAACCGAGCCGGTGCAGTCGGGTGTACGCGTTGATGAACGACGAGTCGATCCAACCGTTCGGGCGGCTCGGATCGGCACAACCGTGCATCACGTCGACGAAGGCGGTGTCGACCGTGATGTCGAAACCGCGGATCGCGCGGCGCAGCGAAGTGTGCAGGACAAAACCGTCGACCGGGATGATCCCGCGCGGATCCGGTGACCACCACGCCAGCGACCGGCCCGCGTACATCGGGAACAATCCGCGGCGGTACGCGGCCAGCAACGTTCCCGGTTCGAGGTCGGCGCCGATGGCGACGATCTCGTCGGTCCCACCCGCGGTCGCGACGTCGGGGAAGTCCCAAGCGCACGGCGGGGGTTCGACCGGCATGGCGGGCGCCGCTACGCGAGCAACGCCCGGGCGATCTGGCCGACCTGGATCTCGTCGGTGCCCGCGTAGATCTGCAACACCTTCGCGTCGCGCGCGAGTTGCTCGACCTCGTACTCGGCCATGTACCCGTTGCCGCCGAACAGCTGCACGGCCTCGAGCGCGACCTCGACCGCGGCACCCGCCGAGTAGAGCTTCATCGCGGACGCTTGCGTGAGCGTCATCGGCTTGCCCGCCTGCGACGACTCCAACACGCGGAACACGAGATTCTCCACGTTGAGCCGCGCCACCTCCATCTTCGCGAGCTTCAGTTGGATCAGCTGGTAGTCGCCGATCGGGCGGCCGAACTGGTGGCGTTCCTTGGCGTACTCGACGGATTTCTCGAGGCAACGCTCGATGATGCCGAGGGCCATCGCCGCGACACCGGAACGTTCGATCGTGAACGTGGCCTTGCTCGCTTCGCGACCGCTCCGACCGGTGAATGCCTCTTCGCTCTCACCGAGCAGCCGGTCGCGGCCGACCCGCACGTCGTCGAGGAACAACATGCCGGTGGGCGACGAATGGAGGCCCATCTTGCGCAGCGGCTTCGATTGTTCGAGCCCGGGCATTCCCTTGTCGAGCACGAACTGCAACACCGTGCGCTCGGCGGGCGGATTGCCCTCGTCGAGCTTGCAGATGAACACGATCGTGTCGGCGTACGGACCGTTGGTGATGAAGGTCTT
Source organism: uncultured Actinomycetes bacterium (assembly GCA_963701825.1). Taxonomy (GTDB): domain Bacteria; phylum Actinomycetota; class Acidimicrobiia; order IMCC26256; family PALSA-610; genus PALSA-610. Next base: position 1,317,065 of record CAVPBG010000002.1, on the reverse strand, counting down.
GGAACCGTTGAGGAGGTATTCGTCGCCGTCGCGACGCGCGGTCGAAGTCATCTGCCCGAACGCGTCCGAACCCGAGTTGGGTTCGGTGATCGCCCACGCACCGATCTTGTCGAGGGTCAGGAGGTCGCGCACCCAGCGCTTGCGTTGCGCGATCGTGCCCTTGGAGTTGATCGCGGCGGACGTGAGCCCGATCGACACACCGAGCGCGGTCACCATGCCCGGCGAGCACTTGCAGAGCTCGATGATCGGCAGGAGCGTGAAGCCGCTCCCGCGGGATTCGTCACGTTCGGCGGATTTCGCCGCCCCACCGTCGCCGTTCGCGGCGGCTTCTTCGGCCGCGATCCGCTTGTCGAAGCCGTCGGCCGCGAGCGTGTCCATGCCGAAGGTCGTGTACATCTTCCGCAAGAGGTCGTACGGCGGGAGGTCGCCGTGCTCGAGCTCCTCGCGGTGCGGACGGATCTCGTTGTCGACGAATTGGCGCACGGCATCGCGCACCATCTGGAGCTCTTCGGGCCATTCGAACATTGATCGATCGTACGGGACATCGGCCCCACCAGCCCCGAACCGCATCACCTGCACCGGCGTATGGGGGTTCAGTCGACTCTCAGGGACGCCGATGCCTTGAGACAGGGATTGGGCTCGAGGAGAGGGTCCGGGGGAGGGAACGGGATGAATCCCGGTGGCATCAGCGTCGGGCGCACACTGCCGATCGACGGCGCGCTCCTGGGTGAGGTACTGCTGCGGCTCCGCCGCGACAGCGCCGCGCCGGCGTTGCGCTGGACGCTCGGCAACCGGGGCGCGGCCGAGGTCGATGTCTCGTTCACGTCGGCCGGCACCGCCTGGACGACGAAAGCCCGCCTGTGGAATCACTCCGGCCTCGCGGTTGCCGCGGCCCGGCTCCAGCTCGAGGCACTGAGCGCCGACGAGGTGCGCCTCACCCTGGAACCCACGTTGCCGCCCGCCGCGGCCTGGGGTGACGACGCGGGCGACCTCCTCGATCTGGCGCGCGCCGCGCTCGACGAGCTCGCCGAAGAGCTGCTCTGGCACGCGACGCGCGTCGGTCTCACCGCGCGTGGTTGAACGGCGTCGGATTTCCCGCACATTCACTGCCCACTGCACTGTCTGACCACAGACCGCAAGGTCGGGTTCATCGTCCCGTCGCACAGCGGGCGACCGCCGGAAACGCGCGTCGGGCACTCTGAAGAGGCACTGCTCGGGCCGTCCGCCACGCTCCCCCCGGGGTGGACGGCCCGAGACGGGTGCACCAACGGTCTCCCCAACGAACCGGCGTGAGTTGTGGCGCATAGCGCCTACAACTCACGCCGGTTCGAGGTTTCAGCGCATTTGGACAGTCTCAGGCGTGATGGGCGCGGGGAGCAGGGTCTCGCCCGTGAGGAACTCGTCGACGGCGGCCGCGCAGGAGCGGCCCTCGGCGATGGCCCACACGATGAGGCTCTGGCCGCGGCCCATGTCGCCGCACACGAAGACGTTGGGGAGGTTCGTGCGAAAGGCTTCGTCGCGGGTGACGGTGCCGCGCTCGTTGATCTCGACGCCGAGCTGCTCCAACAGTCCCGGGCGCTGGGGCCCGACGAAACCCATCGCGAGCATCACGAGCTCGCATTCGAGCTCGAAGTCGGTGCCCTCGACCCGTTCGAAGGTCATCCGGCCGTCGACGATCTTCTGTTCGACGCGATGCGCGCGCAGGCCGCGGAGGTTGCCGTCGTCGTCGCCGAGGAAGCATTCGGTGTTGACCGCGAAGACGCGCTCACCACCTTCTTCGTGCGCGGACGAGACCCGGAAGATCATCGGGTACGTGGGCCACGGCATCGAGTCGACGCGGGCTTCGGGCGGGCGGGGCAGGATCTCGAACTGGTGGATCTCGGTGGCGCCTTGCCGGATCGCGGTGCCGAGACAGTCGGCGCCGGTGTCGCCGCCGCCGATGATCACGACCCGCTTCCCCTTCGCGGAGATCGGGGCCTCTTCGAGGTCGCCTTGCTGCACGCGGTTCCCCCAGGGCAGGTACTCCATGGCCTGGTACACGCCGGTGAACTCGCGCCCCGGAATCGGGAGGTCACGCCACGCGGTGGCGCCCCCCGCGAGTGCGACCGCGTCGAACTGTTGCAGATCGGCGACGGGGACGTTCTCGCCGACGTTCGCGTTCGTCTGGAATTGCGTGCCTTCGGCTTCCATCTGCGCGATGCGCCGGTCGAGGTGCCGCTTCTCCATCTTGAACTCGGGGATGCCGTACCGCAGCAGGCCGCCGATGCGGTCGGCCCGCTCGAACACGGTGACATCGTGACCGGCGCGCGTCAGCTGTTGCGCGACGGCGAGCCCGGCGGGACCGCTCCCCACGACTGCGACCCGCTTGCCCGTCTTGCGGTCGACGAGAACCGGACGGACGAAACCGTCGTCCCAGGCCCGGTCGATGATCTCGACTTCGATCTGTTTGATCGTGACGGCGGGCTCGTTGATCCCGAGCACGCACGCGGCCTCGCACGGCGCCGGGCACAGCCGACCGGTGAACTCGGGGAAGTTGTTCGTGGCGTGCAGGCGATCGGCCGCCGACTCCCAGCGGTCGCGGTAGACGAGGTCGTTCCACTCCGGGATCAGGTTCCCGAGCGGGCAACCGGTATGGCAGAACGGAATGCCACAGTCCATGCACCGCGCGCCTTGCGTGCGCACCTTGTCGGGCGGGAAGTCTTCGTAGACCTCCTGCCAGTCGAGGATCCGCACCGGGATCGGACGCCGGGTGGGCAGCTCCCGATCGTGCTTCATGAAACCGCTGGTCTCACCCACGAGCGGCCGCCATCACTGCTTCGTCGGGATCGACGCCTCGTTCGATGGCGTCGCGCTGGGCTTCGAGCACGCGTTTGTAGTCCTTCGGGAAGATCTTCGTGAACATGCGCACGTTCTCGAACCAGTTCGAGAGCAGGCGCTCGGCGACTGCCGAACCGGTGAGCTCCAGGTGTTGGGTGACGATGCTGCGCAACCACACGACGTCGTCTTCGTCGTCGATCACGTCGAGGTCGACCATGTCGCGGTTCATGCGTAGGAACAGCGAGCGATCGGGGTCGAGCACCCACGCGAACCCGCCGCTCATGCCCGCGGCGAAGTTGCGACCGGTCGGGCCGAGGATCACCGCGTTGCCACCGGTCATGTACTCGCAACCGTGGTCGCCCACACCTTCGACCACCGCGGTCGCGCCGGAGTTGCGGACGCAGAACCGCTCCCCCACCACGCCCCGGATGAAGACGCTGCCGGCCGTCGCGCCGTAGAGGATCACGTTGCCGGCGATCACGTTCTCCTCGGCGACGAACTTGGCAGTGCGCGCCGGCCGCAGCACCAACGTGCCGCCCGACAGTCCCTTGCCGAAGTAGTCGTTGGCGTCGCCTTCGAGGCGGAGCACCATGCCGCTCGGCACGAACGCGCCGAAGCTCTGGCCCGCGGAACCGTGGAACGTGAGATCGATCGTCGCTTCCGGAAGACCGGCGCCGCCGAACCGCCGCGTCACCTCCGCCCCGAGCATCGTGCCGACGGTTCGGTTGACGTTGCGGATCGGATAAGCCTTGTGCAGCTGGCCTTCGCCCGTCTCGAGCACACTGCGGGCGTCGGCGATGAGCTGCTTGTCGAGCGCCTTCTCGAGCCCGTGGTCCTGGGCCTTCGAACAGAACATCGTCTGCTCGTACTTGTTGACGGGCGGGGCGAGGATCGGTGACAGGTCGAGGCCGCGCGCCTTCCAGTGCTCGACCGCCTGGTGCACGTCGAGCATCTCCACGTGGCCGATCGCTTCTTCGATGCTGCGGAAGCCGAGCGCGGCGAGATGCTCGCGCACCTCTTCCGCGATGAACTCGAAGAAGTTGACGACGAACTCCGGCTTGCCCGAGAACTTCTTGCGCAGCTCCGGGTTTTGCGTGGCGACACCGACCGGGCACGTGTCGAGGTGGCAGACGCGCATCATGATGCAGCCGCTCACGACGAGCGGCGCGGTGGCGAAGCCGAACTCCTCCGCGCCGAGCAGCGCCGCGATCACGACGTCGCGGCCGGTCTTGAGCTGACCGTCGACCTGCACGACGATCCGGTCGCGCAGACCGTTCAACAGCAACGTCTGCTGCGTCTCCGCGAGCCCGAGCTCCCAGGGCGCGCCGGCGTGCTTGATCGACGTGAGGCGCGCCGCGCCGGTACCACCGTCGTGACCGGAGATCAGCACCACGTCGGCGTGTGCCTTCGACACGCCGGCGGCAACCGTGCCGACACCCACTTCCGCGACGAGCTTCACGTGCACGCGGGCGCGGTCGTTGGCGTTCTTCAGGTCGTGGATGAGCTGCTTCAGGTCTTCGATCGAATAGATGTCGTGGTGCGGCGGCGGCGAGATGAGGCCGACGCCCGGCGTGGAGAGCCGCGTCTTGGCGATCCACGGCCACACCTTGTGGCCCGGGAGCTCGCCACCCTCGCCGGGCTTGGCGCCCTGCGCCATCTTGATCTGGAGGTCGTCGGCGTTGACGAGGTATTCGCTCGTCACGCCGAAGCGGCCCGACGCGACCTGCTTGATCGCGCTCCGGCGCGAGTCGCCGTTGGCGTCGCGCACGAAGCGGTCGGGATCCTCGCCGCCCTCACCGGTGTTCGAACGCGCGCCGAGGCGGTTCATCGCGATCGCGATGTTCTCGTGCGCCTCCTTCGAGATCGACCCGTAGCTCATCGCGCCGCTCGAGAACCGCTTGACGATCGCTTCGACCGGTTCGACCTCTTCGATCGGAACCGGCGGGCGCGCATCGGTGCGCAGCTCGAACAGCCCCCGCAGCGTTGCGATGCGACGCGACTGCTCGTCGACGAGCTTGGTGTACTGCTTGAACACGTCGTAGCGACCCGAACGGGTCGAGTGCTGCAGCTTGAACACCGTCTCCGGATTGAAGAGGTGGTACTCGCCCTCGCGGCGCCACTGGTATTCGCCGCCGATCGTCAGTTCGCGGTGTGCGAGCTCGGCCGGACGTTCCGGATACGCGAAGTTGTGCCGGCGGGAGACCTCCGACGCGATCACCTCGAGGTCGATGCCCTCGATGCGCGACGCGGTGCCGGTGAAGTACTCGTCGACCAACGCCTTCTGCAGACCGACCGCCTCGAAGATCTGCGCGCCCGTGTACGACGCGACGGTCGAGATGCCCATCTTCGACATCACCTTGAGGATGCCCTTGCCCGCGGCCTTCACGTAGTTCTTGACGGCCTTGCGCTCCGACATGCCGCTCAGCACGCCTTCGCGGCAGAGATCGCGAATGGTGTCGAACGCGAGGTAGGGGTTGATGCCGCCCGCGCCGTATCCCAACAGCAAGGCGAAGTGATGCACTTCGCGCGCTTCACCCGTCTCCACCACGAGCCCCACCCGCGTTCGGGTCTTCTCGCGCACGAGATGGTGGTGCACCGCGGAAGTGATGAGCAGCGCGGGGATGGGCGCGTTCTCCGCGTCGGCGTAACGGTCGGAGAGGATCACGAGGTTCGCGCCGTTGGCGATGGCCGCACTCACCTGCGTGCGCACGTTGTCGATCGCCATGCGCAGGCCTTCGCCACCCTCGGCGACCGGGTAGTGGCAGTACACCGAGAACGGCGTGAAGCCCGGGACGGCGGAGTCGGTGTCGTCGATGTAGCGCAGCTTGGCGAGCTCCTCGTTGGTGAGGATCGGCGATGCGCACACGATCTGGCGGCACGACGCGGCCGTCGGGTCGAGCAGGTTGCCCTCGGGCCCGAGCGCGGAGTTGAGCGACGTGACGAGCGCCTCGAAGTTGGCGTCGAGCGGCGGGTTCGTGACCTGCGCGAACAGCTGCTTGAAGTAGTCGTACAGCATGCGCGGGCGGTCGGAGAGCACCGCGGCGGGCGTGTCGGTTCCCATCGAGCCGAGTGACTCGACCGCGTTGCGCGCCATCGGGGCGATGATCAGGCGCAGGTCTTCCTCGGTGTAACCGAACATGCGCTGCTGTTGGACGGCCGAACTGTGTTGCGGCACGAGCGGGAACTGTGGCGGCAGATCGTCGAGGTGCACGAGGCCGGCGTCGAGCCACTCCTGGTACGGCGCCTGCGCGGCGAGGTCGGCCTTGATCTCCTCGTCAGGGATGATGCGGCCCTGGGTGGTGTCGACGAGGAAGATCTTCCCCGGCTCCAAGCGACCCTTCTTCACGATCTTGGCCGGATCGACGTCGAGCACGCCGACCTCGCTCGCCATGATCACGCGGTCGTCGTCGGTGACCCAGTAGCGCGACGGGCGCAAGCCGTTGCGGTCGAGCACCGCGCCGATCACCGTGCCGTCGCTGAACGCGATCGACGCGGGCCCGTCCCAGGGCTCCATGAGCGCGGCGTGGTACCGGTAGAACGCCTTGCGGGGCGCGTCCATGCTCTCGTGGTTCTCCCACGCCTCCGGGATCATCATGAGGATCGCGTGGTGGAGCGGACGGCCCGCGAGGTTGAGCAGCTCGAGCGCCTCGTCGAAGCGCGCGGTGTCGGAGGCGGCGGGTGTGCAGATCGGGAACGCGCGCTCGAGGTCGCCGGGGAGCAGATCGCTCGCCATCACGCCTTCGCGGGCGCGCATCCAGTTCTCGTTGCCCTGCACCGTGTTGATCTCGCCGTTGTGGGCAAGCATGCGGTAGGGGTGCGCGAGCGGCCAGCTCGGGAACGTGTTCGTGCTGAAGCGCGAGTGCACGAGCGCGAGCGCGCTCTCGAAGCGCTCGTCGCGCAGGTCGGCGTAGAACTCGCCGAGCTGGTCGGGCGTGAGCATGCCCTTGTAGACGACGACGCGGCCGCTGAGCGACGCGAAGTACGCGTCGGTCTCGTGCTCGATGCGCTTGCGCGCGAGATACACGTGCCGTTCGAGCTCGTCGCCGACGAGCCCGTTCTTGGCCACGAACACCTGCACGAACGCGGGCATCTGCTCGCGGGCCGACGCGCCGGGGCAGTCGCGCTCGACGGGAACCGCGCGCCAGCCGAGCACCGCGAAGCCCTCGTCGGCCAGGACCTTGGCGACCGCGTCGGTCGTGGCGTCGACCCGGTCGACGGGCATGAACGCGATACCGGTGGCGTACGCGCCCGCGGCGGGAAGCTCGAAACCGACCGTGTCCCGGTAGAACGCGTCGGGCATCTGCACGAGGATCCCGGCGCCGTCGCCCGTGTCGGGCTCGGCCCCGGCCGCGCCGCGATGATTCAGGCAGCACACCGCGGTGAGCGCCTGGTCGACGATCCCGTGGCTCTTGCGGCCCTTCATGTCGACGACGAACCCGACGCCGCACGCGTCGTGCTCGAATCGGGGGTCGTAGAGCGGGGGTAGCTCGCGTTCAACCACTGCGGTGTCGTCCTCGTTTCGGGCGGTCAGCTCCATTGGGATCTGGCCGCCAAGGGACGACATTGGCCCGTGGCGGAGCACAACGATTCTAGCGGCCGGAACTGCCAGTTGGTCGAAAGGATTATTGGCCGGCCGGTGAATTGCCGGTCGGGTTGCCCGGTGGCTCCGTGACCGAGGGGTCGTCCGGTTCGGCAATCCGCAGGCCGATGGCCTGGGCCAACGCGGGCGCGAGCCCGAACACCTGCTCCACGCCGATCGTGGCCCCCGAGAGCGAACCGGCGCCGCGCAGGCCGTCGAGCCGGGCGCCGCGGAGATCGACCTGGGAGCACCGCACCTTGGTGAAGTCGGCGCCGGCCAGGTCGCTGCGGTCGAACGTCGACTCCGAGATCGTCGCCCCCATGAACTCCGCGCCGGCGAGCAGCGACCCGCTGAAGGTCACGGTCTGCAGCTGCGCGAGGCGGAAGCTCGCGTCGTCGAGCTTGCAGTCGACGAACGACACCCCGCGCAGCTTCGCCTGCGGCAGCTCGATCCCGGACAACCGGCAGTCGACGAGCCGCACCCGTTCCCAGGTGCTCTCCGCGAAGTCGCAACCCGAAAGATCGCAACGGACCAGCTCGACGTCTTCAAGTTGCGCCCGGCCGAAGTCGGCGCCGGCCTGGCGGGCGTCGACGACCCTGACCTCGTGCACCTCGCCGTCGGCATCGAGCTCGAGCTGCGCGACCGAGGTCACGTCCGAGGAATCCACCCGGAGATGCTCGCGCGCCCGACTATCCTCGAACCCGATGTCGTGATCGGCCGCCTTTCCGAGCCTCTCGTCCGCTGCTCGACCGCAGGTGCTGCCGTGTCTTCTTCGTTCGCTTCCCTCGTCGCCCGGGACATCACCAAGTCGTTCGGGCCGCGCGTCGTGCTCGATCGCGTGTCGTGCACGATCGGGCCCGCGCACCGGGTCGGCGTGGTCGCGCCGAACGGCACCGGGAAGTCGACGCTGCTGAAGATCCTGGCCGGCCTCGACGCCCCCGACTCGGGCACCGTGACCCTCACTCCCCCGTCGGCGACGGTCGGATATCTCCCCCAAGAGCCCGAACGCCGAACGGGCGAGACGGTGCGCGCCTATCTGGCCCGCCGCACCGGAGTGGCCGCGGCCGAGCATGCGCTCGACACCGCGTCGGCGGCCCTCGCCGAGCAGCTTCCCGGCGCCGACGACACCTACGCGCTCGCGCTCGAGCGCTACCTCGCGCTGGGGGCCGCCGATTTCGACGCCCGGCTCGGCGCGGTGTGCGCCGACCTCGGGCTCGCGACCCGCGTGCTCGATCTCGACATGCCGTCACTGTCGGGCGGCCAGGCCGCGCGCGCGAGCCTCGCCGCGATCGTGCTCGCCCGGTTCGACGTGTTCCTGCTCGACGAGCCGACCAACGACCTCGACTTCGCCGGCCTGGCGCGCCTCGAACGCTTCCTGCACGACGAGCTCACCGGCGGCGCCGTCATCGTGTCGCACGACCGGGCCTTTCTCGATCGCACGATCACGTCGGTGCTGGAGCTCGACGAACATCAACATTCGGCCACCGAGTACGCGGGTGGTTGGCAGTCGTACCTCGACGAGCACACGACCGCGCGTCGTCATGCCGAGGAGGACTACGCCGAATACCAGTCGCAGCGCGGCGACCTGCGGGATCGGGCGCAACGGCAGCGGCAATGGTCGGTGCAGGGCAAGGCCAAGGTGAAGAAGTCGGGCGAGAACGACAAGAACATCCGCGAGTTCCGCCGCAACAGCAGCGAGCACGTCGCGGCCAAGGCCAAGATCACCGATCGCGCGCTGGCCCGACTCGAAGCCAACGCGGTCGACAAGCCCTGGGAGGGCTGGGACCTGCGCATGGAAATCGCGACCGCACCGCGCAGTGGCGCGATCGTCGCCCAGCTCACCGGCGCGGTCGTCCACCGCGGCGACTTCACTCTCGGGCCGATCGACCTCCACGTCGAGTACGGCGAACGGATCGCGATCGTCGGCGCGAACGGGAGCGGCAAGACCACGTTGCTCGACCTCGTCGTCGGTCGGCGCGTCGCCGATTCGGGTGCGAGCCGGCTCGGACCCGGCGTGATCGTCGGCGAGCTCGACCAGGCCCGGGCCGCGTTCTCCGGCTCGGCGCCGCTGCTCTTCCGGTTCGAGACTGCAAGTGGACTGATTCCCAGCGAGGCCCGCTCCTTGCTCGCCAAGTTCGGTCTCGGGGCCGAGCACGTGGGCCGACCCGCCGATTCGCTGTCGCCGGGCGAGCGGACGCGCGCTTCGCTGGCGTTGCTCGGCGCGAAGGGCGTCAACTGTCTCGTGCTCGACGAGCCGACGAACCACCTCGACCTGCCCGCGATCGAACAGCTCGAATCGGCGCTCGAGAACTACACCGGCACGTTGTTGCTCGTCACGCACGACCGCGCGTTGCTCGAGGCGATCTCGGTGACGCGCCGCATCGAGATCGCCGACGGTCGGATCACGCTCGACGTGCCCGCCGACTGACGGGCGTGGAGCTACGCGCTCGGCGCCGCCGCGCCCGGTCCGGCCGCGTAGAACGCGACCGCGGCCGCGGTCGCGACGTTGAGCGAGTCGGCGCCGGGCTGCATCGGGATCTGTACGCGTTCGTCGGCGGCCCGCTGCCACGAATCGGAGAGGCCCGGGCCCTCGGCGCCGAACAACAGCGCGGCGCGCGCGGGCCAGCGGACGGAACCGATGGGGACGGCGTCGGGAGCCGGCGTCAGCGCGAACGTCGTGAACCCGGCGCGGGTGACGTCGTCGATCGTCGTGAGCCTCGTCCAGGGCAGGCGCAAGACGTGCCCGATCGAGACGCGCACGCAGCGGCGGTAGAGCGGATCGGAGCACTCGGGGTCGAGCACGACGGCATCGATGCCGAGCGCAGCCGCGCTGCGGAACAACACGCCCAGGTTCTCGTGGTCGTTCACCTTCTCCAACACGGCGACGCGCCGGGCGCCGCGCAGCACGACTTCGACCGTCGGTAACGGCCAGCGATCGGCCGACGCGACCGCGCCGCGGTGGAGGTTGAAACCGACGACCCGCCGCAGTACCGCTTCGCTCGCGACGTACACCGGCGTATCGGACGGCGCGGTTCCGTCGGTCCCGTCCGCGCCCAAGACGTCGGCGAGCGCCGTGTACTGCGCGGGTGTGACCAGCACCGAACGCACGGTACGGCCCGACTCGAGCAGGCGGCGCACGACGAGTGGCGACTCCGCGATGAAGAAACCACCGTCGGCTTCGACCCGGCGCCGAACATCGGGATCGGCGAGATCTACGTAGTCACGAACCCGTGGGTCGTCGGGATCTTCGACGACTTCGGGAGCGCGCATCTCTGCACCTTTGCACGCGTGTCCGAATCCGCCCCGCACGTCCGGCCGCGCCCATGGCGTCCGGCTGCGCCCGTGGCGTCCCCCTGCGGCCTGTCGTCGCGCCTGTCGCCCCCTGCGGCCTGTCGCGTCCCCCTGCGGTATGAGCCCTCACCCTTTTCGTCGGACGTTGCGACGAATCTTTGGACGAATCGCCGTCGGGAGTTCAGCGAATTGTGCGGGTCGGCCGATACTCCAGAAGAGGGCGGGGCCTCGCACCGGTTCGCCGATGTGAGATCCGAAGGGGCGTATGCGTTACCAATCACACGCTGATCAGCAATCGCATCCTGGTCAGCTCTCCCAGCCTGATGACTTCGCCGACGGCGCGCCGGTCTCGGTCGAAGCCGCGTTCCGGCGAGTGCGCCTGCTCGTAGGCGCGCTGGTGCTCGTCCGCCTGTGGACCGCGAGCTCGGTCCCCCACTGGCAGGCGGTGCTGCTCGTCGGCGGGTTCTGGTCGGTCAACCTCGTCGGGTACCTCGCCGAACGCCAGAAGAAGCGCACCCGCATGCTGCTCGGGATACTCGAGCTGCTCGCCGACACGTTGGTGGTTCTGCTCGTCGCCTGGGCGCAACGCGAGCGCATGAGCGCGGACTCGGCCGACTGGGCGCTCCTCGTGCTGCCCGCGATCGAAGGTGCCATCCGTTTCCGCGTTCCCGGCGCGATCGCGAGCTGGCTGATCCTCGCGGGAGGGTACGCGGGCGCCAACATGGCCAGCTCCCCGAACCTGCCCGCCGCGGCCGTCGCCCAGCGGCTCACGGTCGTGCTGCTCGTCGCGCTCCCGGTCGGCTACCTCGCCGAGCACCTCATGGCCGAGATCGAGGCCAATCGCCGCGGCCGAGCCCATGCCGAGGAGCGATCACTCCTGTTGCGCACCGCGGCCCTCGGCGGCTGGCGGACCTCCCGCCTCGACGTCGACGAGATCCTCGACGTCATCAACGGCACGGTCGGCGAGATGGGATTCACCGATCCCAAGGTCTTCGAACTGATCGGGCCCAGCAACGCCGTGGCCGGGGTCGACCTCGTGCTCGACGACCGCGCGCTCGAAGTCCGCCCGCTCGACGACGCCGCCCAAAGTGACATCGCGCTCGACGAGCGCTTGTTGTTGTCGGCGTCTCCCGTCCCCGGTTCGGCGCTCCAGCCCGCGATCGCGGCCGGCGACCCGCGCCTGCGCGCCGCCGCAGCCGTGCGGGCGACGGGCAACACCACCTTCGTACCCCTCGACCCGGACGGTCCGGCGCCGGCGACGCTCGTCGCGCTGCCGCTGGCCACGATCGACGACCACACCGTCGTGATCACGACGGTGTGGACCGGTCCCGACGGACCGCCCGATGCCCCGGTCGAGAGTCTCGAGCTCTTCGTCACCCAGGCCGGTGCGTCGTTGCGCAACGCCCAGGTGCACCGCCGGCTCGAGGATCTCAAGGACCGTCTCGATCACGAGGCCTCGCACGACCCGCTGACCGAGCTCGCCAACCGGCGGCGTTTCATCGAGGAACTGAGCCGCATAGCCCGCCGCGGGCGCCCCGGAGATCTGGTCGGAGTGCTCTTCCTCGACCTCGACGGGTTCAAGGACGTGAACGACCGCTACGGCCACGACGTAGGCAACGACCTGCTCGTGGCGGTCGCCGAACGGTTGCGCGAGTGCGTCCGACCCGGCGATCTCGTCGCCCGCCTCGGCGGGGACGAGTTCACGATCATGCTCACCCGTTTGGAGAACGTCGCCCCGGCGGCCGCCGTGGGCGAACGCATCTGCGCCCGGCTGTCGGAGCCCTTCCGGCTCGGCGCCCGGGAGATCCGGATCTCGACCAGCGTCGGCATCGCCCTCGCGCCGGCGGACGCCGCGGACGGAGCCGACCTGCTGCGCCGAGCCGACGCCGCGATGTATCACGCCAAGTCGAGTGGCAAAGCGCGCTGGACGATGGACCCCGGCTCACTCGAATCGGCCTCACTCCAAGCGCCGGCCGCGCGCCAAACAGTTCTCGACGCCGAGGGCTACGGCCGAAAAAACCTTTGAAATTGGGCCTGAGATCCACACTTCGGCGAAGTGGACGTGTAACGATGCATCCCGCACGTCCCAACATCGCATGGAGGAAATGTGAATCGCAGCCAGTTGCTGAATGAGCTCGCCGAACGCAATGAGTGGACGCGCAGGGAAGCCGACGCGTTCTTGACGTCGTTCACCGACCTGATCACGGCGACGGTGTCGACCGGTGAGGATGTCGCGATCTCGGGCTTCGCCAAGTTCCGCCGCATCGACCGTCCCGCGCGCATGGCTCGGAACCCTGCCACCGGCGAGCAGGTCAAGGTCGCGGCGAAGCGCGTCGCGCGCATCACGCCGTTGAAGGCGTTCAAGGACGCAGTGCTCTCGGGCAAGAAGGCGCCCGCCAAGAAGGCTCCGGCGAAGAAGACCGTGGCCAAGAAGGCGCCCGCCAAGAAGGCTCCGGCGAAGAAGACCGTGGCCAAGAAGGCACCCGCCAAGAAGAAGGCAGTCGCGAAGCGTCGCTAGTTCGTTTCGCACGTCACGTTTGAACTGACGAGCCCGGGCCCAGTGCCCGGGCTCGTTCGCGCGCACGCTCGTTTGCTCGTACGCTCGTTCAGTGGTCGGCGCATTGCACGAAGTCGAGTTGCTGCGCGTCCGACTCCCGTTGGTTGCGCCGTTCCGCACTGCGCACAACGCGACCGCGGTGAAAGAAGCGCTGCTGGTGCGGGTCACAACTGACGCCGGTGTCGGTTGGGGCGAGTGCACCGCGTTGGCAACGCCCGAGTACGACGGGGAGACGATCGATTCCGCCCACCGGGCATTGCGCGATCAGCTGTTGCCGCGCACGTTCGCGGGAGTGGCCTTCGACGACGTTTCGGGAGCGCGCGCCGCGCGAGCCGCGCTCGAGTGCGCGCTGCTCGACGCGCAACTCCGCGCCGAAGGCCGATCGTTGTCGGACTGGTTCGGCGGCGGACGCGGAACGGTGGAAGCGGGAGTGGCGGTCGGAATGATCGACGACGGCGACGAATTCCGCCGCGCCCTCCGGCGCTATGTCGCGGCCGGCTACCGGCGCGTCAAGTGCAAGATCGAACCCGGGCACGACACCGAGGTGCTGCGCGCCGCGCGCGCCGAAGTCGGCCCCGACGTCGTACTCGCGGCCGACGCCAACGGGAGTTACGGCGTCGACGACGCGCGTGCGCCTGTTCCGCGAGATCGACGACCTCGGACTGCAGTGTGTCGAGCAACCGTGCGCGCCCGATGCGCTGCGCGACCACGCCACGCTCGTCGGCGAGGTGCGTACGCCCATCTGCCTCGACGAGACCATCACGGGGATCGACGCCGCGCACGCCGCGATTGCGCAGCGCGCGGCCGACGTGTTCGCGATCAAGGCCGGACGCCTCGGCCTCACGGGCGCGCAACGTGTGCTCGACGCGTGCACCGCGAGCGGGGTCGGCGCGCTCGCGGGCGGCATGTTGGAGACCGGTGTCGGCCGGGCCGCATTACTCGCCCTGGCCGCGCAGCCCGGGTTCACACTGACCGGCGACTGCTCGGCCTCGGACCGCTATTTCGGGGCCGACGGCGACATCACCGAACCATTCGTCCTCGAAGGCGGCGACATCCGGGTGCCGACCGGCCCCGGCCTCGGCGTCGAACCACTCCCCGATCGCCTCGCGCGATGCACGGTCGCTCACGACCGCATCACCCCCCGCTAGGCGGGGGGTTTGTCGTCGGGGTCGCGCTTGCGGCGGACCATGACGATCGAGTCCTGCGGGTTGTCGGGATCGAGCCGCAGCACGTACGGATCGTCGGCGGGCTGACCACCGGCCCAGTCCTCGACGATCGCCGGGGTGTTGTCCTTCGGCGTTTCCAGTACGTCGCGTAGGCCGAACATGCCGGCCGCGAGCACCATGCCGACCGAGGTGCGGTGGAAGCGTTCGATCGGTGCCGGTTCCGCGTGGCCTTCGAGCACCGCATCGGCGTGCGCGCCGGCCTCGCCGTCGACGTCGTCGTTCTCGTCGTCGGCCGCTTCGGTGTAGTCCTCGTCGTCGTCGAGCACGACTTCACGGTACCCGCACCCGAGGGGTACCGTGGTGCCGATGGCGAACGTACGTTCGGGCCTCGAGCTGCACTGGCAGCCAACTCTGCTCGGCGCGGAGCGCGCCACGCCCGCGTTCGACGACACGTTCGCGACCGCACAACGCATCGCGCTCGACGAGTATGCGTGGGTCGAACACATCGCCGGTTGGGTGCAGGGCGCCGATCAACTCTTCGAAACCGTCGTCGCCCATGCGCCTTGGGAGCACCGCACCGTGCGCATGTACGACCGCATGGTCTTGGAACCACGCCTCACCGCCTGGTACGGGCGCACCGTCGACAATCCCGAGGTGGCCCCGATCCTCGGCGCGATGGCCACCGCGCTCACCGCCCGGTACGACCGCGCGTTCGACAGCGTTGGTGCCGCGCTCTACCGCGACGGGCGCGACAGCGTCGCGTGGCACAGTGATCGGCTCGATCCGGCACTCGTCGAGCCCGTCGTCGCGATCCTGTCGCTCGGGTCGGCGCGCACCCTGCGGCTGCGGCCGAAACAGGAGCGCCGCGCAAGCCGCCCGTTCCGGTTGCTGCCCGGCGACCTGTTGGTGACCGGCGGCGCCAGCCAGCGCACCTGGGAGCACTCGGTGCCCAAGGTCGCACGGGCCGGGGCGCGGATCAGCGTTCAGTTCCGGCACTCGACATAGCGAGCGGCGAGAGCACGAGCCGGCGAACCTCGACCGTGGTGCGATCGACGGCCAGCGCGGCGCGGAAATCGGCGCCGACGTCGAGCGCGCGCATACTCCAGCCCGGCACGCGCGTCGGCACGTCGCGCAACCGGGTGGCGATACCGATGCCGATCGCCTTCAGGTACGCCTCCTTCGCCGTCCACGCGTCGAGGAACGCACGCAGCTGCTCGTCCGGGTCGTCGATCTCGAGCCACGCCGCATAGTCCTCTGCGCTCAGCACGCGCGCCGCGAGCGCCTCGAGGCGCCGGCGGGGACGGATCGCCTCGACGTCGACTCCCACGCGAATGCCGGGACCGGCGAGTGCGATCAGCGCGAACTCCGCGGAGTGACTCAAGCTGAATGAGACGGGCGAGATGGGCGAGACGGGTGAGATCGGATCGCCGACCACTGCGGGCCGGCCGTGCGTGGGGTGTCCGCAGTGCGCGGAGTGCCGCGCGATCTCGACTCGGGCCGGTTCGATTCCCAACGTGTCGCCGAGCACGATGCGCAGCGCGCCGCGTGCCACCCGGATCGGCGCCGACCCTTCGGTCTCGTCCGGCGCGAGCAGACGGGTGAGCCGCGCCGCGACCGCGGCCGGCTGGTGGAGGTCGACCGAAAAGACCTGCACCTCGTCGGAAGCCACCCGCGCACGCTAGTTGCGTGCTACAGCTTCGGGAATGCTGATCGTCGCATCCGACGCGCACCGAGCCCACCATCCCCGCGTGCCGTTCCTCGATCGGGGCGGGCTCATGCAACCGCCGGAGGTACCCGAGCGCGTCGACCGCATCCTCGCCGCGATCGCCGATGCCGGCCTCGGCGCGCCGCACCCACCGGAGACCACCGGGTTGAACAGCCCGGCGCCCGACGCGATGCGACGTGTGCACACCTCGGAATACTGCGAATTCCTCGAGCACGCGCACGAACGTTGGCGCGTCGACACCGGGCTCGGCGCCGACTCGGAGGCCGCGGGCTACGCGCGGGCGCTGCGCGATCAGCCGCTCTTCGAGCCCGAGAACATCATCGCCCAGCTCGGCTGGTACTCCCACGACACCGATCCCGTGCTCGCGGGAACGTACGCGGCCGCGGTCGGCGCCGTCGACGTGACCCTCACCGCGTGGGCCGCGGTAGCCGACGGACGGGAACGCGCCGCGTACGCGTGCACGCGCCCGCCCGGTCATCACGCGGCCGCCGACTCGTTTGCGGGCTACTGCTACCTGAACAACGCCGCAATCGCGGCCCAGACCTGGACCGACCGGGGCGCGCGCGTGGCGATCATCGATGTCGACTACCACCACGGCAACGGCACGCAGCAGATCTTCTACGACCGCGACGACGTGCTCTTCGTGTCACTGCACGCCGATCCCGCGTTCGAGTACCCGTTCTTCCTCGGCTTCGCCGGCGAACGCGGTTGGGGCGCGGGCGAGGACTGCAACCGCAACTTCCCGCTACCGGAAGCCACCGACTGGAGCATCTTCGAGCCCGCGCTGGCCGCGGCCGTCGCCGCGGTGCGCAAGTTCGGGCCCGACGGCGTGATCGTGTCGCTCGGCGTCGACACCGCCCTCGAGGATCCCGACCGCTTCCGCCTCGTCGCCGACGACTACCCGCGCCTCGGCGCGGCGCTGGCCGCGCTCGACCGACCGACACTCGTGGTGCAAGAGGGCGGCTACAACCTCGACGTGCTCGGCCGCAACGTGGTCGCAGTGCTGCGCGAGCTCGCCTGACGAGCGTCGGTCACGCGCGGAGCGACCAGTTACTCCCCGAGTGAGTCGTGGCGCACCGTGAAGAACGGCGCGGCCAACAAGAGCATGACATCCGGACCGGGCTCCCAGTCGAACCCCGAGATCTCGGCCGCGGTGCGGCGCCCGGTCGCGGCCCGCAAGAGCTCGAAGTACGGAGCCCGCACCGACACCTTCGGTTCACCGATCCCGGCGATCTCGTCGCCCCGTTCGGTGTGCAGCTGGATCGCGGGCGCCGATCGCGTCTCGACGAACCAGTCCCAGCTGACGTGCATGGCCCGGCTGTCGCGCCCGCCGGAACGTTCGATCGCGTTGCGCAGATCATGTTCGTGCGTCGCCGCGTCGAACACCGCCTGACCCGCGATCTCGGCCGGCGCGCCCGCGAGCATCGCCTCGAACTGCGGGCCGTGTTCCTGCCACTCCTCCAGCATCTCCCCGACCGATACCGCGCGGCGGCGCTCGACCTGCGCCCCGGTCCACTCGTCGCTGGCGATGCCTTCGAGGCGTCCGTTCACCACGTCGTCGCTCACTCCGACGATGTGCGCAAGCACGTCGCGGGCGCGCCAGCCCGGCGTGGCCGGTGCGGGCCGATCCAGCACGGTTGGATCGACGGAGTGCACGACCGCGGCCACCCGGGCGCGCAGGTCGGTCATCGCTTCCGCGTGCTTCTCAGTCATTGGGTGCACCCTTCGCACGCAGGGATCGGGCGCCCGACCACCACGCGAGCAGTAGTGCCCAGGCGGCCCCGAACAGCAGCACTTCTGTCGAATACGACTTGGCGAACGGGCTCGCGAGCAACACGCCCAACGGCACCGTCCCGCCGAACAGCATGATCCACAAGGCCATGATCCGACCTCGCTCCTCGTCGCGCAACTGCTTCTGCAGGATGATCGACAGACACGTGATGACGAGGAAGTACATGTAACCGACGACGCAGAGCACGATGAAGGCCGCGGCCAGGTTGCGGACGAGGCCGAAAGCCGCCAGCGCAATCGCGAACGCGACGAACCCTGGTCGTAGGAGCGCGACCTTCGAGCGCTGGGCGAGCACCGAGCCGACCGTCAACGCGCCCGCGGCCGCACCCAACCCGAAGGTGGCGTACAGCAGGCCGTAGGTGACGCCCGTCTCCGGGATACCGAGGTTGTACTTCGCGACGAGCGGCATGATGCCCACGAAAGTGACCGAGAAGAACGAGAACGTGAAGAGCGTGAGCAGGACGTACCGGATGACGGGGTCGGCGCGCGCGATCCGGATCCCGGAAAGCAGGCGTTGCTCGACCGGCGGAGATCCGGGCGCGGCCGCGTAGCGCGGGTAGCGCGCCCACACCAACCCGATCACCGCGAACACGTAGGTGACCGCGTTGACCGCGAACACCGGGCCCGCCTTGAGCCACGCGTAGAGGAACGCGCCGATCACGGGACCGATGACGCGGGAGAGGTTCATCTGCACCGACGTGAGCGAGACCGCGCCGGTCAGGTCTTCGCGCGGCACGAGTGTCGGCAGGATCGCACTCAACCCCGGCGCACCAAGCGCGTTGGCGATACCGATCGCGAATACCAGGATCGCGATCAGCACGTGTGAGGGATGCGACTGCCACGCGACGTACGCGAGCGCGAACGACAGCGCACCTTGCAGCACCTGCATGCTCACGAGCAGTCGGCGCCGGTCGACGCGGTCCGCGAGCAGACCGCCGATCATCGACAGGAACAACAACGGGCCGAGTTGACCGAAGTACAACAGCCCGACGTAGAAGCCGCTGTGCGTCAGCTTCAGCGCGTATTCACCGAGGATGACGTTCTGCATCCACGTGCCGATGTTCGACGCGAAGGTGCCGATGTAGACGATGCGAAAGTCGCGGTGGCGCAGCGCGGCGGAGGCGGTCCCCCGCTGGTACGGAACATCGCCGTCGACGAGCGCATCCTCGACGTCCTCGAGCTCCGGACCCCCCGCCGCTGACACCATGCGTCGATCACCCTACCGACGCCCCCGGACGGGGCTGCGAGCGGCTCGGCGCCCGTGTCGCGCCGCCCGGGCGCGTGTCAGTAGACGCGTGTCTCAGTAGACGGGCGTCGTGCCGATGACGTGCTCGGCTTCGAGGCGGGCGAGCTCGTCGGCGTCGAGGCCGAGCTCACCGCCGAGCACGTCGACGTTGTGCTGACCGAGGGTGGGTGCAGGCGCCGACCAGAGCTGTTCGGGACCGGCCGAGAGCCGGACCGGCCAGGTCGGGTAGGACTGGTCGCCGACCATGGGGTTCGCGAGAGGTTCGAAGAACCCGCGGGCGCGCATCTGCGGGTCGTCGAGCGTCGCGAAGCCGGGGACCATCGCCGCGGCCGGTACGCCTTGATCGTTTGCTTCCCGCGCCGCGTCGGTCGCGCTGCGGGTCGCGCACCATGCGGCACGGTCTTCGGGTGTCATCGGATCGCGCGCCCGATCAATCGCGACCCACGCGTCGTCGCCGACGCACGCGTACACGCCACCTTCGCCGCGGCGCTCCGACAACGAACCCTCGATCGCGTAGTGGATCACCTGTTCCGCCGTCACCGCGGTCGCAACTTCCACGAGCGGCACCTCGACGAGCTGACCGAAGCCGGCTTGCGCGCGATGTTCGATGGCGGCCACAACCGCGAGCGCGGCGTGCGCGCCGACCATCGGGTCGACGGGTCCACCGGGGATGATGGGCGGGCCGCCGTCGTACCCCGTCACCCACGCCATGCCCGTGAGTTGTTCCATGGTCTGCGCGAATCCGCCTCGAGCGCGCCACGGGCCGTCGAGACCGAACGCGGGCATGCGCAGCATGATCGCCTGTGGATTCAGGGCGTGGACGGTGTCCCAGTCGAGGCCGAACCGTTCCAGCACCTGCGGGGTGAAGTTCTCCGCGATCACGTCACTGCGTTCGACGAGCCGTTTCGCCAGCGCGAGGCCGTCGGGGTGGCCGAGGTCGAGCGTGATCGCCCGCTTGCCGAGGTTGCACGCGTGGAAGAGTGCCGACTTCTCGTAGAACTGCGGATCGTCGTGCGGGCGCACCATTGCGCTGAACCGGATGCCGTCGGGTCGCTGCACCGCTTCGACCTTCACGACGTCGGCGCCCATCGACGACAACCAGGCGGTTGCGAACGGTCCCGCCCAGAACGCGGTGAAGTCGAGGACCCGGATTCCCGCGAAGGGACGCGCGCCCGGTGCCGGATGCACCCCGGCACGCGCGACGCGATCGGCCGCGGGCCATTGGTCGGAGACAGCCGCGGGCGCGGGCGGCGCCAGCTCCCGATCGGCAACACCGTGAAAGCGGAACGGAGCGCGGGGTCGGATCCACGACTCGCCGGGCTGTTGCAGGAACACGTTGCGCGCCGCGAGCTGTTCGTTGCGCGGGAGTTCGGCGCCGTTACCGACGATCGCGGCGGGGACGCGCGCCTCGACGCACGCAGCCACGACTTCGTCGGCGGTGTGCTGTTCCGTGTACGCGTGAATCGCGCCGTTCACTTCCCGGGCCCGGCGGAAGCGGCCGATCATCGTGCCGAGCTCGTCGTCGTCGGCCTGGTCCGGCCGGCCGATGACGCGCGCCAGCGCCTGCCACTGCTGCGCGGTCACGGTGGTGATGCCGACGTAACGCCCGTCGCCCGCAGGCTCGTTGCCCGGGATCATCACCCAGCGGAACGACTGCTCGCGGCCGCCGGGAAACCGGGCCATGAGGGTAGGAGTCGTGACGTAGGTGAGCTGCATCGCCTCGAGCATCGACGCGTCGACCGTCTCGGCAATTCCGGTGCGCGAGGCGCGCCACCACGCGGTGAGACCACCCAGCGCGGCGAACGCGCCGACGATGTACTCGCCCAGGTGACCGCCGACGGTCAGCGGCGGCTGGTTCATGTGCCCGTGCGCCGACAGGCTCCCACTGCGGGCCTGCAGAATCTCCTCGGGGAGATCGAGGCCGTCGTCGGGGCCGCCGTGACCGAGTGCGGTGATCGACACCGTCACGAGCGCGCCCGGGTGCGGCGGCAAGCCGTCGGGCTCGTTCGCGATCACGATGTCGGCGGCCGCGAGCCACGGCGCGAGATCGAGCGCGTGTCGTTGCGAGGTCCGCAAATACGTGAACAGCGGATCGCCGTCGATCGGCGCGCCGAACACCGCGTCGGCGCCGAGATCGGCGAGCAACTTGGTGCAGTACGCGCCCGCGATCCCCGTCGTGCAATCGACGACGCGTAATCCGTCGTAGATCACGACAGGGTGAACATCGGGACGACCACCGACGCGTCGGGAACCGTCGTGAACTCGAGCGGTCGGAAGGAAACCGTCACCGGCGCGTCGGCAATCAGGTCGGCGGGTTCCGCGTCGACGAGATACGTGCAGAGCCGGAGCGCGGGGTCTTCATCGAGCACCACCAACGCGGTGACGAACGGAACGCGATCGGCGAAGGCCGGCAGGAACGCCCGCTCCACCACGACCCACGTGAACAACGTGCCCCGCCCCGAAACGGGTGTCCATGTGAGCGCACCGCCGTCGTGCGGGCACGCCGGTTCCGGGTACCAGACCCATTCGCCGCAGCTGTCGCAGCGCGGAATCACGAGCTCGCCCCGCGCCGCGCCGGCGAAGAAGCCGGCCGTCAGCGGATCGTCGACGTCGGGCAGCGGGAACTCGGCGCGCGTGATAGCCATCGCCGGATCACCGATCCTTCGTGAGCACCAGGGTGCTCGCCATGTGGCCCGTGTATCCGCCGTAGACCGCGACCTCGCAGTCGGGCACCTGCGCGGGCGCGACACCGCGCAGTTGCTTCACGCATTCCACGACGTGCGCGATGCCGAGCACGTACGCGTGCGAGAGCAGACCGCCGTGCGTGTTGAACGGCAACTTGCCCGCGTCGTGAAACAACGTGTCGCCTTCGACGAAGTTCCCCGCCTCGCCCTTCGGGCAGAAGCCCATGTCCTCGATCTGCATCAGGCTCACGACAGTGAACGGGTCGTAGACCGTCAACACGTCGACATCGGACGGCGCGAGACCGGCCATCGCGAACGCCTGGGGCGCGGAGAAGACCTGCGGGGTGCTCGTGAACGCCTTCTGGAGCGCCCAGTGGCCGCCGCTCGCGGAGTAGCCCTCGCCGACACCGCTCACGACCGCAGGTGCATGCGGCATGTCGCGCGCCCGCTCGACGCTCGTCGTCACGTACGCCGCGCCACCGTCGGAGATCAGGCAGGAGTCGAGCAGGCGCAGCGGATCGGCCAGCACCTTCGCGGCGAGGTAATCGTCAATCGTCATCGGCCGGCCATGCATGACCGCGTCCGGGTTCAGGTTGGCGTGGCGCCGGCACGCAACCGCGATCGCGCCGAACTGTTCCGGGCGGGTGCCGAACTCGAGCATGTGCCGGCGCATGATCGACGCGAAGTACACGGGCTGCGGGAAGAACCCGAACGGCACCTCGAGGTTCTGCTTCAACGTCTGCGCGGCGTGGACCTCGCCGGGGCCGCCGGTCATCGACGATCGTTGCGTCGCCCACGCCACGGGAAACACGTTCAGCACGTGTCGGGCCTTCCGCTCGCGAATCGCCTGCGCGGCCAGGTACGGCGCGGTACCGGCCCACGCCATACCGCCGCCCCACGGCGACGTCCACATGTCGTGATCGGTACCGAAGTGCTCGTGGAACGCGGCGACGTCGAAATCAGCAAACGCGCCCGACCACGTGATGCCGTCGATGTCGGCCGGCGTGAGGCCCGCGTCGGCGATAGCTCGTTCGGCGGCTTCGGCCCCGATCTCCCGCGCGGTGCGGCCCGACGCCTTCGTGTACGCCGTCTCGCCGATGCCGGCGATGGCGACCTGACCGCGGATGTCGTCGAGATCGTCGGCGTGGCCCCAGTCGGCAGTCGCGGACACGTCGGGGGCGGACATGTCGGCGGAACGTATCAGCAGCCGGACAGGGCCGGCACGGGATGGGCGACGACGACCACCCCGCGCGGTGTGGCGTCGGCGCGCCGCACCATCGCCACGTGCAACGCCACACGAGCCCGGTCCGCGAGCACGTCGAGCTCGACGCTGCGGAAGTCGATCTCGCCGAGCATCACCGGCGCGAGCGCTTCGTCGAGCGCGCCACCGTCGGGAACGAGCGCGCGGAGGGACGACCCGATCAGACGCGTCACGTCTTCGCCGACCAATCCCGCGTAGGCCTTCGTGGCGGTCACGTGTTGCAGCTCGAGATCGAGCACCGCGACCATCGGCTCTTCCGCCCGCGACTCGAACACCTGGGCAAAGCAGTTCCCCTCCGGCGCTTCGGTGCCGAGCGCAGTTACCAACGCGCGCCGGATGTCCCAGGCGGTACTCCAGCAGCGGGCCCGTTCGTCGGCGACCGTCAAGCGCGCGGTGATCGACTCGACCAACGCAACGTCGTCGGGGGTGTACGGCCGACCCGGAAGATCACGCGTGACGAGCAACACGCCGTCGACACCGAACGGCGCACACAGCGCGCTGTAACAGCCCGAGAGTTGCAGGCTCTCGTGCAGTTCGGGATGCAGAGCGCGGCGCAGCTCGCGCTGCGGGACCTGCGCGATGCAGATCAGTTCCCCGCCGTCGAGCGCGCGCCGCACGAGCTTGGTCGACGTGTTCGGATCGCGGCCCAGGGTGTTGGCCGCGACCTCGGCCACCGGATCCCGGTGCGCGGCACAGACCACGACCATCGCGTCGTCGGCGGTGCGGCGGTACAAGAAGGCCGTGTCGCCGAGGTGGTCGGCCGCGATGCGGGCGACGCGTTGACCGATTGCCGTGGAATCGAGGGTGACGGCGTCGACCATCGAGTCGAGCACCTGGACGGCGTCGGCGAAGCTCGCGGTCACGTCGAAGGCCCGGACCTGCGCGGCACCGCCCTCCGGCATCCGTTCCGTCGCGCGGCGCTGGGCCCGGAGCCGCGCCACCGCCGCGTCGGAGATCTCGTAGCCGGCACCGACCTTGACCGCGACCAACTGACCACTGCGCACCCAGCGGTACGCGGTCTGGTAGTGCACGCCGAGTCGGAGCGCCGCGGTCTTCAGGTTCATCGCCGCCCATTCTCGCGGGCATCGCGCCTGCGGCGCGGGTTCGGGCAGCTTCGCGAACGCTGCCGTACGGATCTGACCGCTCCCGCGGCCTCGCGGTACCTTCCGTGCCCTCGGCAATTGACGAGTCCCCTCGGAGTACAAGGAGTCCGCATGACCATGCCGACCGACATCGGCGTGATCGATCTGATGATCGCCACGCCATTTCGCGCCGGTGCGCGGACCTACAAGTTCCTGCGCCAGGGTCTCCGCGACCGCGAATCGCTCGACGAGTTCGAATTCCCCGCCCAATACATGTTCAAGAACGTGCCGCACCCGGAAGCGGGCGACGATCCTGTCCGCTTCCTGTTGGAGCAGATGGACAAGTTCGGCATCGAAAAGGGCATGCTCGGCGTGTCGTTCGACGAAGATCGCAGCGGCGACTCGCTCCGGGCGTTGAAGGATCACCCGGACCGCTTCTTTGGCAGCCTCGAGGTCGATCCGAATCGCGGCATGGACATGGTCCGCGACCTCACCCGCGCGGTCGAGGAACTGGGCGTCAAAGCCGCCACCGCGTTCCCCGCCGGCCTCTACCCGCAGGTCGCGATCAACGACGCGAAGTTCTACCCGATCTACGCAAAGTGCATCGAGCTCGACATTCCGATCTGCGTGTGCGCGGGCGTGCCGGGACCGCGGGTGCCGTTCGCGCCGCAGTACGTCGGCCTCATCGACGAGGTCTGCTGGTACTTCCCCGAGCTCAAGTTCGTCACGCGCCACGGGTGCGAGCCGTGGGCCGACCTCGCGGTGAAGCTGCTCCTCAAGTGGCCGAATCTCTACTACTCCACGTCCGCGTTCGCACCCCGCTACTACCCCGAGGCCGTCGTGAAGTTCGCGAACACACGCGGCGCCGACAAGGTGATGTACGCGGGCTACTACCCGATGGGGCTCTCGCTCGACCGCATCTTCAAGGAGATGCCCGACGTTCCGTTCCGCGACCACGTGTGGCCCAAGTTCTTGCGGGAGAACGCCGAACGCGTCTTCAAGCTGACATGACGGAACACGACATGAGCCCGTACGAGGAAGCGAAGGCCGGCGGAGTCGTCGACACCGCGGTCGGGTTCCCGAAGTCGCGCGAAGACATGTACGACTTCTACGAATTCATCCGCAAGGGCAGCAACGACGCGGCCACCAAGGATGCAAAGACGGGCGAGCTCGAATTCCCCGCGGGCTACATGTTCAAGAACGTGCCCAAGTGGGAGTCCGACGACATGGGCGACCCGGTGGAGATGCTCTTCCTCGAGCACCAGCGCCACGGGATCACGCAAGCCATCGTCAGCATCGAAGACGAGACCGGTCAGCGCGCGGTGCGCGATCTGCCCGACCACTTCTTCGCGGGCATGAGCATCGACCCGAACGAGGGCATGGAAGCGGTCCGCAAGATCGCCCGCTATGCCGACGAGTTCGACCTGAAGTCGGTCGGCGCGTTCCCTTCGGGCCTCTACCCGCAGGTCGCACTCAACGACGCGAAGTTCTACCCGATCTACGCGAAGTGCATCGAGCTCGACATCGCGTTCTGTTCCACGGCCGGCGTGCCCGGCCCGCGGTTGCAGTTCGCGCCGCAGGAAGTCGCGCTCATCGACGAAGTGTGCTGGTACTTCCCCGAGCTCAAGTTCGTCACGCGCCACGGGTGCGAGCCGTGGACCGCGCTGGCGGCCAAGCTCTTGTTGAAGTGGCCGAACCTCTACTACTCGACCACCGCGTTCGCGCCGAAGTACTACCCCGCCGACATCATCAACTTCGCCAACACGCGCGGCGCCGACAAGGTGATCTTCTCGGGCTACTTCCCCGCCGGGCTCACCTACGAGCGCTTGTTCGATGAGATGCCGGCGGTGCCGTTCCGCGACAAGGTGTGGCCCGGTTTCCTACGCGAGAACGCACAACGAGTGTTCAAGCTCCCGCAGAAGAAGGTGCCGTCGAAGTGAGTGGTCAGGCGCAGTCTGCAGGCCCGGTCGTTACCAACCGGAGCACGGGCGATAGAGGCCGGAGGACGTAGCCGCATGAGCATCGAAGCCTTTGAGAAGGCCCGGGCCGAGGTCGGAGTCATCGACACGATGATCGGGTTCCCCGCGCCCCGCGAAGAGCAGGCCAAGCACTACGACTTCATCCGCAAGCAGACGCACGACTCCGACAGCCAGGAGTGGGAGTTCCCCGCGCAGTACATGTTCAAGGGCGTGCCGCACTACGACAAGGTCGACGACCCGGTCGAGATGCTGCTTGCGAAGATGGACCAGCACGGGATCCGAAAAGCGCTGACCGGCATGGCCGTCGACGGCAACGCCAAGATCGCGCTGGAGCGCTATCCCGACCGTTTCATCGCGTCGACGAACACCGACCCGAACCAGGGCATGGACGCGGTACGCAAGCTCGACGAAGACGTGCGCGTGCACGGCGCCCGGTCGGTCAACTGCTGGGGCACCGGGCTCATCCCGCAGATCCCGCTGAACGACAAGAAGATGTACCCGATCTATTCGAAGTGCATCGAGCTCGACATCCCGATCTTCGTCTACGCGGGCGTACCCGGACCGCGCATTCGTTTCGCGCCACAAGAGGTCGCGTTGCTCGACGAGGTCTGCTGGTTCTTCCCCGAGCTGAAGATCATCACGCGTCACGGTGGTGAACCGTGGAGCGAGTTGATGGTCAAGCTCCTGCTCAAGTGGCCGAACCTGCACTACTCGACGTCGGCGTTCGCGCCCAAGCACTACAACAAGGACATCATCAACTTCGCGAACACACGCGGCGCCGACAAGATCATCTACGCGGGCTACTACCCGATGGGGCTCGACATCGACCGCATCTTCGCAGAGCTGCCCAACGTGCCGTTCCGCGACCACGTGTGGCCGAAGTTCCTCTACGAGAACGCGGCTCGGCTCCTGAAGGTCTGATGGGACCGCTCGCCGGGATCAAAGTCGTCGAGCTGCCGAACATCGGCCCGGTGCAGTTCGCCGGCATGTTGCTTTCCGATCTCGGTGCCGAGGTCTTGCGCGTCGATCGGGCCACCGACGTCGCCACCGGCCGATCGGTGGCCGGTGGGAGCGCCTCGGCGATCTCGGTGATCGACCGCGGCCGCCGCAGCATCGGCGTCGACCTGAAGAACCCGGGCGGCGCCGAGGTCGTGCTCCGGCTGTGCGAGCACGCCGACGTTCTGCTCGAAGGCTTTCGGCCCCGCGTGGCCGAACGACTCGGGGTCGGGCCCGACGCGTGTCAGAAGCGCAACCCGGCGCTGGTGTACGCCCGCATGACGGGCTGGGGCCAAACCGGTCCGCTCGCGGGCGACGTCGGCCACGACGTCAACTACCTCTCGGTCGCGGGCGTGCTGTGGCATCTCGGGCCCGAGGGCCACGCGCCGGTTCCGCCGATCAACCTGCTCGCCGACTTCGGGGGCGGCGGTTCCCTGGTGGTGATGGGGATCCTGGCCGCGCTGGTCGAGCGCGGCCGTTCCGGCGTCGGTCAGGTCGTCGACGCGGCGATGGTCGACGGCAGCGCGCAGCTGATGAGCATCTTCTGGGGCATCGACTCGATCGGCGGATGGGGCCCACGCGGCACGAACCTGCTCGACGGCGGCGCGCACTTCTACAACGTCTACGAAACCGCCGACGGCGGCTACGTGTCGCTCGCCGCGTACGAACCCAAGTTCTACGCGAACTTCCTGCGCCTGGTTGCGCCGCTCGGCTTCGACGATCTCGAGCCCGCCGCGCAGATGGACACGGCGCAGTGGCCCGCGCTGAAGGTGCGCCTGGCCGAACTGTTTCGCACGCGGACGCGCGACGAATGGATCGCGTTCTTCGCGGGGACCGAGGTGTGTTTCGCGCCGGTGTTACCGATGTCGGAAGCGCGCCGACACCCGCACAACGTGGAGCGGGAGATGTTCGTCGACGTCGCCGGTTCACCGCATCCGGCGCCCGCGCCGCGCTTCAGTCGCACGCCGAGCACGATCCAGGGTGCTCCGGTCAAGCCGGGTACCGACACCGACGCCGCGCTGGCGGAATGGGGCTTCGCCGCGGCCGAGATCGCCCAACTCAAGACCGACGGCGCCGTCGCCTAGGCGCGCGGCCGTCGGACCAACGAACGCATGCTGCTTCTGCTCGCCGCGGGCGGCGCGCTGCTCGGCGGACGCCGGCTGTGGGTCGCGTACGTCGACCGCAAGTCCGGGCGCGGCTCCGTGCCGACGCGCGTGCATGTACTCCAGGCGGTCGCGTTCCTGTCGTTGGCGGGGCTGGTGCTCGCGCTGGAGTTCGATCGCACGATCGCGGCGGCGGTGTTCGGCGTCGCAGTCGGCGTCGTCGGCGCGCTTCTCGCGATCCGCTTCACCCTGCTCTGGATGAACGCGCGCCGCTCAGGTGGTCGGCGGTGACGGAAGCGTCGTCGTTGTCGGCGCCGCGGTAGTCGTCGACGTCGTTGGCGCCGCGGGCACCGTCGTGGCCGGCGGCCGCGCTGCGACCTTGGGTGCGGTGGACGCGACCGTGGTCGAGCCCTTCGGCACCGTCGTCGAGGTTGGCGCGGCGGTGGTCGAGGAGACCGAAACCGCAGTCGTCGAGGAGACCACGCGCCGGGGCGCCGTGGTGGAGGTCGTCGGCGCCGACGGCGGGGGTGGGGCCCGGAACGCGACCGCGGGTGCCGCGGCCACCGCCGCGCTCACGGGCACGAGCTTGACCGGTCGCGAGCCGCCGAGCGGTCCGCCGAACACCAGGCCGAGCGTGCCCAGGACGGCCAGCCCCACCAGTCCGACGCAGCCGCGCCGCGCCAATCGTGCCCGCTGCCGGGATCGCTCCACCCCTGCTCATCGACGAATCCCCGCCCCGGTTGAACCCCCAACCCTGCGAACTGGCGTGAGCGGGCGCCGATATGGCGCCCCGCTCACACCGGTTCGAGTTATTCGGGGGTGACGGTGTCGGCAGCGCGCCAGCACCACCAGGCGACGAGCGACCGGTAGGGCATGAAGCGGTCGCCCTCGGGTTGGAGCTGTTTGGGAGTCGGCATCTGCTTCAGGCCGAACATGGTGCCGAAGCCGCTGCGGACGCCGAAGTCGAGGACGGGCCACACGTCGAGGCGACCGAGTTGGAACATGAGGAACATCTGCGCGGTCCACTCGCCGATGCCGCGCACGAGGACGAGCTCGCTCACCACCTTGTCGTCGCGTAGGCGGCCCATGCGGTCGAGCTCGACGAGCCCTTCCTCGACCTTCTGCGCGAGGTCGCGGATCGAGGTGGCCTTGGCGTTCGACAGGCCGGCACCCCGCAACTTCTCGAACGGAGTGGCGAGCACCGCCGCGGGAGTCGGCTCGACATCGAACAGCGCCTCGAACCGCCCGTGGATCGCCGACGCGGCCCGACCTGCGAGCTGCTGGTAACAGATCATGCGCGCGATCTCGGCGAAGTGCGACCGCCGGGGCCGATGCGGATGCAGTTCGGGCACGCCGTGCTCGCGCAACATGCGCGCCATGACCTTGTCGCGTTTCGCGAGGACGCGCGCTCCTTCCGCGATCGCGGCCTTGGTCGCCATCGGGTCAGTCTGCCCGACGGGGATAGACGAGAAGTGCGTCGGGATCCAGCACCAGGCGGATCCGGTCGCCCAGGGCCGGCGCGTGGTGCGGCGCGACGACAACCGTCAAGGCCGGACCGCGCTCGGCCATTGCGGAGAGCTCGACGTGCGTCCCGGTGAACGCCGAGGCGACCACCCGCGCCGCGATCGGTCCTGCGGGATCGAGACGCGCCGCGTCCGGACGCACGACGAGGTCGACAGGACCCGACCCGGCATCGGATCGCACCTCGATCTCACCCCACGGCGAGCTCACGCGGCCGGCGCGGGCTTCGACCGTCACGACCGGCCCGAAACCGAGAAACGCGGCGGTCCACGCGTCGGCGGGCGCGCGCCATACGTCGGTCGGCGCGCCGAGCTGCACGACCCGGCCGTCGCGCATGATCGCGACCCGGTGCGCAATCGCAAACGCTTCCTCGTGATCGTGCGTGACGTACAGCGCTGCCAGCGCCGATCGATCGAGAATGGCACGGATCTCGGCGAGCAGACGCCGCCGCCACACGCGGTCGAGCGCGCCCAGCGGTTCATCGAGCATGAGCAGACGGGGTGAGACGGCCAGGGCGCGCGCCAGTGCGACCCGCTGCTGCTCCCCGCCCGACAGCGACGCGATTCGGCGAGTTCGCATGCCGGTCAGACCGACGAGATCGAGCACCTCGTCGACCCGCTGCGAACGCGCCGCCCGATCGGACGAACTCATACCGGAGTTCCCCATACGTAGCCCGAACTCGACATTGCCGGCCACGTCGCGGTGCGGGAACAGCGCGTACTCCTGGAACATGAGGCCGAAGCGCCGCTCGTGCGCCGCGACACCGGCCAGATCCACGCCGCGCCAGGTGATCCGACCGCCGTCGAGCGGTTGGAGTCCGGCCACCGCGCGCAGGAGCGTGGTCTTGCCCGAGCCGCTCGGGCCGAGCACCGCGATCGTCTCGCCGTCGCCGAGTTCCATGTCGACGTCGTCGAGCGCGCGGCGACCACCGAACTGCACGACCGCGTGCTCGATGCTCAACATCTAGAACTCCCCGAGATCGCGCACGCGCACCCGCTCGATCGCGAACACCACCACCGCGGTCATCGCCATGAGGATCACCGACAACGCGAGCGCCTGATCGAAGTTGATCTGCCCGGGCTTGGCGATGAAGCGCTGAATCGCGATCGGAACCGTCGGCCAATCAGGGCGGGCGATGAAGAGCGTCGCGCCGAACTCGCCCAGGGATACCGCCGCGCAGAAGCCGGCCGCGACGACGAACGCCCGCGCGACGATCGGGAAGTCGACTTCGCGCCACACCCGCCGCGGACCGGCGCCGAGCATCGTCGCCGCGTCGCGCAACCGTGGATCGATGCTGCGGAGCACGGGTACGACGGCCCGTACGACGAACGGGATCGCGATCACCGAATGGGCGATCGGTACCAACAGCCACCAGTCGGCGACGGATCGCGGGACGTGTTGCGACGCGAGCAGGAAGCCGAAGCCGACCGTGACCGCGGAGGTTCCGAGCGGGAGCATCAGGAACGCGTCCATGCTGCGCGTCGCCCGGCTTGGTCGGGCCGCGATCGCGACCGATGCCAGGCCACCGACGACCAGCGCGATGACCGTGGCGATCGCCGCGAACACGATGGAGTTCACCACCGCCGTCCACGGCGACACATAGAGCGTGCTGGTCGACGCACTCGATCCCAGCGCGCGGTACGAGTCGAGGCTCCATTGCCCGCCGACGTGGAACGACCGCCAGACCAACACGACCAGCGGGCCGCCGAGAAACAAGGTCGTGAGCCCCAGGATCCCGCCGACGACGAACTTCTCCCGGCCGCGGGGCCGCCGGGCCGAATCCACGGAGCCGACCAGTCGCTGCGCGACACCGCGCCGCTCCTGCGCCCGCCCGAGCGTGACCACGACCGCGAGCACGGCCACGATCTGCACGAGCGCGAGCGCGGCCGCCGTGCGCAGATCGAAGAAGTCGACGGCCTGGCGGTAGATCTCGACCTCGATCGTGGCGTGCGCCGGGCCCGCGAGGAGCAACGCGACGCCGAACGACGTGAAGGTGAAGAGAAACACGATCGATGCCGCGGCGATGATGGCGGGAGCGAGCAGCGGCAGCGTGACTCCGAGGAACGCACGCGTCCGCGACGCGCCGAGCATGCGGGCGGCTTCCTCGCGCCGGGGATCGAGGTTCGCCCAGAACCCACCGACCGTGCGCACCACCACGGCCACGTTGAAGAACACGTGCGCGATGAGCATCGGCGCCACGCCCGGTCGCCAGTGCAGGAACGTCAACGGGCCGCCGGGTTGGAGCAACGCGAGGAATGCGGTGGCCACCACTACCGTCGGCAACACGAACGGGATCGTCACGAAGGCGCGGAAGGCGCGCCGGCCCGGGAAGTCGTAGCGCGCGACCACGTACGCGGCCGGCAAACCGACCACCAACGTGGCGACCGTCGAGACCACGGCCTGCCACAAGGTGAACCACACCACGCGCCGCAACGACGGATCGGTGAAGACGTCGACGATCGCCCCCGGCCGGAGGGAGTGCGCAAAGATCGCCGCCAACGGCCACGCGAAGAACAGCGTAAGGAACCCGACCGGGATTGCGACGCGAACGACGCGGGCGAGTCGCGTCATCAGTTCACCACGAGGTTGGTCCACTCCTTGATCCACTCGGTGCGCTTCGCGGAGATGGTCGCGGGATCGATCGAGAGCGGGTGCGGCGGATTGACCTCCCACTGCGTGAACGCGGCCGGGAGCGTCGCCCCCTTCACGATCGGGTCGACATACATCTGCAGCGGCATGTCGTCCTGGAACTGACGGGAGAGCAGGAACGCGACCAGCGCCTGCGCGCCGGGAACGTTGTGCGCGCCGTGCAGCACGCCCGCAAATTCCATCTGCCGGAAACAGCTCGACCCCACGACGCCGACATTGGGCGTGTCGCGGTGGGGACTCGAACCGATCACGTCAGCCGCGGGATCGGACCCGTACGAGACGACGATCGGGCGACTACCGCTGCCGCCGCCCGCGCTGAAGTCGGTCTCGTAAGCGGTGGTCCAGTCGTCGTCGACCTGCACGCCGTTGTGCCGCAACGACGTCCAGTACGCGTTCCAACCCGACTCGCCTTTCGCCGCGATCGTCGCGAGCAGGAACGCCAGACCGGGCGACGATGTCGACGCGTTCTCGACGACCGTGAGGCTCTTGTACCGCGGATCGATCAGATCGTCGAGCGAGGTAGGCGCGGCCGGCCGGCCGTCGTGGCCGAACCACGACTTGTCGAACACGACACAGACGTTGCTCTCGTCGATCGGCGTGACGCGGTGTTGCGGGTCGACCTGCATGTCGGTCGGAACCGAGTCGAGGCCCGGTGCGACGTACGGATCGAAGATGCCGGCATCGAGCGCGCGCGTCAGGAACGTGTTGTCGACGCCGAACAGCGCGTCGGCGACCGGATTGTTCTTGCGCAGGATGGCCTCGTTGACCATCACACCCACGTCGCCGGGCTGGATGAGCTTGACCTTGTAGCCCGTCTGCTTGGTGAAGTCCGCGAGCACGTTCTTCGACACCGCGAACGAGCTGTGCGTGAGCAGCCGGACCGTGGTGATCTTGGCGGGCGCGGTCGTCGACGGGCCACCCGCCCCCGAAGTTCCGGTGGAGTTTGCCGCAGTGGAGTGCGCGCTGCTGCCGCACGCGGCAGCCAGCAGGACCGCGGCGACAGTGGTGACCAGTACGCGCTTCACAGTGCACCTCCGGAATGTTGAATGACGACGAGAGTTCCTTGTTCGAGCACGACCGCGCCCGTGCGACCGTCGAGCACGTTGCTGACGCCGCGCGTGCTCCCGGGCCGCAGCGTTGCGCTGTTGAGCGGGTACTGCAGCCCGTCCGTGGTGATTCCGCACGCGTCGCCACCCACCGCCAGGAGCGTGACCAGCGACCCGGCCCGACCGCTGATCACGTGGGCGGGCCGACCCCCCTGCACGACCGCGACGTACGCCTCGCCGAGATGCGCGTCGATCTCGAGATCGGCGAACCGCGACGAGGCGAGCAGGGCGACGTTGGCCAGGAAATGGTCGAGCCGTCCGCCCGCGCCGCCCACGACGGTGATGCGTTGGGCACCGCGGTCGCGCGCGAGATCGAACGCGAGCTCGAGATCGGTGGCGTCCTTGTCGACGGGATGCCGTTCGACGACCGCGCCCACGGCCCGCGCCCGGTCGACGGCCGCGGGTTCGGCGGAGTCGAGGTCGCCGACGACGTAGTCGACGTGGAGATCCAGAACTTCGGCCTGATGCAGCCCGGAATCGGCGGCCACGACGACCGCCGCTTCGGGGAGCAGGCTTCTCAGATGTGCCTCGACGGGGTCTCCGCCCGCAAGCACGATGGCCACGCGTGTCACGCGCATCCCTCCCTCCGCCGGCATTACCCGGAGCAGGTTCGAGGGGTCGGTGGCAGGGCGCGTAATGCGCATGCCACCCTCTCAGCCCGGTATCCCCCGAGCTCCCCATGGGTGTGATGTCGACAGAACCCTACATCGCGCCCGAACTGTCGTGAGTTGTGGGCGCATAGCGCCCACAACTCACGACGGTTCGTAGGGGGTGGGGGTCAGCGGGAGGCGAGGAGGGCGATGGTCGGGCCGCCGACCGTGGCCGGGAAGCCGAGCTTCGGCGCGTCGCCGAAGGCGATGATCGAGCCACTCCCCGTTGCGATCCAGTAGCCGCGGCCGTCGGGGGTCACGAGCAGCCGGGTGGCGATGACGCCGAAGAAGTTGCGGTAGTTCGCACAGCCGGCGACATCGCCATGGCCGACCGCGTCACCGAAGCTGTAGACGTGACCGTCGGCGGTCAACATCCAGTAGCCCTTGCCGGTGACGGTGCGTTGCATCGACACGACCGGCGCCGACAGCTTCGTGCTGCCGAGCGAACCGTAGAAGTGCGCGTCGCCGAAGTTGAAGATCCCGCCGTCCGACGCGAAGAGCCAATACCCGTTGCCGCTCAGGCTGCGTTCCATCCCGAGCACGGGCTGGTTGAGGTGTGAGCCACCCATCGATCCGTAGAAGTGCGCGCTGCCGAAGGAGAAGATGCCGCCGTCGTCCGCCACGAGCCAATAGCCCTTGGCCGCGGGCGTGCGTTCCATTCCGTTGACCGGCTTGTTGAGCCGCATCCCGCCGGTGGAACCGTAGAAGTGCGCGGCGCCGTACGAGAAGATTCCGCCGTCGCGCGCGAGCAGCCAGTAGCCCGTGTCACCCGGCAGCGATTCGCCACCGGTGAGTGGCGCGGAGAGATGGATGTTGCGCGTATCGCCGTAGAACTTCGCGTCGCCGAACGGATGGACGACGGAGTCCTGGGTGACGTCCCAGTAGCCGGTTCCCGACTTCGGGCCGCTGACGGGCGGCGCGTACGGAACGCACGCGCCGGCCTTGCCGCTCATGACGAGCGCGCCGGAGTACATCTGCAGCACGCGCAGGCCGTAACCCGATGCCGACGCCCAGATCAACTTGCCGCACGGGCAGTTGTTGCCGCCGAAGTACTCCCACAACGGGGCGAGACCGGCGCGGTCGGACGGCGCGGAGATGAAGCGATTGGGCGCGGTCTTGGCCGACGGATCCGCGTAGCTGCGCAGGAGTTGAATCTGCACGAGCACGCCGTGTTGCGGAGTGCCCATACAACGGCTTGGCGCAGAGTCGCCGTGCGTGCAGTTCGGCAGGCTCGTGCGGCCGTCGAACGCGAAGATGCCCGCGTAGTTGTACGCGTCGGGCGGGATCTGCGAACCGATGAAGTGCATCCAGCCGGTCTCGAGCTGCGACTGCACGAAGGCGATGTCGCCGCGTACACCTTCTTTGTTGCCGTCGTCGATGAAGACCTGCGCGAGCGCGGCGACGTCGCCCGCGGGATGCCCGTCGAAGGCCGGTATCGCGGCGGGGACGTTCGTGTTCGCGTGGTACCAGGCCGCGAGTTGGGTCGCGGTCAGGAGGCTCGGGCCCATGACTGGCGTGTGCGTCGTGGTGTCGGCGGCGGCCGGAGCGGCCCCCGAAATCGCGACCACGAACGGCGCGACGAAGAAGAGGAGCGCCGCGAGCGCGGCCGAACAGTGAAGGCGGCGGGGAGTCATCGCGAGATACCGATCGGTCGCCGGGCCCGTCGCTTGAGCGGGCCGGACCGATTCACCGTAGACCAGCCGGGATACCCAGGTGCCGCGGCTCGGACTTCGGGGTCGGACTTCGGGGTCGGACTCCGGGGTCGGACTTCGGCGTCAGACTTCCGCAGCCCGGGCCTTGGCCTGCTCCTTGGCGGACCGGTAGTCGGGTTTCCCGTTGGGTAGGCGGGGCACCTCGTCGACCAACAGGAGCTGACGCGGGATCTTGTAGCCCGCGATCCGCGTCCGGCAGTGCTCGCGCAGTTCCTCGAGATCCGGATCGCGATCCGAGCGGGCTTGCAGCAACGCGCACACGCGTTCGCCCCAGCGATCGTCGGGTACGCCGACCACCAACACGTCGTACACGTCGGGATGCGACTTCAGCGCGCCTTCGACCTCTTCCGGATAGATCTTCTCGCCGCCGGAGTTGATCGACACCGAACCGCGTCCGAGCAACGTGATCCGACCGTCGGCTTCGACGCGCGCGAAGTCACCCGGGATCGACCAGCGCCGCCCACGCGCGTCGGTGACGAACGTCTCCGCGGTCTTCACCGGATCGTTGTAGTAACCGAGCGGGATGTTGCCGCCACGCGCGAGCAGACCGACCACACCCGACCCGGGCTCGACCTCGTCGAAGTTCTCGTCGAGCACGACCGAGTCGCGCGCGGCTTGCACGCTCGTGATGCCGTCCTTCGGCGCGTCGCCCTTCTGCACCATCCGGATGCCGTTCATGCCGGTTTCGGTCGAGCCGACCGAGTCGAGCATCATCGTGTACTCGGGCAACAGCTCCTGCAGTTGTTCCTTGACGGTCTGCGAGAAGATCGCCGCGGTGCTCGCGAAGGAGAAGAGCGACGACACGTCGACCTCGCCCTGCAGTCGTTCGAGTGTGTCGGCGAGCGGACGCGCCATCGCGTCGCCGGTCACCTGCATCACGTTGACGCCGTATTCCTCGACGGTCCGCCACACCTCTTCCGGCTCGAAGCGTGCGGGCATCACCGCGCTGTTGCCTTCGAAGAGCGTGCGGTACACCGAGAATTGACCGGCACCGTGCATGAGCGGCGGCAGGATGATCGACACGATGCCTTTGGGCTGACTCGGGTCGATCTTCTCGCTCGCCGTTTCGGGCGAAGTCACCCGCTCGTTGGTGAACACGTCGATGCCGCCGCCGAGCGCGAAGTACACGTCTTCCTGGCGCCACATCACACCCTTCGGCATTCCGGTGGTGCCGCCGGTGTAGAGCAGGTACACGTCGTCGCCGGAGCGCTCTTCGAAATCACGAACGGGTGAACCCTGCGCGATCGCGGCCTCGAACTCGATCGGATCGAGCGCGGAGTCGTCGGCGGTCGAGTCGTTCCACTCGATGCGGATGAAGTGCTGCAGCTTGGGCTGGGCCGAACGCGCGGCCGCGACGAGCGGGCCGTACTCCCGCTGGTAGAAGCACGCGACGAGGTCGGCGTTGTCGAAGAGGTAGCGCAGCTCGTCCTCGACGTACCGGAAGTTGATGTTCACCGCGCTCGCGCGGATCTTGTAGATCGCGAACAGGGCTTCGACCCACTCGATGCAGTTCGTGGCCAGGATCCCGACGTGGTCGCCGGCCTTCACACCCTGCTCGGCGAGCGTGTGCGCCAGCCGGGTCGAGCGCTCGTCGAGCTCCCGGTAGCTCACCTCGCGGCGGGCATCGACCAGGGCGAGGCGATCGGGCACCTTGTCGACCGCGAGCTCGAACAGGTCGGCAAAGTTGTAGTGACGGGTCGGCATGAGCCGAAAGTAGAACAGGTTCCACTCTCTCGGCGAACCACCACCCCGCCCACCACCCCGCCCACCACCCCGCCCACCACCCCGCCAACAGTGGGCACGCTCACGTACCGCCTGCGTGCGTGGCGGTGCCCACAGTGGGAACGTTGGCGTACCGTCCGGGTCAGCTGAGGAGCAGATCGGTGGCGGCGGCGAGGTCTTCGTCGACCCGATCGGGGCCGTCGACCCCGCACACCCAGCCGTTCAACGACGACAGCCATACCTGCATCAGGATCCGGGCCACGCGCACTTCACCCGTGGTCGCGACCCGGCGCTCAGGCGCGTGGATCGCGTTGGTGATGATCCCGGTCATGATCTCGGTGACCCGGCGCACGATGTCGGCGTTCTCGATCTGCGCGGTACCGAAGGAGCGGACCATGGCCGCAGTGACGTCGGGGTATTCGCGCAGCGACCGGTTCGCACCCCGCAGCACCGAGACGACGCGCGCCGCGGGCGTGGGCTCGCCGGGCGGATGCACCTCGAGGTAGGCCCGCAGGTCGGCCTGCTGTTCGGCCATCGCCTCGAGCAGCAACCTCTCCTTCGAGGCGAAGTACCGGTACACGGTTCCGAGGGCGACGTCGGCCGCGGCCGCGACGTCGCGCATCTGCACCGCGTCGAAGCCCCCCTCCGCCGCGAGCTGCAACGTGGCGTCGAGGACCCGCCGGCGGCGGGCGGCCTGGCTCCGCGCCAGAGCACCCTCGGGGGCAGCCTCGGGATCGGGCTCGGCGACGACCATCGCGGGAATTGGAACACGTTCTGATTTTCACCGCAAGCACGCCGATTTTTCCCCCGCCCGCGCCAGGTGGAACGCTCCGCCCATGGAGCTGCTCGATCTGGCCGACAAGTTGTTCACGGGCGAGCTGCCGATCGAGGCCCACCACCCGTTTTCGTCGAGCGGGAAGATGGCCGAGATCCAACCCGGCCTGGCCTTCGTCGATGCATTCGCCAACTCCGCCGCGGTCGACACCGAGGCCGGGCTGGTCGTCGTCGACACCAGTGGGGTCTTCCACGCCCAGGCGGTGCACGACACGATCCGCACCTGGTCGGGCCGCCCGCTGCACACCGCGGTGTTCACCCACGGCCACATCGACCACGTGTTCGGCGTCGATCTCTACGAAGCCGAGGCCGAAGCGAACGGCTGGCCCGCGCCGCGCGTCGTCGCGCACGTGGCGATCGCGGAACGCTTCGAGCGTTACCGCATGACCGCGGGCTACAACGCGGTGATCAACCAACGGCAGTTCAAGGCGCCCGGTCTGCGGTGGCCGACCGAATACCGCATGCCCGACGAGACGTATACGGACGCGCTCTCGTTCACCGTCGGCGGCGAGCAGTTCGACCTCTTCCACGACCGCGGTGAGACCGACGATGCAACGTGGGTGTGGTCGCCGGCGCGGCGCGTGCTGTTCGCGGGCGACATGTTCATCTGGGCTTCGCCGAACTGCGGCAACCCGCAGAAGGCGCAGCGCTACGCGCGCGACTGGTCGATCGCGTTCCGCAAGATGGCCGCGCTCGAGCCCGAGGTCATGTTGCCCGGGCACGGGCTGCCGATCATCGGCGCGGACCGTGTGCAACGCGCGCTCAACGAGGGTGCGGAGTTGCTCGAGTCGTTGGTGGAACAGACGCTGGCCTTGATGAACGAGGGCGCACGCCTCGACGACATCGTCCAAGCCGTACGCGCGCCGGAGCATCTGCTCGAACGGCCGTATCTGCACGCGGTCTACGACGAACCCGAGTTCGTCGTGCGCAACCTGTGGCGGCTGTACGGCGGCTGGTACGACGGCGATCCGTCGCACTTGAAGCCCGCGCCCGCCGCCGTACTTGCCCGCGAGCTCGCCGACCTGGCCGGCGGTGCCGCCCGACTTGCCGACCGGGCGCTCGAGGTCGCCGCCGCGGGCGACATGCGGCTCGCCGGTCATCTCGCGGAGCTGGCCACCCAGGCCGCTCCGGACGACCCCGGCGTGCACGCGGCACGCGCCGAGGTGTTCGGCCGCCGCGCCCACGACGAGGCTTCGACGATGTCTAAGGGCATCTTTTCCTGGGCGGAACACGAATCGCAGGCCAAGACGCCGGGACAGACCGAGACGAGGGACGCGTGAAGATCGAGGGCTCGAAGATCGTGGTGACCGGCGCATCGTCGGGCATCGGCGCCGCACTCGCGCCGATACTCGCGGAACGGGGCGCCACGGTCGGCATCGTCGCCCGCCGGGCCGAACGGTTGGCCGAGGTGTTGGAACGCTGCCGCGCGTTCACGCCCGACTCCCGCGCCTGGTCGGCCGATCTCGGCGATCTCGAACGCGCCGAACACGTCGCGCTCGAAGCGTGGGACGCGTTCGGCGGGCTCGACGGTTTGGTCAACAACGCCGCGATTCCCAAGCGCACGCGCGTGTCACCGACCTCACACCGCACGACGTCGAACACGTGATGGACGTCGACTTCCACTCCCCCGTGCGCATGAGCCTGGCGGTACTTCCCCGCATGGTCGAACGCGGGAGCGGGCAGATCGTGTTCGTGTCGAGCATGGGCGGCCGCATCCCGATCGTGAACGAGAGCGCGTACAACGCGGCCAAGTACGCGATGTGCGGGTTCGCCGAGGCGATGCTCCTCGATCTCCCGGGGACCGGCGTCGACGTGAAGCTCGTACTGCCCGGCCCGATCGCGACCGAGATCTGGGATCAGCCCGACAACGTTCCCGCGCTCATGGATGTCGACAAGGTTCCGGCCGCCGACTGCGCGGCGGGTATCGCCGACGCGATCGAGGACGACGGCTTCGAGTACTACATCCCGCCGGTGTATCCGGGCGGAATCGACGCCAAGGCCATCGCGGTCGGCAAGGCGCAACACTGCGACCAGTACCTGCGCGGCATGGCCGACTTCTCGCAAGCGCTTCGCGAACAGGAACAGAGCGCGTCGTGATCGACGTGCGCAATGACAGGCAGCGCATGCGCTACGAGATCTTCGAGGACGGCGCGCTCGCGGGCTTCGTGCAGTACAACATCCGCGGCGGCCGGCTCCTCCTCGTGCACACCGAGATCGAC
The DNA here is from genome assembly GCA_963701825.1 of uncultured Actinomycetes bacterium. Classification (GTDB taxonomy): domain Bacteria; phylum Actinomycetota; class Acidimicrobiia; order IMCC26256; family PALSA-610; genus PALSA-610. The sequence continues at coordinate 1,276,374 of CAVPBG010000002.1, read as the reverse complement.
AAGGCGTACGGCGGGCGGGGCCTGGCGACCAAACTCACAGAGGCCGCGCTCGCAGATGCCCGCGAGCGCGACCTCTATGTCGTCCCTGTATGCCCGTTCGTCGAGCGTTTCATCGAGCACCATCCCGAGTACGACGTCCTTGTCGACCACGAGATGTTCGACGCGTTGAACGCGGAACGGACCTGACCGCGGGGCCACCCACCGCGCGGTCTCAGGGAACTACCGCATCGTTGCTGTCCTACCTGTTGCCGTGTCGCCCTGCTGTCCGAAGGGCTGACCCCAGCTTCGTCGGCGGAGGTAAAAGCCGCGCTAAAGGCGCGTTTCACACAGCCCCGTAGTGTGCGCCGATGGCGGTGTTGCTCGGCATCCTGGTCGCCGCGAGCTTCGGCTCCGGCGACTTCCTCGGCGGCCGGGCGGCGCGCCGCGCGCCCACGCTGACCGTGCTCTTCACTGCCCAGTGCACCGCCCTGGTCGGCGCGATCGTGGTCTGCCTGTTCGTCAGCGCGCACGTGCAGGTGCACGACATCGCGTTCGGCGCGCTCGCGGGTTCGGTCAGCATCGTCGGGGTCGGCCTGCTGTATCAGGGGCTCGCGGTCGGCCGTATGGGCGTGGTCGCACCGCTGGCGGCCATGGTCAGCGCAATCGTTCCCGTCACGTGGGGTCTCGCGAACGGTGAGCGGCCCTCGGCGACCGTCATCGTCGGGGTCGCACTCGCGGTCGTGGCGGGAACGTTGATCTCGCGTCAACCCGGCGACACGCCCGCGGGAGCACCGAAGGCGTCGGGCATCGCGTGGTCGCTGAGCGCCGGCGTATGCCTCGGAACGTCGACGGTGTTGTACCTGCAGACGTCGACCGGATCCGGCCTCTGGCCCGTGCTCGCGGCGCGGGCGGCGGCCTTCGTGCTCGTGGGAATCGCGCTCGGTGTCGTCGCGACCCGACGGGTGCCGCTGCCCTTCCCGACCGGACCCGACCGGAGGCTTGCGCTCTGCGCGGGTGCGCTCGACGTCACCGCGAGCACGCTGCTCCTGCTCGCGGTCCGCCAGGGTCTGGTGGTCGTGGTTGCCCCGCTCGTCGCGCTCGCGCCGGCGGCGACCGTCATCCTCGCCCGCTTCGTGCTCGGCGAACGCCTGCACCCGGCGCAGCGCGTCGGCCTGGTGTTCGCGCTCGTCGGTCTCGTGTTGATCGTCGTCGGCTGAATTCACGCCGCGCGCCGCGCTGACCGCGACGACCCCGGGCGCAGTCGGGCCGCGCGTCGTGAGCTCGTGCTCGTACTGCGCGAGCGCAGGATTCGCGACGGTGACCGCGGTCGTGGACGCGCCCGGCGGCCCCGACACACTCACTCCGCTGACCGGGCCGGCCATGATCGCGATCGCCGAGACTCGCAGCGACGGCGACACGCCGCCGGGACCGACGGGTACGTCGAGCGCGCCCGTCCACCGCCCGTCGGCATCGATGTGGGCGGGGTCCGACCAGAGCCACGTGCCACTCGCCTTCGGCGATTTCGCGAGGACACGGATCTGGTACGGCGGGATGCGCACGCGCGAGAACACTCCGGAGACCTCGTAGCGGACGAGCTGGGGTGTCGAGACCAGCTGTACCGACGAGATCTCGACGGTGGGCTTGATATCGGCGAGATTCGCCGGCACCTGCAAGGTGACCACGCTCGGCCCGGGCGCCGCGACCTTGTGCCGCGGCGAACGGTGCAGCGCCAGCACCGCGCCGACGACGGCGAGCGCGGCGAGGACGAGAAGCCCGACTCCGGCGACCATGCGCACGCGCGCCTGGCGGCTCGCGCCCGCGTGTGGAGGCGACGGCTGCGGCGCGGCGCTGAAGGCCAACGTGTACACGCGCTCCGGCCGTTGCAGTCCGCGCAGCTCGTGCTCCCCCCGGTCCTCGATGACGCGGTTGCGCAGCAACGAGTCGGCGACCAACGTGTACGTCGATGCGGCGAGCAGGATCTCGCCGCCGTCCGCGAGGCTGCGGACGCGCGCCGCGCGGTTGATCGCGGCGCCGTAGTAGTCGCCGTCGCGCAACTCCGCGACTCCCGTCAGCACGCCGATACGCGCCCGGATCGGGCTCGCCGTCGGCCACGACGCGGCGGCGATCTCGTCACGCATCGCCTCCGCGGCAGCTACCGCGGCCGCGGGATCGGGGAACACCGAGAACGTGGAATCGCCTTCGCCCTTCGACTTCACCAACGAGCCACCGTGCGCGGCCACGACGTCGGCGATCAACGCGTCGTGCTGTTGCTGGGCGGCGGCCATGGCAACGGGGTCATCGTCCCAGAGCTTGGTCGAGCCCTCGATGTCGGTCAGCACGAAGGTGAGGGTGCCGACCGGAAGCCCGTTCGCGTCCGGGTGCCCACCCTGATCCACGGGCTGATCCACGGGCTGATCCACGGGCTGATCCACGGGCGGACTCACCGGCGGGCCGGGATCACCTTCGTTCGGCATCGCCCGTCATGATCCCACGCCCCGCCCGCGCGCGCCCAGGCGCTACGCGTACGGGAACCAGCGCGGCAGGCGGAGCACGCCAAGGTCGCCGGTGGCGAGGATCCCGCCGCCGCGCGGGTCGCGGCCGTACAGCCAGGCCGTGACGTCGCACCCCCAACCGATCGCCTCACCGTCGGCGGCCGAGCCGTCGTCGTCGTGCACGCTCACCTGCGGGCCGCGGAGCTCGATCCGCCAAGCGCGGTCGTGGTCGGTGGTGACGACGCGGTAGTCGATGTCGACGAGCGGCCGCGCCGACGTGGCGCGGCCCGCCAGCGTGGCGAAGCTCTCGTCGAGCGCAGCCGCGACGAACGAGACCGGCCAGTCGGATGCCTCGTAGCCGAGGTCGAGATCGACGTGATGCACCTCGACTTCGCGGCGCCGCACCCATACGAACTCCCGCATGGTGCGCAGCGCCGAAGCCCGACCGAGCCGGTCCCAGGCGTCGTCCGGCAGGTCGTTCCACGCGTCGATGAGACGATCGTGCGCACCGCGGAGATCGGCCCGCAGCACGGCCGGGCTCGTCCCGCGGCCCGCCGCGATCCCGTCGGCCCGGAAATCGGCGCTCCGGTACATCGCCCCGACCTCGCCCCGACCCGCGGCCTCGACCATTGCGCGTATCCCGTCCGCGTTACGGGCGAGATGGGTCACGACCTCGGCGCGGGTCCAGCCCGGAAGCCGGGAGGGCGCGGCCGCCTGCTCGTCGGTCAGTTCGTCGATGGAACGCAGCACCTGACGGGTGGCCCGGCGGACGTGTTCGATGTCCGTCGCCGGGCTTCGCACCCCCAAAGCGTACGCGGCCCCTCGCCCCCGGCCCCAAGTCGCCCTCGTTATGGTGAGGCCCGATGGAAGACCGCCTCTATTTCCGCCAGTTGCTCGCGGGCCGCGACTTCGCCTCCGACGATCAGATCGCCCGCCAGATGGTCAACTTCGTCTACCTCATCGGCGACCGCGAGACCGGTGACGCCGTCGCGGTCGACCCTGCGTACGCGCCCGGCGAACTCGTCGACGTGTTGGCCGCCGACGGCATGAAGCTCTCCGGTGTGCTCGTGACGCACTACCACCAGGATCATGTCGGTGGTGACCTCGGCGGCTGGTCGATCGCGGGCCTCGCCGAGCTGCTCGCGCTCCCGGGCGTGAGCGCGAAGATTCACGTGCAGACCGAGGAAGCCCACGGCGTCAAGCGCGTCACCGGCTGTTCCGACTCCGACCTCGAGCTGCACGCGTCGGGCGATGTCGTGCAGGTCGGCGGGATCCCCATCACGCTCATCCACACGCCCGGGCACACCCCGGGTTCGCAGTGCTTCTTCGTCGACGGCAAGCTCGTGAGCGGCGACACGCTGTTCCTCGACGGCTGCGGCCGTACCGATCTCCCGGGCGGCGATCCCGAGGCGTTGTACGACAGCCTCACGCACCAGCTCGCGGTCGTGCCCGACGACGCCCTGCTCTACCCCGGTCACATGTACTCACCCGACGCGAACGCACCGATGGGCGACGTGCGCCGGGCCAACATCGTCTACCGCCCGCGCACCCGCGACCAGTGGCTGATGATGTTCGGCCACTAACCCCAAACACTCGTACTGTCGTGAGTGGGGCCCCTATAGAGGGCCCAGGTCACGCCAGTTCGCAGGGTTAGCTCGGTTCGAAGAGTACGGGGAGGGCGCGGGGGCCGCGGAAGGCGTAGCCCTCGATGATCGCGTCGGCGGCGCCCGCGGGATCGAGGCGGAGGTTGGGCAACCGATCGAGGATCTCGTTGAGGCCGACGCGCAGTTCCAGGCGGGCGAGGTGCATGCCGAGGCACTGGTGCGGGCCGGTACCGAACGCGAGGTGGTGCTGGACGGGCCGGCCGAGCTTCCACTGATCCGCGTCTTCCCAGCGGTCCTCGTCGCGGTTCGACGAACCGGTGAGCACGCCGATGGGCGAACCCTTTTCGATCGGGCAGCCGGAGATCTCCGTCGCTGCGGTCGCGATGCGGCTCACCATGGTGACCGACGTTTCCCAGCGCAGCGTCTCTTCGATGACCTCCGGAATGAGGTCACGGTCGGCGTAGACGCGGGCGAGATCGTCGGGGTGCGTCAACAGCGCGAGCAACGCGTTGCCCATCACGCGGAACGTGGTCTCGCCCCCGGCCGGCAAGAGCAGGCGCAGGAAACCGTAGATCTTGTCGTCGTTCAGACGTTCGCCGTCGACCTCGGAATGCACGAGGTCGGAGAGGAAGTCGCCGGTCGATTCCGCGCGCCGCGCTTCGACGAGCGGGCGCAGGTAGTCGACCATTGCCGCGCTCGCCGCGTGACCGCGTTCGGGCGCCATCGGACCGGTGTTGATCTCTTCGGCCCACTGCGCGAACTGCGCGGAGTCTTCGATCGGAACGCCCGCGATGCCGCAGATGACCTGCACCGGATACTTCGACGTGACGGACGCGACGAGGTCGGCCTTCCCGAGCGGCGCGATGTCGTCGAGCAGGTTGTTGATGATCGGGCGCACGAGCGTGTCGTCCCAGCGTTCCAACTGCGACGCGCGGAACGCCTTGGCCACGAGGTTGCGGTACTGGCGGTGCTCGTCGCCGTTCATGGCCAGGATGAGATCGCCCATGAACTGGCCGATGTGTTGGGCGTTGATCGCCGACGAGAACGTCTTGTCGTCGCGCAGGACCGCGTCGACATCTTTGAACTTCGCGATCTGGTAGAAGGTGCCCGGCCCCATGACGTCGGTGGTGATGCTCCCGACCGGGCACTCGGCGTTGCGGATATCCGCCCAGAAGCCGTAGGGCTGGGCCGTCATCCAGTCGAGGTCGGGCCCGAGTTCTTCCTCGGTGGCGGTCGGCTCGTACTGGGATTCGGCAGTCTCGTCCTGGGTTCCCGCGGGCATACCTGACACCGTAGTCAGGTTCCGGCGGTGGTGGTCAAGGTCGCCGGAAAGGGCGCCGATCCTCTGGGGCGTGGGCAAGAAAGCGAAGCGCGAGAAGGTCCTCGGGCCGGCGACCGTCGTGAAGCCCGCGTTGCTCGGCGCGCTCGTCCTGTTCCTCATCCAGGGCGCAATGCACATGTTCCTGCACGCCTGAGCGCGGCGCGAAACGCCGCGAGAACGGGACGCAGAGCACACCCGCGCCGATGCGAGGGATCGCTTCGGGATCGGCGGTCTCCATCGTCGCCATGGTCGCGCACGACCTGACGTGTGCGTCAGTCCGGGCAGTAGCCTTTCGGCATGGCTGCGCACGCGAAAGGGGCGAACCCGTTCGCCGACACCGAAGACCAGGCCGCGTTGCGGCAACTCGCGCGGGAAGTGGCGGAGCGCGAGCTCGCGCCGATGGCGCGCCACGGCGACGAGACCGAGGAATTCCCGCAGTGGGCCTGGGACGGCATGCGCAAGGCCGACCTGTTCGGCATCACGATCGGCGAGCGCTGGGGCGGTTCCGGTCTCGGCGACATCGAGGCCGCGATCGTGCTCGAAGAGCTCGCCCGCGCCGACGTCTCGAGCGCGATCCTCGCCCAGCTCATCTTCAACGGTCCGCCCCGTGCGATCGAGCACCTCGGGAACGACACGATGAAAGACCACTGGCTGCCGATCGCGGCGAGCGGCGACGGACTGTTCTGCATCGGCATCAGCGAAACCGAAGCCGGCAGCTCCGTCGGGCACATGCGCGCCAAGCTCACGCCCGACGGCGACGGCTTCCGGCTCAACGCGTACAAGAACTACGTCACCGGTGGGCACAAAGCCGTGGCGTGCCTGGTGTGGTGCCGCTTCCCCGACAGCGTGGGCACCAAGGGAATCGGCGCGGTGCTCGTCGACCTCACCGCGCCCGGCGTCACGGTCGCGGGTACGCACGTGAAGATGGGGCTGCGCGCCACGAGCGAAGCCGAGCTCGCGTTCGACGACGTCCGGATCGAGCCCGACGACGTGCTGCTCTGGGGCGACCCCGCGAACAGTGAGTCGTTCAAGACGCTCATCTCGCATATCAACCACGAACGCTGCGGCAACGCGGCGATGTGCGTCGGCGCCGCGCAGGGCGCGCTCGAATACGCGATTGGTTACATGAACGAGCGCAAGCTCGGTGATCGCACGCTGGCCGACCTGCAGGGCCTGCAGTGGAAGATCGCCGACATGGCAACGCAGCTCGAAGGCGCGCGCCTCCTGTTGCAACGCGCGGTGCACATGGCGGGCGCGCACGGCACCCCGCCCGCGCTGGAAACCGCGATGGCGAAGACGGCAGCGAACCTGGCGGCCAAGTTCGTGTGCGACGAGGCGATCCAGCTCCTCGGCGGCTACGGCTTCTCGCGTGAGTACCCCGTCGAACGCGTGTACCGCGACATCCGCGGGCTGTGCATCGGCGCGGGCACGGTCGAGATCCAACGCAACTTCGTCGGTACCAGCGTGTTGAAGGGCGCAACTCCGGCCAGCGACGGCTGGAAGTCGCGCCGGGCCTGAGTACCAGGCTCACACCGGACGCCGAGATCGCGTGCTCTCCCCCACGTTCACCTCACCGCTCGCGGCGCACTATCGCCGCGCCGGGGGACCGTGGGACCTCCCCGCGCTCGACGTACTCCTGACGCGCGTCGCCGCACCTGCGCTCGCGGAACGGGTTGCACGCGTGGCGGGAGGCTTACGGGCGGCCGGGGTCGGGCCGGGCGACGCGGTGGCGTGGCAGTCGGCGAACCGCGACGAGATCGGCGTGTTGTACCGCGCGTGCTGGCGCCTTGGTGCCGTCGCCGCGCCCGTGCACCATCAGATGGGTCCGGCCGACGTCGCCGCGGTACTCGCGGCGGTCGAGCCCGCGTTCGTCGTCGCCGACCTCGACGTCCTCCCCGACGGCGATCCGGTCACCGAACCGTGGACCGACGCCGCGCGCCTGGCCGCCGTGCTGTTCACGTCCGGCTCGAGCGGCACGCCGAAAGGCGTTCTCCACACGCAGGCCACGCTCGCCTACAAGGCCGCGCAGATGCACCACGCGCACGGCCTCACCGTCGACGACTGCGTGCTCATGCCCGCGCCCGGCGCGCACATCTCCGGCCTGCTCAACGGCGTCACGGTTCCCGGTGTCGTGCCGTTCCCGACCGTGTTCATGGCGCGCTGGGATCCCGAGACCGCGCTCACCCTGATCGAACGCGAACGGGTCACGTTCATGGTCGGTCCGCCCACGTTCTTCGTCTCGATGATGCAGGCGCCGGCGTTTCGGCCCGAGCGCGTCGCGAGCCTCCGCCTCATCTCGAGCGGTGGCGCGGGAGTGGGTCAGGAGTTCGTCGACGAAGCGGCGCACACCTTGGGCGCGCGCGTGAAGCGCACGTACGGATCGACGGAGGTGCCGACGATCATCACCGACGGTCACACCATCGGCGAGGTCGAGGTGCGCATCGACGACAACGGTGAGCTGCTCGCCCGCGGACCGGAGGTGTGCGTCGGCTATCTCGACGCCGCCCAGACCGCGGAGGCATTCACCGCCGACGGTTGGTTCCGCACCGGCGACCTCGCCACGATCGACGCGGCCGGCGCGATCGAGATCGTCGGTCGCCTGAAAGACGTGATCATCCGCGGCGGCGAGAACATCAGCACCGCCGAGGTGGAGCAGGTGCTCGAAGCCCATCCCGACGTCCGGCACGCGGTCGCGGTGGGCGAACCCGACGCGCTCATGGGCGAGCGGGTCGTGGCGTTCGTCGAGGGCCGCGCCGACTTCGATCTCGATGCGTGCCGGGCCTGGTTCGTGGAGCGGGGCGTCGCCCGCTTCAAGACCCCCGAACGCGTCGTCGTGGTCGACGCGCTCCCACTGCTGCCGACGGGAAAACCCGATCGGGCCGCGCTGCGGGCCCGGGTCACTCCCAGTTAGACGTATCGACCCCCATCATCTTGAAGCCCTTGATCACCGCACGCGGGTTCAAGGTTCCCGGCTTCCAGTGGAAGTTGTACATGCGTTCGTTCGCGACGTTCTGCACGAACATCTTCGCCTGGTCGAGGTTCACGAGGATGCCGCGCGTCCCGGTCTGCTTCTCGTAGTGCTCGGCGTGCTCCGCGTCGAGCACGTAGTTCATCGAGTCGCACATGCGGCCCATGTCGACATGGTTCCAGTTGTCCGGATGCAACGAGATGTGCAGGAACACGCCGGGCGGAGTAACCGACTGCAACTCGAAATTCTTCGAGATCAGCGTGACGGGCGTGAAGCAACACGCGCAGTGCGATTCCAGGCGGACGGTCTTGTCCTTGAACGGCGGCATGTGCGAGAACGCGACCGCCTCGCTCGCGCAACCGACGAAGGAATGGAACTTGTCGTCGATGTACGCCCGGACCTGCGAAGGGAACGACGAGAACGGCGGCGCCTTCAACAGGTTGCAGTTCTGCGTGTCCTCGTTCACCACGACGTCGATACCGAGCTGCAGCTCTTTGTACGCGCTGATGATGCGGCGCCGGTCGAGGTCGGTCGACTGGTGCACCTCGAGCAGGGTCGGCCCCCGCCCGTTCTCGCACCAGAACTCGAACACGAAGGCGCGCACTTGCTTGGCGGGGTCGGAAAACTCGAACTCGGGAACGTTCTGCGGCATGAGCCGCACACTAGAAGGCGGGCCGGGCTAAGCCGAAGCCGGGAGCCGGTCGTCGAGCACGACCTGGTTGTGCTCGTCGGTGACCCAGATGCGCCGCGCCTCCGACAACGGAAGGGCGGCGTTCATCGTGAGGTTGGCCGGCGCGCCCGAGCCCTGGAACGAGCCCGCCGCGATCCGGTCGCCGTCGCTGCCGGTGACCCAGAGCCAGTAGTAGTCGCCGTCGTGCAGGCCCGCCACGTGGAAGGCCACCTGAGTCCCGGCCGCGTGCGGACGGAGGGTCGCGTTGGCGGTGATCCCGTTGTGCGACGCGAACACCACCCGCGTACCGGCCGGCGCGCTGCTCGTGCCGATCAGGACGAACGCGAGGAGCGCCGCCGCGATCGCGGTCACCGTGGCGGCGGCGATCGCGACCCGGCGGCGCGTCCTGGTGCGACGGCGCGCGCCGCGCTCGGCCGAGACTCGGCCGAGCACCCGACCCGCCAACTCCTGCGGGGGCTGCAAGAGCCCGCCGGTGAGGTGCGACGGATCGGCGAGCGGGAGTGCGGCCGCCACCGACGTGAGCTCGCGGAACTCGGCCCGGCAGTCGGCGCAACCGTCGAGGTGGGCGCGCAACGCCAGCGCCTCGCCGGGATCGGCACCGCCGAGCGCGACTGCGCCCAGGCTGGCCCGCATCTCGCGACAGGCTTCAGACGTCATCGGACCAACCCAGTTCTTCCAGCGCGAGGCGCATCGCCTTCAGCGCGTAGTACACACGGCTCTTGACCGTTCCCACGGGGACGCCGAGGTCGCGGGCAACATCATGATAGGGCCGCGATTTATAGTGAACTTCCACGAGCGCGTCGCGGTGCTCGTCACTCAGTTTCTGCAGAGCCTCTTCCACCTGCCACGCAACGAGCACCCGCTCGACGTCGTCGTCGAGCACGATCGGCTCGTTGGTTCGGCTCTCCATCGCGAGCGCGGGCCGCACCGCGCGGGCCCGGGACAAGTCGATGACCACGTTGCGTACGATCGCGAACAGCCACGTGCGGAGCGACCCCAGCGCGTCGTCGAAGCGATTCGCGGCCTGCCAGGCGCGCACAAAGGTTTCCTGCACGGCTTCTTCGGCCAGGCCGCGGTCGCCGAGTGATCGGAGCGCGAAGCGGTACAGCTCGGGCCCGTGCGCGGCGTAGACCGCCCGCACTCCCTCGTCGTTGGCCAGCACCGGCCGCACTTCGACCATCTTCGGAGGATACGGCGGAAGAGATCGAACGGTTCATCGAACCCGTGGGGCGCGCCGTCCGTACTGGAGATGTCCGCATGTTGCATCGTCCAGGGGGTCCCATGCGCCATATCCGTATCCGAGTGCTCGCGACAGCTGCCGTCGCCGCCCTGGCTCTGGCCGCGTGCGGGAGTAGCAGCAAGGCGGCGAGCTCCACCGATACGTCGGCTCCGGCCACGACGACGACCACCACCGTGGCCGCCGCGCCGGCATCGGTGACCCTCGCGAGCACCAAGCTCGGCATGATCCTCGTCGACACCAAGGGCCTGTCGCTCTACCAGTTCGAGAACGACAAGACGCCGGGCGCGAGCACATGCGGCGCCGGGCAGTGCGCATCGACATGGCCAGCGGCGATCGTCACCACCGCCACCCCCGTGGTCGGCTCCGGCATCACCGGCAAGATCGCGACGTTCAAGCGCGCCGACGACGGCAAACTCCAACTGCAGATCAACGGCCACCCGCTCTACACGTTCGCAGGCGACTCCAAGCCCGGTGACGTGAACGGGCAGAAGATCATCGACAAGTGGTACGTGACCACCGGCGCCGGCGCCAAGGTCGGCGACACCACCTGATCGGACGCGGCCCGGAAGGTCGCCAAGTCACGCGTCGCCGTGAGCATTCCGGATCGGGTCACTCCCCTGATTCCGGTCCGTGAATGCGCCGGCCACGATTGCGCCAAATCGTGGCCGGCGGCGACGCGATACACGCCGCCGCGATGATTCAGGGGTTGGGGAAAAAGAGCGAGACGATCTGTTCGTCGACTACCGGGGTGCCGTCGGGGTCGGTCCAGCGGGTCTGGAACCACGTCACTTCCATCGGGCCCCGGCGCGCGGTGCGCGCCACGGGCTTCGAGGTGCGCAAGCGTCCCTCGAGCACATCGCCCACCGCAACGGCGCGGTGATACGTGAAGTGTTGTTCGCCGTGCAGGAACAGGCCGTCACGCGCGAAGGCGGAGCCCGCGTCGCCGCCCGCGGCCGCGTACATCGAACCGGTCCCGCCCGCGGGTTGTAGGTCGGGGAACGCGCCGGAGTCCGAAATCACGAACGTGAAGGTCGGCGGGACGGGCACCGCGTCGAATCCCGCGGCGTGCGCGGCCTGCTCCGACCGGTAGATCGGGCTCGAGTCCTTGACGGCCCGGGCGAACACCGCAACCGGGCCGGGGTCGACCCGCACCCGCACCGGCGGGCCCCACGCGTTCCATTCGATGTCGACGGGCGTGTCGTTCCAGGCGATCGGGCCGCCTCGATCCGACACCGTGGATTCAGACAACGCTCTCCCCCGCCTCCACTCGCGGCCGCAGCAGCGCCGCGAGCCGCGCCCGGTGCGCGACCGCGTCGCCGAAGGCGAGCTGGTCGAGCTGGGCGCGCTTCAAGAAGAAATGCAGATCGTGCTCCCACGTGAAGCCGATGCCGCCGTGCACCTGGAGCGCGGAGGCCATCACCCGCTTCGACGCGTCGCCGCACCAGATCTTCGCGGTCGACGCCGCGACCGACGCGTCGGCGTCGTCCGCGCCGATGCACCACGCGGCCCAGTACACCGTCGAGCGCATCCCTTCGACGTCGACCAGCATGTCGGCGCACCGGTGCTTCACCGCTTGGAACGATCCGATCGGCCGGCCGAACTGCACGCGGTCCTTCGCGTACTCGACCGACATGTCCAGCGCGCGCGAAGCGCTCCCGAGCAGATCCGCGCTCGTGAACGTTGCGCCGCGGTCGAGGAGACGCGTACGCGCGTCCAGCCCACCGAGTTGCCGCGCCGCGGCGCGATCGAACGACAACCATCCGAGCTCACGCGTGAGATCCATCGCGGGCTCGCGCCGCGGATGCTCGGTGATGTCCAGCGCGTAGACGCCGTCGTCGGCGAGCACGATCGCCACGTCCGCCGACGGCGCGTACGGCACCGGCGCCGCCGCGTCCCAGGCCACACACGCGCGCACCTCGCCCGACAACAGCCGCTCGACACCCGCGGCGTCGCCGGCCGTGGCGAACGCGTCGAGCGCGAGCACCGTCGGCACGAACGGGACCGGCGCCGCGTGCCGCCCGAGCTCCTCGACCAGGACCGCGACCTCCACCGAGCCGAGCCCGAGGCCGCCGTCCGATTCGCCCACTTCGACCCCGAGCCAGCCCTGGTCGACCATCGCCGCCCAGAGGCGCCCGTCGAACGGGGCATCGGTGGTGGTGTGGGCGCGCACGCGTTCGGGTGCGGCGAGGTCGTCGAGCACGTCGCGCGCGCCCTCGCGGAGGGCCAGCTGGTCGTCGGTCAGGTCGAAGTCCATACGGGCCGGAGTCTCGCAGGCCCCGTAACAACTTCGTCAATCTGGGTATCTATCGGGCACCAACCCGTAAGTGTGACGCGAATCCTCCGGCGCCGAACCGCCGACCCGATCGGGTATCGGTAGATTGCATGTCGCCCGCAACGAAGGAGCCTCGGATGTCGGAAGCACCGGCCAAGCTGCTGTGGAACGGCAAGGAGATCGAGCTCCCCGTCATCCGTGGCAGCGAGAACGAGTACGCGATCGACATCTCCAAGCTGCGCGCGCAGACCGGGTTGATCACGCTCGACTACGGATACATGAACACCGGCGCGACCGAGTCGGCGATCACCTTCATCGACGGTGACCTCGGCATCCTGCGCTACCGCGGCTACGACATCGAAGATCTCGCCGAGCAGGAGCACCCGTCGTTCCTCGAGACCGCGTGGCTCGTCATCTACGGCGAGCTCCCCACCGCGGCCGAGCGCACCGAGTTCAGCCGCCAGATCCGCTTGCACACGCTCGTCCACGAAGACGTGAAGCGCTTCTACTACGGCTTCCCCAAGGACGCGCACCCGATGGCAACCACCGCATCGGTGGTGAACGCGTTGGCGACCTTCTACCAAGACTCCGAGGACCCGCACGATCCCGATCAGGTTCAGCTCTCGATCGTGCGCCTGATGGCGAAGCTGCCCACGGTCGCGGCGTACTCGTACAAGCAGTCGATCGGTCAGCCGTTCCTCTATCCCGACAACTCACTCGACCTCATCGAGAACTTCCTGCGCATGATGTTCGCAGTGCCGTCGGAGCCGTACGAGGTATCGCCGACGATCGTCCACGCGCTGAAGCAACTGCTGATCCTGCACGCCGATCACGAGCAGAACTGCTCCACCTCCACGGTACGCATGGTCGGTTCGGCCGAGGCGAACCTCTACGCATCGATCGCCGCGGGCGTCGACGCGCTCTGGGGTCCGCTGCACGGTGGCGCCAACCAGGCCGTCGTGGAGATGCTCGAGAGCATCCGCGACAACGGTGGCGACGTCAGCGATGCGGTGCGCCGGGCGAAGGATCCGCACGACCCGTTCCGGCTCTCCGGATTCGGGCACCGCGTGTACAAGAACTACGACCCGCGGGCCAAGATCTTGAAGGTCACGGCCGAGCGTGTGCTGAACGAATTGAAGTCGAAGGACGTGCTGTTCGACATCGCGTTGCAGCTCGAAGAGGTCGCGCTCACCGACGACTACTTCATCGAGAAGAAGCTGTACCCGAACGTCGACTTCTACTCCGGCCTCATCTACCGGGCCATGGGCTTCCCCACCGACATGTTCCCGGTGCTGTTCGCGATCGGACGCTTGCCGGGCTGGATCGCGCACTGGTGGGAGGGCAACGAGAACCCGAAGACGAAGATCGGCCGCCCCCGCCAGATCTACACCGGTCCGACCGAGCGCAAATACGTGCCGATCGACCAGCGCGTCTGACTTCCGGCGCGCCAAGGAGCGGCAGCGGAGCGGATCCGGCCGGACGCCGAAGGCCGCCCTCGGATCCGCGCCGCGCGAGCGACCAATAAGGATCGGGCGCGGACGGGGCAAATATGCTCCCCATGAATGGACTTGCGCGCCACACCGGCTGAAGCGGAACTTCGCGACGAGGTCCGCGGGTGGCTGCGCGAGAACCTCCCGTGGGAGTACGGGAAAGGCTTGCCGCCCCGCTTCGACGATCTCGCCGACGAGGTCGCGTTCGGCCGGGCCTGGCAGGCGAAGCTGGCGAGCGGCCGGCTCGTCGGGGTGGCCTGGCCGCCCGAGTACGGCGGGCGGGGCGGCGGGCCGGTCGAGCACTACATCGTCACCGAGGAGTTGGCCCGGGCCCGCGCCCCGGAGTTGGTCGGCCGGATCGGGGTGAACCTCGTCGGTCCCACGCTGCTCGCGCACGGCACGCCGGAGCAGAAGGCTTTGTGGCTGCCCCGCATCCTCGACGCGACCGAGATCTGGTGCCAGCTCTTCAGCGAACCCGGTGCCGGCAGCGACCTGACCTCGCTCACGACCCGCGCCACCAAGGTCGACGGCGGTTTCCTCGTCAACGGGCAGAAGGTGTGGACGAGCTACGCGCAGTTCGCCGACTGGGGCTGGTGCCTGGCGCGCACCGATCCCGACGCGCCGAAGAGCAAAGGCATCTCCGCGCTGGCGATCGACATGCACGCGCCGGGCGTCGAGGTCCGGCCGTTGCGCCAGATCACCGACGAGTCGGAATTCAACGAGGTGTTCTTCACCGACGTGTTCGTGCCCGACGATCGACTTGTCGGCCCGCTCAACGAAGGTTGGCGCGTCGCCAACTCGACCCTCACGCACGAACGCGGCGTGAACCCTCGCCAACTCGTCGCCCATTCGCAACTCCTCGACGAGCTCTGGAAGCTCGGGCTCGAACGAGACGCGCTCGACGATCCGCGTCTGGCCGGCCGGCTCGCGCAGGCGTTCGTCGAAGTGCGCATCTTCCAGCTGCACAACTGGCGTTCCATCTCGCGCACCGCCAAGGGCGCGGAGCCCGGCCCCGTCGGCAGCATCAACAAGCTCTGGTGGAGCGAGATGAGCAAACGTCTGCACGACACAGCAATGGCCGTGGTCGGACCCGCGCAACCGCTCTGGCGTGGTGCGCAGGACAATCCCGGCGACGGGGCTTGGCAGCGTTCGTGGCTCTACTACCAGGCGAGCTCGATCTGGGCCGGCACCAACGAGATCCAACGCAATGTCATCGGAGAACGCACTTTGGGGCTTCCCCGCGAAAAGAACTGAACCACAGGCACCCTCCGCTCCGTATAACCCACCATGCAACGACGCATCTACACCCTCATGGCCATCGCTGCTCTCGCCGTCGGTCTCGCGGCTTGCGGAAGCAGCAGCAAAAGTTCATCGCCGAGTTCAACTCCCGCGGCGAACTCCACTTCGAGCACCGCGCAGATCACGATCGATTCGTCCTTCGCCTTTCACACGACTCCCGTTACCGCGGGCGCAACGGTGACGGTGAAGAACGAGAGTTCGGCGCAGCACACCGTGACGGCCGACGATTCCACGGGCGGTTTCAACGTCACGATCGACGCCGGTAAGACGGCAACGTTCACCGCACCTGCCAAGGCCGGAACGTACAAGTTCCACTGCAACATTCACAGCTTCATGCACGGCACGTTGACTGTCAGTTAGCGACGGTTAACCCCCCACAGTGCCCACTCCAGTGAGTAGTTAGTACCGAGGTAGTTCTCAGTCACGTCTCCCCCATACGGCCCGGCGAGCGCGCGTGCGTTCGCCGGGCCGTGTCGCGTCACGCGTAAATCCGAAAATCTTGCACCGTTGCGTCGACGTAACGCGCCGGTAACGCACGCCGGAGCAGGGTCACCCGGTCCGCTCGGAAGTCCGGGACGGAACCGCGCTGTGCGTCCCCCATTTCCCGGGCGACGTCGCTGATCAGAGAGATCTACTTATGTCGCAAGCACGTCGTGCGCTGATTGCGCTCATCTCGGTTGTGGCGGTGTTCCTCGGCTTCGCGCCGAACGCATTCGCGCAGTCCACTCCGGCGGCCGCGCGCCCCGCGGCGACGCCTCGCGCGGCGACGCGAGTCGTAGCTGCGTCGACGGCCACCGGCTATTGGCTGTCCGACAACGGCGGCAACGTCTTCTCCGGCGGCAGCGCCGTCGCCCACGGTGGAACCGGGGCCACGATCCTCAACCATCCGATCGTCGGCATCGCCTCGACACCGTCACGCAAGGGCTATTGGCTCGTTGCGTCCGACGGCGGCATCTTCTCCTTCGGTGACGCGGCCTTCCACGGCTCCACCGGCGCGATGGCGTTGAACAAGCCGATCGTCGACATGGCGTCGACGCCGAGTGGCAAGGGTTACTGGCTGGTCGCGTCCGACGGCGGCATCTTCTCCTTCGGTGACGCGGCCTTCCACGGCTCCACCGGCGCGATGGCGTTGAACAAGCCGATCGTCGGCATGACCTCTACGCCCT
The DNA here is from genome assembly GCA_963701825.1 of uncultured Actinomycetes bacterium. GTDB lineage: Bacteria > Actinomycetota > Acidimicrobiia > IMCC26256 > PALSA-610 > PALSA-610. The sequence goes on along the minus strand of CAVPBG010000002.1, from coordinate 1,259,852 downwards.
CAGGCAAGGGTTACTGGCTCGTCGCGTCCGACGGCGGGATCTTCGCCTTCGGTGACGCGGCCTTCCACGGGTCAACCGGCGCCATCACGTTGAACAAGCCGATCGTCGGCATGGCATCGACGCCCTCCGGCCACGGCTACTGGTTCGTCGCCGCCGACGGCGGGATCTTCTCCTTCGGCGACGCGGGCTTCCATGGCTCCACCGGCGCCATCACCCTCAACCAGCCGATCGTCGGCATGGCCGCAACACCCAGTGGCAAGGGCTACTGGTTCGTCGCCGCCGACGGCGGAGTCTTCTCCTTCGGCGACGCGGTCTTCCACGGTTCGGGCACCGAAGGCGCAGACCTCTCCGTCATCGGCATGGCCAGCTCCTCGCCGGCCATCCCCCCGGCCACGCACCTCGTGGTGACCACCGCACCGAGCGCATCCACCGGCGGCGTTCCGTTCGCCACCCAGCCCGTCGTGCACCTGCTCGACTCGAAGGGCGCGACGGCGTCGACGGCCACCAACCCCGTCACCCTCTCGATCGCCGGTTCCCCGGCGGGCGTGGTGCTCACCTGCGACGCGAACACGGTCAACGCAGTTGCCGGAGTCGCGACCTTCGCGGGTTGCAGCATCAACAAGGCCGGCACCTACACGCTCGACGCGACGTCGGGCTCGCTGACGCCCGACACGACTCCGGCCGCCATCACGGTCGGTCCCGCGAGCCAGGTTGCATTCTCCACCGAGCCGAGCGCAACCGCGGTCAGCGGCACCGCGTTCGGAGTCCAGCCGACCGGGACGGTCGAAGACGCGGGCGGCAACACCGTTACCGCAGCCACGACGATCACCTTGTCGGTGGGCGCGGGAACCACCCTCGTCTGCAACCAGGCCGGCAACGCGTTGCTCGCAACGAACGGAGTTTCCGCCTTCACCGGATGCAAGCTGACCGGTACTGCGGGCCCGTACACGCTGCACGCGACCAACGGAACCGTCACCGGCACCAGCAGCAGCATCGCCGTCGGCGCCAGCGCCGCGACGCACCTGGTGTTCACCGTCGAGCCGAGCTCGACTGCTCTCAGCGGTAGCGCAATCGCCCAGCAGCCCACGGTCACCGTCGAGGACGTGTCGGGCAACACCGTCACAACCGGGACCAGCATCACGTTGTCGCCCTCACTCGGCACACTCGCTTGCACGGGCAGCAACACCAAACTCACGACGACGGGTGTCGCGGCCTTCACCGGTTGCACGATCACCGGTACGCCGGGCAGCTACACGCTCGGCGCCACGAACGGCACCGTCACCGGAACCAGCACCGCCGTCACGTTGGCGGTCGGCGCGGCGACGCACCTCGTGTTCACCACCGAGCCCAGCGCCACCGGGGCCAGCGGTACGGCACTCGTCGCATCGCCGACGGTCACGGTCGAAGACTCGGGCGGCAACACGGTGACGACCGCCAACACCATCACGTTGACGCGCTCACCGGTCGGCGCAACGCTGGTCTGTGATCAAGCCGGCAATGCGATGGCCGCAACCAACGGGGTGGCCGTCTTCACCGGCTGCAAGCTCACCGGCGCCGCCGCCACCTACGCACTCGGCGCGAGCAACGGCACCGTCAACGGAACCAGCACGAACATCGCGCTCGGTGCCGGTGCGGCGACCCAGGTGCTGTTCACCACTCAGCCGAGCGGCATCGAAACCACCGGAACCGCGCTCGGCCAACAGCCGACGGTCACGGTCGAAGATGCATCCGGCAACATCGTCACCACCGCCAACACCATCACGCTGACCAGCGCACCCGCAGGTGCGGTCCTCACTTGTGACCAAGCCGGCAACGCGCTGGTCGCCACCAACGGCGTCGCCGCCTTCACCGGTTGCACGCTGACCGGCACGGCCGCGACCTACCACCTTCACGCCGGCAACGGCACCCTCACCGCCGACAGCACCAACATCGTCGTCGGCGCCGGTCTCGGCAGCCAGGTGCTGTTCACCACCCAACCCAGCACCACCGAGGCCAGCGGTACGGCACTCGGAACGTCGCCGACGGTCACCGTCGAAGACGCATCCGGCAACGTCGTCACAACCGCCAACACCATCACGCTGACCGAAGCGCCGGGCGGCGCGGTTCTGGTCTGCGACCAGGCCGGAAACGCGATGGCCGCAACCAACGGCGTCGCCACCTTCACCGGTTGCAAGCTGACCGGCACGGCCGGCACGTACCACCTCCACGCCGGCAACGGCACGCTCGCCGGCGACAGCACCAACATCGCCCTGGGCGCCGGTACCGCCACCCAGGTGCTCTTCACCACCCAGCCGAGCACCACCGAGGCCAGCGGCACCGCGCTCGGAACGTCGCCGACCGTCACGGTCGAAGACGCATCGGGCAACACCGTCACGACCGCCAACACCATCACGCTGACGCAAGCCCCTGCGGGCGCGGTCCTGAGTTGTGACCAAGCCGGCAACGCACTCATCGCGACGAACGGTGTGGCTGCGTTCACCGGTTGCACGCTGACCGGAACCGCCGCGACCTATCACCTGCACGCAACCAACGGAACCCTCACCGCCGACAGCACGAACATCGCCCTCGGCGCCGGTACGGCGAGCCAGGCGCTGTTCACCACCCAACCGAGCAATACCGAGGCCAGCGGAACGGCGCTCGTCGCGTCGCCGACCGTCACGGTCGAAGACGCATCCGGCAACATCGTCACAACCGCCAACACCATCACGCTGACGGAAGCCCCCGCCGGTGCAGTCCTGGTCTGCGATCAAGCCGGCAACGCGATGGCCGCAACCAACGGCGTCGCCACCTTCACCGGTTGCACACTGACCGGCACGGCCGCGACCTACCACATCCACGCCACCAACGGCACCGTCACCGGCGACAGCACCGACATCGCACTCGGCGCGGGAACCGCGACCCAGCTCGTGTACACGGTCGTGCCGGTCGACAACCAGCCCAGCACCACGAACTTCACCACGATGCCGACGGTGACGGTCGAAGACGCATCCGGCAACACCGTCACGACCGCGAACACGATCACGCTGACGCTCTCGGCCGGCGGGGTTCTCGCCTGCACGCAGGCCGGCAACACGCTCGTCGCGACGAACGGAGTCGCCGCGTTCACCGGTTGCAACATCACGGGCCCGGCGGCGCCGTACACGCTGACGGCCGGCAACGGCACGTTGACGGTCGGTGCGACGGTGACCGTCGTCTGATCGTCGAATCGTCCAATCGGTAATCCCACCACGACGGCGTCCGTCGGTTGCCCCGTCAGGCGACCGGCGGGCGCCTCGTCGCGTGCGCCGCCGTCACGCAACCGCGATGGTGTCCCCACCAAGGTGTCGAGGCATCCTCGCCCGCGCCGCACCGGCGCGCGCTCGACGACCGGGAAGATCCGCATGCCTCGAGTACGTCGAACCTTCGTCGTGATCGTCGCCGCGCTTGCGGCCGTAGCCGGATTCGCACCGGCGGCCTCGGCGATGGCGGCTCACGCCGCGATCGTGCCCGCGCGCTCGAGCGCGCGTCGCGTTTCATCCGGCCGTGCGCGCGCAGGGCGCAGCGGGTGAGGGGTACTGGACGGTCGACTCCGGCGGCGGCGTCTTCGCCGGTGGCGGCGCGGCCTTCCACGGCTCGACGGGGAGTGCGCCGATCAACGTCCCGATCGTCGGCCTCGCGGCCACCGCGTCGCGGCGCGGCTACTGGCTCGTCGCCTCCGACGGTGGCATCTTCTCGTTCGGCGACGCGCGGTTCTTCGGTTCCACCGGCGCGATCACATTGAACAAGCCGATAGTGGGCATGACCGCGACACCTTCGGGCCGCGGCTACTGGCTCGTCGCCTCCGACGGCGGGATCTTCTCGTTCGGCGACGCCGCGTTCCACGGTTCCACCGGCGCAACTCCGTTGAACAAGCCGATCGTGGGCATGACCGCAACCCGCTCCGGTCACGGCTACACGCTCGTGGCCTCCGACGGTGGCGTGTTCGCGTTCGGCGACGCCGCGTTCCACGGATCGACCGGCGGAACCACGCTCAACCGGCCCATCACCGGAATCGCGTCGACGCCTTCGGGTCACGGCTACTGGATGGTCGCCTCCGACGGCGGGATCTTCGTGTTCGGCGACGCGGGCTTCCACGGATCGACCGGCGGAACCACGCTCAACGAGCCGATCGCGGCGATGACCGCGACTCCGAGCGGAAAGGGTTACTGGTTCGTCGCGGCCGACGGCGGCGTGTTCTCGTTCGGCGACGCACACTTCTTCGGTTCGGGAACGTCCGGCGCCGGCCGGCCGGTCGTCGGCATCGCGGGCTCGGCACCGGTGATCCCGACGGCTCCTCCGGCCCCGCCGACTCCGCCCGCCTCTCCGGCGACGAAGCTCGCCTTCACCACCCAGCCGAGCGCGACGTCGACGGGTGGCGACGCGTTCGTGCGTCAGCCGGTCGTGACGTTGCAGGATGCGACCGGCGCGACGGTTCCGACCGACACCAGCGCAGTGACACTGCACATCACCGCGGCCGGACAACAGACGTTCGTGTGCACGACCAACCCGAAGTCGGCCGCGGCCGGAGTCGCGACGTTCGCCGGCTGCAACGTCGACTCCCCCGGTACCTACACGCTGACGGCGACCGACGGCGCGTTGACGTCGGCCGTGAGCGCGGCGTTCGTGAACTCCGCGGGCGCGCCGACGCACATCGCGTTCGCGGCAAACTCCGGCAATGCCACCAGCTTCGTCACGTTCGGCACCACGCCTACCGTGTTCCTCGAGGACCGGGTCGGCAACACGGTCACAACCGTCAACACCGGAAGCGTGACGCTGAGGCTGACAACGCCGGTGACTCCCGCGGGGGCGGCCCTGACCTGTACCGATCTCAACGAGCCGTACGTCAACGGCCAGGCATCGTTCCCGGGTTGTCAGATCGACCTCGCCGGCACCTATCGATTGCACGTCGGTGACGGAACGTTCGGCACGGACGGCGCCGCGTTCAACGTCGGCGCCGCGGCTGCGACCCACATCGCGTTCACGACGCAACCCGGAGGTGCCGCCGGCGCGGTGAACCTGTCGACGCAGCCGGTCGTGACGCTGCTCGACGCGGCGAACAACACCGTGACGACCGGAACCGGCAACGTCGTACTGTCGATCAGTCAGCCGTCGGATCCTGTCGGAGCTGCGCTCACGTGCACGACCTCCTCGACGACGGTGGCGCTCGTCCAGGGGGTCGCCACCTTCGCCGGTTGCAGCATCGACCGGGCGAGCACCACGACCTACACCTTGCACGCGGTCGGTCCGTTCAGCGCGTCGAGCAACGCGTTCACCGTTACGGTCGGTGGCGCAACCCATGTCGCGTTCGTCACGCAACCCGGCGCGTCGACCGGTGGCGTCGCCTTCGCTACGCAACCGCACGTGGCCATCCTCGACGCGGGTGGCAACGTCGTCGTCGGTGACGCCAGCCCGGTCACGCTCGACATGGTCACGCCGACCGATCCGGCCGGCGCCGTGGTGGCGTGCACGACGAACCCGGTGACGCCGATCAACGGCATCGCAGTCTTCGCGGGTTGCCTGATCAATCGGGCGAGCACGACGACCTATCAGTTGCACGCATCCGTCACGACCGGACTCACCGACGCGGCCAGTGCCGCGTTCGCGATCGCGGTCGGTCCGGCCACTCATCTCGGGTTCGTCACGCAACCCATCGGGTCGACGGGCGGAGTCGCGTTCCCGACCCAGCCCCGCGTCGCCGTGCAGGACGCGGGCGGCAACACCGTCTCCACCAACACGGGCGCCGTGACGTTGACGATCACGCAACCGTCCGCTCCCGTCGGCGCTGCACTCACGTGCACCAACACGACTCTCGGCGTCACGGCCGGGCTGACGCCCACCTTCGCCGCGTGCGCGATCGACCTGGCCAGCACGACCACCTACACACTGCTCGCCACGTACAGCGTGGGCGGCATCGTCGGTACCAGCGTGCCGGTCACCATCGGGATCGGCCCCGCGACGCACCTCACGTTCGTGACTTCGCCGAGCGCCTCGACCGGCGGTACCGCGTTCACCACCCAGCCGCAGGTCGCAGTCAAGGACGCGGGCGGCAACACCGTTTCCGGCGCCGACACCGGCTCCGTCACCCTCACCCTCAACGCACCCGACCCGGCCGGTGCCGCGCTCAGCTGCACCACGAGCACGACCCGCACCGTGACCGGCGGTCTCACTCCCGTGTACGCGGGCTGCGCGGTCGATCTGCAGAGCACGACCACCTACACCCTGCTCGCCACGTACACCGCGGGCCCGACCACCGGGATCAGCAGTGCGTTTGCGATCACGGTTGGTGCCGCGACCCAGCTGCGGTTCACGCAGCAGCCGGTCGGCTCGAGTGGTGGCACTGCGTTCGCCACGCAGCCGATCGTCGCCATTCAAGACGCGGGTGGCAACACCGTGCCGGGCAACGCGAGCCCGATCACCGTCGCGATCACGCAGCCGTCGGCACCGGTGGGCGCCGTGCTCACGTGCACCTCGACCACCGTGACCCCGACGTCGGGATCCGCGACGTTCGCGGCCTGCACGATCGACCTGGCCAGCACCACGACCTACACGTTGCTGGCCACCGTGACGACGGGCCCGACCGCCGCGACCAGCAACCCGCTGACGATCACGATCGGCGCGGCAGTGAAGCTCGGCTTCACCGTGCAACCGAGCGCCTCGACCGGGGGAACCGCCTTCCCGATCCAACCCCGCGTGGCGGTGCAGGACGCGGGCGGCAACATTGTCGTCGGCAACGCGAGCCCCGTGACACTGAGCATCACGCAACCGTCGAACCCGGTCGGCGCGGCCCTGTCGTGCCCGACGAACCCGGTGACGCCGGCCGCCGGAATCGCCGTCTTCAGCGGTTGCAGCATCGACCTCGTGAGCGGAACCACCTACACACTGCTCGCCACCGTGACCACCGGTCCGACCGCGGTGACGAGCGTGCCCTTCGCGATCACGATCGGTACGCCCGTCAAACTCGGCTTCATCCGTCAGCCCGTCGGCTCCACCGGCGGCACGAACTTCGCTACGCAGCCGCGCGTCGCGGTGCAGGACGCGGGCGGCAACACCGTGACGGCCAACACGAGCCCGATCACGCTGTCGATCACTCGGCCTTCCGACCCCACCGCTGCCGCCCTGACGTGTACGACGAACCCGCTGACCGCCACAGCTGGCGTTTCCACATTTACAAACTGCCGAATCGACTTGGCAAGCACCACCACGTACACATTGCTGGCCACGGTCACGACCGGATCCCAGCTCCGCTACGAGCATCCCCTTGACGATCGGCATCGGCGCGGCATCTCAGATCGTGTTCACGACCCAGCCCAGCGCGACGACGGCCAACGGCGTTGCGTTCGCGCAACAGCCGGTAGCAACCGTCGAGGATGCGGGTGGGAACACCGTGACGGCCGGCTCGACCAACGTGACATTGACGATCACGCAGCCGTCACTTCCCGCAAACGCCACACTCACATGCACAAGTCCGACTCCTGTTGCGACCGTGAACGGCGTGGCCGTCTTCATCGGATGTTCGATCGACCTAGCCGGGAGTTACACCCTGCAAGTCGACGATGGGGCACTGACCAACAACACGCTCCGATCACGATCACGTAGCGGCGCGTCGCTCAGGCGACGCGTGCGACGTAGCGGCAGATGGCCGCGGCCTCGGTGATCGGGTCGACGTCGCGCAGGCGCGCGCTCCGAAGTGCACACCACCAACACGACGCGACCGCACCCTCGAGTGCGTGCAGATCGCCGTGGGTCAACGCGTCGTCCACGAAGACGGCGCGGGCGATGTTCTCGATCGGTTCGGGCACGCGCGCCACATGCAGGCACTCGATACCGAGCGTCACGAGCTCGGGGTCGCCGAAGCGCTCGATCGCGGCATCGGGAAACTCGCGGACGATCTCGTCCGCGCCGTCGGGCGGCGGGGCGAGGCGCAGATAGACGCGGACGATTGCCGGCGCGGCCCGGATCGCGCCGGCGGCCGCTCCGCTCTCGCAGGTGTCGTCGAGCAACAGCCGCACGCCCTCGTCGTCGCCGCGCAAACATGCCACAACCGGCGCGAGCAGCGCGCCCACCGCACGAGCGGCGTCCGGGGATTCGGGCTGGGGCCGGATCGACATCACCTTCATTCTCGGCGGGAACGGGTCGACGAGTTAGGACGAGTAAGCGGGTCGATCGGGTAGCGCCGCTACGATCCTCGCGCGTGACCACCTCCCCGAGCGCGGATGCCGCCGCGACCATCCGCTATTCGGTCGACGGCCCGATCGCCACCATCACGCTCGACCGGCCCCGCGCCGCCAACGCCCAGAACAGTCAGATGATCGACGAGCTCGACGCGGCGTTCGACCGCGCCGACGCCGACGACGCGGTCCGGGTTGTCGTGCTCGCGGCCGAGGGCAAGCACTTCTCCGCCGGCCACGACCTCAAGGAGCTGCTCGCGGGCGACGAACACTGGTCGGCGATGCGCAGCACGCCCGAAGGCAAGCTCCGCCACGAGCAGGTCATGTATTTCGACAAGCTCGTGAAGATCCGCGACCTGCGCAAGCCGACGATCGCGGCGGTACAGGGAACGTGTTCGGCCGCAGGTCTCATGCTCGCATGCATGTGCGACCTCATCGTCGCCGCCGACGACGCGCGGTTCTCGAACCCCGTCCTGCGCATGTCGGGCGTCGGCGTGGAGTTACTGGTGGAACCGTGGGAGCTCGGACCGCGCAAGGCGAAAGAGTTCTTGTTCTGCGCGCAGGAGTTCAGCGCGGTCGAGGCGGAGAAGTACGGCCTCGTGAATCGCGTCGTACCCCGCGCCGATCTGGAGCGCGAGACGCGCGCCATGGCCGAGCAGGTCGCGCTCGTACCGCCGCTGACCGCGGAGGCCGTCAAGGCTTCGATCAATCACATGATCGACGGCATGGGACAACGCGAGTCGTGGCAGTACCACTTCATGCTGCATCAGTTCGTCTCGAACACACCCACCGCGCTCGCCAAGGTGGAGACCCGCAAGTCGGGCGGCATGGACGCGGTCAAGAAGGAACAAGGCCGAGCGTGACCGAGGCGTTTTCGTGAGTGGTGCGCTCGAGGGCGTGCGCGTCCTCGATCTCGGAACGCGCATCGCGGCGCCGTTCTGCGCCGGGCTGCTCGGCGAGCAGGGCGCGGAGGTCATCAAGATCGAGCAACCGCGCGGCGGCGATTTCATGCGCGAGATCGGGCCGTTCGTCGACGGGTATTCGCTGTTCTGGGCGGTCGAGGGTCGCGGCCGCAAGAGCGTCACGCTCGACCTGCGCACACCCGGCGGCCAGGACGTCTTCCGCAAGCTCGCGGCGACCGCCGACGTGGTGGTCGAGAACTTCCGACCCGGCACGCTCGAGCAGTGGAACATCGACCCGTCCCGGCTCGCGGAACGACTGGTAACCGTGCGCATCTCGATGTTCGGCCAGGACGGCCCGTACACGGAGCGGCCCGGCCTCGACCGCGTCGGCATCGGGTACGGCGGCCTGTTGCATCTCACCGGCTACCCCGATCGGCCGCCGGTGCGCGTCGGCGTCACCATCTCCGACTACCTCACCGGCGTGTTCGCCGCGCACGCCGCGGTCGCGGCGCTGTACGCGCGCGATGCGCGCGGCAAAGGCGGCGCGGTCATCGACGCGGCGTTGTACGGCTCGGTGCTGCGCATCCTCGAGTGGACGCTCCCCGCGTACGACCGGCTCGGAACGGTACGGAGCCGCGAAGGCAACCGGCTGGCCAACTCCGCGCCGCTCGACAACTACCCCACCGCCGACGACAAGTTCGTGTGCATCGTCGCGGGCTCCGACGCGAACTTCGGTCGGCTCTGCAAGGCCATGGACCGGCTCGACCTCCTCGACGACGCCCGGTTCGCGCGTCTCGCCGACCGAGCCGCGAACGGCGACACGATCAACGGCATCGTCGCCGACTGGACGCGCGCGCTCGAGGCGCGCGTGATCGAGGAACGGTGCGTTGCGCACGACGTGCCGGTTGCGACGGCGTACACGTCGGCCGACATCTTCGCCGACCCGCACTTCGCGGCGCGGCACGACCTCGTCACCGTCGATGATCCGGTCATCGGACCGATTCGCCAACAGGCGCCGTATCCCCGCCACGTCGGCGAGGATCCGGTCGCACCGGCCGGCGCGCCCCGCCTCGGCGAGCACACCGACGAAGTGCTCTCGCAACTCCTCGACCTCTCCGCCGCCGATATCGACGCGCTGCGCAGCAAGGGCATCGTGTGAGCGCGCCCGCGGCCCACGACTGGCGACCGATCCACGACGGGTTGTTCGAGCCCGACTCCGACGGCCGGATCGAGCTCATCGGGGGTTACTCCCCCACCAGCGGGAAGTATCACTTCCCGCTGCTCGACACCTGCCCGTACTCGGGCGCGACCGACGTGGAACGGGTCGCGCTGTTGTGCGCCGCAACATTGTGGGCGTGGACCGCGGTCACGGCCGCGCCGCCCGGTTACAACGGACCGGTGCCGTTCGGATTCGGCGTGGTCGAGTTGGTCGAGGAACAGCTTCGGATCGTGACCCGCCTGCGCGAGTCCGATCCCGGACAATTGGAGTTCGGCCAGCCCATGACGCTCGTCGCCGACGAGTTGCCCGACGGAGTGGTCACGTGGGCGTTCGCATAACCGGCACCGGGCTGCACCCGTTCGGCCGGTTCGAGGGCAAGACCCCGACCGACATGGGCGTGCACGCGGTGCGTGCCGCGCTCGCCGAAGCGGGCAATCCGCCGTTCCAGGCTGCGTTCTGCGGGACGGCCTACGGCGGCGTCGCGTCGGGACACAAGGTGCTCGGCGCGCTGGCGCTCACCGGAGTGCCGATCGTCGACGTCGAGGCGGGCTGCGCGAGCGGAGGCGCGGCGCTGCAGCTGGCGGCCGGTGCCATCCGCGCCGGCCAGTACGACTGTGCACTCGTCTTCGGCGTCGAGAAGATGCCTAAGGGCATCATCCGCTCGTCGTTCTTCGAACCGTGGCGCGAGGAGGGCGGCCTGGCCGCCACGCCCGCGTACTTCGCGCTGCGCGCGCAACGACTCCTGCGCGAAGCCGGGCTCACAAAGCAGCATCTCGCCGAGGTTGTCGTGAAGAACCGGCGCAACGGCGTGAACAATCCGAACGCGATGTTCCGCAAGGCCGTCACCGCCGAGGAAGTGCTCGCCTCGCGCGTCGTGTGCGAACCGCTGCACCTCTGGATGCTGTGCTCGCCCAACGAAGGTGCGGCCGCGCTCGTCCTGCAGAAGGGCGACGGCGGCATTCAACTCGCGGCGGCGCGCCTGCGTTCACATCTACCCGGAAGCGTGCTGGGCGAAGCGACTCCGTTGTCGGGCATCGACGACCGCGAGATCACGCCCCCGTCGGCACTGGCCGCACACGACGCGTATGCGGAAGCGGGAATCGCGCCCGACGACCTCGACGTCGTGGAATGCCAGGACACCGACGCGGCCCGCGAGCTGCTCGCGTACCAGGAGCTCGACCTCTGTGCCCCCGGCGAACAGGCCAAACTGCTCGCGAACCCGCGCATCGTCGTGAACCCGAGCGGCGGGTTGTTGTCGAAGGGCGAGCCCCTCGGCGCCTCCGCGCTGGGCCAGGTCGTCGAGCTCGTGCACCAGCTGCGCGGTGAGGCGGGCCCGCGTCAGGTCGAGAACGCCCGCGTCGGCCTCGCGCACACCGTCGGCCGCGGCGCCAACGCCGCGTGTGTCGTGGTGACGCGGTAGTCGCAGCTATCGGGCGCGGCGACTACCGCGCCCGCAGGAACCAGCCCCGCGGATCCCAGCGCCGGAGCGCGCCGACCTCGTCGGCGGTCGGTTCGTCGAGCACCGGCAACGCCGACGAAGGCGACTCGAGCTCCCATCCGCACAGCCCTTGCACGTCTGCGAACGTGGCGCCGGGCGCCAGCGCCGTGACCTGCAGCACGCCGTCGCGTTTCTCGAACGTCGCCAGATCGGTGACGAGCGCCTGCACGTGCGTGCCCGGCGAGGTGACGTAGCCGCATTCGGCGACCGTCCGTTGTGCGGTGAGCGTGGCCACGATCACGTTCTCGGCCGCGGTGCTCGCGACGTCGTTCCCGCCGCCCGAACCGACGAGGAACGGGCGGGGCGGGATCCACGTGGAGTTGATGTTCCCGACGCGGTCGATCTGCGCGCCGCCGAGACACCCGATCGTCGTCGTCCCCGAACCACCGACCAGCGCGCCGAGCACGAACTGCGCGTCGACGAGCATCGTGGCCGTCGGGAAGTTGCGATGGTTGAGCACGAACGGGTCACCGAGTGTTGCGTCGTAATCCCACAGTCCGATCTCGGCGGTGAGCTTGACGTCGGAACCCGCGTCGCGCGCGATCTGCACGCCGAGCCACGCGGCCAGGTTCGCAACCCCCGCGCCCGCGAGTACCGCGTCGGCACCTGTCGCCACGACCCGAGCAGCCAAGTGCCGGGCACCCCACACCGCGGCGCGTTCCCAACCGTTGACCGGCGCATCGAGATCGGGTGGATACGCGGCGGCGTCGGCGCGCCACGATTCCGGATCGGCTTTGGCGCGCAACCGGGCGATGCGTTGCGGGCCGACGAGGTCGAGCCACTGCTCTTGCGTTTCGACGTCGAGCACCCAGCGTTTGATCCATGCGTCGTACTCGTCGGGACCGGCACGCGTCGCGGCGCGGGCGTCGACCCAGAAGTCGTAGTCCTCGCCGTAGCCGTCGACCGGAACGTCGCCCGTGTAGAGGCCGCCCGGATGTGCACCCATCGGGCACTCCACGACCGCGAGAACGCGGTGCGCGGGGATGCGCACGAGATGCGACCACGGCCGCACGTCGTCGACGATGCGCTCGACGGTGACGACAACGCCGCGCTTCGCCGCGAGCGCGCCCCAAATCCCTTCGAGCAGCGGCGGGTGGACCACTACGTTGCCGGCGCGATCGGCGACGAGCGCGTGCATGAGCGTGACGTCGGGGACGAGCGGCGCGAGCAGTCCGACCGATCCGAACGGCGTGTCGGCGCGGGCGAACGCGTCGTTCTCTTCCATCGACGATCCCGCGATCGAACGGGTGACGATGGCCGGCAACCCGCGCGCCGCGGCCTCCAGTCGCTGTGAGAATGCCAAGAACGACCAGTGCTCGACCTCGACCTCACCCCGTTCGTAGGCGCCTGCGAACCACGGATTCGGGGTGAAATTGGGAAAAGTGTCTCCCGAGTAACCGGTGATGACCTTGCGCACCAGCTGCCCGCGGAAGAACAGTGCACCCAGGCTGGAGAGCGACAGCATGGCCAGGGTGAAGCCCGGATCCCGGCCCCACCATTGCCGCACGACCTCGCGCGTCGCCGCGGTCCAGCGGGTGTGCCCGACAATCGGGTGAATCGTGTCGCCCGCGTGCACGTGCTGTGCGATCGCGTCGCTCAGCGTCGAAGATTTGTCCGCCATGCCCGAAAGCTAGCGAGCCAAACGGACCGATAACCTTCTCGTGGTGGTTGCGCACGCGCTCACGCCTGATCCGAGGGCCGAAAACGAGATCTCCGAAGTGGATCCACCCGCGGCCGGACGCCGCTATCGCGGGCTCTCCGCCGAGGAACGGCGCGCCGATCAGCGCCGCCGGTTGGTACGGGCCGCGATCGACGAATTCGCCGCGCGCGGGTATCACCACACGTCGGTCGAAGACATCGTCCGCAGCGCGCGCACGAGTCGTACTGCGTTCTACGCGTTCTTCGACAACCGCGAAGACGCGATGTACGGCGCCCTGCAGACCTGCCTGCGCACGCTGCTCGACACGATGCGCAACAAGCTCGATCACGCCGCGCCGACCGACAACCTCACCGAAGTCGGCGTGCGCGCGTACGTCGACTGCCTGGTCGCCGATCCGGCCGCGGCGCGCATCATCCTGCTCGAGGGCGTCGGTACGTCGCCCGAGGTCAACGCCCTGCGCAGCCGCATCCGCCGCGAGCTGGCCGATCTGATCCGCGACCTCTGGGCCCGCTCCGACGCGGAGGCCGCGGTAAGTCCGCAGTCGGCGGCGATCTCGGTCGGCGTGTTCGGCATATTGTTCGAGTCGATGGTGCATCTCGCGGAGACCAACCGCCTCGAAGAAGCACCGGCCCACGTGCCGGCCCTCGTCACCGCGATCGATCGCGTACTGGCGTCAACTCCCGTCGAGTGAAACTCGGCATCGTCACTCCCGGGCTCACGCTCCTGCCGCGCGCGCACGCGCAGTGGGAACAGGCGGCGCCGTTCGGCGAGATTGTCGCCATCGTGCAGGAAGCCGAACGCCTCGGCTATCACCACTGCACGTGCAGCGAACACGTTGCCGTTCCAGTCGATGTCGCGCAGGTGCGCGGCGGCCGCTACTACGACCCGCTGGCGACGTTCGGTGCACTCGGCGCGCTGACGAGGACGATCCGCTTCGCCGCGCACGTGCTCGTCCTCGGCTACCACCACCCACTCGCGATCGCCAAGCGCTATGGCACCCTCGACGTCGTCACCGGCGGACGCGCGATCATCGGAGTCGGCGTCGGCTCGCTGCAGGAAGAGTTCGAACTGCTCGGCGCGTCGTTCGCCGACCGCGGTGCCCGCGCCGACGACGCGATGCGCGCGCTGCGCGCCGCGCTGTCCCAACCCGAACCCGAATACCACGGCGAGTACTACGACTTCTCCGGCTTCCTCGTCGACCCGTGCGCGGTCCAACCGCGCGTTCCGTTGTGGGTCGGCGGTCGGACGCAACGATCGCTGCGCCGCGCGGTCGAGCTCGGCGACGGCTGGGCCCCGTTCGGCCTGCGCACCGCCGAGCTCGAGACGATGCTGCAGAAGACGCGCGACACCGACGCGTGGAACGCCCGCAAAACCCCCGTCGACGTGATCCTGCAGAACGAGCACCCGCTCGACCCGATGGCCGAGCCCGACCGCGTCGCGGAGCAGCTGGTGCGCTTCGCGGCGATCGGCGCCACCGGCGTGAACGTGCGCTTCGTCCACCATTCCCCGACGCACTACCGCGAGCAGCTCGCCGCCCTCGCCATCATCGACGAAACCCTCTCCTAACCCCCGCACCGCGCCAACTGTGGGCACGCTCACCTACCGCGACGGTGCGTGAGCGTGCCCACTGTTGGCGGGGTTGGGGGGTGCGGGCCGTATTGTCACGGCGTGCGCATTGCGGTGTTGGTGAAGCAGATCCCGAAGTTCGAGGAGATGGAACTTGCGGCCGACGGGCGGCTGAACCGCGCCGGGGTCGACCTCGAGCTCAACCCGTACTGCCGGCGCGCGGTGAGTCAGGGCGTCGAGCTCGCGGCCGCCCGTCCCGGTTCGCACGTCACGGTGATCACGCTCGGGCCGCCCGCGGCCGAGGACTCCGTGCGCGAGGCGATCGCGTGGGGCTTGGCCCGGGATGTCGACATCGACGGCGTGCTCGTCACCGATCCTGCGTTCGCCGGATCCGACACGCTCGCCACGGCCAAAGCCCTCGCGGCCGCGCTCGATCGGGTCGCGGCCGATCGCGTCGGCGCGTTCGACCTCGTGCTCACCGGCCGCAACTCGGTCGATGCCGACACCGGCCAGGTCGGACCGGAACTCGCCGAGCTCTGCGATCTCCCGTTCCTGAGCGGGGTCCGCCACCTGTCGATCGACGGGACGCACGTCGACGCGCGCTGCGAGCACGACGACGGTTGGCTGCAGGCGGAGGTGCGACTCCCGGCGATCATCTCGTGCGCGGAACGGCTGATCGATCCGTGCAAGGTCGACCCGCCCGAGCGCGCCGCCGTCCCCGGCGATCGCATCCGCCGCCTCACGGCCGCCGACCTCGGGCCCGGACCCTGGGGGCAGGCGGCCTCCCCGACCTCGGTCGGCGCGGTGAAGGTCATGGCCGTCACCCGCGCCCGGCAGTGCAAGCCCGAGGCAACGCTCGCGGAACAGGTGCGCGAAGCCGTGCGCCTCCTGCACGAACGCGGCGCGTTCCTGCCGCACGAGTCGACTGCCCCGACCGCGACGGTCGCGCCGCATCTTCCCGATCAGCAACTCGTCATGGTGGTCGTCGAACCCGATCGCCTGCACGACACGCGCGAGCTACTCGGCGCCGCCGCCGGCCTCACCGGCAATGTGCTGGCGATCACCTTCGGCGAACCCGTCGACCACGAGACGCTTATCTCGTGGGGCGCCGATCACATCGCGCGCCACACGGGCGACAACATCGAAGAGGATGTCGCGGCAGCTGTCGCCACGCACGCACGCGCCGCACGGCCGTGGGCGATTCTCACCGGGTCAACGGCGTGGGGCCGTGAAGTCGCGGCCCGCGTCGCGGCCCAACTCGGCGCGGGCCTCACCGGCGACGCGGTCGAGCTCGAGCGTGCCGACGACCGACTCGTCGCCTGGAAGCCCGCGTTCGGCGGCCAACTCGTCGCCGCGATCCACTGTTCGTCGGCCGTGCAGATGGCGACGGTCCGCGCCGGCGTACTGCCCACCCTCGCGCCCCGCACGAGCGGCGGCGTCACCACGACTGCAACCCCACTCACCCCGCGCCACCGCGTCCGCGTGCTCGCCCGGACCCGCGACGACAACCTCGACGTGTTGGCGGAGGCGCACACCGTCATCGGGATCGGCAAAGGCGTCGAGCCCGACGCCTACGACGAGCTCGAACCGCTCCGCACACTGCTCGGCGCGGAGCTCGGCGCGACCCGCAAGGTCACCGACAAGGGCTGGCTCCCCCGCGCGCGCCAGATCGGCATCACCGGCCGTTCGATCGCGCCGCGCCTCTTCGTCAGCGTCGGCGCGAGCGGCAAGTTCAACCACACCGTCGGCCTCCGCGCCGCCGGCACCGTGCTCGCGGTCAACGCCGACCAGGAAGCGCCGATCTTCGCGGCGGCCGACATCGGCATCGTCGGCGACTGGCGCGAAGTTCTCCCGATCCTGGTCGAACAACTCCGCGCCGCGCGCGCGTAGAGGAGCGGGTCAGCTCTCGGCGGGCTTCGGCGCGGGCGGACGCCAGAACACGACGAGCGTGGCGGCCGCGCCACCGACACCGATGACCAACGCGATCACGAGCCCCCACCAACTGTGGGCCGTGAAGTTGATCGCGTTGTCGAGCGACCATTCGCCCGGGCCGAGACACGCGACCGCGATCAGCGCGGCGACGAGGTTCATGATGTATTCCCAGCCCTCGGTCGGACGGCGGAACACGAAGAAGCCGGCCTTGCGGTGGTTGGTGACGAACGCGACCACGAGCGTGCCGATGAGCGCGCCCGCCGCGAACGGCGTGAGCAGCCCGAGCGCGAGCGCAGCGCCGGCCGCAAGCTCGGTGATGCTGGCGAGCCAGGCGTGGAAGATCCCGGGATTCATCCCGAGGCTCCCGAACCATCCGGCGGTGCCTTTGATCTTGCCGCCCCGGTAGATGTGGTTGTAACCGTGCGCCATCATCGTGGCGCCCAAGGCCACGCGCAGCACCAGTAGTCCGAGGTTCGCCTGGTCGAGAGCCATGGGCGCGCACAGTAGTACGGTCGACCCATGGTCACTCCGGATCTCGACGACGGCTACGACGCCTTCGAGGAGTTCAATCGCAGCGCGGGGATGGGGATCGTCGAGAACCCGTATCCGATGTACGCGCTCGTGCGGCCGCAACACCCGATGAAGCGCGAGGACGACCAGGTCTTCACCGCGTACAGCTTCGACGCGGTGCAGCAGGTGTTGAAGGACGGCGAGTCGTTCTCGTCGCAGGGCTACGCCGACATCATGGGAAAGGTCCTCGGCCACTCGATCCTGGAGATGGACGAGCCCGAACACCACCTCTATCGCGGCCTCGTGCAGCAGGCGTTCAGCCGCAAGGCCATGGAAACGTGGGAACGCGAGCTCGTCCGCGACGTCGTCGACGAACACATCAACACATTCATCGACCGGCCCGAGAAGCGGGCCGACCTCGTCCGCGAGGTGACCTTCCCGTTTCCCGTTGTCGTCATCTCGCGCCTGCTCGGCCTGCCGCGCGAAGACCTGCCGATGTTCCACCGCCGCGTGGTCGAGGTGATCAGCGCGGGCTTCGAGATCGACCGGGCCGCGAACGTGTCGCAGGCATTGTTCGAATACTTCTGCACGATCATCTCCGACCGCCGCGTGCACCCGCAGGACGATGTCATCTCGGTCCTCGTCAATGCCGAGCTCGAGGGCACGCGCCTCAACGACGAAGAGATCTGTTCGTTCCTGCGCCTGCTACTTCCGGCCGGCGCGGAGACGACGTACCGGTCGTCGTCGAACCTCCTCCACGGACTGCTATCGAATCCCGATCAGCTCGACGCGTTGCGCGCCGACCGCGCCCTCATGCCGCAGGCGATCGAAGAAGGGCTGCGGTGGGAAGCACCGCTCATCGGCATCATGCGCACCGCGGCCCGCGACGTCGAGGTCGAAGGCGAGCTCGTCGCCGCCGGTTCGTTCGTCGCCGTGAACATCGGTTCCGCGAACCACGACGAGAAGGTGTGGGACAACCCGGAAGACTTCGACATCTTCCGTCCGCAGAAGCAGCACCTCGCGTTCGCGTGGGGGCCGCACATGTGCCTCGGCCTTCACCTCGCCCGCATGGAGACGCGCGTCGTCCTCACACAACTGCTCGACCGGCTGCCCGGCCTGCGACCCGACCCCGACGCGGAACCCGCGGCAGATCTCCGGCGCGATCTTCCGCGCCCCGGCGGCCCTGCCCGTCGTCTGGGACTGAGCCACCGCCATGCCCCGCAACGTTCTCGGCACGGAGCTCGAGCCCTGCAGCTTCGACCCGTTGACCGGCTTCACGCGCAACGGTTGCTGCGACTCGCACGGCGAAGACGTCGGGGTGCACCTCGTGTGCGCTGTCATGACCGACGAATTCCTCACGTTCTCGGCCGAACAGGGCAACGACCTCAGCACGCCGATGCCGCAGTACGGGTTCGGCGGACTCAAGGCCGGCGACCAATGGTGCCTGTGCGCGCCCCGGTGGCAGGAAGCGTTCGACGCCGGAAAGGCGCCGCGCGTCAACCTCGCCGCCACCCATGCCGGCGCCATCGAATGGTGCTCGCTGGAAGCGCTGAAGGCCCACGCCGCAGACGGTTGAGCCGCGGCCGCACCCAGTCGTACACTGACGCCGACGTCAGGTACGTGACGAACAGTTCCTAGGGGGAACCGCATGCAGCTCGAAGACCTCGTCCTGGTCAGCGTCGACGACCACGTCGTGGAGCCCCCCGATCTCTTCGAGGGTCGCCTGGAGCAGAAGTACGCCGACATCGCGCCCAAGCTCGTCCGCAAGGACAGCGGCATCGACGTGTGGCAGTTCATGGGCGCGGAGTTGCCGAACATCGGGCTCAACGCGGTCGCGGGCCGTCCGCCCGAGGAGTACGCGATGGACCCGCAGTCGTTCGACGACATGCGCACGGGTTGCTACGACATCCACGACCGCATCAAGGACATGAACGCGAACGGTCTGCTCGGGTCGATGTGCTTCCCGAGCTTCCCGCAGTTCTGCGGTCAACTGTTCGCCCGCGCCGCGCAGAAGGACGAAGCGCTCGCGGTCGCGCTCGTGCAGGCGTACAACGACTGGCACATCGACAGCTGGTGCGGCGCGTATCCCGGTCGTTTCATCCCGCTCGCGCTGCCGATGATGTGGGACGTCGAGAAGATGGCGAACGAGGTGCGCCGCGTCGCCGACAAGGGTTGTCACGCGGTCACGTTCTCCGAGAACCCCGTGCACCTCGGTTACCCGAGCATCCACTCCGGCCACTGGGACCCGTTCTTCGCGGTGTGTGAAGAGCTCGGCACGGTCGTGAACGTGCACATCGGTTCCTCGTCGAAGATGGTGATCACCGCCGACGACGCGCCGATGAGCGTGCTCATCACGTTGTCGCCGATCAACATCGTGCAGGCCGCCGCCGACTTCGTGTGGTCGGCGAGCGCGCAGAAGTACCCCAAGCTCAAGTACGCGTTGAGCGAAGGTGGCATCGGCTGGATCCCCTACTTCCGCGAGCGCATCGACTACACGTTCGACCGCCACCGCTTCTGGACCGGTCAGGACATGGGCGGCCGCCTGCCGAGCCAGGTCTTCGACGAGCAGGTCATCTGCTGCTGGATCGACGACCCCGTCGGGATCGACCTGCGCAACAAGATGAACATCGACAAGATCTGCTGGGAGTGCGACTACCCGCACTCCGACTCCACGTGGCCGCAGAGCCCCGAGCAGTTCATGAAGCAGATGCAGGCCTCGAACTGCTCCGACGCCGACATCGACAAGATCTCGCACGCCAACGCGATGAAGCTCTACGACTACGACCCGTTCTCGATTCTCGGCAAGGAGAACTGCACGGTCGGCGCGCTGCGCCAACAGGCCGAGGGTTGGGACACGAGCATCGTGGCGCGCGGCATCAAGGCCACCGGCGTGGGCGCGGTCGATCTGCTCAAGTTCGCCAAGACCGACCAGGACTGACCCCGCTCGTACCCAGCGTTATCTCAGGACGCGGTTCGTCGGCGCCGTCGGAATAAAGCGCGTCCACTGAACCGTTCTGTGGTCGTCGAGAGGCGCAGCGTATGGGTATGGGCATGGGAGGCGGAGGCGGCGGGCGCGGCGGTGGTGGCGCGGCCGGCTGGGGGCTGATGCGCTCGTTCCGGCGCGACGAATCGATCCGCGACTACAAGCTGCCGCCCGGCATCACCCGCCGGATCTTCGCCTTCGCCCGTCCGTACCGGCACCTGCTCGGCGTCTTCTTGGTCCTGATCGTCATCGACGCGATCCTCGGCGTCGCAAACCCGTTGCTTTTCAAAGCCATCATCGACGAAGGCATCATCAAGAAGAACAGCCAACTCGTGATCGAGTTGGCGATCATCGTGGGGCTCATCGCGATCGTCGACGCGGGCCTGTCGCTGTGGCAACGCTGGGTTTCGGCGCGCGTCGGTGAAGGTCTCATCCTCGACATGCGCACCCGCGTGTTCTCGCACGTCCAGGAGATGCCGATCGCGTTCTTCACGCGCACGCAGACGGGCGCACTCGTCACCCGCCTGAACAACGACGTGCTCGGCGCGCAGCAGGCGTTCACCGACACCTTGTCGTCGGTGGTCGGCAACGCCATCGGCGTGGTCGTGACACTCACCGCGATGTTCTTCCTCTCCTGGGAGATCACGCTGGTGGCGCTCGCCATTCTCCCGGTCTTCGTGTTCCCGGCCCGCTGGGTCGGGCGCCACCTCGCGGCGTTGACCCGTGAGTCGTACGGGCTCAACGCGCAGATGAACACGACCATGACCGAACGGTTCAACGTGTCGGGCGCGCTCTTGGTGAAGTTGTTCGGCAACCCGAAGGCGGAATCCGACGAGTTCGAGCGGCGCGCCACCCGGGTCCGCGACATCGGCATCACCCAGGCGCTGTACACGCGCATCTTCATGGTCTCGTTGCTGCTCACGGCTTCGTTGGCCACCGCCATGGTCTACGGCTGGGGTGGCGTGATGGCCGTGAACGGAGCGTTGGAGCTCGGCACCGTTGTGGCCCTGACCGCGTACCTGAACCGGCTCTACGCGCCGCTGACCGCGCTCTCGAACGTGCAGGTCGACGTGATGACCGCGCTGGTGTCGTTCGACCGAGTGTTCGAGGTGCTCGACCTCGAGCCGATGATCGCCGAGAAGCCCGACGCGGTGGCGATCCCCGACGGCCCCACGTCGGTCGAGTTCGACCACGTTGCCTTCAGCTACCCCACTGCCGAAGAAGTGTCGTTGGCGTCGCTGGAATCGGTCGCGATACTCGAACAGGCACCGACGCAACAGGTGCTGTTCGACGTTTCGTTCGTCGCCGCACCGGGTCAACTCGTGGCGCTCGTGGGCCCGTCGGGCGCAGGCAAGACCACGATCAGCAGCCTCGTGCCCCGGCTGTACGACGTGCGGTCGGGCGCGGTGCGGGTGAACGGGATCGACGTGCGCGACGCGACCGCCGACTCGTTGCGGGCGGCGATCGGGGTCGTGACCCAGGACGCGCACCTCTTCCACGAGACGATCGCCCAGAACCTGCGGTACGCCAAGCCCGACGCGACCGATGCCGAGCTGCGCACCGCGTTGGAAGCCGCCCAGATCCTACCGCTGATCGATTCGTTGCCCGACGGTCTCGACACCGTCGTCGGCGACCGCGGCTACCGGCTCTCGGGCGGCGAGAAGCAACGCATCGCGATCGCCCGGTTGTTGTTGAAGGCGCCGCGCGTCGTGGTGCTCGACGAGGCGACGGCCCACCTCGACTCCGAATCCGAGGTTGCCGTGCAGGAGGCGCTGAAGATCGCGCTGACGGGCCGGACGTCGCTCGTGATCGCGCACCGCTTGTCGACGATCCGGCAGGCCGATCAGATTCTCGTGATCGAGGACGGCCGCGTCGTCGAGAACGGGACCCACGAGGCCCTGCTCGCGCGCGGCGGGCTCTACTCCGACCTGTATCGCACGCAGTTCGAACGCCAGGAAGAGGCGGTACCGGCCGGCGACGTCAGCCGACCCGCCGTGGGCGGTGCCTGAGCTCGGGTACGAGCCCACCGCCCTGGAGCGAACGCAGGGCCCGCTCCTCTTCGGCATCGATGATCAACGCCTCTCCCGGCTCGCGCCGGAGGATGAAGCTGACGACACAGTCGTCGCACGCATTGGTGCCCGCCCCGATGCATTCGTCGCAATCGATCGTGCGAATGTCCATGCCCGAAAGCATGACCAACGGGTGTGACAGCTACGCCCGGCGGCGTCTATTCCGACGTTTGGTCGGCCGCGGCCGGGTCGACGATCTCGATCTTGTCGCCCGAGCTGTTGCACCAGCGGCACGTGACCTGCTCGACCCGCTCCTCGATGACCTCTTCGTCCTCGATCTCGAGGTCGCCACCGATCGAGTAGTGGTGGAAGGCCCGGGTCCGGCGGGTCGCGAGCACGTCGAAGCGGGTGACGTTGCCACAGGCGTTGCAGCGGTAGCGGGTCGTGCTCACGGCCCGGATCCTACATCGACGGCTTCCCGGGCCGAACGTATGTGCGTGCGAACATTTGTTCGTCTACGCTTCCCGTTCCGTGGCACCCACTTCCCCGCTCACCGCGGTGCTGCCCGGTTTCGAGCCTGCACCGCCGGCGTTCCTCGGGGCGCCGCGCCAGCAGTCGCTCGCCGACCTGGGCATGCCGTTGTCGGAAACCACGTTCGTCGTGCTCGACCTCGAGACCACGGGCGGCTCGGCCAATGTCGACGCGATCACCGAGATCGGCGCGCTCAAGCTGCGGGGCGGTGAACTGCTGGCCCGGCTCGACTCGCTCGTGAATCCGGGCGTGCCGATCCCGCCGATGATCACGGTGCTGACGGGCATCACGCAGTCGATGGTGCTGCCCGCGCCGCGTGTGGCCGAGCTCTTGCCCGCGGTGCTCGAGTTCGTGGGCGACGCGGTGATCGTGGGGCACAACATCCGTTTCGACTGCGCGTTCCTCGACGCCGCGCTCGTCGCGCACGGGTATCCGCGCTTGACGAATCGGCGCGTCGACACGCTGGCGTTGGCGCGGCGACTCGTGCGCGACGAAGTTCCCAATCTCCGCTTGCACACGTTGGCCAATCATTTCCGCACGAGTGTCGAACCGACGCACCGCGCCTACGCCGACGCGGCGGCGACGGCGGAGGTGTTGCACGCGCTATTGGAGCGCGCCGCGAGTTACGGCGTGCTGGGACTCGACGATCTGTTGGCGTTGCCGTCGATGCGGGCGCACCCGTCGGCATCGAAGCTGGCGCTGACCGCGCGGCTGCCGCGGGAGCCCGGCGTGTACGTGTTCCGCGATCGCGATCGGCGTGTGCTCTACGTGGGCAAGGCGACGAATCTGCGCGCCCGGGTGCGTTCGTATTTCGCCTCCGACGATCGGCGCAAGGTGCCGCAGCTGCTGCGGGAGTTGGTTTCGATCGACCATCGCGTGTGCGCGACTCCGTTCGAGGCGGAGATCCGGGAGCTGCGGCTGATCCAGCGCTTGCAGCCGCGCTTCAACCGGCAGGGAAAGTCGAAGCGGGCCAATGCGTTCCTGAAGCTGACCGACGAGCGGTTCCCCCGGTTGACGGTGACCCGCACGCCCCCGCCCGACGGTTCGAGCCTGGGGCCGTTCAACTCGACGGCCGCCGCGCATCTCGTGCGGGAGGCGATCGAGTCGGCGGTTCCGCTGCGGCGATGTGCGACGCGCATCGGGCGGCACAGCCCCATCGCCGACGGGCCGCCGTGCGTGCCCGCGCAGCTGGGTGTGGCCGCGTGCCCGTGCCGGGGCCATGTGGCCGAGGAGGCGTACGCGGAGTTCGTCGGGATGGTGCGGCGGGCGTTGACGAGCGAGCCCGAGGTGGCGCTGGCGCCGCTCGAAGCGAGGATGCACCGGCTGGCCGACGACGAGCGCTTCGAGGAGGCGGCGGCGACGCGCGATCGGCTGGGCGCGCTGGCGCGGGCCATGGAGCGGCGGCGGACCGTGGCGATGTGGCGGCGGGTCGAGCGGGTGGTCGTCGACTGGGACGGCCGGCGCATCGAGATCCGCCATGGACTCGTCCATTGGCCCGACGACGACACGCTCCTACAAACCCGTCGCGACGAATCGTCGAACGATTCGTCGCAACGACGCGCGGAGCAGGCCGGTGCGGGGAGCGATATCGCCGAGATCCTGGTGGTCGATCGGTGGGTGGCCCGGAATGCGGCCCGGCTGCGCCCGATCGTCGTCGAGGGCGAGCTCGCCTCCGCCCTCCCCCGGATCGTCGCGGGCCGGGAAGCGCCCCGCCGCCCGAATTCGCTCTGAGCCGAGCCGCCTCGGGACCCGAGTCCCGCCCGCGACCCGCCTGCCACGGCCCGGTCCGGCGGTCCGGACAAAGCGTCCTCAAGGGGAGGGCCGAGCGCGACGACGCATCTCCCTATGGAGGCGGAAGCGGGGCTCGAGAATTGCCATTTCGCGGGCGTCAACACCTGGCTGTTGCTGCGCTACCTGCGCGAACACGGCGACCCGGGCGCGCAGGAACGCCTCCTCGGCGAAGCGGGCGAGACCCGCAGCGCCGACGAACTCTTCGACCTCGCCACCTGGAGCACGTACGACCAGCTGCGACGCCTGCTCGAGGTGACCGCGGCATCGTTCGGCGGCCCGGAGACTCTGCGCCGCGCCGCGGGCGGCGGACTCGCCGATTCGTCGATGCCGGAGATGACGAGCCTGCTGCAGTCGCTCGGCTCACCGGAAGCGCTCCTCGGCATGATCGTGGAATCGGGCGGTGCGAGCCTCGCGCCCGTCATCGCGATCGAAGGCGGCGCGGTCGGCCCGACCGAGTGGGTCGTGCACGAGCGTTTCACCGAAGGCTTCGCGCCCTTCCGCGCGTACTGCTCGTGGGCCGCGGGCCTCTACTCGAACATCCCCAAGCTGTTCGGCATGCGTCCCGAAGTGGTGCACGAAGCGTGCGCATGCGACGGCGCGCCCGTGTGCGAGTACCGCATCCGCTGGTTCCCTGACGAGCCGGGCGCGACCACCGAGTTCCTCGAGTCGCGCATCGAGATCCTCACCGCGCGCCTCGAGTCGCTGCACCAGACCGTCGGCGATCTCGTCGCGGAAGACGATCTCGAACGCGTGCTCACCAAGATCGTGTCGTCGGCCTCACACTCGATGCACGCGCCGATCTTCGTTCTCGCATTGGAAGCGTTACCGTCGGCTCCGAAGCCCGTGTACTCCAAGGGTGTCGACGACTACGAAGCCACGCGCCTGTCGTACCAACTGCTCGACCCCGACTTCGAACACGACGAGCACCGCATCGTCGTCGACGTCGTGTCGTCGCAACGCCGTTACGGACGCCTCGCCGCGCTCAACCCGAACGGCGTCTTCTTCCCGCAGGAACAGGTCGTGCTGCAGGCGTACGCGCGCCTGGCCGCCGCCGCGCTCGACTCCGCTTCCGCACTCGACGACGCCCGCCGCCAGGCC
Organism: uncultured Actinomycetes bacterium; assembly: GCA_963701825.1. Taxonomy (GTDB): domain Bacteria; phylum Actinomycetota; class Acidimicrobiia; order IMCC26256; family PALSA-610; genus PALSA-610. The sequence goes on along the minus strand of CAVPBG010000002.1, from coordinate 1,233,967 downwards.
CGCACCGCGCGGGCACTGCTCGACCTTTCCAACTCGCTGGCCCAACTCGCGACCACCGACGACATGGCCGCCAACATCGTGCGCGCGCTGCCGGGTGTCATCGGTTGCGATCGTTCCGCGGTCGCGCTGTTCGAATCAGGCGCAACCACCGGTCGGGTCGTCGCGACGTACGGCTACTCGGTCAACGACGAGGTCCGCCTACGGTCGATGGACGTGCCCGTTCCCGCCCCCCGCGCCGGCGACACCGCGGTCACGGTCTGGGACCGCGAGAGCGCCGCGCACCTGAACGTGCTCCCCCTGTTGATGAGCGAGCTCGGCGCGGCCGCGGTGGCCACGATCCCGATCGTCGTGAACGACGAACGCGTCGGCCTGGTCCTCGGTGACGTCATCGACCGGCCCGAGCGCATGACCGACGATCCCGAGCTGGCCGGGCGCCTACGCGGCGTCGCGAGCCAGGCGACGATCGCGATCCGCAACGCCCGGCTGCTCGAGGGCATTCGCCACCAAGCCCTGCACGACTCGCTGACCGGCCTGCCCAACCGCACGCTGATCCTCGACCGCGTCGAGCAGATGCAAGCGCGCGCCCGCCGCAGCGGCGGCGAGACCGCGGCGCTGTTCCTCGACCTCGACGGCTTCAAGCAAGTGAACGACACACTCGGCCACGAGGCCGGCGATCAGCTCCTGAAGGCCGTCTCCACTCGCCTGCTCGCGACACTCCGCGAAGGCGACACCATCGCCCGCCTCGGTGGCGACGAGTTCGTCGTGCTCGTCGAGGGTGCGACGCCGACCGGTAGCCCGGAGCTCGTCGCCGAACGACTCCTCGAAGTGCTGCGCGAACCGTTCGAGATCGACGACGTGACGCGGCCGACCGTCCGCATCACCGCGAGCATCGGCATCGCCCGCGGCAACCGCATCTCCGCGGCTGATCTGTTGCGTGACGCCGACATCGCGCTCTACGAAGCCAAGGCCGCAGGTCGCGATCGCTACACCGCGTTCCAGCGCGAGATGCAGACCGCGGTCGAGGACCGGCTCACGCTCGAGCTCGACCTGCGGGGCGCGCTCGAACGGGGCGAGTACTACCTCGTGTACCAACCGATCTTCGAGCTCGAATCCGGCCGCGCGCTCGGCATGGAAGCGTTGCTGCGTTGGCAGCATCCGGTGCGCGGAACGGTGCAGCCCGACTCGTTCATCCCGTTGCTCGAAGAGACGAAGCTCATCGTCGACGTCGGCCGCTGGGTGATCGACGAAGCCGCCCGCCAGGCCAAGGAATGGCAGCTCGCGGAGCGCGGCATGTACGTGTCGGTCAACGTCTCCGCCCGTCAGCTCGACGGCGATCACCTCGTGCGCGATCTGCAGTCCGCGCTCGAGCGCACCGGTCTCGACGCGGCCGGGCTCGTGATCGAGCTCACCGAGACCGCGATCATGTACGACGCCACCGCGACCGCGCTGCAGCTCCGAGCAATCAAAGAACTCGGTGTCGGCATAGCGATCGACGACTTCGGCACCGGCTACTCGTCACTCGCGTATCTCCGACAGTTCCCGGTCGACATCTTGAAGATCGACCGTTCGTTCGTGAGCGCGATCAGCGACTCGGTCGAGTCGAGTGCGCTCATCCGGACGCTCGTGCAGCTCGGCAAGCAACTTGGCCTCAAGACACTCGCCGAGGGCATCGAGGAACACGACCAGTTCTGTCAGCTGCAACAGGAACAGTGCGACAGCGGCCAGGGCTTCATGTTCGCCCGACCGTTGGCCGCCGACGTGGTCGAACAGTTCCTCGCCGACCTGCCCCGGCCCGCGCTGCCCCTGACGACCACCGCGTCGACGTCGACGTCGGCGGCTACGCCCGCGCCGAGCGACGCGGCGTTCTGACGTCGGTACCGCTCGATCCGCGGCCTCGGCGGCCGCGCAGCCGGGCCAACAGGTAGACGCCGCCCTGCACGAACGCCGCGGTCGCCAGCGCGACGAACGGTAGGAGCCGGGCAACGGGCCAAAAGCGCGACGTGTCGTTCGCGAGGAACACGTCGGAGAGTTGATTGGTCGTGAAGAGCCCGAACGCGCGGGCGATCAGGAACACGACGAGGAACCCGAGCGGTACCGCGACGAACCACAGGAGTAGCCGCATCCACCACGGCACCCGGCCGAGCTGGGTGGGCGCCTTTCCCGAGCGGCCCGACAGCGCGTTGAGCGCATCTTCGTCGACGCCGGGAACGACGCGCGTGGCGTTCGGGTCGGCGCCGGGTGCAGACGGACTCGCGACCGCGGTCGCGACGGGGACCGGCTTCACCGTGGGGGTCGCGGTCGTCGCCGCCGCCGCGGCCGGCGCGGCCGAAGAAGGAGCCGCCGAGGAAGCAGCAGCCGCCGCTGCGCCTGCGCCCGCCGCGGCACCGGCAGCCCGTTGGCTCATCGCCTCCGGAACCTTCAGCACCCGACCGCACCCCGCACACGCGAAAGCCCCCGTCGCCGGTACGCGTGAGATCGGGTGCTTCTCCCCGCAGTCGGGACATTGCAGTACGGGCGCCATGGTCAGCCGTTGCCCTTCTCGGTTTCCGCGGCCTCGGTACTGACCCGGACGAGTGTTGCGAGGGCGTGGGCGGCCCGACCGTCGTCGATCGCGGCGGCCGCCGCTTCGACCCCTTGGCCCACGTCGGCGACGAGCCCGGCCACGACCAACGCAGCCGCCGCGTTCAACACCGCGATGTCGCGGTGTTCGCCGGTCTCGCCCGCGAGCACGGCTTCGATCGCCACCGCGTTCTCGGGTGCGTCGCCGCCGGCCAAGGTGTCGGCCGACGCGCGTTGGATGCCGTAGTCGAGCGGATCGAGCGTGAACGAGTGCACCTCACCGTCGACCAGTTGGTGCACGGTGCTCGTCGTGGAAGTGGTGAGCTCGTCGAGTCCGTCGTCGCCGTGGAACACCATCGCGTGCTCGGTCCCGAGCACGCGAAGGGCCCCGAGCATCCGCGTGGCCATCGTCTCGTCGCTCACGCCCACCGCTTGCCGCTTCACGTGCGCCGGATTCGCGAGGGGCCCGAGGAAGTTGAACGTGGTCGGTACGCCGAGCTCCTTGCGCGCCGGGCCGAGGAAGCGCATCGCGGGGTGAAAGCGCGGCGCGAGGCAGAAGCCGATGCCCGCGTCCGCGACACAACGCGACACACCCGCGGGCCCGAGCTCGATCGCGACACCCAACGCTTCCAACACGTCGGCCGAACCACACTTCGACGACTGCGCGCGGTTGCCGTGCTTGACGACGCGTGCACCCGCGCCCGCGGCGACGATCGCCGCCATCGTCGACACGTTGATCGTCCCGGAACGGTCGCCACCGGTACCGCAGGTGTCGATCGCACCCGCGGCGACGTCGACGTGGTCCGCGTAGCGGTGCATCGTGCGCACGAGCGCGGCGAGCTCCTCGACCGATTCGCCCTTGGTGCGCAGCGCGACGATGAAGCCCGCGGCCTGGATGTCGGTCACGCGGCCTTCGAGGATCTCGGCGAGCGCGGCCTCGATCTCTTCGGGCAACAGCTCCGTCCCGCGCGTCACGCGCGCCAGGATGGGTGACAGAACTTCGTTCATGCGGGCACCGCAGCCGGGTTCACTCGTCCCACCACAGATCGTGATCGAGGACGCCGCGTGCGATGAGTCCGAGCTGCACCTGCGAGGTTCCTTCGACGATCGTCAGCTGTCGGGCATCACGGTAGTAGAGCTCGGTCAGGTGATCCTTCATATAGCCCGCCGCGCCCAACATCTGCAGAGCCTCGCCCGAAACCTTCACGGCAACTTCACTCGCGTAGTACTTCGCCATCGACAAGTAGGGCACGTACTCCTTCGTGTACTTCCCCTCGTCGGCCATCATCGCAGCTCGGTACGTGAGAAGGCGCGCGGCCTCGATCTCGGTGGCGAGCTCGGCGATCTTCCACTGGATGCCCTGCATGTCGGCGATGGTGCGGCCGAACGCGGCGCGTTGCTTCACGTAGTCGACGGCGTACATCAACGCGCCCTCGGCCAGCCCGATCCCGCGTGCCGCGACGATGGGCCGCATCGAGTTGAGCCCGAGCATCGCGAGCCGGAAACCGCCGACTTCGCCGACGACGTTCTCGGCCGGCACACGCACGTCGTCGAGGATGAGCTCGCCGGTGTCGACGCCGCGCACGCCCATCTTGTCGTCGGTGCGACCGACGGAAACTCCCGGTGCGTTTCGGTCGACGATGAAGCACGAGATGTCGTCGTGCTTACGGGAGTCGGCGGGACCGGTCTTGGCGAACACGCAATACCAGTCGGCCTGCACGACGCCCGACATCCAGCACTTCGTTCCGTTGAGCACCCAATCGGTGCCGTCCGGCACGGCCTTGGTGCGCATGCCGACAACGTCGCTACCGGCCTGTGGTTCCGAGAGGCCGAAGCCGGCGCGCTTCTCGCCGGTGGCGACGGGCCGGATGTATTGCTGCTTCTGTTCCTCGCTGCCCGCGATCAGGACCGGTCCGGTGGGCAGGCGCGTGAGCAACAGCATCAGCGCGGCGGTGTTCGAGTACTTGGCGACCTCTTCGATCGCGAGCGTGAGGCCGAGGATGCCCGCGCCGCCGCCGCCGTAGGCCTCGGGGATGACGAGGCCGAGGAGCCCGGCATCGCGGAACACCTCGAACACGTCCTGCGGATACGTGGCGTCGGTGTCGATCGCCCGGGCCCGGGGCTTGATCTTGTCCTGGGCGAGCTTGCGCACGCTCGCCTGGAGCTCGAGGTATTCGGGGGCCAGGTCGAAGGACATCGAGGGAGCAGCCTACTTATGCGCCTCCTCGCGATCGGCTCGATCGCGCCTCGCGACGCAACCTTTACCGAGGTTCAGCCGTGAAGAAGGCATGATCGCGAAGTCGGTGGTGATCGGAGTTGCCGCCGACACCGGGGCGAGGGCGGAAGCCACGACATTCGACGACGCGTATCCCGACCTCTACCGCAGCGCCTACCGCGTTGCCTTCCGGCTTCTCGGCGCCCGCGAAGAGGCCTCCGACCTCGCGCAGGAAGCCTGCGCGCGGGCCTACGCGCGCTGGAACCGGATCGGCGGGTTCGACAGCCCGGAAGCATGGGTGGCGCGGGTGGCCGGAAACCTGGCGATCGACGCGCAGCGCCGGCGCAAGACCGCCGTCAATCACGTGAACAGCTTCGTGGAGGCCGTGGAACCCGCGGGCGACCGGGTCGACCTCCATCGCGCGCTGCTCGCGTTGCCGCGCCGCCAGCGGCAGGTCGTGCTGTTGCGGTTCGTCGCCGACCTGCCCGAGGCGACGGTGGCCGCCGCGCTCGGTTGCTCGGTCGGCACGGTCAAGTCGCAGGCATCGCGCGGGCTCGCCGCGTTGCGCGTGACGCTCGGACTCGGAAATGAGGACGCCTGATGTTCGAAGATCTCGACGACCCCCTGCCGCCCGATCCCGCGCCGGTCGACGGTGTAGTGGCGCGCGGCCGCCGGTTGCGTACGCAGCGCCGCTTGCTCGCGGGCGCGGCGGTGATGTTCGTGCTCGCGGGTGGCATTGCGACCGCGGCCGCGTTACAAGGCGGTTCACACAAGCGCGTGATCGTCTCGGACGCGTCGACGACGACCGTCGCCAGTTCGGTGCCCGATACCGACACCACCGCGACGACCGCCTCCACCGTGCCGGACTCGACGACGACCCCGAGCAGCATCGCCGTGATCACTCCGGCGCCGAGCGTCTCGACGACGCAACCGCCGCACGACCCGAAGGACCTCTCGATGGTCTCGGTCACATGGCCTGTCGGCACCGCGGGCGATTTCGGAAACTGCCTCGACCAGCCCGTCTGCCACAACTCGCTCGACATGGACGCGGGCGCGTCCGTGCCGGTGACCTACACCATGACCAACAACGGGACCTGGACGGTCGAGCTGGACACGTGCACGGGCCCGGACGCCATCTGGGCCGAGAACACCGCGGGCGGCTTCGGCCAATACGACCACGTCTGGCCAGCCCCGTATCCGACCCGCAGGTCGGGCGAAGTCAACGTGACGTGTGCGGACGGAGGCGTCACCTTCCTGAACCCCGGCCGGAGCACCACCGAGACCGACACGATCCTGGCGGGCTATCGGGACGCGGTGGGCGACATCATGCCGTCGTCGCTCGGCGCGACTTCGTTCACGCCCGGCTTTCTGCCGCAGTGCGCACAGCCGTGCCACTCGCTGCGACCGAACGCGCTGCTCATCCGCGTCGTTCCGCCGGCCGTTGCGGCGCTGCCCTTCCACGTCACCGTGAAGACGATGTCGCCGACCGCCGCATCGGGGCACTCGACCCAGGTCGAGATCACGTACGACAACCCGCTCGCGTTCGCCGTGCGGACGCCGCTCTTCGGGCCGTGTTGGACGGTGAAGTCGGGGACTGCGACCGTCGACTGTTCCGGCCCGCTGCCGGCGCTGATCATCGGGCCGCACGAGAGCGTCGACCTCGTCGGGACGGTCTGGGCCCGGGCGGGATTCACCGCGACGGGCGCGCCCCTCGCACCGGGAACGTACGAAATCGACCTCGGGGACCAGTACGGATCCGCCACATCGAGCCCGGGCTTCCCCGCTCCCGTCTTCACCTCCACCTGAACCGGGTCCGGGTCGGGTCGAATGACGCGCCCCGACCGGGAAACGGTTGTAGCTCGCACTATCTGGCCGGCGCGGGGCCTTTTCGAGAGATCCTGACGTGCTGGGCGATGACGGCGTTGCCGCCGATGCCGAGGCGAGGCGGTCGCGATCGGAGGTCCGAACCCGCGTCTACGCCGCGGGACGACCTTGAGCGACGGAGAAATGATCGATGCGGACGGGCGCGTCAGGCGACGACCGCGGGGATGAGTTCGAGCCTGCGGGCGCGGTCGAGGCGGCTGGCGACGTCCTTCCAGTTGATGACGTTCCAGAGGACTTGGATGTAGTCGGCGCGTGCGTTTTGGTATTGGAGGTAGTAGGCGTGTTCCCAGGCGTCGATGACGAGGAGGGGCACGCCGCTCTGCCCGACGTTGCCTTGGTGGTCGTAGATCTGTTCGATGTAAAGGCGTTCCCCGAGCGGTTCCCAGGACAAGGCGCCCCACCCGGACCCTTGCACGGCCGCCGACGCGCTCGAGAGCTGGTGGCGGAACGCATCGAATGACCCGAAGAATTCGTCGATCGCGGCGCGCAGTTCGCCGTCAGGATGGCCGCCGCCGTCAGGGCTGAGGTTCTTCCAGAGCAAAGAGTGAAGTACGTGCCCGGAAAGGTTGAACGCAAGTGCCTTCTCCAATCCGACGATGGCGCTCATATCGTCGGATGCACGCGCGGATGCGAGGCGGTCGAGTGTGGCGTTCAAGCCGGCGACGTACGCGGCATGATGTTTGCTGTGGTGCAGTTCCAAGACCCGACCTGCGTAGTGCGGTTCGAGCGCGCCGAAGTCGTAGTCGAGATCCGGGAGAACGTATGGCCTCATGATCACACCTTTCTCGGAACGCGTCCTGCCGTCGCGAGCATGTTGGTGGCGTATGACAATGTTTGCTAGGGTACACGTATGAGCGGACGAACGGCAAGTCGGGACCGGCGCGACCGCACCGACGGACTGGAAGACGCGGCGGAAGCCGCTCTGTTGGCGTCGCGGGCGCTGGTGGGTGTGGCGGCGCGTTCATTGGCCGCGATCGAAAGCGTGATCACCTTGGTGCAGTACCGCGCGTTGGTCGTGCTCGCGTCCGGAGACACGCGAACCGTGGGCCGCTTGGCAGAGGCGCTCGGCATCCACGCCTCGACCGCGACCCGTCTGTGCGACCGTCTCGCTGAAAAGGGCTTGATCGATCGCAAGACGTCGGCTACGAGCCGACGCGAGGTCGACCTCGGGCTCTCCGCCGAGGGGCGCGCCCTCGTCCGTTCGGTAACAGCGCGGCGGCGACGCGAGATCACCAAGATCATTGGTCGCCTCGAACCTGCGCAGCGCGCCGCGGTAGTTGCAGCGTTCGACGCGTTTGCGATTGCGGCCGGTGAGTCGCCGGACAGCGCATGGAAGCTCGGCTGGACCTCATGACCATCTCCAGCGGTAAACGCTGGAGCACGCGCATCCCCCTGCATGGATGGGCGCAGCGCTCGCGTGAGTTGACCCGCCGCTCGAAAGAGGCGGTCTTGCTCGCGGCAATCGTCGGCGCCCTGACGGGCCTCGGTGTCGCCGGATTCGACACTGCAGTGACCCGCGGTGTGGAAGCAGTCAACGAACTTCCACTGTGGGTCACCGCCCTGGCCCCATTCGTCGGGCTGAGCGTCGCCGGGATCGTGCTGTATCTGGTGGGCCCGTCGGCGTCGCCTTCGACGGCCGATGAATATCTCCACGCGTTCCACGATCCGAAGTACACGTTGCCAATCCGACCGCTCGTCGCCCGCATGATCGCGGGGATCGCGACCCTGGGAAGCGGCGCGCCGATGGGACTGGAGGGACCGTCGCTGTATCTGGGTGCTGGAATTGGGGACACGTTGCAACGGCGGTTCCCGCGCCTATTTTCGGCGCGCCGCCGCCGACTCCTGCTCGTTGCCGGTGCCGGCGCGGGTGTCGCCGCAATCTTCAAGACGCCGGCGACGGGCGCGGTGTTCGCGCTCGAGGTGCCGTATCAGGATGATCTCGCCCGTTACATGCTCGGACCGACCCTCATCGCGTCGGCAACCAGCTATCTCGTGTTTGTCGCGATCCACGGAACCGCGCCGCTACTCGTGGTCACGGGAAGTCCGCCCTTCGACTTCAAGGACCTCGCTGCGGCCGTGCTTCTCGGGGTGCTCGCAGGCATCGGCGCCCGAGTCTTTGCATGGATGATCCGCCACTCGAAAGACGTCGTGACGACGTTCCCGGCCTGGATTCGGGTCCCCGTTGCCGGGGCGGCGCTTGCCGGGATCTTCGTGGTCGCCCGGCTTTTCTCGGGGCAGAGCCTGACGACCGGTCCCGGCTACGACACGATTCGTTGGGCACTCGATCCAACGCACAGCGTCTGGCTCGTGGCCGCGATCCTCGTCCTTCGTTGCCTCGCGACATCGGCCACGATCGCCGGCGGCGGCGTCGGCGGCCTGTTCATCCCCTTGGTAGTCGCAGGCGCGTTGACCGGGCGCGTCGTCGGAGGTGGCGTGCACGCGCTCGACACTTCCCTGTTCACTGTGATCGGTGTCGCCGCCTTCCTCGGCGCCGGCTACCGCGTGCCGCTCGCCGCGGTCATGTTCGTAGCCGAAGCCACCGGACGTCCGGGCTTCGTCGTTCCCGGACTCCTCGCGGCGGTTGTCGCGGAACTCATGATGGGCCGCAGGTCGGTCACGACATACCAACGCGCACCCGTCGACACACCGACCGACCGGCACGCGGAAGACCCGACCGACGACGACATAGCGAACCTCAGCCCATGACCGACCACCGATCCGCACGAACCTCTCCCACCGACCGTGATCTCGCGGGCCCCCGTACCTTGCTGGAGGATGCCCTCGAACGATTCGGGGCCAGGTATGCCGAACGCCTGGAGGAGCTCGCCGAATGCAACCGCGGCTTGGCTCGTCTGGTCGAGGTACGGGTCGCCCGGCCCTGGACCGATTTCGAACACGACGCCTATCTGCGTCTACGTCGTTCGAAGACTGAACTCGGCGCCCGCGTCGCACGCGTACAACGAGCATTCGAACGCACGCGTTCCAGTCTGCGGGATCTCGGTCAACCGTTCTGATCCGTCGCGAGCGTGGCGCGTACGCCAGGTTGCCGCCGGGCGCGGCCGTGATCCGAGCGGATTCTCCATCTCCTCGGCTGACCGCTCTCAGGGACGCGGCAGGGCGCCCTGAGAGCCAGCCAACGTGCGGGTCAGACCGTGTATGCCTGATCTCTCACAATAGTTGGCATTCTACACGCGTTTTCGGTGGCGTCAATCACTGCTCCCGCGGACCCCCTGCCGAGCGCGGCGAGCATGATCTGTACTCTCAGGCGTCATCGCTGCGCACGGGTGCCGACCTTGGCGTGGGGAACGAGAACAATCGGTACGTTGCTCGCGTGTTCGAGGCGTCGGGCGATGTTCGACACGGCGTCATGCAGAGCGTGGTGATCCGGGCCGCCGATGACGATCAGGTCGGAGCTCGTCTGGTCGGCGATTTCGGCCAGAACGTTGGCAGCGTCACCTCGTACGACGCGCAGCGTCACCGCGATGCCGTGGGCGCGAAGCTGAGCCACAACGTCTCGTTCGAAACGGACACGAAGCCGCGCGACATACTCGCCGGAGTCGGCTTGCACGCTGGACACGAGCCATAGCGTCGTGCGAGGGATCACGTGTACAACCGTAACGTCGGCGCGCAGGTCGACCGCGAAGGTCGCGACCCACTCGACGATGGCCGCATCCCTGGGCGTCGCAGCCAAGCCGACGGTGATTCGCGGCACGGATCCTCCCGGATTGCGATCGATGCAATTTCAGTGTAGTCTAACAAACGTTGTTAGACAACATCTGTAGCGCGGGATGCGGTCGAGAGGCTCGGTGCGTTTGATATCGCCGGCGCCTGACCCTGATCCTGCAACTCGAAGCGAACACGATCCGGGACCGCATCGGCGGGGAGTCTGGAGAGCGTCGTGGCGATGCTTAGGGTCGAGTCGGCCGGTGCCGTAGTCGTACTTGGGGTCGCGCCGGTCCTCATCATCCTCGCCGATCCGCACCTGCACGCTTCGGCGCGCACGTGGCTTCAGCGGTTCCCGGCGTCAGCGTTGCCAAAAGCCGAGAAGTTCTACTTCGGTGGCGCGGCCGGTCCGTTGTGCGTGTGAGACTGCACCGGCTTGCGCCGCTGGCGCTCGTGGCAACGCTCGCCGGGACCTGTGTCGCGTGTGGGACCAGCCGCCGTGCGGACCAGGCATCGAACTGCGCTACCGCACACGGCGTGACGCCGCCCGTACTCGACGGCGGCTCACAGACGGTCCGCACCAACGTCATCAGGATCGACGCCCGCGACTTCGAGTTCAGTCCGACGTGTGTCCTCTCCGTGCCCCACGGAGAGGTGACGCTGGTCGTCCACAACAGCGGGAATCAGTTGCACAACATCACCATCGCGGCGCAACACATTGATCGCGATGTCGCACCCGGCGCGACGGTTCGCATAAGCATCGCCGTCGCGGACACGCCCGTCGTCTTCACCTGTAAGTACCACCGAAGGATCGGCATGGCCGGCGTTCTCGTACCGGACGCGCATGCATCGGCAGACAATCCGGTGAGCACCGGTGCGTGACCGCCCGCGTGATGCGCGGTCCAAGTGTGCGAACGCGATCGACGAATGAGCGGGCACGCGAACAGTTTCAGACCGGCGGCGACATCGCAGAACTACGGGGCGGAACATTTGGAGAGAGGGAGTCCCGACATGAACCTGGTCCACCGCGTGCTTCATCCGAGCCCGCTCGCTACGCTCAACGAGTACATGGTCGCGCGTGGCGGACGCGATGGTCTCGACACTGCCCGCCGCATCGACCCGAACGAAGTCATCGAGAAAATCGCGGCGTCAGGTCTGCGCGGCCGCGGGGCGCGGGCTTTCCGACGGGGCGAAAGTGGCGCACCGTGCGCGACAACCGATCGACGGCACTCGGCTCAACAGTGGTCGTCAACGCGGCCGAGGGCGAACCCGGCACCTTCAAAGACCGGACCATTCTGCGCAACAACCCCTACCAAGTGCTCGAAGGCGCTCTCATCGCAGCCCACGCCATCGACGCCGATCAGATCATCGTCGCAACCAAACGGACCTTCACAACCGAGGTCGCACGCGTGCGCGTCGCGATCGACGAGATTTGCCGGGCGGGTTGGAGCACCGGAGTCCGTATCGACCTCTTTCAGGGTCCGAGCGAGTACCTCTACGGCGAAGAAACCGCGCTCCTCGAAACCCTGGACGGCCGGTACCCGTTCCCCCGCATCGCACCGCCGTACCGACGCGGCGTACGCGAGGTTGTCACCACGGATGCCGCCCGCCGCTCCGCCAGCGGACTCGCCGCACGCGTCGCGCTCGCCGGACCGCATGACCACCTCATCGCGCCGCCCACTCTGGTCGACAACGTCGAGACTCTCGCCAACATCCCCCGCATCCTCGCCCGCGGTGCCGACTGGTTCCGCACCCTCGGAACCGACCAATCACCGGGAACGATTGTATGCACCGTCACCGGCTCGACCCGACGGGCCGGTATCGGCGAGGTCATCATGGGAACGCCGCTACGCGATGTCATCGACACGATCGGCGGCGGGGCACGACGTGACCACGAGATCACCGCGGTCCTCCCCGGCGTCTCCAACGCCCTGATCCCGCCTCGACTCCTCGACACGCCCGTCAGCTACGAAACGCTCACCGACATCGGCAGCGGCCTCGGTTCCGGAGCTTTCATCGTCTTCGACGACGGCGACGACCTCGTCGCGGTCGCGGCCGGCGTCTCGCGCTTCTTGGCCGTCGAATCGTGCGGCCAATGCACGCCCTGCAAACTCGGAGGCAAACGCATCGCCGCGCTGCTCGAACTGCTGGCGCGGTCGCATGTCACCGATCATGACCTCAACGCCCTGCGCCACTACCTCGAGGGCATCACCGACAGCGCCCGCTGTTCGCTCGCCGCGCAACACCAGACCGTCGTCACCAGCGTGCTCGACCAGCATTCCGACACCGTGCGCGCCCACCTCACCAAACGTCTCGGGGCCACCGCCCCGGCTCTCATCGCAGAGCTCGTCGATCTGCATGACGGAATCGCCGAGATCGACGAACACCATCGCGACAAGCAACCTGACTGGACCTACAACCCCGTCCCCTCGGGAAAGACTCCTGCGGCCCGCCTCGGCGACCACCGGAAACTCCAGAGCCTCGACCACTAGACCCACCACACGCGCCTTCACCTACCCGCGAATCACGCGATGGCCGACAAAGGAGAAAGCGAAATGCCGCGGCGTCGACCTCGGCGACCGGTCCGGATCGGCCCCGTCGACCCGGGCTTTCCCGCTCCCGTCTTCACCGCCCCCTGACCTCCCGTGGCCTCGTAAACCGAACCCCCCGCCCGATCGTGGACAATGTGTGGGCATGCACGCGGCCGAGGGGGGCGACGCGGCGAAGTCGGGGGCGGTCAGCCGCCTGCCGGAGAGCTTCACCGCGGCCTTCGCCGGCCTCCATGCCGCCGCCTATCGGGCTGCGTTCCGGGTTCTCGGGGAACGGGCCGACGCCGAGGACATCGCCCAGGAGGCGTGTGCCCGCGCGTGCCTGCGCTGGAACCGCCTGACCCGACACGACGAAGCCGACCCGTGGGTCGTTCGGGTCGCGACGAATCTCGCGATCGACCAGTACCGGCGGCAGCGCCGCGCCGCGGGACTCGCAGTCGAGCTCCCGCCCGACGTTGTCGCGGTCGACGGTCGCCGCATCGATCTGCACCGCGCGCTGGCGCGTCTCACGAATCGGCAACGCGACGTGGTGACGCTGCGCTACATCGTCGACCTCAGTGAGGCGGAGACGGCGGAAGCGCTCGGCTGCGCACCGGGAACAGTGAAGTCACACGCGACACGCGCGGTCTCGCCGCGCTCCGAGCCACCCTCGGCGAAGAGGACGCATCATGACGACGCCCGACGACGACTCGATCCTCGTACCGCCCCCCGAACCCGCGTTGGAACGCGTCGCGCAGCGCGTGCACGCGCTGCGTGTGCGCCGGCGTGCCGCGATCGGGAGCACGCTCGGCGCGCTCGTGCTCGTGGTCGCGCTCGCAACGGCCGCGTTCGCATCCAACGGCAAACCGCACGCGGCGCGCGTCAACGTCAGCGACGATGCGACGACCACATCCGTTACGCCGACAACCGGCGCGAACACGTCGATCTCGACGGCCACCTCGACATCGCTCGACACAACCACGACGATCGACACGTCGACCTCGACCCCACCGGGCTCGGGCAGCAACGGGCCCACGCCGCCCGCTGGTTCCGGATCGACAGATCCGACGACCACAACGCCCCCGACCCCGGCCGATCTGCACTTCACCCTCGACCGCGACCGGCTCGTGATTCAGAGTGGGACGACGGCGACGTTCTCGTACACCGTGACGAACACCGGCGACCTGCCGGGGAACGCCGAAGGCAACCTGTGCCGCGGCGACGAGCTGTGGCCGATCGACACACCGAACGGTTGGCCTTCGACCGCCAACCCGATCGTCATCTGCCAGGCGCTGTCCACGGTGAGGATCCCGGGCCACTCCTCGCAGACGCTTTCTCTGACGGTGATCGCGGGGCGGCGAGATGCGGGCGCAATCGTCCCCGCGCCGCCCGGCCAGTTGTCGTACCCCGTCGACACGCTGGCCCAGCCGCCGGTCATGTTGCCGGTCACGATCACCGTGCCGGCCGAGCTCCCGTTCACGACGACGTTTCCGTCCCACGTGACCGTGGCCTCCGGCGCGGCCCACACCGAGACGTTCACGCTCACCAACCGTCTCGCAGCACCGGTGACCTTCCACCTCGTCGGGCCGTGCATGTTTGCGCCGGCCGCGCCGTGCACGGCTCACCCGGGCGCGCCCCTCGACGAGTACTGGTCGAGCGACGTGTCCATCGGTGCGGACGCGACGGTCACGATGACGTTGGAACTGTCGGGTACGTCCGACCTCGAGGGGCCCGGACTCGGGAACACCCCGCTCGCTCCCGGCACGTACCACTTCGAGGGCCCGGGCGGGATGCCGCTCACACTCACCGTGACTCCCTAGACCACGCCTGGTGAAAGTCGGCGCCGCGTGGGACCATGGCGCTTTGGACCGGCGGCCAGGAGGATCAGTGGCGGGGACTGACGATCGCGACGGCGTCTGGACGGACGCCACGCGGGTCGTCCCCGTCGACGACACCGCGGTCGGGCCAGTCGTCGAGGGCGCGGACGGCGACGACATCACGGTCGTGCCGGCCGGCGCGCCCGACGGTTCGCCGCGGCGCCGCTCGCGCGGGATCGCGGTCGGCATCATCTCCGCGGTGTTGGTGATCGCGGGCGTTGCGCTCCTGCTGCGGCACCCCGACTCGAAGTCGACGGTCGTGCGACCAGGCGCCGCGCCGCCGGCATCAGTTCCGGCGGCCAAGATCTCGCCCGCGTCGACCGTTGCGCACATCAAGAGCCCCGCGGTTCCGGCCAAGCCCGTCGTCGTGTCCACGACCGTGCCGACACTCGCGACCAGCGTCCCGACGACCAACGCCGTCGTGGTGCCGCCGCCTCCGCCCCCGACGGTTCCGGTGACCGTGGCGCCGACAACCGCACCACTGCAGCAGTTCGGCGCGTCAGTGCTGACGTGGAGCGGACCGCGCACGCTCACAATTGTGAGCGGCAAGACCGCGCCGCTGACCGTCACTGCGCACAACCCGACTGCGGGTGTCGCGAACCTCCCGCATCCGTTGTCGTGCACGCCGCGCCTCGATCACGGCGAGATGTGCGCGCAGGTCGTGCAGCAGATCGCACCGGGCCAGTCGGCGAGCGCGACGTACACGATCGACGCGACCGGAGTGAAGGCCGGCACCTACACGTTGAACATCGAAGGCGTACTGACGATCAACGTCACCGTCACCGTCACCGGGGCACCGAAGGCGCCATAGGGCAATCGCGTCCGTGAGCGGCAGCGGAGCCGAGTCACTCACCCGCGCCGCCGCACAGTGGCTCGGCGCCGCGCGAGCGAACAGTTAGCTCGCGCGGCGGCGTTGGCGGACGAGGCGGCGGCGTTCGCGCGCCGTGTACCCGCCCCACACGCCGATCTTCTCCCGGGACGCGACCGCGTACTCGAGACAGGCCTCACGCACCGGGCAGGTGTCGCAGATGGCCTTGGCCTCTTCACCGGGATCCTCGTCGTCCTCGGGATAGAAGACGGTCGGGTCCGCGCCCTTGCACCGCCCTTTTTCCCGCCAGGTCAACGTGTTCATTTCCCTTACCTTTCGTCGGCTCTACTCCGCCGCGACACCCCCACAATCGGCTGGAGCGGCGGGCGAGTTGAGCCGTCCGGGCGGGTTGTTCGCCCGCCCGTACCATGAAGCGATGGCCGCCGCCCCGCCGCGCCCCGCTCGGCGGCCGGGAACCGCCTTCGTACTGGCCGGAGCGGCCATTGCGCCCGGGATCTTCCTGCACCTGGCCGGGATCCACCTGGAGCCGGTCACGGCGTCTGTGACCTTCGGGCTGGCTGTGGTCGGCGCCGCGTTCATGCTCGCCTGGGCCGCCGAGGCCTCCCAGGTCGACATCTCGGCCGGGCTCGCTCTGGCGCTGCTGGCCCTCGTCGCCGTGCTCCCGGAGTACGCGGTCGACTTCGTCTTCACCTGGAAGGCGGGCAAGAACCCGGTCGAGTACGCGCCCGACGCGCTCGCGAACATGACCGGCGGCAACCAGTTGCTGATCGGCGCGGGTTGGTCCCTCGTCGTGCTGGTCGGCGCGTATCGGATCCGCAGCGCGCGACGCGGGCGAGAGCTGAAAGGCGTGCGCGAGATTCCGGAGACCACCGACGTTGAGCTCAGCCGGAGTCACAACGTCGAGATCGCGTTCTTGTTGATCGCGACCGTCTACGGACTCACGCTTGCGTTTCGGCGCACGCTCACATTGATCGACGCGGTCATCCTCGTCTCGATCTTCGTCGCCTACATGGTGCGCGTGGCCCGCGCACCGGTGGGGACACCGCACCTCGTCGGTCCGTCCCTCACGATCGGGAGCATGTCGACGGTACGGCGTCGGATCGCGGTCGGCGCGTTGTTCGCCGCCGCGATCGTGACGATCCTGCTGTGCTCGGAGGCGTTCGCGGAGTCACTCGTCGAGACGGGCCGTAAGTTCGCGATCGACGACTTCGTGCTGATCTCGCTCATCGCGCCGCTCGCGTCGGAAGCGCCCGAGCTGTTGATCGCGGGAATGTTCGCGTGGCGGCTCGAGGCCGAAGCGGGATTCGGCGCGCTCGTGTCGTCGAAGATCAATCAGTGGACACTGCTCGTCGGGACACTGCCGATCGTCTTCGCGATCTCGTCGGGTTCACTCCACGGCCTGCCCATCGACGCGATCCAGCGCGAGGAACTGTTCGTGACGGCCGCCCAGTCGGCGTTCGCGGTCGCGATCCTCACCAACCGGAAGGTGAGCGTGCGCGAAGCCGCGATCCTGCTGGGCGTCTGGCTGGCGCAACTCGTGACGAAGCTGCCGTTGTTCGAGGCCATCCACGGGCCGGCGCGCATCAGCATCGGCCTTCTCTACTTGGTGATGGCGGCCGTAGTAATTATCCGTAGCCGCGCGACGATCCGGCCGCTCTTGCACGACGGGCTCGTGGTGCCCGTGGCGGAATTGGCCGAACCCGAGACTGAACCGGCGTGACTCAGCGGCGGGCGGCCGCGAACGAAGGGATGTCGAGCCCGCCCAGGCACGGGAGCGTAGAAGCCGTCGACTTCGTCCCGCCCGGGGCCGCTCCGTACGCGATCGTCGCGCCGGAGAACAACACCAACCGGTAGCCCTGCGCCTTCGGGTTGGCGAAGATGCTGACCACGAAGTCGCAGCCGTTCGGGGCCGGTCCGGTGGTCGTCAACTTGTGCGCGTCGCCGAAGCCGTAGACCCTGCCGTCGGCAAGCGCGATCCAGTAGCCCTTGTTGTCGGGTGTCGGAGCCATGCCCACGACATCGTTTACGGCAATGTGGTTGCCCGGGAGGCTGCCGAAGAACGGTGCGTCACCGAAGCTGAAGATGCCACCGTCGTCGGCGACCATGCGGTAGCCCTTGCCCGACGGACTCGTCGTGATGCCGGCCACCGGCGCCTGCAGTTTGATCCCGCCGGTCGAGCCGTAGAACTTCGCGTCGCCGAACGAGAAGATGCCGCCGTCGAGTGCCATGAGCCAGTAGCCCTTGCCCGACTTGGTCGACGCCATCGTGATCACCGGTGCCTGCAGATGTGCGGAGCCCATGCTGCCGAAGAACCGCGCCGATCCGAAGCTGAAGATGCCGCCGTCCTCGGCATCGAGCCAGTAGCCCTTGCCGTCGGCGACTGCGGCGCCGCCGAAGACGAAACCGTTCAGGTCGAAGCTCGACGCGTCGCCGTACGACTTCGCGGTTCCGAAGGGCGCGACCTCGCCGAACGGGCTCGTCAGCCAGTAGCCCTTGCCGTCCGGGGTCGAGAACCCACCCGACGCGAAGGTGAACGACGACGTCGGAACCACCTGCAGCGTCGCCGTCGTCCCACTCGCGTGCGCGGTCCCGCTGCTCGCGCCGGCAAACAACGCCGTGCACACCATGGTCGCAAGCGCGACTCGAACTAACTGCCGTTGCAACATGATCCGCCCCCGGTTGAGAAAGTCGTTGATCTTTGCATTGAGACGTGAACCCGCGCCAAATGGTTCCGTGCGGTTTTCCCGAAGGTGCGGTCGGCAATGGTGATTGAATAGTGGCGGTGGCGAGTCGGCCCGGCGGCCGCGTACGGACCTGCTCTTCGGAGCGGTGATCCGTCCGAGGAACGTCCGGACTCCACAGGGAAGGATGCTGGGTAACGCCCAGTCGGGGTGACCCGCAGGAAAGTGCAACAGAGAACAAACCGCCGATGGCGACGGGCCGACTTCACGGTTGTGTCTGTCGAACAGGTAAGGGTGAAACGGTGCGGTAAGAGCGCACCAGCATCCGGGGCGACCCGGATGGCTTGGTAAACCCCATCCGGAGCAAGGCCGAGCAGGGGAAGGGTGACCCGCCCGTTCGACCCCGGGTAGGCCGCTGGAGCCGGCAGGTAACTGCCGGCCGAGATGGATGGCCGCCACCGGTCCGCAAGGTCCGGTACAGAATCCGGCGTACAAGCCGGCTCGCCACCACCGTAAAACCGACAAATCGCCGGCACTACATGGCGCTACCGAAATACAAGCGCACGACATCCCGCGTCGCGCGCGTTCTAACGTTAATGTCACCGCCCGTGCTGTTCGTAAGTTTGCGGGATCTTCAATGGCGCAGGCGCCGTTTTGTCATTGGCGTGCTCGCGGCCGGTCTCGTATTCGCGCTGACGTTGTTGATGAGCGGCGTGAGCGCGAGCTTTACGAACGAGATCAAGAACACGGTTGCCGCGTTCGACGCCGACTCGTGGCTCGTTCCGTCCGGAGTGTCGGGACCGTTCACGAGCACGCGTGTCTTCACCGCTTCGGAGGCCAACGCGGTCGCGGCTTTGCCCGGTGTGCGCGGCGCGGAGCCGGTGTTGTTGATGCGGACCAGTCTGGAACAGGCCAACGTGCGTGACGTCAACATCGTCGGGATCACGCCGGGCGGGATCGTGAACCCGAAACTGTCGCAAGGACGCGCGGTGCGGGCGTCCGGTGAAGTCGTCGTCGACTCGTCGCTCGGGGTCAAGCTCGGTGCGACAGTCCCCATGCTCGGGCGCAAGTTCGTCGTGGTCGGGCGCACGAGCGGCCTGACCTACTTCGCCGGCATTCCGGTTGCGTTCGTCACGATCGCCGACCTGCAACGCGGGGCGCTCAACGGCGCGCCCTTGGCCAGCACGGTCGTCGTTCGGGGCACGCCCTCGGCGCCCGCCGGCTACACGCTCCTGTCGAACGCCGCCGTGCGGAAAGACCTGAAGCGACCGATCGGCCAGGCCACGCAGACGATCGGCTTCATCACCATCCTGCTGTGGGTCGTCGCGGCCGGGATCATCGGATCCATCCTCTATCTGCAGGCGATCGAACGTTCGCGCGACTTCGCCGTCTTCAAAGCGACGGGCATCACGACCCGCACCTTGTTGTCGGGCTTGGCGTTCCAGGCGGTGGCGCTCGCGTTGTCGGCGGCCGTGGCGGCGTTTCTTCTCGCCATCCTGTTGAAACCCGCGATTGCGATGGCCGTGCAGATCCCCGGTTCCGCATTCGTGGTGTTGCCGGTCGTCGCGATCGTGGTCGGTCTGTTGTCGTCGCTCGTCGCGCTCCGGCGCGCGGTGACGGTCGATCCCGCACTGGCATTCGGATGAGCGAAACCCGCGTCACCGGCGCCGACCTCCGGGTGCAGGACCTCGTCATTCAGTATTCGTCCGGCGGGTACGCAGTGCGCCCGATCGACGGCCTCTCGCTCGAGGCGTCGGGCGGCGAGCTCGTATTGCTGCTCGGCGCGTCGGGCTGCGGCAAGACGACATTGCTCTCGGTGCTCGCCGCGATCCTGACCCCCCATTCCGGTTCGGTATCGGTCGCCGGCATCGACGTCACCAGCCTCCACGGGGCGGCCCTCACCGAGTACCGCCGCAAGACCGTCGGCGTGGTGTTCCAGGCGTTCAACCTCGTGCCCTCGCTCACCGCGGTCGAGAACATCATGGTTCCGCTCTGCGGCGCGGGGACGCGATCCGGTCCCGCCCGCAAACGCTCCATCGAGCTCCTCGAGCGCGTCGACCTCGGCCATCGCCTCGACCACCGGCCGTCCGGGCTTTCCGGCGGTCAGCAACAACGCGTCGCCATCGCCCGAGCACTCGCGCACGACCCGCCCGTCATCCTCGCCGACGAACCCACCGCGCACCTCGACTACATCCAGGTCGACGGCGTTCTGCAACTCATGCGCGGTCTGGCCGACGACGGCCGGCTCGTGGTCGTCGCCACCCACGACGAGCGCATGATCCCGCTCGCCGACGCGGTCGTGAACCTGACGCCGCGCGCCGACACGTCGCCCCGTGAGCCCGAGACCATCAATCTGCAACCGGGCGCGGTGCTTTTCGCCCAAGGCGACCCCGGCGATCTCGTGTACGTCGTCGAATCCGGCGAGATCCAAATCCTCCGCACGCGCGACGACGGCTCCGACGAGGACATCAGCCGCATCGGGGCCGGCAGCTACTTCGGCGAGCTCGCGCCGATGTTCGGTCTCCGGCGCAGTGCGACCGCCCGCGCCCGCGGGGCAACGATCGTCACCGGTTACGGACTGCGCGACTTCCGCGAGAAGTTCCAGCTTCCGAGCGAAGCCCGAGTTCTCGCCGACGCCGCCGACTGAACATCAGACGCGGGCGCGCTTCCCATGCCGGCCGCGCGAGGTCGTCGTTGTGCACGACGATGTCGGCGTGATCGCTCGGGCGCACGGTCGCGAAATAGAGCTCTTGCGCGGGTAGGTACCGGTTGCGGAACCGGCGTTCGACTTCGGTGGCGGATCCGTACAGGGCCTCGTCGCGCGTCCGCGCCCGAGCCAGCGTCACTTCGAACGGGGCGGTAACCAAGATCCGCAGATCCCACCGATCGATCAGTTCCGGGCGCAGGAGGAACACGCCCTCGAAGACCAGCACCGCGTCAGGAGATGCCGTAGCGACCCGTGCGGACACCCCGGCCTCCGCGCCTTTGTCGTAGACCGCGGGCGTAAACCTGCGGTCTCCGTCCGGACCCAGTGGGTCGAGCAGGACGCGGTTGAGCGTGTCGTAGTCGAAGCTGTCTTGATAGCAGCCTTCACCCGAGTACAGGCCGCGCCGATAGCGCTGCGACTGCGGGAACAGGAAGCCTTCGATCGAAGCGCGGATGACGGCACGGCCCTGCGCGCGCAGCACGACTGCGAGCTCGTCAGCCAGCACGGTCTTGCCGACGGCGGGCGGTCCGTCGATCGCAACCCGCGTCGGGTGCGCGGTCGTGACCGAGCCGACCGCCTGGGCCAGGCGACTCAGAAGCTCATCGCGGGTACCGACGTCCATGCTGCGCCTCGTCGCGTCGTGGTGTCCGAATTTCGCGTGCCGTCGCCCGCGCTATCACCCGCGCTAGCACCTTTTCGAGCCATCCCGCGCCGCGACCCGCGGCCACGAACTACGCGTTCAGCAGGTCGGCGTTGATGTTCGTCGACTTCGGCTCGGGCGACACCAACGCCACCCGTCCGCAGCGGCGCGCTTCGAGCCAGCGGTTCATCTGTTCCGCCGGGAGCGGTCGACTCAGCAGGTAGCCCTGGGCGAAATCGCAGCCGAGCTCGATGAGCCGCTGCCACACCGCGATGCTCTCGACGCCTTCGGCCACGACGGTCAGGCCGAGATGGCGGGCGAGGTCGATCGTCGACGAGACGATTGCAGTGTCGTCGTGGTTCGTCACCATGTCCTGCACGAACGACGCGTCGATCTTCAGCTGGCTCACGGGCAAGCGCTTCAGGTGCGCGAGCGACGAGTAGCCGGTACCGAAGTCGTCGAGCGAGATCTGCACGCCGAGCGCGTTCGAACGCGCCGAGGATCTCGATCGCGCGCTGCGGGTCGGCCATCACCGTGCCTTCGGTGATCTCGAGCTCGAGCGAGTCGCGCGGCACGTCCCACTTCTCGAGCAGCGTCGAAATCTCCGCGGGCAGGTCGGTGTGGTGCAGGCTGCGCGCCGCCACGTTCACTGCAATGCGCATATCGAAGCCGCGGGCGTTCCACTCGCTGCACTGTCGCATCGCGTCGTCGAGGATGCGACGGGTCAGCGGGACCATGAGGCCCGTCGGCTCGGCGAGCGGAATGAACTCGTTCGGCTGGATGAGCCCGTACTCGGGGTGCTCCCAGCGGATGAGCGCCTCCATGCGCGTGACTTCGCCCGTGCGCAGGTCGGCGATCGGCTGGTAGTGCAGCACGAGCTCGCCTTCGTCGATGGCGCGGCGCAAATCGCCGAGCAACGAGAGCCGCCGAGGTGAGTACTTGTCGTCGACCGCGTTGTAGACCTCGAAGCCCGTCCCGCGCTCCTTGGCCACGTACATCGCGACATCGGCGTGCTGGAGCAACGAGTCGACATCGTTGCCGTGCTGCGGGCACAGCGCCGCGCCGATGCTGACGTCGATCTGGAAGGGAAGGTCCTGCAGGCTCAGGGGCTCGTGCAGCGCGGCGACGATCGAGTGCCCGAGCAACGACGCCGCTTCGGGGGTCGTCGCGGTGGCGATGACCGCGAACTCGTCGCCGCCGAGGCGTGCCACCGTTCCGTGATCGCTCAGCGTCGTCCGGAGGCGCTCCCCCACCTGGGAGAGCAGCGAGTCGCCGACATGGTGGCCGAGGGTGTCGTTCACCTCTTTGAAGCGGTCGAGGTCGATGAGCATGACGACCACGTGCAGCGCCTCGGTCTCGTCGAGGAGACGGGCGAGACGTTCGCGGAAGAGCAACCGGTTCGGCAGACCGGTGAGCGAGTCGTGCGTGGCGAGCTGTTCCTTCGCGACCGAGATCGCAGCGGTGCGGTACACGGCGAGGATGCCGGGCAGGAACAGCAGCACCCAGAGGAGGCTGTGCAGCGCGGCGAGCGCGATGAGCGGACCCTGGGCGATCAGGACCATCGTCGTCGCGGTGTGGAAGCCGAGGTTGTTGCGGATCTGCCCGACGATCGAGATGCGCTGCGAGATCGCGATCGCGGCGATCACGAAGAGGTTGTTCAAGACGAACGACGTCACGCCCGCGGCGAAGATCGCGAGGAAGTGCGAGTTCGAAAGCAGCGACGCCGAACCGAAACGGATGCTCGGATCGATGGTGGTTGCGACAACCGCGGAGCCCGCGATTGCCAGTGCGTACTGGCCGATGTTGAACGAGGCCTTCCACCACGCTTTGCGGGAGTGGATGTCGGAGAGCAGCGCGGCGATGGTCTGGGCGATGATCGCCAGCGCCGGACCCGACAGCAACAACAACGCGAACATGAACGCGGGCGAGGTGGTGATCTCTTCCGCATCGTCGCGGAGCGGCACGCGGATCGGGTAGAGCTCACCCAGGATCACGAGGCCCGCGAGCAGCCAGACGGCAGGGGTCGCGGCGTCGAACTCCGCACGAACGCCGCCCACGACGACGAACGTGCCGAGCGCGAAGCCAACGGCCGCGATCACGCCCACGTAGACGTGAATCGGAAGAATTCTTCGGTGCACTTTCCCCTGCATTCCTCGGCCCTTCCACCAGCCGGAAACCAGCCGACATTCAGGGCTTGCGGTTCGCCTCGGCCCGACGAGGCGAGGCGAACCGCAATCCCGAACTCACCGGCCCTACCGGCCGGCGTACGTTCAGCCGAACTTGCGGCCGGCCCCCGTCGCCGCCGCGAGGGCAACGAGCGAGCTGATGGTGACGCCCCATTTGACCAAACGAACCTTCATACCGGTGAACCTCCGTCCGACGCAGCGAAGCGCGTCAATCCATTTGCAGTGAAGAGGTGGCTTCGGCCTCCCCCGCGCCGGCCTTGATCGGGCGCCGCCGACTGTCAGAGAAGTCACACCGGAGCCGGCCGACCGCCAGCGGGGTCCACCGGGCGCCGATGCAGAAGCGGTCAACCGCCGAATCCGGAGTCGCCGCCGTGTTCCTCGTTCTTGTCGCCGTGCTCAGCGCCTGCGCCGTCCCGCTCTGCCGGGGCCGGCTCTCCCGCCTGACCGACGCGCGCCTGCGGGGCCCCGCCCTGATCCTGATCGCGCTCGCGATCCAGGTCGTGATCATCACCCTCCTGCCCGGGGGCGCGCCCTTGCTGCACAAGGTGCTGCACCTCGGCACCTACGTGCTCGCAGCAGCTTTTCTCTGGCTCAACCGCCGGATCGCGGGCGTGCTACTCGTGGCGGCCGGGACGGTGTTGAACGTGCTCGCGATCTCCGCGAACGGCGGGGTCATGCCTGCGTCGCGGAGCGCGCTGCGGGCTGCCGGTCAGCTCGTGAACACGAAGGAGTTCCTCAACTCCACTGCCCTCGCGCACCCGAAGCTGCTGCTCCTGGGCGACGTCTTCGCCACCCCGCGCTCGTGGCCGTTCGCGAACGTCTTCAGCCTCGGCGACATCTGCATCGCGCTCGGGGTCGCGCTCGCGATCCACGCACTGTGCGGATCACGGATCGTGCCGCAGCGCTGGCGCATCGAGGCGCCCGAAGATGCCGACGGTCAGAACCTGTTGCCGGCCGGCCCGGTGCCGGGCGAGTTCGTCGCGAGCTAGGGGTTCGCGGTCGGGCGGGCGAACGTGACGGTCGCCCATTGACTGGACGACAACGGGAGCTCCACCGCAGCCGTATCGACCGTTGCGGGCACGGTGACATAGGTCAGGCGCCACGCGTCGACCGCGGCAGTCGACCCGGCAAATGCGGTCGTGTCGTCCCGCGGACCGCTCGACGGGGAGACGGTCGGCCGACCGTTCGGTGAGGCGGCGAACACGATCCACTGCGTTCCCAACTCCGCGTCGCCGGCAATGCTGTTCGTCGACGCGATCAGCGCCACGTTCGAACTGCAGACTGGCGTGTCGTCGACCCGCAGACACAAGGCCACGCGCGCACCGGCTTGATGGAGTTCAACGGTTGCGGTCGAGTCGTTCGCGGTGCCGACGATCGGGAGCTCGGCCAACCGTGCGTCGAGATCTTCGACGAGCGACTGCGATTCGGTCGCCGTCAACGACTTCGCACTCAGCGCGATCTGCAGGAGCGTGTCGGAGCTGAGGCCGGTCGCTTGCACTCTGACTTGGCGGCCGTCGGGCCACGCCACCGTCACGAGGTTGTACGGGCCGTACGCGTCGGGCTCGATCATGAGACCGTCCGGCGACCGGCTGCCGCCGATCCAGGTGCGCAGGTAACCGGGATAGGTGGCGTTCGTGTCGGCGATCACTTCGATGTCGGCCGTCGCAGTCGTCGCCGGTACGGTCGACTTTTTGCCGGCGTATTCGAACGTCGTGCGAACATCGGTGTGCTCAGCCTGCGCCGTTGTCCGTTCGCCGAGGAGTGCGAACTCGGAGGGCGCGCTCGTCGGATCGAATCCCTGGAGCAGATCATTGTTGCGCGGCCGCAGCCCATCGAGCACCGACACCGCTCGCGCATTTGAGACACCGCGCACGATCGCAACGATCGACGTGTTGCCCTCGACCCAGCGGATCTCGGAGCTCGCACCGGCCGCGTCCTTCGCCGCGTCGACGAATCCCGTCGTCCCGCGTACCGCGATCGGAGTCGGACCTGCGTCGGATCCGCCCGGCGCGTTCGGCTGGTATTCGAGCAGGAGTCCGGGCGCCAGGGTGCCGTTCGGCGCGGCAGTCCCGAACAGTTGCGACGGGAATCCGCTGTCGAGCGCGTCCGGCGTCGATCGCACCGACCACAGCTGTTCGCCCCCGGGAACGAACGTGGGGGCGAGGATCGGTCCGCTGACAGCCGCATCGCGCAGCCCGGCCGCCGCGGAGGCGGGTGCAGTCGCGCTCGGCGTCGAGGTCGCCGGCTCGGTGGCAACGCGCACGTGATGTCCCGGCCGCGTCGCGGCAATACCCACGATCGCGCCGACGACAACGACCGCCGCGACCGCGGCGGCAACCAACCGCGGCGACCGACGCGCGCGGGTCGGCAGCTCGGGGATGGTGACGCGATCCACTTGGGCGCGGTGTTCGTGCGCGGCGCGGCGCAACTCGTCGTCGATGTTCATCGCTCGTCCTCCGGGTCTGCTTCCATGCGAATCGCACGAGCCAAGGCGGCCCGCCCACGTTGGAGATGCGTCTTCGCGGTCTCTACCCCGATCCCGAGCACCGCGGCCACGTCGGCCAGCGGACGATCCTCGAGGTACGTCAACGCGATCACCTGCGCCTGACGCGGCGGCAGCTCACGAACCAGCCGCCAGACGTCGATGTCGTCGCGCCGCGTGTCGCCGTCGCGGTCGCGGTCCATACGAGCCGCGTCCGCCAACCGTTGGGCGCGCCGCCCGTCGCTCACCAACCGGCGCCAACGCGAGAC
This sequence comes from uncultured Actinomycetes bacterium, assembly GCA_963701825.1. Classification (GTDB taxonomy): domain Bacteria; phylum Actinomycetota; class Acidimicrobiia; order IMCC26256; family PALSA-610; genus PALSA-610. The sequence goes on along the minus strand of CAVPBG010000002.1, from coordinate 1,207,447 downwards.
CGACCGGTTCGCGACGACGCGCCGAACCCAGAGCTCGGGCCGGTCGAATCCCTGCAGCGAATCCCAGCGTCGTTGCGCGGCGATGAACGCCTCTTGGGTCAGGTCCTCCGCGGCATGGATGTCATGACACAGTGAGGCCGCAAAGGCCAGGACCGATCGGTATTCCGCGGCGTAGAACGCGTCGAACGCCTGCGGCAAAGGCTGGATGTCGTCGCCCGCCACCGTGGCCCCCCGACCGTCCGCCACGCCCACCAAAGGTCGCACGTGGTTCTACTCGCACGAGCGGCGGCGCGAAGGGGACTCCGGGCCCGAAATTCTCGCGTCTTGGCGGATCTACCGAGGCCCGGCGGTCAGAACTTCTTGCCCGCGGGCAGCGTGAACGGCGAGTTGCTCAGCAATCCCCCCGTGGTGTCGGAGAGGGTCGTCGGCGCGGTGTAGATCGGGGTGCTCGTCGACACGTTCGCGAGTGTCCCCGCGGTCTTGGCGCCGAGGGTGACGACGAGCGTGTGCGTTGCGGTGGTCCACGCGATCGTCGAGCGGGTGCTCGTGGTGCTCCCCTTGAACGTCGCCGCCACGCTCGCGTAGGAGTTCGACGCGAGGTTGATCGAACCGAAGTTGAACGTGCAGGTCGCGCTGGTGACGGTGAGCACGTCGGGGTTGCCGTTCGAGACCGAAACGGTGACGTCGCTGAGGCCGTTCAACACCTGATCGGACGGGTCACTGGTCCACGTCGAACAGAAGTCGCTGACGTCCATCTGCGCGGAGAAGACCACCGTCACGGTGTCGCCGGCGTCGATTGTCCCGGCAGTTCCTGTGTGGTTGGCCAGCGTGACGCTCGAGATGGTGGGCTGCGCGTTGACGGTGAGTGTCAGGGTCTTGGTTGCGGTCGCGCCCGAGGCGTCGGTGAGGGTAAGCACCAGCGCGGGTGCGACAACCGCGGTCGGGGTGCCGGAGATGACACCGGTGCCGGTGTTGAACGTCAGCCCCGTGGGCAGGTTCGAGATCGTGGCCCACGTGTAGGGCGCGGTTCCCGCCGCGCCCGCGAGCGTGGCCGAATAGACAACCGTCCTCTCCCCCACCGGCAACGACACCGTCGAGACGGTCGGAACGGCATTGATCGTGAGCGTGTACGACTGCGTGTCGGCGGGTTCGCCGAGCGCATCGTTCAGCTTCACGACGACCGACGCCGCGCCCGCGACCGTCGGCGTTCCCGAGATGATCCCGGTGCTCGTGTTGATCGCCATGCCATTCGGAAGACCGGTCGCCGACCACACGTAGCTCCCGTCGCCGCCGGACGGTGTGATCGTGGTCGACGGGTAGGGGCGATTGATCGTCCACGCGGGCAAGGTCGCGGGCCCGGTGATCGCGAGCGGAATCAGCGACGCGCCGATGACCAGGCCCGCACTGCCGTTGATGACCATGTTCAGCGCGACGATCGACGTGATCTTCGTGCCCTGCGCGTTCCCCGAGATCAACAACTCGGCTCGGGGCGCGTAGAGGCCGCCCGAGAACGTGACCACGCCTCCCGCGGCGAGGTTGACGGTCGAGGTGTCGCTCGCGGCCTGCCATACGACGAGGCCGGAATACGTCGTGCCCGAGAGTGCGGCGAGGGTGACGTTGCCCGCGCCGTCGATGTTGAACGTCCCGCCCGTGAGGTAGAGCAGGACGCCGCCGGTCGCGGTGTGCAGCGTGGCGCCCGCGGTTACCGAGAAGCCGGCTTGGAAGATGTACGTGCCGGTGGCGAGCGTGCAGTCCGTGGATCCCTGCACGACGAATGCGGTGCTGTACACGCCGGGCAGCGCGGTGAACGTGCCGCTCGAACCACCACAGGCGTTGGTTCGGGCCGTGCCCCCCGACGGCGGGGTGAGGCCCGAGTACGGGTCGGTCTTCGCGGGCGAGTACGGGTTGGGCGGCGGGCACGGACTGCCCCCGCCGCTGAACACACACGTTCCGCCGGTGAGGATCGATGTCGAGCCCGCGCTGTAGAACGCGCTTCCGGAGAGGTCGAGCGCGTGGCAACCGCCGGAGTCGGCCGTGTTGATGAACGCGTTGCCGTACACGGTGAGCCCGCCGGTCGGCCCGCCCGAGATGTTGATGCCGCACCCGCCGTTCCCGAACAGGACGAGCGACTGCGGCGGCGACGGGATGAGCGAAGTTCCGCCACTCTCGAGCTTGCGGAACGCGGCGGTCAGCGAATACGAGTACGCAGTCTGACCCGGAATGGTGTTGCCGGTGTCGGGTGATTCGGTGATGACCACGGTGATTGAGGTCGGCGCGCCGGTGCAGTTCGCGATGGGCGAGCACGAGACGGTCACCATCGCGATGTTCGTCGCGAGTGCGGCGTCAATCACGAGCACGCCACCTTCGCAATGCCGGCGGAGCAGCGCGCCCGAGACCAGCACGTAGTTGCTGATGTTCGCGGTGGTCGTTCCGATCTCGTTCGGCGCGTTCCAGTTGAAGCGGGCAACGGCCGCCTGCGTGCCGGCCACGGGCGGGTTCGGGTCGGGGCACGAGGTGGTGTCGGTCAGCGAGGTTTCCGGACCGCTGGAATTACGGGCGTCGCTGATCATGTAGTTCGCGGCGTAGCGCGCGTCGCTCGACTTCGACAGGCTCTGGTTCACCGACGAGCCACCGTTCAGCACGACGACGAATGCCGCCGCGAGCGCGCCGAAGATGATCGTCTCGATCGTGATCGCCAGGATCAGCTCCGCGAGCGTGAAACCGGATTCCTCATGGCGCGTTTTCGGTATGAGCTTGCGACCGAACCGGCCTGCGACCCGCCAAACGCTCATTGATTGCTCCAGGATTGGATCGAGACGGCGCGGCCGATGCTCTGGTCGTCGTAGAAGATGACGTCGGCGCGCAGGAGTGAGTTGGCGTCGGTGCACGCACCGCCCGAGATGGTGCAGACGCTGAGCACCACGTGGCGTTGCGACGCCGACGCCGAGAACGGCGAACAGTCGACGCGCAAGGGCGTCGAAGGGTTGTTGAATGTCAGCGCGGGAGTGGTTGACACGCAGTTCCCGGCGCCGACGAATCCTTGCGTCGTGCTCACTCGCATCGTGGCGATTGCGTATTGCATCGCCGCGTCGGCGTCGTAATCGGTGCCGCGCGAGTTGCGGGTGATGGTGGTGGCGTTCGAGCTCGTGGTCGCGAAGGTGATCAAGGCCCCGACGATCAACGCGGTCGCGGCCAGGAAGATCAGCGCGAGCTCGAGCGCGGCGCCCTCCTCGCCGTGGCGCGGGCGTCGTCGGGTGTTCATGATTCGCGCACGACCATCCGGAGTTGCTCGGTCAGTCCGCCCGGTCCGGTCGCGACGATCGTCACCGTCTGGAACTGGGGCGTCGTGGCATTGTTCACCGGGCACGCGCCGTAGGTCGGGACCGCGGTGTAACCCGTCGGCGCGGGCGGGGGCGTGACCGTGTACGACGTCGAGCACCAGGTGGCCGCGGGCTGGAGCGCGACGGCAACGTTGAGGGCTTCGGCGTAGTCGCGGGCCACGACGCCGGCGGTCGTGGCGGTGCGGTTCTGGATCGAGCTCGCGAACAGGGTGCTCATGCCCGTGACGAGCACGATGATCGCCGACGACATGACGACCGTCGCCACGAGGATCTCGATGAGCGTGGAGCCGCGTTCGGTCGGGTCGTCGTCCGCGACCGGGTCGTCGTCTCGGCTCGAAACGCGCCACCTCACATCCTCCGTTCGTCAAAGCCGGATGGCGACTTGTGCCGCGAACGCGAGAGGCCTGCGCACGGCCTGGTGGGCGGGTCGTAGCCTCTCCCCCATGGCGAAGATCACGTTCATCGGGGCGGGCAGCACGGTGTTCGCCCGCAATCTGCTCGGCGACATCCTGGGCCACAAGGAGCTGGCCGGCTCCGAGATCGCGCTGTTCGACATCGACGAGGAGCGGCTGGCCACCTCCGAGCTCGTCGCACATCGGGTGGGCGAGGCGTTGGACGCGCCCGCCAAGATCAGTGCGACGACCGATCGGCGGGCCGCGCTGGACGGTGCCGACTACGCGATCAACATGATCCAGGTCGGTGGGTACGAGCCGTGCACGGTGACCGACTTCGAGGTGCCGAAGCAGTTCGGGTTGCGGCAGACGATCGCCGACACGCTCGGTATCGGCGGGATCATGCGCGGGCTGCGGACGATTCCGGTGATGCTCGACATGTGCGCCGACATGGAAGAGCTGTGCCCCGACGTGTGGTTCCTGAACTACACGAACCCGATGGCGATCAATTGCCGCGCGGTCACGCGGGCAACGTCGATTCGGACGGTCGGGTTGTGCCATTCGGTGCAGGGGACGGCGTTCGAGTTGTCGATGGATCTCGGGATTCCGTACCGGGAGATCACGTATCGCGCCGCGGGCATCAACCACATGGCGTTCTACCTGGAGTTCTCGCGCAACGGTGAGGACTTGTATCCGCGGTTGCAGGAGTTGGCGCGTTCGGGTGCTTTTCCTGACGCGAATCGCGTGCGCTACGAGGTGCTGAAGCATTTCGGATATTTCGTGACGGAGTCGAGCGAACACTTCGCCGAGTACGTGCCGTGGTTCATCAAGCGCGATCGTCCCGATCTGGTGTCGCGTTTCAACATTCCGCTCGACGAGTATCCGCGGCGGTGCGTGGCGCAGATCGCGGACTGGGAAGACGAGCGAGCGCGCCTCGAGGGCGGGGCCGCGTTCGAGGTGCAGCCGAGCTTCGAATACGCGGCGACGATCATCCGCTCGATCGAGACCGGCAAGCCGCGCGTGATCTACGGCAACGTTCCCAATTCTGGTTTGATCGATGACCTGCCCGATGGGTGCACGGTGGAGGTGCCGTGCCTGGTGGATGGCGCCGGCGTGCAGCCGACTCGGATTGGAGCGTTACCTCCGCAGCTGGCCGCGCTCATCCGCACGAACGTCAACGTACAGGAGCTGACGGTAGAGGCCGCGCTCACGGGCAAGCGTGAGCACGTGTACCACGCCGCAATGCTGGATCCGCACACCGCGGCGGAGCTCGACCTCGACCAAATCCACGACTTGGTAGATGCGCTGCTGGAAGCCCACGGCGACTGGATTCCGCCGCTCACATGATCGCAGCTAGCGGCGATGCGGTTCCATGTCGCGGTCGAACTGCTCCCAGGTCCGCTTGGCCGGGATGCGGGCGTTGGCGGGGAGCCAGTCGATGCCGCCCTTGCTGATCCGCAGCTCGCCGAACTTCTCACCATCGCTGCGGACCTCGAACACCACGTCGGCGTGTAACACCATCTTCGTGGTCGGGATGCTCATGTCGACATCGTGACTGGGCATTGTGTGTGCTCACCTTCTCTGCGCACGCCTGGGTTCGCCGCCATTCTCCGCCGATGGCGCACCCCCGTGCCAGGCTGACGGGATGAGCGACCTGCACGACGAAGCTAACGAAGCCCTGCGGACGCTCGTCGGGAGCGAGGCCGAGTTCCGGCCCGACCAGTTCGAGGCGATCGAAGCACTGGTGGCCGATCGCCGCCGGGTGCTTGTCGTGCAGCGGACGGGCTGGGGCAAGAGCGCGGTGTACTTCGTCGCGCACGCGCATGCTGCGAGACCGTGGGGCCGGGCCGACGCTGCTCGTCTCTCCCCTGCTGAGCCTGATGCGCAACCAGATCGAGGCCGGCGAACGCGGCGGCGTGCGGGCGGCGCGGATCACGAGCGACAACACCGACGACTGGGAGAAGATCGTCGCCGATCTCGACGCAGATCGCGTCGACCTCCTGCTCGTCTCGCCGGAACGGTTCGCGAACCCGCAGTTCCGCGACACCGTGCTCCCCGATCTCGCCGAGCGCATCGGGCTCCTCGTCATCGACGAGGCGCATTGCATCAGCGACTGGGGTCACGACTTCCGTCCCGACTACCGACGCATCGCCCGCATCCTCAACCTGTTGCCGAAGGGCGTTCCCGTGTTGTGCACGACCGCGACCGCGAACGATCGGGTGGTCGAAGACGTCGTCGACCAGTTGGGTCACGATCTCCTGCTGCTCCGCGGCACGTTGGATCGGCGCAGCCTGGCCCTCGACGTGTTGCATCTCCCGAATCAGGCCGAGCGCCTGGCGTGGCTCGCGCAGGCGATCCCAATGCTTCCGGGCACCGGCATCGTCTACACGTTGACAATCGACGACGCCCGTCGCGTCGCGGCGTGGCTCGCGGCCCACGGCATCGCGGCGCGGGCGTATACGGGCGACGATCCGTTGGAGGCGCGGCTCGAAGTCGAATCCATGTTGCAGCGCAACGAGCTGAAGTGCGTGGTGGCTACGTCCGCGCTCGGCATGGGCTACGACAAGCCCGACCTCGCGTTCGTCATCCACTTTCAGATGCCGGGCTCCGCGATCGCGTACTACCAACAGGTGGGACGCGCGGGGCGTGCTTTGGATAACGCGCTGGCGATCGGATTGGTCGGTAACGAGGATCGCCAGATCCAGGACTACTTCATCAACGTCGCATTCCCGCCTCGTGCCGACGCCGAGCAGGTGATGGCACTACTCGACGAGGACGAGTGGATGACGGCCAAGGCGATCGAGCGCGAAGTGAATATGCGCCACGCCCGCCTCGAGAACATGTTGAAGATCCTCGAGGTCGAAGGCGTCGTGGAGCGCAACAAGGGCAAGTGGCGCCGTACACCGAGGGAGTGGGAGTACCCGGAAGCGCGGATCGAAGCCGTGACCGCTGCTCGTCGGGCCGAGCAGGAACGGATGCGCGAGTACCTGAACGGCGCCGGCTGCCTGATGGAGTTCCTGCAGCTGGAACTCAACGACCCGTCGGCCGCGCCGTGCGGCCGGTGCTCGTGGTGCACCGGTGACCATCTGGTGCCTATCGAGATCGATCGTGAGTTGGCACGGGAGGCGGTCAAGTTCCTGCGCGGTCGGACGCTGACCCTGGAGCCCCGCAAGCAGTGGCCCGATGGCAAGAAGATCCCGCTCGACCAGCGCGCCGAGGTGGGCCACGTGCTGTCGCACTACGCCGACGGCGGTTGGGGCACCCAGGTCAAGGAGCAACGCGAGGCCGGCGCATACTCAGACGAGGTCGCCTGGGAGTTGGCCGATCTGATCGCAAAGCAGCAGTTCGATGAGCCAATCGAGTGGGTGACGTGCGTTCCGTCGCACCGAAGTCCTGAGTTGGTTCCCGACTTAGCGCGGCGCGTGGCTGATCGCCTCCGACTCCCGTTCGTGCCGGTGCTCGCAAAGGCGCGCGAGACGGCGCCGCAGAAGGAAATGCGCAACAGCGCGCAGCAGTCCGCAAACGTTGGCGGTGCGTTCTCGATCAACGGTGCAGTCCCGTCGGGACCGGTGTTATTGATCGATGACCTCGTCGATTCTGGCTGGACCCTGACCATAATTGCGGATGTCCTACGTGACGGCGGCAGCGGCCCGGTACATCCAATGCTCTTAGCCCAATCGACATCCGACTAAGTCACATCGCGATGCCCGCGCCGCGGGTGGCATGATCGAAAGATGAACGAAGCCTGGACCGAGGACGCTTGTTCTCTCGTTGACGCGTTTCGGCGCGGAGAGCGGTCGCCACGCGAGGAGTTGGAAAGCTCCCTTGCGGCGATCGGCGCCTCGGACCTCAACGCGTTCTCGCATCTGGATCCGGAACTCGCACTCGACGCGGCCGACCACGCCGACATCTCCAAGCCGTTCGGTGGCGTTCCCGTAGGGATCAAGGAGCTCGAGCCGGTCGCGGGGTGGCCGCAGACTGAAGGGTCGCTCGTCTTCAAGAACCGCATCGCCACCAAGACCTCCACCGTCGTCCAACGTCTTCTTGGACAGCAGGCGGCGCGACACCCGTCGGGCTCACCACCGCTTCCGAATTCGGCGGGCTCAACGTCAGCGTCACGAAGCTCAACGGCGTCACGCACAACCCGTGGCGCCACGGCCGCACCACTGGCGGCTCGTCGGCCGGCTCCGCGGCCACGGTCGCGGGCGGGCTCGTCCCGCTCGCAACCGGCGGCGACGGGGGCGGCTCCATTCGCATCCCCGCGGGCTACACCGGTCTCCTCGGCATGAAGGGCACCTACGGCCGCATCCCCCGCGGTCCGCACGCCTACTTCACTCCGGGCACCATCGTCCTCGGTTGTCTCGCCCGCTCGGTGCGTGACGCGGCCCGCTACTTCGACGTGTGCAGCGGCTACGACTCGCTCGATCCGTCGAGCCTCCCGAAGCGCGCCAACTGGGAAGCCAATCTCGGCACCAACGACCTGCGCGGCAAGAAGGTGGCCATCGTTCCCAACCTCGGTGGCGTCACCCTCGAACCGGGCGTCGAAGCCAACCTCCGCGCATCAGCGGCCGAGCTCATCAAGAACGCGGGCCTCATCGAAGTCGACCTCACTATCGAGCTTCCAAATCTCGCCGCGCACTGGATGATGAGCAACCTCGCGACCCTCCGCGACGAGCTCGGCAACCTCTGGCCGCGCTGCGCGCCCGACCTCACCGACGAGATCAACGTGGGCATGTTGCTCGCGCAGTCGATGCTCAACCTCTACACGGCCGCGGTCACCGAAGGGCAACGCATCCGCGCCAACGAAGCGATGGCCGCCGCGTTCGACAAGGTCGACTTCGTCATCGCCGCGACGAACCCCGGCCCCGCGTTCGCAGCCGACGCCACGAACAGCAGCCCCACCTCGAGCTTCCTCGACTGGGCGCAGTCCAACTCCGTGGTGCAGCTCGCGTTCCGCAGCCTCATGACCGGCGTTCGCTACGCGGGCGCCGCGTTCCCGAAACTGCCGTCGGCGATCCTCGACAGCTTCACCCACTACTTCCCCGACGTCGTGCAGATGGGCGCGCTCACCATCATCTCGAACATCTACGGCAACCCCGCGGTCTCGATCCCCAGCGGCCTCGTCGACGGCCTCCCCGTCGGCATGCAGGTGCTCACCCGGCATCACGCCGACGAACTCCTCTTCGACGTCGCACTCGCAGTCGAACGCGAAACCCCGTGGCCGCTCGTCGCACCGACTGCGACCGCTTCACGGCAGAGCACTCCCACCGAAACTGGCGCACCCACGCCGTAGGCTTCCGATCATGGCTGCACCTACTCCCAATCGTCGGCCGACGGAAGCCGAGACAGCGGAGCGACACGCGGCTTATCGGGCGACGTACGAAGCCCAGAGACGAGCTGCTCGCGATCCGCAGCTCATGGCCACCCTGTCTGACCGGATCGCCGAACTGAACGAGAAGTACCCGCGAGCCGACGAGTAGGTGCCGCTCCGCGACACCTCCGCGCTCGAGGAATGGAGAGCGCGGGATCGCCCTACATCCGCGCTCGAAGTGACCGTCAGAGCCTGGATACTCGGCTTGGACACCGCGCCGTGGCTCTTCCCGAGCACGCCATTTCCCGAACTGTCATTCCAGCCTGACTTCGAAATGCGTTCCGCGGAAGTCCCAGAGTCCGGTGGCGTCGAGGTCTTTTATCGCCACGAGTACGCGACGGGCGCGGTGGATCTGATCTGGATCGGTAGGACGTAGGCACGACGCCCGCTACTTCGTGAAGGTGTAGGTCACGATCGTCTTAGCGGGAAGCTTCAACAACCACGGGCCCGTCGTAGTGCGACGCGGCTCCGGTGCGGCGACCAGGTTGCCGTTCGCGTTCGTCATCGCCACACCCGTGCCGATCGTCTGACCACCCGGCACGCTCAAGCCGTAGGAAACCGCAGACGCGCCCTCATTCCACGTCACGACCGTGTACCCGGTCGGACTGGTGAACGCCATGGAATGCACACCCGCGGGCAAACCGGAAACGTCGTGACGCACTGCACCCGGCCGCACGTACTTGCTGAACTGACCCATGACGTAGAACCGCTTCGTGACGAAGATCCGATCCACGCCGTCGGTCGCAAAGTTCGGGTCGTAGTAGATCAACCCGTCGTTGAACCCGACGTCGTTCACCTGCTTCACACACTCGGGCTGCGCCTTCGGATCGCAACCGAGCTTCGGCGACAACGCCGTCCACCAGTACCACGCACTGTCGCCGGCCACCGTGAGATCGGAGTCGATCTGGTCGGCCAGCCAGAAGCCCTGCGTCATCGTCGGGTCGTAGTTCGCGCCCTGACTCGTCGCGACGCCACCCGACCCCTTGTAACAGCAGATCTCCGTCATCCACGTGGTCTTGTCGAATTTCGCCGCCATCGGCGGGAGCAACGCCCGCAACTTGTCGTCGGGGTAGTCGTAGGTATGGTGCGCGATCGCGGCGACGTACTGCGCGGTCCCCGGAACCGACAGCCACTGCGGCGCTTCGTTGGCGAGGATCACATCGGCGGTCGTCTCGTCGGCGATCACCTTCGTGTACGGCGCGCTCTGCGCGAGCGCCTTGCCCAACGCCTGCACCAGCGCGGCGCGCTGCGGGATCGGAACCGCCATTCCTTCCTGGCCGCAGTCGCCAAACGCGTTGTCGGGCTCGTTCATCGCGCTCAGGTACTTCAGCGTGATGTGGTCGGTGTCGTGCAGCGTCTTCACGATGCCGACGAGGTACTGCGCGTACGCGGCTTCCATCCCCGGCTTCAGGTTCCCGCCGCACTGCTTCCCGTTCGTCGTGAACTGGCTCGGCGCGCTGTTCACGAACCCGGTCAGGATCGGGACGCCGGCCTTGTTCGCCGCTTCCAGGAACGACCGGCCCGCGGCGTCAGAGGTGAACTCTTGCGGCGCGCGATCGGGCGTGGTCACGCCCACTCCCCCGCCGCCGATGTTGTACCGGTAGCCCGAGAGGGCAATGCCCGACGGCGAGAACAACAACGCGTCGACCGCGCTCTGCACGACCTTCGGGAACTTCGCGAGATCGATCGGCCACCATGCGCCCGACGCGCCGAAGCCCTGCATGGTCTGCCGCGCGGCCGCGCCCACGGTCGCGACGTGCAGGTTCGCGGGCGTCGGCACGGTCTCCGACGGAACCAACCCCGGAGGCACCGAGAACGACAGTGGCGGCGACTGCTTCGGCTTCGTCGTGTGTGACGACGACGAGCACGCGCCCGCCACGATGGCCGCCACCACGAACGCGGCGGCGGCGCGCGCGAAGCGGAATCTCATCCCCACGACTTCCCGAAACCGCTCACGTCGAGCACCTTGCCCGTGAAGTCGGTGTCGATCTGCTGCGCCAAGTACGCGACCGGCGGACCGACGTCTTCCGGCTCCTGCCAACCGCTCCAGTCGAAGTCGGCGCCGAACTCTTCGGTGGTGTGCTCGGTGCGCACCGCACCCGGCCGCAAGGCGTTGATGTTGATCCCCAACGGCCGCAACTCCGGCGCGGCCGCGGATGAGAAGCGCTCCAACGCGGCCTTCGCCACCGAATAGATCACGTAACCGGGCGGCATCAGCGCACTCACCTCGTGCGCGGCCGCACCCGACGAGATGTTGATGATGCTCCCCCCACCTTGACCCTTCATCACCGGCGTCACGGCCTGCACGAACAGATACAGGCTCCGCACGTTGACGCGCATCGAGTCGTCCCACATCTGCACGGTCGACGTGTCGAGCGGCGCCTGCGTGGGCGTCATCGCGTTGTTCACCAACACGTCGAGCCGCCCGAACTCCGCGACCGTTCCGTCGATCAGGCCCTGAATGTCGGACTCGACACCGATGTCGCAGCGGATCGCCACCGCCTTGCCGCCCTCGGCCTTGATCGCGTCGACGGTCTCGTGGATCGTCCCCGGGAACTCGCCGGTGTTCGCCTCCACCGTGCGCGCCGCGCACACCACCGACGCGCCCTGCCGGCCGAGATACGTCGCCAGCCCCTTCCCGATCCCCCGCGAGGAACCGGTCACCACGATCACCTTGCCGTCGAAGTCGCCAGTTGCCATGCCCGCATCCTGGACGCGTACCGATCCCTCCGGCCAATCCACCTTTCACCAATCCTTTGGGCCGCCTGTGGTGTGTCATTACCGAGTGGGCGACGGCAGATGAGAGACGCTCCCCGAGAGTTCGAGGCCATGTACCGGGGCGAGTACGGGCGGTTGGCGCGCGGGCTCGCGTCGTTCGGCGACGGCGCCGAGGAAGCAGTTCAGGAGGCATTCGTGAAGGCGTTGGTCCGGTGGCGGCACGTCGGGAGCTTGGAGGACCCGGCCGGTTGGGTGCGCCGGGTCGCGGTCAACCAGCTCCTCAACCAACGCCGCTCGCGTGTCCGGGAACACGCCGCGACCGCGCGCCTCGGCGACACCACCGTCGACGCCACGACCGCGGATTGGCTCGACGTGCACAACGCGGTCGACGCGCTCTCCCCGCAACAACGCATCGCGGTCGGGCTCCGCTACGGCGGCGGCTACCCGCTCGACGACGTCGCCACCGCGATGGACCTTTCGGTCGGCGCGGTGAAGTACCACCTGCACACCGCGCGCGAACGCCTGCGCGCCATGCTCTCGGAGGACCGTGATGGATGACAACGACGACCTCGACGACACGTTCACCGATCTCCTCGGCGCGCGCCGGGTGACGATCGCCGACGACGACACGACGTACCGACGCGTCGTCGAACGCGGCGCATCGTCGCGTCGCCCGCCGCCGGCTCGCGGGCGCAACGCTCGGACTGGTGGTCATCGGCACCGGTGCCGCCACCGTCGCGATCGCCTCGCATCACACCGACGCGGTCGTCGTGCAGGGCGCGCCGACGACTACGACTGCCAGCAGCAGCACCACCACCACGACCACGGCCCCATGGCAGGCGCCGCTGACCTCCGTACCGCCGAACCCCCAAGGCCGGCTCGGTATCGAGGTCGAAAAGGGTGGGTCGGTCGTGGTCGGCACGATCAGCGGGTCGCCCGCGCAGGGCGCCGGTATCGCCCCCGGCGACCGGATCGTCTCGATCAACGGCCACTCGACCAACAACGCGAGCGACATCACGATCGCGTTGGAACCGGCGCACGCGGGCCAGGTCCTGCGGATCACCTGGAAGGACAAGCAGGGCCAAGAGCACTCCGCCAACGTGCAGCTCGCGCCGTAGCCCGGCACGTTGGCGCACCGCCGCGCGAGCATGGCGGCATGACCGACGGCACGACCCCCGGAACGACGCCCATCACGAACGAGTACATGTTCGAGATGCTCGGGAAGACGAAGACGTACACCCTCGTCTTGTTGAAGTCATCGACGAACTACGGGACGGCCGAGGCCGAGCCCATCGTCTTCGAGCACGGGCGCCGCAACTTCGCACTGCGGGCGGAGGGCGCGTTGTCGATCGTGTGCCCCGTGATGGACGACACCGATCTGTGCGGCATCGGCATCTTCACCGGGACGACCGACGAAGTCGCCGCCATCATGGACGACGATCCGGGCGTGCAGGCCGGCGTGTTCACCTACGAGGTGCACCCCGTCCGCAGCTTCCCCGGCGATGCGCTCGCCTAGAAGGCGCTCGCCGAAAGAACGGTCCCTGCTGGGCCCGGCGCCATTGCCGGGCCCAGACAGGACTGTCCTGGAAGAAAGAGAGACGCTTACGCGTCGGTGTTGATGGCTTCGACCGCGCGCCGCACCTCGGAGAGGCGGTAGCGGCGGTGTCCGCCCATCGTCTTGATCGCGCTGAGTCGGCCCGAGCGTGCCCAACGGGTGACCGTCTTGGCGTTCACACGGAACATGGCCGCGACTTCGGCCGGCGTCAGCAGCTTGTCGGCGTCTGCCTGATCGTTCGACATCGCGACCTTCCCTTCGTTGTACACGGTTCGTGATGTCCGCACTGATCGGCCGCTGAACGCGCCGATGGAGGGATTTCGTTCACGACGTGCCGAAAACGACACTCCGGCCCGAACCGACCCGCGCCCGAGGCCCAGCGGGGATCAGCACTTGGCCGCAGCATGTACTCCGGGTTTTCTGCGGATGACAAGTCTTCACTCCCGCCCCACAGGCCCCACGGGCAAGTGCACTATCGGCCTGGTCGCTGTACGCTCACCGAGAGAGGCAGGACGGGTACGAAGGGTCGAGCGGGCGGCTTTTCCGAACGGTAGCTGGGAGGCAACCGTGGCTGGAAGCCAGAATTTCAGCGGCGAAAGCGCGCCGAAAGGGCGTGCCCCCGCAATGATCTGCGGGATCGGCGCGGTCACCGCCTACGGATGGGGCCGCGATCAACTCTTCGACGGGTTGGCCAGCGGCGAATCCGCAGTCGTCCGGTCGACGGGCTGGGAAGCACACCCTCGGCCACGACGTCGCTTACATGGGCAAGGTGCCGGAGATCCCGCACACCGATCCCCGCAGCCGCTTCGCCCGCGCCATGGAATCGGCGATGGACGAGGCGATCGACGACGCGCGCGTGCGGGGTTGGAAGCCGGGCCGCACCGTCGGCCTCATCCACGCTCTCGTCCTCGGCGAGGTCGACGCGTGGCGCGAGTTCTACATGGAACGCGACCGCCAGCTGACCAAGCGCGAATACCTGCAGCTGATGCCGTCGACCGCGCTGTCGAACCAGATGCAGCGCCACGGTTTCCACGGACCGGCCATGTCGGTCACCGCGATGTGCGCGTCGGGCAACGCAGCCATGCTCACCGCCAAGATGTGGCTCGACGCGGGCGTGGTCGACGATGTGGTGGTCGTCGCCACCGACATCTCGGGCACGACCGACAACATCCGCCACTTCGTCGATCTCGGCGTGCTCTACGTCGACCGGCCGCCGTTCGAAGCGTGCCGTCCGTTCCAGGCCGACAGCCTCGGCTTCCTGCTCGGCGAGGCCTCGGTCGCCTTCGTCGTGTCCCGCCAACCCGAGCCGTCGTACGTGAAGGTGCTCGGCGGCGCGATGACTCACGACGGCTTCCACGTGGTCTCGATCGATCCGGAGTACAAGGAGGTCCGGCGCTGCTTCGAGCTCGCGCTCGCCGACGCGGGCGTCGACCGGGGCGAGGTCAAGTACCTGAACGCCCACGGGCCCGGCACCGCCCAGTGCGACGCGGCCGAGGCCGAGATGCTCGACAGCATGTTCGAGGAGGCCGAGGGGATCTTCTCGGTCAAACCGCTCACCGGCCACTGCCAGGCCGCGTCGTCCGCGGTCGAGATCGCGGCCTCTTGCCTGGCCTATGAGTCCGGAACGATTTGCGCCCCCCGCTCCGTTTCGCCCGGTCATCCGCGGCTCTTGTCCGGTCCGACCCCCCGCAAGCCCGGGGTGATGCTGAAGTCGTCCATTGGAATGGGCGGCCACAACGCGGTGATCGTCCTCGACGACATGTGACGTTTTCTCCTTCGCGTCAAGCGGCCCACAACCCCCGTCGATAGGGATAACGACGGATTGAAGCGGGTCGCGAGGGAGAACTTCGGTGGGCAGTACGCCGCACGCGGCGCGACGGGACACAGCCCTGTGGGTCGTCGACGGGTCGGACACGCGCACGCACATGGCGTCCACGGTGACCGAGATCCGCCAATTGACCCGCGAGACGCTGCGGGTCGTCGGCTGGGAGTTCGAACTTTCCGGGCGCGCCCTCGCCTGGCACGCACCCATCGGATCGATCCTGGCGATCGCGCCGCGCGACGTCGTGACCGTCACCCCGAGCAACGGTTCCGAGCCCACCTCGGCCGACGTGGCCGAATGGCTCGTCGCCCCCATCGTTACCACCCTGCAGGCGGGCGCGCCGTGGCGCGACTACGAACTGCAGCAACGACTCGAGAGCACGACCGGCGAGGTGCAGCACTTCTTGGTGCGCGCCCGCCAGGTGCGCCAAGACGGCAAGATCGTCGGCTGCGCGGGCGTGGTCGTCGACATCAGCGACCGGCACGTCGTCGAGTCGAGCATGCGCGAGCTGATCGACCGTTACCGCCGGCTCGTCGACCTGAGCCCCGACGGCATCGTCGTCCACCAGGGCGGCCGCATCGTCTACGCGAACCGCGCCGGCATCGAATGCGTCGGCGCGCGCACCGCCGAAGAAGTCGTCGGCCGTTCGATCATCGACTTCGTGCACCCCGACTCGCTCGGGCCCACCCTCGAACGCATCGGCCAACTCTCCGAAGACCAACCCGTCTCCGAGCCCGCGGAAGCCACCCTCGTTCGCCTCGACGGTTCGCCGTGGGTCGTCGAATCCGTCAGCGTGCTCACGCGCTGGGAGGGCGAGGACGCCTTCCAGGTGATCCTGCGCAACCTCACCGACCGCAAGCGCGCCGAAGCCGCGCTGCGCTATCAGGCGAACCTCGTCGAGCACGTCTCCGACGCGATCATCGGCATCGACACCCATGGTCGGGTCGAAAGCTGGAACCGCGCCGCGGAGCTCGTCTACGACGTTCCGCACGACACCGCGATGGGCGCGTCGCTGCACGAGCTCGTCGGCCTGCCCGAAGGATTCGGGGAAACCTCGGTGCGCGACATCGAGTCGCTGCACCAGCGCCACGACGGCAACACCGTCATCGTGCGCGCGTCCGTCACCGAGATCTACGACGACGGCGGCGAACAGACCGGCTGGGTCATCGTCTGCGCCGACACCACGGAACGGCGCAAGGCCGAGGCCGAACGCCGCGCGGTCGAGCAGCTGCACAGCACCGTGATCGAAGCGGTCGACGAAGGCATCGTCGTCGCCGACGCGAGCGGGATCGTCGCCGCGGCCAACCCGGCCGCGTTGCGCATCCTCCCCGGCGACGTCGAGATCGGGATGCGCCTCGTCGACTGCATCACGGGGCCGGACGGCGCGATCGGTGCCGACCGGCGCCAGTTCGCGGCGAACGATCACCCGGTGACGCGCGCGTTGACCCGCAACGAGGCCATGCACGACGTGCTGATCGGTCTCGTCGACGGTGAAGACGAACGCTGGCTCTCGCTGAGCTGCCGTCCGCTGCCCGCCACCTCGGGCGCGGCCGCGGGCACGGTGTGCTCGTTCGCCGACGTCACCAAGGTCATTCACGCCCAGCAGGAACTCAGCTACCGCGCCACGCACGACGAGCTGACGGGCCTCTGCAACCGCATGGTGTTCGTCGATTCGCTGCAGCACGCGTTGGCTCGCAGCCGCCGCGTGCAATCGAACACCGCGGTGTTGTTCATCGACCTCGACCGCTTCAAGCTCGTCAACGACACCCTCGGTCACGCGAGCGGCGACGAGGTGCTGACCGAGATCGCCAAGCGCCTGCAGGGCGCGACCCGGTCGATGGACCGCGTCGGGCGCATCGCGGGCGACGAGTTCATCGTGATGTGCAACGACGTGACGGGCATCGAGCCCGTCGCGTTGCGCGCCGCCGAGCTCGAGCGCGTGATCTCCGAACCGATCCGCTTGTCGAACGGTCGCCAACCCGCGCTGCACGCGAGCATCGGTATCGCGTTCGCCACTGCCGGCGACGGTGACGCGGAAGAGCTGTTGCGCGACGCGCACGTCGCCATGCGCCGGGCCAAGGAGCTCGGCGGCACCCAGATCGAGATCTTCGACGCCGACCTGCGCGTGCAGGCCGAGCGGCGTCGTCAGCTCGAGCTCGGCTTGCGGGCCGCGCTCGAGAACGAGCAGATCGACGTGCACTTCCAGCCGATCGTCGCGGTGGCGCAGCCCCGCATCCTCGGCGTGGAAGCGCTCGCCCGCTTCAACCACCCGGAGCTCGGTTCGATCCCGCCCACCGAGTTCATCCGCGTGGCCGAGGAGAGCGACCTCATCCTCTCGCTCGGCATCGCGGTGCTGCGCAAGGCGTGCACACAGGCCGCGTCGTGGCGCGGCAACGATCCCGCCGCCGCCGACCTCTACGTGTCGGTGAACCTCTCCGCCCGCCAGCTCTACGACCCGCAACTTGTCGCCCAGGTTGCCGGTGTGCTGAGCACCACCGGCCTCGAACCCGACGCGCTCTGGCTCGAGATCACCGAGAGCGTGTTGATGGACGACGCGCCGACCGCGGCGCGCATCTTCGCCGAGCTGCGCAACCTCGGCGTGCACCTCGTCGTCGACGACTTCGGCACCGGCTACTCGTCGCTCGCCTACCTGCAGGCGTTCCCGGTCGAGATGCTGAAGATCGACCGCTCCTTCGTCATGGGTCTCGCCGAGGACGACAGCAGCGAAGCCATCGTGCGCGCGGTCATCAGCCTCGCGGGCTCGCTCAAGCTGCGGGTCGTCGCGGAAGGCGTCGAGCACATGGACCAACTCGAACGCCTGCGCCAACTCGGGTGCGACTCGTTCCAGGGATATCTCTGCAGCCCGGCCCGGCCCGCGGCGGAGCTCGACTTCGCGGTCGTGACCCTGGAAGAAGTCGTCAGTTGACCCGACCCCCGCTTTCCGAGCTGCCCACCGCGCTCGTCCGCGTCTCGCCCGACCTGCTCGCGGTCATCGACGAATCGGGAGTCCTTTCGTTCGCGTCGCCGGCAGCCGAGGCGATGCTCGGGTACGCGCCGAACGGGCTCATCGGAGTGAACGCGTTCGATCTCGTGCACCCGGTCGATCAGGTGAGCGCGCTCGAGGGTTTCGCGTCGACGATGAGCTCGACCGACTCGCGTGCACTCCCCTTGTTGATCCGCCTGCGCCACACCGACGGCTCGTGGTTGGAGACGGAGATCATCGGCACGAACCACCTCGCCGATCCGGAGATCGAGGGCGTGGTCCTCAACATCCGTGACGTCTCCGACAGCATGCGCACCGAAGACGCGCTGCGCATCAGCGAGGAGCGGTACCGGCTCATCGTGGAGCTTGCGCGCGAAGGCATCTGCATGATGGATGCCGACGGCCACACGACCTACGCCAACCACGCGCTCGCCGATCTGCTCGGCACGACGGTGAGCGAACTGCTCGGCGGCAGCCTGTTCGACTTCGTCG
Organism: uncultured Actinomycetes bacterium; assembly: GCA_963701825.1. GTDB lineage: Bacteria > Actinomycetota > Acidimicrobiia > IMCC26256 > PALSA-610 > PALSA-610. The sequence goes on along the minus strand of CAVPBG010000002.1, from coordinate 1,188,773 downwards.
AGGAGAGCGCCCGGGCCGACGCGCAGGTGCGCATCACGGGCGCGGGCGACGAAGCCGACGATGAAGCCGACATCCAGCTCGTCGCCATCGATCACCGCGTGGTGTGGGCCCGCCTGCGTTCCAGCGCGGTGCGCCTGCACGACGGCACCTACCGCGGCGCGATCGTCTTCGTCACCGACGTGACCGAGCGCCGCGCGCTCGAACAACGACTCGCCGAAGAAGCGCGCCGCGACCCGCTCACCGGCGTCGCCAACCGCAAGGAGCTCTTCGAGGTGCTCTCCCCGATCCTCGAACAGGGCACCTTGACCGCCGCGCTCTACGTCGACCTCGACGGCTTCAAAGAGGTCAACGACCGGTTCGGTCACACGATCGGCGACGAATTGCTGTGCAGCGTGGCGGCCCGCGTCCGCGGCGCGATCCGCGGCATCGACACCGTGGCCCGCGTCGGCGGCGACGAGTTCGTCGTGGTCTGCCGCGACCTCGAGTCGACCGAAGAAGCCGTCGCCATCGGCACGCGCATCCGCGAAACGTTGGAGATGCCGTTCGGCCTCGTGGTCGGTTCGGTGCAGATCGACTCGAGCATCGGTATCGCGTTCAGCCGCACCCCCGACGCCGACAACCTCCTCGCCCGCGCCGACCAGGCCCTCTACCGCGCCAAGCGCAAAGGCCGCGGCCGCATCGAGATCACCTTCGAAAACGCCGCCGCCTAGATCCCGCACCAGCAGTTGGCAGGAATTCCAGCGCCAGGCGCCACTTTTCCTGCCATCAGTTGGCAGGGTTCTTGCTTCATGGGAGCAATTTCGCTGCCATCAGTTGGCAGGGTTCTTGCTTCATGGGAGCAATTTCGCTGCCATCTGATGGCAGGGTTTTCCGGGTATTACTTGGCGGGCGGGGCCATGAGTTCGACGCGGGCGCCGTCGGGGTCGGCGATGAACACGACTTCGTAACCGAGTTGAGCGCGGGTGTTCGCCAGCACGGTGCCGCCGAGGGTTGCGAGTTGCGCGGCGACCTCGTCGACGTCGGCGACGAAGAACGACAGGTGCGTGAATCCGATCTGGCCCCGGCTCGCCGACGGCGTTCCGGCCGCGACCGGTTCCGCGAAGTGCAGCAGCTCGATCTTCAGGTCGCCGTTCTTGATCATCTGCGAACGCAACCGGACCGGGCTCGACACCTCGAGCGCGCGGTCGATCCCGACGAGCATCTTCTCGTCGAGGTCGTAACCCTCGGCCATCTCGAACCCGAGCCCGTCGCAATAGAAGCGCAGCGACCGCTCGAGGTCTGCGACACAGAGTCCGAGATGCGAAGGGCGAACGGTCATAAACGGAGATTACTTTTCCGGGTCGCTCGCACTGCGCTTCGGCCAGAACGGCTTCGCGGGATATGGCCGAAGCTCCGCTGCCGCTCCTACTCGTCTGGCAAGATCGACGGTGATGGTGGGCCCGACCGAAGAACCCCTGGATCCACGGCGTTGGTTCGCGGCTTCGGTCGCGATCGTGTCGGTCGCGATCCCGGTGCTCGACAACACCATCTTGAACCTCGCGGTCCCCACCATCCTGCGCGAGTTCGACACGCAACTCTCGAGCCTGCAGTGGGTGATCACAGGCTACTCGCTCACGTTCGCGACGCTGCTCATCATCGGCGGCCGCCTCGGCGACATCTTCGGCCACCGCCGCATGTTCGTACTCGGCGCGAGCATCTTCGGAGTGGGGTCGTTGCTCGCGTCGGTCTCCACATCGGTGCCGACGCTGTTCCTCGGCGAAGCGCTCATCGAGGGCATCGGCGCGTCGATGATGATCCCCGCGACGCTGTCGATCCTGTCGACCACCTTCACCGGTGCGGAACGGCCCAAGGCGTTCGCGGCGTGGGGCGCGGTCGCCGGCGCATCGGTGGCCTTCGGGCCGATCCTCGGCGGCTTCCTGACCACCGACTACTCGTGGCGTTGGGGTTTCCGCATCAACGTGATCCTCGCCCCGATGCTCGTTCTCGGCGCGTTCCTGTTCATGCACCCCGACGTGCGCAGCCGACGCCGACCACACATCGACGTGCGCGGTGCGGCCCTCATCGCCATCGGTTCGTTCAGTTTGATCTTCGGCCTGAGCGAAGGCACGACCTACGGCTGGTGGCACCCGATCAAGGACCTCACGATCGGCAACTGGACCGTGTGGCCCGAGACGCGGGCGATCTCGATCATCCCGTTCGCGTTCCTGGTCGCGCTCGTCGTCTTCACGATGTTCGTCATGGTCGAACGGTCGATGGAGCGCGCCAACGGCGACCCGCTGTTCGAGTTCGGTCAGCTTCGCCACCTCGGATTCCGCTACGGACTCCTGACCACGATGGTGTTGGCGATGGGCCAGTTCGGGCTGCTGTTCATCCTGCCGATCCTGTTGCAGAACGGTCAGGGCTTCACCGCGCTGCACGCGGCGGAGTGGATGCTCCCCCAGGGCATCCTCATCGCGATCGCGGCGCCGATCGCCGGGCGCCTGACCCGCTCGGTGAGCATCACGAGCATCGTGCGCAGCGGCTTGCTCTTGGAGTCGATCGGCTTGTTGCTCGTCGCGCTCGCGATCGCCGCGCACGTCACGTTCCTCGAGCTCCTCCCCGGGATGATGATCTTCGGCCTCGGCGTGGGCTTCGCGAGCTCACAGCTCACGAACGTCATCCTCTCCGACATCAAACCCGAGAAGACGGGCGTGGCCAGCGGCGCCAACACGACGGTGCGCCAGGTCGGCCTCGCGCTCGGCATCGCCACGTTCGCGTCGTTCATCGACGCGTCGACCCTCACGGGAGGATCACCCACCGCCGTCGCGAACGGTGCCCGCCCCGCGATGTTCTTCGCGGCCGCGGTCGTGGCCATCGGCGCGGCCCTGTCGTTCCTGATCCCCCGCGTCACCGTGGCGCGCGCGTCCGTCGCCGAAGACTCCGTGATCGCGTTCGAGTCGATCGACGTCAGCTGATTCCTGCGAACCGGCGTGAGCGCGGCGTCATATCGGCGCCGCGCTCACGCCGGTTCGAGGGGTGCGGGGGCTTACTGCGCCAGGCGGATCGGGAGGCTCTTGAGCGCGTTGTTCAGGTTCGAACGCACGCGCACGGGCTCGCCGGTCATCTCGATCGTCGGGAACGTCGCCAGTAGCTCTTCGAAGAACACGCGGCCTTCGAGGCGGGCGAGATGTACGCCGAGGCAGAAGTGCTCGGCGATGCCGAAGGAGAGGTGCGGGTTCGGCGAACGACGGATGTCGAACCTCTGCGGATCGTCGAACACGTCTTCGTCGCGATTGGCCGACGTGTAGAACATCACGACCTTGTCGCCCGCCGCGATCTTCGTCCCCCGCAGGTCCGTGTCGGCCGTGGCCGTGCGCCGGAAGTAGTGCAGCGGGTTCTCGTAACGCAGGATCTCCTCGACCGCGCCGCCGATGAGCGTGGGATCGGCGCGCAGCGCCGCGAGCTGGTCGGGGTGATCGAGCAACGCCCGCAGGCCCGACGACAACATGGTCTTCGTCGTGTCGTTCCCCGCGGTGACGAGCTGCACGAAGAAGCTGCCGAAGTCGAGATCGGACATGTACGTGCCGTTGAAATCGGTCTCGAGCAACAACGTGGTGAGGTCTTCCCGCGGCTCCTCGAGCCGGCGGCGGCCCGCGAATTCGATCGCGTACATCGCCATGTCGATCGTGCCCTGCGACACATCGGATTGGTAGTCGGAGTCCTGGCCGCTCGTGTTCATCTCCGCCAGGCGGTGGATGAACGGGAGGTCTTCGGCGGGCAGGCCCATCAGCTGACCGATCACGCGCGACGGCAATGCAGAGGTGACGTCGTGCACGAACTCGACGTCGCCCTGGGCCGCGGCCTCGGCCATGATCTCGCGACAGATCTCGCGGATCTGGCCTTCCATGCCGGCGATGACGCGCGCCTTGAAGCGCGGCGCGATCGGGCGCCGGTAGTCGACGTGGCGGGGCGGATCCATCGCCAACAACATGTTGCGCATCATCTCGAGTTGCGCCGCCTCGAGATTCTCGAGCATCACGCCGCCCTCGCTCGCGGAGAACAGATTCGGTTCGCGCGCGACGTGCACGAGATCGGCGTGCTTCAACACCATCCAGTAGCCGGGCTCGGTCGCCATCTCCTGGAAGTACACGGGTTGCGTGCGCCGCAACTCCGCGAGCAGTTCGTGCGGCGGCGCGGCGACGTAGCCGTCGGGATCGTAGAGATCGATCGCCACCACTAGTCGACCAGGACGTTCGGCCGGGGCAACCCCATCTGCTCACACATGGCGAGATAGAACGCGAGCGAACCCGCGCCGTCGGCGACGCTCTCGACGTTGTCGTTCTCGTCGAGATTCAGGTTCACGCCGTACATGTGGAACCACACGCGGGTGTCGTCCTCGATGCACTGCAACGTGTGGATCGAACCGGCCGGTTCGTACAGGAAACTCCCAGCCCGGTTGACGTAGTCGTACTCCTTGTACTTCCACGCGCCCGAGGTCGTGTACCCCCAGACCGGGCCCGTGTGCCGGTGCTTCTGCACCTCATAGCCCGCCTGGAAGATGTTCTCGACGATCCACAGGCCTTCCTTCTCCTTGACCTGGATCACCTTGAGCAAGCTGCCACCGCCGATGTCGACGAAGGGCAGGTCGTCGCCACCGATGTGGACGGCGCGGGGTGCGGATTCGATGAGGGCCATGACGTGCCTCCGACTCGGGACATCACCGTTCGGTGCGAGAGACTAGAGCCGTTGTGACGCTCTTACGACCGCGTTGGGTTGCCGGCCATCTCCTGGTCCTGGCGCTCACCGTCAGCTTCATCCTCCTCGGCTTCTGGCAACTCGGCCGCGACCATCACAAACAAGCGTTGGTACGCCAGGCCAAGGCTGCGTACTCGGCGCCCGCGCCCGATGTCGCGGGCTCGCAGCCGCTGCCGGTCGGGAGCCGCGCCCAGGCGTCGGGCACGTACGACACCGCGCACGAAGTCCTCTGGACGAACCAGGTGCACAACGGCACGAACGGCGACGACCTGCTCACGCCGCTGCGGCTCGCCGACGGCACCGCGGTCCTCGTCGACCGCGGGTGGGTGGCGATCGTCGGCGGGAACGCGCCGGTCGCGACAGTGGCCGCGACCGGTCCGGTGACGGTGAACGGACTCGTCAACACGTCGAGCGCGTTGAGCAGCCTCGACACGAGCGAGACCATCGCGGGGAAACTCGCGCTGCCCCGCATCGACCTGGCCCGCATCGGCGCGACCCTGCCCTACAAACTCCAGCCGGTGTGGCTCGTCGCGCAGGCTCAGAGTCCGGCGCCCGGGAAACACACTCCCCTGCTCCCGCAACCCCCGCCGCCCGACCAGGTGAACCACCTGGAGTACACCATCGAGTGGTTCTCGTTCGCGCTCATCGGGATCATCGGTTGGCCCGTCGCGCTGCTCAGCATCTCTCGCCGGCGCGGCGGTTTCAAGACCGACAGCGAACTGGCCACCGACGGCGAAGGCGATGCCGGGTTACCCCCGGACGGTGGCGACGAGAGCGATGACGGCGAGGATGCTGCACGCCACGCCCGTGATCCGTCGGAGCAGCAGACCCGGTAGCAGGCGCACGAGCTGGCGGCCGCTGAACGCGGCGATCGCGGCGACCGACATCAGCGCGAGGATCGCGCCGAGCCCGACGCTGAATGGCGCGTGGTAGCGCGCCGCGAGGTTGGCGGTGAGCACCTGCGTGAGGTCGCCCCATTCCGCGATGAAGATCACCACGAACGCGGTCGCAACGACGCGGTGCGGCTGTAGTTGCTCGCCGACGACCTCTTCGGCGTCGACCTCCTCTTCCTCTTCGGTGTCGCGGAACGCGAGCACCGCGCCGACCGCGAAGAGGACGGCAACCAGCGCGTCGACCGCGCGGTGCGGGAGCACGTGGAAGAGGGCCACGCCGACACTGACCGCGATCACGACATGGACCATGAACGCGAGCGACGCGCCGATCCACACCGACAACGGACGACCGCGCGACGCGAGGATCAGCGAGGCGAACATCGTCTTGTCGGGCAGCTCACCGAAGAAGATCAGCGGGAAGACGGCGAGCACGATCCCGATCTGCACCCGAGCGTTCTACCCGATGCGGTACCTCACCGTTCCCACTGTGGGCACGCTCACGCACCGCAGCGGTACGTGACGGTGCCCAGTGTTGGCGGGGTGGGTTGGCGGGGTGGGGGTTATTCGATGGGGCTATTCGATGGGGATGACCGGGCGGGCGTCGGCGTCGAGTTGGTGCAGGTATTCGCTGATGCCGTAGCCGACCTCGCCGTTGTAGTGCCAGCGGGCGAGGCCTTCGTTCACAATTGTCGTGTTCGGTTTCACGCCGGCCGGGCCGGGCGATACGCGCAGCACTTCGGCGTCGAGCTCGTGGACGCGGCCCGTCTTGTCGGTCGCGTGCACGTGCGTGGCGGTGTGGGTCACGCCGTCGGGCGCGAGCTCGCTCGTCACCTTCCACTCGCGGATGCTCGAGTGCGCGCCGTCGGTCCACACCCAGCCGCGGTGCAGATCGCCGGCGTCGGTCCCGATGCGGATGCCGCCGAAGTGCGTGTCGTCACCGATGTTGATCGAGAACCAACGCCACATCTTCGGGCCGCCCCAGCGCCGCGGACCCCACGACTTGTCGCGGTTGCCGCGCCCCTCGACCAACTCGTGGCGCTTCCCGTCGATGTCGATCCAGCCCGTCCACCGGCCCGCTTGTTCGAGATGGCCCTTACCAACAGTTGCGCCCGTCGCCGCGCTCGCGCCGCTCCCGGTCCGACCCTGACCGTCGACTCCTACGGGCGGGGTGAGCGCGTCGAAGGTGATATCGAGTGCGACGCGATCGGTGTCGGCGGTGAGCCGCCACTCCTGCATCGGCGCGAGGCGTTCGTAACGCACGCCGCCGACCGCGAGGTCGGAGTCGGTCATCTCGTTCTGCTCGCGCACCGCGTTGTGGTGCCAGAGCTCGCCGTTCGGGAGCCACACCGCGAGCCCGACATCGATGGTGCCCTCGTTCGGGCGCACCCCGATGCGCGTGAACAACCCGGTGTCGACCACTGGGCAATAGGCGTTGAAGTAGTAACTCTCCGACCAGGCGGTATCGCCCTCGACGGGATGGGCGAAATCGTGGCTTCCGTCGAGAATCGGCATACGCCGACGCTACGGCAACCCGACTCCGCTGACCAGGCTCGCGTCGTTGAACGAGCTGAGGTACGTCGTGCCGTCGGGCCGGCGCCCGATCCGGGTCACCGACGCCACCTCCAGCTGCATCCGCCAGGTCACGAGGTCGTCGACGCCCAGCGCCGTGCACACCGCGGCCTTGATCGGCGACACGTGACTGACCGCGACGACGAGATCGTCGGCCGCCGCCGCGGCCGAGAACACGGCCGCGCAGAAGTCGGCGACGCGGGCGGTCACGTCGCGCAGGCGTTCGCCGTTCGGGGGCGAGAATTCGGGATCGACGCGCCAGGCGGCCCAGTCGGCGCGCGCCACGTCGGTGAGCAGAAGACCGTCCCAGTCGCCGTAGTCGAGCTCGATCAGCCGGTCGTCGGGCTCGACCTCGAGATGGTGCGCGGCCGCGATGGCCGCGGCCGTGTTGCGCGCCCGTTGCAGCGGACTACTCAACACCCGCGTCACCGGTTGCGAAGCGAAGCCCTTGCCCAACGCCGCGGCCTGCTCGAGCCCGAGCGCGCTGAGCGGCGCGTCCAGGCGACCCTGCAAGCGGCCGCCGCGATTGAGCTCGGTCTGCCCGTGGCGCACGAACGCGATCATTCGGCCTCGGTCTCCCCCACGATCGCCAACCGACCGTCGTGCAGGAACGCGTGCCGGCGCGCCGGATCACGCAGGCCGAACCGCGACCACGTCCACCACGCGGCGGCGACGCCGAGCAGCTCCTCGATCACCACCACGGGCCACGGACCGAACAGCGGCGCGCTCGGACGCGACGCGCCGAACGCGGGCCACCAGAACACTTCTTTGTGCACCCACGTTGCGCTCAACACGATCCCGGAGAACCAGCCGATGGGCAGCCCGAGCACGCGTCGGCGGAGCAAGCGCCGGCCCCGGCCCGGCGTGGCCAGCATCGTGACGGTCAACACCACCACCGCCGCGAGCAACGTGTGCGCGTACGACTGGGCCCCGAACGGTAAGTCGAGCAGCACCGGCAGCAGCGCACCCAGCGCGATCAGGCGGAAGTCGAGCCCCGGGCTCTGGAACACGTTCCAGACGCCGAAGATCGCGCCGAACACGAACCAGAGGAACACGCCTGTCTCAATCCGCGCGCGGGCTCGGGGGCAGCTGCGGAACCGGTATCGGGCGCATCGAGCGCCGCGTTCACCAACGCGTCGGCCGCGGTGTTCTGGGCCCGCGGCACGTGTTGCAGGTCGGTCTCGGGGTACGTGCGCAACAACGCGCGTGCCTGGTCGAGCAACGGCCGCAAGTGCGGCTGCTTCGTCTTCCACGTGCCCTTCACCTGTTCGATGACGAGCTTGGAATCGGCGCGCACGAGCACGCGGTGCGCACCGAACGGTGCCGCCGCCTCGAGCCCCGCGATCAGCGCCTTGTACTCGGCGACGTTGTTCGTCGTGATGCCGATGCGCTCGCTCACTTCGGCCAGCCGGCGGGGCGGGTCGGTCGAGGGGTCGAACACGACGGCCCCGATCGCCGACGGCCCCGGATTGCCGCGCGAACCGCCGTCGCAGAAGATCAACACCTCGTCGACGTGCGCGCCCGAGGGTTCCGCCCCGAACAGCGAGTCTTGAGTCATCGCGTCACGGTGTCACGGGACGAGGATGGCGGAGCAGTTGTCGCAGTACGAGACGGTGCTGCCCGCGTCGCGGCGGATCTGCTCGGCTTCCGTCGACGGAATCGTGAGGTGGCACGCCTGGCACGTGGTGCCGACGAGCCGCGCCGCACCCGCGCCGCGATTCTGCGCCCGGCGGCGCTCGTAGTCGCGCAGCAACGATTCCGCGATGGGCTTGGCGAGATCGGCGCGGTTGGCGGTTTCGCGGGCGATCTCGTCGTCGATCTCGGCTTCGGTCGCGGCGATCGTCGCCTGCAACTCCGCCACCTTCGTGCTCAATGCGGCGATCGACGCGTCGAGCGCGGCCAACTCCGCGTCGAGCGTCTCCCGTTGCTCCATGATCTCGAGCTCTTCGTCTTCCAGATCGGAACGACGGCGATGCAACATGTCGATGTCGGCCTGCATCGCCTGCAGCTCGCGCGGCGACGACACCGATCCGGAATAGAGCTTCTTGTTCACCTCGTCGGCGCGTTCGCCGACCGCTTGCGCCTCGTCGTCGATGCGGCGCTCGTCGGCCAGCACGACGCGGTGCCGTTCGCGCACTCCGGCGCGTTCACCGTCTTTCGACCGCAACTCGGTGCCCCGCGCGATCAGCTCGGCCCGTTCGGGCATGGCGTCGCGTCGGTGCCGGAGTTGGTCGAGGGTGATGTCGCTGTCCTGCACGAGCAACAGCGATTCGAGCTCTTCGATGCTCACGTCAGGGTCCGCCCGCGATCGATGTCGGTGGTTCGACCGTGCTCGGCGGCGGGTGATGCGGCGGCTTCTTCGGCGGAACCGTGGTCTTGGTGGTCTTCGGCACCGTGGTGGCGGTCGGAGCCGTAGTGACCACCGGCGTGGGGGGCAGCGTCGTGGTCGGCCCGAAGTTGATCGGGGCCTGGTAGGTGAACTTGCGCCCGAGCTCGTCGATGAAGCGCGGGGGCGGCGGCGGCACGGTCGGATCCAGGAACTGGATCACCGGGAGCGCGGCGGTCGCCGACTGCATGAACGCGCCCCAGATCTTGGCCGGATAGCCCGCGCCGAAGGCCGGCCCGGTGCCACCGACGTTGCGCATCGCGATCTCACCGCTCGGGTTCCCCATCCACACCGCGGCTGTGTACTGCGGCGTGTAGCCGACGAACCAGGCGTCGGAGCTGGAGTCGGTGGTGCCGGTCTTGCCCGCGGCCGGACGGGGGAAGCGGCCGAGCGTGCCCGACGCGGTGCCGTTGCGGATCGGGCCGAAGAGCATCTTGGTCTCGGTGCGGGCGACGTTGGAATCGAGCACCCGCGTGCCCGCGGTCGGCGCCTGGTAGATGACCTTGCCGTTGCGGTCGACGATCTTGGTCACGAACGTGGCCCGCTTGAGCACGCCGTCGTTGGCGAGCACCGAATAGGCCTGCGCCATCTCCAGCGGGTGCACACCGTTCGTGCCGAGGGTGGTCGACACGGCGGTCTTGGAGAAGTTGGTCGTGTCGATGCCCATCGACTTCGCGGTCTGTTCGACGATGCCGACACCGTCGGCGCCGAAGTTGCCCGGCCCGAGCGAGAGCTCGGTGCGCACGAACGCACAGTTGTCGGACTTGGCGATCGCCGTGGTGAGCGTCAGCGCGCCGCCGGAGCAGTCGTCGTGCGTAGTGAGGTTGTAGAAGTCGTTGTTGGAGTTGCCCTGGTTGATCCGCCAGTGCAACGCCTGCGTGCTCACCGTGTCGTTGGGCGAGTAGCCGTGCGACAACGCGGCCGCGAGCGTGAACACCTTGAACGACGAACCGGCCTGGCGACCCGGACCCTCGGTGGCCGGATCGAACTGCGTCTGCGCGAAGGTGAGGCGGTTCGCGATCGCGCGCACACCACCGTCGGAATTGTCGATGACCACGAGCGATTCGGTGAGCTCCGGGTTCGGCGGCGCCTTGGCGTTCATCGCCAGGTTCGCCATGAACTGCAGCGTCGGGTCGTACGACGTGTAGATCTTCAGGCCGCCACCGTAGACGGCCGCGGCGCGCGCCTGTTGCGTGGTGCCGAGCGCCTCGGCCGGGTCACCGGACACCGTCGGGTCGTCGTTGAGGAGGACGTTGCGGACCTCGTCGATGTAGTAGTCGCCGGGCGTCGAGTGCGGGTAGCTCACGGTGGTGGGCAGGGGCACCGACTTGGCCGCCTTGGCCGCCGCGGCCGAGATCTTCTTGTTGGCCACCATCGCGTCGAGCACTTCACTGCGACGGCGGGCCGCGGCACCCGGGTGCTTGATCGGGTTGAGGGCCTCGGGCGACTGAATCAGGCCCGCGAGCAGCGCGGCCTGAGCCAGGCTGAGGTGCATCAGCGTGGTGCCGGGGAAGTACCGCTCGACCGCGGTCTGCACGCCGTAGGCACCGTTACCGAAGTACACGAGGTTCAGGTAGTCCTCGAGAATCTGCGCTTTCGACATCTGCTTCTCGAGCTCGACCGCGAGGATCGCTTCGCGCGCCTTGGTCTTGAGGTCGCGCTTGCGGCCGATGCTGAACGTGTTCTTCACCAGCTGTTGGGTGATCGTGGAACCGCCCTGGGCCACCCCGCCCGCGTCGACGTTCTTGAACAGGGCGCGCGTGGTGCCCGCCCAGTCGACGCCGTGGTGTTCGTAGAACTTGCGGTCCTCGATGGAGATCACCGCGTTCTGCATGACCAGCGGGATGTCCTTGAGCTTCACCGGCGAACGGTCCTCGTTCGCGAACGTGGCCATCACGTTGCCGTTGCGGTCGTAGACGAGCGAGCGCGCCGCGGGCGAGTTGATCGTGACCTCGAGCTGGCCGATCGGGGTCGTGGCCTTCGTCAGCGGACGGGCGGCCGGGCCGAGCAACGCCAACGAGCCGGCGAGCGCGACCGCGCCGACGACGACCGTCACGATGAACTTCAGGAAGAACTTGAGGGCCTTCACGGGTGTAACCAGGATGGCACACCGCGCCGGTCATTCCTGGCTCGCCCGGCTCCGGCGGGGTTCAGGCGATCGATTCAGCCCTCGGCCGGGACGGAGGGCGGCGGGGGCGACGGCTCGTCGCGTTCGGCCGCGAGCAGCGCTCTGACCTCGGCCACCGCGTCGGCGAGGTCGGATCCGGCGAACTCGATCTCGATCGAGCCCGCAGGGTCGAGGAAGCACAGCACCGCGCGCCCGACCCGCTCGCCGGTCGCCTCGGCCACCGCCAACGCGTAGGCCGCGGCCTGGATGCGGTACTGCACGGTGCGCGCGGCGCGGGTCTCGGCGTCGACCGAATCGGTCTTGTAGTCGACGACGACCAGTCCGGTGTCGTCCGCGTCGGCGTCGTCACGGAACACGAGGTCGATATAGCCCTCCAGGGTGATCCCGTCGAACGGGACGGCCACGTAGCTCTCCCGCCAGTACGCGCGGGTGGCGGCCAGTGCGATGGTTGGGCTCGCGATCGCGGCCCGGGTCAGTGTCGCGATGGTTGCTTCGTGGCCGAGCACACCTTCGGCCGCGGCCTGCGCGGCCGCGGTGGCGTCGATCCCCGCGCCGGTCGCGAGGTCGATGGTCTGCAAGGTGCCGTGCACCGCCCGGCCGATCGCGGTGCCGTACCGACCCTTGTTCCACGGCGGGAGCTCGAGGTCGCGCGGCTCCTTGGCGAGGCCGGGATCGTCGGCGGGCGGGACGGCACCACCCTTCGGGGCGGTGAAGACGTCGTTGCGGTGCGCCAGCGTGGTGGCCGACACGAACCCGCGCCGGTTCCCGCGTTCGTGGGCGCGGTCGTACTCGGCGCGCCACGCGGCCGGGTCGAGGCCGGGCGCACGATCGGCGGCCGTGTCGGCCTCTGACGGGCGCGTCCCGGCCGCGCGGAACTCACGCGCGAACGGATCCCAGTGCGCGTGTTGAGCCGCTTCCCACAGGAGCTCCGCGTGCGTCCAGTGCGGGCGGTCGTCGGGGTTCAGTGTGCGGACCTTGCGGTGCACGGAGACGACGAGGTGATCGCGGGCCCGCGTGCACGCGACGTAGAGCAGGCGCAGCTTCTCGTGGAAACCCATCTGCTCGTCGATCGGCTTGTGCAGCTCGAAATCGACCGTCTGCACACCCTTGACGATCTTCACCTGGCAGCCGCCCGCGGGCGGGAACAGCACCTCGACTCCTCGGCCCGCGGCTTGCGCGGCCGTGGTCATGCCCGAGCAGACCACGATCGGGAACTCGAGACCCTTGGCGCCGTGGATGGTCATGATCCGCACGGCATCGTCGTCGGTCTCGGGCACCACGGCTTCGACGACGCGCGCACCCTCCGCGCCCTGCATCTCCGCCCACGCGAGGTAGTCGCGCAACGTTCCGCCGACCGCGTCGGCGTACGCACGGGCCTGGTCGATGAGGAAGCGCACGCGCCGGGCGACGTCGCGGAACCGACCGGTCAGCGCGCCGACCTCGATCACCGACCTTTCGCGCACGATGCGTTCCAGCAGCTCACTCGGCGTCGACCACACGCGCTCCTTGTGCAGCGCGTTGAGGAACAGCAACGCGCTCGACGACGGGATCGTCGATCGGCATGCTCTCGGGCGGGCGGGCGGCAACGTTCCAGTGACCGCCGTTCTCGACCTTGAACCGGAACAGGTCGTCGTCGCCGCAGCCGAACACCGAGGAGCGCAGCGCCGACACCAGCGCCAGCGTGTTGCTCGAATCGTCGACGGCGCGCAGCGTCATCAAGAGGTCGCGCACCTCGCGACTGCTGTAGACGAGCGAGCTGGTCTCGGCCCGGTACGGGACCTGCGCGTCGGTGAGCGCGCGCTCGAGATAGCCGAGCGAAGTGCGCGCCGGCAACAGGATGCACACATCGCCGAGCCGGGCCGGGCGCCACTCGTTCCGTTCCTTGTCGAAAACCGCCCAGCCGTCGTCGACGGCGGTGCGCGCGATCGCGGCGACGTCGGCCGCTTCCCGGGCCCGCAGATCACCGGCCTTGATGCCGTCGTCGGTGTGCGGCTCCGCGCCCAACAACACGACCGGACGGTCGTTCTGCGGCGGAACCGAGCGAGCCGGGTCGAGGGGCCGATACTCGGGCTGGGAGGCCGGGAACGGCTGGATCAGCTCGTTGAACACGTGGTTGATCCAGCCCAGCACCTGGGGCGCGGTCCGGAAGTTGCACGTGAGAAACCGGGGCGCGCCCTGGGCGAACCGCTCCTCGGCCGCGAGGAAGGTGGCGATGTCGGCGCGCCGGAAGCGATAGATCGACTGTTTCGGATCGCCGACGAAGAACAGCCGCCCGGGGTCGACGCTCATCTCCGGCCAGGGACGATCGCCGTCGGTGGGGTCGTCGGAGCCGAGCAGCGCGGCCAGCTCGACCTGGATCGGATCGGTGTCCTGGAACTCGTCGATCAGGATGCGGTGGTAGCGCTCCCAGAGCCGGGCCCGGGCCGGCGCACCGTGCTCGGGATCACGCAGCAACGTGCGGGCGAGCACGAGCAGATCGTGGAAGTCGAGCTCCCCCGCCACTCGCCGCGCCGCGACGGACCGTTCGATGTAGGCCGCGATCGCGGCGACGACGCGTTTGATCGCGACATCGAGCACCGCGTCGGTGATCGCCTTGCGCTGCTCGCCGAGCTTCACGAGCGGTTCGCGTATCGCGTCGATGTCGGGCCAGTTCTTCTTGCTACCGACCCGGCCGACGGCGAAGGAGGGCTTGGGCGCGGTCAGCAACGCGATGCGCTCGGCGTCGTCGAACGCGGCGCGCAATTGGTCGCGGTACTCCGCGAACTCGGCCATCCGACCGAGCAGGCGGTCGTCGGCGTCGCGACACGCGTCGCCCCCGCCGCACGCGGCGTCGAGCTCCTCGAGCCAACCGTCGACGTCGAGCGCGGGCAACGGCCGCGGCGCTTCGATGCGGTCGAGCAGGTCCCAGTTGTCGTCGAGCGCCTCGGCGACCGTACGCAGATGCGGCAGCTTCACGCCCGACGCGAGCAGCACCAGCACGCTCGACTCGAGCTCCGCGTCGTCGAGGAGCTCGTCGACGAACTCGCGCCAGCGCACTTCGAAGGCGATGCGCGACGAGATGTCGTCGCGCACCTCGATGCGGGGCGGCAATCCGACCTCGATCGGGAACTCGGTGAGGATGCGCTGCGCGAACGAGTGGAGCGTGCAGATCGCGGCCCCGTCGAGATCGTCGAGCGCGGTCCGGCACCGGGCCCGCACGATCTCGTGCGTCGCGCCATCGTCCGCCTTCTCCTGCAACGCGCCGCGAATGCGGTCGCGGAGCTCCGCCGCGGCCTTCTCGGTGAAGGTGATGGCCGCGATGGCGGCCATCGGCACGGGGAGGTCGGGACCGTCGGAGGTGACGAGGGCCACGACCCGGTCGACGAGCGCTTTGGTCTTGCCCGTACCCGCGCCCGCTTCCACGAAGAGCGTCGCGTCGAGCTCGGTGCTGATCGCGTCGCGGGCCGGGCCGTCGCCGAGCACGCCGAAGAGTGCGAGTTGGTCGGTCATTCGCCGACCAACTCGATCGACAACGGATCCGCAACGGTGTCGGCGAAGGCATCGCCCAGAGGATCGGACAGCGCGCGGAACCCTTCGAGCTCGGGCGCGCCGAACTTCCGCTGCCATTCCCGCCACCGATCGGTCGTCCCCATCCCGTCGGGGTCGCAGAAGTGGCACAAGATGAAGGGCGTCGGGGCCGGTTCCGCGGGGACCGCCGGGAACACACCGGCTTCGATCCCGTCGACGATGCCCCGCAGGGTGGTTGCGAAGACCTCGTCGACCGAATCGTCGACGTCGTAGCCGATGCGCAGGTTCTTGCCCCGCCCGACGAACCAGTAATAGGCCTCGACCTTGGTGTCGGGCGCGCCGAACGCGGCGCGCGCCGCGTACGCGTACACGGGGAGTTGCAGATGCGTACCTGCCGTGACCGGTTCGTCGTGGGTGAGCATCTTGTACGAACGCTCCGACCCGGTCTTGTAGTCGATCACGACGAGCGTGCCGTCGGCCCGGCGATCGACCCGGTCGGCCTTGCCCCGCACGCGCACGGTGCGGCCGTCGCCGAGTGCGATCTCGACCGCCCCGACCGAGTCGGGATCCGACATCCCGAACGCGAGCTCGGTCGCGAGCGTGCCCGCGACGCCGGCGGCGCGGAAAGCCTCGTCGGCGTCGAGGAAGGCGTCGAGCTCGGAGAAGATGAGGCGCCGGTCGCGATGCCAGAGCAGCCGCCGGCCGGTGAGCCCGCGCGCTTCCGTCTCGGCGCTCACCTCGCCCGCGATCTCGCGCAGGCGAGCACGATCGGCTTCGGTCCAGGGGCGCCCGGCATCGACGCGCGCCCGGACCTCGCCCAGGAAACGGTCGAGCACTTCGTGCACGAGAGTTCCGCGATCGATGGGCGCCAGCTGCATGACGTCTTCGGGCTGCTCGACCGGCTCGACGTGTAGCACCGTGTTCATGAGGTACGCGTGCGGGCAGGCGGCCCAGGTCTGCAGACGCGTCGGCGACGCGACCCGTTCGGGATTCGCGGGGCTGATCGCGGGCATGGCGGTGACGACACTCGCGAGGTTGCCGTCGAAGCGGGTGAACGCCGAGCCCGCCCGGGCCTCGGTGAGCTCGAGCGCCCGCGCGACCGCGGGTTCGGCACCGACCCACGCCTCGCCGCCGACCGCGGCGCGCACTTCGAGCTCGTGGAGGTTCGCGGGGAACTCGACGTGGGTGGCGCCGTACGCATACGACGGGCTCGAACGAACATCGGCGCCGACCGCGGCGATCGTGGCCGCCAGGAATCGCGACGGCACGTGTTCGGTGCTGCGACGCAGATCGCCGCGCGGGTAGCTGCACACCCGCACGTCACTCGTCGAGGCGAGCGCGGCCAGGAGGGCGCGCTCGTCGTCGGTGGTGCGGTCGGCGCGCAGTCGGAGCGCGCCGCCGAGCACGGCCCGTTCTCGATCGCCGAGCAACGGATCGTCGCGCGGGACCGAAGGGAACAGGCCCTCGGCCATGCCGCACACCCACACGCGGTCGAGGTCGACGCCGAGTGCCATCTCGACCGGCCCCACCAGCACGCCGTCGCCCAGGCTGCCGACGCGATCGCGGGCCGCATCGAGCTCCAGCTCGAAGGTGCGCCGGAACACAGCGAACGTGGGCGCGGGATCGATCGAGTCGAGGGTGGCGAGCCGATCGATGACGGCCTCGACGCGCCGCGCCGCGACCCGCTCGAACGGCGGCCAGGCCTCGCGGCGCGTCTCGCTCCCGAAGAAACGCCGCACGAGCCCGTGCGCGAATCGCGCCAACCCGTTCCACGTACGCGGCACCCGTTCGGGATCGAGGTCGGCCGCGAGCCCGGCGACGAACGCGCCCAGCGCGTCGACCTGTTCTCGTTCCCACGCGTGCTGCTCGTCGTCGGCGAAACCGCCCGCGTAGGTGGCCAAGCGGGTGCGCCACTGATCGACCCCGCGCACCACGCCCGCGTTGCGCGACACGCGTTCCCATTTGGCCGCCGGCACGAGACGACCGCGGCCGTCGAGGACGGGAGCCGCCGCGAACAGCGCGCACACATCGTCACGCGCGAACTCGGTGTCGGCGAGGGCAAAGATCCGCAGCAGGCCGCGCCCGAGCACCGACTCCGACATCGACCGGGTCGTGGCGCCGTTGTGCGCGATCTCGGCCAGGTTGAAGTGCTCGTGCAGCAGGCGCGCGTACGGTTCGTCGGAGGCGTAGAGCACGGCCATGCGTTCGAGCGGGACCCCGCCGCGCATCGCGTCGACGACACCCCGCACGATCCCCCGGACCTCGTCGTCGGGATCGGAGGAGTTCCTCACTTCGGTACCGACGGTCGGGACGATCTCCGGACCGGACGGGTCGAGCGCGGCGCCGACCCGAGCCAGGCTCGCGGCGACCTGCGCGTCGGCCGCGGCTGAGCCCGTGCGCCCCACGATGATCTCGAGGTCGGTCCGCTCCGACACCGCGCGCAGCAGGCGCGCCGCGGGCGCACTCCAACGCTGCGGCAGGAAACAGACGACAGTTCCGAGCTCCCGCACGAGCGCGCTCTCGCCCGCGACCAATTCGGTGGCGACGCGCATCAGGTCGTGCTCGTCGTGCCATTCGCGGGCGAGGAGGCTCTTCGTCGCGCGGTGGAGCCGCACGACTTCGGCCGCGCGCGGGTGTTGCGCGGCGAGGAGGTCGAGCTGGGCCGGGTCGAGATCGGAGAGCTCGCGGTGCACCGCGACCAATGCCTCTTCGGTGGCGGGATGGTTCGCGACGGGCGCGAAGAGACCCGCATTCCGTGCGAGCGCGCGCCGAACCGCCGATGCGACCACCGGGGTGGACACGGGCCGCTTGCCCTGCGCCGCCAACTCCGCCGCGCCCAGCAACTCCGCGAGCCGGTAGACGGTGAGGAACGACACGCCGACCACTCCGCGCCCGGCCGCGCTCACTGCGCCGAGCTCGCCCGACGCGAGCCGACGCCGCGCGGATACACCGACCGAGTTCGTCGGTACGACAACCGTCACCGGCGCGAGCGCATCGGCGTGCTTGGCGCGCGCCACCGCGTCGCGCAAGGCCACGGAAGCGGCGCGCCCGTACGCGGCGGGGACGACGGTGATCGGCACGGCCGGATCGTACGGCGAACGTGAGACACCGACCCGAAGACCGCGAAAGCCCCTGTATCGGCGGCCGTGCGGGTTTGCGCAGACGCGGCCACGGGTACCCCGTGATCACTCGACTTAGGAGGGAACTATGGGGCTCGTGCTCCTCATCCTGCTGATTGCACTGCTACTCGGCGGCCTCGGTTTTGCCGCGCATTTCCTCTGGATCTTCGCGGTCATCGTGGCGGTCTTCTGGCTCGCGGGGTTTGCGTTCCGTTCCGGCGAGGGTCATTGGTACGGCCGCTGACCTCGCGTTCAGACCTGCGTGATCGGCACTGATCTGCAGGGAAATTCCACGCCCCGAGTCGCGCCTACGCCGCGGCTCGGGGCGTGTGGTTTTCAGCGGGTGGGTTTGTCGACGGCCAACGTGCGCCGCAAGAAGTCGACGGCGAGCTGAATCGCCTCGGGCGGGAGGTCGGCGTGCGTTCCCGTCCACACGCTCATGCGCTTGGGGCCGGGAATCATTTCCAGCACTTCGATCGCGCCGTCGATCGGAAAGTGCTCGTCGCGCGTCATGTTGAGCATCAACACTTCGCGCGCGCCGAGTCGGCTGACGCCGGAAGTGATCAGCGCGTCGCGCGCGTCGTTGCGCATCAGTCCGCCGAGCGCGAACACCGCCGCTCTCACCGACGCGAGGTCGGCCACGATCGAGAGCCCGAACAGCGCGCCCATGGAGAAGCCCGCGTATCCCGTCGGGCCGCTGATGCGCGGGTCGGCAGCGCGGGCCGCGGTCTCGACCGCGCGCCAATCCGCGGTGACCTGGGCGTGATTCTCGGGATCCGACATGCGCCGGGCGACGTCGGCGTCGAACTCGGCGTCACTGCTGCCGACCGGGCGGCGCTCGCCGTGCCCGGGACTGTCCATCAGCGCGACCGCGGCCCGCACACCCCGACCGAAGCCCTTGGCGATCATCTGCATGATCGGATCGTCCTTCGACAGGTGCGCGCCGTGCCCGAACAGGATCAGCGGCAGCGCCGCGGTGTCGTCGGCGCCGGACGGCACGAAGAGGAGAGTCGGCGGGGTGGCCTCGTCGGCGAGACGAATGGTCGAGAACGGCATGACAGCAGTGGACCACACGCGTACCCTCCCCACCAGAGCGGCAGCGGAGCCTCTGCCACTTCCCGCGCCGCCGCTCGGGCAGCGGCGCCGACGCGAGCGACCAGTAGAGATCAGGCCGGGGGAAGGACCACAGTGCGCGTACCGCTGACAGTGCTGGACTTCATCGAACGGGCCGAGCTCGTCTACGGCGACCGCATCGGTGTGGTCGACGAGCCCGACCAGCCCGCGGAATCGCTGGGTGAGCTCACGTGGCGGGAGATCGCCCGGCTCGCACGGGCCCAGGCGGCCGGGTTCGACGCGCTGGGCGTGGGCGCCGGCGAGCGCGTTGCGATCGTCTCGCACAACTCGGCCCGTCTGCTCACCGCCTTCTACGGCGTGTCCGCGTACGGACGCGTGCTCGTGCCGATCAACTTCCGCCTCAACGCGGAGGAGATCGGTTACATCGTCGAGCATTCGGGCGCCTCGGTGCTGCTCGTCGATCCCGAGCTCGAACCGTCGCTGGCAGGAGTGACCGCCAAGCACCGGTTCACCATCGGGCGCGCGGCCGACGACGCGCTCCTCCGCTTCGACATGGAGCCCGAGCCGTGGACCCGCGACGAAGACGCGACCGGAACCATCAACTACACGAGTGGTACGACCGCGCGTCCGAAAGGCGTGCAACTCACCCACCGCAACCTCTGGGTGAACGCGACCACGTTCGGCTGGCACGCCGGCGTTAACGATCGCGATGTGTATCTCTGGACGCTGCCGATGTTCCACTGCAACGGCTGGGGCATGTCGTACGCGGTTACCGGCATGGGTGGCCGCCACATCGTGTTGCGCAAGATCGACGGCGCGGAGATCCTGCGGCGCGTCGAAGCGCACGGGGTCACGTTGCTGTGTGGCGCGCCCGCGGTCATGTCGGCGATCCTCGACGCCGCGCAGACGTGGAAGGGCGAGATCCCCGGACGCGGTCGCACGCGCATGGTCGTGGCCGGTGCACCGCCGCCGACGCGCCTCATCGAACGCATGGAGACCGAGCTCGGGTGGGAGTTCATCCAGATCTACGGGCTCACCGAGACCGCGCCGCTGCTCACGATGTCGCGCGGCCGCGAGGAATGGGACGCCCTCGACCCGGGGGCCCGCGCCCAGAAGTTGGGACGGGCGGGCGCACCGGCATTGGGTGTGAGCCTCGACATCAGCGATCAGGGTGAAGTGCTGGCCCGTTCGAACGTGGTGCTCGAGGGCTATTGGGAACAACCGGAGGCCACCGCCGACGCGCTCGCGGGCGGATGGTTCCACACCGGCGACGGCGGGACCATCGACGACGACGGCTACCTCTCCATCAGCGACCGCAAGAAGGACGTGATCATCTCGGGCGGCGAGAACGTGAGCTCGATCGAGGTCGAGGACTGCCTGTACCAGCACGCGGCGGTGGCGGAGGCGTGCGTGATCGGCGTGCCCGACGAGAAGTGGGGCGAGACCGTGAAGGCGCTCGTCGTGTTGAAGCCCGGCATCGACGCGACCGAAGCCGACCTGATCGCGCACTGCCGGGACGTGCTCACGCATTTCAAGTGCCCGACCTCGATCGAGTTCCGCGCCGAGTTCGCGCGCACCTCCACCGGGAAGCTCCAGAAATTCAAGATCCGGGCGCCGTATTGGGAAGGCCGCGAGCGCCAGATCAACTGACGCCGCACCGCTATCAGTCCTAAGGTGCGCCCGTGTTACTCGGACTTGCCCTCGACGCGTGGTCGAACGCCGACGTCAAGCTGCCGGTGGCGCGCGTGCAGCTCGCGGAACGCCTGGGCTACGACTCGGTCTGGACCGCGGAGGCCTACGGCGCCGATGCGCTGACTCCCCTCGCGTATCTGGCCGCGTCCACGAACCGGATCAAGCTCGCGACCGGTGTGGTGCAGATCTCGGCGCGTACACCCGCGGCGACGGCCATGGCGTTCGCGACCCTCGAATCGCTCGCCGGGCGCGGTCGCGTGATCGCAGGCCTCGGCCTCTCCGGTCCGCAGATCGTCGAAGGCTGGTACGGCCAACCGTGGGCCAAGCCGATCGCGCGCACCCGCGACTACGTCGCGATCATGCGCAAGATCTTCCGGCGCGAAGCCGCAGTGTCGCACGAAGGCGCGGCGATCTCGTTGCCCTACGCGGGTGCCGACGCGACCGGCCTGGGCAAGCCGTTGCGTTCGATACTGCATCCCAATCCCGATCTGCCGATCTATCTCGCCGCGGGCGGACCCGCCAACGTCGCACTCGCGGCGGAGGTCGCCGACGGCTGGATCCCGATGGGCCTCTCCCCCGCCAACGCGCCCGAGTTCCGCGCCACGCTGGAGAAGGGCGCGGCGCGGTCCGGGCGTTCGCTCGACACGTTGGCCATCCACTCGTCGACCACCGTGCAGCTCACCGACGATGTCGCGGCGACGATCGCGAAGATGAAGCCGCGCGTCGCGCTGTACGTCGGGGGGATGGGCGCCCGCGATCACAACTTCCACAAAGACGCGATGGTGCGGCGCGGCTACGGCGACGCCGGCGATCGCATTCAGGAGCTGTTCCTGGCGAACCGCCGGGAAGAGGCGATCGAAGCCGTGCCCGACGAGTACGTCGACGAAGGCGCGCTGCTCGGGTCGCCGGTCCGGATCGCCGACCGACTCGTCCCCTGGACCGAGTGTGGGATCACCGGCCTGACGATCCACGCCGAGCAGGACGCGGCGATCGAGCTCATGGCCGACCTCGTCCGACCGACGATCCCGGAGGACGCACGGTGACGACCCCCAGAGACCCCGACGCCGATCCCGAGTTCATCGCGATCGACGATGCCGCACCCGGCGTGCGGCGCATCACGCTCAACCGGCCCGAGAAGCGGAACGCGATCAACAACGGCATGCGCGCCGAATTGTTCGCGGCGCTGGAAGCCGCCGATGTCGACGACGCGATTCACGTCACGATCATCCGCGGCGCCGGACCGTGCTTCTCCGCGGGCTACGACCTGAAGCGCGCCGCCGACGAGGAGCGCCCGTACTACACGGCCGGCGGCGACGGCAGTTGGTCGCGGCACGTGACCGAGGGTTGGGTGCACATCTGGGATCTCGCCAAGCCGGTGATCGCGCAGGTGCACGGCTACGCGATGGCGGGCGGGACCGAGCTCGTAGCCGCATGCGATCTCGTCTACGTCGCGGCCGACGCCACGTTCAGCTATCCGGTCGTGCGCGTGATCAGCCCGCCCGACTTCCAGTACCACCCGTGGCTCGTCGGGATGCGCAACGCCATGGAGCTCGTGCTCACCGGTGATCCGGTCACCGGCGACGACGCGGTGCGCATGGGGCTCGCCAATCGCGCGTTCCCCGCGGCGGAGCTCGACGCGCGCGTGATCGGCATCGCGGAACGCATCGCAGGCGTGCCCGCGGAGTTGCTGCAGATCAACAAGCGGAGCGTGCACCGGGCGATGGAGATCATGGGCATCCGCACCGGCATCCGCGCCGGATCGGAACTGCAGGGCCTGGCCAGCAAGCTCCCGGCCGTGCAGGCACTTCTCGCGGGCGGCGACCCGATCGCGAGCGTCAAACAGGCGTCCAGTCAGTAACCGAGAACAGGAACCAGGAACTCCATGTCGTTCGTCGAGATCTCGAAACCCCGCCCGCACGTCGCGCTCGTGACACTGAACCGTCCCGAGCGCATGAACGCGATGGCGTTCGACGTGATGATCCCCCTGCGCGAGGCGCTCGAGAATCTGAGTCACGACAACGACGTTCGGGTCGTCGTGCTCACCGGCGCCGGTCACGGCTTCTGTTCCGGCGCCGACCTCGAAGACGCGGGGATCGTCCCGCACATCGACGGCCTGACCGTCACGTCGATCGCGCGCCGCGCCCTCGAACTACTCGACGACGTCATCACCGCCATCCGCAAGATCAACCAGCCCGTGATCGGCGCGATCAACGGCGCCGCGATCGGCGGCGGATTCTGTCTCGCGTGTGCGTGCGACATTCGCGTCGCGTCCGAGGCGGCGTACTTCCGCGCCGCCGGCATCAACAACGGCCTGACCGCGAGCGAGCTCGGCATCTCGTACCTGCTGCCCCGCGAGATCGGATCGGCGCGGGCGTTCGACATCATGCTCACCGGGCGCGATGTCGACGCGACGGAAGCGGAGCGGATCGGGTTGGTCTCGCGCGTCGTCCCGGGCGACCAACTGCTCGAGGAGTGCTACTCGGTGGCGGAACGGATGATCGGCTTCTCCCGGGTCGGGGTGGAGGTCACCAAGCGCATGCTCTGGTCGAGCCTCGATGCCGCGAGCCTCAGCGCACACATGGACCACGAGGGCATCGCCCAGCTCTACGTGCGCCTCACCACCCAGAACTTCCAAGAAGCCATCCGCGCCCGCAAGGAGAAGCGGAACCCGATCTACCGCGACTGAGAATCGCGAATTTCCGGGCGCTACCGCGAACCAACCCGCGATCGGCTGCGTCATACCCGGCGTGAACGGAGCGCACGGCCAGGGCGGGGAGCTCGGAAGCTGGGTTCGGGACCGATACGAGCGGGCGTACCGCACCGCGGTACTGATCTGCGGCAATCGGGCCGACGCCGAAGAAGCGGTACAGGACGCGTTCCTGCGCGTGTGGCGGTTTCGCGACTCGCTCCCCGACGACTCGCGCCGCAACGCGTGGCTGTATCGCGTCGTGGTCAACAGCTGCTACTCGAAGTTGCGCCAGGAAGTGCCGCGTCGCGAACGCGAGCGCGCCCGGATCGACCTGAGCATTCCGAGCGCGGAGCCGGTTGCGACGACCGAAGCGCCGGAGGTCGGCGCGGAACGGTCCGCGATCGCGCAGTCGCTCGACGCGTCGCTGCACGACCTGCCGGAGTCGCTGCGTGTGGTCGTGATCCTGCGCTACTACGCCGACCTGAGTGAACGGGAGATCGCGATCGCGATCCGCCGGCGGCCGGGCACGGTGAAATCGCGCCTGCACGAAGCCCGGCGCCGGCTGGCGGCCGACGCGCGGCTGGTCGGCTACCGCACCGACACGGAGGTCACGGCCCGATGATCGACGAACACGAACTCACCGAGCTCCTGCGCCGCGCCGCCGACGAGATCCCCGTCCCGCCCGAGGGCGCCGACCACGTCGTCGACCAGCTGGTGCACTCGTCAGCGGTGCCCCGTCGTGATCGGGTCCGGTTCACGAAACCCCTCTTGGTCGCGGCGGCGATCGTCGGCGTCATCGCGATCTCGATCCCGGTGCTGCACACGTCCGGTACCACGCACGCGTCGTCGAAGGCAGTCTCCGCGCCGGCCCAGTTCGGCCCGAACAACTCGGAGGCCGCGCCGGGCAGCGTCGTCGGCGGCTCCGGGGTCGGAAGCGGTGGCGGTGCGGCGTACGGCGTACCCGATATCCACGGTGCATCGGGGGCGACGGGCCGGTCGCTCGGCAGCGCAACGCCCACGACCGTGGCCTCAGCGGCTCCGCCGTCGGCGTCGACCGGCAGTGTCGACGGGGCGAAGATCGTCAAGACAGGAACCCTCGACTTGTTGGTCCCGCACGCGACCCTGCGCACGGCCGTGAATCGGGTCACCGGCGTGGCGGTCGGGCTCGCGGGTTACGTCTCGGCCAGCAAGACCAGCTACGACGACACCGACCCCACCGCGCAGATCACGGTGCGCGTACCGGTTGCGAACTTCGACACTGCGATCGCCCGTCTCGACACGCTGCCCGGCGTGAAGGTGCTCGGCGACAGCGAGAGCGGCGTCGACGTGACCGGCCACTACACCGACCTGCAGGCGCAACTCGCGGCGGCCACCACCGCCCGCGACGACTTCGTCTCGATCCTGTCGCACGCACAGTCGATCGCCGACATCCTCACCGTGCGCGATCGGGTGACGGCCGCGCAGACCGAGGTCGATCAACTACAGGGGCAGATCAAACTCCTCGACGACCAGGCGACGTTCTCCGCGCTCGCCATCACGCTCGCGGAGAAAGCCGCAACGGTTCCGCCCGTCGCGCACCACACCCACGTACAGAGCGGCCTGGCGAAATCGTGGTCGGACGCGCGCCACGGATTCGCGACTGGAGTCGAGTGGTTGATCGCCCGTTCCGGGGCCGCGCTCATCATTCTGCTCGCCGGCCTCGCACTGCTGTTCGGCATCCGTTACCTCTATCCCGTAGTTCGCCGCGGTCTCGTTTGAGCCAGAACGCGTCCGACGTTCATATCTAGACTCCCGGCGCGTGGGGCGCGACGATGGTGACGACGAGCCGAAACATCCGCGGGCCGCGGGTTGGTATCCCGACCCGTGGAGTGCGACGGGCGACGGTGAGCGCTACTTCGACGGCAAGCATTGGGGCTCGTCGGCGCGTCCGTTGGCGCGGCACTCGAACGTTCCGAAGGGGATACAGAAGCCGGTCCGCGCGGTTCGCAGCCGAACGAGAAGTTTGATCGGCCCGATTGTGTTTCTCCTGCTCGTCGCGGGCGTGTACTTCATTCAACGTTCGCACCACAGCAGTTCGAACGTGACCGAGATCCAGACTCCGCCGACGACGATCCCGACCGATCGCCCGGTGCCGGCACCCGAGTCGGCGACTCCGCTCGGGAAGCCCGCGCCGGTACCCGCGGGGAACGGCAAGTACGAGATCTTGGAGACGCAGCCGTCGAACGACGCTGCGCCGGTCGCGTGGGATCCGTGCCGCGAGATCCACTACGTCATCAACCCGACGGGTGCGCCGGCCGACGGCACCGCGTTGATCAAGAGCGCAATCGCACGCGTTCAGCTCGCGACCGGTTTCCACTTCGTGTACGACGGGTCGACGACCGAGAAGCCGAGTAAGACCCGAGCGCCCTTCCAGCCCGTCCAATACAGCTCGGCGCGGTGGGCGCCCCTACTCATCGCGTGGAGTGACGAGAACGCGTACCCGGAGCTCGCCGGTTACATCGAGGGCATTGGTTCGCCGTATCCGGAATACGCGGACAACAGTCATCTCGTCTACGTCACCGGCGAGCTGATTCTCGACCGCCAGCAACTCTCGACGATCAACGATCCCGACCGGGGCAACGTGCGCGCGGTCATGCTGCACGAGCTCGGCCACGTCGTCGGCCTCGACCACACTGCGGACCGCCACGAGATCATGTTCTCCGAGTCGCAGTTCAACGTGCGCGACTACGGCAACGGCGACCTACAGGGTTTGGCCAAACTCGGCACGCAGCCCTGCTACCCGGGCATCTGAGTTACTTGTTCGCCCAGTAACTGCCGTCGTCGACCATCTTCTCGAGCAGGCCGCGGAACATCACGACGTCGTCCGGGTCGGCCGGCGCTTCTTGGGTTCCGTACTCGACACCACGGCGCGTAGTACGGATCGACACGATCGCGAAGCGCAGCGCGGCGAAGACCTCGAACCAGTCGAGGTTACGCACCGTGTGACCCGTCATCTCCTCGTACTCGGCGATCACCGAGGCGCGCTGCATGAAGTCGGTCATGCCCGGGAGGCCGAAGGTCACCGCCATGTCGTGGAAGAACTCGTGCAGGAAGATCATCCACGCGAGATCGACCTCGCGTGGACCGACGGTTGCCATCTCCCAGTCGAGTACTGCAATCGGCGCGAAGTCGCGGTACAAGATGTTGCCGACGCGGGCATCGCCCCAGTTGAACACCGTCGGACCCTCTTCGGGCCAATGCTCCTCGAGCCAGGCGAAGGTGCGGTCGATCAAGGGATACGACGAGTCTTCGCGCGCCCAGTCGTAATACCAACGCTGGTAGCCGAGCTGTTGTCGCAGCGCGGTGTCGCCGTGCTTCGGGCGCGTGAGGAACGCGAGATCGGCGTTCGCCGGGTTGAGCTCGTGCAGCTTCTTCAACACCTGGATGGTGCGGGTCTGCATCGCGGCGCGTGTCTCGGGCGGCGCGTCGGCGACCCAACCGCCGAACACGTACGGCGGGATGTCGGGCGGCGCTTCACCGTCGATGCGGCGCATCACGAGGAAGGGCGTGCCGAGCCACTGCGGGTCGAGCTCGAGCCAGCGCACATCGGGCGCGGGCACGTCGGTGCGGGCGCGTACGAGCTTCATGCACTTCGCCTGCAGCTCGATGTCGTACTCGGGGAACACGGGATAGACGTCGGGCATCGGCGCCAGCCGCGCCGCGTAACGCTCGTGCTCGCCGTCGACGGTCATGTCGAACAGCACGGTCTCGCTCGACATGCCGTTGCCCGGCGACGACGCCTCCGACACGTGCGCGTTCCGACTGATGTTGGCCTGGGCCCACTTCTCGACCGCGGGCCCGACCTCGCCGAGGTCGCGGCGCCACGGCGTGTCCAACGTCATCGCTTTTTCTTCTTCAGGGGGCATGGTCACATCCTGCCACGCGCACTATCCCCGGGGCGTCGGGTAGTCGTCGGGGCGCACGATGGCGTCGGTACCGCCGTCGGAGAACACGACCGATCCGCAGAAGAACCCCGCGTCGGGCGACAGGAGATACGTGAGCAGGCTCGCGATCTCCTCGGGCCGACCGGGCCGGCCGATCGGTACCGGGAACACGTCGGGGATGCTGAAGATGAACTCGAGATCGTTCTTCGTCATCGGCGTCTCGATGACACCCGGCGCGATCGCGTTCAGGCGGATGCCGGCGCCGATCCAGTCGGGGGTCGGCGCGTGGTGCCGCACGTAACGGGCCAGCGCGAGCTTCGACGCGGGATACGCGACGAAGCCGGGCGCGGCGCCGACCGCCTCGAGCGCGGCGGCTTCGTCGCCCGCGAGAATCACGTCGACGAGTGCGGCCGGCAGCCCGGGCGTCGTTGTCGTCGAGTTCGAGCTGATGGCCACGGCCGACGCGTCCGTGCCGCGCGCCAACAGCGGGCGCAGCCCCTCGAGCGTCGCGATGGCGCCGAAGTAGTTGATCGCGACGACCAACGACTCGTTGCCCATGATGCCGGCCGCCGCGACGAGACCGTCGAGCGCGCCGCCGCATTGCTCGGTCACGGCCGCGACCATCGCGTCGCGGCCCGCGGGCGTCGACAGGTCCGCGATCACCTCCGCGTCGCGCACGTCGACACCGATCACCCGATCGCCGTCCTTCTCCAACCGGGCCCGGGTTGCTGCACCGATGCCGCCCGCCGAACCCGTGATGCAAACAGTGCGCATCAGTTCACCTGCCGATCCGTCGTTTCCCAATATTGCGCACGTAATGCCTTCTTGTCGGGCTTGCCGAGCGGGCTCACCGGTATCGCGTCGGCGAACTCGATCGACTTCGGCGTGTGGTGCGCGCCTTTGTGTTCCTTCACCAACGCCATGAGCTCTTCCGACAACTCCGCACGTTCAACGGCCGGGTCGGGGCGGAGCACGACGATCGCCTTCACCGCCTCACCCCACTTCTCGTCGGGCACACCGATCACCGCGCACTGCGACACCGCCGCGTGCTGCGCGAGCACGTCCTCGATCTCACGCGGGAAGACGTTGAAGCCGCCGCTGACGATCATGTCCTTCTTGCGATCGACGATCGTGTAGAAGCCGTCTTCGTCTTCGCGCGCGATGTCGCCGGTGTGCAACCAGCCGCCCTTCAATGCCTCTTCGGTCTCGGCCGGCTTCTTCCAATAGCCCGCCATGACGAGTGGGCCCTGCACGCAGATCTCACCGGGCTCACCGCGCGGCACGACATTCAAGTCGTCGTCGAGGAGCCGCACCTTGACCCACGGTGTCGGCCGGCCGCACGTGGCCAGCCGCGCGAGGTCGTTCACGTCGTGGTCTTCCTTCTTCAGCGACGTGATCGCCATCGGGCACTCGGCCTGGCCGTAGTACTGGAAGAAGATCGGGCCGAGGCGCCGGATCGCCTCCTGCAGACGCGTCGGCGAACACGCGGCTGCGCCGTAATAGACGGTTTGCAGACTCGAGGTGTCGGTTTGGTCGAGCTTCGGGCTGTCGAGCAACACGTAGAGCATCGTCGGCACGACCATCGTCGCAGTGATCTTGTACTTCTCGATCGTCTCCAACACGAGGCCGGGCTCGAAGTGCGGGAGCACCACGATCGCGCCGCCGGTCAGCAACGTCGGGATGAAGAACGCGGCGCCCGCGTGCGAGAGCGGCGTGCAGATGAGGAAGCGCGTGTCTTCCGGCCACTCCCATTCCGCCATCTGGATCATCGTCATCGTGGCACCGCTGCGGTACGTGCCCATCACGCCCTTGGGCTTGCCGGTCGTGCCGCCCGTGTAGGCGAATCCGGCGACGTCCTCCGCGTCGACGTCCGGCGCGACGAGCGGTTGCGGCGTGTGCTGCGCTGCGAGGGCAAGCAGGTCTTCGCCGGCGTCGCACGGCCCGAACGAGAGGAGTCGCTTGAGCTTCGGGCAGCGCTCCTGCAGTAGCCGGGCGCGCTCGCCGAAACTCGGATCGAACACGAGCGTCTCGATCTCGGCGTCGTCGATCACGTACGCGTGGTCGTCGAGCGAGCCGAGCGGGTGCAGCGCACTCGCCCGGCAGCCCGTCACCATGTTGGCGCCGAGCGCGAACAGCACTTCGGGCCGGTTGGGCGCGAGGATCGAAACCGGACTGCCCTGGGTGAGACCCTGCGCGGCGTAGGCCTGCGCGTAGCAACTCATCTGCGCCGCGACCTCACGACCGGTCAGCACCTGATCGCCGAGATACACCGCGGGCCGATCGGGATGGCGGTTGAGCGCCGCGACCAGGAGGTCGGGCAGGAACGAAGCTTTGTGCAGATCGTCGGTCACGTCGTGTGTCCTACCGCCTCCGTGTTCTCGGGGTCCAACGCGGGTTTCCTCGCATCGGCGCCGGTTCAGCCGTAGGTGGCGCTCAGCTCCATGCCGACCCGGGCGAGCTCGGCGCGCAGCTCGACCGGTTCGAACACTTCGAGGCGCGCGCCGAAGCCCGCGAGCTGACCGGCGAGCGCGCCGATGTGCGCGCCCGAAACCTCGATGTCGACGCGGCCGTCGGGCCGGCCCGGTCCGACGCGCACCTTCGTGTCGAACACCCAGCGCAGGAGTTGCACAACGCCGGCCTCCGCGGCGGCGAGCACGCGCACCGGGGCGCGCAGTTGGTCGACCTCCGCACTGATCAGCCGCCACGCGGCCGCGAGGTCGAACCCGTCCGGGCGCACGACCGGCACCCCCGTTCGTTCGACCGATGTGGCGCGATCGACGCGGAAGGTTCGCAGGCCGGCTTCGGTGTCGGCGACGAGATACCAGACCGGGCCCTTCGCCGCGAGGCCCAAGGGATGCACGACGCGGGTCGTCGACGCGCGGTCGCGCGCCACGTAGCCGAGCTCGACCTGCTCGCCTTCGATCACCGCGCGTTGGAGCGCGTCGAGATGCACCGGCGCGGGTCGGGTCGGCGTGGCGCGGCCCCATTCGTTCGGGTCGACGACCACCGCCGTCGACGCGGCCTGCGCGTCGGCGCGGAACGGTTCGGGCAACGCGCGCACGAGCTTGCGTAACGCGGCCTTCAGCTCGGGCGACGCGGGCGACGGTCCGGCCACGAGGAACAGCGCCCGCGCCTCGGCCGCATTCAGACCGCTGAGGTCGGTGCGCGCGCCGCCGAGCAACTCCCACCCGCCGTTGCGACCCGGTTGGGAGTACACGGGCAGGCCGGCCATCGCCAGGGCGTCGAGGTCGCGGCGGGCCGTCCGCTCGGAGATCTCCAGCTCGGCCGCCACCTCGGCGGCGGTGACTCGACCGCGGGTCTGGAGGAGCATCAATACGGCGACGAGCCGGTCGGCACGCATGTCGTCATCATCTCAGGAGAACCGGTCAGGAGGTGGCCACTTTTGTGGCGCAATCTGGCGGCATGGAGACACAGAGACCTTCCCGGACCGAATCCGCCCTCGACCGCGATCCCCGCCCGCTCTTCATGGCGGCCACGACCACTGCCGCCGAAGTCATCGGCGCCGTCCGCCCCGACCAGCTCGTCGACCCGACACCCTGCGCCGGGTTCGACGTGCGGGGGCTTCTGACCCATCTCGTCGGCGTGGTTGACCGCGTCAGCGCGATCGGGCGGGGCCTCGACCCGATGCAGGCCGGCTCGGCGCCGGTGGACGTTGCCGACGACGAGTGGCGTCGGGTGTGGCGCGACGCCGTGACGGTGGCCGACGACGCGTGGAGCGACGATGCCGCGCTCGAGCGGACCGTCGTGCTCCCCTGGGCGACCGACACCGGCGCCAACGCGCTCCTCGGCTACGTCAGCGAGATCACCGTGCACACGTGGGATCTCGCGCAGGCGACCGCGCAGGATCCGGCGTGGGACGACGAGACCGTCGAGCGGGCGTATCAGCTGATGCGCATCTGGCTGCCGGGCGAGAACCGCGCCGAGGCCTACGCAGAAGTCCACGCCAAGATGGGTATCCCCGACGCTCCCGATCCGTTCGGTGCCGTCGTCCCCGTTGCCGACGACGCGGCCGCGATCGACCGACTCGTGGCATGGACCGGCCGTCGGCCATAGCGTGTCGGGATGCTCGACCACATCTCGATTCAGTGTGACGATTCCGCCGCGAGCGCCCGCTTCTACGACGCGGTGCTCGCGGCGGTCGGCGGCAAGCGGATCATGGAGTTCGGCGAGATGGTCGGGTACGGCACCGACGCGCCGATGTTCTGGATCGCGCCCCGCACCGACATGATCCCGAACCGCCAGACGCACATCGCGTTCGTTGCGCCTGACCGAGCCGCGGTGCGGGCGTTCGTGGCCGCCGCCCGCGAGCACGGACTCGAGGTGTTGCACGAGCCGCGCATCTGGCCCGAGTACCACGACAACTACTACGGCGGATTCGTCCGCGACCCCGACGGCAACAACGTAGAAGCCGTCTGCCACACCCCCGAGAGCTAGCCGCCGGCTTCGGCGGCGAGCGTCGCGAGGAGTTCGGCGACGAGTTCGGCCGGGCGGCGGGTGACCTTGTCCCGGGTCGCGAACACGATGCGGAAACCGTGCCGGCCGGGGATGCTCCACTTCTCGTTGTCGCGTTCGTAGTCGTTGGGGTCATCGTGCCAACGGCGGCCGTTGGTCTCGAGGATCGTTCGCTGCGCCGGGAACGCGAAGTCGAAGAGGTATGTGCGGCCGTTCGCAGGCGATTTCGAACCTCTCGTCGTCGAGCGAAGCTGCGAGGGCGAGCAACGTCGCCTCGATCCCGGTGACACGTATCCCGTTGCGTTGGCGCAGCATCAGGGCGGCCGCATCCTCACTTCGGCGAACGATCACCGGGGCGGATCGAGCGTGCACAGGGCGCGGCAGCACGATCTCGGGAACTGACGCGACGACACCGTCCAGCGCGTAGACCTCGCCCGCCGAGCGCCCGGCGGCCGCAGCCTCGGGACCCGCCCAGAGCAGGGCGGCTCGCAAGGATTGTTCGTGCGACGGCGCGATCGCCGTCATCCGATAGGTGTTCGGGAACACGCGCTCGATGACGCCGGCCGCGCGCAGCGCCGCGATCTGGTTGCGACTCACGCCGAGATCCGTCGCCGCGGTGCCCCGGAAGACTCCGAGCGACGCTGCGCTCAGCCGTGAGATCACGGCAACTGGCGATTCTCGTAGCAACGTGTACTCCCTGGGAGTACGGACGGCTCCGAGAATGGGCCATCCGCGACACGAAGGGAGAAGAGAACCGAACGCTAGCGGAGGGCTTCGGCGGCGGCCTTGACGTTGGCGATCGTCGTGCGGATCGCGGCATCGAGCATCTCGAAACGGCCGTCGAAGTTCGACGCCGCGCCGTCGACGTTGATCATCGGCGCGTCGAACGACTCGGTCAGGGTCGTGCCCGCGCCGCTCGCCGCGAACTCGAAGCGCCAGCGTGTGACGACCGAGCCCTCACGCGGTACCTGGAACTCGAACAGCTTCCCGGGTTCGCACGCGGTCACGATGCACGGCGCCTCCCACTCGTAGGTGCCGGCCTTGTTCCACCCCCGGAAGAGCGCGCCGACCGCGGGCCCGGTCGCATCGCCGTCCCACTCCGCGCGCCGGCATTCCGGGCTCCACTCGCCCATGCGCGTGATGTCGGCGATGAGTTGCCAGACCACTTCGGGCGGTGCGTCGACTTCGATCGACGCCGACGACTGTTCCGGGAAGTTCGTCATGGCGCGGAGGTTAGCTACCAGAGGTCGTTTACGTACTTGTCGGTGCCCACCACGGTGCGGAAGAAGGGGGCGACGAGATGGACGGTGGCGAGATCGGCGGCTTCGATCGCGTCGGTGTAGCGGTGGATCGCGGGGAGCGCGGCCTGCACGTCGCCGGACACGAACAGCAACTGGCACAGCCGCTCCGGTCCACCGGCCTTGCTGCCGAGATCCATCGGAACGTCGCGCGGATCGTTCTCGCCGGCCGACGGCGTCCACGAGCTGACGATCTCGATCGGCGAACCCGCCAGCAACGAAGGCGCGAGATCACCGGCCAACTCCGCGCTCAACGCACGCGCGTCGCGACCACCGCGCCCGTCGAGCCACACGATCACCAAGCCGTCGTAGCCGTGGTCGAGCGCGAGGTCGATCGGCACCGCGTCGAAGTCGGAATCGCGGTAGACCGCGCCGATGTGGTCGTACAACACGGTGTGCGTGTGACGTCGTTCGGCAAAGCCGCGGCCTTCGGCGTAGAGCTCGCGCACCTGGTGCCGCGCCCATACGTCGAAGTGGTCGGCGTGGTGACCCTTCTCGACCCAGTAGATCGCCACGTAGGAACCGGCGTCGGGTGGCGACGCGATGGTCTCGTCGTCGGTCGGCCAGCGCGCGTCCTTGAGGGCGCGGGTCGCGACCCAACGGCTCCCGGCGAACAGGAACGGTCCGATCATGCAGCCCGCGTAGAAGTGGTCGCGCTCGTACCAACGGTTGTACGCGGCCTCGAATCCCCGGTTCGGATCGACGAGTGTGAGCAGCATGCTGCCCACTTTCATCCGGTAATCCTCGACTCCACCGACTTCGAGCGGATACGGCACCGAGCACCTCCACAGCAGCTGGACGAGAGCGGAGGCACCATAGGAGACTCGAATCCATGGATGCAGGCTCGGTGCTCGACGCGGCCCGGAAGTTGGTCGACGACGGCCAGACACCTGCGTGCCAGGTCGCGATCGCGCAGAACAACGAGGTCGTCGCCTTCGAGACGTTCGGCGCCGCCACGAACACCACCCGATTCTGCGTGTTCTCCGCGACGAAACCGATCGTGGCGTCGGCGGCGTGGATCCTGATCGGTGAAGGACTGCTCGACCCGCGCCGACCCGTCGCGCACTACATCCCAGAATTCGCGACGAACGGCAAAGAGGTCGTGACCGTCGAGCAGGTGATGCTGCACACGTCGGGATTCCCCAACGCGCCGATGGCTCCCGTCGAGGGGGGCGACGCGGTCACGCGCGTCAAGCGCTTCACCGAGTGGCGCCTCGAATGGGAACCCGGATCGCGTTTCGAATATCACGCGACCGCGGCCCATTGGGTCTTGGCCGAGCTCATCGAGCGCCTGAGTGGCTACGACTTCCGCGACTACATCGAGGCCCGCGTCTGCGCGCCGAACGGTCTCCCGCGCCTCCTCGGCCTGCAACCCGAAGAGCAGGACGACATCGCCGTCGGCGTTCCGCTCGGCGCCGCACCCACCGACTCCGACCTCATCACGATCGACGGTGGTGTTCTCGACCGACCGGAGGTTCGCGCCGCGGGCATTCCCGGCGGTGGCGGAATCATGACCGCGGAGACGATGGTCCGCTTCTACCAAGCGCTGCTGCACGACAAGAATCGCGTCTGGGACGCGGATCTCCTCACAGATGTGAAGACGAACATCCGGTGCACGTTCCCCGATCCGATCATGCACGTCGCCGCGAACCGTTCACTCGGTCTGGTCCTCGCGGGCGACGACGGGCTGCACCAATTCCGCTACGCGATGTTCGGCAAGGGCAACTCGCCCGGGAGCTTCGGCCACGCCGGCGCCTTCAGCCAGGTGGCCTGGGCCGACCCCGAATCGGGCATCTCGTTCTCGTTCCTCAAGAACGGGTTGCAGGCTGACATGATGAGTGACGCGGTCAACGTGATCCCGATCACCGACGCCGCGGCCGCACTGCACTGACACGGAGGAATTCAGATCGTGCGTACACCGATCGCCGAAAAGCTCGATATCGAGTTTCCGATCTTCGCGTTCTCACACTGCCGCGACGTCATCGCGGCCGTGAGCCGCGCCGGGGGCTTCGGCGTGTTGGGTGCGCTGGCCTTCACGCCCGAGGAGCTCGAGATCGAGCTCAACTGGATCGACGAACACGTCGACGGCAAGCCCTACGGCGTCGACATCGTCATGCCCATGAAGTACATGGGCAAGGGCGGCGGCGACGAGGCCGACTTCTCGAATCTCGACGCGATGATCCCGCAGAGCCACCGCGACTTCGTCGAGCAGCTGCTCGAGCGCTACCACGTTCCCGAACTGCCGGAAGAGCTCGACGGTGGGGTCATCAAGGCCGCCGGTTTGAACGTCGACGCGGAGGCGCCCGGTCAGGTCGAGGTTTCGCTGCAACACCCGGGCGTGAAGATGCTCGTCAACGCGCTCGGCCCGCCCCCGCCCGACGTCGTGAACCTCGCGCACGAGCACGGACTGCTCGTCGGCGCGCTCGTGGGCGCGAAGGCGCACGCCGAACGCCAGGTTGCGATCGGTGTCGACGTGCTGGTCGCGCAAGGCACCGAAGCCGGCGGCCACTGCGGCGAGATCTCCACGATGGTGCTGATCCCCGAAGTCGTCGACGCGGTCGGCCCCGACGTTCCCGTACTCGCGGCGGGCGGCATCGCGACCGGACGCCAGATGACGGCCGCACTCGCGCTCGGCGCGCAGGGCGTGTGGACCGGTTCGCAGTGGTTGACGGTCGCGGAAGCGAACACGAGCCCGGTCATCATGGACAAGCTGCTCGCGGCGACGTCGCGCGACACCGTGCGCTCCCGCGCGTACACGGGCAAGCCCGCCCGTCAGTTGCGCAGCGCGTGGACCGAAGCGTTCGACGATCCCGAAGGCCCCGGCACGTTGCCGATGCCGCTCCAGGGCATCCTGCACCAGGAGGCCGCGCGCCGATTCATGCGGGTGAACAACAAGGAGCTGACCGGCTTTCCCGTCGGTCAGATCGTCGGCCGCCTGAACGAGGTGCAGCCCACCCGGGACGTCATCTTCGGCATGGTCGAAGAGTGGATCGCCACGACGGAGCGCTTGAACGCGCTGCTCGACTGAGCAACGCGCAACGCGGGCACGCCGACCAAAACGGTCGTCATGCCCGCGTTCATGCGCAGTCGCGGAACGTCGCGGCTATCCGACGAAGGCGACGTCGACCCAGTAGTTGGCGTCCTCGAACGTCTCGTTCGGGAAGCTCGTGTCGCCGTAGTGGAACACGCCGTTGCCGCCCGACGCCACGCTGCCGAGACCGTGAATCGGCGCGTTGTCGATCGGCGCCGTGAACCCGTTCTGCGTGAAGGCGTAGTGGCCGGTGGTCGTGTGGTACGAGACCACGTAGGTCGTACCCGCGGTGATGGCGACGGGCGTCGAGAACGATGCCTGCTGCCAACCCGACGCGGTCTCGTTCGCGAACGTCACCGTGGCGAGCGGCGTGCCGCCGGCCGTCCACAGCGTGCCGGTGTGCACACCGGTGTTGGCCGCGGACTTGAAGTAGCGCACGCCGGTAACCCAACCGGCCTTGTCCGAGTTGAACTTCATACCGAGCTCGACGTTGGCGCCCGGGTCACCGCTGTCCGCGATCGCAGGTGCGGTCGTGCCGAACAACGAGTACTCGTTCACAACGCGACAGTTCGCCGCGGAACCACTGTTGTAGATCGCGAGCCCGAGCAGCAATACGAAGGCAGGGATGCTCAGCCCGCGGTAGTTCACGTTCGCGAACAACGTCGCCGAGCCGTTCGGGCCACCGTGTTGCGCAATGAGGAGGTTCGACGCGTCGACCGCAGCTTGAACCAACGCCGGCGTGGTGCCTCCGCCGATCTGGCTGAGCTCGGTGGCGATCACCTCGTGATCGAGAAGCGTCACGAGGTTCGACGTGTTGCCGCCCAAGGCCAGCAGGGCGTTGACGTCGGCCCCGCTCAGCTTGTTCGCGCCGACCTGCAGACCGCCGTTCAAGGCCGTGAGACCGGCCACGTCGGCCGGCTGCGTCCGGTAGTAGCTCCAGCTGGCCCGGCATTGGCTCAGCACCCCGTTCAGATCGGCATGCGCCGTACCGCCGGAACCGACCAGTGCCATCGCGATGACCGTTGACGCGGTAAGTGCACCGAAGAACTTCCGCGTAGTTGCAAACCTGACGCGCATGAGTTTCCCACCCTTTTCCACCCGAGTTCCTGTGCCCATCACGGTATAGCGGCCGAAATTCAGGACAATCAAAGGGTTGAGACACATTTCACGAACCGGGTTCGGCCCGATTCGCACCGCCCTGTTCGTGTTCGACCGCTTTCGCCCGACGGTCGGCGGCCCGCGCGATCACTCCCAGAGGTCACATCGCGGGCAGGCCGAGCTTGCGGTGGTCCCAGGTGACCGTACGGTCGACGTGGAGCTTCACCACCACGCGCTTGTTCAGCATCACTTCGACGAACGGCTTCATGTCTTCGGTGTAGGGCGCGTTGTAACGCGAGAACACACTGACGCCGAGTTCCCAGATGCGGTCCGGCTCCTCGACGATCTCGCCGCGACCGATCAGCGTGACGCCGCGGAGCTGGTCGTAGGTGTCGCCCGCTTCGACGAGGCACGTGAGGTGCGGATTCCGCCGCAGGTTGACGACCTTTTGCGCCTTGGCCTTCGTCTCGAAGGCGACCGCACCTTCGAGGAACCCGTACCACATCGCGACCGAGTGGATGCTGCCGTCGCCGGAGATCGTCGACATCGTCATCGAACGGCGTTCGGCGAGGAAGGCGTCGACCTCAACGGGTGTCATCTTGATGAGGCCACGCTGGTTGACGCCGCCGCCCATGGGATTCGTCATGTCGAAGAGCTCCTTGGTCAACGAAGTTCGTCTTGGGCAAATGGTCGGGAGTCAGCCTATGTTGAGGCCCCTATGGCAGGCACAGTACGGCTCGAGGTCGACGGCGCGATCGCCACGATCGTCAACGACAATCCCGACAAGCACAACGCGTTCGACGACGACATGGACGCGCAGCTCTTCGCGATCCTGGACGACCTCGCGCAACGCCGCGACATCAGGGCGGTGATCTGGAAGGGCGTCGGCAAGTCGTTCTCGTCGGGGCGCGACGTCGGCTCGATCGGCACGCTGCAGGTTCCGCTCTCGCATCACGAGCTCATGCGCCGGGGCCACCGCGGCATCCAGAAGATCTGGGATGTCGACGCGCCCGTCATCGTCGCGTGCAAGGGCTGGGTGATGGGCGGCTCGTTCCAGCGCGCGCTGTTGTGCGACGTGCGGATCGCAGCCGAGGGCACGCGCTTCCGCCTGCCGGAGACGACCTACGGCGTCATCCCCGACACCGGCGGGGTCGCGGTGCTCTACGAGATGTGCGGACACGGTGTGGTGAGCGACATGGTGCTGACCGGCCGCGTGCTGTCGGCCGAAGAAGCGCTGGCGCACGGTGTCGTGTCGCGCGTCGTGCCCGAGGATCAACTCGAGTCGACCGCCCGGGAGATGGCCGAACAGATCGCGAAGTCGCCCGCGGTCACGGTGAAGATGGCCCGTGAGGTGATCCGCCACCTCGCGCAGCCGCAGATCCGCAGCTCCATGAACGACGAGATGATCTACCAGACGTTCATCAACCGCAGCGACGACTTCGCCGAGATGCGCGCCGCGCGCGACGCCGAACGTCCGCCGAACTACACCGGGAGCTGACATGGCCACCGAATTGATCGGACTTCCCCACCCGCCCGCGGTCGGCGCGAGCGCGCTGCCCGCGGGAACGTTTGCCGGCGTGACGGTCTTCGTCACCGGCGCGGGCACAGGGTTGGGCAAGGCGATTGCTGCGGAGTTCGCGCGCGTCGGCGCGTCGATCGTCATCGCGAGTCGCAAACCGGAGCACCTCGACGCGGGCCGTGAGGCAATCGAAGCGCTCGGCGCGGACGTATTGACGGTCGCGTGCGACATCCGCGACGCGGAACAGATCGCGGCCGCGTTCGACGCGGCCGAACAACGATTCGGGCTGCCGGGCGTGTTGGTGAACAACGCGGCCGCGAACTTCCCGGTGCCGGCAGAGGACATGTCGGCGAACGCGTGGCGCACCGTCGTCGACATCACGCTGAACGGAACGTTCCTGTGCTCGCGCGAGTTCGGTCGGCGCCACATCGCGGCCGGCGTGCCCGGTTCGATCATCAACGTCGGTGCGTCGTACGCGTGGACGGGCGGCCCCGGTTTCGTGCACTCGGCCGCGGCGAAGGCGGGCGTGAAGAACCTGACCGAGTCGCTGGCGGTCGAGTGGGGCCCGTACGGCATCCAGGTGAACTCACTGGTGCCCGGCCTGTTCCCGCACGAGGACATGACCTCCGACATCCGCGGCAGCCTGGATCGGACCTCCGACAAGGACGTGTGCCAGCCCGCGCTCCGGGTCGGCGAGCGCCAGGAGCTGGGCTGGGCGGCCACGTTCCTGGCGTCGCCCTACGCCCGGTTCATCTCCGGCCACACGCTCGTGGTCGACGGCG
This sequence comes from uncultured Actinomycetes bacterium, assembly GCA_963701825.1. GTDB lineage: Bacteria > Actinomycetota > Acidimicrobiia > IMCC26256 > PALSA-610 > PALSA-610. The sequence continues at coordinate 1,148,858 of CAVPBG010000002.1, read as the reverse complement.
CGAACTGGCAGCGGCGGTCGATGACGAATCCCCCCGTCGTGACCATCCGCGACCAGATGGGCCGGGGCGAGTTCTTGCTCGACGGGTAACGGGGTCCGGGCCGCTGCCGGCACCTCCCGGTATCCGCCGTTTTGCGCCCAGTGCGAAATACGCTCCGCGCATGGCGCTGCGGCTGCATCGGGTGACGGATCAGGAGTGGCAGCGGCTCGCCGCCGCCCGTCGGATACAGGACCTGGCCGGTTCCCCACCCCGTGCCGCGATCGGCGCGATCGAAGCCGAGATCCGCAGCCTCGACCCCGCGCCTGTCGGCGATGTCGCCGACTACCGCGAAGCCGCCGCCGGCTAGTCGCGGTTCGGCGCGGGCATTCTCGGCGCGAAAAACGCCCTGTGCGGGTATGGAGCGCGCCGAGAATGGCGGGCGTGACGCTCCGTCGGCAGGTAGTGGTGATTGCGCTCATCGCGCTCGCCGTCGCGTCCTGTTCGGGCTCCGCGCCGAAGGCCGCCGTTCCCTCGACCACCACGCCGCGAACGACGACACCGGTCGCGTCGTCGACCGAGTTCCGTCTCCTGTTCCAGAACACCGACGCGTCGATCACCGCGGCAATCGCGGGGGCCGAACCGGGCTCGGCCGCGGCCCAGTATTTCCAACATCATCTGTTCGATCTGCGGGCCTACCTGGGTGTCGGCGGTCACGGCGGTGTGATGGGTCGGATACCCCTCGCGGGTGGAGGCATCGCGTATTGCGGAGGTGGATCCGGCGCCCGCACGTGTTGGAACTACCAGCATCCGCGTTTCGCACGTGATGGTCGGCTCTCGAGTTTCGACATCAACGACGTCGACGCCGGGAAACTCGTGCGGGGCACGGCCGCGGCCGGGTTGCCGGCCGCAACATTCACCGTGTCGCCCACGGTTTCGCTGCACGTCGTGTCACTGCTGTTGGATCCCGAGTCGACGTTCGTCGTCATGCTGCAAGTCGAGAACACGTCCGACCAGTCAAGTGCCGTTCCGACTGCGGGCGCGTTCGACTACATCCCCGACGGTTCGAAAGCCGCGCCCTCCGTCGCGCACGCCGACCCGCCGACCCTCGCGCCCCACTCGTCGGCGCTCGTGGACTTGCAGTTCTCGCCCGCGAACTTCGGCGGCGTGCTCACGCTCACAATCGGCGGACAAAGCCAGACCATACGGATCGCGGGTCCGGCCGTGGCCCTCGGCAACCCCGCCACCGACCAGGACTGAACCGACCGGCGAGATTCACCGGTTCATGTGCCCTTCAGTGCCCGTATGGGGCATCGACGGGCACATGAATCTCAGGCGCGCGGCACACTCTTGGGCATGGCAACGCCGACGATCCGCGCACCGCGCGGTGGCGAGCTGGAATTGTTGCGCGACATCGAGTGGGCTTCGGGCGCGCTGTTCCTCGACACACCGTTCGCGGCGGTTGCCGAGCACGAGCCCGCAACCACGGAGCAACTCGCGAAATACGTCGCCGACAACCGAGCCTGGGTCGTCACCGCGGAAGACGACACTCCCGTCGGCTACGCGATCGTCGACATCGTCGACGGGCATGCCCATCTCGAGCAGCTGAGCGTGAAACCCGAACACGGCCGCCACGGCCTCGGCACGGAACTGCTCGAACACGTCTGCACCTGGGCCGCTGAGCACCACTACACCGCCGTCAGCCTCTCCACCTTCAAAGCTGTCCGTTGGAACGCGCCCTTCTACGCCCGCCACGGCTTCGCACCGATGACCGACGACGAGATCGGTCCCGGTCTGCAACAACTCGCCGCCAACGAGCAGGCGATTGGCCTCGACCCTAACGACCGCGTCTTCATGCGGAGAGCGCTCGACGCCCACTGAGCCGAACAACACGCGAACGCGACGGCGCCCACGCTTCCTCGTCGAAGCGTGGGCGCCGTTCACATGATCAGTCGGGGGTCAGAGCGCGTCGTCTCCGGTTTCCCCGGTGCGGATACGGACCAGCCGTGCGATTTGGGTCACCCAGATCTTCCCGTCACCGATCTTTCCGGTGCGAGCAGCATCCGCGATGACTTCGGCGGTCTTGTCGACCTGACCGTCTTCGCACAGCACGTCAACCCGAACCTTGGGCAAGAAGTCGACGTTGTACTCCGAACCTCGGTATACCTCGGTGTGCCCTCGTTGGCGACCGAAACCTTGGCAATCGGAAATCGTCATTCCGGTGGCACCGATTTCTTTGAGTGCCTCCGTCACTGCTTCGACTCGGTGCGCCTTGATGATGGCTGTCAAGAGAAACATGTGATCGCTCTCCTATTCCCCGACCGTGATCGACGGGCTGCCCGAACCTGACGGTATCGAGACACCCCCCGACTTGCCGCTCGGGATCGGCGAGTAACCCATGTAGGCGTACTCGGGGTGATACGCGGGCGCTCCGTGCTCGACGATGTCGAGACCTTCGAGCTCGTGCTCTGCGGAGATCCGCAGCACACCGGCGAGCTTCAGTGCGTACATCACGATCAGCGCGATACCGAACGTCGCCGCACAGATGATCACGCTGCCGAATATCTGGAACTGCAGCTGATGGAAACCACCGCCGTAGAACAGACCCTTGAACGCCGATGACGGATCAGGCCCGGTGGCCGTGGCGGCGCCGTACTGCCCGGTGGCAAACAGCCCCAGACTCCAGGTGCCCCACATCCCACACAAACCGTGAACCGGCCACGCTCCGATCGGGTCGTCGATGCGCAGGTACTCGAGCAGGTCGATTCCGACGATCACGACGACACCGGCGATTGCGCCGATACAGATCGCACCCCATGGCGACACCCAATAACACGGACAGGTGATCGCGACGAGCCCCGCCAAGAACCCGTTGATCGAGATACCCGTGTCCCACTTATGGGCTCGTGGGTACGCAACGAACATGGCGACGAGACCGGCGGCAGCCGCGGCGAGCGTCGTGTTCGCCGCAACTCGGCCGATGCCCTCGAAGTCCATGGCCGACAGCGTCGAGCCGGGGTTGAATCCGTACCAACCGAACCACAGGATGACACCACCGACAGCCGCGATGGCCATGTCGTGACCGGGCGGCATTCCTCCGCCGTCCCGCTTGAACTTCCGACCGATACGGGGACCGAGCACGATTGCTCCGGCAAGAGCGACGAATCCACCGATCGAGTGGACGACCGTCGAGCCCGCGAAGTCGTGGAACGGCGTCTTCATCGTCGCCAACCAGCCGTCGGGACCCCATACCCAGTGGCCGAGGATCGGGTAGATGAACCCGCTGACCGCCACGCTGTAGAGGAGGTCACCGCCGAAGGCCGTTCTACCGACCATCGAACCGGTGGTGACGGTGCTGCACGTGTCGGCGAAGGCGTACTGGAACAAGAAGAACGCCAGGAACGCCACACCGGTCGACCCGTAGGTCGTCGGCGCGCCGTGCAGGAAGAAGTACTGGTGCCCGATCCAGCCGTTCCCTGAACCGAACATGAACGCGAAGCCGAACGCCCAGAACAACAGTGCACACAGACACGTGTCTGCGATGCACGAGATCATGACGTTGGACACTTCTCGGGTCCGAGCGAACCCGGCTTCCAAGAACATGAACCCGGCCTGCATGAAGAACACGAGGAACGCGGTGACCAGCGTCCACGTGGTGTTGATCGGGTTTACGACGTCCTCAACTTTGAGTGCCGGCGTCGTCTGCCCAAGCATGACGGCGCCCGCTTTGGTGCTGAAGTACCACGTCACGGCCCATATCCCCAGCACCACGAGGGCGAGACCGATCATCTTCCCGGTGAAATAGGACAGGAACGCCTTCTGGCGCTCCCGTTCTTTGAGGTTCATACGCAAGGTAGTGATCATGTAGGCGAACGTAAGGGCCACTTGTTGCCCCTCTGTTCGCCGAGGATGACGCGTCCTGGTCGTGCGCGTGTCGGCCGTGCTACACGAACCTGACCGATTCCTGACTACAAGCCCCGGGCCAGCGCATACATAGTCATTCGGCTGTCATCCGACGGTCACTCGGCCGTCGTCGGCAGTAGCGCGTCGTAGTGGCGGATCTCGATGAGGTGCTCGTTGGGATCGAAGAAGTAGAGCGTGGGCGCCATTCCGCGGGCTCCGGCTTCGTGGCCCGGGCCCTGCATGTTGCCGACGTCGTGGAACGAGTCGCCGTACGGGATCCCGGCGGCGCGGAGGCGCTCGAAGGTCGCGTCGAACTCGGCGCGGGTCATGGCAAAGGCGAGATGTTCACCGCCGTCGGTTCCCCACGGCGCCACCTGCAGCGTGAGATGGGGGCTCACACGAACGACGGCGAACGGGCCGTCTTCGCCGTCGTCTGCGAAACCGAGGATCTCGGTGAAGAAGCGCACGCTGGCGTCGCGGTCGTTGACGGACAAGATGAGGTGGTCGAGCTGCATCGCACTACTCCTCGGTGATGCCGTAGTGATCGACGTAGTGGGCGAAGGTGGCGCGCACGTGATCGTCGTCGAGGCCCAGGTCGGCGAACGAATACGAGTGTGCGCCGTGCTTGGCCTTGGGCTTGGCCGCGAGATACGCGGTGATCGCGCGATCGTGCCCCTTCGGCCAGTCGTAGCCGAGTTGGTCGTAGACACGGCGAATCATCGCGACGGGATCCGACATCAGCTCGAGAAAGTGGGTGTCGACGATCTGGTCGTTCGGCACGGTGCCGTCCTCCCGTTGGGTGATCGCCTGCTCGAGGAAGAACTGATACGTCAGCTCCATCATCGGGCCGAGCTCTCGGCGAGCATCGCGGTCGCTCCGCATGAAACGCACCACCGCGAGCAGGCTCGTGAGCGACGCGATGAACTTGCGTGGGTCGCGGTGCGTGTGGATCACCTGCGCGTCGGGATACTCCGCGAACAGTGCCGGAAGGGTCGACAGATGCCCCGGCGACTTCAGCAGCCAGCGCCTCGTCTCGGCCGACCCGGAGGATGCCGAGTCGTTCTGGAACGTCTGCAGCATGCGCCGGTGGAGGCGATACACGCGACCGAGCGTGCCGAGGGTGTCGAGGGTGTCGAGCGACCAGCCGGTGAAGCTGGGCGTGTCGTAACACATGCTCCAGTACGGGCCGCCGCCGTCGTACATCAAGAAGTGCACGCACTCGCACGGGAGATCGCTCGCGAGCTCGTGCATCGTCATGAAGTCCGGATGCATGTCGGCCCAGAACTCCTGCTCGCACTCCGACAACTCGCGCCGGCGTTCGGGATCACCCTCGCCGCGCACCGGATGCAGCGCTTCCCATGCGTACGGCGCGCGCAACTGCGGATCGAGGGCCAAGAGCTCGAGCAGGATCGTGGTGCCGGTGCGCGGCGGACCGACGACGAACAACGGCGCGTCGATCGGTTCCGCGCGGATGGCCGGCCGCGTGGCCCACTCGCGCTGCAGCCGCAACCAGGTTTCGGCGACCTTCAGCAACTCGGCCCGCGTCACGACGCGGCCCAGCGTGTGCAGTTGCGCCTCGGTGTCGATCGACGACACCAGGCGCCGGAACGTCTCGGTCCAGCCCGGCCATTCGGCTTCGCCCAGATCGTCGAGTCCGGTGGTCGCCCGCGCGGTCGTGAGGAGCTCGTCGGGATCGAGACCGACCAGCAGACGCGGATCGCCGACGACATCGCCAAACAGGTTCAGGCGCCGCACCCAATCCGGATGCACGAGCGCGTCGGTCATTGCTTCCCCCAGATCGACTTCCCGCAGACGATTGTCACGAGAGAGGTTCGCACCTCAGTCGTGGGTGGCGAAAGCCTCGATACGCCGAGCGATGTAGCGCAGGACCGGGTTGCCGTCGCCGGCCACCCCGGGATACTCGACGCCGCTCGCGGCGGCGAGGCGCGCCTGGCGGTCGTTGATGGCCGTCGAACGCACGAGGGCGAAGATCTCGTGCCATTCCAGGTCGACGACCGCCCGACCGAGCGCGGTCTCGTAGCGGGCCATGATCTCGGGCCGCGCGAGGAACGCGGGCACGCGCTGTTTGACGAAACGGGTCGTGAGCTCGTCGAGCGCGAGGTACCACGCGAGATCCATCTCCGCGGGGCCGATCACCGCCAGCTCCCAGTCGAGCACGGAGGTGACGGAGCGATCTTCGGCGAACAACACATTGCCGATGCGCGCGTCGCCCCAGCACAACGACGCGGGTGGTTGCGACTCCACGGTCGGTGTCGTGTTCGCGCACCAGGCCGCGGCGTCGGCGAGAGCCGCGGTCGGATTCCCGTCGCCGGCCCAGTCGACGTACTCGACCCACCACGCAACCTCTTGCGCGAGCGCGCCCTCGCCACCCCGCAGCACACGTGGCGGGCCGGCGAGTCCGGCCCCGTCCCAATCGACGCGGTGAATCGCGGCCAACTCGTCGACGAACGCTTCGTGCACGCGCCGCTGCAGCTCGGGCCTCGAATCGGTGATCCAGGGGTCGAGCGCGGGCACTTCCGGTCCGGGCCGGCCGTCCTCGTGCGACATCACGAGGAACGGAGCGCCGATGTACTCGTCGTTCGGTTCGAAGGCGACCGCCGCCGGCACCGGGACCGCGCTCGCGCCGAGCGCGTCGAGGAGCCGGGCCTGGCCGCCAAGGTCGTATACGGGCCACGTGGGTACCGCGGGCGGCAGCCGAACGACGAGGCGGCGCTCGGCCGCCTCGTGATCGCGCAGCGTCACCATCAGGGTTTCGTTGGTCCAGCCGGTACTCGGCCGGCTGATCTTGGCGATCTCGTACCCGGCCCCGGGCCAGTGGTTCGTGCACCACGCCGTGAGCCCGCGGGCGAGCTCGGCATCGTCTCGACGGGCAAGGGTTGTCATACTCGGGCGGGATGCTACAAACTCACGCCCGAGGAGCACCATGACGACCGACGACGGCACGCTCGTCGCCACCGACGAGACGTTCAGCCATCAGATCGTCGAGACCCACGCACGCGTTGCGCAGGCCGATCGATCGTGGACCGAGAAGGTCTGCGCGATGGCGGCCGCGCGCGATGGCTCGTTGCAGGTCGCGTTCGGGGTCGGCAAGTACGCGAACCGAAACGTGTTCGACGGCTACGCAGGCGTGTCGCGCGGCAAGGAGCAATGGACTGTTCGCGCGAGCCGGCGGTCGAGTGACGAACCGGATCGCATCGGCGCGGGGCCGATCGACTACGAGATCGTCGAGCCGTACCAGCGCGTGCGCTTCGCGTGCGCGGCGAACGACACGGCTCCGATCGCGTTCGAGTGGAACTTCGCGGCCGTCGTTCCCCCGCGACTCGAACGGCGCGACCGCGCGTTCGCGCGGCGCGGCACCCGGCTCGACGTCGACGTGCTGCGCTATCACCAGATCGGACTCGCGTCGGGCTGGGTCGAAGTCGACGGCGCGCGCACGGAGATCGCGCCCGAGACCTGGTTCACGACGCGCGATCACTCGTGGGGCGTACGCCAGGACGTCGGCCTGCCGCCGACCGACGTCGAGGGTGTGGGCCGCAGCGGCGAGTTGCCGCCCGGTCTGTCGTTCCGGTTCTCGTGGAGCCCGATGCTGCTCGAACGGCCCGACGGCAGCCTCTACGCGATCCATCACCAACACCGATTGATCCGGGCCTTCGGGTACGAGGAAGCGATGGTCGAGGGCGGGATCGAACACGCCGACGGCCGGGTCGAGGCGTTCGCCGCGCTCCGGCCCGACCTCCGCTTCGACCCCGGGAACCGGCGCGTGCTCGGCGGCACGTTGCACTTCACGATGGCCGACGGCACCGACCGTCCCATCGTCGTCGAGGCGTTGGGCGACACGGGCTTCCACCTCGGCGGGGGTCTGTACTTCGGCCTCGACGGTCATCACCACGGCGAATGGCGCGGCCCCGCGCATGTCGACGGCGAGCACGTGGCCGATTGCACCGAACCGGCTACCGCACGCCGCTTCCACCAGATCCGCGACGCGGTGCTCCGGGTCGACGACCCGGTCGGCGGCGGCCGGGGCTGGTGCAACTTCCAGACCACCATCACCGGCGCCTGGCCCGACGAAGGCCTCGACGAAGAGAGTTCGTTCGTATGAGCCTCGACTCCATCAGCCTGAATCCGGAGATCGTCGGCACGTTCACGAAGCCCGGCTACTACGACGAACTCGCACGATTGCGCGCCGAGGCACCGGTGCGCGAATACGCGCCGAACTCGTGGACGGTCGCGCGCTACGCCGACGTGCGCGCCGTGAGCCGCGACCCCGAGCGCTTCTGCTCGGGCCGCGGCGTTCTGCTGAACGACCCGTTGCGCAGCGGGGGCCGCATCGAAGGCTCGATCCTGCACATGGACCCGCCGGAACACGCACCTTGGCGGGGGCTGGTGACGCGCCGGTTCACGCCCCGTGCGGTCGGATCGCTCGAGGAACGCATTCGTTCGGTGGCGCGCGCGGTACTCGACGAGGTTCCGCCCGACACCGAGATCGACTTCGTCGAAGCCGTCGCGGCGCCGTTTCCCGTGCTGGTGATCGCCGAACTGCTCGGGATCGACGCGGCCGACCGCGACACGTTCCGGCGCTGGTCCGACGCGGCCATCGAGTCGCCGGACAAACCCGGCGAGAGCCTCGACGACCTCATGGCGCTCTTCCAGTTCCTGATCGGCCACGTCGACGCCCGGCGCGCGCAGCCGACCGACGACATCGCCTCCGCGGTCGTGCACGCCGAGGTCGCGGGCGAGCCGGTCACGACGCGCGAAGCGGTCGGCTACCTGTTGGCCCTGCTCGTCGCCGGGAACGAGACCACGCGACACCTCGTATCGGGGAGCACGTACACGCTCGCGCAACACCCGGAGCAACGCGCGCTGTTGGCCGGGGAACCGCCGCGGATCGCGCTCGCGGTCGAGGAATGCCTGCGCTGGGTCACACCGATCCAGGTCTTCGGACGTACCGCGACGCGTGCGACCGAACTGCGCGGACAGGCGATCGCGGAGGGCGACTTCCTCGTGATGCTGTACGCGTCGGCGAATCGCGACGAGGACGCGTTCGGACCGACCGCGGGCGAGTTCGACGTGACCCGGGCGCTCGATACGCAACACGTCGCGTTCGGGTTCGGCGAGCACCTGTGCGTCGGCGCCGCGCTGGCGCGGCTCGAGGCGCGCGTGTTCCTCGAGGAGCTCCTGGCGCGCTTCCCCGAATACGTCGTGACGGCCGACCCGGAGTTGTCGCAGTCGACGCTCGTGCGCGGCGCGACACACATGCCCTTCGTCTGTCGATGAGCACGCTGACGATCGCCGACCTCGTCGCGGCGCGCGCCGACGACCCGAATCCCGGCCTGCTCTTCGAGGGCCGAACGTGGAGCTGGGCCGAGGTCGCGCACGAGTGCGCAGTGCGCAGCCGCGCTGTTGCGCGCCCGACACGGCTCCGGTCCTTTCCATGTCGGAGTGCTCCTCGACAACGTCCCCGAATACGTGTTCCTGCTCGGTGGTGCGGCGCTGGCGGGCGCCACCGTCGTCGGCATCAACCCGACCCGGCGGGGCGCCGAGCTTGCGCACGACATCCGCCACACCGACTGCGAGATCGTCGTCACCGAAGCCGCGTACCGGCCGCTCCTGGCCGGTACGGAGATCGGTTTGGCCGATGATCGGATCGTCGAGATCGAGTCGCCGACGTGGAACGCGTGGATCGACACGGAACGCGCCGCGACGATTCCCGCCGAACTGCCCCCGGCCGAGACGCAGTTCGTCCTCATCTTCACGTCGGGCTCGACGGGCGCACCGAAGGCGGTGCGCGGCACGCAGGGCCGCTTCGCGAGCATCGGCGGACGGATGCCGTTCGCGGCCGACGACGTCCTGTACTGCCCGATGCCGCTTTTCCACGGCAACGCGCTTGCGTCGAACTTCGTACCCGCGCTCACGTCGGGCGCGACGATCGCGTTGCGCCGGAAGTTCTCGGCTTCCGAATTCCTGGCCGACCTGCGCGCCGTGAACGCGACGTACTTCAACACCGTCGGCCGCGCCCTCTCCTACGTACTCGCCACACCACCGGCCGCAGACGATCGCGACCACCGCGTGAAGTTCGCGCTGGCACCGGAGTCGTCGCCGAGCGACGCGCAGGCCTTCCGCGCCCGTTTCGGCATCCCGTTGGTCGGCGGCTACGGCTCCAGCGAGGGCGCGATCGTCATCTCGCCGGTGCGCGACGCGCGGCCCGGCGCGTTGGGCCGCCCCGCGGCCGGTGACGTGGCCGTCGTCGATCCCGCCACCGGTGCGGAGTGCCCGCCCGCGGAGCTCGACGAGAACGGGCGGCTCACGAACGCCGGGCTCGCGATCGGCGAGATCGTGCGGCGCGATCCCGGCCTCGTCTTCGAGGGCTATTACGACAACGCGGAGGCGACCGCGGAACGCAGCCGCAACGGCTGGTATTGGTCGGGCGACCTCGGCTACCGCGACCCCGACGGCATCTTCTATTTCGCGGGTCGATCCGCGGACTGGATCCGGGTCGACGGTGAGAACTTCGCCGCCGCGCCGGTCGAGCGCATTCTCGGCCGTCATCCCGATGTCGCCGCCGTCGCCGTATACGGCGTGCCCGACCCGGCCACCGGCGACCAGGTGATGGCCGCGCTGGAGTTGCGCACCGGGTGCGGGTTCGACGAAGCGGAGTTCGCGGCCTTCCTCGACGCCCAGCGCGACCTCGGAACGAAGTGGCGGCCCCGGTTCGTGCGGGTCGTCGACTCGATCCCGGTCGTCGGCGCCGACAAGGTCGACAAGGCGCCGTTGCGCGCGTCGGCCTGGACGGCACCGCCGGGAACCGTGTGGTGGCGCCGCGATCGCGACCTCGCGTACCAACCGCTCACGGAGGCGGATGCGACCTCGCTCGCGACCGCCTTCGCCGAGCACGGCCGCGCCGAGCTGCTGCCGGGCTCCGGGTTGGGAAACGACGAGCCGACGTGATCGAGAGCACGACCTCTTCGCCGACTTCCGCGGCGATCGACCCACCTGACTTCGCGACCCGCAACTTCGTCGTGACACTCGCGGCGATCGCGTTCGTCGCGGTTGTCGTGCGCATCGCCTTCGTGTTGATCGTCGCGCCACAGGTCCCGCGCCTCGGCGACGCCAGCGCCTACCACCTCCTCGCGCGGCAACTCGCGCACGGCCAGGGCTACATCCGCCCCTTCGACAACCTGTTGTTGCACGTCCGCCGGCCAACCGCCGAATACCCGCCGTTGTTCCCGGCCTTGCTGTCGATCCCGGCGCGCCTCGGCGCGGCGACCGTCAAGCAACAGCGCATCGTCGTCGCGTTCCTGGGCGCGGGCACAGTCGCGCTCGTCGGGCTGCTCGGCCGCCGGGTGGCGACCCCGATGGTCGGTTTGATCGCCGCCACGCTGGCCGCGATCTACCCGATGCTGTTCCTGAGCGAAGCGACGCTCATGGCCGAGTCGCTCTACGTCGCAATCGTGACGATCGTGCTGCTCACGGCGTACCGCGCCTACGACGACCCGAAGCCCCTGCAGTTCGTCGCGCTGGGAGCCGCGATCGGGTTCGCGACACTGACGCGCGCCGAGGGCGCGCTGCTCGGCCTGTTGGTCGCGATTCCGCTGGGCCTGTTCCTGCGCGGCCTCACGACCCGCGCGCGATCGGCCGCGTCGCGATCGCGCTCGGGGTTGCGGCCGCGATCGTCGCCCCGTGGACGATCCGCAACGCGGTGCGCTTGCACGCGTTCGTGCCGATCTCGAACAACGTCTCCACGCTGATCGGCGGCGCGAACTGCGACGCCACCTTCGGTGGTCCGCAACTCGGTCTGTGGAAGGAGACGTTCTCCACTTCGGGTTCCGGCACCGAACAACAGGCCCTCCCGCAGAGCCAAGCGTGCTTCGCGGGCTTCGACATCGCCGATCCGCACTTCGACGAGGCCCGGGCGGCCAACGCCGACACCCGGGCCGGGCTCGGGTACGCCCGCCATCACGTCGGCACGCTCCCGAAGGTCGCGGCGGTGCGCGTGCTGCGCACGTGGGGCCTCTACTCACCCAGTGCACAGGTCAGCTACGAGTCGTTGGAAGGCCGGCCGCGTGCCTGGCAACTCCGCGGCACATTCATGTATTGGGTGCTCGCACCGTTGGCCGTCGTCGGGGCGTTCCTGTTGCGCCGGCGGCGGCGGCTGCTCTGGCCCCTCGCCGCAACCGCGGTGACCGTCACGCTGGTCGCGGCTTCCACGTACGGCCAGCAGCGGTTTCGCATCGCGGCCGAGCCCGCGATCCTCGTCCTGGCGGCGGTGACGCTCGACGCGGCGCGGCGCCGGCTGCGCCGACCGCGCGACGGATCCGTCGCGCCCGGCACCACTGGGTAGGCTCCGACCGTGCTTTGGTTCGAGCGGCAGATGGTCGGCACGCTCATGAGCCCGACCCTCGATTCCGCCACGCGTGCGGCCGTGGAGTCGTACGTCGCGACGACGTTGCAGTCGATGCCGGAACACCTGCGGGCCGGCGTGGCCGCGGAGTCGATCGTCCTCGGCGGTTGGTCGTGGCTCGGCAACCGCGGCGGCGATCGAAACGGCAATCGCCTGCACGCGCAGATCACGCGTTGGAAGACCAGCAAGATCGATCCGATCCGCCAGTACGTGCGCTTGTTGGAATCACTCGTGCTGTTCGCCGAGAACGAGCTCGCCCCCGAACCCGCAGGTCACCTCGTATGAGCCCGCAGCCATGAGCCCAGCCCCATGAATTCGGCCCGCAACATCGACACCGTCGACACCGACGTCCTGATCATCGGGTCGGGCGCCGGCGGCGCGGTCACGGCCGACACCCTGGCGCGCGCCGGGCGCGAGGTGATGATCCTCGAAGAGGGCCCGTGGGTCGATCCCGACGCGCTGGAGCCGTTTTCGTTGCAGGAGATGGTCGCCAAGTACCGCCACGGCGGTTCGTGCGCGGCGCTGGGCCGGCCCGCGATCGCCTACGCCGAAGGGCGCTGTGTCGGCGGCAGCACCGAGATCAACAGCGGCCTGTACCACCGGCTTCCGCCCGAGCTGGCCGAGGAATGGCAGCGCGAGTACCGCATCGAGGAGTTCGGGACCGACGCGCTCGATCGTTACGCGGAACGCATCGAACAGCAGCTCGGCGTGTCGCACCTGCCCGGCGCGCCGCCCGCCTCGTCGGCGGTGCTCGAGCGCGGCGCGACGAAACTGGGCTGGCGGTCGGTCGAGTTCTCCCGGGTGTTCCGCTACGAGCCCGACGGTCGCGCGGTCAAGCAGACCATGGCGCGCACGATGCTCCCGAGCGCCATCGCCGCGGGTGCACGCGTCATCGCCGACTGTCGCGTCGCCCGACTCGTTCGCCAGGGCAACCGCATCATCGGCGCGCTGTGTGTGCAGACGCTCCCCGACGGCATGCCGCGCCCATTGCTCGTGCAAGCCGCGCACGTGTTCGTGTGCGCGGGCGCAACCCAGACTCCCGCACTCCTGCAGCGCAGCGGAATCCGTTGGAACATCGGCCGTGGGCTGAAGATGCACCCGACGGTGAAGATCGCGGCGCGCTTCGAGTCGCCGATCGATCACGGCGACGTGCCGATGCACCGCGTCACCGAGTTCGCGCCGGGCCTCACGATCGGCGGCTCCGCGAGCCGCCGCGGCCACGTGGCCCTCGCCCTGGCCGACTCCGACGCCGACTACGCGGATGCGCTCGCGCACTGGGAGCATGTCGCCGTCTACTACGCCGCCATCCGCAGTGAAGGCTCGGGCCGCGTGATCGCGCTTCCCGGCTTCCGCTCACCGCTCGTCACGTACAACCTGACCGAGGGCGACATGAGCCGCCTGGCCCGCGCCCTCGTGCATCTCGGCGAGGTACTCCTCGCGGCGGGTGCGACCGAGCTCTACCCGTCGGTGACCGGCGGCGTGGTGGCCCGCCGCTCCGACGACCTCGTCCAGTGGTGGGACGCACTCACGCGCAACCGCGCGAACCTGATGACGGTGCACCTCACGTCGACGGTGCGGATCGGCGAGAACCGGGACCGCACCGGCGCCGACAGCTACGGCCGGGTGTGGGGCTTCGACAACCTGCGCGTGAACGACGGGTCACTGCTGCCGGAAGCGCCGGGCGTGAACCCGCAGGGCCCGATCATGGCGGTCGTGGCCCGCAACACCGATCAATTCCTAGCCGACGCGTAACCGCGGAACACGCGCGCGAGCAGCGCGTCGATCGCGACGGCACTGAGCACGACGAACGACGGCTCGGCCGTGGTGCGAAAGCGCGTACTCGCGTACGTGATCAGCACCGTGAGGACCACGACGACGATCGGCGCGAGCAACGGGTAGAGCGGCGGCGCGTTCGCCCGGCAACGCAGGATCACCGCGCCCGGGATCGACAACAACGCCAACACCCAGAACGTGTACAGGCCCGACCACGTGATCCAGTACGGCCGGCGTCCCTCGACGTACCAGTCGGCATGCACGTACAGCGAGGTCTTGTACAGACCCGCGATACGCAACAGGCGGACGCCTTCGACGTGGGGCAAGTCGCTCAGGTGTCCTTTGATGTAGTCGATCGCGGCGCGCTGGTACACGACGTCTTCCTGCGACTCGTCGTCCTTCAGCGTCAAGCCGGCCTTGTCGTAGATGGCCTGCGCGCAGTTGATGTCGAAGTAGCCCTGGAGCTCGCCGTAGTAGACGGAGTCGCAGTTCGCCGACGCGAGCAGCGGCGCGAACTGCGCGCTCAACAACACGGGGTGGACGAAGCGCGTCGAGTTGTAGATGGTCCACGGCGCCAGCACCGCGACCGCGGCCAGCACCGACGCGCCCAGCCATTGCAGCTTCTGGCGCAGGCTGTAGTCGCGCGTCATCCACACCAACGGAACCACGAGCAGCGGCACGAGGAAGATCAACTCCGAGCGGGAGAGCGCGCCGAACGCGCACGCCGCGCCGACGAGCGTGAGGCGGAGCCCGCTCGGTTGCTTCCAATACCGATACGCCAACAAGAGCACGAGCACCGTGGCGAACATCGAGAGCGTCTCGGCTTGCAGCTGCCCGTCGGGCGCCCAGAGGTTCGGGTACAGCGCCGCGATGACGGCGGCCACGATTCCGAGCCGCGCACCGCCGACCGCGCGCCCGAGCAAGCCGATCAACCAGACGGTCGCCGAGCCGAGCGCGCACGACCAGATGAGGTGGGTCATGACGCTCTTCATCCCGAGCACCGACGGGATCGCGAGGAACACGACGTAGAGCGGCGGATGTTCGGCCGCGGCGCGATGGAGGCCGAGCTTCTCGTAGTACAGCGGCTGGATGAAGCCCTTACCTTCGGCGAGAAGGTTCGCGCCGACGTGGTAGAAGTACGCGTCGCCGCCCGGGTCGAAGTTGCGCCGATACGCGATCACGTACACGACGCGGAGCACGAACGCGCCGGCCACGACCGCGCCGAGCGTCGGCACGAACCAGCGCCGCTCGCGTTCCCGACTCGCCCGCTCCACCGACAGCCCGGATCAGTCGGTTCCGGGCGGACCGATGAACACGGCCATCGGCATGCTGAGGTCGAGCATGTTCGAGATCAACGAGCGCGTCGCCGTCGGGACCTGCGGTGCGAGACCGAGCATGAATAGGTTGTTGTCGACCTGCGGTACGAGGCTTCCGAGTCCCGACTGCTGCAGCTTGTCGACGACCTGGCCGTGGAGTTGATCGAACTGCGCGCGTTGCGCGTCGGTGCGGGGATCGAACGACGCGACCTCGGTGAAGCGCGAGTCGCGCTTCCAGTTGGCGATGTCGGGACCGGTCGCGAGATGCACCTCGAGCGTGGGATGCCGCGCGTCGATCACGTGGTAGCGGGTGGCGCCGGGACGGAACGGCTCCTCGGCGCGCACGTCGAACCCGCGCCGGTCGAGCTCGTTCAACAGCCCGAAACCGGCCGAGCCGATCGCTTCCGCGTCGGGGAGCCATGTGACCAGATACGGACCGTGCCCGCCGCGGGCCTGCAGTTGGTCGAGCGCGGTGGCCGTCGGGCCCACCAGCGCGCCCAGTGATTCGTTGAGGCGCGGCGTCTGGACGGTGACACTCGACGCCTGGAACGCGAACACCACCGCCGCCACCAGCGTGATCGCCGCGAGCACCAGCGCGCCGACGCGCGTTCGTTGGTTCGCGACAGTCGCGGCGGTCGCAGTCGCGGCGTCGCCTTCGACGGCGTCGGTGCTCAGGCGCGTACGGGCGAGCTCGACCGCGGCCCAACCGATCGCGAACAGCATCAGTGCGACGAGCCCCCACGCCCAGAGCAGCAGGTAGAACCAGACGGTTCCGAAGATGCGCGCCGAGGAGATCAAGCCCAGCGCGAGCGCGACGATGAGCACTCCGTCGAGGAGCAACAGCAGGCGATGCCGGAGCCGCCACGCGACCACCACCGACGCCGCGAACGCGACGAGGAGCAACGCACCCGGGATCCGCGAACCGCTGACTTCGAGGGCGCCGCCGTCGTGCACCAGCGTGCGGGTCAGCAGCTTCCACGGGTCGAGCTGGGCGAGCAGAACCCCGATCCCACGGTGCAACCCGATCGTCGCATCGGGCGGGCTGCTGAAGTAGTCGCGGATGATGCCCAGGTTCCCGGGCGAGTGCACGAACTGATCGATCACCGGCGGGATCCACAACACCACGCCGAGCGCGGCGCTGATGCTCCCCCACTTCCACAGCTCGCGATTCGTCGTGCTCGGCGTGTCGCCGCGCCGGCGCCGGAACGCCTGCACCGCGAGCACCACGACGGTCACCGCGACCAAGCCGCCGATGAGCCCGAGATACGAGATGTGGGTCTGCATGCAGAACGTGCCCGCGAAGACCGCGACGGGCAGCATCGCGAAGTCGTCGGCTACCACCGACCACACCGCGAGCAGGAACACGAACCACCACAGCACCGGCAGGTACGGATTCCACGGCAACGTCAACAGGAACGCGCCGTACGCGCGCGTCAGCAACGCGAGCGCGGCCGCGGTCCCCAGCAGCAACCCCCGCCCGCCGCGCCGCAACGCCATCCAGAGCGACAGACCCATGGCGACGATGTCGAGTGCGACGGTCGACGCGAACATTCCGTACGAAGAGCCGCCGAACAACTTCCATACCGGCCAGAGCGCGTAGAAGCTGATGGGACCCGGATGACTCCCGCCGTCGGGACCGAACGGCCCGATGCGACCGGCGAGGCCGATGAGCGGCGGATGCCCGCCGGAGATGTCGCGGATCCGGATCTCGGTCTGGGCCATGTCGAGCAGCGGGTACCAGTGCGGGCGGCGCAACTGGATCAGCGCGACGACGAGCGGGAACCCCAACACGGCCAGCAGCGCGGCGAAGAGGAGTGCAGTGACGCGGCGGGCCCGGCGATCGGGAGGTGTCGGGCCGTCGGGGTCGTCCGGTAGGGCCGAGATGTCGGGATCTACGGTCTCGTCGACCAGCGGGTCGACTTCGAGTGCGGGATCCACGGACCCGGAAGTATACGGCCGCACCTGTCGCCGGAACGGTTCACGGCAGGGCTTTGAGCGCCCGCAACAGACCGAGTCGGACGGGCGACTGGTGGTGCGAACGCGAGCCCTCGCCCAGGTCGAGTTGCTGCGCCCCGCTGCGGTGGGCGAGGAACCACTCGTACGACTCGATCACCATCGACGCGTTCGAGTGCTTCGGCTCCCACGCCAACTCGGCCCGCGCCTTCGACACGTCGAAATACAGCGACTCGCTGTAGAGCAGCCAGTGGTACGGCGCGAACGGCACGAGCCCGAGCCCGGCCAAGGTCTTCATCGCGAATCGGGCCGGCGCGACGGGCAGCGAGCGCACGCGCGAACCGGTGGGCGCATGGTCGACGAGCGCCTGCAACGTCTCGCGCATCGTCCCGAACTCGAGCGCGCCGATGTTGTAGACGGTCGGGCCCGGGCGATCCCCGGCGCGCAGGCACGCGTCGGCGAGGTCTTCGGCGTGCACGAGCTGGTACCGGTTGTCGCCGGAACCGAGCACGAACACCGGCGCACCGTCGGCGACGAACTCGAACAGCAACGCCATCACCCCGAGCCGGCCGTGACCGAGAACGGTGCGAGGCCGCACGATCGTGACGTCGAGCCCGGCCGCGATCGCGTCGTGACACAACAACTCGGCCCGCAACTTGGCGCGCCCGTAAGCCTCCAAAGGCCGGCATTCGGAGAGCTCGGTAACCGGATTGCGCTCCGGGATGCCGAACACCGCACTCGACGACGTGTGCACGACCTTGGCGACGCCGCGCATCGCGCGCGGCGACCAACACGTTGGCCGTTCCGCCCACGTTCACCGCGTCGAACAGGGCCCGATCCTTGGCCAACGGCACTTGCGCCACGTTGTGGAGCACGACGTCGATGCCCTCGCACGCGGCGCGCACCGCGGCGCGATCGCGCACGTCGCCCGCCACGAATTCGGCTTCGGCGAGGCTGGGACCCGGTGCGTTCAGGTCGAAGATCCGCACCGCGTCGCCCGCGCGCGAGCGCCTGTTCGGCGAGCAGCGATCCGAAGTAGCCGCTGCCGCCGGTGATCAGCACGGAGCGCGTCACCGTTGCCTGCTCACGACGGCCCACTCACAGTTGGTCGCCGCGGTCGAGGCACCAGCGGACACTGGCCCGCATGCCGTCGAGCAACGCGAACTGGGGCTCGTAGCCGAGCTCCTTGCGGGCGCGCGAGATGTCGCACGCGATCGTGTCCTTCAGCTCGCCGAGCACGTGCAACACCTGCACGTATCGGCCGCCGGACTGCGCGAGCCCGTCGAGCTTCTCCGCCATCACGCCCACGATGCGGGGAACGGGGATCGGCCGGCGCTTCGACACCTCGAGCCCTTCCGCTTCGAGTGCACGGCTGACCGTCTGCAGCACTTCGCGCAGCTCGTACGGCTCGGCGTCGGCGATCCAGTAGGCATTGCCGGCCGCGGCCTCGACCGTCTCCGCGAGCAGCACGCCCTGCACGAGATTCGCCGTGTAGACCATCGAGCGACGCTGGGTGCCGGGGCCGACGAGCGGGAAGCGGCCCTTGCGCACGGCCGACAGGAACTGGGTCTGGCGGTCGGGCTGAAACGGGCCGTAGAACCACGGCGGCCGCAGCACAACGGTCGCGAGGTCGCCCCGGTCGTAACTGCGCTGGACGAGCTGTTCCGCCTCGAGCTTCGACCGGCCGTAGCCCATGTACGGCGCGAACGGTGAGTCCTCGTCGAAGCGTTCGTCGCGGGAGTGATTCGCACCGAACGGGGAATTCGACGAGACGTGCACGAAGCGGCCGGCGCCCGTACGCCGCGCCCGGTCGAGCACCAGTTGCGTGCCGCCGACATTGACGTCGAACAGCTCGCGCACCTGGCGCGCGGGATGGATCACCGCCGCCGCGTGCAGCACCGACGCGTTGCCCACACCGTCGAACAGCGAGTCGATGACCGACGGGTCGCGGACGTCGCCGACGACCACTTCGATCCGCGGGTCGACGACCTCGAGGAGCGCGGCGTCGACCGATTCGTGCACCAGGCAGCGGATGCGCCGGCGCTCGGGCTGCGCCGCGAGCGCCGCGCACCAGGTTCTGGCCGAGCCAGCCCGCCGCGCCCGTGACCACAACGTTCGCCGCCGGCGCGGTGTTGGCGATGGGTTTGTCGGCAGGCACGGCCCAGCACGCTACTTGGTCGCTCGCGCTGCGCCTCCAACGCCCTGTCCCGGAAAAATCTCTGCTCTCGCCTAACTTTCCGGGGTGCCCCAGGTCGAGACCGTTGTCGACGCGCCCGCGCGCAGTGGCCGGTTTCGCTTTCGGCTCGACGACCGGGGCCGCAACGCCCTCGCGCTCGGCATCGTCGCGCTCGTGTTCGCGATCCCACTGCGCGGCCTGCTGCGCTCGCCCGGGCCGCCCATGGAAGAGGGCTTCATGCTCGTCTTCCCCGAGCAGGTCCTGAAGGGCGCGATCCCGAACCGCGACTTCCTGCACCTCTACGGGCCGGGCAGCCTCTGGGCCTTGGCCGGAGTGTTCAAGGTCTTCGGTGTCTCGCTCCTGAACGAGCGTCTCTTCGGGTTGCTGCAGCAACTCGCGATCGTGTTCGGCATCTACGCCCTCGCCCGCCGTTGGGGCCGCATCCTCGCGGTCTCCGCCGCGGTCACCTCCGCGCTGATCATCATCCCGTTCGGATTCACCGCGCTCGCGTGGGTCGGCGCGGTCGGCCTCGCGGTGTGTGGCCTCGCGGCGGGTATCGAAGCTCGCGCCGCCACCGACGAGCGCCGGGCGCGCCGCTTCGCGATCACCGCCGGTGTGCTGCTCGGGCTCGCGGTGTTGTTCCGACCCGACCTCGTGCTCGGCGTCGGGCTGTCGTCGATCGCGCTGCTCCGCGGCATGGACCGCGCCCGCGTGAAACGCATCGTGCTCGGCTTCGGCGCGGGCGTGCTCCCCTACGTCATCCAGCTCGCGACCGCGGGTCCGGGCCACGCGTTCCAGGGCATGGTGATCGACCCCGTCTTCAAGCTCCGCGGCGGTCGCCGACTCCCGATTCCGCCGTCGTGGGGACACTTCGACGGCTTCTTGCAGAAGGCCGGCGCGCTCGCCCACATCTCGTGGCCGCTCCCCGCGCTCGCGGGCCCGCACCAACTCTTCTTGTGGTTCTTCATCCTGCTCGGCGCGGCCGCGTTCGTGTTGTGGCAGGGCTGGCAGGCGACCCGCGCCGAACCGCATTCGATCACGGCCCGAATTCTCTTCGTCATGGGCCTGTTCGGGGTCGGGATCCTGCCCCAGGCCATGCAGCGCGTCGACTCCGGGCACTTCTCGTGGGTCAGCTGCGTCGTGTTCGCGTTCGTTCCGATCGCGATCTTCGAACTCGTCCGCCGCCGCGCGCCCGACATTCCCACGCGCCGGCGTCGCGCTCGGGTGCGGGCGCGTTCGATGCTCGCGCGTCCTCACGTTCGTGCTGCCGGAGTTCACGATCAGCACCTACTCCGACTACGCGCTGCAGACGTTCGGCATCCACCGCGCGTCGTACAAGATCGAGCACGACGGCCGCATCTTCTACTACGGCAAGCCCGACCGCGCCGCGGCCGCGAACATGGTGATCGCGGCCGCGGCGCGAGATCTCGAAGCCCGGCCAGCGACTGTTCGTCGGGCCCGTCGACCTGCGCAAGACGCCGTACAGCGACGCGTACCTCTACTACATGCTCCCCGACCTCGTGCCCGCCACGTACTACATCGAGATGGACCCGGGCGTGGCCAACGCGAACGATTCGCGGATGCCCCAGGACCTCGCCTCGGCCGACATCGTGATCCTCTCGAACATCTGGACGGACTGGACGGAACCGAACGATTCCGCGAAGTTCGGCTCCGACGCGTCGACGCAGGTGCTGGCCCGAGATTTCTGCCACGTCGGCTCGTATCTCGACCTGTACGAGCTGTACCGGAAATGCCACTGACCGGCGGCTTCGGGATAGATTTCGGACCCTGTGCGGGCCCTCGTCGTCACTCCGACCTACCAGGAATCGGAGAACATCGTTGAGTTCCTGGAGCGGGCCCGGGCGGCCGCGCCCGACGTCGACATCCTCGTCGTCGACGACAACAGCCCCGACGGCACCGCCAACCTGGCCGAAGAGGTCGGGCGCCGCCTCGGACACATCGAAGTGCTGCGCCGCCCCCGCAAGATCGGCATCGGCGAAGCCGTGCGCGCCGGCTTCACCCTCGGCCTCGACCGCGGTTACGACGTCGTCGTGCAGATCGACGCCGACCTGTCGCACGATCCCGCGGCACTGCCCAGGCTCCTGATCGAGCTCGACCGGGGCGCCGATGCCGCGATCGGCTCGCGCTACGTGCCGGGCGGGTCGATCCCCCATTGGCCGTGGTACCGGCGGACGATCTCCAAGTGGGGCAATCGCTACGCCACGGTCGTGCTCGGCATCCCGATCCGCGACGCCACATCCGGTTACCGCGCGTTCCGCGCCGACATCTTGAAGACCGCCGACTTTTCCGACACGCGTTCGAAGGGCTACGGCTTCCAGATCGAGCTCTGCTACCGCGTGTGGCAGCACGGCGGCCGCATCGCGCAGGTGCCGATCACCTTCACCGACCGCGTCCGCGGTCATTCCAAGATGTCGTTGAGCGTCGGGGCCGAAGAGCTCGCCCTCGTCACCTGGTGGGGCTTCCAGGACCGCGTCCTGAAGCGGCGTTAACTATTGGTCGCTCGCGCTGCGCCTCGCCGAGAGTGGCTGCGCGGGAGACGCCGAGGCTCCGCTGTCGCTCCGATCATTTGGTCGCGAGCTGGGGTAGCCACCACTTCCACACCACGACGGCGCCCGCGTCGGTGAGGTGCTGCTCGTCGGACTGCCACATGTGCACGCCGTCGATCTCCTCGGCCCGATGGCCGCCCGGGCAGACGAGTGACCGCCAGTCGACGATCTTCACGTTGCCCATCGAGTGCGCGACGTTCACGAAGATCTGGTTGAGCGCGGCGATGCGGCGCGGGTCGCTGCGTTCCGGGAACGAGTCGGTGACGTCGCCGGCGCCGTAGCACGGCACCTGGAACAGATAGGCGGTGCGGCCGTCGGCGGTGAGCACCTCGAGCGCGCTGCGCACCGACGACGAGATGAGCTCGGTCCAGGCCGGCGTGCCGAACTTGACGGTGCCGCTACCTTCGTCCTGGTCGAGGATCTCCCACGCGCCCGTCATCAACATCGGTCGGGCGGTCGGGTCGGCGTGCAACGACGCGGTCCAGCGCGCCCGCCAGCCCGCGCACACCGCCGGACTCCCGATGATCCGGCCCGCGGAGACGTGATCGGTCTGGACGACCCCGCAGCCGAGCTGTGCGTCGCCGCCCACGGAGATGCCGAGCTCCTTGGCGTGCACGGCGCCCGCCAGGCCGAAGACGAGCGCGGTCGAATCGCCGAAGGTGTCGACGCGCAACGCGTTCGGATCGGCGTTGCCCCCGATGGCCCGGATCTTGGCCAGATCGGTCGGCGGCAGGGCCTGCGGCGCGGCGACGGTGGTGACCAGGATGACCGAAACCAAGGTCGAGCGCGGCGTAATAGATGATTGCGCCGCGGCTCCCGGATCGGCGCGCGACCCGACCGACGCGGAACGGCCGCTCGATGAAGCGGAACGACAGCTCGGCCAACACGACCGAGACCACGAGCCGCGCCGCGAAGAGCCCGAACCCGTCGAGACCCGAGCTCGACGTCAGGAAGACGCGGACCGGCCAGTGCCAGAGGTAGAGCGAGTACGAGCGCAGCCCGATCGCGACGAGCGCGGGTGTGCGGAGGAATTTCGAGATCGGTGCGTCGGGCATCACGGCCAGGATCACGACGATGACGGCGCACACGACCGCGAACACGAGGAAGCCGCCGCGGTACAGCGCGAGCGTGCGGTCGCTCGCGACGCGCATCGTCACCACAACCGCGACCAGCGCCGCGCCGGCGGCCCACGGGGCCAACCGCACGAACCGGGAGTCGGTGCGCGCCCATTCGGTGAAGCGCTGCCACGGCGCGCCCGATCCCGCGACCAGGCCGAGCGCCACGCCGACGAGCAGACCCATCGCGTGCGAGTCGCTGCCGAGGTAGCCGCGCGTCGGGTCGCCGGTCGGCGACACCAGGATCGCCATCCACATCGTCGACGCGACCGCGCCGAACAACGCGATGCCCGCGGCCCGGAACGGATGCCGCAACACCCAGCCCCGCGCCGCGTACAACACCAGGGGCAGCACGACGTAGAACTGCTCCTCGACCGCGAGCGTCCACATGTGCAGGAACGGCGACGGCCGGCCGATGCTCGTGAAGTAGTTGCTCTTGCCGAAGATCAGCACCCAGTTCGCGACGTAGAACAACGTGCCGAGCGCCTGGGCCCGCAGGTCGTGTATCTCGGTGCTCGTCAACTTGATCGCGGCCACGATGAGCACGACCACTACGACAGTGGCCAGTGCAGGCAAGAGGCGGCGGGCGCGGCGGGCCCAGAACGTGCGCGAGGCCGACCGTTCCCGATGTGCGCGATCTCGCGGACGACGAGCCGGGAGATCAAGAACCCGGAAACGACGAAGAACACGTCGACGCCGAGGAAACCGGCGGGCAGGACCGACGGCGCGAAGTGGAACACGATGACCGCCGCCACCGCGATGGCGCGCAGGCCGTCGAGGCCGCCGACATACGTGCCCTCGCGAGAGCTCGGCGGGCGCGCTTCGGTGACGGTCATGCGAGCCCCGGTACTACTACAAAGGCTTGCTCAGTCGGCACGCGTGGGCACCGCGGCGGGCGCCGATCCGCCGGCGTCGGAGTTCGGTCCGGCCGCGGCGCCGGTGTCCGATTCGTCGGGATCCGACTGCGGAGTACGCCCGGCGCGTACGGATCGCACGATGGCAACCAGCCCGACCGCGGCGAGCAACGCGAGCGCGGGCTCCGCGCCGGCACGGAATCGGGTCTGGCCGTAGGTGGCGATTGTGTTCAGCGTGACGATCATCGGCGGCACCAACAGCACCCATAGTGCGGCCCGGGCCCGGCGGCGCCACAGCACGATCGCGCCCGCCGATCGCGAGCAGGAGCGTCGGGTAGTACACGACGAGTCCGAGCCGCGTCACCCACGGTTCGCGATCCTCGCCCGTGTTGAGCTTCACCATGTCGAGCGGGCGGAACAGGCTCCACGTGCGACCGACGCGCGCGAGCACCACGGCCGGGATGCGCCCGGCGTGATCCTTGGCGTAGTCGATGCCCGCGCCGGCGCAACGCGGCTCGAGACCTGCGACTGGTCGCCGGGGCCCGCGTCGGCACCACACGACAACGACCAGAAACCGGTGCGCCGGTCCGTAGTAGACGGCCGCGCAGTTCGCGCCCGCCAGAGTGAGCCCGTCGTTCGTCGAGACGAAGGTGGGGTCGTTGAAGCGCGCGAGGTTGAAGCCGACCCACGGGGTGATCACGACGAGCGCACCCACCACGACCACGAGGGCCTGCTGCCACCGCTCCGCCCACGGACGCGGCAACGACAGCGCGAACACGATCCCCAACAACGGAACCAGGAGCACGAACTCGACGCGCGCCAGCGTGGCCAGGCCGCAGACCGCGCCGAACGCGGCGGCTCTCCGCCAGCTCGGTTTGTCGCGCCACCACAGCGCGGTGAGCAGCGCGCCGGTGACCGTCAGCATGGTCAGTGTCTCCGACATGACCAAGCCGTCGTTGACCCAGATGTTCGGGCTCAACGCGGCGATGCCGGCCGCGACCAGACCGACGGTGTCGCCACCGATCCGCCGGCCGAGCAATCCCACGAGCCCGACGAGCAGCGTGCCGAGCACGACCATCGCGTAACGATCTTCCCGCACGTGGTCGTGCAGGGGTTCCTTGATGATCCACGAAAGCGGCGCGTGATCGGTGAGCCACGAGACCGGGGTCAACACGAACACGGTCAACGGCGGATGATCGGCCGCGGGCGGCGACTTCTCGCCCGGGTGCAGTGATCGCGGTGAACGGCTCGTTGAAACCGTGGCCCGCGGCGACGTTGTTCGCCTCCGCGTTGTAGAAGAGCTCGTCGCCCTTCTCGCAGCTGCTCGGCGAGCTCCCGGCCCGGGTGCCGTCGGAGAGGACCACCGGGCACGGTCCGCGCTTGGCGATCGCGACGTACGCAACCCGCACACCGAATGCGACCGCGATGATCACGAGCAGCAGACGCCCGAAGCGGGTCACGGCGGGCAACCTAGTTCCGCCCGTCGGTCAGGCCCCGGCTCCCGTAATCTCTGCCGGTGACCTCGGGGACCGGTACGGCCGGATGACGACGGTTCTCGCCCCGCCGGACGACGAACCCGCCACGCCGACCGCGTCCCGTTGGCAGCGGATCGGTCTGGCCGCGCCCGCGTACATCCCCGCGCTCATGTCGCGATCGGCGGCTGGCAGCACCGCTGGCTCGACGAAGACGCGTTCATCAACCTGCGCATCGTCGACCAGATCTTCGCCGGGCACGGTCCGGTCTTCAACGCCGGCGAACGGGTCGAGGCGTCGACGAGCACGTTGTGGATCGTCGTGCTCGTCATCGGGCGGGCGATCTTCGGCGCGTTCACGAGCATGGAATGGATCACGCTGTTCGCGAGCCTCATCGCGGCGGTGGCCGCGTTCGTCGTGGCCGGCAAGGCTGTCCGGCGCCTGCACCGCGGGCGAGGACGGACTCGTCGTCCCGGTCGGCCTGATCCTCGTCGCCTCGGTCGCGGTCGTCTGGGACTTCTCCACGTCCGGACTGGAGATGGGTCTCGTCTGGTTGTGGATCGCGGCGGCGTGGTACGTGCTGGTTTCGGTGGCGCGAACCGATGAGATCAACGGCCGCCGCCGCGCGTTCTTCGGCGTGTTGCTCGGGCTCGGGCCACTGGTGCGCCCCGACCTGACGTTGATGACGATCTGTTTCCTCGTCGTGTGGTTCGTGCTCGTCCGGCCGCGGCGACTCGTCTTCGATCTCGTCGCGATCTTCTCGCTGCCCGTCGCCTACCAGATCTTCCGCATGGGCTACTACGCCACGCTCGTACCCACCACCGCGCTCGCCAAGGACGCGGGTGGGCTGCACCTCAGCCAGGGGTGGGCGTACGCGCGGAACTTCATCGGGCCGTACCGGCTGTGGCTCACCGCGATACTCGTCACCGCGACCATTGCGTACCGGATGCTCACGCACCGCGACCGCCGCGTCGCGATCGCAACCACGGCGATGCTCGCGGCCGGGTTCCTGCACGCGCTCTACATCACCGCGATCGGTGGCGACTACATGCACGGTCGGCTGTTGTTGCCGGCCTTCTTCGCGCTCGCGCTCCCCGCGTCGATCGCGTTGCAGCGGCGCACGCGGTGTTCGTGGTCGGCGTGAACGCGTTCGCGGCGGTCTGGGCGATCGTCAGCATCGTCGCCTTCCGACCACCGCCGAACCCGCACGTCGGGATCTCCTCAGCCCGATCAGCGACTTCCGTACCGCGTCGGGCGCCACGCTCCACCCGATCGACACGCAGTTCGGCCTGAACGGAAACCAGGCCGCGACGTTGTACGACCAGGGCGTGCGCGGATACTTCAAGGTCACCGACAAGGTCCCCCGCCCCGGGCTCGACCCGAACGCCTTCGTGCTCACGCTCGGCTCGATCGGCGTTCCCGCGTACGACGCCGGCCGTCGGGTGTTCGTCGTCGACATCGGAGGGCTGGCCGAGCCGTTGGCCGCGCGCACTGCGCCCGTTCCCGGCCGGCCGGCCGGCCACCGCAAGCAGATCGACTACGCGTGGTACGACGCGCGCTTCGGCGCAACCACGAGCGATCCGAAGGACGCGGCCGCGCGCCGGGCACTCACGTGCGGACCGATCCCCGGCCTGCTCGATGCCCTCGACGCGAAGATGAGCGTCGGACGGTTCTTCTCGAACATCTGGCACAGCGCGAGCTACACCACACTCCACATCCCGAGCGATCCCGGTCGTCGCCGAACAGCAGTGGTGCAAATAATCGCGAGATCTCGGCCCTAGGAAATGGAGAGGGCCGCCGATGATCTCGTCCGACACCGCGGCGACGGGTCGGCCGGCGTCGACGGTGACGAGGATGTCGCGCTCGCGGTAGAAGTCGAGGATCGGGCGCATGTTGTCGTGGAACAGCTTCAGCCGATGCTCGATCACCTGCGCGTTGGCATCGTCGAGGCGTCCGCCCTCGGCGCGGCCCGCGAGTCGTTCCCGCGCGACCTCGTCGGCGTAGCGCGAGGTAGACCGCGACCTCGGCTTCGATCCCCTTCGGCACCGCAAGCTCGTAGGCATGTTGGGCTTGCGCCCGCGTGCGGGGAAAGCCGTCGAGGATGTACCCGTTCCCGTCGGCGCACGCGGCCGTCACCGCTTCGCACACGACGGCGAGCACGACTTCGTCGGGAACGAAATCACCGCGCGCCAACCGCGCCGCGACCTCGATACCGAGTTCGCTCTCCGCTTCCACCTGCGCCCGCAGCAGTTCGCCGCTCGCAACGTGTGTCACGCCCAGGCGCTCGGCCAGGACCTCGCCCTGCGTGCCTTTACCGGAACCGGGCGCACCGAGCAGGACGAGTCGCACGGCGGCATGATCGCACGACGCGCCGCCGGTGCTCCCACCGGCGCGGCCGACGGGCCACTAGGGGCGGAGGGTGGCTCCGCTGCCACCGAGGCGGACGCCCTCGGGGCCGGGTGTGCTCTCGGTCTCCTCGAATCGGCGCATGACCTGCTC
Source organism: uncultured Actinomycetes bacterium (assembly GCA_963701825.1). Lineage (GTDB taxonomy): Bacteria > Actinomycetota > Acidimicrobiia > IMCC26256 > PALSA-610 > PALSA-610. The sequence goes on along the minus strand of CAVPBG010000002.1, from coordinate 1,120,835 downwards.
GAAGGGCGCGGGCCGGGCGAACAGGTAGCCCTGACCGAAGTGACAACCGAGACGTTGGATCCGGCGCAGCTTGCGGTCGGTGTCGATCCCCTCTGCCACGACCTTCAGATCGAAGGCACGACCGAGCTGGATCATCATCTGCAAGAGCACGAGGTCGGAGCTCTCGTCTTCCAACACGGCCACGAACGAGCGGTCGATCTTCAACTCGTCGATCGGGAGCTGCTGGAGATAGGTGAGCGAGCTGTAGCCCGTGCCGAAGTCGTCGAGCGCGATGCGCACACCGAGCGCCTTCAACTGGTCGAGCAGCGCGACCGTCTCGTCGGCGTCGTCGACGAGCACCGACTCGGTGATCTCCAGCCCGAGCAGCTCGGGGGCAAGACCCGACTCGCGCAGCGCGCTCTGCACCGCTTCCACCACCGACGGGCTGTCGAACTGGCGAGGCGACACGTTGACCGACACACCGACGCCGGGCGCCACGTCTTGCCAGCGCGCGCAGTCGTGCGCGGCCCGTTGCAGCATCCATTCACCGATCGGGTGGATGAGACCGGTCTCCTCCGCGATCGCAGATGAACTCGTCGGGCGGCACCAGTTGCACGTCGGGCCGCTTCCACCGCACGAGCGCTTCCAGGTGCGTGGGCCGGCCGGACGCGAACGCGACGATCGGTTGGTAGTACGAGACCAGCTCGTCGCGGTCGATCGCGCGGCGCAGCGCCGACTCGAGGTCGAGGCGCGCGGAGACGAACGTCTGCATGCGCTGGTCGAAGAGCTCGATGCGGCCCCGGCCCCGGTCCTTGGCGCGATACATCGCCGCGTCGGCGTGGCGCACGAGCTCGTCGGGCTGCTCTTCCCCACCGTTCCAGACCGCGATACCGATCGACGCGGTGAGCATGACCTCGTCGTCGTCGAGGAAGAACGGTGCGCGCAACACCTCGTCGATGCGACCCGCGCGGTCGGAGATCTCGTCGATGTCGCGCGCCTCGTCGCACAACACCACGAACTCGTCGCCGCCGAGCCGGGCGACGGTGTTGGCTTCGCCCGCGGCCGACCGGAGGCGCTCGGCCACCTGTACCAGGAGCGCGTCGCCCCGGTCGTGACCGAGGCTGTCGTTCACGTGCTTGAACCGATCGAGGTCGAGCATGAGGACCCCGACGATGGTGCGGCGGCGCCGGGCCCGGCGGATCGCACCTTCGAGCCGGTCGATCAGCAGCTTGCGGCTCGCGAGACCGGTCACCTCGTCGTACATCCCCCGCTGTTCGAGCGCACGGGTCGCTTCCTTCTCACTGGTGACGTCGCGCACGATCGCGGTCGTCAGCGTGCGGCCGTCGATCGTCGTCCGCGAAATCGCGATGCGCGCCTCGAACTCCGAGCCGTCGATCCGGGTCGTCACGATGTCCATCGGGACACCGGACCGCACTGCACCGATCGCCTTGCGCACCCACATCGCGCTCTCCGCCGCGCCGGGCAGGAGGTCGCTGTAGAGCGTGCCGATCACGTCGGCCGAGTCGTGGCCGAAGATGCGTTCGGCGGCCTGGTTGAACTCGAGGATGCGGCCCGTCTCGTCACTCGTGATGATCGCGTCGGCCGCGGTCTCGAGGATGCCGCGCATCCGCAGCTCCGAGATCCGCAGCGCGTCCTCGGAACGCCGGCGGGCATCGATGTCGTGCATGCTGAGGACGAGGCCGCGCACCTCGGGATCGTCGAGCCGGTTCGCGACCGAGCACTGGAACCAGTGGTACCCGCCGTCGGCGCGGCGGAGGCGGAGCTCGACGGTCGGTGTCCGCGTCGTCCCGACCGCGACGCCGGTGAAACACTCGATCACCGCGGCGACGTCGTCCGGATGCACGAGATCGACGGCGCAGGTGCCGATGACATCTTCGGCGGGATAGCCCAGCATCGACTCGACCGCGGGCGACACCCACGACAGGCCGCTGTCGATCCCGGCGATGGCGACGATGTCGGAACTGTGCTGCGACAGCGCGGCGGCGCGGCTGCGGGCGTCGACCAACTCGGCGATGTCGTACGTCATCATCACGACGACGTCCTCGTCGACGGGGACGACGATCACGTGCCGCCACGACTTCGCGCCCGACGGCAGGACCACTTCGTGGTCGGTCTCGATGCGCTGCCCCGCTCGTGAGTGCCGCTTCGAGGACCGTGGCGATCCGATTGCGATGCACGGCGTCGGGGTGCATCGACATCCGGCCCCCGGCCGTCTGTCCCGGCGCGATCAACCAGTTGCGACGGATGAACTCGTTCTCGTCGAGCACTTCCCAGTCGAGGCCGTCGGCGCCTCGGATCGCGCGGAACACAATGAAGCCCACGTCCGCGCCATCGAGCGCGGACCGCGCGAACTGCCGCACATCGGGTTCTCGCAGCACAACCCGTCTATCGGCGGTCCGAAGTGCGTGGCTGAGGCAATAAAGGCGCGTGGGAGTAGGGCGCGGCCTGCTTGGTCGATCCGCCCGAATTCGGCCCGGCTCGACACCTTGGCCCTCGGCGAGCATCTTGACCCATCGAGTTGTCAAGCGGGTTTCGGGCGGAGTCGATGCAGATGCCGTGAACGCAGTCCCGGATTCGGCGCCGCTCGTCGCCGCCGCGTCCCCGCCCCCGGCGGCGAAGCACCCCGACGCGCACGACGGTGCCGCCGAACGGAGCGCGCCCAACAGCCGGGCGGTTCGCATGATGGCGTACGGCGTCGGGCCGCTCGCGCTCGTCATCTTGTTGGTGTTGCGCGAATTCCACGTTGTCGCCGAACGCACCGGCGTGGGCGTATGTCGCGGCGATCGTCGGTTCGGGCGTCTCGAGTCGGATCGTCGAGCGTTGGGCCGATGCCAAACCGGGAACCTTCGGTCTGCACGCGCGGGTGTGCGCACACGCGGCCGCGGTGACCGCCGTCATCTATATGTCGGGTTGGGGACCGGAGCTCGGCATGGCGTACGCCTTCGCCGCGTTCGCCGACCTCGAGCAGTCGGGCGCCGCCACGTGGCGCGCGGCGACGGTTTGGTCGTTGGCCGGTGTCGCGGTCGGTCAGACCCTCGTGCTGCTCGGCTGGGCGCCCACGTTCATGTCGACGAGTCACGCCGAGGCGATCGGCTTCCTCGGTGCGTTCGTGCTTCGCGATCGCGATCCGTATGGCCGGCACCACCGGCGAAGCCAAGGAGAAGGTCGAGGCGCAACTCGCGCATCAGGCGTTGCACGATTCGTTGACCGGTCTCCCCAATCGCCAGCTCCTCGTCGACCGGCTCAACCACGCGATCGAAGTGATGCGGCGCCGGGGCGGGAGCCCGCCGATCGTGATGTTCCTCGATCTCAATCGCTTCAAGCTCGTGAACGACACGTTCGGGCACCAGACCGGCGACGAGTTGTTGAAGCAGGTCGCGCAACGCCTGTCCGACATCCTCCGCACCACCGACACCTTGTCCCGCTTCGGCGGTGACGAGTTCGTCGTGTTGTGCGAGGAGGTCGGTGATCGGGAGACCGCCCGGCTGATCGTCGAACGCATCCGCCGCGCGTTCGAAGAGCCCTTCGACCTGGCCGGCGAACTGCTCAGCGTCGGCGTGAGCATCGGCGTCGCCAGCGTCGACGACGACATGGTCAGCATCGAGGCGCTGCTCAGCGAAGCCGACGCCGCGATGTACTTCGCCAAGGCGCACGGCGGTTCGGGAAAGGTGCGCTTCTTCGACGAGGTGACGCGACGCGCGGCCCGCCATCGTGTGCGCATCGAATCGGATCTCGCCCACGCGCTCGAGCGCGACGAGCTGATACTCCACTACCAGCCCATCGTCGACATGCGGTCGCGGCGCATCGTCGGCGTGGAGGCGCTGCTGCGCTGGAACCACCCGGAGCGCGGCCTGCTCGCGCCGGCCGAGTTCCTGGAGCCGGCCGAACGCACCGGCCTGATCGTGCCGATCGGCCAGTGGGTCATCGCCACTGCATGCCGCACCGTTGCGGGCTGGAACCGCGATCGGGCCGCGCGACGAACACCTCCACCTCAGCGTGAACCTCTCGCCCCGCCAACTCGCCGAACAGCACTTCGTCGAAGAGGTCGCCCGGCTGCTGCAGGCCGAGGGGGTCGATCCTCGGGAGATCCGGCTCTCGTTCGAGCTCACCGAGAGCTGGATGGCCGTCGACGCGAGCGGTGAGCAACGCCGGCTACAGGCACTGCACGACCTCGGCATCACGCTGGCCGTCGACGATTTCGGGACCGGCTATTCGTCACTGGCGTACGTGAAGGACCTTCCGGTCACGGTCGTCAAGATCGACCGCAGCTTCGTCGCCCCGCTCGGGCGCGACCCGCGCGACCTCGCCATCGTGCGCGGCATCATCGATCTCGCGCACAACATCCAGCTGTCGGTCATCGCCGAAGGCGTCGAGACCGAAGACCAGTACCAACAGCTCGTGGCGCTCGGCTGCGACTACGCCCAGGGCTACCACCTCGGCCGGCCGCAAGACCCGGACGAGCTGTTCGCGCACACCCGCCGCTTCGAGATCGTTGCCGTCGGCGGTGGCAGCGCGAACCTTCCGTAGCTCGAGCTCTCCTACCGACGCTGCTGCGAACGTCAGTCGGGCGTGCCCGTGGGTGCGGCCTCGTGGGCACCGACCGAGTTGAGCTCGTCGTCGATGTCGACGACCGGCGCCGACGAACTGGGAGTTGTAGAGCCGCGAGTACGGGCCGTCGTGCGCGAGCAGCTCGTTGTGCGAGCCCTGCTCGACGATGCGCGCCGTTCTCCATCACGAGGATGACGTCGGCGCCGCGGATCGTCGACAGCCGGTGCGCGATCACGAAGCTGGTGCGGTCGCTTGCGCAGCGCGTTCATCGCCTCCTGGATCAGCACCTCGGTGCGGGTGTCGACCGAGCTCGTGGCCTCGTCGAGGATGAGGATCGCGGGATCGGCGAGGAACGCCCGGGCGATGGTGAGCAGCTGCTTCTGGCCCGCGCTGACGTTGTCGGCCTCTTCGTTGATGAGCGTGTCGTAGCCGTCGGGCAGCGAGTGCACGAAGCGGTCGACGTAGGTGGCGCGGGCCGCCTCGAGGATCTGCTCCTCGGTCGCGTCGGGATTGCCGTAGGCGATGTTGTCGCGGATGCGTGCCGCCGAACAGCCACGTGTCCTGCAGCACCATGCCGATCTTCGAGCGCAGCTCGGCGCGCGGGATCGACGAGATGTCGCGGCCGTCGAGCGTGATCGAACCGCTGTTCAGCTCGTAGAACCGCATGATGAGGTTGACGAGCGTGGTCTTGCCCGCGCCGGTCGGCCCGACGATCGCGATCGTCTGGCCGGGCTCGGCCACGAGCGACAGTGACTCGATCAGCGGCCGGTCCGGGTCGTAGGAGAACGTGACGTCGCGGAACTCGACGCGGCCTCGCACGGGCGGCGGGTTCTGGCGCTCGCGGCGGCCTCGGGGCTCTGCTCCTCGGCGTCGAGGAACTCGATGACCCGCTCGAACGAGGCGATGCCCGACTGGAAGACGTTCATCATCGACGCCACCTGGGTGAGCGGCATCGAGAACTGGCGCGAGTACTGGATGAACGCCTGGATGTCGCCGACCGTGATCGCGCCGCTCGCGACGCGCAGACCGCCGACGACCGCGACGATCACGTACTGCAGGTTGCCCATGAACATCGTCCACGGCTGCATCAGGCTCGACATGAACTGCGCGCCGAACGACGACTCGTAGAGCTCGTCGTTGGTCTCGCGGAAGCGCTGCTCGACCTCGCGTTGGCGCCCGAAGGCCTTCACGACCGCGTGCCCGGTGAACGTCTCCTCGATCTGGGCGTTGAGGATGCCCGGTGCTCTTCCACTGCGAGATGAACTTGGGCCGCGAGCGCTTGGCGATCGCCCGCATTCCCCACACCGAGACCGGCACGGTCGTGAGCGCGACGACCGCGAGCAGCGGCGAGATCGTGAACATCATCACCGCGGTGCCGATGAGCAGCAGCACCGACGTGAGCATCTGGCTCAGCGTCTGCTGCAGGCTCTGCGCGACGTTGTCGATGTCGTTGGTCACCCGGCTCAGCAGGTCGCCGCGCGACTGCTTGTCGATGTAGCTCAGCGGCAGCACGTTGACCTTGTCCTCGACGTCGGAGCGCAGCCTGAACATCAGCCGCTGGATGACGCCGGCGAGCATGTACGACGCGACGATCGACAAGCAGCGACGACGCCGCGTACAGCCCGACCGCCTGGAACAGCACGTGGTGCAGCGCGGCGAAGTCCATGCCTGGTGCGTGCGTGAAGCCCGTTGACGATGAGGTCGGTGCCGTGGCCGAGGACGCGGGGCCCGAACACGTTGAGCGTGGCGCTCGCGACCGCGACGACGACACGACGATCCCGAGCACGATCCGCATCGGGCCGAGCATCCGGATCAGGCGGCGCACCGCGTTCTTGAAGTCCTTCGACCGCTCGCCGGGAACGCCGGCGGAGTTCCACCGGCCCGCGGCGCGCGTCTCCGGCGCGGCGAGGTCGATCTCCTCGCTCTCTTGTTCTTGCGTGGTCGTCGATGAGCGTCATGCCGCTGCGCTCTTCTCGCCGATCTGCGACTGCACGATCTCGGCGTACGTCGGCGCAGCTCTCGCATGAGCTCTTCGTGGGTGCCGCGCCCGATGACGACACCGTCGTCGAGCACGAGGATGTCGTCGGCGGTCGAGATGGTCGAGACCCGCTGCGCGACGATGACGACGGCCGCGTCGCTGCGTGTACGGGACCGAGCGCGGCGCGCAGCCGGGCGTCGGTCGCGAGGTCGAGCGCCGAGAACGAGTCGTCGAACACGTAGATGTCGGGCTTGCGCACGAGCGCCCGTGCGATCGACAGCCGCTGCCGCTGCCCGCCGGACACGTTGGTGCCGCCCTGCTCGATCCGGGCGTTCAGCCCGCCGGGCATGCGCGCGCACGAAGTCGGCTCGCCTGCGCGACCTCGAGCGCCTCCCACATCTCTTCTTCGGTGGCGTCGGGCTTGCCGTAACTGCAGGTTGCTCGCGACCGTGCCCGAGAACAGGTACGGCCGCTGCGGGACGAGCCCGATCGTGTTCCACAGCACGTCCGGATCGAGGTCGTGCACGTCGACGCCGCCGACCGAGCACGGTGCCCTCGGTGCTGTCGAACAGGCGCAGGATCAGGTTGACGAGCGTCGTCTTGCCCGCGCCGGTGCTGCCGACGATCGCGGTGGTCTGGCCGGGCGCGGTCGCGAACGAGACGTCGCTGAGCACCGGGTGCTCGGCGCCCGGGATAGTGGAAGCCCGACGTCGCTCGAACTCGAGCGCGCCGGGCGTGACCACCTCGCGGACCGGGTCGACCGGCGGCACGACGCTCGGGTCGGTGTCGAGCACCTCCTGGATGCGATCGGCCGAGACCGAGGCCCGCGGGATCATCGAGATCACGAACGTGGCCATCACGACCGACATCAGGATCTGCACGAGGTACGTGAGGTACGCGACGAGCGCTGCCGACCTGGATCTGGCCGGTGTTCGACCCGGCTCGCACCCAACCACAGCACGCCGACGCTCGACACGTTGATGAGGAAGTTCACGGTCGGGAACATCGTCGACATCAGCCGGCCCGCCCGCAGCGAGACCTCGGTCAGGTCGCCGTTCGCCTTGCTGAACCGCTGCGCCTCCTGCGGTTCGCGCACGAAGGCCCGCACCACCCGGATGCCGGTGATCTGCTCGCGCAGCACCCGGTTGACCTGGTCGATGCGCTCCTGCATCAGCCGGAACGCGGGGACCATCCGCGACACGATCAAGCCGAGCACGATCGCGGCGACCGGCATCGCGATCACGAGGATGAGCGAGAGCCCGATCGTCCTGGCGCACGGCCAGGATCACGCCGACGACGATCGTGATCGGCGCGGCGACGGCCATCGTGGCCGCCATCACGACGAGCATCTGCACCTGCTGCACGTCGTTCGTGATGCGGGTGATCAGCGACGGCGCGCCGAACGTGCCGACCTCCCGGGCCGAGAAGTCGGTGACCTGGTGGAAGAGGTTCTTGCGCAGGTCGCGGCCGAAGCTCATCGCGACCTTGCCGCCCCAGTACACCGCCGCGACCGAGAACACGACCTGGACGAACGTGAAGAACAGCATGATCGTGCCCCACGTGTAGATGTAGTGCGTGTTGCCCGTGAGGACGCCCTTGTCGATGATGCGCGCGTTGATCGTCGGCAGCGTCAGCGCGGCCGAGGTCTGCACCGTCTGCAGACGACGATGAGCATCAGCGCGCGCTTGTACGGCGCAGAGGTGCGATTTCAGCAGCCGGCTCAGCACGACGGAACCTCCGCGCCGACACCGTGCAGGAACAGTTGCACGAGCTCTTCGGGCGAGCTCGGCTCGCCCGCGAGCATCGGATGCGTCGTCGACAGCGTGAGCGCGCGCAGCAGCCGCGCGGCGACGATCGGCTCGACCGTGATCTCGGCGCGGTCGTGCCTCGAACATGCGCACGAGCGCGTCGCTGTCGGCCATCGGGCGCCGCGTCATCTCGTGGAACTGCGAGTGCCGACGCTCGACACCAGCCGCCAGATGTCGATGACGCGCTGCTGCATGATCACGATCGCGGCCGCGAGCGCGCTCCTCGAAGGCCAGACCGTCGGGGATGTCGCGGTAGCGCGGCTTCGAGCGGCTCGGGATCGAGGGCCGCCTCGATGACCGCGGCGATGATCTCGTCCTTGTCGGCGAAGACCCGGAAGATCGTGCCTTCGGCGATCCCGGCCGCCTCCGCGATCTGGCGGCTGGTGACCCGGTCGCCGTGCTCGAGGAGCAGCGGGCAGGGTCGCGGCGACGATCATCGACCGCCGCTCGTCGGGCGGCAGGGCCGAGGCCCGCTTCGTCTTGGTGGCAGTCGCCGGAATCGTCACGGCGGTCCACTATAGCTGAGTGAGGACTCACTCCAGTCCCCCGGCGGTTATGGGCCGCTCGCGGTGCGCCGGACCGAAAGGTGGGCTCCGCCGAGTGCTCGGGTCGGCGCCGCGGCCGCTCGGGGCCCCGACCTGGGGTTTGTCCAAGCTCTAATCCGGGTCACAGGAAGGCCACAACCGGCGCGGCGAATTTGGGGAGGTGAATGTTCCGACCCCTGTCGCCCCACGGTGACCGCAACCGCCACCCCCCGGCGGGACGTGAACACTCCTGCTTCCCGCACCCCGACTGCGCCGTACGGCCGCGCCGCGGCCGTCGGGCGGGCCCGGACGGTGGCGTGGATCGCGTTCGTCGGGGTCGCGGTCACGATCGGGCTGTGGCTCCGCCACGGAGGGATCGCGGCCGCCACCGGCCCCGGCGGACTCGCAATCGCGCTCGGACAGGTCACCGCGCTGCTCGCGACGTATGCCGTGCTGATGGAGCTCTTGTTGATGTCGCGCATCGCGTGGCTCGAACGGGCGATCGGGTTCGATCGGCTCGCGGTGTGGCATCGGTGGAACGGGATCGCGACGGTATGGCTGGTCGCGGCCCACGTCGCATTCACGACCCTGGGATACGCGCAGAGCGATCACGTGTCGCTGTGGGCGCAGACGCGCGACTTCGTGTCGCACTACCCCGATGTGTTGATGGCCTGGGTCGGCTTCGGCCTCCTGCTCGCGGTGGGCATCAGTTCGGCACGCCTCGCCCGCCGGAAACTCCGTCGCGAGACGTGGTACTTCATCCATCTCTACGCGTATCTCGCCGTCGCACTGACGTTCGCGCATCAACTCGCGGTCGGCACCGACTTCAGCAGCGATCGCGCGGCGCGCATCTGGTGGATCGGTCTCTACCTCCTCGTGCTCGGCGCGGTCATCTGGTGGCGCGTCGTCGAGCCGGTACGCCTGAACCTCCGCCACGACCTCCGGGTGCATTCGGTCCGGCACGAGGCGAGTGGAACGGTGTCGATCAAGTTGCGCGGTCATGATCTCCACGCACTGGGCGCGCTCCCCGGTCAGTTCTTCCTGTGGCGGTTCGTCACGCCCAGCGGATGGTGGCAGGCCCACCCCTTCTCGCTCTCGGCGGCGCCGACCGCGGACTACATGCGCATCACGGTCAAAGATCTCGGCGACCACACCGCCCGCTTGCAACGCATCCGACCGGGCGTGCGCGTGCTGGCCGAAGGCCCGTACGGCACCTTCACCACCGAACGCCGGAGTCGACGCCGGGTGTTGCTCATCGCGGGCGGGATCGGGATCACGCCGCTGCGCGCGCTCCTCGACGCGTTCGGGCCCCGGGACGACGTCGTGCTGCTCTACCGCGTCGCCACGAACGACGACATCGCGTTCGCCGAGGAACTCGGACGGTTCGCGGCCGCGCCGAACATGCGCATCCACGTCATCCCGGGAACTGAGATCGGCGACGACAACACCGACCAGCTGAGCGTGCCCGCGCTGCAACGAGGCGTTCCCGACATCGCGACCCGCGACTGTTTCGTCTGCGGTCCGCCGCCGTTCATCGACGCACTGAAGCGCCGGCTCGCGCGCCTCGGCGTACCCCGCCGCCAGATCCACTTCGAACGTTTCCAGTTGTAGGCCCGGCAATCGATATGGAAGTCACATGAGTCGCGTCATTCCCGCCGTCGTCGCCACCCTCCTCGGGCTCATCGCGCTCGCGTCGTTCAAGTCGTCGCCGGGCTTGCCGGCCACGTCCTCCGCCAAGTCGGCACTGAAGTCGACGGTGCCGGCCGCGACCGCGCCACCGAATCCCACAACGACGACCACCGCGCCGAAGACCCCGACGACGAGGTCCGGATCGGGCGCGACGACTCCGACAACCGCGGCCCCCGCGACGACGACCCCCAGCACGACCGCGCCGACCACGCGCACCATCGACGGCGATCCCGTCGACAATCAATACGGCACCGTGCAAGTCGAAGTGACGTTGCAGGGCAAGCAGATCGTCGGGGTCACCGCGCTGCAACTGCCGTCCGATCGGCGGCATTCGGCCGAGATCAGCCAACAAGCCGGCCCGATTCTGCAACAAGAGGCGCTGCAGGCCCAGAGCGCACAGATCGACATCGTGAGCGGCGCCACCTACACGAGCACGAGCTACGCGCAGTCGCTGCAGAGCGCGCTCGACAAAGCGTGAAACGTGTCGAAGCGCAGTGGGGAACGGTCATCGGTATCGAGATTCCCGACGGCCGCGGTTCCGACGACGTCGTCGACGCATGCTTCGCGTGGTTCGCGCGCGTCGACGCATTGTTCAGCACGTGGCACGACGACACCGAGATCATGCGGATCGCCGCGGGCGAGCTCGCGGTGGCCGACGCGAGCGCCGAGGTGCGGGCTGTTCTCGACCTGTGCGAAGACATGCGCCTCGAGTCGGGCGGTGCCTTCGACATCGCGTTCGGCGCGCACCCCGCGGTCGAGCCCGGCGCGGGCCGAGCACCGCTCGATCCGTCCGGGTTCGTCAAAGGCTGGGCTGTCGCGCGGGCGGCCGACAGGCTGCGCGCCGCGGGCTACGCCCACTTCTCGATCAACGCCGGTGGCGACGTCATCGTCGCGGGCAACGCCGGCGGCGCCGACGGTTCCCGGGGCTGGCGCCTTGGTATCCAACATCCCTGGCAGCGAGACAGCTCGGCCGCGGTGCTCGTGGTGTCCGACATCGCAGTCGCGACCTCGGGCCTCTACGAGCGCGGTGACCACGTGATCGACCCGAAATCCGGGCGCCCGGCAACGGGCCTGGCTTCCGCCACAGTTGTCGGCCCCGACCTGGCCCTCGCCGACGCCTACGCGACCGCGGTGATCGCGCTCGGGCCCGGCGCCGGGCTGCAGTGGTTGGCGACGCGCATCGGCTACGAAGCCATGGCGATCACCGACGACCGTGTGGTCCTCATGACCCCGGAGTTCGATCGCTACCGGGCATCGACCTGAGCGCCGACCGTCGCCCCTACGCTCGATCATCGCCTCCTCGAGAACGCTGATGCCCACCGAACCGGCTGCACGGATCCGCCTGCTCCTCGTCGAGGACGAGGACGCGATCTCTGTGCCCTTAGTGGAGGGTCTCGAGCGCGAGGGATACGAGGTGACGACGGTCCGCACCGGTGGCGCTGCGCTCAAAGCCGCGGCCGATGCCGATCTCGTTCTCCTCGATCTCGGGCTTCCCGACATCGAAGGCGCCGACGTCTGCCGAGCGATCCGCCGCGACTCCGACACTCCGATCATCGTGCTCACTGCGCGCGGTGACGAGCTCGACCGGGTGGCGCTGCTCGAGCTCGGTGCCGACGACTATGTCGTCAAGCCGTTCGGTTTCCGCGAGCTCGTCGCGCGCATCCGGGCCGTGCATCGGCGCGTCCCGCAATCGACGACGGCCACGACCGAAGATCCACGCGTACAGCAGCTCGGCGCGCTCGCCATCGATCGCCGAGCGCGGCGCGTCATGGTCGCGGGGACAGAGGTCGCCCTGACCCCGAAGGAATTCGACCTTCTCAGCCGGCTGGCCGACGACGCGGGCGCGGTGGTGCGGCGGGATCAGATCATCGAAGAGGTCTGGGACGAACACTGGTGGGGGCCGACGAAGACGCTCGACGTTCATATCGCGTCGTTGCGCAAGAAGCTCGGCAACCCGACGTTGATCGTCACGGTTCGCGGCGTCGGCTACCGGCTCGAGGGCTCCGACCCCGATCCGACGCCCTGACCGCACGAAATGATCCGGCGCCTCGTCTTCACCTATCTCGCCGTCACGATCTTCGGCCTTGCGCTGTTGGCGATCCCGCTCGGCTTGACCTTCGCGCACCGCGAGAAGGACCGTCTGCTGTTCGACGCACAACGCGACGCCGACACCGTGTCGGCCCGGGTCGAGGATTCGCTCGAAGCGCGCACACCACTTCCACTCGAGAACCTGCTTGCGTACGCGGATCAGACCGGCGGCCACATCATCGTCGTCGACACCCACGGCATCGCCCTCGTCGACACCGACCACCCCACGCAGCACCTCGACTATTCGACCCGACCCGAGATCAAGGTCGCGCTCCAGGGACACCGCGTGAGCGGCACGGGTGATCCGCTCGGCGCGGCGACGACATCGGTTTACGCGGCCACCCCGGTAACCGCCGAGTCCAAGGTGATCGGTGCCGTCCGGGTCACGTTCGGCACGGCGACGCTCGACGCCCGCGTCCGCCGGATGTGGGAACAGATCGCCCTCCTCTGTGGCGGCATCCTGGTCGTCGTACTCGTGGCCGGATTCTTGTTGGCCCGGAGCATCACGCGTCCGATCTACCGACTCGAGGCCGCGACCGACCGGTTCGCGAGCGGCGACCTGTCGGCTCGGGTCGAAAGCGGCCGCGACGCGGGCCCACCGGAGCTGCGCCACCTGACCTCGACCTTCAATCGGATGGCCGATCGCCTGACGCGCCTTCTGGCGGAGCAGAAGCGGTTCGTCGCCGACGCGTCGCACCAACTGCGCACGCCCTTGACCGCGTTGCGCTTGCGCCTCGAGAACCTCGCCGCGCACGGCTCCCAACGCGATCGCGCCGCGCTCGACGCGGCCGGCGCCGAGGTCGTCCGGATGAGCCGATTGGTCGACGGGCTGCTCGTCTTGGCCCGCGACGACGACAAGCTTCCGGAACCGGTTCCGGTCGACGTGGCCGAAGTCGCGCGCGAGCGAGTCGAGCTCTGGCAGGAGGCGGTCGCCGACAAAGAGGTGCGTCTGCGCGCCGACCTCCCGGATCGGGCACCGGCCTACGCGATCGCGGGCGCCGTCGACCAACTCGTCGACAACCTCATCGACAATGCGCTGACCGCGTCGCCCGCGGGCTCGGAGATCGTCGTGTCGGTCCAATCCGCGCCGGGATCCGTGACGCTGCACGTCATCGACGAGGGCCCGGGGCTCGGCCCCGAGGACATCGACCGTGCCTTCGAGCGATTCTGGCGGGGACCGAACTCGGCGGCCGGCGGCTCCGGGCTCGGGCTGGCGATCGTTCGGCGCCTGGCCGAGGTGTCTCGCGGCTCGGCGCAGCTGCGATCGACGGCCGCCGGTGGAATCGACGCGATGGTGGCATTGCCGACGTCGGCGGACGGCGCGGTCTAGCCGCCGTGCAGGCGCCGCCAGTGGTGCGCCCACTCCAGTGAGACGACCGCGAGCGGGAGCGACGCGAGCACGACGACCCCGATCGTCACGCGCCGAGCCGACGCGCCCCGTAGTCGGTCGCGCGGCGACCGGGTCCAGTCGGCCCGCGCCAGGGCCGGCGTTTCCAACGCGTGACCGAGCACGTGGAGCGTCATTGCCGCGAACCACAGGATGAAGCTCCCCTTGTGCGCGATCCCCAGGATGTGGCTCCCTCGGTCCAGGACGAGCGCGACGCCCGTCGCCAGGACCGCAACGGTCGTCACCGTCACGACCGGGCCGAGAACTCGGAGCACGATCGGCGGCGGACCCTTCTCGACGTACTCCTTCTCACCGGTGTAGTACCGCGCGAACCGGTAGGTCGTGGTCGCGATCTTCGCGCCGACGAACACGACGAGCAGCGTCCCGATGAACACGTGCCAGACGATGAGCCGCTGGACGCGCAGGATCGTGAATCCCTCGAGGAACAACAGCGCGAAGATCAGCGCGCCGAGCATGCCGGTCAGCCGCGCGTTGCCGACCGGATTGGATTCGACCGACTCCGTATCCTGATCCGGCTCGTGCACGGGTACATCATGAACCGCGCTGCCGACCGCGCCGCGGGCAGGGTCGGTAACTTTTACCGGAGCCTTACCCTGGCTCGCGGCTTGATCAGTAGGAGCGTTACGGGCGCAATCGAGCGAGGCATCGGCCCCCGGCGGCGGCCCTCGACCAGGAGGTTCGGCGCGTTCGTCGCCGTCGCCTTGCTCAGCGCGGCGTTGAGTGCGTGCAGCGCGGCCCGGCGGGCATCGGAGTCGGCCGTCGAGCACTTCACCCAGGACTCGTTCTACAAGGTCCCCGATCCGCTTCCGTCCGGCGCGCCCGGTCAACTGATTCGCAGCACCCGTTTGCTCGGCGCGCCCGACGGCTCGATCGCGTGGCGCATCATGTATCACTCCCGCGACGTTCACGGGAACGACATCGCGGTGTCGGGCACGGTCATCGCACCCACCGGGCGCGCGCCCAAAGCCGGTCGTCCGATCGTGTCGTGGGCGCACCCCACGACGGGAGCCGCACAACCCTGCGCGCCGTCACGATTCATCGACCCGTTCATCCTGGTCGAAGGACTGCACGGGTTCCTGGCCGACGGCGACGTCATCGCCGCGACCGACTACCCGGGGATGGGCGCGGCCGGCCCCGACTCGTATCTCATCGGGACGAGCGAAGGAAACAGCGTGATCGACGCGGCCCGCGCCGCCCGTTCGATCCCCGACGCGCACGCGGGCGACCGGCTCCTGCTGTGGGGTCATTCACAAGGCGGACAGGCCGCATTGTTCGCGGCCCGGTCGGTTCCGCACTACGCGCCGGAGCTGCACTTGATCGGGCTCGCGGTGGCAGCACCGGCGGTCGAGCTCGGCACACTGCTCCACGACGACGTCGTCGATTTCCTGGGCGTCGGCCTGGGTGCGTACGCGTTCGACGCGTACCAACAGGTCTACGGTCGCGGGCCCGACGGGACGATCGCTCCCGACGCACGCCTGACGACGATCCTCACTCCCACGGGCGCGGCGGCAACCCCCGCAATGGCCGAGACGTGTTCGTTCCCGGGCACCAAAGATCTGCAGAAGCTCGCCGACCCGCTGATCGGGCACTATCTCTCGGCCGATCCCAGCCGGGTCAAGCCCTGGAAGACCTGGCTCGAGAACAACGTCCCGGCCGCCAATGGCATCGGTGTGCCGATCCTCGTTGCGCAGGGCGAAAACGACCGGCTCGTTCATGTGGCGACGACGAACGCGTACGTGCACGACCTCTGTGCCAACGGTGAACGCGTCGCGTACGACACGAAGGCGGACGCGAGCCATGCCCTCATCGGATTCAAGGCCGCGCCCGAGGTCCGCACGTGGTTCGCGAACCTTCTCGCCGGCCACGCCGTAAAGACCACATGCAACTGAGTCGCGGCGTCGACGACCTCGTACGCGGAGCGTGGGCCACGCTCGTTTCGGAGCCCAGCGAGCCTCCGCCGCTGACGGTGACGGGCCCGACCGGCCATCTGCCGTCGCAGTTCCGGGTCGAGGACACCGCGGTCGCGTGTGTCGGTACGGCGTTGCTGGCCGCGGCCGCACTCCACGCCGGGCCCGCCGCGACAACTGTGAGCATCGACCGCGGCCACGTCTCCGCCGCGGTCGTCAGCGAGCGGCACTTCGCGTCTCCCGGGCGTGCGGGCGCGCTCTCGTTCGCGCCCCTCTCGCGGTTCTGGCCGACGGCCGACGGCTGGGTCCGCACGCATGCCAACTATCCGTGGCACAAGACGGCACTCCTCCGGGCACTGGGAACCGCGGACAACCCGGACGCCATCGCGTCGGTGGCACAGACGCTCACCGCCGAGGACATCGAAGCGCGCGTCGTCGCCGCGGGCGGTGTCGCGGCTGCGGTGCGCTCGATTGCACAATGGCAGGCGCATCCGCAAGGACGGGCGCTGTTGTCGCAACCGCTCGTGAGCCATCAACGCGTTGGCGACGCGCCGGCGTGCGCCGGCATCGACTTCGGCGCGCCTGGCCTTCCGGCCGAAGGCGTACGCGTCCTGGACATGACGAGAGTGATTGCCGGGCCGGTGTGCACGCGCTATCTCGGCGCGCTCGGTGCCGACGTGTTGCGCATCGATCCGCCCGGGTATCCCGATGTCGCGCCGGGAGCTATCGCCGACACACTCCTCGACAAGCGGAGCGCGGCCCTCGACGCGGACCGGCCGAGCGGACTCACGACGCTGCACTCGTTGCTCGACCGCGCCGACGTGGTGGTGTGCGGATACCGGCCCGGCAGCCTCGATCGATTCGGCCTCGACGCGGATGCTCTGGCCGAACGTCATCCCGGGCTCGTCGTCGTGTATCTCGCGGCGTGGGGTCACACCGGTCCGTGGGCCGGGCGGCGCGGATTCGACAGTGTCGTCCAGGGCCCGACCGGCATCGCGATGGGCGAGTCGGCCGACGGCGCAACTCCGGGCGCGCTCCCGTGCCAGCTTCTCGATCACGGCACCGGTTATCTCGCGGCCGCGGCCGCGCTCGACGCACTACGGCGCCAACGCGCCGAGGGCGGCACGCACATCCGTCGACTCTCGCTGGCTCGGACCGCCGGTTGGCTCACGGCAACGAGTGCGAGTCACGACGCGTCGTCGTCCGCGCCCGCAGCCGTCGACGACGCGCACTCGTGGCTCGTAGAGCTCGAGGGCCCGAACGGTCCGGTGAAAGCGATTGCTCCGCCCGGGCAACTCGCTGATTCACCGTTGCGTTGGCGGCGGCCGCCGACCGCGTATCTCGCCGACGCTCCAACGTGGGTTGATTGATTCTCGGGCCCGTGCGTACTGCTCGAGAGTCTCATTGACGCGAGAATCAGTGACGACCACGATGGCCGAGTGACAATCCCGCGGCGAGGACTCAATCGGCTCTTACGAGCCGCATTCGCGGCCGCTCTGATCGGCGCGTTATTCAGCAGCGGCGCGGCAAGCGCCGCCGGTAAAGCCGCAACTGTTGCCCCACTGCGTTTCTCTCTCAGTGCAAGCAGCGGTCCGCCCGGAACGTTGGTAACCGTGCGGAGTATCAGTCCGTGTCCGGCAACCCACGGAACGGCGGGCCGCGTGGCCTACGTCTCCTTCACGTATTTCCTGGTCAGCGACGCGGTCACCAACGATTCCCGGCGGGTCCCCGTGTCGGTGAACGGCGACTGGACGGCGACCATCCCGATCTTGCAAAACCTCCCCGGGCCCGCGGGAATCTCGGCGTCGTGCGGCGTGCCCAACCAGAACCCTGACCAATACGTGTCCGCATCGTTCAGCGTCAGCACCCTGGGCGCGGGCTACTGGCTTCTGACCACCACTCCGGTTCGTGCCGCGTGTTTCTGTGTCACGACCGCGAACATCCTGACGTTCGGCGATGCGCGCGATTACGGACCGCGCCCATCCGTCCGGTCGCTCGCGGGCATCGCACCAAATGGAGTGACGGGCGCCGGATATTGGTCGGCGACCTCCAACGGCGGTGTGTTCGCCTTCGGCGACGCCCCTTCTACGGCTCCGCCGCGCCACTGCACCTCACGAAACCCATCGTCGGCATCGCCGCCACCCCCACCGGCCACGGCTACTGGCTCACCGCCTCCGACGGCGGCATCTTCGCCTTCGGCGACGCGACCTTCCACGGATCCGCCGCGCCACTGCACCTCACGAAACCCGTCGTCGGCATCGCCGCCACCCCCACCGGCCACGGCTACTGGCTCACCGCCTCCGACGGCGGCATCTTCGCCTTCGGCGACGCGACCTTCCACGGATCCGCCGCGCCACTGCACCTCACGAAACCCGTCGTCGGCATCGCCGCCACCCCCACCGGCCACGGCTACTGGCTCACCGCCTCCGACGGCGGCATCTTCGCCTTCGGCGACGCGACCTTCCACGGATCCGCCGCGCCACTGCACCTCACGAAACCCGTCGTCGGCATCGCCGCAACACCCAGTGGCCGCGGCTACCGCATGACCACATCCGCCGGCGACATCTACAACTTCGGCGACGCGCGCAGCTATGGCACGTGTAACAACACGTGCGGCACGCAGAGCGTGGTGGCGATCGCCAACACGCCGTTGACGCGGGAACACTGACCGCTCCGGCACAGGCGAAAGGTCTTTGGACCCTTCGCACGATGACCTTCGGGCCGTTTGATCCTGGAGATGCCTTCGGTACGGTCCAGGAGGCGATCCGGGTCAACGAGAAGAGGCACACGCATGGCTGCAATCCTGGTTGCGGACCGCGACGAAGCGATGCTCCGTGCGCAATGCATCAATCTCCGCGCCCGCCAGTTCGAGGTGCGGGCCACGACGTCGGGTCGCGAGGCTCTGGCGCTGGCCGGCCGATTTCGCTTCGACGCGATATTGCTCGACATCGAACTTGACGACCTGGGGGGACTCGACATCATCGCGGGATTGCGGGGTTGGTCGACAGTCCCGATCATCGTCGTCTCACAACGAGCTTCCGAGCTTGACAAGATCGGGGCGCTCGATGCCGGCGCCGACGACTACGTCACCAAGCCGTTTCAGATGGGCGAGCTGCAGGCCCGGCTGCGCGCCCTGCTCCGGCGGTCGCGACCCTGCGCCGCCCAGCCTGTCGTGACGACGGCGGACTTCACGATCGACCTGGCGGCCAAGCAGATCACGAACGCGAGCGGCCCGGTTCCGCTCACCGCGACGGAATGGCGTCTCATCGAGGTATTGGTTCGCAATACGGGCCGGGTCGTAACCCGCGAGGCGCTGTTGCGTGAGGTGTGGGGACCGAGTTTCGAGACCGAAACGCAGTATCTGCGCGTCTATCTCGCGCAGATCCGGCGCAAGCTCGAACCCGTTCCCGGCAATCCGCGCTACTTCTTCACCCATCCCGGCCTGGGACTGCGGTTCGAGAACGCACGGAGTGCCGAAACGACGCCCGCCCCGGCAGCGACCCACATCGTCGAGGACCGCCCTGTGTATCCGCGCCGGCGGCCGGGCGATCTCGTCCCCGCGGGAATCTGAAGGAACCGGTCACGTCCGCATGCGACGCAGGCCGGGATCCGGCCGGTCGCGTGCGGGGGCGACGCGGATCTTCACGTCGACCGCGAGCACGCCTGTGGTCGAGACCACGACGGGGTTGAGATCCATCTCCGCGACCTCGGGTAGCTCGTCGGCCAGCACACCGACCCGCAGGATCAGGTCCTCGAGCGCCGCCACCGCCGCCGCCGGACGACCTCGGTAGCCGAACAACAGCGGCGATCCGCGCAACGAGCGCACGAGCTGATGGGCATCCTCGTCGGTTACGGGCACGAGCCGCAGCGCGCGGTCGGCAAGCAGTTCCGCGGTCACTCCGCCCAGTCCGAACAACACCAGCGGTCCGAAGGACGGATCGTGGGTGACGCCCAGGATGACCTCGACGCCGGACGCGACCATGGGCTGCACGATCACGCCCGTCATCGACGGTCCGACCGACCGCGACATCGCGTCGAACGCGGTCGCCACGGCCGCTTCGTCGCGTAGGTCGAGCGCGACGCCGCCGACGTCGCTCTTGTGCACGAGCCCGGGCGCAACCGCCTTCAACGCGACGGGAAATCCGATGTCGTGCGCGGCCCGGCGAGCTTGCGCGCTATCCGCGACTTCACACGATGAGACCGTCGGTATGCCGAAACTCGCGAGCAAAACCGACGCGGCCGGCTGATCCAGCCACGTTCCTTCGGGTTCGGCATCCAACGCGGTCGCGACGATCTCGCGCGCGCCGGCCAGATCGATGCCGTCGAGATCCGGAACGACCCCCGGCGGGCGGCGGCGCCAATCGCCGAGATCGGCAACGCGCCCAACGCGTGGGCGGCCGACTCGGGAAACGCGAAGGACGGAATCGTGCGCCGCCCCTCGTCGCCGCGCAACAGCTCGGGAACGCCGGCCCGGCCGAGGAAGCACGCGAGCAGTGGCTTGTCCTGTTCGATCTCCGCCGCGCTCGCGATCGCACGCGCGACGTCGTCGGCCTGCGTCACGAGCGGAGGCACGAAGATCGCCAGCACTGCGTCGATCGCGGGATCGGCCAGAACGATCCGGAGTGCACCCTCGAACTGCGCCGCGGTTGCACCGGCGACGAGATCGACGGGATTCCTGACCGTGGCGCCCGGCGCGAGGATCTCTCGTAACGCGCTCTGCGTCGCAGGTGCGAACTCCGCCACCTCGAGACCGGCACCCGCGCACGCGTCGGCCGCCAGGATCCCGGGACCGCCGGCGTTGCCGACGATGGCGACGCGCCGCCCGGCCGGAATGGGTTGATGGGCGAGCACCATCGCCGTCGAGAGCAACTCGTCGAGCGTGTCGACGCGAATGACCCCGGCCTGGCGAAAGAGCGCGTCGACCGCGACGTCGGAGGACGCAAGCGCGGCCGTGTGCGAAGACGCGGCGCGACTTCCCGCCGCGGTTCGCCCACTCTTCACCGCGACGATGGGCTTCGTACGCGCCAAGTTCCGCGCGAGCCGGACGAACTTCCCCGGATTTCCGAACGACTCGAGGTACAGCAGGATGACGTCGGTCTGTGCGTCGTCGGCCCAGTACTGCAGGAGATCGTTACCACTGACATCGGCCTTGTTGCCGGCCGAGACGAACTGCGAGATGCCGATGCCGAGATCGCCGGCCCGGCTCATCATCTCGATGCCCAGCCCGCCCGACTGCGACAGGAAGGCGACGTTCCCCGCGATCGGTCGCGCCGGCGCGAACGTGGCGTTCATGTGGACTGCCGGCGCGGTGTTCACGACGCCGAGACAGTTCGGCCCGATGAGCCGCATGCCGTTGCTACGTGCCAACGCAACCAGCTCCCGTTCGGCGGCCTTGCCGTCGGCGCCTTCTTCGGCAAACCCGGCGGAAACCACGATGAGTCCCCGCACTCTCTTCTCCGCGCACTGCCGGACGACGTCGAGCACCTCGGCCGCGGGCACGACGACGATCGCGAGATCGACCGCGTCCGGTACGTCGAGAATGCTCGCGTACGCGCGAACTCCGGCCACCGAGACCGATGTGGGATTGACCGGGTACACCGGGCCCTCGAATCCGTACTCGAGGAGATTGCGAAACATCTCGTGGCCGATGTTGCCGGCGCGCCGCCCGGCACCGATCACCGCGATCGAGCGCGGCGCGAGCAACCGGGCGATCGACGCTGATTCGGCGCGGCTCTCGCGTGCTTCCACCACGCCGATCGACGCCGTCGTCGGCGCGATCGCGAAGCGCACTCGAACGGTGCCGTCGTGAAAATGACTCTCGGCGATCCAGCCCGCGTCGTGGAAGACGCTGAGCATCTTCGAGTTCCCCGGCAGCGTGTCGGCCCAGAACGTCTCGATCCCGTGGGCGCGTGCGACGGCGGCGAGATGTTCGAGCAACAGGGTGGCGATGCCCCGTCGTTGCTCGTCATCGGCGACCGCGAACGCGACCTCCGCTTCACGCGGCTCGATCCGGTCGTAACGAGCGACGGCGACGATGTCGGTCCCGATCTGCGCGACCAGAACCATGTGATCGACGTAGTCGACCGACGTGAGCCGCTCGAGTTGAACGGCGGTCGGGCGCGGCACCGGAGAAAAGAAACGGAGATAGATCGAATCGTCGCTCAGCCGCTCGTAGAGCCCCAGCAGGCCCGCGTCGTCGTCGGGCCGGCTCGGTCGGATCCGCGCCGTTCCGCCGTCGGCGAGGACGACGTCGCTCTCCCAGTTCGCCGGATACTCCGCCACGACGCCCACGCTAACCCTCACCGTCGAAATAGTTCGTTCCCCTGATCGTTCCTATTCTCGACGCGAGCACACACGAAGCAGCAGGGCCGAAAGTCCAATCCGCGCTCACGCAGTGCCAAGCCCGCGAAAGGAGCCCGAAACAGTGTGACCAATTCCGCGTCGCCTCATCGAGTGTGCCGACACGACGATTCGGTAGCCACCGAGTTTCGCGAACTTGTACATTTTTGGGGCATGGTTGCAGCCGATATTTTCAGACCCGGGCAATGGACTGACTTTTTTCTCCTGGTCGGAACCGGAGCAATCACGCTCACCGGGTTGGTCTTTGTGGCCATGTCGCTCAACATCAAGACGATCGCCGTCGACGCAACCCATCGCTATCGAGCCATCAACACGCTCACGGGCTTGGCACTGGTTTTCATGCGCTGTGCGTTTGTACTCATGGGAGCCCAAGACCATCGGTCAATCGGCGCCGAACTGTTCGTGGTCTCAGCCGTTTCGGCAGCCGTTTTCGTCCGGGGTTACACGAGAGCCATGAGCCTGAGCACCGGTCTCAGACCTTCTCGGATCGTCGGTGGGAGTCTCATACATCTCGCAGAGATGATCGGTGCGGCATTGTTTTTCCTCGGCCACCCGTCGGGTCTGTATATCGCCGGGCTGGCCATTGTGATCAATACCTGTTACATGATCACCGCGGCGTGGTTACTCGTCATCGCCGCCTTCGATCTCCAGGCGTGACAGTGCAAGTTTCTTGTACGTAAAGGTACCTTGACCTTCACTCCTGGTAAACGTACCTTGACAGGATGAAGAACCGCGTCCGGGAACTGCGCACCAGCCTCGCGCTGTCGCAGGCCGACATCGCGGAAGACCTCGGCGTGTCGCGCCAGACCGTGATCGCGATCGAAACGGGCCGCTACTCCCCCTCCTTGCCCCTGGCATTTCGCATCGCGTGGTACTTCGGGTCGACAGTCGATGAGATGTTCGACGCATCGGAAGAGGTGCACACACAATGAATGCAACCCCAGCTCGCCTCCGAGTTCCTACGGTCATGGCTATCGGCGGTTGCGCGATCGCTCTGGCATCCCTCATCGGTTCGGGATGGGGTGCGGCGCTCGGAGTCGTGCTGGTTACCACCGCCGCGACGGCGGGGTACTACGTACTCGGTGGACGCGACACCGACGTCGGCGCGGTGTTCGGTGCGCAACTTGACGAGCGGCAGGCCAACATCGAGATGCGAGCGACTGCACTGGCCGGAACCGCCATGTGCCTCGTCGCCGTCGTCGGCTTCGTGATCGCAACGGCACTCGGCCAGGCGACCTGGCCTTTCATTCTCTTCAGCGTCGTCGGCGCGGCGGCATTCGTTGCGGGCCTGGTCGTCTACCGCGTCCGCGGGTGAGCGCACTCGAGTGAACGTCCTGCTCGCCGTGCCTTGACGTTCCCGACGCGCGCATGATGCCGTCCACGTCGCTTACAGGCTCGGTACGTATCGGCTCAGTTCGCGCTGCGCACGACGATCGCCGCCACGTGACCGTGAACGTCGTACGTCGCAAGCGTGCCGAGGAACGGGGCGTCTCCGTAGGTGAAGATCTGCCCGTTGTTGCTCGCGAGCCAGTAGCCGGTGCCTTCGGGGTTCCGGGCGAGGCCGACGATCGGTGCGTGCGGCAACCCCGCCCGTGACCCGGCGAACCGCGCATCGCCGAAGGCGAAGACTCCACCGTCGGATGCGACGAGCCAATAGCCCTTGCCCGTCTTCGTAGCCGTTATGCCGACGACGGGTGACGCGAGGTGTGCGCCGGCCATCGATCCGTCGAAGCGCGCGCTTCCGAAGGCGAAGACCCCACCGTCGGAGTACGCCTCCCAATAGCCCTTGCCGTCGGCGGTCGCGGCCAAGCCGACGGGGCTCCCGTTGAAGCCCCGGCCGCTATGCGCGGCGAGCGTGGCGGTATCGCCGAACGCACCCGCATCACCGTAGTGATCGACAGTTCCGGCGTCGCTCGCCCCGACTTCGTACACCCAATAGCCCTTGCCGTCGGGGGTCGACACGATCTGGCGCATGACGGGCAGGAACTCCGGGCTCGTGCCCGCGAACTTCGTGCGCGGGCTCCCGAAGTATTGCGCGTTGCCGTACGGGTAGATCGCGCCGGTCACCGAGTTCAGGATCCAGTAGCCGTTGCCGTTGGGGGTTCCGGCCATCGA
Organism: uncultured Actinomycetes bacterium; assembly: GCA_963701825.1. Classification (GTDB taxonomy): domain Bacteria; phylum Actinomycetota; class Acidimicrobiia; order IMCC26256; family PALSA-610; genus PALSA-610. The sequence goes on along the minus strand of CAVPBG010000002.1, from coordinate 1,096,410 downwards.
TCCGCAGGTGCCGTTCGGTTGTGGTGCGCGGCCCGGCAGCGGAGCCGGAGCACACTGCGCGGGATCCGACGCGGGCGCACCGCGGAAGGGCGTTCCGAAGGTGAACACGCCGCCGTCGCTCGTGAGCATCCAGTATCCGAATGCAAACGTCGATGGTGCCGCGCCGGCCGTCGAGCTCGCGGCGGGCGCGAACAGCAGCATCGAAACGGCGGCGGCAGCCACGACGGAAAGTCGGAGCACTCTCCTGGCGTGAAACACAGATCCCCCCAAGTTCGAGTGGTCGGTTCTACCGTCTCCGTCAGCGCAGGTCGAACACGAGCCGACCGCTGACCTTGCCGTCGAGGACTTCGCCCATGGCGTCGTTGACCTGGTCGAGAGTTCGCGTCTCCCGCACGACCGTCGTACGACCGGCCGCGTGCAGCTCGTACGTCTCCGCGAGATCGACACGCGTACCGACGATCGAACCGGTCACCGTGATGCCGTTCAACACCGTCTCGAAGATGGGGAGCCGGATCTCGTTCTCGGCGGGCAAGCCGACGAACACGAGACGTCCGTTGCGCCGTAGCGAGCGGAAGGCCTGCTCGAACGGCTTCGGGGCGGCCGCGAGTGCGATGGCGGCGTCGGCACCCCCGAGCCGTTGAATGAACTCGACCGGATCCTCCATGGTCGCGTTCACGGTGTATTCGGCGCCCAGTTGTTTGGCGAGCTCGAGCTTTTCGTCGCTGACGTCGACGGCCACAACGGTTCCGCCCGCGATCCGCGCGTATTGCATGGCGAGATGACCGAGACCGCCGATGCCGAAGATCGCGACGAGATCGGACGGACGGGTCTTGGAGACCTTGACCGCTTTGTAGGTGGTGACTCCCGCGCAGGTGAGCGGGGCAGCATCGAGCGGATCGACGGCGGCGGGCACGTGACCGACGAACTTCGCGTCGGCGAGCACGTACTCGGCGTAGCCACCGTTCACGGAGTAGCCGGTGTTGCGCTGTTGGAGGCACAACGTCTCCCAGCCGGATGCGCAGTATTCGCACGCGCCGCAGGCCCAACCCAACCACGGGATGGCCACCCGATCGCCCTCGCGAACTTCGCGCACGCCGGATCCCACACGGCTGACGATGCCGACCCCTTCGTGGCCGGGGACGAACGGCAGCGACGGCTTCACCGGCCAGTCACCGTGCGCGGCATGGATATCGGTGTGACACAGGCCTGAGGTCTCGATCTTGACGACGATCTCGCCGGCGCCCGGCTCGGGAATCGGCAGTTCCTCGATGCGAAGGGGCGCTTGGAAGGCATGGACGACTGCAGCTCGCATGGCGGGTCTCCTTCGACGGTTTGGCACCCTCGACACTCGTCGCGGCGGCCGCGGACCGTCAGGGCCAAAGGTCCGTTCATCCCGGCGCGGGATACCCCGCCGCGTCCAGGACCGATGTCGCGAGCTCGCCGGCCGACCGGGTGGCGTCGAGCTCGAGTGCCTCCGCCCATGGCGCGAACCGCGCTCGCACCGCGGCTGCCACAGCCGACGAAGCATCCGACGCGTCAGTTCCCTGCCCCTCGCGCCGGCGCGCCCGTGCGTCGGCAACGGCGCCCGGGACCGCCAGGAGCACCGTGGTGAGCGCACTCGCGGTGAGCGCCGCGGCGCGGGACGCCGCTTCGCGCCGGTAGGGGTCGCTCCAAGAGGCATCGAGCACGACGCTCTCACCGTGGCGGAGCGAATGCTCGGCCTGCGCGAGCAGCGCCTCGTACGTTCTCGACGTCCACTGCGCGTCGTAAAGGCCGGCGTCGATCTCGTCCGCGGCCGACACAGTGGGCTCGAGGCCGGCGAGCCGCTTCCGCACTTCGTCCGAATGCACGACTGTCCAACCCGTACGACGACCGATCTCGCGCGCCAGCGTCGTCTTCCCGGTCGCCGGTGGTCCGCCGATCAGCACCAACCGCACCCGCCCCCGAACCAAGTGCATCTCCGCGAGCGCCAGGAGCGCCCGCGCCGTTTCATCCGCATCCGGCGCCCCCGTCTCGACACTCAGACACGCAACCTTCGATCGCACCAGCGCGCGGTACGCGACATAGAAGTCAGCAAGAGAAGACGGCCACGAGTCGCCGCTCGCGCGCTGATAGGCGTCGAGGAGGTGAGCGCCGAGGTGACGGTGGCCCAGGCGTTCGAGATCCATTGCCAGGAATCCGAGGTCGCTCACGACATCGCCGTACCGAAGCTCATCGTCGAACTCGAGGCAATCGAGGATGCGAGGCCCGTCGGCGAGACAGAAGACGTCGTCGGCCAGCAGATCGCCGTGACCATCACGAATGCGTCCGTCCGCCACCCGGCGGTGAAAGAGCGCCTCGCGCCCGGCAAGATAACGGCGGGCTTCGTCGGCAACGTCCGCGAGTTGACCGGGGTCGAGTACCGACGGTGCGAAGCGACGCATCTCGGCGAGGCTCCGCTCCCACAGTTCTCGAACGAACTCCGGCGATCCGGCCCGATCGATGGCGGCGCCGGTCGGCGCGCTCGCATGTATGCGCGCCAGCACCTCGGCGATCCGCTCGACCCAGACTTGCGCGTCGGCGGGTGATTCGTCGGCGACAACCGCGAGCCGCCGTTCGTCGGGCATGCGTCGCATCTCGACGACGACATCGCCGCCGGGATCAGCGTCGAGGGCAACCACGCCGAGATAGACGTCCGGCGCGAAGCGCCGATTGAGCGCCACCTCGCGCGCCGCGTTCCGGCGCCGGAGTGTCGCGGTCGAAAGGTCGATGAACGGGAAGTGAACAGCTTTCTTCAGCTTCCACGCTCGATCGCGCGTGAGGGCCAGAAACGAAACATGGGTCTCGACGAATCGCACGGGAGCCGATCCGACCCGCCCGTCGATCCAGCGCCGAAACTGCTCACGTTGCTGATCTACCGAACGGTCGGTGTCTTCGCCCCCGGCGCAGTCGACCATGAGCGTGCTGCTACTCGAGGCGAGCGAGTCGCCGACCGGTGATCATCTCGCACGACAGGCGCACGTAGTGATTGCGCGCGCTGCCATCTCGTGCCCCGTCGAGCGGCGGCACACCGGCACCGTCGTGTTCAGAAGTGAGCACCGAGGCTCGGCCGAGTGCCAACACGCTCCAGCCCGCGCCGGTCTCGAAGTCGTAGGAATCGATCTCGAACGCCAGTACGTCTCCACTCTGCGCGGCACGAAACTTGGATCCGTCCCCCGTCCCGAACGTGATCGCACCGTCGTCATAGGAGTACCGGACCGGGAGAATGGCCGGCAGGCCGCCGCTCGTCATTCCGACCCGGCCAAAAGTTGCGGAGCGTAGGAGGTCTCGGCACTCCGACTCTGTGAGCGGAAGTACCACCTCCGGCGGAACAAGAAAGTCGCGGCTGTTGCTCATCGTGTCTATTGTCGACCTCGGCGCGGACGGAAAAGCAGGGCCGAAAGGCCAATCCGCGCAGTACTTGTGCCCGCCACGACGCCCGAGGGGTAATGCGATCCGACTCCAAGCTCTCCGACGAGGTGCTCCGCCGGGCCCTCGACGCCGCCCCGGACGGCGTCGCGATCGTCGACGGAACCGGCGCGATCGTGGCCGTCAACCAGATGGCCGAACAGCTCTTCGGTTACACGCACGAGGAGCTGGTCGGCATGTCGGTCGATCTGCTCCTGCCCGAGAGCTCCCGCCCCGTGCATGAACAGCGGCGCGCCGAGTACGCCGGCCATCCGCGGACGCGCTCGATGGGTACGGGCCTCGACCTGCGGGCCCGTCGACGCTCGGGCGACGAGTTTCCCGTGGAGATCAGCTTGAGTCCGCTGGACACGGCCGACGGGCCGCTGGTGGTAGTCATCATCCGCGATATCGCCGAACGGCGCGCGGCCGACGACGAGCTGCGGCGCGCGCACGAGGAGTTGGCGCTGGTCGACGATCGCGAACGCATCGCCCGCGACCTGCACGACACCGTCATACAGCGGTTGTTCGCCGTCGGCCTCTCGCTGCAGGGCGCGCTCACTCGCGCCGCGAGCGATCCCGCGGCCGAGCGCATCCAGCTCGCGATCGACGAGATCGACGTGACGATTCGTGATATCCGGTCGTCGATCTTCGCGCTCCACACACAACGGCGGGCCACCGATGACGCGCGCGACGAGCTGATGGCGGTCGTTCGCGAAGCGACGAGGGTGCTGGGTTTCGAGCCCACCGTGCGCTTCGACGGTCCTATCGACAGCGTGCTCTCCGACGAGATCCGCGAGCACCTGATGGCAACGCTGCGGGAAGCGCTCAGCAACGTGACCAGGCACGCGCACGCATCGAGAGTCGTCATCGACATGGCGGCCGACGGCCGAGCCGTGTGCCTGAACATCCAGGACAACGGCATCGGGATGGGTGATGCCGGCGCGGGGAACGGTGTGCGCAACATGCACGAGCGGGCCGCGACGATCGGTGGCGAATGCGTGATCAGCACCGCTCCCGGCGGAGGCACTCAGGTTCAGTGGCGAATCCCGTTGCGGATAGATCCCGGACTCGACTGAGAGCCCACGTCGACGACGTCGATCACCGGCGCCGACGTGTCGAACTCGCGGAGTTTGCCCATCATCCGCACGATGGCCGCGTCGCGCTCGGCGTGGCGCGAGGCCGTCGAGCCCGGTGACCGACGCGAGCAACCCGCCGCGCCGGCGCGTCACCGCGACAGTCGCGCGCCCGAGAATCTCGTTCGACGTCCTCGACGCACGGAGTGCGTCGGTCGCGACGCGGCTGTGCTCGGCCGATTCGCCGCGCGCCGCCTCCTCGCAGGCCGCGACGACGTCGTCGGTCCGGTCGATCACCCGGGCTCCGTAGGGCTCGAAAGGATCGAGCACCGCAGGCCCGGCGACGACGACCGGGAGACGCGCCATCAACGCACAGCGCACACCGTCTTCGGTGGCCGCGGGCTGGGACCGCGGCCGCGCTCGGACCGTCAACGCGACGTCGACCGCGTGCGAATGCAGCGGACAATCCGAGCGATTCGCGAGACCGCGGCAGGGAAACGCCGCCGCCCCGGCGTCGTGACAACGCAGTACGACATGACCGGCGTCGGTCAACTCTCGGATCGCCGCGTCGGCCACGTGCCGATCGCTCTCCATCACCATCACGTTCAACGACGTGGCGTTCGACGACATCACTGTTCCTCCTCGACGGAAAGACCGGCGTGCGGCGGAATCCGCCGCCCGGTGATCGACTTGCCGCGGATCCGCAGCCAGACGGGTTTCGGACGCGAGCTCCACGGCGTGACCGGCAGGCGCTCCAGCCGCGCGACTTCGCTCGGGTCGCCCACTTCCTCGGCGCGACCTTGCACGAGAACGCTCCATCCCGTGTGGTACTCGAGGTCGATACCGTCACACTCGAACGCGACGGGCCCGTTGCGCGCACCGTGCAACTTGGTTCCGCGATCGGTGCGAAACACCACCGCCGAACCGTCGATCGCGAAGTTCACGGGAAAGACGAGCGGTCGACCATCGACGACGACGGCCAGCCGACCGATGGGTGCCCGGGCGAGCAGATGCAGGCACTCGTCCCGGTCGAGCTCCTCGAGCCCGGTGCGGGCGTCGATGCGCGTGTTCATACCCGCATCGTGAACGTCCCCGGCCCCGGCGACCAGGGACCATGGTCACCTATTCGTGGGAGGTTTCGGGCTTTCGTTTCGACGACAGCTTGGTCGCGAACACCGCGGCCTCCGTGCGCCGCTCCATCCCCAACTTCGCCAACAGGTTGGAGACGTAGTTCTTCACCGTCTTCTCGGCGAGGAACAGGCGCTCACCGATCTGGCGGTTCGTGAGCCCTTCGGCGATGAGGTCGAGGATCTTGCGTTCCTGATCCGTGAGTCGGGCCAGGCGCGGGTCTTCTTCGGGACCCGTACGCAGGCGTTCGAGCACGCGCGCGGTCACGCTCGGATCGAGCAACGACTGGCCGGCGGCAACGCGGCGAACGGCGTCGACGAGATCGGTCCCCTTGATCTGCTTCAGCAGGTAGCCCGCCGCTCCGGCCATGATCGAGTCGAACAGCGCCTCGTCGTCGGAGAACGACGTGAGGATCACGCATTGGATCGCACCGTCGATCGAGCGGACCTCGCGACACACCTCGACTCCGTTGCCGTCGGGTAGGCGCATGTCGACGATGGCGACATCGGGTTTGGTCGCCGGGATGCGCGCGACGCCTTCCTCGGCCGTACCGGCCTCTCCGACGACCTCGATGTCGTCCTGCGCCTCGAGCAATTCCCGCACTCCGCGCCGAACGATCTCGTGGTCGTCCAACAAGAACACCCGAATGCTCACCGCGCCTCCTCCACGGCAACGCTACCGCGTATCGTCGCTCACGATCGTCGTCCCGGCGGTTCCCGCGATGAGCGCCATCGCGTCGGAGAGCGCCCCGATGCAGGCCCGCTTGCGGGTGGCCCGGACGAACGACGACGCCGCTTGCACCTTCGGCGCCATCGACCCGGCCGCGAAATCATGCGTCGCGAGCTCCTCCGGCGTGGCTGTGACCAACGGCCGGGCCTTCGCCGTACCCCAGTCGACCTCGACCGCAGAGACGTCGGTCAGCAGGAGCAGGAGGTCGGCCGACAGCTGCCGCGCGAGCAGCGCGCTGGCCAGATCCTTGTCGATCACTGCTTCGACACCGTGACGGGCGCCGGCCGAATCGACGACGACAGGAACGCCACCACCGCCGGCACACACGACCACGACGCCGTGTTCGAGCAGCAACTGAATGGTCGGAAGCTCCACGATCGAACGGGGAGTCGGTGATGCAACGACCCGGCGCCAGTCGTTCCCGTCCGGCGCGATGGCCCAACCGCGCTCGCGCGCGAGCGCTTGCGCCCGATCGACGTCGTAGACAGGTCCGATCGGCTTCGAGGGCTTTTGGAAGGCGGGATCGAGCGCGTCGACAACTGTCTGGGTGATCAGTGACGCGACGGGAACCGAACCGAGCACGTTGCCGAGCTCGCGTTCGAGGAGATAACCGATCATGCCCTCGCTCTCCGCGCCCAGCACGTCGAGCGGATACGTGCGCACGTCGTGGAAAGCCTCGCTCTGTAGGGCGAGAAGCCCGATCTGCGGACCGTTGCCGTGCGTCACGACAAGTTGATGATCCTGGGCGATCTCGGCGAGCGCACTCGCGGCCACCTTCACGTTTCGCTGCGCCACCTCCGCGTCGAGCGATTCGTGCCGACGCAGCAGCGCGTTGCCACCGAGAGCTGCGACGATCAACATGCGCTGCCTCCGTAACGCGGTCCGAGCGGGGCCGAGCGGACCGATCTCGTTCTCCGTCGGGCGGCGAACACCATCGAATATGCCGGACGCCGCCCACAACTACCTAGGGACAAAGGTCCCAAGCTGCGACGCGCTTCGGCCCTGACGATCGCGGCGCATCGGCCCTGACCCCGGCGCTTCGGTTCGTCGACGATGAGGAGGAACGCGCCGCACCCATGCGGCTCGCCGAATGGGAGCACGACATGCATCTCAAGAATTGGTTCAAGACCGTGCCGACGCTGGTGATCATCGGGTCGGTGCTGTTCCTCGTCCTGTCCGTCGGCAGCGGACTCCTCCTCTGGGGCTCCAGCTTCGCCCACAACATGGTGCACGACCAGTTGTCACAGCAGAAGATCTCGTTCCCCGCCAAGGGAACTGCGGCACTCGACCCGAAGGAGTTCCCCGGCCTGCAGCGCTACGCGGGCCAGGCCGTCGACAGCGGACCGAAGGCCAAGGCGTACGCGAACCAGTTCATCGCAGTGCACCTGCAGGGCATCGGGAAGGGCCAGACGTACTCGCAGGTGAGCGCGCAGTCGCAGGCGAACCCGAACGACGCCGCGCTCGCGGCCGAGACGCAGACGCTGTTCCGTGGTGAGACACTCCGCGGTCTGCTGCTCTACGCGTGGGGTTGGTCGGTCGTCGGAGAGATCGCCTTCCTCGTCGGGATCGCCGCGGCCATCGGTGCCGTGATCGTGCTGTTCGCGCTCGCGCTCGGGTACCTCGCCCACGTGCGGCAGACGAAACAGCTCGCGACGGCGCCGTCCGGCCCCGCGGTCGACGTCACCGACGCCGACCACCCGGTTCCCGTCGGCTGAGTCGACGTTTCATCACTTCCGTCAAACCGACACAGCGAGATCGAGGAGAACTTCGTGCCGCTCTTCACCCGCAACGACCGCGAAGCTGTAGGAACCGCGGGAATCGCATTGGCGCTCGTCGCGCTGATGTTCGGTTTCTTCGCCTTCGTCGTCGCCGCACACGCCGACACCCGCAAGATCGGTGCACCCGCCGGCGCGGTACAGGTGACGCTCAGCGAGTTCACCATCACTCCGTCGTCGATCGCCGTGCCCCTCAACGGCAAGTTGACGGTGACCAATGCCGGTTCGACGGTGCACAACTTCAATGTGCAGGGGACGAGCGTGCACACGAAGGACTTGCAGCCCGGTGAGACGGCGACGGTCGATCTGAAGGGCATCAAGGCCGGGAGCTACACGAGCTTCTGTGCGATCTCCGGTCATCAACAGCTCGGCATGCAGGCGACGCTCGTAGTCGGCGGTTCCGGCACGGCGTCGTCTGCGGCCGGCGGCATGGCGAACATGGACTTCAACAGCATGTCGCCGCAGCAACTCGAGGCCATGAACGACCAGATGGACGCGGCGATGGCCAAGCCCATCGGCGTCTACGTCGCGCAACTGAAGAACGGTCCGAACACGAAAGGCGTCGGCAACCAGCCGCTCGTTCCGCAAGTGCTCCCCAACGGCACGAAGGTGTTCCACCTGACGGCCGAGCTCGCGAACTGGGAGGTCTCACCGGGTCACACCGTGCGGGCCTGGACGTTCAACGGCACCGTGCCCGGACCGGCGATCAAGATCAACGTGGGAGACCACGTACGGATCGTCGTCCTCAACAAGCTGCCGATGTCGACGGGCGTTCACTTCCACGGCATCGAGGTGCCGTTCAACATGGACGGCGTCCCCGATATCACGCAACCGCCGATCAAACCGGGCCAGAGCTTCACGTACGAGTTCTCCGTCAACAAGCCCGAGCTCGGCATGTACCACTCGCACCAGGACGCGGAGGTTCAGGTTCCCGACGGCATGCTCGGCATCTTCCAGGTCGGCGACCCTGCGCTCCCGCCGAACACCGGGCCCGTCACCCAGACGGTGCCGATGGTGTTGAACGACGCCGGCGTGATCGGTCTCTCGATCAACGGAAAGTCGTTCCCTGCCACCGCGCCGATCATCGCGCACCCGGGCGACTGGGTCGAGCTCAACTACTTCAACGAGGGACTGCAGATTCACCCGATGCACCTGCACGGTCTGCCGCAACTCGTGATCGGTGAAGACGGCTATCCACTGGCGTCGCCCTACACGGTCGACACGCTGGCGGTGGCGCCCGGACAGCGGTTCACCACACTCGTCCACGTGACATCGGACTTCCTCGGCCCGAACAACACGCCCGGCATCTGGGCGTTCCACTGCCACATCCTCACGCACGCCGAAGGTCCCAACGGGATGTTCGGAATGGTCACGACATTCATTGTCGAACCCAAATGAGTAAGACGGCGCGCGCCTGCCGATCAGGGCAGGCGCGCGCCGAGATGCACGACGACGACGCCGCACACCGCGGCGGCCACGAGCGTCACCACGACACTGCGGCGTAGGAGCAACAGCGCGATCGCCGCGCCCGCGAGAACCGCGAACTGCCAGGCCTGACCCAAGGCCAGCGCCAGCGGGACGGCGACCCCGAAGATCGCGCCGATCGCGGCGGGGCCCGCACCGTCGAGGAACGAACGGGCCGCCGAGTTCCGGCGCAACGCCTGGAAGTGCCGAGCGCCGCCGAGCACGAAGACGAATGACGGCGAGAACGCCACCACAGCGGCGAGCAGACCGCCGGCGACACCCGCCGCCGCGTAGCCGACGACGGCGACCGTCTGCACCACCGGGCCCGGTGTGACCTGACCGAGCGCGACCGCATCGAGGAATTGGCTGTTCGTCATCCAGTGGTACTGGTGAACCGCGTCGTGCTGCATGAGCGGGACGATGACGAATCCTCCGCCGTACGCGAGCGCTCCTACCTTGAACGCGACCCAGACGAGCGCCAGGACGCCCCCACTTCCTGCGGCCGTAGTGGCGAGCAATAGCAGCGGCGCCATGTGTGTACCGAGGCGGTCGGTCCGTAGCCGCCTGATCCCGAGCTCGATCGCGCCGCAGCCCAACAGCACGATGACGAGCCACGGTCCGAAGGTTGCGGCCGCGATCGCACCCGCGAGTGCGTAGGCCACCCATCGACCGTGCGCGCGGGCCCGCTTCCAACTCCCCGGCACGAGCCCGACGGCCGCGTGCACGGCAACGGCCGCCACGGCCGCGCCCGCGCCGGCACCGGCGGCGAGCACCCATGTGGGCGGTGACGCGGCGAGGAAGACCGCCGCCAGGCCCAAGATGATCGCCAAACCCGGCGCGATGAACGCCACGCCGCCGACGACGGCACCGGTCGGGCCGGCAACGTTCCATGCGCACAGAATGGCGAGCTGTGTCGATGCGGGTCCCGGCAGGAGGTTGCACACCGCGATCGCGTCCTCGAACTCCGAGGCATCGAGCCAATGCCGGCGCGGCGACGCAGAGCTCTCGCAGCAACGCGATATGGGTCGGCGGGCCGCCGAAGCCGAGGCAGCCGATGCGACCCCACTGCGTCAGCACTTCGACGAGCGAAACCCGCGAGCCGGGCGCCGAAGACTCAGCGGCGGGCATCGGCGCGCACGACGGAGGGCAACGGCATCGGATCAGCCTGCCCGATCGCACGCGTCCGGGCGATGCTCCACCGGCGAACGACCCCGATTGTTTGCCGACGAGGTGACGAAATGCCCTGGTGCTCGGCGCCGCGTCACGCGAGCGTCGATACATCAAGCGACGAACAAAGGGCTCGGCCATGCGAAACCGCACGTCCATACTCCTCGGCGGAGCGTTGGTGCTCGCCCTGTCGGTCTTCGCAGGGGCGGGCTCGGTTCCCCGGGCGGGCGCACAACCTGTGTCTCCGACGTCGCAACCACCGGGCGTGCGCGCGTTCGGCGACGCGGTCTTCGCCGGTTCCACGAACACCTTGCAATTGCCTGCTCCAGTCGTGTCTCTGGCCGGAACGCGATCGGCGAAGGGGTATTGGGAGGCCTCGAGCAACGGTGGCATCTACAGCTTCGGCGACGCCCGCTTCTTCGGATCAATGGGCGGCACCCATCTCAACCAACCCATCGTCGGCATCACCGCAACCCCCACCGGCCACGGCTACTGGCTCGCCGCGAGCGACGGCGGGATCTTCGCGTTCGGCGACGCCCGCTTCTTCGGATCAATGGGCGGCACCCATCTCAACCAACCCATCGTCGGCATCACCGCAACCCCCACCGGCCACGGCTACTGGCTCGCCGCGAGCGACGGCGGGATCTTCGCGTTCGGCGACGCCCGCTTCTTCGGATCAATGGGCGGCACCCATCTCAACCAACCCATCGTCGGCATCACCGCAACCCCCACCGGCCACGGCTACTGGCTCGCCGCGAGCGACGGCGGGATCTTCGGCTTCGGCGACGCGAAATTCCTCGGCTCGCTCGGCGGCTCTCCTCTCGACGGGCGCATCGTGGGAATCAGTGCGAGCGCGGGCGGCAAGGGGTACTGGCTCGCCGGCAGCGACGGTCACGTGTACTCCTTCGGCGCCGCCGCTCGGCTGGGCGACGCGGTCGGGTCCAACCTGACGATGCCGGTATCCGCGATCGCGTCGACATTTGACCGCGGCGGCTTTTGGCTGGCGGGCGGTGCGACGCCCGCGGACCTGGCCGCGGGAATCGTCAGCGAGCCGGGCTGTGCTCCCGACGGAAGCGAACGCGCGATCCGACCCCCCTCCTTCCGGCTCGCGTGTGGTGACGGCAACTCCTACATCACCAACGCCCATTGGAGCATCTGGACCGGCGACGACGCGTCCGGCACCGGCACCCTGAACCAGAACGACTGCGTGCCGAACTGTGCGGGAGGGCACTTCCACAGCCAGTCGGCCGACCTCACCCTCTTCGCCCCGGTCGTGTTCGCCGGGAACTTCGTGTACTCGGGCCTCAACGTCCATCTCCACGGCCCGCTCTTCCCGCTCACAACGAGAACAGTCACCTACGCGCTCTTGTGACGAACGCTTCTGACGAGCGAGCGGCGTCGATACGACCAGCACTCTGGGTAGCGTGCGCCGCGAACGAGAGTTGGGCGCATGAGCGGCGACACGATGCGAGCATGGGTGGTCAACGAACCGGGCCCGATCGACGAGCATCCGCTCGAGCTCGTGCAGCGCGAGCGACCCACGCCGGGACCCGCTCAGATCCTCGTGCGAGTACTGACGTGCGGAGTATGCCGAACGGATCTTCACCTGGCCGAAGGCGATCTTGCGCCCCACCGGCCCCAGGTGATCCCCGGCCACGAAGTCGTCGGCATCGTCGAGAGCGCGGGTCCCGACGCTCGTCGATTCGGGATCGGTGATCGGGTCGGGATCCCCTGGCTCGCGCATACCTGCGGCATCTGCCGGTTCTGCACGACCGGCCGCGAGAACCTCTGTGTGGCGCCGCGCTTCACCGGCTGGGACGTCGACGGCGGATACGCCGAATACATCGTCGCGGACGAGGCCTACGCATACGCGCTGCCCACGACGTTCGACGCTGTGCACGCGGCTCCGCTCCTGTGCGCAGGCATCATCGGCTACCGCGCGTTGCAGCAATCCGAATGCCCCCCACGCGGGCGACTCGGCATATACGGCTTCGGCGTGTCGGCGCACCTGATCGCGCAGGTTGCCATCGTGGACGGCCTGCGCGTTCACGTCCTCACCCGATCGCCGGCCGCCCAGCAACTCGCACTCGCGCTCGGCGCCCTCAGCGCCGCGGGCGCAGCCGACCCCCCGCCGGAACCACTCGACGCGGCACTCCTTTTCGCGCCCGTCGGCACACTCGTTCCGCCGGCCCTGGAAGCCCTCGATCGTGGTGGAACGCTCGCGGTCGCCGGCATCTACCTCACCGACGTGCCACCGCTCGAGTATCAACGTCATCTCTTCCAGGAGAAGACGCTTCGGAGCGTGACCGCGAACACGCGCGCCGACGGACGCGCGTTTCTCGTCAAGGCCGAGCAGGCCGCGGTACATACGACGACCACGGAGTATCCGTTCGAGCGCGGCGAACGACGCGCTGCGCGACCTCGCCCACGACCGCGTCACCGGTGCCGCAGTCCTGGTGATGTAGGCGCTCAGCTCACGCGCGTCAGCGTGTTGCGATCGGTATGGGCGAACGGTTCGTCGAACTCGACCATGTCGAGCATCGTGATCTCGTCGTAGCTCCAGCTGTCGTCGTCGTTGATCGTGACGGTTACCGCGTAGCTCAACGTCGACGCGTTCTCCGCCAGATACTTGTTCTCGCCGATCGTGTACTGAGGATCGCCGGCCACCGCACTCAGCACGAATGACGTCGCGTCGGACTCGGTGGTGCCTCCTGCGAGCACGGTGATACCACGGGGCACGACAAAGCCGCGCATGATCTCACCCGTTGCACCGTCCCAGAGCCAGTACCCGACCTCGGTGTGGAACGGAGCATCCTCGCTTCCGCGCCACATCGCCGACTTGTAGTCGAGGCCGTACAGCGACTGCCGACCATTCGCAACCGGACCGAACGGTTTGAACGTGAGCTTTTCGAGATACGGGGTCGCGATGACTTCGTGACGGGCGTGCGAGTACGCGGAATCGAGACCGCCCTCGCCGTGCCATTCGCCGATCAGCGCACCGAGTGGGCCCCAGTCGTCTGCCATGGAAATCCTCCTCGGAGTGGATGTGTGTCAGGGAATTCAGGGAATGATGACGAGCGGGCGATCGAGATGATGTGACAAGTGGTGACTCGTACTCCCGAGCACGAGCTCCGCGAATCCACCGCGGCCCCGACGTCCGGTGACGACGAGGTCGGCCGACTCCTTCTCCGTGAGCGCCATGATCGCCTGCGCCGGTGGACCGTCGGTCACGACGACCCGGAACGGAATCCCCGCCTTCACCAGCGGCGCGCACCACTCGCGCGCCACGACCTGGCGCACGTGCTCACGGTCCGCCTCGGTCGGCTCGGGTATCGCGACCGGAATCGGCGCGAAGCCGAAGCCGCCCTCGCCGATGACGGGGAAGTCGAGCGTGTGCACGACGATCACCTCAGCCCCCAGGGGTTTCGCGACGGACGCACACCAGGCAACGGCCCGCGACGACGGAACCGAACCATCCAATCCAACGATGATCTTCATAGCCACAGTGTGATATCTCCCGCCGCGCACCACGAGGGACGAAAGACCCTGGCTGTCCGGACGGGAGACCCTGCCGATCGGCACGGCCCAGCCTGCATGCTCTCTTCAACACACTGAATCGGAGGGGATCATGAAGACACCGCAGTTCCTCGAGTATCTGCGCAGCACCAAGGCGACCGAGACCCTCGCGGTGGACCTCGCCGGACTGCTCGCACTTCGTGGTCGCCCCGATCTCGTGCCCGTGCGTTGGCAGGCCCCCGGCGCGCGGCGCATCGCGAGCTAGCGACCCCCGACCGCGCCGCCCCCCGGCGCCCGTCAGAACGACCCCGGCAACGGCATCGACCGACCCGGGGTCGTGTCGCGTCTGTGCTCCCCACGCCGGCCGCCCACCGCTGCGGCGCTCAGCTTCGGTGGCGCACCAGGGCCCGGCGGAGCTCGTCGGCGCCCCACACGATCGGCGGGAACACGAGCAGGAGAGCCAAAGCCGGCGCCGGCGGGGGGCTCGTGTGAAAGACCGACTGCAACGGCGACCACACGACGACGATGGCGAACACGATCTCGGATGCGAGGCCCCAGAGCAGCAGCCGGTTGCTCGCGAAGCCGATGGCCCGGAGCGAGGCCCGCTCCGTGCGCGCCGCGAACGCGGTGCCGATCTGGCACGCGACGATCCCGAGGAACGTCATCGTTGTGGCCTGCAGGTACGCGTGATGAAGCGGGCTTCCTTCGGCGACGGCCGCGTGCGGCGCCCAACCGGCCCGCGACAGCACGAAGAAGAAGCCGAACATCACCAGCACGGCGGAGATGCCACCGAGGAAGAGCCACGCGCGCACGAGCATGGGCCGCGTGATGACGCCTTCGTCGCGCGGTCGCGGCGGTTGGTTCATCGAGCCGGGCTCGGCGGGCTCCCGACCCAGTGCGAGCGCGGGAAGCGTTTCCGTTCCGAGATCGATCGCCAGGATCTGCAACACGGTGAGCGGGAGCGGAACCGCGCCGCCGGAGAGCGCGAACACGAGGAACGGGACAACCTCGGGAGTCGCGTGCACGAAGATGTAGAAGATGAACTTGCGCACGTTCGCGTAGACGCGTCGGCCTTCCTCGACCGCGGAGACGATCGTCGAGAAGTTGTCGTCGGTGAGGATCATGGTCGCCGCCTCACGAGCCACGTCGGTCCCCGACTTCCCCATCGCGATGCCGATGTCGGCTGCACGCAGCGCGGGCGCGTCGTTGGCGCCGTCGCCCGTCATCGCCACGACCTCACCCATCGATCGCAGCGCGTCCGCGATCCGGAGCTTCGCCTCGGGCGCATTACGCGCGAAGACGATCTCACGGTTGGCGCGCAAGAGGTCGGCCAGCTCGGAGTCCGTCAGCGCATCGAGCTCCTCGCCGGTCACCACGACCGCGCTGTCGATGCCGACGCGGCGCGCCACCTGCGCGGCAGTGAGCGGATGGTCGCCGGTGACGACCATGATGCGGATGCCGGCCTCGTGGCACCGCGCCACGGCGTCGGCGACCTCGGCGCGAGGTGGATCGAGCATCGCCACGAAACCGAGAAGGCAAAGGTCGCGCTCAACGTCGTCCCGCACGGCCGGCGGCGTTGACTCGATGCGGCGCTGCGCGACTCCGAGCACGCGGAGGCCATCGGCGGCGTAGCGATTCATCGTGGCTTCCGCGGCCGCGCGCCGCTCGTCGGTCAACGGCACCGGCGAGCCGCCCGCGTCCATCACCTCCGTACACCGGGCGAGCAGGAGCTCGGGCGCACCCTTGGTGTGAACCCACAGCGTGCCGCCGGCGCCGGCGTCAATCGTCGACATCAACTTCCGGGTCGGATCGAAATGCAAGAGGGCGGTCCGCCGCTTCTCGCGGGTGTCAGCCGAGACGTCGCGCCCGAGCCTCCGCCCGATCTGCAGGAGCGCGATCTCAGTCGAGTCGCCGGCGGGGCCGTCGGCCGTGTCGAGGTCGGCGGAGTTGCAGCTGACGATCGTCTCGATCAGCGCACCGAGGGCCTCGCTCATGACGATCTCGGCCCCCGATTCGAGGTCGACCTCGTGATCCATCAGCGCGATGTCGGTTACCCGCATGCGATTCTCGGTGAGCGTCCCCGTCTTGTCGCTGCAGATCACGGTGGTCGAGCCCAGCGTCTCGACCGCGCTCAGGCGTTTCACCAGTGCGCCGTGCGCAGCCATACTCCGAACGCCGACCGCGAGTGCGAGCGTGATCGTCGGTAGCAACCCCTCGGGCACGTTGCTGACGAGGAGGCCGATCGCGAACAGCGACGCGCTCGAAAACGAAAGGCCGGCGCCGAAGGTCCCGAGCGGGAGGAACGCGAGACCGACGACGATCGCTACCAGCGCGATGAGCCAGGCCACCCGGCGCACCTCACGCTCGAGCGGGCTCTCGGCGACGCCCACCTGCTGTGACAGCGATGCAATGCGGCCGAGCTCACTGTGCATCCCCGTCGCGAACACCACGGCCCGAGCTTCACCGCCGGTGCACGTCGTGCCGCTGAAGACCAGGTCGGGCGCGTTGAGGAACGGCGCGTCGAGTGAGTCGTCGGCGGCGGTCCGATAGACCGGCATCGACTCGCCGGTCAGCATCGAGGCGTCGATCTCGAGCGAACCGTCGAGCAGGCGGGCGTCGGCGGAGATGCGATCGCCTTCCGACACCATCAGGATGTCGCCGGGAACCAGGGCGCTCGCGGCAACCGACGTCCGGTGGCCGTCCCGCACGACCGTCGCCCGCTCCGGAAGGTACCGACCGAGCAGTTCGACCGCCCGCTCGGCCTGTTGTTCCTGAACGAATGCGAACGCGGCGTTGACCAGGACAACCGCGACGATCGCGACCGCCACCGCGGCACCGTGCGTCAGCGCCGACAGCACCGCCGCACCCCAGAGCAGCAACGCGAGCGGGTGCAGGATCTGGCGGACGAGCAGCGCCGGCCACGCCCGCCGGGCGGTGCGGTGCAAGGCATTCGGGCCGTAACTCAACAAGCGGCGATCGGCCTCGCGCGGCGATAACCCGCGCGGGCTCGTGCGGAGGTCGCGCAAGAGGCGAGCGGCCGGGCCTCTCGGATCGATGGCGCCCGGATCGATGGCGCCCACGTCGACGTCGACCGGTTCGGCAGAGATCACCATTGCTTCGATACTCATCCGGCATTCGGGAACCGACCACCTGCGAAGGTCGCCGCGATGAGGTCCAAAGTCCCGAAACGCCTTTCCGGGTCGGTCCGACAGGGCCGAACGTCCGCGCGGGCGGAGCCGGACAGCCCTGGGCGCGACGCGGCCGTCCCGCCACGCTGTCGGGAGCATCCGCAACCGCGCCCGAGAAGCGCGCGCCCGAGGAGCAGTGGAGTGACGTTCGCCGGACTCATCCTGCACAACGTGCTGCGCCGCCGGCTGCGAGCGGTCGTCACGGCGTTCGCGGTCGCGATCGGCGTCACCGCGGTACTGGCGCTCGGCGTATTGACCTCCTCGCTCCGCGCGACCGCGGTCTCGATTCTGCGGACCGGAACCGCCGATTTCAGCGTCTCGCAGAAGGGAGCTTCTGACGTCCTCTACAGCGCGCTCTCACAGCAAGACGTCAACCAGATTCGTGCGACACCCGGCGTCGAAGCCGCGACCGGCGTATTCGTCTCGACGGGGAAGATCGACGCCAAGCACCCGTTCTTCATCGAGATCGGCATCCAACCGCGCGATCAGCCCGAGTTCGGTGTCACCGTTCTCACCGGGCGCTCGTATTCGTCGACCGCATCGAGTGCGCACGGCGTCGGCGAGATGATGATGGGCTCACGGGCGGCGCAGGACTTCGGGATCCACGTCGGTGACACGTTCAAGGTCGAAGAGCGCCGGTTCCGCGTCGTCGGGATCTTCTCCACGACGAATGTGATCGGCGACACGGCCGGAATGTTCCCGCTCACCGATCTCCAGGCCTGGCACACCGAACCCGGTGTGTACACGCTCGCGTTCGTGCGAGTCCGTCCCAACGTCTCGATCCCGGCGCTGCGCAAGCGCATCGAGGACGCCAACCCTCGACTCGCAACAGCTCGCAGTGAGAGCGACTACGGACGCGTCGACCGCAACCTGGTGCTGATCACGGCCGCGAACGTCGGGGGCTCGATCCTGGCATTGTTCATCGGCGCGACCGGTGTCATGAACACCTCGCTGCTGTCGTTCTACGAGCGACTGCGCGAGTTCGGCCTCCTCCGTGCGGTCGGATGGACGCGGCGGCGCGTATTCCGCCTCGTTCTGGGCGAGGCGTTGATCGTCAGCCTGATCGGTGCGGCCGTCGGGATCGGTATCGGGTTGGCCGCGGTCCAGCTCCTGACCCACGTGCACGCCCTGGTCGGCGTCTTCCGGCCGACGTATCACGCCTGGATCTTCGGCCGGGCACTGTTGTTCGCGTTCGGCATGGCGCTCCTCGGCGCCCTGTATCCCGCGGTCCGGGCCGCCCGGCTCACGCCCCTTTCGGCGCTGCAACATGAGTGAGACCGCGTTGGAGCTCGTCGACGTCGAGAAGTCGTACGGCGGCGGGCGCGGGGTCGTCCTCGACGGGGCGTCGCTCACAGTCTCGGACGGGGAATTCGTCGTGCTCGTCGGGCCCTCGGGGGGCGGCAAGTCGACGACGATGCACCTCGTCGCGGCGCTCGATCGACCCGACGGGGGAACGATTCGGGTGCACGGGCGTGACCTTGCACACGCACATCACATCGATCGGTACCGCCGCAACGAAGTGGGGCTGATATTCCAGCTCCACAACCTCCTGCCGCACCTCGACGCGCAACAGAACGTCGAGGTCGCGATGCTCGGAACGAAGCTCGGGCGCCGCGCCCGGCTCGAGCGCGCGCACGAGTTGCTCGTGCAGGTCGGTCTCGGCCCGCAGGCCCACGTGAGGCCGCCCGAGCTCTCCGGAGGAGAACGGCAACGCATCGCGGTCGCCCACGCGTTCGCGAACCACCCGAAGCTGATACTCGCCGACGAGCCCACCGGCAGCCTCGACGAGGCGAGCGGCGCAGCAGTCATCGGGCTCCTGCGCTCGTGTTGTAGCGAGGGCGGAGCAGTGCTGGCGGTGAGTCATGATCCGAGACTCACCGCGGCGGCCGATCGGGTCGTGCGGCTCGCGCACGGCCACATGACACCTGTCGAGAGCCCACCCCGGCTCACCGTCGAAGTCGGCCTGCCGGCCGAGCAGCAGTGACGAAGGTCCCGACGCCGGTCGCTGGTGTGCTCTCCGGCCGCGGGCGAAGAAGCCGCGTGCGATGGGACCTCCGCCCCTGCCGCTCGGCCGGGCCGCGGCGCAGGCTGGTCACATGAGACGCCGCACCTACGAATCCGTCCCCGATCCTGCCCCCGTCGACAGCCGACCCGTTGCCTTCGTCGCCATCGACGACGCGCTGGCGCGATTCCGGGGCCGGTCCCTCGTGAGCGGAGCCGAGATCGTCGACATGCTGCTCGATCTCCGCTCGACGGTCGCGCTCGAACGGCACATCGAGCAGCTCGAAGCGCCCGTTCCGGGCTGAGGCGAGGAAGCAGTCACATGTCTCGAAGCACGAGCATCGTCCCGTTCGAAGAACTCGGTGTCGGCGATGTCGCGATCGCGGGAGGCAAGGGGGCCAACCTGGGTGAGCTGTGCCGGGCGGAATTCCCCGTTCCGCCGGGTTTCGTGATCGGCGCACCGGCGTATCTGCAGGCCATGACCGAAGGCGGTGTGCGCTCGGATCTCGTCGAGATCGAGCGTGCACTCGACGTCGAAGACGCGAGTGCACTGGCCGAAGGCTCTTCACGATTGCAGGAGCTCGTCCGCAAAGCCGGACTGCCGGCAACACTGCGCGCCGAGCTCCTCGACGCGTATCACCATCTCGGGTCGGATCTCAGGGTCGCGGTGCGATCTTCGGCGACTGCCGAGGACACGGCGGCCGTCTCGTTCGCAGGGATGAACCAGACATTCACGAACGTCCGCGGCGACGAAGACCTCTGCGCGCGCGTCGTCGACTGTTGGGCATCGCTGTTCGGGCGCCGCGTTCTGTCGTATCGCCGCACGTCGAACATCACCGACGAGCCCGCCATTGCTGTCGTCGTGCAACAGATGGTCGAGTCCGAGCGCAGCGGTGTCATGTTCACCGTGGATCCCGCGACGGGTGATCCTTCGGTGATCGTGATCGAGGGCGCGATTGGCCTCGGTGAAGTGGTCGTGGGCGGTCAGGTCGAGCCCGACACCTATCGGGTGGCCAAGGACGGCCCGCGCGTCACCGACGTGCGCGTCGGTCGGCAGTCGTTCTGCATCCGTCCCGACGCGAACGGTGTCGACCAGCGGGTCGAGCTGACTGCGGCCGAAGGCGATCGGCGAGTGCTCCTCGACGAGCAGATCCTCGACCTCGCGCGCATCGGCCTGCGCGTCGAGAGTCACTACGGAAAGCCCCAAGACATCGAGTGGGCGATTTCGCACGACGAGCTGTTCCTCGTGCAGTCGCGCCCGATCACGACGGTCGCGCCCGCACCCGAAGTGTCGTCCGTCGCCGAGCGCGGGCGCGTGCTCGTGCGCGGCTTGGGTGCGTCTCCCGGGCACGCGGTCGGCCGGGTGCGGATCATGCGGTCCCCGACCGAAGCACAAGCACTGCAACCGGGCGAGATCCTGGTCGCGCCCATGACCAGCCCCGACTGGGTCCCGATACTGCGCCGCGCCGGCGCGCTGGTTACCGACGGTGGCGGGATGACATGCCACGCGGCGATCGTGAGCCGAGAGCTCGGGGTGCCGTGCGTGGTCGGCACGCGCCGGGCGACCGAAGTGCTCCGCGACGGTGAGCTCGTCACCGTCGACGGCCGCAAGGGCGTCGTGTTCGAGGGCAGCCAGGCTCCGGCCGGCGCGGTCACCGTCGCGACCGCGCCCGAGCCGGTGACGTCGGCCTCCACCGAGTCACTGGCGACGAAGATCTATGTCAACCTCGCCATGGCCGACCGCGCGGAGGAAGTCGCGGGGCTCCCTGTCGACGGCGTCGGATTGCTGCGGGCAGAATTCCTTCTCACCGACGCCCTCGAAGGGCGCCACCCGCGCGCGGTCATCGCCGATGATCGGGCCGAGTTCGTCGAACGCATGTCGTCTTCGGTGCTGCGGATCGCGGCCGCATTCACGCCGCGCCCGGTCGTGTATCGCAGCATCGACTTTCGCAGCAACGAGTTCGCGAATCTCGAGGGCGGCGCCGAGATCGAACCGGTCGAGAGCAACCCCATGATCGGCTATCGGGGTTGCTACCGCTACGTACGAGAACCCGACCTGTTCTCCCTCGAATTGGAGATGCTCGCCCGCGTCCGTGAACAGGCCCCGAACCTGCATCTGATGATCCCGTTCGTGAGGACGCGGTGGGAGCT
Organism: uncultured Actinomycetes bacterium; assembly: GCA_963701825.1. Lineage (GTDB taxonomy): Bacteria > Actinomycetota > Acidimicrobiia > IMCC26256 > PALSA-610 > PALSA-610. The sequence continues at coordinate 1,074,792 of CAVPBG010000002.1, read as the reverse complement.
GGAAGCGTGCCTCGACCTCGTCGATCGCAGCCCGCTCGGGCGTCAGCGTGGGCTGCACAAGTGGGTGATGGCGGAGGTTCCGTCGGTGGCGTACCGGATCCCCGAGTACGCGGCGCTCGGGATCGACGGAATCTCGATCGGCTCGAACGATCTCACGCAGCTGATGCTCGGGGTGGACCGCGACTCCGAGATCTGCAGCGAGCTCTTCGACGAATCCGACGCCGCGGTGTTGGACGCGATCGCGCGCATCATCACCGCGGCCCGCGACGCCGGCATCACCTCGTCGCTCTGCGGCCAGGCCCCGTCGAACCGTCCCGAGTTCGCCGAACACCTCGTGCGCCTCGGCATCACGTCGATTTCGGTGAACCCCGATGCCGTCAACCGGGCGCGGAGCGTCGTGGGTGCGGCCGAGCGGCGTCTCGTCGTCGAAGCCGCCCGCCGGCAATTGCAGTCGAAGCACACACGAATCGAGGAGTGACAGCCATGAAGACACGAGTTGGGGACGAGATCGTCATCGACGGTCCGCACCAGGGCGACTTGGCGAAGAAAGGTGAGGTCCTCGAGGTGCGCGACACCGGCGGCGTCGAGCACTACCGCGTCCGCTGGGACGACGGCCACGAGGGGCTCTTCTACCCGGGGTCGGACGCGCACACGATCCATCCCGGCGGCCGGCCGTAGGCTCCGAGGAGCGGGCGATGACCGATGAGCGGGTGCTGGCCGCGCTGAGTTCGTCGCCGGCCTGCGTCTCCGTTCTCGGCTTCGCGCGATTGTTCGCGTCGATGAACGGATCCAATGTCGTCCCCCTGCATGTCACCGAGGGCGATCCCGTACGGGCCATCGTGTCGGCCGCGCACGACCCGCGCGTCGGTCTGGTCGTGGTCGGCACGCGGATATCGCCGGACGGACGCAGGCTGGGGTGGTCGACGCGCGAGCTCGCCGTCCGGCTCACGCAACCGTTGCTCGTCGTGCCGGAAGACGCGACCGTGCCGCGAATGCTGGAGCGCGTCCTGATCCCCCTCGAACGGACGGACGCGACAACGGCACCCATTCACGCGCTGTTCCGGACGTTCCCGTTCGATCCGTGCACCGAGATCGTCTTCATGCACACCGCCGACGACGCGCCCGCCCCTGTCACCGAGGCCGTCCCGGCAGCCGCAGCCGAACTCGATGCATCAATGATCGTGCTGTCGTGGACGCAGGTCTTCGCTCCGGGGCGCGCCGGACTCGTGAACGCCGTCCTCGGCACCTCGACCCATCCGACGTTGCTCGTTCCCGCGTTGTATCGGCGGTCTCCCCGAACGGCGGCGAGATCGGCTCAGGATGTCGACTTGACCTCGGCGAGCTGGAGCGCACGGGTGACGTCGCTCGGCGAGATGATCCCGACGACCTTCTGACCGTCGGTGACGATGATGCGGCCGTCACCGCCGCGGTCCGGTCGGCGCAGCACGTCGAGAACGAGTTCGTCGGGTTCGGCCACGGTGAGCTCGCCCACCGGCCACGCAACGGCGGAAGCATCCGTGGTGGCGCGCTGCGCGGGCTGGACGGCGCGCAGTCGGCTGAGCGTCACGAGGCCCGCGAGTCGACCGGCACTGTCGACGACGGGGAAGGTCGAGCAGTGGTGCGTGAGCACGTAGTCGTGCAGTACGCGTTCTACGCTGGTGTCGCCGCGAACCGTGATCGGATCGGCGGTCATGAGCGCGCGCACCCGGGTCGTGGCGAGGTCGTGAGTGAGGTGGACCTGCAATTCCTCCGCCTGGGACGCACTGAACAAGAACCATCCGAGTAACACGAACCAGAGTCCCGACACGCCGGCGCCGTAGAGGAACTCCACGAAGCCGAGCGCGATGAGCACGAAGGCAAAGAACCGTCCGGCACGAACCGCGTCGAGCGCCCCTCGAGTCCGGTCACCGGTCTGTCGCCAACGGATCGCTCGAAGCACGCGGCCGCCGTCGAGCGGCGCGGCCGGGACGAGATTGAAGATCCCGAGCAGGAAATTCACCGATCCCAGCCAGGCGGCCGACGCGACGATCAGCTCCGGCACGCCGATTACGGCGCAGGCCGCAGCCGCGCCGAGCGCCACGGCGCCGATCGCGAGGCTCGTCGCCGGGCCCGCGACGGCGATGCGGAGGTCGGCCGACGGCGTCGGCGCCTCCTGTTCGATGGTCGAGATACCGCCGAGGAGCCACAACGTGACATCGCGCACGTGGAGTCCGCGGCGCCGCGCGACGACACAGTGGGACAGTTCGTGCGCGAGCAACGACGCGAAGAAGGCGAACGTCGTGACCCCGGCTGCGATCCAGTATTCGGCGATGCCGTAGCCCGAAGCGAGATCCGGGAGCCCGGCGGCCGCGAGACTCCAGATGAGCAGCCAGAAGATGACGAGGATGCTCCAGTCGAGCTTGATGACGATCCCGTCGATCGAACCGATACGAACGCTCTTGAATCGGGGCACAAGTCCAGTTGTAACCGGGGCCGTGCCGGCGCGAGCAGGGGCGAGAGCCCCCAACGCCAAGGCCCTTGTGCTCTCGCGCTCCGCTCCTCGATCGGCCAGGATGTCGGCATGAAGATCATCGTTGGTGTTGACGGTTCGGTTGCGTCGGGGCGAGCGGTCGAATGGTGCGCGGCAAATGCCACTGCCCTGGACGCGGAAGTCGTCGCCGTGCATGCAGTGGAGTTGCCGGTGTTCGTGCCCGGCGTGCTCGGTATGGGTCGGCTTCCGGTGCCCGTCGTTCCCGACGCCGATCGCGATCTCCTCCAAGAAGAGATCGAACAGAAGTGGTGCGCGCCGCTGCGCGCGGCGAATATCCCGTTCCGGATCGTGATCGAGGACGGTGCGTCGGCGTCGACCATCATGGCGACCTCGGCGCGCGAAAACGCCGACCTCGTCGTCACGGGTCGGCGCGGCCGCGGTGGCTTCGCCGAGTTGCTCCTCGGCAGCACGAGCTCGCAGTTGTCACATCACCTCAACCGGCCGCTCGTGCTCGTTCCCTGATCGGCGCGGGTATCCGTCAGCCCAGGGACCACGAAGGCGTAGCACCGGGCGGTTTGGCCTCCCGATTGTGCACATGATTCACGATGTCGATCACGCCGGGCACCTCCCGCACCAACGACATGACGATCGGCGCGTCCCGGGCATAGCGAACGACGCCCGTGAGCGTCACCACACCATTGTCGACGGTCGCGTCGACGTAGCAGTCGTCAGGTCGGTTCGGATGCGCGGACAACACGTGCGTCACCTCGCATGCGATGTCGGCATCGGCCCGGGCGAAGGAGCCGAGGATGTCCCGGCGGGAAACCACGCCGACGAGTTGACCCTCGTCGACGACCGGTACCCGCTTGACCCCTCGTTCGAGCATGCGACGCGCAATCGTGCGCACGTCGTCGTCCGGCGCACAGACGACGAGAGCTGCGCTCATGATGTCGCCGGCCAGCAGACCCATCGACTTGGAGACCCAGTGGTGTTCGCGCGCCGAAATGATGTCGGCCAGCAAGGCCAGCGCCCGCTTCCGATTCGCGCCATACGCCGACTTGGAGACGACATCGGCCTCGGTCACGATCCCGATCAGCCGACCGGAGCTGTCGACCACCGGTAGGCCGCTCACATCGTTGTGCACGAGGAGCTCGACAACTGTCTTGTATGGCGCGTCAGGCGGCACGGTCACGACATCGGTCGTCATGATCTCACGGATCTTCACTGCAGAGCCCTCCAAGATCGGGCGCGACTCATCGCGCCGGTGCGGCACCCCAGAGCTGACGCAGTTCGAGCGGAAGCACCGCGGCTACGTCGTGTGCCTCGTCGGGCACCAGCTCACGCAGGGTCGTCACGATCGCACGCGTGATCTCGGCCGCGTGGGTCACGTCGACACCGCCTTCCGCGCTGGCCGCGGCCACCAGCTCCTCGAGCGTCTTGACGCGGGCCCGGTTGCCCTGGTGGCGCGGCGGACCGGCGAGCGAGCGGACATCGGCGGGGAGATGCGCGAACACGTGCGCGCGCTCGCCGGCGGGAATGCGCTCCAGGAACGTGCACAGCACCGCGTGTACTGCGAAAACCGGGCGGACGGCACCGGCTTGGCGCGCGGCGTCCATCAAGCTCTGCAGCGCGGGTGACGGCCGGTACGACTCCGCCGCCCCGCGTGAGGGCCGGGTATCGCCGTCGATCAGTCCCGCGTGCAGATGCGATTCGACGCCCGCGACGCCGCTGACGTTCATGACCGCGTTCTCGATCGCGTCGGCGTCGGTCTCCGCAGGAACCTCCCCGTGGAGTATCGCGACGTGGTCTTCGACCATGACGTGGACGCGAGGGACGTCGAGCCGGAGCTCCAGCGGACCGATCGTCGATCGGATCCGATCGGCGAGAACGTCGTCGGCGACGTCCGGGTCGGGTCGCCGACCCGCGAGCCGGTACGCGAGACCCGGCGCGCTCGATCCGATGTAGCCGACGTCGCGTGCGATCCGCCGGGCGGCGGCGCGAACCGAGCGGCCGACCCGGGTATCGGGTGCGGCCACGGCCACAGTCCCGACAACACCGGCCGCGAGTCCCGCGACCTGCACGACACGCTTGGTCACTCCCATGTTCGTTGTCCTTTCATCGACGTGCGGAACCCTGGCTCGGCGCGTTCGTTGGGCATCGTTGTCGTCCTGCTCCCGATTCTTCGCCTGAACTCGTCGGCACGGGAGTGCCACTCAGGCCCAATCGCCGGTGACGAAGGTCCCATTTCGCCGCAGTCACTCCATGACCCGGAGCGTCGAGGGGATATCCATCCCCGCGAGCCGGCGGTAGTCGAGCAGCGGCGCGATGCTCACCGCGACCGCGCCGAGCGTGATCGCCGCCAAAGCGGTGCTCCAGTGCATGACGTTGACGATGCCGATGTCCGGGATGATCGACGGCAGCATGTGGGTCACCATCCAGGTGAGAACCGCCCGTCCGACCGCGATCCCCGCGAGTGTCCCGATCACGCCGGTCAGCAGACTTTCGGCGATGGCAATCAGCATCACGGTCGACAGCGGGAGCCCGAACGCGAACATGGTCGCCTGCTCACGCGCGCGCTCGTCGAAGTTGATGCTCGACGCATTGAACGCGATCAAGCCGGCCAGGACGACGAGCGCCACGTCGATGACCCGCAAGACTCCCAGCAGCTCGTCGAGCTGCTTGCTCACGGCGTCGACGGCCGCGATCGGCGATTCCACCGAAGCGACCCCCGGCATGTCGAACAACGCGCGCTGCAAATCCACGATGCTCACGCCGGAGCGCGGCGCGACGGTCAGGACGTTGGTGATGCCCGCGAGATTGAAGACCGATGCCCAGCGCTGGTCCATGAAGACCGTGAAGCGCGCCGGGAGGTTCGTGATCGCGAGAACGGGAAGCGTGGTGTCGACGAGCCGGTACGAACGCGCACCGGTTCGCAACGGATGCCGCAACACCACTCGATCGCCGACGCCGACGCCGAGGTCGTGCGCGGCCTTGGCGGCGACGACGACGCCCGGACGTGTCGTGTCGAGCGTTCCCCGCTCGACGTGCGGGACCCAGACCCCGTGCGTGAAGTCGGAGAGACTGACCAACACGCCGAACGATGTCGAGTTCCGGCGCAGGGTGCCGCCGACCTGAAGATCGGTCTCCGCCCGCGCAACCGACGGCGCGGCTCCGACCGCCCGCACCTGCGGCGCGGTCGAAAGCATGAAGTCTTCGAGCGTCACTGTTGCGGTGTTCGAACCGCCGGCGTTGATCTCCGATCGGGCGGTGCCGATCGTGGCGTAGATGGCATCGACGAGACCGAGGAGCGCGACGAGCACCGCCATCGTCGCCGCGATTCCGAGCACGGTGAGCACCGAACGTCGGCTCGACCGGATCACGTTGCGGAACGGCATCCGCACGATGCTGTTGCCGAGGAGCGGCAGCCGTGCCCGCCTGATGCGTCCGCCCCGTGGTGCGACCGCGGTATGGCGAATCGCCTCCACCGGCGGTACGCGCACGGCCCGCACGACCGGCCAGGAGACGGCGAGGAAGGAGACCAACACGCCGAGCGCCGCCCCCTGCGCGAACGTGGCGGTTTGGAATCCCGTCTTCCAGACCGGGAGCGGGAGATAACTGCGCAGAACGTTGCCGACGAGGTGGTCCACGAACAGACCGACGACCACACCGAACGCAACTCCACCGAGAGCCACTTCGAGACCGACGAGCAGCGGACGCAACGCGATCCGCATCGGCGACGTCCCGAGCGCCATCGCGATTCCGATCTCCCGGCGCTGGGCTTCGACGATCCGGACCATCAGGTTGAACGCCCCGAAGGCCGCGCCCAGCAGAAGCATGACCGCGAACAGCATGTAGAGCCGGCGAGTGCTGTCGACGGTGTTCAACAGCGACACGCGCGCCGGGTCCTGTTGCCGTGTGTTCGTGGTGAACGCGACGCCCGGCAAGCGCGCATTCATCGCGCGTCCGAGCTCCGATTCGACCCGGGCAACCTTGTCTTGATCGTTGACGCGCAACAGGAGTTCGTTCGCCTGGCCGGGCCGGCCGAGGAGGCTCTGCGCGGTCTCGAGCGAGGTGTACGCGAGTGCGTAGTCGGCCGCCGTCTCCTGCGTCTGCTGCGCGCCGAGAACGATGAAGTTGTCGGGGGTGAGACCCTGACCGACGTACGTGAGTTTTCGTCCGCCGGACGCGACAATCCGGCCGGTCGCCGGAAGGTGGTAGTACCCGGCAAAGTGGCGGTCGAGGACGATGATGGGTTTCCCCCGGTCGGTCGAACGCAGGTTGCGCCCGACGAGAACGGCCGGCGTGGCGACGCTCGGCAGTCCGTGATCGATGTCGACCCCGACGACCGACCCGGGCACCAAGAGCGTGCGCGTCGCTGACGACGCGTCGATCTGTGTCGGACCGACGAGCCGAACCGACGCCGCGGCAACGTCATCCGGATGCGCGATCTCCGCGGCCACGGATCGCAGTGCCGACGCGCTCGCGTAGCTACCGTCGGCCAGCTGCAGGCGCAGGTCGTACATGTTGGTGACGCGGTAGCTCGCGGCGTACGACTCCCGGCGCCAGGCGGAGGTGCTGAGGAGGCCGGAGTAGAACCCGGAGCCAATGCCGATGATGAGCGCAATACCGACGACCTGGAGCCAGCGAGCCCGCAGGTCGCGTCCCGTCCAGCGCAAGAGTGCACCGAGGCGTTGCATCGGTTACCAGCGCAACGATTCGAGTGGCGCCGCGCCGCCCTCGGGCGGCCCGTCGGCCACGATCCGCCCGCCACTCAGCTCGATGACGCGCCCCGCGGCGCGTGAGATCTCGCGGTTGTGGGTCACGATCATCACGCACGAGCCCGCTGCAGCCTGATCGCGCAGGAGGCCGAGGATCTGCACACCGGTGCGGTAGTCGAGCTCGCCGGTCGGCTCGTCGGCGAGGAGGAGTCGACTACCCGTTGCCAGAGCGCGCGCGATCGCGACCCGTTGCTGTTCCCCACCGGACAGCTGATTGGGAAAGTGATCGAGCCGGTCGCCCAGGCCGACGTCGCGCAGAACCTTCTCCGCGGTGCGACGATCGGCTTTCCCCGCGCGACATCGATCCCGAACTCGACGTTCTCTCGAGCCGTGAGGCCGGGGAAGAGGTTGAAGGTCTGGAAGACGAACGCGACGATCGAGCGCCGGTACGCGAACAGCTCGCGGCGACTCGCGCCGGTGATGTCGTGGCCATCGATGACGACCCGACCGCTCGTCGGAACGTCGAGCGCGCCGATCATGTTGAGGATCGTCGTCTTGCCGCTGCCCGACGGGCCGAGCACTACGGTGAACTCACCGGCGGCAACCGAGAGCGTGACGTCGCACAGCGCGGTCACCGACTCCGATCCGACCCGGTATCGACGCGAAACGCAGTCCAAGGCGACGACGGCCGTGGGCCCCGGATGCATGTGAGCAAGTCAACGGCACCCACGGGACGCCGACGAGAGCAATGAGTCCCGAACCCTCGGGGCTTGTGACCCACAGGCGGACTGCGGTCGACTCTGGCAAATCAGCGAGCGAACCTGCAGACTCCTGCCATGACCAGTCACGATCTGCACGTCCTCGACGAAGCCGAGTGCTACGTGTTCCTGCACAGCCGGACGCTCGGCCGGATCGGCGTCCGGATTGCCGATCAACTCTCGATCTTCCCCGTGTACTACGCGGTGATGGACCACGACATCGTGTTCCGGACCGCACCGGGCACGAAACTCGACGCCGCTGTTCTCGAGACCAGTGTCGTGTTCGAAGCCGACAACGCGTCGCCGGGTTGGAGCGTTCTCGTCCGCGGCCACGTCCACCAGATCACCGAGCCCGCGCAGCTCGTGCACGCGCAGTCACTGCTCGGCCACGACTGGCCCGCGGGCGAACGGGAGTACTACGTGCGGCTCGTTGCCGAACAGGTCACCGGCCGCCGGCTCCCGGATTCGGCCTGACGCCGTCGGGGTCAGCGTCGTCGGGACTCTCGGCGTCGTTCGTGTGCTGGAGTCCGGCGCGCAGAAGGGTGACGACTTCGTCGTCGGTGGTCTGGGTGAAGTCGTCGTAGAACAGTCCCACTGCCCCGAATACTCGCGGCGTTTCCAACGCGACCACCTCGTCGGCGCCGGAACGCACTCGTTCCACAGCCTCGAGCGAGGCAACCGGAACCGCCGCTACGACCCGTGCCGCGCCGTGCCGCGGGCGACCAAGCAGGCCGCCTGCATCGTCGAGCCGGTCGCCATGCCGTCGTCGACGATGAGCGCGGTACGTCCACCAAGGGGCACGGCGGCGCGCGAAACCCGATAGTCGCGGCTGCGGCGGACAACCTCTCGACGTTCTCGCGATTCGACGGCGTCGAGGTCCGTTCCACTGACCTGTGTGAGCCGCAACACGTCCTCGTCGAGCACGCGTACGCCATCCTCGCCGACGGCGCCGAGCGCAAGCTCCGGCTGGCCAGGCACACCGAGCTTGCGCACGAGGATCACATCGAGCGGCACGTGCAGCGCGGCGGCAACCTCGAACGCGACCGGCACGCCACCACGGGGAAGCCCGAGCACCACGGGTGCGCCGATCGACCGCGCCACGAGTCGCGTCGCGAGCCGCTTCCCGGCTTCGGCGCGATCTCGAAAGCGGCTCGTCACTCGTCGGCTCAGCTCGAAGCGCGTATACGCCGGCCCGTGATGCGTTCGATCTCGATCCGCACGATGAGCTCACGCTCACCCGGCGGCCAGAATTCGTCCAGCTGCTCGAGGGCGGCCGTCGCATCCGCGGTCGGTGCCCGCACCTCGTGCGCACGCCCGACGACGAGGACGCTCCAACCCGCGTCGCGGTCATCGATCTCGAACGCCACACGCGTCTCGAGTACGGCGCCGATCATCTTCGTGCCGGGATCGGTCCGAAACACGATCTCCTCACCCCGCGCCGCGTAGTACACCGGAAGAATCACAAGGTCGTCGGCAATCTTCAAGCCGATCCGACCGAACGAATTGCCGTGCATGAGCGCAAGACACTCCTCAGTCGTCAACCGATCGAGTCCGCGGCTGGTCATCGCCTTCTCCGATCTACTTAGAGGTACTCACCCAGTCGGAAGTGCCAGACCGGCTCGGGTCCACGAAGCTCGCGCCCACTGATGGCCCACGGCTCGATCAGCAACCACGAATCGCGGTCGGCAAGCCAAGTGTCGGAGTCGTAGAGCGCGCGGAAGTCGTCCGAGTTGGGCTCGGCGTGCAGCATGTCGCCGCGAACGAGCACCGACCAACCTTCGTGGCGGACGGAGTCGATGCCGTCGATCTCGAACGCGACGCTCGCCGGCGCCCGCTCGATCACATTGCCGGGACACGTCCGAACCGCGATCAGCGGCCCGGAAGGGGGTTCGACGAACCGGTAGTTGACGGGCATGACGATGGGACCGTCGTCGGCGAGCACTGCGATGCGGCCCACCGTTCCCTGCCGCAACAGTCGCAGACAGTCCTCTTCGGAAAGCTGATCGAGTCGAGCGTCGTTCATTCGGGTCCCTCCGGTTTCACCACCCATTGAACGTCGACCCGCCCCTGCACAGACAGAGACGCGAATCCCGATCGTGCCGGGCCAAAGGTCCCAAACTCCCCCCGCGACTGCTCGGGCTCCATCTCGGGACTTTCGTCCTCCCGGCGACAACCATCGGCCCTCGTCGGTCCGCAACCCGATCCATACGGTCGAAGAGACCACCCGGCGTGGGGTGCAGATCCAAGGAGAAGGCGATGGGTACCAAAGCAGACGAGCAACCGGTGGAGTCGGTCGGCTCGACCCGGGGCAAGGAGTTCGTCAACCGATTCGGGCTGCCCACCGCAACCGCGCTGGTGATCGGTTCGATCATCGGCACGGGCGTGTTCGCGCTCCCCTCGGCCCTCGCGCCGTACGGCCCCGGTGCGAGCCTGCTTGCCTTCGGGCTCGTCACGATCGGCGCACTCGCACTTGCCCTCGTCTTCGGGTGGCTCAACAAGCGGGTTCCGGGCTCGGGCGGTCCTTACCTTTACGCCCGTGACGCCTTCGGCGACTTCGGCGGCTTCATCACCGCATGGTCGTATTGGCTCACCGCATGGATCGGCAACGCCGCGATCGTCGTCGCGTGGGTCGGCTATGTCGAGGTGTTCGTCAACAAGGGCGGCAACAAGTGGGGCGCCGTCGCGATCGCGCTCGTGGGCTTGTGGATCCCCGCCCTCATCAACATCTCGGGCGTGCGCAACCTGGCGGGCTTTCAGAACATCACGGTGATATTGAAGTTCGTGCCGCTCGTGTTCATGGGCACGATCGGGCTCCTGTTCATCAAAGCCCACAACTTCGGACCGTTCAACGCGAGCGGCGGATCGCTCGGATCCGCGGTGTCGGCCGCCGCGGCCATCGCGCTGTTCAGCTACCTCGGTCTGGAGGTCGCATCAGTCGCGGCCGGCCGGGTCCGCAACCCGTTGCGCAATGTCACCCGAGCGACGGTGCTCGGCACGCTCGGTTGCGCGTTCGTCTACATGCTCGGCACGTTGGCCGTGTTCGGCACGGTGAGCCACGCCGCACTCCTCAACTCCACTGCGCCTTTCTCCGACTCCGTGAACGCGATGTTCGGCGGCGTGTGGGCGGGCAAGCTCATGGCGGTCGTCGCCATCATCTCCGGCATCGGCTGCCTGAACGGCTGGACCCTCATCTGCGCCGAGATGCCGATGGCTGCTGCTCGTGACCGTCTCTTCCCCACCCAGTTCGCCAAGTTGAACAGTCGGGAGATTCCCGTATTCGGCATCATCGTGGGAGCGTCGGCCGCGTCGCTGCTGACCATCTTCAGCTACTGGCACTTCCAGAAGGTGTTCACCGACGTGGTGCTGTTGAGCGTCTTGACCGCGGTCATTCCGTACCTCTACTCCGCGGCCGCGCACCTCTACTGGCTGCTGGTGAAAGGCCGGGCTGTGAGCTGGCCGCACCTGGTGCGCGACTCCATCGTCAGCCTCGCGGCACTGGCGTTCTCCTTCTGGGCCCTCGCGGGAACCGGCTACCAGGCCGTGTACTTCGGAGTCTTCGCCTTCTTCCTCGGAGTCCCGGTGTACATCTGGATGAAGGCGCAGCGGGGTGAGTACGGCGAGTCGCCGGTCATTCCGATCGACTACCCGGCCGACAGCCCCTATTCGCTGCTCGCCGGCACGCACAACGGCGTCGAGCCCGCCGCCGCTCCCATCGCGCTGATCGCCCCGGTGACGACGGCGAGCGAATCATGAACGCCCCGTTCGGAGTCCATTCCGAGGTCGGTCAACTCCGCGAGGCCATCGTCCACCGGCCGGGGCTGGAACTGACTCGGCTCACGCCGAGCAACTGCGACGCACTGTTGTTCGACGACGTGCTGTGGGCCGACAAAGCCCGGGAGGAGCACGACGCCTTCGTCCGGCTCCTCGAGCAGCACGGGGTGACCGTGCATCACTTTCACACCTTGCTCGCGGAGACGCTTGACATCCCCGAGGCCCGTGCCTTCGTGCTGGACCGCACTTGCTCTGCGGAGCAAGTCGGTCCGACGTTGGCCGGACCGTTGCGGCACTTCGCCGAGGATGTCGACGCGGCAACCCTCGCCGAGCTCCTCGTCGGTGGCGTGACCCGAGCCGACGTGTCGCCGCTGCGAGTGCGAAGCCTCCGGTGGCAGACGCTCGAGCTCGACGATTTCGTGCTGGCGCCGCTCCCGAACACGTTGTTCCAACGCGACAACTCCGCGTGGATCTACGGGGGCGTCACGATCAATCCCATGGCCAAGGCGGCGCGGCAGCGCGAGTCGCTGCACAGCCGCGCGGTCTACCGCTTCCATCCGCGCTTCGCCGAGGCTTCATTTCCCGTCTACTACGGCGGTGACGACGTGAATCACCAGCCCGCGACGCTCGAAGGCGGCGACATTCACGTACTCGGTCGGGGTGTTGTGCTGATCGGCATGGGCGAACGCACGACTCCCATGGGCGTGGAGATCCTGACCCGCGAGCTCTTCCGGAGCGGGCAGGCCGATACCGTCATCGCGACGCAGCTCCCGAAGTCGCACGCGTTGATGCACCTCGACACCGTGCTCACCATGATCGACGTCGACACGTTTGTTCGCTATCCCTACCTCGATCCCGCGTCGATGCGGGCGTGGGTCATCACCCCCGCCGATCGTGAGGAGATCGTCGAACACGACACCGGCGGCCTGCACGTAGAGCACCGCGACGACCTGTTCGCGGCCATCACCGACGCGCTCGGCGTCGACAAGATCCGCGTGCTGTCGGCCGACGAAGACGCGCGGGCCGCCGAACGCGAGCAGTGGGACGACGCGAACAACTTCCTCACCGTCGCCCCCGGGGTGGTGTTCGGATACGAACGCAATACGGTGACGAACGCCATGCTGCGCGATCACGGCATCGAGGTCGTCAGCATTCCCGGAAGCGAGCTGGGTCGCGGCCGCGGTGGCGCACGTTGCATGACGTGCCCGACCCAACGCGACGGGATCTGAGCCGTCGCCATGACCAGCACAAGGAGACGATGACAATGGTCGCCCGAACTCTCGTCGTGCCGCTCGACGGCTCGCTTTTCGCCGAACGGGCACTGCCGGTGGCCGGTGCGATCGCACAGCGCATCAATGGTCGTCTGCTCCTCGTGACGGCACCGTTCAAAGGCACGCTCTCACCCAAGGACTACCTCGCGGAAGTTGGGGAACGTTTCCCGGATCTGCCGATCGACGCGACCGACACCGACGAATTCCTGCCCGCCAGCGCGATCGCGAAGATCGTCGACGAATCCGACGACCGCATCGTCTGCATGACGAGCCACGGACACGGTCGCGTGATGTGGTCCGTGCTCGGCAGCACCGCCGAGGAAGTCGTGCGCCACTCCGAGCGACCGGTGCTGCTCGTCGGCCGGAACTGCCAGGCCGACTTCCTGACCCCCGACGCACACCTCCTGACGTGTGTCGACGGGTCGGAAGCGTCGGAGCGGATCGCGCCCATCGCCCGAGAGTGGGCCGAGCAACTCGGGCTTCCGATCGATGCGGCCTTCGTGTGTCATCCGCGCGACGTGCCGAGCGCGGAACACCCCGAGACGATCGTCGATCCGATCGTCGATTCTTTCGGTGGTCGCGAACATGTTCGAGCACATCTCCTGCGCAGCTCGTACGTCGCCGGGACGTTGGCCGACTTCGCGACCGACCTACCCGCGGGCCTGATCGCGATGAGCAGCCACGGCCGCACGGGATTCGCGCGGGCGACTCTGGGCAGCGTCACGATGGCTGTGCTGCAACAGGCGACGTGCCCGCTCCTGGTGACCCACCTCACCCCGTAGGGAAACCCGAAGCCGAGCGCGCCGTTCCCCGCGAGCTGTCGGGCAACGGGATCGGCGGGTGGACTCGACCCCAGTGCGTGAAGCGGGAGGCGCGCCGACGAATACGTCGCGTCCGCTCCGGTATGGGCGCGGCGATCGGCGGGCCGATGGGCCGACGCCGGTAGAAGATCCCCTTGGTCTGTTCGACGAGCGCGAGATACGCGACCACCATTCCGCCGAGGATCGGGTAGTAGACGAGCGGGAGATGGGTGAAGCCGAGCGCGTGCCCGAAGGGCGTGTACGGCAACGCCACACCGATCATCGGCACGACCAACGACGCGATCGTGAGCGGCCGGCTCGGACGGCTGCGCCAGAACGGATGCCGCCGAGTACGGATCACGAAGATGACCAGGGCCTGCGTCGAAAGCGACTCGACGAACCACCCGGTGCGGAACTCGGCCGCGTGCGCGTGCAACAGGCCGATCATCACACCGAAGGTCGCGAAGTCGAAGACCGAACTGAGCGGGCCGAAGAAGATCATGAAGCTGCGGATGAATCCGAGATCCCACGCCGACGGACGCGCGAGCATCTCTTCGTCGACATTGTCGGTCGGTATCGTCATCTGACTGCCGTCGTACAGCAGGTTGTTCAACAGGATCTGCGACGGCAGCATCGGCAAGAACGACAAGAAGGCCGACGCGCCGGCCGCGCTGAACATGTTGCCGAAGTTCGACGACGTGGCCATCAGGACGTACTTGATCGTGTTCGCAAAGATGCGCCGGCCCTCGACGACGCCGTCGGCGAGCACGCCCAGATCCTTGTCGAGGAGGATGACGTCAGCCGCGTCCTTGGCTACGTCGGTGCCGGTGTCGACGGAGATGCCGACGTCGGCGTGGTGCAGCGCGACGGCGTCGTTCACGCCGTCGCCCATGAACGCGACATCGGCACCTCGCGACCGCTGTACCCGAACGATCCGAGATTTCGTCTCCGGTCCGACGCGCGCGAACACCGTCGTGTGATCGATCGCCTCGCCGAGCGCGGCGTCGTCCAGCGCGTCGACCTGGTCGCCCGTGAGCGAGCCGAGCATCTCGAGCCCAAGGTCGGTGCAGACCTTCACCGCGACCTGCTGACTGTCGCCGGAGATCACCTTGACGACGATGCCCAGTTTCGCGAGGCGCGCGAGCGAGGGCGCGGCGTCGGCCTTGGGGCGGTCGGTGAACACGACGAACCCGACGAACTCCAAGTGTTGTTCGTCGGCGTCGGTCGGCTGCGTGAGATCGGGCGCGGGTCGGGCGCCGATCGCGATGACGCGTGCGCCGGCATCGTAGAGATCGGACAACGTTCTCGCGGCCGTCGGCGGGATGTGGTCGCTGCGGGCGAGCACTCCTTCGGGCTCGCCCTTGACCACGAGCCAGCGCCGGCCGTCGGGAGCGTCGGCCACGACGACCGACATACGTCGTTCGTGGTCGAACGGCCGCAGGGCGACGCGCTTCCAGCCGTTCGCGGCTGCCGCGGTCTCGGCGTCGGCTGCGTCCCAGAGGGCGACATCGAGCGCGTTGCCACTGACGGCTTTCCCCGCGTCGACGACCGCTTCGTTGCACACCAGCCCGAGCAGGTGTGCGCGCGCGACGGGCGCGCCGCTTGGGTCGGCGGTGCGATCGAAGGTGATGTGCCCTTCGGTCAGGGTTCCCGTCTTGTCGGTGAACAGCAGCGTGATGTTGCCGAGGTCTTCGATGCTCACCAGCCGTTTGACGAGAACCTTCTTGCGCGCCAAACGCCGCGAGCCGGTCGAGAGGCTCACCGTCACGATCGCCGGAAGCAGCTGCGGTGTGAGGCCGATCGCAATCGCGAGCGAGAACAACAGGGCGTCGATGAACGGACGATGCAACGCGATGTTGATCACAAAGATCGAAACGGTGAGTACCCCGGCGACCCGCACCAGTAGGAACGAAAATTTCCGCAAGCCGATCTGGAACGCAGTTTCGCCCGGTCGTTCGCCGAGCCCGGCCGCAATCTTGCCGAACGCCGTTTGCATCCCCGTGCGTACGACGACACCGCGGGCGGTGCCTTCGCGCACGATCGTGCCCATCAGTGCGCACGACTTCTCGTGCGCGGCGGGATCACACGACTTGTCGACCGGGAGCGACTCGCCCGTCAGCACCGCTTCGTCACACTCGAGCTCGGTCGCCTCGAGCAGGCGCACGTCGGCGGGCACGATGTCGCCGACCGACAGCTGCACGATGTCGCCCGGCACGATGCTCACGACGTCGACTCGCTGCGGCACGCCGCCCCGCACCACGAGCGCGGTGTGCCGGATCTGAGCGTGCAGCGCGGCGACGGCCTGCTCGGACCGGAACTCGTTCACGAATCCCAGCCCCACGGAGAGGCTGACGATCACCGCGATGATCACCGCGTCGGTGGGATCGCCGGTGAGACCCGACACCGCCGCCGCCGCGAGAAGGAGAAGCAGCAGCGGGTTGCGCAGCTGGCGGGCGAGCACACTCCAGGCCCGCACCGTGTGGGTTCGCAACGCGTTCGGCCCGTACTCGGCGAGCCGGCGAGTCGCCTCGGCCGGCGACAGGCCGTCGGTCGCCGACTCGAGCGCCCCGACTGCGTTCGCCGTCGACATCTGCGCGACCTGATCGAGATCCTGGAGCACTGCGCGGAACGCTACGGCTTGGGGCCCGCCGACCCGGTCCTTTGGGACCTTCGCCCTCTGTCTCGATTCTCACCGGCCGCCGAGAATTACGCCATGGACATCATTCCCGGAACGCACTGCGCCGAGGCCCTGCTATCGATCCACGTCCCCTTCCGCGAGGTTGTGGGGGTCCTGATGAGGGAGCTCGATCTCACCGCCGCCGAGGCGACGGCAGCGGTGCTGGCGGTGCAGCAGCACGCGTCGCCGCGCGCGCACGTCCAGTCAGATCGACTCGCCGAAGAAGGTCGTGCGATCGCCGGCTGAATGCCGGGTGGGGATCGTCGAGGCCACTGCGTAGTTCAGGTCGAGGACATCGAAGTCGGTCAGGCCGACGGCGCGCAGACGATCGACGTCAGCGGTCTCGATCTGCGTGGGTTCACCGGCCAAGTACGCCGCATACGCCAGGTGTCGTCATCGGCGGCCATAGGACCAAGCTACCGCAATTCTCCACCTTCTACATCATATTTGTTGTGTATGATGGAGAGGAGTCGGCCGGGCAGAAAGCTGCGTCGGACAGAACATGAACATCGAGCGTCAAGGCGCCGCGCGTTTGGGAGACTGCCACGGTGTTGGCCGCGAACCCCACCCTCGATGCCGTGACCGCGCGGCTGGTCGCGGCCGGCTGCGTCGCGGCGGACGAGGAGGCGGCTCTGTTCATCGCCGCCGCGCCCGATGCGGTCACCCTCGAGGCGTGGTTGTCCCGCCGGGAACTCGGTGAACCACCGGGTTGGATCACGGGCCAGGTTCGGTTCTGCGAGCGCGTCCTGCAGCTGTCGCCCGGCGTCTACGTCCCGCGCGTGCAAAGTGAGGAACTGGCTCGGCGCGCCGCCGCGTTGCTACCGGAACGCGGCCGGGCCGTCGATATCTGCACCGGTGCCGGTGCGATCGCCGCGCACCTGAAAGCAGCAGTCCCGACCGCGTTGGTCATCGGTGTCGACATCGATGCCCGCGCCGCCGCCTGCGCCCGCCGCAATGGTGTTCTCAGCGTCGCCGGCGACGGCGCCGAGCCAATACGCGGCGACGCGAGCTTCGACATCGTCACCGCGGTGACGCCCTACGTCCCGACGGACGACATTCGGCTCCTGCCCGCCGACGTGCAACGTCACGAACCGCACGTCGCGCTCGACGGAGGTCCCGACGGGCTGACGATCGTGCGCCGCGTCGTCGCCGCGGCCACGCGCCTTCTGCGGCCCGGGGGCTCGCTGCTGATCGAAGTCGGTGCCGATCAGGACCGGAGTCTCGCCCCGACGTTCGCGGCCAACGGCTTCGCCAACGTCACGGTCTGGCGGGACGACGACGATGATGTACGCGGAGTGGCGGCACAACTCGACGGTTACTCCTCGGGTTGAGTGTCTCCGTCGGGCGGACGTTCCGAAAGCATGCCGCGCCGAACCGCGACGACCAATACGGTCGCGCCGACAACGGCGAGGAACAGCGCCACGAGAAAGATGATCGCTCCCGGAGCGATGTCTGCCACGCCCGAAACCTAGCGCCGAAGCGCGCTACTGAGGTCCGGACGTGCCTCGCCACCGACGCGCGCGCTCGATGCGGCTCGCCGGTCGGCGCCGCCGGCGTTCGATGACGGCGGCGAAGAACGCCAGCACTGCCAGAACGGCGACGACCACAACCACGACAAGTGCAACCATGCGACACCTCGCGTTGCACTCGAGGGTACGCACCGCGAGCCCGCGTGGGGCCGCGGGCACCGCGCCGGCCAAGCCGCGTTCTCGTATGCTCCGCCCGGGCGAGCGAACGGGTGATGGCGGGATGACGGACGGTGACTCCGGAGGCGAAGTCGGCGACGCCCACCGGGCGTCGCCCACGCAGAGCATCTGGCGTCGGCAAACACAGCTGCGCTCACTGGTGGCGGCCGAGGGATTGTCGTCGCTGGGCGACGCCGTCTTCTGGGTGGGCCTCCTCGTGTGGTTGCTCGGCCATCGGAACGGCACCGCACTCATCGCGATCGCCGCGGTCGCTCGGCTCGGGCCCCGGGCCCTGTTCGGCGCGGCCGGCGGTGTCTTCGCCGACCGCTTCGATCGCCGGGCATTGCTGGTCAGCCTCGACCTGGTCCGCGCGGTGCTCATGGCGTCGACGGTGTGGCTGGTCGGCACGGGCGCCTCACCCGTGTTGGTCATCGCAATCGTCTTCGTCACCTATGTCCTCGCGACCCCGTACCGTCCGGCGTTCACCGCCGGGATCGCGTTCGTAGTCGGCGAGCGCGACGCCGCGGCCGCGAATGCGCTGGTGCGCTCCGTGCGACAGATCGCGACGTTCGTCGGTCCGCTGCTCGGCTCGGCGATCGTGTGGCTGTTCGCGGCGCAATGGGCCTTCGGCGTCAACGCGGCGACGTTCGCCCTCTCCGCGATGCTCCTCGCCGCGGTTCCCCGCTTGCGCGACACGTCGCGCGCCGCACACCAGCGCCTCGGCAAGAGCATGTCGTGGCGGCGCGATCTGCACGAGGGTGTCGACGCCGTCATGAAGCAGACCGGCCTCGCGGTCATGATGTGGTTGGTCTTCGTGTTCAGCGTCGCACGCGGTTTCGAGCTCGTGCTGCTCGTGCTTGTCGCCCGCGATCTGCTCGGCATGGGCGCCGACGGCGTCGGTGTCCTGAACGCCGCGATCGCGGTCGGCGCGATCATCGCGATCCCGTTGATCGGCCGAACTGTCGCCGCGGATCGGCCCGCCCGGATCGTGGTCATCGCGCTCGCGCTCACGTCGGTGCCGCTCGCCCTCCTCAGCCTCATGACGAATGCCGGCTCGGCCTGCGCAGTGCTCGTCGCAGTCGGCGTCGGCGTCGTCACCTTCGAGGTGTTGTCCGTCTCCCTCGTGCAGCGCCTCAGCCGCATGCAGGTCCTGGGGCGCGTCTACGGCATCGAGAACATGATGGTCAACGGGGGCAAGCTCACGGGCTCGTTGCTCGGACCGCTGCTCGTCGCGGTGTTCTCCTTGCAGACATCACTCGTGGTCGCCGCACTCGTGGTCGTCGGGTCGGCCGCGCTGGCGATACCGAGCCTCGCGCGCGTCGCGCGCTTGTCCGACGCGCGCCGACTCGCGCTCGAACCGACCGTCGACATCCTTGCCCGCGTCCAACTCTTCGACGGCGTCTCGCGCCTCGCGCTCGAACGCCTGGCCGGTACGCTCCAAGTGCTGAAGGTGTCGCGCGGCGACATCATCATTCAACAGGGCGACGCGCCCGACGATCTCTACGTCGTGCGCTCGGGCGACCTCACCGTCGCCAAGAACGGCGAGCCGGTTGCAACCCTCGGCGCAGACGATTGGTTCGGCGAGATCGGCCTGCTCCGGCAAGTGCCTCGTACCGCGACCGTTCGGGCGGCGGGCAACGCGGAGCTCTGGCGGATCCGCGGCGCAGACTTCCTGTCGGCCGTAAACGAATCCGCGCTGCCCGCAACGGCCCTCCTCGAAGGCATCTCGACCCGACTCGACGAACTCGATCGCGTCGAGAACCCGACGATCGACCTGTCGGAACCGGAGATCGACGTCGAAGCAATCCGCCCCGGCGTCGGGCAGGACACTCAGCGACGCAGTGAGTAACCGGCGGTGCAGACGATCGCTCCGGCGAGGAACACCGCCATGCTCGCGCTGTCCCCGGCCCCCGCGGCGACTGCGATCGCCGAACTTACGAGCAGGAGAACGCCCGCGCCGACGACCCCGGTCCCGACCTTCTGCCGATGAGTCAGTGGTGCCGCGGGAGCCCGTTCGACGCGGAGAGCAGGCGTCGCCTCCGCAATCCCCCGTGCTTGACGCCACCGCCACGCAAGTGCACCGAATAGCAGCGTGAAGACGATCCAATAGAGGGCTGACCAGTCCAACCGAACGGTATGCAGGGCGGCATTCCACAGGCCGGAGACTGCGCCGAACCCGTACACCCAAGGAAGCAGACGAGCGCCCCGAGGGTGGTCGCGCATGTACTGCACGTTCCGGTCCAGCCCGATCGCTTGCCGCTCACGAAACGTCGTCAATGCTCGGTCCTCGCCTCCGGCACCCATCATGCCCGGCGGCGGACGCGTATTCGACCGAACTGTCGGGGTATCGAGTGCGGGCAACCCGCTACCGGTTCGCGCGAAGCGCGGCGACCGAGCAGCAGTGTCGCGCCGAACGCGATCGACAGCGCACCGACGAGGATCGGGAACTGACTTGCGGCACCCGTGTTCGGAAGCGCGGCAACGGCCCGGCTGGGCGAGACCGTTGTGGATGCGCCGACCGTCGTCGTCGACGACGACGGCGGTGTGGAAGTCGTCGTCGCGATCGTCGAAGCCGGTGCCGCAGACGTGGTGGTCGTCGTAGGCGCGGGATCAACATCGGCGATCGAGACGGTGAACGTCGTCGCAAAGCCGTTGTAGTACGCCGCCGCAGAAGCGGCGACCGCGTGCACAACGACCGTGTTCGTGCTGTCGTGCACTCCGTCGTGGAGAGCAGTCACGGTGATGGATCGGGACTGCGGCCACTCCGCCGCGGTCCAGGTCACCGAAGGCGCCGACAACGAAACGCGACTCGGATCGTCGACGGTGAATGTCACGACCACGGTCGGGTTCGGATCCGGGCCCGGAGCGATGATCGGCGCGTCGAGCACGAGGGAGACGGTTTGCGAGTCACCTTCCTGCAGGACCAACGGGTTCGGTGCCGGACTGACCTTCAACGCGTACGCGGCCCCCGCGAACGCGCCGAGAGTCGCGATCACGACTCCGGCAAATACGGCGAACAGCCTGATACTTCGCCGGGTCCGGTTCGCGCGCGGTTCGTACATCGTCCGAAACTAGGGGCGGCGCGTGACCACCGCGCGGCAATGCGAAGGCTCGCCTGACAACATCACAACCGAGGTCGTGCGACCAGCCTTGCCGGTGGGCACGGCACGAAACAGCGTGGGAACCACGAGTGTGTCGTCGACGTGAGCATCCTCACGTACCGATTGCGGGCGGAGAGTCGACGGCGCGCGCCGGCCTGGCGGTCATCATGGCGCTCGCGAGCGGAGTCGCGTTGGCTGCGGCGGCCGGCGCGCGCCGGACCGCGTCGTCGTATCCGCGCCTGCTGCATTCCGTCTCCGAGCAAGACGCCGAGGTGCGCTGCCTGCGCCCGACGGAACGACCTTCAACGATCGCCACCATCCGCGCCTCGATGCAGTCGATCGGCTTCCGCAGGTTGCGGCTTCGGCCCGCTTGTACCAGTTGCTCGCCTACGACGGCGACCAACTCACCGCCGCGAGCACCGAGCAGGATCTCGACGCGGCGAACGACTCGGTGCCCGGCTACCACGGTCCCCGGCAGGTGAATGTGTTGACCGTCACCGGGATCGGGCAGAGCGCGCGCGACATCAACCCGACCACCGTGCTCGAGGACCAACCGCACGTCTACGTCACCCAGGCCTTCGTCGACGCCCGCGCGCCGAGATCCCGAGCTCGTCCGCCGGACGAAGGCCAGCCTCGACGCCGAGCTCCTGGCCGAAGACGCGCACCAGGCAATGCGGATCGAGCTCGACGCGCAGAGATGGTCTATGCAGCGGCCCGGTTTTCGCGAAGGCGTACTTCGCCTACGCGACCGACTCCGCCGTTAGCTGCCGGCGTGCTGTAGCACTGGACATTTCGAACTCGTCACCGAAGGACCGCGCCGCCGGCGAAGCGCACGTGAATTCCGAGCACTTCGCGCACGCGTCCGTCGTATTGTCGGAACCGCTTGCCGCGGTGCCGGAGATCATCAACGTCGAAGTTCCCGACGGATGGTCGCAGGTGTCGGAAAGGCCGGCCGACTCCCCCGACTCCCCCGACTCCTGAGATTGGCAATCACCGACGCACGAGTGCCTCACAAACCTTGCATGACGTCGAGGATGGCGTTCTCCGTCATCTCCCAGTCGCGGGTCGGGTCGCTCCCGAACGCGTATTCGATGGTCAGCACCGACTTGTGGTGGTCGTGGCCCCACCACGAGCCGAGGGAACCCGGCGTCGCGTGACTGAGCTGATCCGACGTGGTAACCGGCATGCCGACGAGTTGGGCGAACACCGCAGCCTGCGGCACGAGCGGACCGTCGTTGATGACATACGGCGGCCGAGTCGAGTCGGCGTGCGCGGAGAGGATGACGTCGGGCTGGATGGAGTTGATGAGGCGGAACAGCGCGGCCGACTCCGGCTGGCTCAGCGGATAACCGCCGTTGCGCGGGTCCGACGGATCGAAGTCCGCCGCCGGAAGATTGCGATTGAGATCGACGCCGTTCGCGTTGTAGCGCGTGTTCGCCGCGCTCCCGTCCGGGTTCTCGTCTTGGAGGATCCACAGCGTGGCGGTGTCGGCGAGCCCGGACATGGTGAACGCCTGCGGGAGATCCGCCGTCGCGACGCTCCCTTGGCGTTCGTTGCCGTGCGTTCCACCAATCCACAAGATGCGGCGCGGACCGTCGCCGACGCGCAACACGCGCAGCGGTCTGCCTTGCACGGATGTACCGATCGTCTGCCAATGCGGCTGCTCGACGACAGTGGCAACCCAACCGCCATTACCGCTCGGGAGTGCACCCACACCGACGATCTGACGACCGTGCGCGGAAAACGACGCCGGGCGCGCGGATCCGAACGGGACCAGGTTTCCCAGCGACGCCAAGAGCCAATACCCGGTCGACTTCACGGGTGCCAGTCCGACGAACGTCTCACCAGTCTTTGTACCGGAGCCCAAGAACTTGGCGTCTCCGAACGCGAACACGCCTCCGTCACGCGCGACGAGCTCGTAGCCCCGTCCCGTTGCTGAGGCGATACCCCCGATGATGGGCCGGTTCAGTCGTATGGATCCGGTCGATCCGAAGAAACGCGCGTCGCCGAACGTGAAGATCCCGCCATCGGCCGCGACGAGCCAGTACCCGCGTCCGGACCGGGTCGGGATCATCGACACGATCGGCTGGTTCAGACGTAGGGCTCCCGTCGAGCCGAAGAAGCGCGCGTCACCGAAGCTGAAGATCCCACCATCAGCCGCGACCAACCAATAGCCGAGGCCGGACGGCGTCGGACTGATGCCGACGACCGGCTGGGACAGATGCAACCCACCGACCGAACCGAAGAATCGAGCCGTCCCGCCGGTGAACACGCCGCCGTCGGATGCGACCGCCCAGAATCCTCTGCCGTTCGGTGTGGACGCCACGCCGACGAGCGGCGCGGCCATGTGCGGAAGGCTCAGCGCCGCGACCCCGGACGCCGCACCGAAGCCGGTCACGAAACCGGCGAAGTCACCACCGATCGAATCCGGAGCGGGAAGTGTCGACGCACGCGCGGTCGAGGACACACTTTGCGACGCGAACAGCGCAATCGTGACGGCGACGACAACGAGCAACTTCGTGCGCATGGAGCGTCACGCTAATGGGCGGCCATGCTGATGCGTTCGGAGTGGGCGCTGGCGGGCTCGAACCGCCGACCGCCTGCTTGTAAGGCAGGTGCTCTACCGACTGAGCTAAACGCCCCGGAACGGGACCAGCATGGTACCGAGCCGCGGGCCGAGGCTTGGCGAGAGGCACATCGGGGGAAGACCCCTCGATGAAGACACTCTTGCGTTTCGCCGCCCCGGCACTCCTCACCGTCTTGGCGCTGGCGGGCTGTTCGTCGTCGAAATCGGCGGCCGCCAAGAAGGACGTCACCATCACCGCGTGCACCGCCGACCCGGGCGGCGGGCATCCCACCGCGACGGGCAAGATCGTCAACCACAGCAGCAAGGCGAGCGTGTACGCGATCCACGTGGAGTTCAAGGACTCCTCCGGCAACGCGAGCGGCGACGGCGTCGCGGCCGTGGCGAGCGTCCAACCCAACGCGACGGCAACCTGGCACGCGACCGGAACCGTCAACGTCAAAGGCCCCGTCACGTGCAAGCTCTCGTCGGTCGCCCGCACGCTCTCGCCCTGATCGCGCGTCCGGTCCGATCGTGCGCACGCACCGCGGTGCGCTAAACGAAGGCGTGCTCCAGTTCACCTCGCATGCGCGCCAGACCGAACTGAGCGAAGCGCGGCGCACGGTGCGCACCGGACTCGAGCGCCAGGACATCGAAGGCGAACATGTCGGCGACGTCGTGGTGGTCGTCGACGAGTTGATCTCCGCCGCGCGCGAATGTGATGTGACCAAACCGGTCGAGCTCACCGTCACGACCTACGCCTTGATGACGAGCGTGCGGTTGCGGTGCGACCGGAACGTCGAGCTGCGCGACGGCCCGTTCGACATCCGCGAGCGCCTGATCGAACGACTCGTCATCGGGTTCGGTCGTCGCCGGCGCGAAGACGGATCCGTCGACCTGTGGGCCGAGATCCCGCGCCGCCGCCCGCCCGCCCCCGACGCCTAACGCACCAACGCGACGACGTCGGAAACAACGAGCACGCAGACGAACGCGCCGAGCACCCGCCGCCACGGATTCACGCCCCGCACGACTTCATCGACCGCCCACCAGCCGAGCGCGACCGCGCCGATCCAGTCGACGGCCGTCCGCGGCGCCCCGCTCATGAGGAAAACCCGCAACCCGACCGTCGCGATGAAGATCCACAGCGGCAGGTTCGGGAACTGGGCGATCGTGATCCGGCCCGTCCGGCGGTCGCGAAAGAACCAGTCGAACAGGCGCACGATCCCGGCACGCTACCGGCCCCGCCTCGAGACCGGTCCTTGCCTCAAGACGGTCAGGGCCGCCGCCGATGAGGAATCTCCTGCGAGGAGACCGCCCATGACTGCATTCGAAGCGGGCACGCCCGTACTGGTCTCGAGCCGGGCGTTTCGCTCGACCACCCTCGCGACCGGCACCGAAGTGGAAGTGCTGACCCGTTACGAACCGCGCTGGTCGGCGGGCTTCGAGATCGTGTCGGTTGATCTCGCCCGTGACCTCTTCACGCTGCGGCGCCAATCCGACGGTGCGGTTCTGCCGGCCGCGTTCAGTTCCAGCCAGCTCCGCGCCCGGCACTAAACGTCGTCTTCGGACACGACCTCGATGCCGGCCGCGCGTAATGCCGCCGCCGTGACACCTTCGCCCGCGCGCAGCGTGCGCGAGAACGTGCCGTCGTAGATCTGCGCGCTACCGCACGACGGGCTGCGCGCCTTCAGCACCGCCCGCCGTGCACCGACAGCCCGCGCGACCTCCACCGCGGCGCGGGCGCCGGTTTCGTACGCGTCGGTCACGTCGTCGCCGTTCACATTCACGACGCGATCACCTTGACGTTCGGCCGCGGGCCGCGGCGTGGAGAGTCCGCCGGACACTTCGGGGCATACCGGAACGAGACGATGCGTGGCCGCCAACGCTTCCACCGAGGCGCGCCGTGAGTGAGCGCCTTCGTGATTGCACGCGGTGCCCAACAAGCACGCCGACACGAGCAACGCGGGCCGGTCGGCTGCCGTCATGCCGCGACCACCGTCAGGGGCGGGCGTCGACGCGGGCCGCCACGATCTCGATCGCCGTCCACTGGGCGGCGATGTTGCGGCTCAGCTTGCCGACGATGTCGAACGCGTAATCGACGATATGCATCACGTCGGCCGAGTTGTTGCCGGTGAGCGTCAACGCGGAGATCGCTTCGTCGACGGAGATCTTCGGGAGCGTGTCCCGCAGGGCCGCAATCTCGTCGCACAACGATTCCATGGCCGGCCTCGATCCCGTCGCCGAATTCTCTGAGGGAAACTCCCTCGTCAGACGGTATCTCCGGTTGCCGCTCGCAGGCCGGGACTCGCATCGGTGAGCAGCGGGGGGATGCCGCTCACGTCTCGTTGTCCCGGCCCGCGCTCTGCGGCACCGGCACGCCTTTTCAGGCGACCTTCCTCAGGCGGATTGCGCCTGCGGTACCTGCACGTCCATCTCTTCCGGACGTACTTTGCGCGGCCGCCCGCGCTTGCGCTTCTGGGCGACGATCTTGCCGTTCACGAACAGCTCGCCACCCCAGACGCCCCACGGCTCGCGCCGTTCCTGGGCGCCTTCCAGGCAGGTCGTCCGCACCGGGCACTCGAGGCAGAACGCCTTGGCCGCGGCGATGTCGTCGAGCTGCTCGGAGAAGAACAGCTCGGTCATCGAGCCGGTCCCGTCGTTGCAGCGCGCGAGCTCCTGCCAGTCTGGTTCTTGGATTATCTCGTCGTCGGTCTCGAAAGGCTGGATGGCGAACATCGCCGATCACTCCCCGTTTTTCTCGTCGATTCGTGTGTTCGTCGTCGTCTTCGTTTGCGGGTCTTGGTGGTTCGGTAGGCGGTGGGTCGATTTCGGGCCAGACAAAGAGAAAGGCCGCCGGGTTGCCCCGACGGCCTTGTGGATGCTCCCTGGTAGCGGCTGCTACGGATGGGACACCTCGAGGCGTCGGGGCCGGCCGTCGTGCTTCATGGCCGTAGCCGTACCGAGCGAGATCGGCGACCAGGGCGCAAAGACGGCCGAGACCGGGCACGGCTGGAATGCACGCACGCGCGCGTTCCCGGCCAGTACGGCGGCCTGGGTTGCATACGTGCGGATATTCATGCTCGGTTCGCCTTTTCCTGCGTCCAACATTCGAGCGTTCATCGGACCATGATCCGAAAGATGCGTCAAATGATTTTTTGACCTGGGGGTTTATCGGCTGGTAGCCGCCGCGATCTCAAGGAGGGCGGCGTGAACGGCGGGCGGCGCGGCCAGGATGTTCCCCGACCGGAGCCAGGCCCGGTCGTCGCCGGCCCAGTCGGTCACGACTCCCCCGGCCTCCCGCACGATGACCCCGCCCGCGGCGACGTCCCAGGGCCCGAGATTGAGCTCGAAATAGCCGTCGAACACGCCCTCGGCGGTCCAGCAGAGGTCGAGGCTGGCCGCTCCGGCCCGGCGCAGGTCCTCGAACGTGCGCAAAGCGGTGGCCAGCGCCACCTCGTACCGGGGCAGGAGATCCTTGTGTCGGAACGGGAAGCCGGTCGCCACGATCCCCTGGGCCGGCGCCCGGTCACTGACCCGCAGCGGGCGCTCGTCGCGGAACGCGCCGAGGCCTTTCGCGGCGCAGAAGGTGCGGGCCAGCAGGGGCGCGTGCACCACGCCCACCACGGGCACACCGTCTTCGATGAGACCGATCGACACCCCGACCGCGTCGAAGCCGTGCACGAAGTTCGACGTTCCGTCGAGCGGATCGACCAGCCAACCGGTGTCGAAATCCTCGCCGCCGGCCTCTTCGCCGAACACGGGCAGACCGGAGTCGCGGGTGAGCAACTCCCGGATCGCCTGCTCGCTCGCGAGGTCGGCTTCGCTCACCCAGTCGCCCGGCGACTTCTCCCGCACGCCTTCGAGATGACCGAAGTACCTGCGCACGATGTCGCCGCCCACGTGCGCGGCGCGGTCTGCCGCCGCCAAGAGCTCGCGGTAGTCGAGCGCGGTCATGCCAGACCCGCGATCAGCGCGTCGGCCAGTTCTACGGTTCCCGCGGCGACGAGTTGGCGGCGCGCACCGATGTCGTCGGTCGCAAGATCGCGTCCTTGCGCGTCGCGCACGACTGCACCCGCTTCGACACACGCGAGGTACCCCGCGAGGTAGTCCCAGGGCGCGTGGAACCCGCCCGCGTCGAGCAACCCGTCGAGGCTGCCGACCGCGATCTCGCACAGACCGAGCGCGGCCGAGCCGAGCGAACGAAACTGCTTCCAGGGCAGCCACGTCTCCGGGGCACCGGTGATGTAGATCATCGACTCCTCGATCGTCTTCGCCGTCGACGCGTGGATGCGTACACCATCGCGGAACGCGCCTTGCCCGCGTACTGCAGTGACGCACACGCCCGTCGCCTGGTTCACGACGAGGCCGGCCAACGCGCCGTCGGCATCGAGCGCGCAGATCGAAGTGGCCCAATACGGGAGGCGGCGCGAGCAGTTGGTCGAACCGTCGACCGGATCGACCACCACGGTCACGGTTGCGCCGGCCCGTTCGTGCACGCCCGACTCCTCGCTCACGATCCGCACCCCGGCGCGTTCGAGCACGCGACACGCTTCGGCATCGGCGACGAGATCCAGCGCGTACTGACCTTCGCGATCGGTCCGGCGGCGCAGATCGCCGGGATCGATCGCGGCGACGGCGCGGTTCACCGCGCGACCGGCATCCGCGAACAACTCGAGTAGCGCGTCGGGAGACGTCACGAAGTCGAGGCGGGCGGCGCGGTCTCGCTGTCGGGCCGGAGCGAATACCCGATCACGACCCACCCGTTCGCGGTGTGGTCGAGCATCACGTTGTTGCGCACCGAGCCGCCGTCGGCTTCGACCTTGGTCACCACGAGCGCGGCCTGATGTCCCGACACCGCGGTCTCCACCGTGATGCGCGCACCGATGCGCGCGCTCTTGCCGCTGTTCGCGTAGGCGGCTTTCTTGGCCGCGATGAATTGGTCGCGGCGCAGGCCGTCGCGCAGCTCCGACGCGGAGAGGTCGTAGAGCAGGTCGAAGTCGAGCTCGTCCCAGGCGCGTTCGTAGGCGATCGCAACGTCGGAAGGTCCCGGCCCCGGCTCGCGCCCGATCGAGATCCACATGAACAAGAGCAGAAGTCCGAGTATCGCCAGCGCGACGACGAGCGGCATGGTTATGCGACCCCTTCGATCTGGCCCGCGAGCCCGTCGATCTGGCCCGCAAGCGAAGTGTCGTTCGCGGTCAGGCCGCCGGAGTCGTGGGTCGTGAGCCCGACCCGCACCCGACGCCAGCGCACGTCGAGATCGGGATGATGATCCGCGGCCTCGGCCAAGAAGCCGATGCGCACCACGAACGCGATCGCGTCGGCGAAGCTCGCCCGCTCGAACGTCTTCTCGATTTCGTCACCGGTGCGCGACCAACCGGGGAGGGCGGCGAGCGCCGAGGTGAGCTCGGGCTCGGAGAGCTTCGCCATACGCCCCATTCAACCCCTATTCACGTCTCGGCACCGACTTGGGCCACACTCGCGCGGTGCCCCTCGACCTGCCCGACGCCGAAGCTCCGACCGATGTCGAGCTCGACCGTAACGCGGGTCTGACCCTGCATTGGCCCGACGGCTCGGTCTCGCACTTCACCCTCGACGCGCTGCGCCGGAACTGCCCGTGCGCCGAGTGCCGGGGCCTGCGGGAACAGGGACTCACCGTGGGCCCGAAACCGCGGTCGCTGCTGAAGCTGACCGCGCTCGACGCCGAGCTGATCGGCGGCTGGGGCCTGAGCATCCACTGGAGCGACGGCCACAGCACCGGCATCTTCGCCTGGAGCATCCTGCGCGCCTGGGAGACCCCGGTCGCCTCCGAGAACCCCGGCGACGAGAACTAGCCGCGAGGCGTCAGGCGCTGATGCGCTCGCTCCACCGGAAGCGGTGGTGAACGAGCGCCCGCACGATCTGGCCGGGCTGGGGCCGGGCGAAGTAGTAGCCCTGGCCGAGGTCGCAGCCGAGGTTGCGCAGCGTGTGCAGCTGCATGTCGGTCTCGATCCCCTCGGCCGTGACCGTGAAGTCGAGCGTGTGGCCGAGGCCGACGATCGCCGACACGATGGCCGCGTCCTCGTGGCGCCGGCCCAGACCTTCGATCAGCGAGCTGTCGATCTTCAACGCGTGCACGGGCAACACGTTCAGGTGTGCGAGCGACGATTGACCGGTACCGAAGTCGTCGATGCCGATGCGCACCCCGCGCGCCGCGAGTTGCTGCAGTACGTCGGCCGCAACCTCGCGGTTCTCGACCAACACCGCCTCGTTGATCTCGAGCGTGAGGAGCGCGGGGTCGAGGCGCGTCGCCGCGAGGACGGACTCGACGATCGAGACGAGCTCGGGGTCGGTGAGCTGGCGGGCGGAGAGGTTGACGGCGACCGAGAGCGGCGATTCGTGCGGCAGCTCCGCGCACCAACGCGCGGTCTGCGAGCACGCTTCGTGCAACACCCATGCGCCGATCGGCACGATGAGCCCCGTCTCCTCCGCGATCTCGAGGAAGTCGGCGGGCTCGAGCAGACCTATCTCGGGGTGCTCCCACCGCACCAGCGCCTCGATACCGATCATCTCGGAACGGGCGAACGCGACGACGGGCTGGTAGTGCACGCGGAACTCACCGCGTACGAGGGCCCGGCGCAGCGAACTCTCGATCTCGAGCCGGCGTACCGCGCGGTCGCGCATGGCTTCGTCGAACAGCTCGACCCGGCCCCGGCCGAGCTCTTTGGCCGCGAACACCGCAACATCCGCGTCGCGCAGCAGGCGGGCGGGCGTGTCGTCTTGGCCTTCCGAAACGATGACGCCGACGCTCGCGCCGAGGAACACCTCGTCTTCACGCAGCGAGAAGGGTTGGTCGAAGACCGCGCGCAAGCGGCGGGCGAGCGCGAGAACATCGTCGACTTCCACGACGTTGTGACACACCACCGCGAGCTCGTCACCACCGAGCCGAGCCAGGCGGTCGCCGCCGCGCAGGATGCGGCTCAGCCGGCTCGCGGCGGTGGCGAGCAATTCGTCGCCCGCCTCGTGGCCCAGGCTGTCGTTCACGACCTTGAAGTGGTCGATGTCGAGGAGCACCAGGCCGACGCGCGCGTCGTCGCGGCTGGCGTTGAGCGCGTCCCGCAACCACTCGATCAACATCACGCGGTTGGGCAGCTCGGTCAGCGGATCGTGACGGGTGCGGTGCGCGAGCTCGGCTTCGATCCGGCGGTGCTCGCTGACGTCGTACGCGGCGCCGACGAGCTGCACACAGGCACCGTCGTCGTCGACGAGCGGGGTCACGTCGACGGCAACACGCCGGGGCGGAGTTGCACCCCACTCGGCTTCGAATGCAATCGGGCGGCACTCGCGTGCGGCCCGGGCGAAGGCCCGGATGTGCGCGACCAGCGCGTTGGCGGGCACCACGTGGCGCAGGTCGCCCGTCGCGGAGTCGCCGCCGAGCAGTTCGCGATAGGCGTCGTTCGTGTAGATGAAACGGAACTCGTCACCACCGTCGACCGCGACCGCGAACGCGGGATGGGGCAGCAGGTCGAGCAGCGTGGTGTCCGCGCCGTCCTCGCCGCCGGTCACGGACGCGATGGGCGCAAGGCCCGACCGGTTCCGCGACTCGTCTTCACCGGTATTGCTCGGATGCCACCTCTGCATGTCACCGCTCCCCGAAGCTCTTCTCGATTGTCGGCAGTGCGGTGGTCGACCTGAACGCAAAAGACCCGATTCGGGGCGTCGGCGGCCGGGGCCAGGCCGGTATCGTGACCGGATGACCTGCCCGGCGTGCGGCCTGCCCGTACCGGAAGGTGCACGCTTTTGCTCGGAATGCGGACAGCGTCTGATCGCCGCGACCGACGAGCGCCGCCTCGTCACCGTGTTGATGGCCGATCTGGTCGGCTTCACCGCACTGTCGGCCGGCAGTGACCCGGAGCAGGTGAAACGCCTGGTCGACGCGTGTTTCGACGCCCTGGTCGTCGACATCGTCGACTTCGGGGGTCGGCTCGACAAGATCGTCGGCGACGAGATCGTGGCCCTGTTCGGGGCGCCGATCGCCCACGAGGACGACGCAGAACGGGCCGTCCGCGCCGCGTTGCGCATGCACGACACCCTGGCTGCGCTCGCCCCCGATCTCGGCATCCGGGTGCGCATGCGCGTGGGGCTCAACACCGGCGAGGTCCTGGTCGGCGCGATGCGGGCCGGCGGCGACCCCACGGTCATGGGCGACGTGGTGAACACCGCGTCGCGGTTACAGAAGATCGCCGAGCCCGGTCAGGTGATCGTCGGGCCCGCCACGTACGCGGCCACGCGCACGGTGGTGCGCTACGAGGATCTCGGACCGCAGGGGCTGCGCGGGCGCGAGGAACCGGTCGAGGCATACCGCGCCATCGAGGCGCCCGAGCCGCCGGGACGGCGGCGGGCGAGCGAGCACGCACCGCTGCTCGGGCGCGATGCCGAAGTGTCCACGCTCGAACAGGTCGTCGCGTTGGCGAGCCGCAAGCAGCGCGCGCACCTCGTGTTGTTGTCGGGCGAGGCGGGCGTCGGCAAGAGCCGGCTCGCGAGCGAGCTCGGTGTGCGCGCCGTGCAGAACTTCGGCGCCGAAGTGTTGACCGGCCAGTGCATCCCCTACGGCGACGCCAACGTGTTCGTCGCGGTCGCCGAAGCCGTGCGGCGCGCGTGCGACTGCGACGGCGACTCCAACGGAGATGTCGAGCTCCGCGCGCGCGTGCAGAGCGCGTCGCCGCCGCGCTCGAAATGCCGGCCGAAGCCGCCGAGACCGAGCGCATGGTCGAAGGGCTCCTCTATCTGATGGACGGCGTCGCCCGTCCGGGCGTCGACCCCACCCGAGCGCGCGACGACGCGTTGCGGTCGACCATCGCGTTCTTCGAAGCGCTGTCGAGCCGGGCGCCGCTCGTCCTCACACTTTCCGATCTGCACTGGGCCAGCGACGAGGCGCTCGAGTTGTGCAACCGCATGCTGGCCCGGCTGCACGACCGGCCGTTCGTGCTCGTCGCGACGACGCGCCCCGGTCTCGAGGAGCGCTGGAAGCCCGCGCCGGGCAAGCACAACGAGCTCGCGTTGCACCTCGACCCCCTCGACCGCGACTCCACCGCCGCGCTCGTGCGCGCGCTGTTCTGCGGCGAGGCCGACGACGAGACGGTCGAGTTCCTGCTCGAGCGCAGCGGCGGAAACCCGTTCTTCGTGGAAGAGCTCGTCGCGTTCGTGCAGGAGACGCGAGACAGCGAACGGCTGCACGAGCTGCCGGCCACGCTGCACGGTCTGGTCGCGGCCCGGCTCGACGCGCTCGAGGCATCGGAACGTTCGCTGCTCGAAGACTGCGCGATCGTCGGCGGCAACGGTTCGGTCGCGGCGGTACTCGCGCTCGCAGCTCGCCCCGACGCCCGCCGCTTGCTCGACAGCCTGGCCGAGCGCGACTTCCTCGCCATCGAGCACGACGAGTTCCACTTCAAGTCGGAGCTGATCCGCGAGATCGCGTACGGCACGCTGACCAAGGCGGAACGGGCCCGGCGCCACGCGGTGGTGGCGCCCGTCCTCGCGGCCAAGGGCGAACAGGCCATCGACCAGACCGCGCACCATCTCGCGACCGCGGCCGAGCTCGTCGACGAGCTCGGAGCCGTCGACGGGGTTCCCGCCGACGTGCACAGTCAAGCGGTCGACGCGCTGATGCAGGCGGCCGAACGCGACGAAGCCGTGGAATCGTGGCTCGCCGCGGAACGCCACCACGACCGCGCGCTCGCGCTGCTCGGCGACGAGAACACCGACCAGCACCGCACCGTTCTCCTGGGTCGCGCCCGGGCCCGGGTGCAGCGCCGCTTCCTCGACGAGGCGCGCGCCGACGCGATAACCGCGCTCGAGAATTCGCGTGCGGTCGGCGACCGGCGGCGCGAGGCGATCGCCCTCACATTGATCGGCGACGGCGAAGCCGCAGCCGGCGCGTACGACGCGGCCGAGGAGACGTTCGGCGACGCGCTCGGCTTGTGGCGTGAGCTCGAAGACGAATCCGGCGCCGCGGGGGTGCTGCGCGGACTCGGCATGACGCACCTCTTCCGCGGCGACCTCGACCAGGCCGAGCGGTTCGTGTCGGAAGCACTCGGCTCGTTCCGATCGTCGGCGAACCAGCGCGGCGCGGCGTGGGCCCTGCAGAACCTGGCCTGGATCTCGTTTTCGCACGGCAACATCCCGCGTGCCGAGAACCGGCTCGAGGAATCGGCCGACCTCTTCGGCGAGCTCGGCGACTGGGGCGGTCTCAGTTGGGCGTACGGGCTCCTCGCATTCGTCCGTTACAACCAGGGCCGGCTCGAAGAAGCCGCCGCGATCGCCGAGCACATCGCGATCGAAGGGCGCGAGACCGGCAACCGCTGGGCCGTCGGCATGATGGACGTGCTGCTCGCGAACGTCGCGTTGTGGAGCGGCCGCACGCACGAGTGCACGGAGCGGGGTCACAGCGCGATCGCGTTGTTCCAGGAGCTCGCCGATCCGTGGGGCGAGGTGATGGCGACCGCGTCGGTGGTGCGGGCCCACGCCGAGCTCGGCCAGGACGACGCCTACGCGGCCGCGCTGGCGCGCTACTACGAGGTGGCGCGCACCAGGCCCGACGAGAACATGCGCCTCATCCCGAACATGGTGGAAGCGTCGGTCGAGCTCCAACGAGGAAACGCGGAGGCGGCCGCGACCGCGCTGGCGGTCGTCGACGTCGGTGACGCCAACCAACTCGGCGCGGCCGACGCCGCCGCGGCAATCGGGTTGGCCCGCCTGCAACTCGGCGACGTCGACGGCGCGATCGAGGTGCTCGCCAGTCCGTACACCGTTGCCACCGACGACGGACCCAAGCTCGCGCTCGGTTGTCGGCTCGCACTGGCCTACGCGGTCGCGCACCGGTGCGAGGATGCCCGCGATGTTCTGCAGACGCTCAACGAGCGCTCGGGCGGCACGTACTCCGACCGGATGATCGCGCTGTGGGCGGAAAGCCTCGTGCACGTGCAGACCGGCAGTGGCGACGGCCGGGGCAGCGTCGACGCCGCCCACGCAATCGCGACCGCCACCGACGCCCGCCTCGAACAGGCGATCGCGGCACTGGCCCGCGCCCACGTTCTGGAAGCGCTCGCCGACGACGAAGCCGCGGCCGTGCGCGACGATGCCGAGCGCCAACTCGACTCCTTGCAGATCACGGGCGACGGCTGGCGGCGCGTGTTCGCGCTCGCGTTCGAAGGGGTAGGGATCTCCAAGTGAGCGAGATATCCCAGAGGTACAGCCGTTTGGCCGACGAGTTCGCGGCCAAGATCGCGGCGGTGCCGGCCGATCGCTGGACCGAGCAGTCGCCGTGCCCGGAGTGGACCGCGCTCGACGTCGTGCGCCACGTGATCACGACCCAGGGCATGTTCCAGAGCTTGGTTGGGCGATCGATGCCCGACGACATGCCGTCGGTCGACGACGATCCGCTCGTGGCGTGGAACGCGGCGCGCGCGGTGACCCAGGCCGACCTCGACGACCAAGCCCGCGCGACCGAGGAGTTCGATGGCGGCATGGGCCGCATGAGCTTCGAGAACGCAGTCGACCGGTTCCTGTGCTTCGACCTCGTCGTGCACGGTTGGGACCTCGCCCACGCGACCGGGCTCGACGAGGGCA
Source organism: uncultured Actinomycetes bacterium (assembly GCA_963701825.1). Taxonomy (GTDB): domain Bacteria; phylum Actinomycetota; class Acidimicrobiia; order IMCC26256; family PALSA-610; genus PALSA-610. The sequence goes on along the minus strand of CAVPBG010000002.1, from coordinate 1,039,371 downwards.
TCGCCCCCGAGGATCTCGACCATGTGCGCGTGCAGGCCGAAGGATTCGGCGACGCGATGCGCGGCCCGCAGGCGTTCGGCCCCGAGGTGCAACCGCCGCCCGGCGCCGACGAGCAACAGAAGCTGCTCGCGTTTCTCGGCCGGAACCCCTAGCCGGGCGCGCCGTAGCGGCGCGGTTACGGCGCGGGTTCGAGCAGCACGAGCGGAATCTCGCGCGTCGTCTTGGTCTGGTACTGCGCGTAGTTCTTGTGGTCGGCGGTCACGAGCGGCCACAGCCGGGCCCGCTCCTCGGGGGTTGCGATCCGGGCCCGCATCGGGCGCTTGGGCGCACCCTGCAGTGCAACCTCGACGTCGGGGTTGTCGCGCAGGTTGAGCAGCCACGCCGGGTTCTGGTCGTCGCCACCCCGCGAGGCCACGACGACGATCGTGTCGCCCTCCTGCACCGGCGACGTCAGCATCACCGATCGGGGCTGGCCGCTCTTGCGACCGATCGTGGTGAGCTCCACGACCGGCATGCCCGAAGCCTTCCAACCGAACCGACCGCCACTGGCTTTGAGCAGCGTCCGGTGGAGGCCGTTCATGGTCTTCAACATCAAGTCGCTGGGCATGCGCCGAAACTAGACCAGCGCGGCGCTGCTTCGGTCACCGTTCTTTTTCAAACGTTACGCGCCGGCGAAGGGCGCGGCGCGGAGTTGGTCGAGCACCGCGTCGCACGCACGCCCGTCGGCAAACGTCGGGACGGAGGCCGGGATGTCGCCCGACATCACCGCGTCGCGCACGGCGGTGGCGAAGGCGCGCATCGGCGCGAGGTGGGCGTCGGCCGCGTCGGCGGCGGGCAGGTCGATCGTCCGGCGAATTCCGTCGGCGCGGCGGATGGTCAGCCGCGACTCCCCCACCAACTCCACGACCGCTTCGGATCCGAACACCGTGAAACGCGGCGCGAGATTGGCCGTGGCCGCGAACCCGCTGTCGATCGCGACCGTCGCACCATTCGAGAGCACGAGCGCGGCGCTGAAGCCGTCTTCCGCGGTGCACGCGTGCACGTCACCGTTGTCGTCGGGGCGTTCCGGAAGGTCGATACGCAGGAGGGCCCGGGCGTCGGTCACCTCGGCCGCGAACATCCAGCGCAGGGTGTCGATCGCGTGCGAGCCCCACGCCCCGATCCACCCGCCGCCGAGCCGGCGGTCGAACAGCCAACCCCAGCGGCGCAAGGGCACCCGCGTCCCGGCTGACAGTCGCACCATCTGCACGTGCTCGATCGTGCCCAGTTCGCCGTCGGCGACGAGATCGCGCAGGACCTGCCGCTCGGGCGCATAGCGGAACTCGAAATTGCACAGCGCAACCACTCCCGCAGCCCGGGCTTCGGCCTCGAGGTCGGCCGCCTCGTCGGCGTCGAGCGCGAACGGCTTGTCGCAGAGCACTGCCTTGCCCGCCTCGAGTGCCGTGCGCACGTGGGGTGCGTGCAGGAACGGCGGCGAGTGCACACTGACCAGGTCCACGTCGGCGCGCATGACAAGCGCGCGCACCGCGTCGTCGTCGCGCGCGGAAACCACGGCGACGACTTCGCACCCGGCCGTCGCGTCGAACACCGGTGCGACCACGCGTCGCCCGAACCCGCCCCCCACAACCGCGACCCTCACGTTCTCACCCCCCGACCTCCGAACCGGCGTGCGCGCGGTGTCATATGGGCGCCGCGCTCACGCCAGTTCGAGGAGGGTTGACGACTCGAGATCGAGGTACAGGGTCGCGTTCGGCTGCCGGCGCAGGATCGACGCGGGGCAGGCGGTCGAGATCGGCCCGTACATCGCTGCGCGGACGGCGCGCGCCTTGCGGGCCTCGGGCACGATGACCAGCACCCGATGGGCGCGGAGCAGGGCCGGAATGGTGACGGTGATCGCGTGGGTCGGAACGTCGGCGATCGAGGCGAAGTGCCCTTCGCCGACCTGCTGGCGGCGCGACGCTTCGTCGAGCGCGACGACCTTGACGTCGCGGGGATCGTCGAATTCGGCGACGGGCGGATCGTTGAACGCGAGATGGCCGTTCTCGCCGATCCCCGCGCAGCAGAGGTCGAGCGGATGGGCGCGTAGCAACCCCTCGTAGCGCAACGCTTCCTGTTCGGGATCGGGCGCGGCGCCGGCGAGGTAGTTGAACTCCAGGAACGGCAACTGCGCGGCCACCCGCTCGCGCATGTAGCGCTGGAAGCTCGCGGAATGCGTCGGCGCGAGCCCGACGTACTCGTCCATGTGGAACGCGCGCACACGATCCCAGGCGATGTCGGGCATCTGCACCAACTCGACGAGGAACGCGAGTTGCGAGTTACCGGTTGCGAGCATCACGTTCGCTTCACCGCGCGCGATGATCGCGGCGCGGATCGCGGCGGCGGCGTCGACGGCCGCGTCGCGCACCATCTCGTCGACGTCGTCGACGTGGACGGTCAGCGCCCCGAACGCAAGAACCTGGCTCACGCGAACTGAGGCAGCCACTGCGCGGTGGCGGCCAACATCTCGTCGGTCATCTGCTCGACGTGATCGAAGTCGATCCGGCCCGCGAGCGGGTCGAGCAACATCGCCTCCACGACCTTCTCCCGATCGCCGGAGAGGGCAGCCGTGACCGTCGCTTCCTGAGCCGCAGAGATGCGGCGCACCCACTCGGCCAACACCGGCGGAAGACGCGTTTGGTCGCGCGGGTGCAGGCCGTCGGCGTCGGCGACACACATCGACTCGACGATCACGTCGGGCGGGAGGTCGGGGGCCTGGCCCGCGTTCGGGAGGTTCAACGGGAACGCGTGCGGACGATTGCGCCGGAACGAGTCGATCATCGGCGCGACCATCTCGCCCGACGGCATGGTCGACACCTCGTTCGAGGCGCGCATCTTGGCCAGCTCTTCCTGGTGGCCCGCGGCGTCGCCTTCGCGATCCTCGATCGTGGTGAGCGAGACACCCCACCGCTTGCCCCACTCCGACTCCTCGGTGAGAAAGCCGGGGAAGAACTCGACCAGGTGCCGATCGCCGGCGCCCGGCAACACGCCGAAGCGTTCGAAGAGCGCGAGCTTCACCTTGTGGTGCTCGAGCAGGTCGCGCTTGCAGAAGCCCGACGCCAGGCGTTGGGCTTCCTCGCCGTACGCCGCGGGAACGCGAATGGGTTCCGCGCCGAGACCGTCGGGGTCGTCCATGAGCGCCCGCAGCCGCGCGAACCCGTCTTCACCGTCGACGCGCAACGACGTGAAGATCGGCAGGTGGTTCACACCGACGATCTCGAACTCGAGATCGAGGAACCCGACGTCGAAGAGCGTCGACAGCGCGAACTGCGCGCCCGCGATCTCGTGACAGAGCCCGACGGTCTTGATGCTCGTCTCGTGCGTCATCGCCCGGCACAACGTGGTCATCGGGTTCGTGATGTTGAGCATCCATGCGTCGGGGCAGAGCTCTTCCATGTCGCGCGCGATGCCGACCAATACCGGAATGTTGCGCAGGGCCCGCATGATCCCGCCTGGACCGACGGAGTCGCCGACCGATTGCTTGATGCCGTGGCGTTCGGGGATCTCGAGGTCGTGGCGCATGCTCTGGAAGCCGCCGGTCGAGATCGTCACCACCACGTACTCGGCGCCCGCGAGCGCGGCGCGTTGGTCGGTCGTGGTCGACACCGTCATGCCGACGCCCTTGAGTCCGACGACATGGCGCACGAAGTCGGCCATCGGCTCGAGCGGCGCGGGGTCGACGTCTTCCAGGACGATCTCGGCTTCGGCCAACGACGGCGTGTTGACCAGATCGACGAGCAGCTTCGGTACCCACTGGTAGCTGCCGCCACCGATGATGACGATCCGCGGTGCCATGGTTGCGATCCTACGCGTCGAAACGCGGGAGCCAGCGGGCCGTCGCCGCGAGCATCGCGTCGGTCATCTCGATGATCTTCTCGTACGGGAGCTGCGCCGCGATCGGATCGGCGAGCATCGCCTCCAGCACGAGCTCGCGGTCACCGGCGATCGCGGCCTCGACCGTCCATTCCTGCACCACGTTGATACGGCGCAGGAACTCGCCCATGATGCCGGGGACCGTCGTCTTGTCGCGGCCCCGCACACCGGTGTTGTCGGCGACGCCCATGATCTCCACAACCGCGCCGTCGTCGAGGTTGGTGACGTTGCCTTCGTTCGGCAGGTTCACCGGAAGGTGCTGTTCGCGACCGGTCACCATCCCGTCGAGCAACTGCGCGACGAGCTCTCCCGACGGCATGCGCGTGACGTCAGATGCATCGCGCATCTCTTCGTAGTACTCGACGTCTTCCTCGGCGTCGCGGCGATGGCCCGGCATCCCGTAGTGATGCACGCGCCAAGCACTGCCGTAGTCGTTGTCGGCGTGCACGAAACTCGGCATGAACTCCACCGAGTGGTGATCGCCCGAGCCGACGAGCACACCGAAGCGGCGGAACAGCTCGAACCGCACCCGGTTGTTCTCGATCACGTCGAGCTTCGTCCAGTGCGGCGCGGGCGACACTTTGACCCAGCCCGCACGTTCGGGCGGATCCATCCAGATGGGCTCGACCGCGGCGCGCTCGGGATCGCCGATGAGCGCGTGCAGGCGCACGAAACCGTCGTCGTCGCCCTTCACCTTCAGCGACGTGGCGAGCGGGTAGTGATTGACGCCCCCGAGAATGGGATCGACGTCGTTCATGCCGCAGTCGAACAGCAAGCTGAGGATCCACGAACAGCCGACCCACTCGTTGCAGAGCCCGACCGTCTTGACGTTGGTCTCGCGCGTCACGGAGCGGCACAGCGCGGTGAGCGGATTCGTGACGTTGACGAGCCACGCGTCGGGCGCGACCGCCTCGACGTCGCGCGCGATGTCGAGCAGCACGGGCACGCTCCGCAGCGCGCGCAGGATGCCGCCCGGACCGACGCTGTCGCCGATGGGCTGCCGGATCCCGAAGCGCTGCGGGATCTCGATGTCGTGTTGCATCGAGTCGAAGCCGCCGACCGAGAACGCGGTGATGACGAAATCCGCACCCGCGAGCGCGCGCTTGCGATCGCCCTCGGCCTCGACCGTCAAGGAGATTCCGCGCCGGGCCGCGATCTGGGTACCGAGGTCCTGCATGAGCTTCATGCGATCGGCGTCGAGGTCGTGGAGCACGACCCGCGCATCGGTCAGCGACGGGGTGTTCGCAAAGTCGGCGAGCAGCCGCGGCGCCCAGTGGTAGCTACCGCCGCCGACGACTGTGATATTCGCGCCCATCGGCCGAGCCTACGAGCGATCGATCTCAACGGGCCAGATCGGTTGGCCGACGGTTGGCCGATCAGTCTCGCAACGCGACCTCGACCTCGATCTCCACCGCGCCGCCGCGCGGGAGAGCGGCGACCCCGATCGCGGAGCGCGTGTGGCGCCCCGCGTCGCCCAGCACCTCGAACAACAACGCACTGGCACCATCGACGACTGCGGGCTGCTGCACGAAGCCCGGTGCGGATGCTACGAACCCGAGCACGGTGAGCACCCGTTCGATGCGATCGAGCGAACCGAGCCCGGCCCGCAGCACCGACAGCGCGTTCGAGCGCGCACCAGCGCGCGGCCTCCGCGCCCTCTTCGACCGAGAGATTCGAGCCCAGCACACCGGGGTTCACGAGTTGGGCATCGTGGTTGCGGGGCAGCTGCCCCGACGTGCGCGCGCGGCCGCCGTGCACGACCATCGAGTCGAGCGGGTCGTGCGGCGGATACGGACCGGGCAACTCCAAGCCCAGCGCGCGGAGACGGTCGTCGATCGTGGTCACAGCCACCTCTCCAAGAAGGCCGGCGCGGTGATTCCGTACCAGCGATGATCGCCTTCGAACACGTCGTGTTGCAGCGCGTCGACCGGCGCGCCCGCCCGCTCGTACACGGGCCGGAGCTGGGCGACGGTTGCGCGCGCGGCGGTGGCCGGGAAGATGTCGTCGTCGCTCCCCGACTCCACCAACAACGGGCGGGGCGCGATCAGGGCGGCGATGTCGACGTGCTCGATCGCGCCCAACTGGCCGGGCATGACCTGCGAACCGCACATGTTCCAGGGAACGGTGTGCGCGGCGCGCCACGACGCCAGGTAGCCCGAAACGATCGCGACGCGCACGCGTTCGTCGAGCGCGGCAAGGAAGAACGTGCACGTACCGCCGAACGACAGGCCGGACGCGGCGACACGCGACTCGTCGACGAGCGGATGCGCGCACAGCACGTCGAGCGCGCCGCGAGGTCCCAGAGGTTGCGTTCCAGCGGAACGATGCCCGCCATCGTGGCGCACACGAGATCCCAGTCGCAGTGATACTTCCCTTCCGGCATCCAGTCGGCGCGCTCGCCGAACCCACGCAGGTCGGGCGCGAGTACGACGTAGCCAAGGGTTGCGAGCACGTGCGCGTAGTCGTCGCCCGGTCCGCCGGGCTCGATGCCGCACACGTACCCCTTGCCCGGACCGTGGCCGTGGATCGCGAGCACTGCCGGCCCGGGCGGCGCGTCGCGGCACGCGTGCGGAACGAGCAGGTACGCGGGGACCGACATCGTGTCCTCGACGTCGAACACGATCCGCGCACGCGTGTACGTGCCGCAGTCGACCTCTTCCGTGGTCTCGAGGTCGAGCGGTACCGGGGCGGGGTGCGGGCCGAGCATCTCCGCGAGGCGGTCGCGCGTCTGCGCGCGCCAGGCCTCGTCGTCGGTCGGCCGTAACGCGTCGGCCGCGGTGCTGCGCTCGAGGTTCAGGCGCCAGTACGCCCAGTTGGAGAAGTTGCGGCGCTTGCTCACGCCGCCGCCGTCACTCACGCCGATGCGCCGAGCGCCCAGCCCAGGCCGCCCGCCAGGTGGCGCAGATACGCAGGCGATTCCCACGCCGACGGGAAGTGGCCGAGGCTCGTCGAGAACACGCGGCCGTTCCCCTCGGAGAAGCACCACGCCAACGGGAACCCGAACGCGGGGGTCTTGGCCCCGGCGGCCGTCAGGTCGAGCTCGCCGGCACGGACGCGGAGGAGCACCTCCGCGTCAGGACGGAGATCGCGGAATTGGTACACCTCGTCGTGCCAGCGCCACTCCGGGCCGAGGTGCGCGCACGCCGGGTGCGCGGGATCAACCACGTCGGCCACGAAGGTCTGCGTCCACGGGTGCCCGTCGAAGCGCGCGCCCGACGAGCGCGCCGTATTCGTTCCAGCCGTAGCAGGAGTCGGTGGCCGAGTGGATCGCGCACACCGCGAGGTCGCCGGCGCGGACGCGTTCCAGGATCACGCGCTGCTGTTCCGCGCTCCACGGCGTTTCGCCGATCGTGAAGAGCGCCGAGCGCGCCGGCACCGCGGATCTCGTCGACCGAGACATTCCGCACGTCGTCGACGCGGCGGGCCCGCAGCCCGTGCATCTCCGCGACCTGGGTAACGCCGACCGCGGCCTGGTCGAGTACGCCGTGAACACCGGCGGGACCGTCGTGATAGGGCGACACCTGCGTGGCGAACAACAACGAACCAGCCATGACGCGGCAAGGTAGCCGCAAGTAGCGTCGACCCGCATGGAGATCGGATTCATCGGGCTCGGCGCAATGGGTCTGCCCATGGCGCGTCACCTTCTTTCCGCCGGTCACGACGTGACGGTCGCATCCCGGAGCCGGCCGCCGATCGACGCCGCCGTCGCCGCCGGCGCGCACGAGGCGGCCGACCCGCGCGCGGTCGTGGCCGCGAGCGAACTGACGATTCTCTGTGTTCCGGATTCGCCCGACGTGGTCGGAGTCATCGACGCCGCGCTCCCCGCGCTCGGTGCGGGAAAGATCGTCGTGGATACGTCGACCATCGATCCCGAAGTCGAACGCGCGCAACACCAACGGGTGGCCGCGACGGGGGCGGCGTACCTCGACGCACCTCTCTCCGGCGGCTCCATCGGCGCGGAGCGAGGGATCCTCACGGTCATGGTGGGCGGCGATGCGGCCGTGCTCGAGCGAGCCCGCCCCGCACTCGAGCCGTTCTCGGCGTTGATCGTCCACGCCGGCGGCCCCGGATTCGGCCAGCTGGTCAAGCTGTGCAACCAACTCGTGTACTCCGCGCAGATGCTCGCAGTCTCGGAGGCCTGCGCGCTCGCGGTCAAAGAGGGACTCGATCTCGGTGTCGTGCACGACGTGCTGACGCACGCGACCGGCGACTGCAACGCGATCCGCACGCGCATCCCGTTCGAAGGCGCGCGCCCCGACACTCCCGCGTCGAACGACTGGAAGCCCGGTTTCATGACCGCGCTGATGGCCAAGGACGTCGACCTGGTGCTGCGCGAGGCGGCCCGGGTCGGAGTGCCCGCGTCGAGCGCGGATCTCGTGCGCCCGGTTCTCGCCGCCGCCGTCGACGCGGGCTACGGACGCGAGGATTTCTCCGCGCTCGGCAAGATCGTCCGCCACCGCGCCAACCTCCCCTAGCCCGGCAGCCTCCCCCGGCCCGGAGAGACGAGGGGGCCGAGGCCGAGGGCGAACTCTCGGTCGGCGAACGCGAATCCGGCGACTGCGAGCGGCGCGATCGACGGTCCCGAGCGCGTCCGTGTGGCGTCCGGCTCCAAGCGGACGAAGCCACCGGACCGGGACGGCCCCGTGTGCAGGGTCGCGTCGGGCGTCTCGGTCTCGCGGGCCCGACGAAAACCGCCGACGCTCCCGACCAGACCGAACGACGACGTCTCATGGAAGGGCCGGCTCACCGTCGTCCATGCACCACCCCAACGGCGGTCGTCCCCCGCCCCGCGCACAACTTCCGCCAGGGCAGCGCTCGGCACGTCGGCCACGCCCTCGACAACCGCGTAGTGCAACATCGTCAGTGTCACCTCGGGCAGCACTGCACCCACATACCCGAGCCCGGCACCGAACCGCGGGTTGCATTCGGTCGCGACCCAACCGTCGGCCGATGCGATCCCGTCGAGCGTGAACGCCCCGCGGTACGCGACCCGCGCCCGGAGATGCTCGCCGAGCCGCGTCGCCGCGCCCCGCATCTCCTCAACCATGTCGGCGGGCGGATCGAAGTATGTCGCGCAGCCGCAATAGCGCAGCCGGGGTGCGCCCGGCGCGCGCAGTGTCACCAGTTCGACCGGTCGTAACACGGCGACACCGTCGTCGACGACGAAGCCGTGAATGCTGCACGGCACGCCCTCGACGAAGGTCGCGACGCGAATCCGATCGCAGTGCGGCAGCAACCGCGCGAACGCGTCGCGGCGATCGGCAGCGTCCTGCACCCAGCGTACGTACGCGCCGCCACCGTTGAATCCGTCGCGGGCATCGGCCGACCACACGGTTCCCGAACCGCGGTCGAGCAGTGTCGCGGCCTGTTCGAGCGCTGACGCTTCCGCGGCGACGATCGTGGACGCGGGGCGCGAAACGGCGGCCGCGTCGAACAACTCGTCGATCGTCGTCTTGTCCTCGAGCGCGACCCATTCCGAGCGGCGGGCCCCGAACGCGGGCCGGTCGCCGAGGGCGCGCACATCGAGGAACGGCGGCACGAGAACGACCGCCCGCCCTTCGGGATCGAACCGGCGCACCGCGTCGCGAACTGCCCCCGAGGGATTCGCGATCATCCGCTCCTCCTCGCGGAATGTGGCGATTACATCCTCGGGTTCCGACACCTCGGGCGCGAACAGCACGTCGCGCTCCACATCGGCGCCTTCGGGAAGCACACCTGTCCCGTCGCCGCTTGCGAGGACGAGAAATCGCGTCGCGTCGAGGCTGCGCAATTGCTCGATCGGTTGCGTGGCGGCGGTGGCCACGCCTCCCGCCAGGATCACCGAGCGACCCGCGAACACCTGGTGCAGCTGCGTGCGGATGTCGGCGAAGAGATCTCGCATCACAGCAGCGTAGGAACCTGCGTAACGGCCGGGAAATGATTTCCGCGCGGGGCGCGTCATCCGGGACGGCACCCGGATCCGAATACCTCTTGTTCGCGTTCCGCGACACCGGAGGAATCAAATGAGTGTGGACGATCGCGCCATCGGCGCGTTGATCGAGGAGTCGCACGATCTGCACCACGACGCGATGCGCACGACGCGCACCGCGTTGGACGAGTTGGTAGAGGTCGGCCGCGAACGCACCGTCGACAACGACGTCGACGAGATGCAGCAGCAGAGCAAGCTCCTCGCACACGGCATCGGCGGCGGGAAAGCCCTCGTCGCCGCGGGCGTGGGCGGCGCGCTGCTCACGCTGATGGCGCGGCCGGCATTCGCCGCCCAGACCGCCGACGTGCAGATGCTGCAGACGGCTACGTCGATCGAGATCCTCGCGATCGCGACCTACGACGCCGCGCTGCAGCTGCCGTTCGCGGGCTCGTTGCCGAAGGTCGTGCAGACCTTCGCGACGACCACCAAGCAACAGCACATGGATCACATGCAGGCGTTCGCGGCCGCAACCCGCGCCTTGGGCGCCACGCCGCAGACCGAGCCCGATCCGGTGCTGCTCAATGTCGTCAACCAGGCCAAGCCCGGCCTCACCGGGCCGGTACCGCTCGTCGAGCTCGCGATCACGCTCGAGATGGGCGCGGCCGAGACGTACGTCGCGTTCGTCACCACGATGACCGACAAGAACGCTCGCACCACGACGGCCAGCATCATGGGCGTCGAGGCGCAACACGTCGCGGTGTTGAACGCGGTGAAGGCCCTCGTTGCGGCCGGTCATCCCGAATACATCACGCTGCCGCCGCCGCTCGACAAGTTGCCCGCCGCGGCCGGATCCGTCGCCTTCCCCGCCGCGTTCTTCCCCTACGACAAGGCCCGCCCGGCCGATGAAGGAGCCGTCAAGTGAGCGCCGACCGCCAGGATCCGATCGCGATCAGCGAGCACGAGCTCCGGTCGATGACCGCCGAGCTCGAGGACACGCACCAGGCGACACTCCCGGTGATGAAGGAAGCGCTCCAGGAGTGGACGGAGTTGCGCCACCAGATCCGAACGGGAGTGGCGAAGGTTGCACCGAGCCGGCGCGGTTTCCTGATGGGTGCCGGCGTGGCACTCGGTGGGCTCGCGCTCGCGGCGTGCGGCAGCAGCAGCAAGTCGTCGACCGCGTCCGGCAACACGACCATCCCCACTACGGCCGCGCCGACGAGCAGCAACAAGCTGACCGGCGACCTCGCGGTCGTGGCGCTGGCCGCGTCGCTCGAGAATCTCGCGGTGCAGACCTACGGCGCGGGCATCAGCGCCGCGACCGCGGGGAAGCTCGGGACGGTGCCGCCCGCGGTGGTCACCTTCGCCCAGACGGTGATGGGGCAACACAAACAGCATGCCGAAGCGTGGAACGCGGTTCTCGCGGGCGCGAACATCCCGATGGTGACCGGCGTCGACACGACCGTGAAGACGGCCGTCGTCGACCCCGCGTTCGCCAAGGTCAAGAACGCGGCCGGCCTCGCGGCCCTCGCACTGGAGCTCGAGAACGTCGCCGCCGCCACCTACCTGGAGGCAATCAGCGTGGTGTCGGCCCCGGCCGGGATCAAGACCGCGGCCACGATCGAACCGGTCGAGCTGCAGCACGCCGCGATCCTGAACTTCGTGCTCGGGAAGTACCCCGTCCCGGTCTCGTTCACCTCGATGGAAGGCGCCCGGCCGACGACCGACCAGATCGGCTGAGGTATCCCCCGTCGGCCCGGTCGGGTCCCCGGTCGGCCCGTTCGGGCGGCGAAACCGGGAGTTCCCTGAGACCGCGACCGAGACGGGTTTCCGGGCCCGGCGTGGACCATAATGATGACTTGGTGGCGGACGATGTCGATGCGCGGAACGCGCCCGGACGAGTAAGCACCCAGTGGCCGCGAGGCGTCGTCCTCGCCCTCGGGGCGGCCGGCGCGATCGGGATGGTGCTGATCACCGTCTCCGGGGTCGCGGTCGGCCCCACCGGACCGACCGGTTCGTCGGTCGAGCGGGTCATCTTGGCCATCGTCCCCAAGGGCACGGCGGCCACAGTTCTCGGCGCGGTCACCATGACCCTCGGGCTCATCCTCGTCCTCGGCGCGTGGATCGTGCTCGGGCTCCTGCTCCGCCGGGGCAACTCGGTGACGCCGCTCTACAAGATGGCGTGCGTGTGGAGCGCGCCGCTGCTCATCGGGCCGCCGATCTTCAGCCGCGATCTCTACAGCTACGCGGCCGACGGCCTGATGGTGCGGCGCGGTATCAGCCCGTACGAGTTCGGTCCGGCCGCGCTCGGCGCGTCGAAATACCTCTCGCCGGTGAGTCAGGCGTGGCGCACCACTCCGTCGCCGTACGGACCGTTGTTCCTGCGACTCGCGCACGCCGCGGTCGATCTTTCCGGCGGCAGCGTCGTCAGCACGATCATGATCCTGCGCCTGTTCGAGATCGCGGGCGTGGTGCTGATCGCAGTCGCCCTCCCGCCCCTCGCCCGCGCCGCGGGGAAAGACCCGGCGCGCGCGGTCTGGCTCGGCGTGTGCAACCCGCTCGTGTTGTTCCACTTCATCGGCGGCGGTCACAACGACGCGTTGATGATCGGCCTCATCGTCGCCGGGCTGGCGGTCGCGACCGTCGGGAGCCGGCCGTTGATCGGTGTGCTCCTGTGCATGCTGGCCGCCACGATGAAGGCCCCCGCCGTCATCCCCGCGGGCTTCATCATCCTCGACGCGGTACGCCGCGCCCCGGCCGATCGTCGGGTCGCGCTGTTCGCCAAGTTGTCGGGTGCGGGAGTGCTCGCGTTCGGGCTCATCTCGTGGGCCTGCGATCTCGGATGGGGTTGGATCGGCGCGCTCGGTATCCCGGGCACGAACCGAACGCTGCTCACACCCACCACGTTCTTGGCGCACTGGATCGCCGTGGTCACGGGGCACGAGACCGAGGTCCTGAACATCGTCCGCACGTTGGCCGCGGCCGCCACTGTCGTGGGCGTCGCGTATCTGCTCTGGCGTGCGCCCCGAATCGGCACCGTGCGCGCGTGCGGCTTCGCGCTCGCGCTCGTCGTCGCGCTCGGGCCGGTCGTGCTGCCTTGGTACGCGCTGTGGGGCCTGATCATCATCGCGACGGTCGGCCGGCGCATCGAACGCGGCTACGCGATCATCGCCTCGGTCGTGCTGTCGATCCTGGTGCAGCCGTCGGGTTCGTCGATGCCCGACGTCGTGTTGATGTCGGCTGTCGTCGTGCTCAGCGTGCTGGCACTTGCGATCGTCTGGCGGCCCGTGCGCCGCTGGATCCGCACCGATCTCGTGCGTGCGATCGAGACGTATCGGCGCGGCGGAACGATCGCGCAGAGCACCGACGTCCTGCGTCTCGCGGTGCCCGATTCCTGGTCGGGACGGTCGCGCGCATCGCAACCTCCCGCCGCGTGACGGGTCGCCCACGCGCCCGTAACGCGCACTGCGGCGACTAACTTCGAGGGATGGCCGTCACGACCGCACTGCGGCGGATCGGCGCGGGTGTCGTCGTCGTCACGCTCGTCGCAGCTGCGATCGTGGTGGTGATTTCCTTTCGGCATCACACTGCACCTCAGCCCTCGTGCGAGGTCAGCGCCGGAACCGACACGTACACACTCGACGTCGATCAAGCCGCCAATTCCACCACGATCGCGGCCGTCGGCAAGCGTCTCGGACTCCCCGACCACGCGGTGACGGTCGCGCTGGCGACCGCGCTGCAGGAGTCGCGGTTGCGCAACCTCGACTACGGCGATCGCGATTCCCTCGGGCTGTTCCAGCAACGTCCGTCGCAGGGCTGGGGAACGCCGACCGAGATCATGACTCCGAGTTACGCGGCCGCCGCGTTCTACCGCGCGCTCGTACGCATCACTGGTTGGCAGACCATGCCGATCACCCAAGCCGCGCAGGAAGTGCAACGCAGCGCGGCCCCGACCGCGTACGCACAATGGGAATCGGAAGCCCGCGCGCTCGCCATGGCATCGACGGGCGAGACCCAGGCCGCGCTCACGTGCCGCTTCGCGCTGGCGCACTCGAAGGCGCCCGCCCCCGAGGTCGTGCGCACGTTAGGGAACGAGCTCGGGGTGTCGTCGCTCGACGCGTCGTTCACCGTGCAACGAGGCTGGACCGTCGCGAGCTGGCTGGTCGGCCACGCGCATCAGCTCCGGGTCACCACCGTCTCGTTCCACGGCCAGGAGTGGCGCGCGTCGACGGGACGTTGGCGCAGCACCACACCCGACGACGACCGCGTCCGCTTCGTGCAGGCCGCCGCGACCACCTGAGCTCGGCCGCCGTCGCCCACGCGCTTACGGCGTGTCGTGGGAGTGCGGGCCGAGGAATTCCGCTTGGCCGATCGGCGGGTGATCCTCGTCGAGCCACCGATTCGACGCGTTGTACGCGCGGTCGATGAGCTCGGCGGAGTGCGAGAAATCGATCGGCGTCACCGTGAGCGGGCACAGCGGCGGCAACACGTGCAGCTCGACGCGCGGCTCATAGCGCTCGACATCGACGACGAGTTGTTTGTGCAGCAGCAGGCTGAGCGCGTGCAACGCCATCGCGAGCGCGTTGTTCGGCGGCTCGGTGAGCGCGCACGCGTGACCCGCGCACAACACCCAAATCTTGTCGACGGGAAGCGTCGCCGCGTGGGAGATCGGCGTGTTGTTGCCCACTCCGCCATCCATGTACGCGACGCCGTCGATCACGACCGGATCGAACGCCGCGGGCAGGGCCGCACTCGCCAACACCGCATCGACCGCCGGCCCCGACGACAGGAGAACCTCGCGACCCGTGAGCACTTCGACCGCCACCACATGCAGCGGGATGGGCGCGTCCTCGAGCCGGGCGAACGTGACGTGCCGGGCGATCAACGACCGCAACGGACCGGCGTCGAAGAGACTGCGACGCCGCCCGGTCAGCGCGAGCAGGTTGCGCCGCGGATCCGACGGGAACACGTCCGAGCGGTGCAGGCCCTTCCACACGTCGACGAGATCCTCGATCGGCGCGTCGGGATGACCCGCGAGCCACGCGCCGTTCAGCGCACCGACCGAGGTGCCGACGAGCACGTCGGGCATGATCCCGCGCTCGCGCAACGCGGCGAGCATTCCCACCTCGACCGCGCCGAGGCTCGCGCCGCCCGAGAGAACGAAAGCAGTGGTCACCGGCGAGACGCTAGTGGCGCGGTGCGGGCGCGATCAGAGTCCGGTGAAGACGCGGCGCAGTGCGTCGAGCTCCGCCGATTGCGCGATCGGCGGCGTGGGCGCGGGATCGAGACGCCCGTACACGAGGCGGATGAGCGCCTCGGCCGGTAGCTCGAGGTCGGGCACGGACGCGGGCTCCGACGGCGTCAGTGCGACCGCCTCCGCACCGAGCGAGACCAGGAAGTCGCGCTCGGGGTCGACGGTGTGCACGTGAATGTCGCGCTCGATGCCGGTCGGCCGACCGGCGAAGCGCGCGATCAGTTCGAGGTTGTCGACGACGAGGTTCACCGCGTCGGGCGCCAACGTTGCCTTCGGATCGAACGTCACCTCGACATCCCACGCGTGCGAAACATGCTCGTTGAGTCGGGCCATGACGAACCCGGCGAAGTCGAGCTCCACGGGGCCGAACGCAACCCGCACGCGAGCGCGCTCGTCGGGAGTGAGAGCCGCGAGCCGTTCGTCGAGCTCGCGGTCGGCGCCGAGCGCGTCGGCGGCCTGGGCTTCGGGCGACTTCGCATTCCATTCCGCCCAGATCGGCTCGGCGAAGTCGTCGGCCGGCTCGGTGCCCGCCGCGTCGGCGTCGAGGCGGCCCAACATGATGCGCGCGGCCGAGCCGAGGTGCGAGAGCGTGTCGGCGACCGTCCATTCCGAGGGGTACGCGGGCGTGCGCAGCTGATCGGCGTCGAGCGTCTCGACGAGCGCGCGGAGGCGCTCGACCGACCCGTGCAGGGCGGAAAGGGCTGCTTCGGCGTTCGGCGGCATGGCGGCGAAAGTACCTCCGCTGCCAGCGCCTCCAGTCCCCGCGATCGTCGATTCGCCCACCCAGCGTTCGCCCGCCCTCGACCGGATCTCACTGCCGGTGGCGAAACCGCGGACATTTGGTGGGCATACGACCGATCTGCGCTCAGCCGTACTGCGGCGAGGCCGATGTGAGGCCAGCCAATTGGTCAGTCGACATGCGAAATCACTCACATCACCGCAAACGCACGAAGATCGCCGGCGCCGCGATCGCGGCGGGATTGCTCGCGGTCGCAACTGCAACGCGCGCGCCCGCCGACCCCCCGGCCTTCGACAGCGGCGCGGGACTGCCGACGGTGAGCAACTTCAATCCGGTGACGCTCAACGGAACCGACCAACTGACCTCGGCGAGCATCGCGCCCTTCGTCATCGACGACGATTCCGGCGCGCTCGCGGGTTGGCACGTCACCCTCCTCGTGCCGAACTTTCAGAACGGCACCGGCCCGGACTGCGCAGCAGGCGCGACCGCGTCGATCGCGGGCGCGAACGTCTCGATGAATCCGCCGGTGGTGACCGCGGGCGACGGGACCACCGACATGACCGGGGTCACCAGCGCGGGGTTCACCGACTTCACCAGCCCGCAACCGATCATCACCGCCGCGGCCGGTGCCGGCGCCGGCGTCTACGACGTCGCGCCCGAGATCCTGCGCCTCATCGTGCCGGCCAACTCGCTCGCGGGCGCGTACTGCACCCAGGCCACCATCGCGATCACGTCGGGTCCGTAGCCGATCCCGGGGCCGATTCGTCGGGCGATTCGCCGGAATCACGTGCCAGGGTGGCGGCCCGCAGGCACTCGTCGCAGATCGCGCCGCCGGCCGGGCCACTGACGACGATGCGGCGGCCGTCGAGCTTCGTCGCCCCACAGAAAGAACACGCCACCGGTTCGTCCACCAGCGCCGAGGCTACCTACCCGACGAGCGCGACCTGACGAGAACCGCCGGGCCCGCTCGCCGTACGCTGTGCGGCGCTCGACTCTCGTGAGGTGCTCGGTGACGACAACCGTGAAGCTCGACATCCGGCGCTTGACGCCGACCATCGGCGCCGAGATCCGCGGCCTCGATTGTTCGGTACCGCTCGACGCCGACACGCTGGCCGCGGTGCGATCGGCCTGGCTCGAGCACCTCGTCGTGTTCTTCCCCGACCAACACCTCACGCCCGAGACGCAGGCCGCGTTCGCGTCGCAGTTCGGTGAGATCACCGAGGGGCATCCGGTCGAACCGGCGCTGCCGGAGAACCCGAGCGTTTTGCCGATCGACAGCGTCAAGGATCGCACCAACTTCTGGCACACCGACGTGACGTTCATGTCGCGCCCGCCGACCGGCTCCCTGCTCTACGCGGTGACGTTGCCGGAGACGGGTGGCGACACGATGTTCGCCGACACCCGCGCCGCGTACGACGCGCTCGCCGAACCGATGAAGGAGCTCTGCGACAACCTCGTCGGCGTGCATTTCGATCCGTACTACGCCGAACAGATCGCGCAGGGCGCGGGCCAGCAATGGGAAGGGCGCGCGGTCGAGCAGTTGTGGCCGGTCGAGCATCCCGTCGTGCGCGTGCATCCCGAGACCGGGCGCAAGAACCTGTTCGTGAACCCGCAGTTCACCGTCGGGCTCAAGGGCTTCGACGGCCCGCAGGCGAGCGCGCTGTTGAAGATGCTCTACGACCACATGACGCAGTTCCCGTTCGTCGTGCGCTACCGCTGGCAGCCCGGTTCGCTCGGGTTCTGGGACAACCGCACGACGATGCACTACGGCATCTACGACTACGGCACCGAACGCCGGATCATGCACCGCGTCACGCTGAAGGGCGAACGCCCCTTCGGTATCCGGTAGCAATCGCTGCGCCATGGGAGAATCGATGTCGATCGGGTCAAGCGGTAGGCAACGACGCACGTTCGTTGCCGTCGCGTTCGTCGGCGTGGCGCTGTTGGCCGCGTGCAGTTCGTCGAAGTCGGGAACGTCGAACAGCGACACCTCGCTTCCGACGGCCAGCGTCACCAATGGCGAGCCGAGCTCGATCCCCGTCGCCGCGACGACACACTCCTCGAAGACCTGCACGAGCCTCGAGAAGATCGTGAGCCCGGTTCTCGGCGGCGCGGCCGAGACGACGTCGCTGGCCGATCCACCCGAGGTGAGTTGTCAGTTCGCGAGCGACAGCGGGTCGATCGCCTACGTGAAGGTCGGCCCCGGCACTGCGGCCGACCTCGCCTCCGCCAAAGCGGCCGCGGGCGGCGGCGGGCGCACGATCACCGCCGTCCACGGCCTCGGGTCGGCCGCGTTCGCGATCACCAAGGACGGCCAGGCGGGTGGTGTCGTCGCGTTGGGGCCCAACGGCACCCTCGTCTCAGTGGAGTCGACGCTCACGCTCGCCCAGGACGAAGCCCTGGTCCGCAAACTCCTCGCCCCCACCTGACACCCCAACGAACTGTCGTGAGTTCGGCCCGAATAGCGACCCCAACTCACGACGGTTCGAGAGATCTAGTGGTGGAGGTGCAGGCCGAAGGCGGGGAACGTCAGGCTCAGTGAGCTGTCGCTGTTGCACGCCACGGTCGCGGAACCGTGGAGCGCCCAGAGCTGCGCCGCGTTGCCGAGCGTCGGCAGCGCGATCGAACCCGAGATCGAGTGGCCCAGCGCGGTACCCGAGTACTGCACAGTGCCGGTGATCGACGTCGTGGCGAAGCTGATGGTGGAGCCGGTACCGGAGTACGTGCCGTTCACCGTGCCCTTGACCGTTCCGGTCAGGTCGACGTTCGGCGTTGCGATCGTGACGTGCACGGTCTGGTCGGCGGTCAGCGTCCAGGTGTTCGACGGGTTGATGACGAGCTGCACACCGGATCCGGAGGTGGAGATCGTCGCATCGCCCAGGAAGGTCGACAGCGGAGCGGTGATCGACTCCGCGCTCAGGGTCCAGTTGCCGGCCGGGCACGTGTTCGTCGCCCCGCCGCTCGGCGTGAACAGAACGGGGTTGCAGGCGGCGGTCAGCGCACCGACCGACAGCGCGAGCACGACAACGGCAGTGTTGCGACGAAAGCGAGTGAGCACCGGGCCTCCTGCATGAGTGCGGAACGGAATCCGCCGATCTTCCGACATTACTTCGTAAGGCCGCCGGGCAATTTCCAGGAAGTGTCCCAAGGAGTGTCCAGGACCGGAGCCGATTTCGGGTCATCTAGCCTTGTGGGCATGGACGATCCGGTACTCGAGACGGCCCCGCTCGGATTTCAGTGGGTGACAGTCGATCCCTTCCTCTTCTGTGTGCACCACGTCGACGACTACCCCGCCGGCAACGAGCAGATGGGCCCCGACGCACCGCTCGCGGGCCGCGATATCGGGATGGATTTCGCGGGCGTCGACGGCTGGCGCATGTATCACGGCGCGACGATTCCCGGCTTCCCGCAACACCCGCACCGCGGCTTCGAGACGGTCACGTTCGTGCGCCGCGGCCTCATCGATCATTCCGACTCGTTGGGTGCGACCGCGCGCTTCGGACGCGGCGACGTGCAATGGCTCACCGCGGGGCGCGGCATCGTGCACTGCGAGATGTTCCCGCTCGTCGACCGCGACGGCCCGAACCCGCTCGAGCTGTTCCAGATCTGGTTGAACCTGCCCGCGGCCGACAAGATGGTCGACCCGTATTTCACGATGCTGTGGAACGAAGACCTCCCGCGCCACGTCGTCACCGACGCCGACGGCCGGACCGCGCAGATCACGGTGATCGCGGGTGAGCTCGACGGATTGCGCCCGCCGCCGCCTCCGCCCGACTCCTGGGCTTCGCGCGCCGAGGCCGACCTCGCGATCTGGCACGCGGCGCTGGAACCCGGCTCGACGTGGACGATGCCGCCCGCGGCCGGACCCGACACCGTGCGCGTGCTCTATGTGTTCGAAGGCAGTGTCCGGATCGGTGAGCACGACCTCACCGCCGCGACCGGCGCTCGGTTGCGGGTCGACGCCGACGTGACGGTCACCGCCGGCCCCGACGGCGCCGAGGCGCTCGTCCTGCAAGGCCGCCCGATCGGCGAGCCCGTGGCGCAACAGGGACCGTTCGTCATGAACGACCAGGCCGAGATCGCGCAGGCCTTCGCCGACTATCGGGCCACGGGTTTCGGCGGTTGGCCGTGGCCCGCCGACGATCCCGTGCACGCCCGCGACGCCGGTCGCTTCGCCCGCACGCCCGCCGGCGAGACGCTGTATCCCGAACCGGTCGCGGCCGCGTCGGAATCCTCCGTCGACGCGTGAGCTGATTGCGGCGACCGCGCCGGGTCATCCGGCGCGGGTGAGGACTGGCCCCGCCGGGGCCGCGAGCATCGCCTGCATGACACCTGACTGGGCGAGCCGATGAAACCGGTTGTTCGGGGCGTGCTCGTCGGTGCCGTCGCGGGCGCGGTCCTCGGGGTCGTCATCGGGTTGATCGTGCACGCGATCTTCGGCGGCGGCGGGTCGCTCGCCGAATACGAAGTTCTCGCCGGTGTGCTGGGGCTGATCTTCGGCGGGCTCCTGGGCGCTTTCTACGGGGGCGCGATCAGCTTCCCGCGGTCAGACGGAGCACGTTGACGTCGAACTCGTTCGTCGGCGCCTTGATCACCCGATAGGCGGCGTTGCCGGCCGGGAACGACATGTCGAGCACGTCGTTGCCGCTCGCGTCGATCTCGCTCATCAGGTTGCCGTCGACGGTGATCCCGAGACCCCACGCGATCACCGAGTGGCCGTCGCCGTAGCGGCGGAAGCTGCCCGTCGCCGCACTCTTCAACCCGCTCGGCGCGGAGAACTCGAACACCGGAGTTGCCGTCCCCGCACCGAGGTCGAGTGAGAACTCGGTCGCGCTCGCCGGTCCGGACCCGTAGGTCTGGTCGTCGAAGACACTCACGTCGCCGTTCGGCTGCCAGCGCGCGTCGTGCTGCGCGCTGATGCTCGTGCGGTTGTAGTTCTGGATGTGGACGATCTCCGCGCCGTCCTTGTTGACCGGCGTTCCGCCCATCTTCCACAACACCTTGCCGTCGCTGCGGCGGATCTCGAACACCGCGTTCATGTTGCGGGCCGAGACAAGGAGGTTGCCGGACGCGTCGGCGTCGACCGAGTTGCAGTGGAACACGTCGTAGACCGTCTGCCCGTTGAGGGTCGCGGGCGCCGGCAACGTCGACTCGGTCGCGGCGTCGAAGTGATCGCTCGCGTCCCACTTCCAGACGAGCTGACCCTGCGCGTTCACGTCCTGGACTTCACAGTCGGCGATCGTCGAGTTCGGTCCCGGCGCCGGCGTCCCCGGGAGGCCGGTCAGGTCGACGCCGGTCTTGAGTGGATACGACAGGAGCAGATGGTCGCCGTTCGGCAACGTCTCGAGCTCGTGCAGGTCGGTCGGCACGCCGACGGTCGCGATCGTGGAGGTCGCGCCGCTCGACAGGTTGTCGACGTTGAAGGCGACGCTCGGGTCGATGCCGAAGCCGATCGTCGTCGCGAGCGACATGTACGCGAGCGTGTTCGTGCCCATCGGTGTCACGTCGAGCGCGCCGTTGGTGCGCCGGTACCAGACCGGTGTCCCGTTCTGGTCGAGGATCATCGCGTATGCGCCGTAGGTCGGGCCCAGCGCGAGGTTGCCGGTGAGATACCAACCCGGCGTGGGGCTACCGGCCGCGGGATGCGGGGTGGCCGTAACGATCGGGAAGTCGTGCGGTAGACAACGGATCCAGTACTGGACGGAAACGCCGTTCGTGTTCGTGGCCTGGAGCACGATGGGCTCGTTCTCGACGAGCTGCAGATCCGCGTGCTGGGTCGGGGCCGCGGCGGTTGCGTTCGGCGACACCAGTTGCACCGATCCGCCGACCACCGCGCCCGTGTCGACGGTGACATTGTTCGTGCCCGCCGCGCACGGGATGACGTAGTCGAACGTCGACGGCGAGAAGCCCGGGCGCAGGGTCAGCGGTGAGATCGACAACGAGGCGAGCGGCTGCGCGGCCGGTGGGTGCAGCGTGAACACTCCCGACGAGCTCGGCGCGTAGACGACGCCGTTCGCGATCGAAACACCCGTAAGACCCGGCGCGAGGCCAGCGGTCCCCAGGTCCCAACTCGCACGACTCGCAAGGGTTGCCTCGTCCAACGCGACGACGTTGAGGTGATCGACGCCCGAGACCGCGCGCTGCGCGAGCAGGTAGACGACGCCATTCGTCACCGCGGGCGACTGCGCGTATCCGAACGAACCGGCGCCGGGCGTGTTCACCGCGGCCGCGGCTTGCGGCGAGCAGGCCGACGCGCTGCATCCGATCTGCGGCCACGCGTACGCGAAGCCGTTGCCGTTGGTGGCGACGACCGTCGCCCCGTCGGTCGCGGGAGTCGAGAAGAACTGACCGGCCGCATCGCCCGCCCGGCGGGCGAGCGCGAATGCGGGCGCGCAGGATGCCGCACCGCAACCACTCCCGGCGAACACGTCGATGACATCGCCCGCGGGCACGAAGACCGTTCCGTTGCTCGAGATGCTCGCCGAAGCAGTGACGGCGGAACCCGCGACCGGGCCCGTCCAGAGGGCGTTGCCGGTTGCCTCGTCGAACGCGCCGAGCGCACCACCGTTGCTCACCGCGTCGTACACGACGGAGTTGGAGACCGTCGGGCCGATGCCGGCGGCCGAGGTGCTGGTAGAGCTGGCCCACAGCGGGCTGCAGGCCTGCATGCCGAGCCAGGCCCCGCAGTTGGTCTGCCCCGCCGCGTCGAAGGCGTAGAGCGCGCCGGGACCGTTGACGAAGATCTTGCCGCTGTCGACCACGGGCGGGGTCGCGGCGCCGGGCGTGCTGCCGAGCGTGGCGATGAAGATCGGGTTGCACGTGTGCGTCAGCGCGTTGCAGTTCCGCGCGCCCGCGCCGTCGTACCCGACGAGCAGGAGGTTCGCCGCGCCGGCCACCACGACGAACACGGTGTTCGATCCGGGGTCGACGGCCGGCGCGCCACCGCCCGTTGTTCCGGGCGGGAGCGTCGCACTCCATACGACACCCGACGTCGTCGCGTCATACGCGGTCAGTGCGCCGTCACGTTGCGCGTAGACGAGGCCGTTCGCGGTCACGACCTGCGCGGTCGTTGTGGTGCTCGCGAACGTCGAGCTGACGAGCGAACCGATCGTCGCGGTCGTCAGCCCGTCGTCATAGATCGTGTTCGAATGGTTCGCACCGCCCGCGAACTGCGTCCAGTCACAGCCCGCACACAACAACGCGACCACGGCAATTACCGCGCCGATCTTCACCCGCATCAGACCGCTCCCTCTGACCCGCCAGTCATCGGACAACCGCGTATGTACTCCACCCACACGCGAAACGTTGGACGTCAACAGCGTGCGTGACTCACACTAGATGCGAGGTGAGTAGGTCCGTCAAGGGCCGACTGCGGGAGTTCACCTCAGGGCGCAGGATCGACGTTCACCGTCACAACGTCCGACGCCACCGCGTTCGTCGCGCCCTCTTTGGTGAACGTGGCCGTGATTGCATGCGTGCCGACTTTGAGCTTCGCGGTCGTGAAGGAGGCGCGGCCGGTCGTCGACCACTCCGTATCGATCAACTTCGCACCGTCGAAGAAGCGGAACGTTCCCGTCGGCGAAGCATCGGGTTTGCTGACAACCGTTACCGCGGCCGCGAGCACCAAAGGCTGACCGGCCACGGGCGTGCCTGTCGTCGACGAGGCGGTGACGACGTACTTGCCCGTGAACGGCGTGCAGACGACGTTGACGCATTGCGCCGGATTCCCGTTCCCGCTCGCCCGGTTCCCGCCACCGTCGGTCACGGTCGCGGAGATCTCGTTGTCGCATGCCGCGATGGGTCCGTTCGGAACCGATTCGATACCGAGCCCGCCGTTGGCCAGCGCGACGTTGCGCGTCAGCGTCACGCCGAATGCACCGGACGCGCACTCCGAAGCGTCCGGGAGTGGGCCGACCAGGATGCCGTCGCCACCGTTCCCGATGAGCACGTTGTCGCTCACCGTTACGGCTCCGCTGCAGCAGCCGCCGGTCCCCGGACCGAGCTCGATCGCGTCACCGGAGTTCGACACGAAGCGATTGCCGCTGATGTCGCCACCGACACCCTCGCCGAGTTGCACACCGATCGCGTTTTCGCGGAAGAGGTTCCCGCGGATGCTGACGTCGGCCGCGCCCGTGTCCAGGTGAACCGCGGTGCCGGCACCAGTGACCGTGTTACCGAACATCGTGATGTCGGTCTCGACCGCACTGAACGACGAACCGCGCATCACGTTGTGCTCGAAATCGAAATCGGTCTGGTCACCACCGAAGCGCACGCCGTTGAGGTGGTCGGCGCGGAACGTGTCGAAACAACCGACACAGAAATAGCCGCCGCCGGTGATCGTCAGGTGCTCGAAGTCGCGCACCGATCCCTGGCACCCGGGCGTCGGGCCGGAGTCCGATCCCGCGATGCTGCCGTCCTTGACCACGAAGTCGCCGCACCCCGTGACGATTCCCGCGCTGTGACCGTTGAGGTCGATGACGATGGGTGGGCTCGAGAACGGCCCCGCGACGGTAAAGCCGCACGCCAGGTCGTGGTGCAGCGTGACGGATGTCGTCACGACATCGCCGCAGGCGATGTGTGCCGGGCTGGGAAACGCGGCTCCCGCGGGACCGGTCCCGACGGCGAGCATCGCCGTACCCATGAGCACGACCGCACCCAACGCGGCAAAGAAACGACTACGAACCCCCACCTTGCATCCCCCCGTCCCGACCAGCCGACTTCACACCCGGGCCTAACCGACCTGCGTTAGAAGCGCAACACCCTCCGCAGGTGACCGTAGTGGCATACGCAGGAACAAACGCGTCAATGCATCCGCCCCTCAAAAACGAACTGGCGTGAGCGCGGTGTCGATATGACACCGCGCTCACGCCAGTTCGAGGGGTTGGGGGGCGAGGTGGGCCCGGCTGGGATCGAACCAGCGACCGAGGGATTATGAGCAGGGTCCATGGCGCGCGTTGATTCAGTCACGAGAAGGCATACAGCCTGCTCAGACAGTGTTTTCGCGTTGTCTGCCGTCCGCCGTTGTTCGCCGTTTTCCGCCAGGATTCGTGATCGCCGTGACCAAACGGTGACCACTCGGCGCGGTACAGACAACCGTGCAGACACGCGTCAAGTCCTCCATCTCCCTTCGTGCAGACGTTCGTTGAGGGGACGAGGGCATCCTCCCGACACGCGCCGCGGAGGAAGCCCGAGTGAGCAAGACCGGAAGCATCAAGAAGACGGGGAGCACGTGGGGATTCGTGCTCGACGTCGGTCGATCGAACGGACGCCGGCAACAGGTTCGTAAACGCGGGTTCCGAACGAAGAAGGACGCGCAGACCGCGCTCAACGACGCGCTCGCTGACCTGCAACACGGGTCGTACGTCAGACCGCGGCGGATCACGTTCGGGGAGTACCTCGACGACTGGATCGCGGCTGCAGTGGTGGCCGGACGGCGACCGTCGACGATCGCCGGGTATCGCCTCGAGATCCGGCTTTACATCCAGCCCGCGCTCGGCGACTTCGAGGTCCAGCGGATCACGGCAGTCGACCTCGATCGGCTCTACGCGCAACTCGCGTCGACGGGCTGCGCCGGCGGTCGGGGCGCGCTGTCGAAGAGCACGATCCGCAAGGTGCACGCGTTGATCGGCAAAGCGCTGGGCGATGCCGAGCGCAAGGGCCTCGTGCAACGCAACGTCGCGCGGGTCGCCTCTCCCCCTTCGGCGAGATCGGCCAAGGCGCCCGAGATGCAATGTTGGACGCCCGAACAACTGCGAACGTTCCTGGACTTCGTCGCGGTCGACTCGCATCACGCGCCGATGATGCGCCTTGCGGCGATGACCGGGATGCGTCGAGCCGAGCTCTGCGGCCTGCGGTGGCAAGACGTCGACCTCAACAACGCTCGTCTCGTCGTTCGCCAGGCAATCACGACTGTCGACCACGAACCGTCGCTCGGCGACGTGAAGTCGACGCGGTCTCGCCGCGTCATTGACATTGACGCGACGACGGTCGCCGTGATGAGAGCTCAGCGGGCGCATCAGCTCGAGGAAAGGTTGCGCGGCGGTCCCGCGTGGGTCGACACCGGCCTCGTGTTCACGATGCCTGACGGTCGTGGTTGGCACCCCGACGTGATGACACGTGCGTTCGCTCGATTAGTGAAGCGTTCCGGCTTGCCGCGCATCCGGCTGCACGACCTCCGCCACACGCACGCAACCCATCTCCTCGCCGCCGGCACGAACGTACGCGTGACGTCGGAGCGGCTCGGCCACGCGTCCGTCGCGTTCACCCTCGACGTCTACGGCCACGTCCTCCCCGGCCAACAAGCCGACGCCGCGGCCGCAGTGTCAGCGCTCGTCGACAGGTGATCGCCATTAGCTGACGCAGAACTCGCCCTGACGCTTCACACGCATCGAGTTCTTCTTGAACAGGATTCGTGCACCACAACACTCGCTCGCACCCCTATGGGTGCGCAGCTATCTGGCGAGCGGGTGCCGCTTCCGGAGGACGCCGATGAAGTACCGGGTGCCGAACCACAGCACCCAGCCGTACTTCCACGACCCGCGCAAGTGCGGGGGGAACTCAGCCCGTGCGCCGTCGCCGTCGTTGCGCAGTCCGTGAACGAAGTTCATAAGGATTGCACGCTACGCCCCGCGTCAAGACGCTCCTTTGGGAGTTCGCGAAGCGAGCTACGCCTTGCTCTGTCCGCGCCGCAGAAGTTGTCCGGTCGGCACCCGTCATGCGACGCACCGATCGATGCTCCTATGTTTGTCAAGGGGCTTCCGACGGTGCTGGCAGACCAGTGATGGGCCACTCGAGTTGAGGGCGAGCTCTTATTAGGCCATGCGGTGTCGGCGATTGGTTGGGGTCGCGGTCGACGGATCGTTCGAAGGACAACCCGTGGTGGGTGTCGGGCAGTTATTGGGTCAGACCGCGACCCCAGAACGTGCGGTCAGGCGCGCGGGAGGAGCTGGTAGGTCTCGCGTGCGACGTAACGTTTCAGGACGCGCATGATCTCGGGTTTGGAGAGTCCTTCTTCGGTGCGTCGCTCGACGTAGACGCGGGTGCGGGGGTCTGAGCCCATGCGCGTGAACACGATCCGCCACAGCGCGTGGTTCGCTTGACGGTTCCCGGCCCGACTCAAGCGATGCCGGCGATGTTTGCCTGACGACATGGGCAGTGGTGCGACGCCGCACATGTGCGCCCACGCGGCTTCGTTGCGGACCCGTTCAGGGTTGTCACCGGCGGCAACTAACAAGATCGCGGCGGTGTCGACCCCGACGCCACGACAGGCGAGCAGCGCGGGCGCGGTCCGGATAACGAGCTCGCCGAGGACGAGTTCGAGTTCGTGCATGTCGTCATCGATCGCGAGTGCGCGCCGGCCGAGGGTCCGCATCGCGAGTTTCGTCGCGTGCAGGACCGGGTCACCGGGCCGGGGGCGTAGCCCGGCGGCTTGACGGGCGAGATGGGCTTTGGGGACGTCACGGAACTGCTCTCGCAGCACATCCGGGGCGGTGAAACCAAGGTGACGGATCTGATTCAGGCAACGGGCGCGGGCTTGGCGGCCGGAACGTTGCGCGATGAGCAGCGCGCGGATCGCTTCGACGTTCCCGTCCGCGGTTTTCGCGATCCCCGACGCCCGGCCCGACAACGCGGCGCGGGCGGCTTCGATCGCGTCGACCGGATCGGACTTGCCGAACATGCGGCGGACTTGTCGGTTGGTGCGATCAACTTCGATCACGACGAGACCGCACGATTGGAGATAGCGCGAGAGGCCCGCGCCATAGGCACCGGTCCCTTCGACGCCGACGCGTCCCACGGGGCCGAACGCACACAACCAATCATGCAACTCGGCGAACCCGGCGGTGGTCGCGGGGAACGATTCGACCCCGAGGACACCGCCGTTCGCGTCGAGTGCCGCGCACACATGATTGTCGAGGTGGGTGTCGACTCCACCAACGTTCGGGCGCGACGAATCTACGATGGTCATTGCCATCCCTTCTCTCTTCAACGGTTGAGGGGTGGCACGCACGTCCCGGGAAGGAGACCGTGTCGAGACGGCTGCGCTAACAGCCGGCTCGGTCACCCTCCGGAACGGGGCGTGCCCAATTCCAGCACCGTCCGATCGACAGGCGCTCCGATCAAACGAGCACTTCGACAGGTCAGATCAAACGACGCTCACCGTCGACCGCGAAACCGCGAACAACGACGAACTCAGTCTCACTGGCAGTTATGTTCGCGCTACGGGGCGGGCTCGCAGGTGGTGGTCGTCGGCGTGTCGACCACCCGCTGCCACACGGCCTTGCGGAGCTGGTTAGGTGACATCGTCTCCCAGTTGGAAGGCGGAGGCCGCGTCGTGCGCCTGTTCATCGTGAGCTTGGTACCGCAGCTGATTGCGGTGCCGGGCCACCTCACCCGATCGATCGTCTTCTCGTTGATCGTCGGAACCGCAGAAGCGGTGTACGGACAGCTGGTCCCCACGGACGCCAACACGGAGTCAGCGACACCGAACCAATAGCTTCATCTTCATCGGTAGACGAGAGACCCCCGGCCGTTGCGGCCGGGGGTCTTTTGCGTTATCTCCGGTATACGACGCCGGGCTCCGTGGTGGTCCTGGGGAGCGAATTTGCCCGAAGCCACTGGTCGGTGAAGCCGCTGAAGACGTCAGTCCCGGTCGGCACGGTTTTGACCACCTGCGGCACGCAGGGGCTGAGTCCGCAAAACTTCACAACCCAGTCCGTGTAGTTGTCCATCTGGTTGAGGTACTTCCAACCGACGGCAGCCGCGTAGCCTTTGGGCGTTGTGAAATACTCGTCCCCGAAGTTGGGGATGGACGTTTCCAGCAGACCGTGTGCCGCGTCAGGCGGTTGGTTCTCTCCCTTAAACTGCACGTGTCCATCGGGCGCGGTCGCGACGTTGTTCGGCGGGTTACATGCTCCCGCAGAGCTGCACGAGAAGTTGCTCGGGGCACCGCCGCTGGCACCGTCATCGACGATATGCCAGGACATTCCTGCCGAGGTGGACGCGACATGCGCGAAGATGTTGTCGCCAAGGGTGCAGCCTTGCTGATTCGCGCCGTAGTAGGTGGCACCGTTGAGCGGATACGCCTCCCAAACGAGGCGACAAATGTCGGCAAATTGACCGTTGTCTGCATTGACCAACGCTCCGCCCTGTACCAGCGGGTCCGTGCAATGCCCTGCCACGCAACCCGCACCGTTTGCGAGATTCACGCCGGCCACCACGCCATCCATTGTTCAATCGAGTTGTTGGTCGATCCGATGTAGGAGACGTTGAAAGTCGTCTCAGCATCCGTCCAGACTTGATGGTGCCCGTAATAACCGGTCTGGATGGGGTTGGCGTCGAGCCGCACCGGTTGGACCATCTTGGTCCCATCAGGCGGGTTCTGACAGTCCCACACGTCGCCCGCGAGATACCAGCGGACGTACTGGTGCCAGGCCTGGGCCTTCAACGAAGTGTCATCCGCTGCTGGGCGGGGTGGAAAGTCCTGCGCCGCGATCTCCGCGTCAGTCGCCGTTTCGGGATTGAAGCCCGGCACGGGGTGGACATGTCCGTCACCGACCGTATATCCGCATGGCGATGTGGGCGAGAGCGGAGTGTTCAAAGTCGGGACGGGGTTAGAGGTCGGCGGCGCCTCGCTCGCTGCATGCGACGACGAGGCAGTAGCTGCGATTCCTATCGGTACGCCAACGAGCACCAGGACGGCACACAAACCTCGCCCAACACGTGCAGACATCGCGCATCCCGTCTTCAAGTGTCAGACCGCCTTTCGTAAAGATAACACCGGTTGGTTAGTCAGCAAGCGACCGTTCCGTCACCACCACAACTTGCGGCCTTATACGCGCCGCTCCATCGAAGCAAGACGACGAGAGCCCGCCGTTGGCAGGCTTTCTCAACTTTGTACGCAACTGTGGGGCTACTTGCGAATGCCCCTTCCGGCGCCTGACTTTTTGACCGGAGCCTCGGTCGTCTTCTTAAGGGGCGACTTGCGTGCGCTCTTGGCGGTGGCCTTCCTGGTCGCCGCCGTCTTCGTCGCCTTCGAGTCGACCTTGATCGCATCGACCTTCACCGCCATGGCCTTCTTGATCGAAGCCTGGCCGTGAGCATCACCTTCGGCGCCGCGCGCGCTCTTTGTGCAGCGGAGCCGGAGTCAACTTCGGCGCGAGGTACGCGAGATGGGCACGACTTCCTCGCCGGAACCGCTCTTGCATTCCTGCGGGCTCATCAAGTTGGCGATCTGCGGGGCGACCTGCGTGAGCGTCGCTAGCACCTTGGCAGCGATCGAACCGAGTCGCATCGCGGACCCGACGCAGCGAATCGCTTCGGCACCGTCGTCAGATGTTCTGGGCCGAAACGCATCGGTGATCGAATGAGCACCGTGGGCGGAAAGCGTCGCGAGACACGTCGCCTCCGTCGCTGTCGCACCGGACCTCTCGAGGAGCGTCATCAAGGTCGCGCGGACCTGGTCCGACGTGCAGCTGGTCGCGGTGAACGAGCACGGCATACCCACCAACGTCGTTGTTGTCGGTAGCGGTTCGGTCGCTTGCGACCTGGGCGAACCACTTCCACATCCCGCGACAACGACCGCGCAACCGAGTGCGACTGTCCTTAGCATCGCTCTCCCCGCCGCGCACGCATAATGCCCGATCCGAGACGGTTATGGCGAGCGCGTTCGACGGGCTTCAGGTGGAGCGGCCGGGTTGGTATCCCTCGTCGGCGAGCCATTGGCGGGCTTGGCCGAGTCGGGTGTCGTTGTTGAAGCGGTGCCAGCGGGTGAGCAGGTCGGGATATCGCTCCAGCTGGTTGTAGAAGCGACGGAATGCGCCTTTGCCGTCGATCGCGTCGGTGAGTCGGCCGACGGTGTCGTGATCGTCGATGGTCGCGATGAAGCCTTGCATGGTGCGGTACGGCGCGGCCGGGCCTTGCCCGACGACGAGCAGCCACCGGGACGGGTCGTCGAACTCCACCTCGAGGAGGCCGGCGTCACGGCTCGCTTCGATCGCCATCTCTGTCCAGACCTGCGCGTCGTGGAGATCCACGAAACCTTCGCTTCCCGCGCTTTCAGAGAGCGCGTCGGCGAGCTCGTCGAGATCGACGCCGACCGGAGTGAGCTTCGACGACGAAGCTGCGGGGTCGCCTTCAAGGGTGTCGGCGAGGATGTCGTCGCCGTCCCAGCCACGGGCTCGTAACGCTCCGATCAACTCCGTTGCGATCTTGGCAAGAGCATCGTCGGTGTCCTCGAGGCGAGCGGCGAGGATCGCGTCGCCGGCGTGTTGGAGGCCGTCGTGGGGCAGGTCCGCTGACAGCAGCGCGGCGAGCGCCGTCGGGTCGGCGCGCGCGGCCCGGAGATCGTCGATCCATCGGTCGTGTCCCACCGGCACCTCCGTTCCGCTGGTTCTGTCGGCCGCGGACTTTACGCGTTCGGGGGTGCGGCGTCGGTCGGTCGACACATCTTCCAGTCACTTCGATTGGAGGATGTCATGCAGGTTCCCAGTTTCGCTCTCACGCCCACGCTCGTTGAACACGACCCGTTCTCGGATCCGGAACGGTTCGCGCTCGCCGGATTCTTGGCCGGCTACTCGGGCCTCACCCATGAGGCGTACGCGCTGGATCTGCGTCAGTTCGCCACCTACTGCGCGGAGCATCACCTCGCCCTGTTCGAGGTGAAACGTGCGCACATCGAGGCGTTCGCCCGCCAGCTCGAGACGATGGGTCGGGCGCGGGCCACGATCGCGCGACGGTTGTGCACGATCACCTGCTTCTACCGCTACGCCGAACAAGAAGGACTCATCGCGATCTCGCCCGCCGTGCACGTCCGACGTCCCCGCCTCGATTACGAATCACACGCGACCGGCCTCGACCGCAACGAGGTCGGCGCCATGCTCGTCGCCGCCGGACTCGGCGACGCCCGCGACCACGCGCTGCTCAGCCTCCTTGCGCTCAACGGCCTGCGCGTGTCCGAAGCAACGGGCGCCGACATCGAACAACTCGGACTCGAACGCGGCCACCGCACCCTTCGGATTCTCCGCAAAGGCGGCAAGATCGTCATCGTTCCCCTCGCGCCCCGCACCGCCCGAGCAATCGACCTCGCCGTCGGCGAACGCACCGAAGGGCCCATCTTCTGCGGCAACGACCACGGCCGCCTCGAACGGCACGCCGCCGCAAGAATCGTCCGCCGCATCGCCCGCAGAGCCGGGATCACCAAACGAGTCGGACCCCACACCCTGCGCCACGCGTTCATCACCGCCGCGCTCGACGCCGGCGTCCCTCTCCGAGACGTCCAAGAAGCCGCCAGCCACGCCGACCCCCGCACCACCATGCGCTACGACCGCGCCCGCGTCAGCCTCGACCGACACGCCACCTACATCGTCGCAACCTTCATCGCCGGCGCCGCTCGCTAACCCAAACCCGCCCAATAACGCGCCCGCTCTGGTTCGCAGAAGCGTCCCAGAGCGGGCATTATGCGTGCGTGGCGGTGCTGTTCCACGGTGGTCAGCTTGCCCCTGCCGTTACGTGCGATCGACTTCCTGCGCGTGCTGCGTTGGCGAGGTCGTCAAGACACTCGTCGATTGGCGCACAGGTCTGGGACGAGATCTCGAGATCGCGCGTCGGTGTACGCGTGCGGACGCGCCGCTATTGGACCGCTCGAAGGCGCATCGATGCGCGAGCTGTTGTTCGACTGCGACGAGTGTGACCGCATACATGAACAACGTACATCAACGGATGCGACCCGACGTCGGCACTGGCTGCACCTGTCGACGGTCATGAAGATCGATGCCTGCACCGCAATGCATACGTCGATGTACGGGCCTGGGCACGCGTTCGACTCAGCTCCGGGTCAACGGACTCAAGCGACGAGCCACCGACTCATGCGGGCGTCGATCGATCGCGGCTACGCCGAGGATAGTCGGTGGTCGTGGCACACCGAGACGGCGAGCCGCTTCCGTTCGACAGACCAGCGGTCGCGAATCGCCGCGTCCGAGGAACGGGTCCACCGACCAGCTGCCGATCAGGTACCTCGAAGCCGTGCGCGTCAGAGCCGACGATCCGGGCTTCGACGGTGTGGGCGCTCGTCTGTGCGAGACGGAGCCCCGTCAGCTGGAAGTCCCGCACGGAGAGCGCAGCCGAAGTTCGCGCGCCGCCTCGGGATGTGACGCAGAACTGCCGATCGGGCGCTCTCGGTGTGGCTGCTATCGAGCCGTGTCCGCGAGATACAACGGCACGAAGATCACGAACAGAATGAGGCAACTGGCGAACCACACCTCTGGCGTGTCGACGACGAACGCGCCGGTGAGAAGACGACGGGCGTGCCGCGATCGGTGCCGTGCAGTGCGTCATTGACGTCGACCCAGGCGTCTACGGCGATGAAGATGGCGAGCACGACAAGAGGCAAGAGAGTTGAGCGCGCCAAGGGTCTCCTGCCTGTGTCGTGAGCAGATTGCCGAAGTCTCACGGTAGACGCTCTGGTAGACGACCGCGGAAGCGCATAACTGCCGATCGGGTGCTCGCCCGACGGCGTGCGATCGGGCAATATGTGCGTGTGAAGCTGCGTCCGCCGTATCAACGCATCCAACGCGTGCGGCGCATCGCGTGTGTAGCGGCGTTCGCCACAATGCTCGCAGCGTGCAGCTCGCCACAGGGTGCCTTCCCAACTCCCTCCTCAGTTCTTACGCCAACGCCCGGCACTAGCAACACGGCGACGCCGATATGTCGAGGCTGCGCGCGGCCGGTCCAAAGTGCGGCCGTACCGCTGACGAACCTCCCCTAGTGGGTGGTGCGCGCGCCACGAGAGTCGCTTGCATGACTGCCGATCGGGTGCGTATCTGAGATCGCTAGAGTCGCATCGTGGCGTTCGAGTACAGGTACGCGCGCAACAGACGGCGGGTCGTGATCGAGGAACGGCCGCACGCCGTCGAGGATCGATCCCTACTGGTCGTCATTGCCGTCGATGGAGAGTTCTCGGACGCCGAAATGCAGTCGATCCTCGCCGACGCGACGGCCGCGTGGCTCCATCCGCTCGAACCTCCTGTCGAGTGGTTCGAGTAGCCAGCCGCGCGCCGTAACTGCCGCTCTGTTCTCGCCGCGCCGGCGCGCGATCGGGCATTATGCGTGCCCTCGTCGCCGCCGATGTAGTTGTCGTGGAGTCTTTGCGGATGAAGGGTCGACCATCCAAGGTCGCGGTTCGATCGATCCTCGGTTCGCTCCTGCTCGTCGTTATTGCAGTGGCTCAGCTTGTGCTCGGCGGCGATGCCCGCACCGTCGCGCTCTTGCTCATCGTCGGCCTATTGATCGCAGTATTGGCGATCGCCTCGACCCGGCGCTCGATGCGGCGCGGTAAGAGCGCGGAGCAGATCATCCAACGGTGGTACCGCCTTCCGCTTGTCGGTCCACTTCTTCGGTTCGGTGATCGGATGAACAGCCATATGGGCCGTGGGTCGGCGGAGTTGCTCGCCGATGCCCGAGCGAGGGCTGCCAGCACTCCGGCCGAGACAGAGGGCCTTGACGGAGGCGGCGCTTCCCCGGGCGGTCGCTCATAACTGCCGATCGGTGACGCAGGTGGAAGAATCGCGGTGATGCTTCGACGCCGACGAACGCTGTATCTACGAGGCCCGGACGGCGTCCTCATCAAGGGCCAGCGAGTTCATTGGTGGTCATTCGCGTTGCGATACCCCGACTCGCGCGTCGTTCGCTTTCTGCAAGCCCTGCCGACGGTGCGAGTGAGTCTTCACAAGCCGCCGGATCACAAGTCGTTCGACCCACCGGACGCGTCGTAGGCGACGCCATAACTGCCGCTTTGCGCTAGCCGAGTAGGCGCGCGATCGGGCAATCTGGGCGAGTCCGTCGATCGACCGCCGACGAGCGTGCGATGGACGAAGAATGGCCGAGGAGAGCTCCGTGGCTGGCGACACAGGCGAGATCAATGTCACGCGCGCGCAAGCGCTCTTCGTCTCGTGGGTGATGGACGTACTGGTTTACATCGTGGTTCTCGGCCTGTTCGTCGAATACGCGCCGAGCGTCATCACCGAGTCGTTCATCATCACCATCTTCACCGCGGTGGTCCTGAAGCTGTTGATCGAGGCGATCGCCCGGCTTGAGCAGCGCGTGGGCGATTGGTTCAAGCGGCGTGAAGGGTCAGGGTGGCGGATTCTCAGGGTCGTGACGATGTTCTTCATCCTCTTCTTCTCCAAGTTCGCCGTACTTGAGATCATCGACATCATCTTCGGTGACCGCGTCGCGCTCGGAGGTTTCATTGGCGTCGTTGTGCTCGTGTTGACCTTGATCCTGGCGCGCCTAGTGCTCATCTCGATCTACCGCCGCCTCGGGGAGCAGCGCTCGCGATAGGTGGTGCGAGACGGCGTAGTAGGTACGTCCGAGCGTGACGCGTCCGGTTCAGGAACTCGCACAGATCTGCCGCTATGTGCTGGCGTTACCTCTGGGTGCGCGCGTCTTGCTCATGCGCGTTCGAGAAAGCTGCGGATCGCATCACGAATGATCTCGCTGGTCGTTGTGTGCTCACGCCGGGCGCGAACCTCGACGGCCTTCTTCAACTCCGGGTCGAGTCGGACGGGTACAACTTCGGCGGCAGCTGATCCCATCGTCGGTCGACCCCGCCGGCGCGTCTTCAGCGGGGCGACGTCGTAGTCGCGGTCGACCTCGGTCGCCAACGTCTCGATGTCGGCATCGGTGAGCAGGTTGCCGGTCTTCGTTCGGTAGGGCTTGCTCGGTTCAGCGTCGGCTGTCTTCCGCACGCTGAATATCGTATTACATAATCCCTCTCGGGAGTCCGCCTCCGGTCTGGTGCAGACAGTCCGTGCAGATATCGGTACAGACTTAACGGGCCTCTGCACACCCTTCCGACCGTGCGGCTGGTACGGCACACTGGTGGGGTGACGTCCCAAGAGCTGCTTGAGCTGATCTCGATCGACCCGAACGTGTGCCACGGCCAGCCCTGCATCAAGGGCACCCGAGTACTCGTGACCGTCGTACTCGACGCGCTCGCGGCTGGGCTCTCTCCCGCTGACATCGTCGGTCACTATCCGACGATCGACGAAGACGGCGTGCGAGCCGCCGCCGCCTATGGCGCATGGCTTGCGAAGCAAGAGGTACACGGCCTTCCTGCCGGCTCGTGAAGGTCAAGCTCGACGAGAACATCACCACCGCCGCGAAGGCGCTGATCGCGCAACACGGCCACGAGGTGGACACCGTCGCCGACGAAGGGCTCACTGGCGCCACGGACTCGGTCGTCATCGAAGCCTGCCGCTCCAACGAACGGATGCTCGTGACGTTCGACGTCGGCTTCGGCAACCTCCGCGCATATCCGCCGGGAACCCACAACGGCATCGTGTTGCTCCGCCTCGCGGACCAACGCCCCGATGCCACGCTCGATGTGCTTCGCCGCTTCCTGATCGGACACGCCCTCGACGACCTCGCTGGCGCACTTACCGTCGTCTCCGATGATCGCGTTCGTATCCGAAGAATCGAGCCCTGACGAAACGCCACAGACTTGCCGGTTGCGCTACACGCAACCAGCTGCTTCCGTTTAGCGGAAGCGGCATATCTGTGCCGATCTTGTAGACCGTTTCGTGGAGTCGGCGAGCGCGTCCGGGGAAGGCGTCGCATCGACGGTGCAGGTTCGGAACGAGCGCAAGTTTCGTGACGCGTTTCGGTCGTCGCGCGCGCTATTCCAAGACATGACGGCGAACGACGACGGACAACAGCTACTGCTCACGATTCCGCAGGCGGCTCAGCGGCTTGGCGTCGGGCGCACCACGGTGTACGAGCTCACGAGCGCCGGCGAGCTCGAGGTCGTCCACATCGGGCGCTGCGCACGCATTCCGACAGCCGCGCTCGACGCGTTCGTCGAGCGCATCCGTGATCAATCGGTGACCAAACGGTGACCAACGAGCCGATTCCGGCGCCGACGACAACCGCCGAAATCGCGTTTCCCCAGGTAAGGTGCGTGGGCCCGGCTGGGATCGAACCAGCGACCGAGGGATTATGAGTCCCCTGCTCTGACCACTGAGCTACAGGCCCGCGACGGGAGAGCGTACGCGCCGCCGGGCGGTGCTCGGCGAAAGCAAGCGGTCGGGCACCCATGCGCCGACGCACAACAGCACTCCCCCGACCAACGCGACCTTCGGGCCCCAGCCGAGGTCCGCAGTTCCGGCCAGCCGGCGGAACGCAAGTGCGGCGACAAGCGCGACCACGAACGCGACCACCGCGGTGATCCGCGTCGTGCGCGTGCGCGCACCGAACACGCCGAACGCGATCCAGCTCGCCGCGCCGAGCGCGGGGACCAGATACCAGACGATCGTCAGCCGACCGGCTGACAGCGCGGGTACATGGCTGCCGAGCGCCACGAGCGCGTCGACGAGGGCGTGACCGCGCAATCCGCTTCCGGCACCGCGCGCGATCCATTGCAGGTATACCGACGCGACGAGCGCGCCGCCACCGACGAGATAACAACCATCGGCGAACAGCGCGCGCCGACGCGCGCCCTCATCCACCGGGCGCGACCGCGGTCGCGGCACTGCCGACCGACGTGGCGGTCACCTGTGGCGCAATCGGAGGGGCGGTGACACTGGTCTGCGACGAGCTGGACCCACTCCCCGACACGAAGGATCCCCCGCCGTTCTGGCCGCACGACGTGATGTTCTCACCGGACGGGAGGGGCACAGTGATGCCGGGCGGGATAGTCGCGCCCGGGAGGGGTGCCGCCCCGCTGAGGATCTTGCAAATTGATCCCGGCGTCGATCCGGGTTCGACCGTCACCGAAGTGCTCGAGCAGCTCTCGGTGCCGATCCCGTAGGTGCACGACCCCGTGTCGCCGTTCTGCACCTTGGCCGCCGCGGGCGCGTGCGCTGCGTCCCAGATCGTCACCGTCACGTCGACGCCCGTTACCGCGAACGCGTCGATGACGAAGGTGTAGTTCCCGTCGGCCGGCAGGGTGAGCGACGAGCCGTTGAGCATGCCCGCCGCTTCGTCGAGCTCCGAACCGTCGGGCGCAAACACGCGAACATTGGCCGAGTCGGCGCCCGAGTACGGCGTCCCGGCCGTGCTCTTCTCGCTCGACGTGGCCAGGCCGAGAAGGTTTTCGCCCTTGTGGCCGGCGAAGGTCAGCACCTGCAGGCTCTGCCTTGTCCCGGCGTGCAACACGATCGGCTGCCCGAGCGTGAGCGCCCCGTCGGGCGGGATCTCGTTCGGGATGTTCAACGTGATGTACAGGGACCGCTTGTCGAGCTGTGCAATAAGAGCGTCGACGACATCGAGCACCGTGCCGACGGGACTGACGAACCAGCGGCCGTTTTCCTCCGCGACCGTGACCTCAGAACCCTTGTCGACGCCCGTGGTGACCATGCCGAACAACCCCGGTGCGAGGATCCCGGTGCCGCACGGCCCGCCGAGCG
Source organism: uncultured Actinomycetes bacterium (assembly GCA_963701825.1). Classification (GTDB taxonomy): domain Bacteria; phylum Actinomycetota; class Acidimicrobiia; order IMCC26256; family PALSA-610; genus PALSA-610. The sequence continues at coordinate 1,001,164 of CAVPBG010000002.1, read as the reverse complement.
GTTCGGATTCGGGCGCGGTGAAGCAACCTCCGTCGAGCGACCAATGGCCGGAATCACGTCGTCCCGCTCGCGTGCAACGACACCTTGGCGGTGGTGCCGTCGACCTGCGAGTCGGTCCTCATCGACGAGATGGTGAACGACGGCTTGCTCGTCGTCTGCGTCGCCGCGAGCTCGGCCGCGATGGCGGCACGGTAGTCGTAGACGGGGATCTCGTTCGGCGGTGCCAGCGAGATCAACTTCGTCCAGTCCTGCGCCTGGAGCGCGTGCATCGCGTCTTGCACGGCCGCGTCCGGAGTGGCGGCACCCAAGCGTCTTGCTCGCGTCGACGCCGGAACCGAAGTCGGCGGCCGGCAGCTTGTTGTACTCGCGCCAGTACTCGAGCGCGGTGTACGCAACGCTCACGTACCAGTGACCGTCCTCGCGCACCGCGACTACGAACGTCGGCAGGTTGTTGTCGGAAACGAGCTTCGCGAGGTCGTACTGCACCGAGTTGTCGCCGGTGTCGCGCAACACCTTCTGCATCAACGCGGAGAACTGCGCCTTGTGCGTGCTCGCGGAAAGCGAGCCACCGTCGACCGTGACCTTTGCGTAGCCGTCGCCGAGCGACTGCGTCGTCAGCTTCAGGCCGGAGACGTCGAAGTCGACGCCCGCGAGCGGCGCCCCCGCGCTCTGCACGAGCTGTATCTCCGCAGCTTTCTTCGCGGCCGAGTTGATCGTCCCGCTCAGCGACCGCACCTCGTCCGGAGCCAACACGTCGGCCGCGGCCAAGGGATCGGAGTGTGAGATCGCGTCGGCCAACTGCCGCACCGCACCCTCGGCCGATCCTGAACCGGAACCGCTGTTCCCGACCACCGCACTCACCGCGAGCCCGCCGACGAGCAGCAACGCCGCGATGCCCGCGGCCGCGATCGCCGTGCCCAACGGCCGGCGCCGGCGCGCCACCGGCTCCTCGGTCACGAACGGGATGACGTCGAGGTCGTCGTCGCCCACGCCACCTTCCACCGGCGTGCGCTCGGCCTGCGCGCGCGTCGCGGACTCGGTCGCGCCGGCAAGTACGTCGTCGAAACCGCGCGCCTTGCCCCGCCCCGCGAGCTTGTTCAGCGCGTCGTGCATGTCACTCACCGTTGGCCTCCATGGTCAACTCACCGCGCAGCCGCCGCCGGGCGCGCATCAGCGCGACCCGCGCGCTGCTGTTCGACATACCGACCACTTCGGCCGCGTCGGCCACCGGTTGTCCCTCGATCTCGACGAGATACAACAGCGCCCGCACCCGCGGCTCGACCCGCAGAAGATCTTCGAGATCGCTCGGATACGAATCGGCCGCAGTGTCGCTCGGACCGATCCGGCGCAGAACACCAGTCGTGCGGGAAGACCGCCGCCGCTCGTCGGTCGCGAGGTTCGCGATCGTCCGCCGCAGATACGGACCGAGCTCACGGATGTCGCCGGGGTCGCGGGCCAACACCTTGGCGAACGCGTTCTGGACCAGGTCGTCGGGATCGACGTCGTAGCTCCCCACCACCGCCGCGAACCGCCGCAGCGGACCGTACAACTCCCGGAGCTGCTCGACCTGGTCGGCGCCCCACCGCTCTGCTGTCGCCACCCGGGCCCCGCTCCCGACTGCGCTTGTGCGCTCCGCCCTGGCTGTCACACGCTATGGACGCTCAGAGCCGTCCCGATGTGACACCGACACCGGAAAACAACATGGCTCCGGGGGAGAGGCTCGAACTCTCAACCTACGGATTAACAGTCCGTTGCTCTGCCGATTGAGCTACCCCGGAAAGGCGTCTGAGGATATCAGCGGGTCTCGGGGCCCCTACGACTCTTCGAGGTAGTCACGCAGGCGCTGCGACCGGGTGGGGTGGCGCAACTTGGCGAGGGTCTTCGACTCGATCTGGCGGATGCGCTCGCGGGTCACGCCGAATTCCTTGCCGACCTCTTCGAGCGTGCGGATCTGGCCGTCGTCGAGGCCGAAGCGGAGCCGCACCACCGCGCGCTCGCGGTCGTTCAGTTCCTGCAACGCCTCTTCGATCGCCTCGCTCAACAACGCGCGGGCGGCCGCGGTTGCGGGCGCAATCACGTTGGGGTCCTCGACGAAATCACCGAGGAGGCTGTCGTCTTCTTCGCCGACGGGCGTCTCAAGCGACACCGGCTCCTGCGCGATGCGCTGGATCTCGCGCACCTTGTCGGGCGTCATCTCGACCTTGGCCGCGATCTCTTCGACGGTCGGCTCGCGCCCGAGCTCCTGCAACATCTGGCGGGAGATGCGCAGCACCTTGTTCATCGTCTCGACCATGTGCACCGGAATGCGGATGGTGCGGGCCTGGTCGGCGATGGCGCGCGTGATGGCCTGGCGAATCCACCATGTGGCGTACGTGGAGAACTTGAAGCCCTTCGTGTAGTCGAACTTCTCGACGGCACGGATCAGGCCGAGGTTGCCCTCCTGAATGAGGTCGAGCAACGCCATGCCCCGACCTACGTAACGCTTGGCGATCGACACGACGAGGCGGAGGTTCGCCTCGGTCAGCTGACGCCGGGCGAGCTCGCCGTCGCGCTTGACCGCGTGCAGGCTCGACCGTTGGTTCTCACTGATCTCGACCGGTTCGCCGTCGGCGTCGACGCCGTTGAGCTTGTCGCGGGCAAGCAGCCCGGCTTCGATGCGCTTGGCCAGCGTGACTTCCTGCTCGGCCGTGAGGAGCGGCACCTTGCCGATTTCCTTGAGGTACATCCGGACCGGATCGAAGCTTCCGCTCTCGGTGTGTGTAGGCCGGGCCGCGGCGCGTACCGACACGAGATCGGGATCGGGTTCGTCGTAGGAGACGCCGCGCGATCCGGCACCGGGCCGCGGCGCCGCGCTCGGCCGATGTTCGGCGGGACGCCGCGCGACGGGCGCGGGAGCGGGCGTCGTTGCTTGCACGCCGCGCCGTTCGTCTTCGAGCTTGAGTTCTTCTGCGATCTCGTCGAGCACCTTGATGCCGCGCGACTCGAACATCTCCCACAGTTCGCGCAACTCGTTGGCGTCGGGTTCGAGATCGGGAAACGCGGCGAAGATCTCGCCGGTCGTGATGAAGCCCCGCTCGCGCACCTGCGCGAGAACATCGTCGACCGCGCTCGTTTCTTCGGCCGCCGCGTCGGCAACCGGCGCGGGAGCCGCGTCGACCGCGGTCGCGTCGGCGGGACTCGCGTCGGACGGGCTTTCGGGTCCGGCGTCGGACCCGGTGATATCAGGCTCCGTCGGCGTCTGCGTCATCGGTGATCCACGTTACCAACTGCTCGGCCACGACTTCTGCCGCTTCCCAATGCTCCGATCCGCGCGCGTTCGTCAGCGAGTCGAGCAGCATTTTCAACTCCGAGACACGGGGGTCGTCACGCCTCAACATCGACGTGAGAAGTCGCTGACTTGACGCTTCGACCAGGTTGACCACTACACGTGTCGCGAGCTCTTCGGTCGGTCCGCGATCGTCGAGATCTTCGACCGCGAGCCGTTGCAGCAGGGCGGATACCTCGGGAGTCGAGCGTTCGAGGCATTCGTGCCAGGGCAATTCGGTGAGCCCCGCGAACGCAGTGCGCGCGAGCGGATCGACGAACAACGTCACATCGAGCCGACCACTCATCAACTCCGGTGCCTGCACCGCCCAACGCAATGCGTCGAGCTCACGCCGATCGACCGACTGCGCTACGGGACGCGGCGCGGGATCGGCCGCGCTCGCGGCGCGCACGTGTGGCTTGGCGCGCGCTTGGCCGACGGCTTCGCGCATGCGATCGGGTTCGATCTCGAGTCGACCGGCGAGCTTCATCACGTATTGGTCGCGCACGAGATCGCTCGGGTGTTCGGCGATGAGCGCGACACCTTCTTGCGCGACGCGCGCCCTGCTCTCGAGCGACGACATGTCGGCCGCGCGCAACAGCCGTTCGAGTCGGAACTCGAGGAACGGCGCGGCACCTTTGACCGCGGCGACCAACTGTTGCGGATCGTCCTTCCACACGTCGGCGGGATCGCGACCGGCGGGAAGATCGGCGACCTGGAACTGCACCTCGAAACGCTGCTCCCACTGATAGCAACGCTCGGCCGCGGCCTGCCCGGCCGCATCGGCGTCGTACGCGAGCGTGACCTTGCGGGCGAGGTTCTTCAACGTGATGAAGTGCTCGTCGGCGAGCGCAGTTCCACACGTTGCAACTGCAGTGGGAACGCCGGCCAACACGAACGCCATCACGTCGGTGTACCCCTCGCAGATCACCACCTCGCCCTGGGCGACGATCTCCCCCTTGGCGAAGTTCAGGCCGTACAGCAATCGTGACTTGTGATAGATCGAGGTCTCGGCGGTGTTCTTGTACTTCGGGCCGTCGTCGGTGAGCGTGCGGCCGCCGAAACCGACCGGGTCGCCGCGCGTGTCCCAGATCGGGAACATGAGCCGGCCGCGGATCGCGTCCTGCAACTTGTTCGCCCGGTTCACGAACGCGAGCCCGGCGTCGACGATGTCCTGGCGCCCGAACTTCGACTTCTGCAAGTGCGCGCTCAACGGGTCGTAGCCTTCCGGCGCCCAACCGAGCGAGAAGCGGCGCACGGCGTCACCGTCGAAACCCCGACTCCGGATGTAACGGCGCGCGATCCCGGCTTCGGGCGATTCGAGCAGGCGCTGGTGGTAGTACGCGATCGCGGCTTCGATCGCCGCATGCAACCGCTGCTTGCGTTTGCGCTCCTCCGAGAACGACGCGTCGTCGTAGCGCAGTGTGATGTTGGCCCGCCCCGCGAGCCGTTCGACCGCTTCCACGAAATCGAGATGCTCGACCTCGCGCACGAACGTGATCGCATCGCCGCTCTTCTGGCAGCCGAAGCAATGCCAGACGCCTTTGTCGGGGCTGACCGAGAACGACGGAGTCTTCTCCTGATGGAACGGGCACAGTCCCTGGTACCGGCGACCCACGCGCTTGAGCGAGAGGTGCTCTTGCACCAGGGCGACGATGTCGGTCGCTTCCCGCACCCGCGCGATGTCGTCGTCGAGAATGCCCATTGCTTGGCAGGCTATGGGCTCGCGGCGGGGCTCACACGCCCCGCGGCAGGTCTTCCGGACGCCAGCCGAGCAGCTCCACGCCCAGGCCGAGCGCATAGCGATCGGTCATACCGCTGACATATCTGACCGCCACCGCGGCGGCCTCCAGTGAGCCCGGCCCGAGGTCGGCGTGCATGCCGGTGGCGGCGGCCGGGAGACGGGCGGGCGCGTCGACGAAGAAGTCGACGAGTCCGCCGAGGAGGCCGACGACCTTTTCGGCCTGACGCCGGGCCGCGGGCCGCAGGTAGATCCGGTCGAAGTTGAACGCCCGGAACGCGGCCAGCGCGCCGGCCGCGGGTTCGGTCATCCCGATCCGTCCGGTGCGGTCGACGGCGTCGAGCACGGCGTGCACGAACACGCCGACCTGTTGCGAACCGCGCCGGCCGACCACGGCTGCGATCTCTTCGGGCAGATCGTCGGCCGCGAGGATCCCGGCCCGCACCGCGTCTTCGAAGTCGTGGCACACGTAGGCGATGCGATCGGCCCAGGCGACGACCTCGCCTTCCGGCGTGGACGGCGCGGGCCGCCGCCACGAGTGGTTGCGCACACCGTCGAGCGTCTCCGCGCAGAGGTTGAGCGGCGCGAGCGTGACGTCGGCGCCGTACACCGCGTGGTCGTAACCCCCCGGCACGTACGGCGAGAACGCTTCTTCCGACGCGTGCCCGGCCGGACCGTGCCCGCAGTCGTGCGCGAGGGCGATCGCCTCGGTGAGCGGCACACACAGTCCGGTGACGCGCGCGATGCCGGTGGCGACCTGCGCGACCTCGACCGCGTGCGTGAGCCGGGTGCGGAGGTGATCGTCGTGCGGCGCGATGAAGACCTGGCACTTCCCCGCGAGCCGGCGCCAGGGATGCGAATGCTTGATCCGATCGAGATCACGCTCGAAGCAGAGACGATACGGATCGGGTTCCTCGTCTCGGGCGCGGCGACCGGCACCGACGGCCCGCGTGGCACCGGGGGCGAGAGTGGCGTCGAGCGCGGCCTCGCGGGCCTCGCGCCGCTGCACCGCGCTGTCCGACGAACGCCTGGGCGCCGGGATGCGCCCGGCGCACGAGTTCCTGTTCCGGGACCGTCCCGTCGACGTTCAGATCGTGATCCACCTGCATGTTTGCAGGGTACCGACCCGGTGAGACACCGAACGGTGAACTCCACGTCGGCCGCCGGTCGGCCACCACTCAGGGGGTGGGGTCGGCGCGCCAGCGTTCCATCCAGCGGTCGACGCGGATGATCGGTTGGAAACCGACCTTGGCGTACACACCGTGCGCGTCGCGCGTACCCAACACGAGGCGCGACAAGTGCCCGAACGCGTCGACGACGCACTCCATCAGGAACACGCCCACGCCCTGCCCGCGATGGCCCCCGAGCACGAACACGTCGGCGATCCACGCGAACGACACGTCGTCGCTCAACACCCGCGCGAATCCGATCTGCTCCCCCGTCGGCTCGTGCACCACCGCGAAGCACGTGGACGCGGCGTTGGCGCGCGCCTGCTCGTCGAGCGTGCGCCCTTGGGCCCAGTACGACTCCTCGGAGAGGAAGCGGTGCACGAGCGCGAGATCGACGTGCGCGGGATCGGTGGTGACGACGTAGTCGCCGTTACTCCACCGGCGGATCGAGGCGGACGGAAGGGATGGCATAAGTAACGGATGCTCGCGCACACGGCATGTCTTCACCAACGGAATACATGATCACGTCACCCACCGCGAGCCGCCTGCCGAGCTTGTGCAACGTGGTGTGGGCGATGACGTCGGCGGGTGCGGGCTTACGCAGGAAATCGATGTCGAGATGCGACGTGACCGACAACGGTTCCCGACCGATCATGCCGAGCAGGGCGACCCAGAGGCCCGTGTCGGCGAGCGTCATCAGCGACGGACCGCTGATCGTGCCGCCCGGCCGGAGCTGGAACTCGCTGAACCGCATGCGCACGCGGGCGCGCATCGGCTGCACCTCTTCGATCGCGAACCGTTCCATGACGCCGGGGAACACGTCATCGAGGAACTCCGTGATCTCCGGCGCCGTGAGCCGAAGCTCGTCGTGTTTTCCCGCCACTGTCAGGCAGACGCGCTCAGGCCGACGTGCCCGGACCACCCGAGCCGATCGCGGCGTGCGCGGCGGCCAGACGCGCGATCGGAACGCGATACGGCGAGCACGACACGTAGTCGAGCCCCACCTCGTGGCAGAACGCGACCGATGCCGGATCGCCACCGTGCTCACCACAGATGCCGAGCTTGATACCGGGACGCGCGGCGCGGCCCTTCTCGACACCCATGCGCACGAGCTGGCCCACACCTTCGACGTCGAGCGTCTCGAACGGGTTCGCGGCCAACAGCTTGTACTCGAGGTACTGGCTCATGAAACGACCTTCGATGTCGTCGCGCGAGAACCCGAACGTCATCTGGGTGAGGTCGTTGGTGCCGAACGAGAAGAACTCCGCGACCGTTGCGATGCCGTCGGCCACCAGCGCGGCGCGCGGCGTCTCGATCATCGTGCCGACGAGGTAGTCGATCTGCATGCCCGCTTCCTGGAGCACTTTTTCGGCCTCTTCGCGCGTCCAGACCTCGAGCAGCTTCAGCTCGGGCTCGCTCACGACCAAGGGGATCATGATCTCGACGATCGGGTTGCCGCCCGCCTTGCGCCGCGTCACCGCGGCCTGCATCAGCGCGCGCACCTGCATGCGGTAGAGGCCGGGCTTGAGGATGCCGAGGCGGACGCCGCGCGTTCCGAGCATGGGGTTCGACTCGCGCCACAACGCGGCCGCGTGCAACAACTTGACCTCGACGTCGGTGATCTCACCCTTCGCCTGCTTGATGATCAGCTCTTCGTGATCGGGCAGGAACTCGTGCAACGGCGGGTCGAGCAAGCGCACGGTTACCGGCAGGCCGTCCATTGCTTCGAGGATGCCCTCGAAGTCGGTCTCCTGCTGGGCCCGCAGCTCCTCGAGCGCGGCTTCTTCCTCGGCGGGCGTGTCGGCCAGGATCATGCGTTGCACGATCGGGAGCCGGTCGCCGAGGAACATGTGCTCGGTCCGGCAGAGGCCGATGCCTTCCGCGCCGAACTCGCGCGCCTTGCGGGCGTCTTCGGGCAGGTCGGCGTTCGTGCGCACCTTCAGCGTGCGCAGCGTGTCGGCCCAACCGAGGATGACGTCGAACGGTCCGCTGGGCTCGGGCGTGATGACGGCCACTTCGCCGGCGACGATCTCGCCGGTCGTGCCGTTGATCGAGATGATGTCGCCTTCGCGCACCGTCGTGCCGCCCGCGGTGAACGAACGGGCCGCGAGGTCGATCTTGACCGCTTCCGCGCCGCAGATCGCGGGCTTGCCCATCCCGCGTGCAACCACGGCCGCGTGCGACACGAGACCGCCGCGCGACGTGAGGATGCCTTCCGCGGCGATCATGCCGTGCAGGTCGTCGGGCGACGTTTCCGGCCGCACGAGGATGACGTGCTGACCCTCTTCGTGGCGGGCCTCGGCGTCGTCGGCGGTGAAGTACACCCGACCGACCGCCGCGCCGGGCGACGCGTTCAGACCCTTGGCGAGAACGGTGAACTTCGCCTTCGGGTCGAACTGCGGGTGCAGGAGCTGGTCGAGCTGCGCGGGCTGCACGCGCAACACCGCTTCGGTCTTGTCGATCAGTCCTTCGTCGACCATCTCGACGGCCATGCGCAACGCGGCCGCCGCGGTGCGCTTGCCCACGCGCGTCTGCAACATGAACAGGCGACCCTGCTCGATCGTGAACTCGATGTCGCACATGTCGTGGTAGTGGTCTTCGAGCTGCTTCATCAGCCCGATGAGCTCTTTGTGCGGCTCGGGGAATTCGTTCGTCATCGCGTCGAGCGGCTCGGTGATGCGAATGCCGGCCACGACGTCTTCGCCCTGGGCGTTCTTCAGGAAGTCGCCGTAACCCTTGTTCTCACCGGTCGAGGGGTTGCGCGTGAACGCGACTCCGGTGCCCGAATCGTCGCCCTTGTTGCCGAACACCATCGTCTGCACGTTGACCGCGGTGCCGAGGTCGTCGGGGATCTTCTCCATGCGCCGGTAGTCCTTGGCCCGGCGGCCGTTCCACGACTTGAAGACCGCCTCGACCGCGAAGCGCAACTGCTCCTGCGGATCGGTCGGGAACTCCACACCCGCTTCGGCCTTCACGATGGCCTTGAACGTCTCGACCAGGCCGGCGAGATCGGCAGCGGTGAGGTCGGTGTCGAGGGTGACGCCCTTGTTCTCCATGAGGTCGTGCAAGGCCTCCTCGAACAACTCGCCCGAGATGTCGAGGACGATCTTGCCGAACATCTGCACGAAGCGACGGTAGGAGTCGTACGCGAAGCGCTCGTTGCTCGTCTGCTTGGCGAGACCCTTGACCGAGTCGTCGTTGAGCCCCAGGTTGAGGACGGTGTCCATCATCCCGGGCATCGAGAACGGCGCGCCGGAACGGACCGACACGAGCAACGGATCGTCGGCGTCGCCGAGGAGCTTGCCCATCTTCTTCTCGAGCTGGTCGCGCGCGGTGGCGACCTCGTCCATGAGACCCGACGGAAGCTGGTCACCGAGCGCCATGTACGCCTTGCACGCGTCGGTGCTGATGGTGAATCCGGGCGGAACCGGCAACCCGAGATTCGTCATCTCGGCGAGGTTCGCGCCCTTGCCCCCGAGCAGGTATTTCTGGTCGCGGCCGCCCTCCTCGAACGCGTAGACGAACTTCTCCGGCGCTTGCTCCGACATCAATCGACCTTTCCGACTTCGGAGTCGTCGACGACGATCGTGTGCGCAAAGCGGTCGTGCAAGCCCTGCATGTTGGCGTTGCGGTGCCACAAGGTGACACCGAACAACACGATGATCGCGGCGAACTGCTGTAACAACAGATAGAGGGTGAACGTGATGAGAACGATCATCCCGAAGCGGACGAACGACGTACGCCAGCCGAGTGGCGATCCGTCTTCGCGCAACGTCTTCAAATGCTGCGTGCGTTTACCGAGCGTGCGCCCGGTGAGCGCGCTGGGTACGGCGAGATACAGGAAGCCGAGGATGAATGCCACGACGATCATGCCGAGGAAATAGGGATTCAGCTTGTTCGCGAGCTTGTCGCGGGCTTTGCCCTCGGCGGTTATCTTCGCCTTGAGATCGTCCGACGTCTTCTGATCGGTCGCCTGCTGCGCGGTGTTGTTCGCCTTCTTGTCGGCGCTGACCGCCTTGTCCGCCGTGCTCTTGGCTTTGTTGTCCAGCGAGATCTGGTCGTTCAACTGGTTGATCTGGTGGACGATGTCCGGCTTCTGCGACTTGGCGATGCTCTGCGCCACGATCTGGCTGCCGCTCACCAACGCGATCAGCACGAGGAGGTCGATGACCATCGCGATGATGCGCTGCTTCGGCTTGGGGAAATGTGTACCGGGCGGCAGCGTGATCGTGGGGGTCTTCAGGCGCTCTTCGCGCGCGGCCCGGGTGGCACGGGCGCGCTCCTGGCGCGACTCCTTGGCCGTGGCGCGCAACCCTTTGGAACCGGAGGTCGACTTGGAAGCCGAGCTCGATTTCGCCGGCGCCTTCGCCGGGAGCTTGGCCGGCGTCTTCGTGCTCGAGCCGTTCGTGCTCCCGGTCTCGTCGCCTTCGCCCTCGGCGTCGGCGGCGCCATCCCCGTTGCCGTTCCGCTGCTCGTCGTAACGACCCCGTTGGTACGGGTCGGACAGCACGTTCCACGCCTTGTTCAGCTTCGCGGCATCGGCGCGACCGGCGTCGCTACCGGTGTCGAGCCCGTCCTTGCGTTCGCGGTACGCGCCGCGGATGTCGTCGACCGACGCGTCCGCGTCGATCCCGAGCAACGAGTAATAGTCGTCCATCAGAAAGCCACACCCAAGCGGTCTCGGAGCTCGCCGACGAGTCGGTCGAGCGGAATACGTTCTTGTGCCATCGTGTCGCGGTCGCGCACGGTGACAGCGCGATCGTCGATCGTGTCGAAGTCGATCGTCACGCACAACGGCGTACCGACCTCGTCCTGGCGCCGGTAACGGCGGCCGATCGCGCCCGCCAGGTCGACGTCGATCTGGAAGTGCGGCCGCAACGCGCCCGCGACCTCGTCGGTCAGCGGTAGCAACGTGTCCTTCTTCGACAGCGGCAGCACCGCGACCTTGATCGGCGCGAGGCGCGGATCGAGCCGCAGCACCGTGCGCTTCTCCACCTTGCCCTCACCCGTCGGCGCTTCGTCCTCGTCGTACGCGGCGAGCAGGAATGCGAGCGTGGCGCGATCCGCGCCGGCCGCAGGCTCGATCACGTACGGCGTGTAGCGCTCGTTGCTCTCCTGGTCGAAGTACGAGAGATCCTCACCCGAGAACTTGGCGTGTTGCGTGAGGTCGTAGTCGGTGCGGTTCGCGATGCCTTCGAGCTCGCCCCAACCCCAGGGGTAGGCGAACTCCACATCGCTGGTGCCGGCCGAGTAGTGCGACAGCTCCTCGGGATCGTGCGGACGGATGCGCAGCTGATCCTCGGGGATGCCGAGGTCGAGGTACCAGCGGTAACGCTCCGCGACCCAGTACTCGAACCACTTCGGCGCGTCGTCGGGTGGGACGAAGTACTCCATCTCCATCTGCTCGAACTCACGCGTGCGAAACACGAAGTTGCCGGGCGTGATCTCGTTGCGGAACGACTTGCCGATCTGCGCGATACCGAACGGCGGCTTCTTGCGTGTCGTGGTCTGCACGTTCTTGAAGTTGACGAAGATCCCCTGCGCGGTCTCGGGCCGGAGGTACGCGACCGAGGCGTCGCTCTCCACGGGACCAACGTGGGTCTTGAACATCAGGTTGAAGTTGCGGGCCTCGGTGAAGGTGTCCTTGCCGCCGCAGTTGGGGCACGCGCCCGACTCGGGCAGCTGGTCGGCGCGGAAGCGCTCCTTGCAGTTGCGGCAGTCGACGAGCGGGTCGGTGAAGGTGGCGATATGACCGCTCGCCTCCCAGACCTTCGGGGCCATGAGGATCGCGGAGTCGAGGCCGACCATGTCGTCGCGGAGCTGGACCATCGAGCGCCACCACGCCTCTTTGACGTTGCGCTTCAAAAGGACGCCCAACGGCCCGTAATCCCAGGTGGAGCGGAACCCGCCGTAGATGTCGGAGGACGGGAACACCAGCCCGCGCCGCTTTGCGAGGTTGACGACTCGATCCATCAACTTGGGGTCGCCGGCCGGTGCCATAGGGAAACCAGGCTAGTCGGCAGGGCCTCGTTTTCCCGGCCCAAAGGGGGGCTAGAGGAGCGCGGTGGAGCGCAACCGGCGCTCTACGTGGTGCTCGACGGCACGGATTCCGAGCTGTTCGACCTCGTGCGTCTCCGGGCCCGGCGTCTGTGCGAACACGCCGTTCAACCCGCCGCCGAGCATGCGGCGCAACAGATCGAGCGCCGGGTACGACAGCGGCCAACCGCCGCCGCGCGAACACGCCCGGCACAGGGTTCCACCCTCGTCGAGATCGAACGCGATCAGCTCGGCGTCGTCACCGCTCTGCGCGCCGCCGCAGCGGGCGCAGTTGTCGAGCATCGGGTGGATGCCTTCGAGTGACAGCAACTTCCAGAAGAACGCGGAGGTGACGACCGGATTCTGCAGATCGGCGAGCGCCCGGAGCGCGCCGGTGAGCATGCGGTACAGCGCCGGGCTCGGTTCGTGCTCCTGTGCAACCTGGTCGACGGCTTCGAGCATCGGGATCGCGTGGGTGAGCAGGGCGTAGTTCTCGCGCAGCACGCGATTCGCCTCGAGCGTCTCGGCCTGGGTCACGACGTCGAGCTCACGGCCCCGGTAGCACTGGAGCGCGACCCGGGTCATGGGCTCGAGCCGGGCGCCAAACCGGCTGGAGGTCTTGCGCACCCCCTTGGCGACGGCGCGCACCTTGCCGTTGCCCTGGGTCAGCACGGTGACGATGCGATCCGCTTCGCCGAGCTTGATCGTCCGCAGGACGATCCCCTCGTCCCGATACAGCCCCGGCATTACACCAGTGTAATTCGCTCCACCTCTACCCAACAGTGGGCACGCTCACGAACCCGTGCGGTGCGTGAGCGTGCCCACTGTTGGCAGGGGTTTTGCTTCATGGAAGCAATTCCGCTGCCATCTGATGGCAGGGGTTTTGCTTTAGATGGCGCCGAAGCGGCGGTCGCGGCGTTGGTACTCGGCGATCGCGTCGACGAGGTGCTGGGCCCGGAAGTCGGGCCAGAGAACCTCGGTGAACACGAGCTCGGCGTAGGCCAGCTCCCACAACAGGTAGTTCGAGATCCGGAACTCGCCCGACGTCCGGACCAGGAGGTCGGGGTCGGGCATGTCCGGGGCGTAGAGGTGCCGGGCGATGGTGCGCTCGTCGATCTTGGCGGGATCGATCCGCCCGGCGGCCGCCTCCCCCGCGATCGTGCGCACCGCGTCGACGATCTCGGCCCGGCCGCCGTAGTTGAACGCAAAGGTGAGCGTCAGCCGCCGGTTCGCGCGGGTCAGCTCCTCGCTCTCCTCGATCCGGCGCCGGACCCGGCCCGGAACTCGTCCGCCGCGTCGTCCGATGAATCGCACCCGCACACCGCGCTCGTTGAGATCGTCACGGCGGGCGACGAGGAGGCGCTCGTTGAAGTTCATGAGGAAGCGAACCTCGTCGAGCGGGCGGCGCCAGTTCTCGGTGGAGAACGCGTAGACGGTGAGCCACTGCAGACCGATGTCGAGCGCGCCGTCGACGGTGTCGAACAACGCTTCTTCGCCCGCCGCGTGCCCCTCCGTGCGCTTCAACCCGCGCTGTTGCGCCCACCGGCCGTTGCCGTCCATCACCACGGCGACGTGTGTGGGCATCCGCGACGCATCGAGCTGGGAGCGATCGGGCACCGACACGAGGCGGACGCTACCCGCGCCGACGCACTAGCTTCCGGCCGTGCCGTGGACCGCGATCGTGAACCCCGTTGCCGGTCGTGGACGGACCCAGAAGCTGCTGCCCGAGCTCGAACGGGCCGCGTTCGCGGCCGGGATCGAGCTGCACGTGTCGCCCGAACCGGGAGCGCCCACCAAGCTCGCCCGGGTTGCCGCAGACCTTGGTCACGATCTCGTCGCGTGCGGCGGCGACGGCCTCGTGACCGAGGTCGCGGGAGTTGCCGCCGACACTGGCCGGCGCCTGGCGATCGTGCCGACGGGTGCGGGCAACGACTTCGCCCGCGTGCTCGGTTACGACCCGAAGCAACCGTTGCGCGCGTTCGACGCGATCGAGCACGGGCGCGACAGGCTCGTCGACCTCGGCCGGGTGAACGGACGTTGGTACACCTGCGTCACCGCGTCGGGCTTCGACGCCGAGGCCAACCGCTGGGCCAACACCGTCCGCAAGCTCTCGGGGACGAGCCTCTACGTCGCCGCGGTGTTGCGCACCCTCGCCGTCTACAAACCCCACCGGTTCCGCGTGACCGTCGACGGCGAATCCCGCGAGGTGCAGGCCTGGCTCGTGGCGGTCGGGAACGGCCCCGCATATGCGGGCGGGATGCGGGTCACGCCCGGCGCCCGTATGGACGACGGCCTGCTCGACGTCACGATCGTCGGCGCGATGTCGCGACCGGAGTTTCTCTGGAACTTCCCCAAGGTGTTCAAAGGCACGCACGTCGGTCACCCGAAGGTGACCGCCCTGCGCGGGAAGGTCGTGCAGCTCGAATCGCTCGACGCGTCGATCCCGATGGAGGTCTACGCCGACGGCGAACGCGTCGGCCCGCTCCCGGGAACGATGGAAGCGGTACGCGACGCGCTGACGGTGCGGGTTCCCTAGCCCGCGAGCGGCGGGTTCTTGCCCGCCGCGACGGCTTCGTCGAGCGTCATCGGCGGGCCGGTCACCGTGATGGTGCCCTTCATGCCCGCAGCCTCGTGGCCGGGGATCGCGCAGAAGAACGTGTAGCTCCCCGCCTTACCGAAGTACGCGACGCCCGAGTCGGTGGTGCCGGCGGTGTTCAGCGCCAACGACGTCCACAGTGTGGTGGGGTCCTCGAGGTTGAACGTGTGCCCGGCGCCGGCGACGTTGACGTCGATCTTGACCAGGCCGGTCTTGGCCTTGAGCACGTTGGGCGTGAACGCGAGCTTGCCGCCGATCGCGGCGGTGACCTTGAGGTCGGGCTGGGTGGTCTTCAACGTGGGCGGCAACGACGTGGGGCCCGTCGCTTCGGGCTGCGAGTGACCGAGCACCAGCCATCCGCCCGCCATGATCGCGAAGACGAACGCGGCGCCAATGAGCGTGATCATCGAGCGGTTGAGACGACCGGATTCGGCCGACAAGAACGTGGCGCCGACGAGGATGATGATCAGGATCGCCGAGCCGACGAAGATCGCGATGTGGCCGTGGCCGGCCAGGAACAGCCGTGAGATGTTGAGGATGTACGCGACGAGACCGATCACCACGGCGATCGGCATCAGGAGCGGAACGAGATAGCGCTCGACGTAGCGGCGCTGCCAGAACGGGGTCGGCTCGGGCTCGGCTACCACGACCGGCGCGGGTTGCGCGACGACGGGCGTCGCCGCCTCCGCCTCGGGCGGGGTCTCGGTGTCGTGTTCGTCGGTCGGAGTGTTCGTCATTGCTGTTGCAACTCCATCAGCTCGCGGTCGAGGTCGCGCGTCACACGCCGGGCCGGGGGTCCGCCCACGTCTTCAGCATTGTGCCAGCGGAAGAAGACCACGGTGATCGTGATCCACAGACTGAAACCCCAGAGGATCTTCATGATGAGGCCCGCGAAGCGCATGTCGTCGAGGGCGGAGATGCCCCAGAGGCGCGGAACGGTTTCGTAGAACTTGTAGAGCGGGTGGTCGCCGAAGGTGAGGAACGACGCAGGGACGGTCGGCACGATCGACTGCAGGAACAGGAACAGCATGCGCACGAGCGGCTGCAGCCGGGGCACCTCGGGCAGCGGACTGAGCAGCGGCATCCACACGATCAGCGACGAGAGCAACAAAAGCGTGTGCAGCCCGAAGTGCAGGAGTCCGTTGTGCAACGACGCGTCGACGACGGCCGGGAGGTGCGTGAAGATGACGACCGCATTGAAGAGCAGGGTGGCCGGGATCAGTCGGGAGAGGTAGCGGACGGTGCGCAGGAACCAGCGGGGCGACAGGATCCAGCGGGCCAGCCACGTGGGCGTCCCCATGAGGAACAGCGGCGCGGCGATGATCGCGTACGACGTGTGCTGCACCATGTGCACCCAGTACAGGTACTTCTCCGCGAGATCGTGGATCGGCCAGTCGGAGGCGACCCACATGGCCAGCAGCCCCGCGTAGAACGTGCTGATCTGGAAGCGCGTCACCACCGGCGATCCGACGGGCGCGAGCCGCGGACCGAGGCGCTTCACCGCTACCGCGTAACCCACGCCGATCGCGGCGACGAGCAGCCAGACCTCGGGGTGTGGTGCCCAGGCGGGAAAGGCGACGTCGGCGAGCACGGTTCGCTACGACTTCAGGACCGTGCTCGAGAAGAACAGCAACAAGATGCCGTACACGAACGACGCGAGGACGATGCCACCGACGAACAGGCGCCGGAACAGGTGCGAGTCCTGCTTCATGTGCATGTACCACGCGGCAACCAGGAAGAATTTCACGAACGCCATCAGCGCGAGCGCCGCGATGAGGAGGTTCGAGTTGACGTGCCCTTCGAGGTACGACGTTGCGACCTCGACGCCCGTGAGGATGACGAGCACGATCGCGATCAGCACGTACTGACGCGGGCCCGGGTGGGTGTGGCCGTCGGACGCGACGACGCCGGCCGGAGCGATCGGAACGAGCTCGCCGCCGATCTCGACCGCGGGGGTCTCGTCGGAGATCGTGACCAGATCGGTGCCTTCGGTCATGCCAGCGTCCTCAGTGCGTCGGGATCAGGTAGATCGCGGTGAAGATGAAGATCCACACCACGTCGACGAAGTGCCAGTACAGGCCGGCGATCTCGATCGCCTCCGACTTCTCGCTCGGCAGTCGTCCCTGCATTGATCGGCCCCAGAGCAGCAAAAGCCAGATGATTCCGATCGTCACGTGCGCGCCGTGCAGACCGGTGAGCACGAAGAACGTGGTGCCGAACATGTTCGTGCTGAGGTGCAGGCCCTTGCGGTAGAACTCGGTGAACTCGTACACCTGGCCACCGACGAACGTGGCGCCGAACAAACAGGTGGCGAGCAGCCAGATGCGCAGGCGTTGATGATCGCCGCGCTGGATGGCGGCCAGCGCGAGCACCATCGTGAGCGAGCTCATCAACAAGATGAACGACGTCACCGACGTGAACGGGATGTTGAGGAGCTTGTCGGGGGTCGGGCCCTTCAGGAACTGCGCGTCGCGACCGCGGTACAGGAAGTAGGTCGAGATGAACGCCCCGAAGAACAATGCCTCCGACGACAGGAACAACCAGATCGCGAGCTTCGAGTTACTGACACCGGTGTTGGTGTCGTGGCCGTGCGCAACGATCGCGCCCGGCTCCTCGAGCTCCCCGGATCCGGCGGTGACAACGGCCTGAGCCATCAGTGCACCTCCGATCCGGTCGAGGCTCCGACGGGCGTTGCAGTCGAGGGTTCGATCGGCACTCCGCTCGAGTGCCCGTCGGGTTCGGGATCCGTGCCGGGCTCGATCGCCCACCCGTTGAGACCGAAGAGCGCAACCACCACTCCGGCGGCCAGCAGGTACCAGTTCTTGAACACGAAGCCGTAGCCCATGATCGGGAGCGCGAGCGCGAAGATCAGCGGCCAGTACGACGGCGACGGCATGTGGATGCTGTGCGGGTCGAAGTTGGCCGGGATCAGATTTTCTTCGTCGCCCGCGCCGCCGGTCGGCAGCTTCACCAGGCGACCCTCGTCGTCCTCGGTGTACTTACGGTGCCAGTAGTCGTCGAGGCTCGTGACCACCGGGACGACCGCGAAGTTGTACTCCGGTGGCGGCGACGGGATGCTCCACTCGAGCGTCCGTGCGTCCCACGGGTCGTGGCCGACCTTCTCACCCCGCCGGGCGGTGAAGATCACGTTGACCAAGAAGACGAGCACCGACGTGGCGATGATGAACGCGCCGATCGTGGCGAGCAGGTTAAGCGTGTCCCAGCCCATGCCCGACGGGTACGTGTACGTGCGGCGGGGCTGACCCTCGAAGCCGAGGAAGTGCATCGGGAAGAACGTGAGGTTGAACCCGACCACCATCAGCCAGAAGTTCACCTTGCCCAACTTCTCGTTGAGCATCTTCCCGAAGATCTTCGGCCACCAGTAGTAGAAGCCGCCGAACACCGCGAACACGAGACCGCCGAACAACACGTAGTGGAAGTGCGCCACCACGAAGTACGTGTCGGTCTGTTGCGTGTCGCTCGGGACGATCGAGTGCAGAACGCCCGAGAGGCCGCCGATGGTGAACTGCGCGATGAAGCCCAGCGCGAACAACATCGGGGTTCGCAGACGAACGGCGCCGCCCCACACCGTGGCGAGCCAGTTGAAGATCTTCACGCCGGTCGGGATCGCGATGAGCATCGTGGAGAGGCCGAACGCGGACACGGCGACCGGGCCGAGACCCGAAGCGAACATGTGGTGCGCCCACACGCCCCAACCGAGGAAGCCGATCGCGATACCGGAGAACACGACGATCGAGTAACCGAAGAGCGGCTTGCGCGAGAACACGGGCAGGATCTCGGAGACGATGCCCATGCCTGGGAGGATCAGGATGTACACCTCCGGATGGCCGAATATCCAGAAGAGGTTCTGATACATCAGTGGATCGCCACCGGCCGCGGCATTGAAGAAGTTCGTGTGGAAGTTGCGGTCCATGAAGACCATGATCAGCGCCGCGGTCACGGGCGGCATCGCGAACAGCGTGAGGAACGCGATCACGAGGATCATCCACACGAACACCGGCATGCGCATCATCGTCATGCCCGGGGCCCGCATGTTGAGGATGGTCACCAAGAAGTTGACCGCGGTGGCCACCGAACCGATGCCGAGCATGATCAGCCCGACGGTCCAGAAGTCGGTGCCCCGACCGGGCAGGTAACCGTTGGCGAGCGGCGTGCTGGTGAGCGGCGCGTAACCGAACCAACCACCGTCGGGCGCGCCGCCGAGCGCGAACGACGAGTACAAGAAGATGCCACCGAAGGCGAAGACCCAGAAGCCCAACATGTTGAGCCTGGGGAACGCGACGTCGCGCGCGCCGATCATGAGCGGGACGAGGTAGTTACCGAACGCGGCCGCGATCGGCATGCCGAGCAGGAACACCATCGTGGTGCCGTGCATCGTGAAGAACTCGTTGTAACGCGCCGCGCTCAGGATCGTGCCGTTCGGCTGCGCGAGCTGCAGCCGGATGAACAGCGCTTCGATGCCGCCCACGCAGAAGAAGAAGATCGCGAGCGTGCCGTACATGATCGCGATCTTCTTGTGGTCGACGGTGGTGACCCAACTGAACGGGCCGGTCGTCGTACGCGGACGCTCGAGGATCCGGATGCGCTTCTCGGGCGCGTGGACGAACGCGGTGGCGTCTTCGACAGTCGTCATTTACCTACACACTCCGCGGGCGTTGTCGGATTCGTGGCGGTATTGGTCAGCAGGAAGCATGCGATCTTCTGCGCCTCCGCTTGGGTCATGGGATGTCCCGCAAACGCACTGAAGTTGGGCATGTGTTGGGTGAGATCGCCCATGGGCTTGCGCGACGGCGCGTCGTAGACCCACCGCCAGAGGTTGTCGTAATTCATGAGGTACATGTCGCCCGCGAACGCAGTCCGATCGGCGAGATGGGTGAGGTTCGGCGCGACCGCGCCGGGCTTGGCCGACTGGAAGCTGTGACAGCTCGCGCACCCGTACGTATCGCTGTTCACCCCCGCGAGCAGCTTGGCTTCGGAGACGGGTTGGGCCAATTGGCTCTGGATCCAGGCCTTGTAGTCGTCGGGCGTCTGCGCGATCACGCGTAGGCGCATGTCCGCGTGGGAGAGGCCGCAGTACTCGGCGCACTGACCCTGGTACACGCCGGGCTTGTCGGCTTCGAGCTTGAGGAACTGCGAGCGGCCGGGAACGACGTCTTTCTTGCCGTTCAGCGCGGGAACCCAGAACGAGTGGATGACGCCGTTGTTGTAACAGGGCGCCGGCGAGCACGGCGGCGGACCCTGGAGCGACAGCACGACCGGTTGTCCGGCCGGAATGTGCATCTCGTTCGCGGTCACCACGTTGTTGCCCGCGTCGGTGTAGGTGAACTGCCACCACCACTGCCGGGCCGAGACCGTGACGTGCACGACGTTCGGGCCGGTCGGCTTCTTGGCGAGGCTGAAGATCGTGGCGACGGTCGGGACCGCCATGATCGCGAGGATGACTGCGGGGATCACCGTCCAGCTGATCTCGAGCACGGTGTTGCCGTGGATCTGCTTGGGCGAGCGTTCCTCGCCCGGCTTCTCCCGGAAGCGCAGGGCGACGAAGAACGTCCCGCCGATGACGCCGAGACCCACGATGACCGCGACCCAGAAGAAGGGCTCGGTCAAGTGCAGGATCTGGCGCGCGTACGGACCCGCGGGCCGCAACGCGTTCTGGTTGTTCTTGGGCCCGGTCTTGTCACCACAGCCCGCGAGCATGACGACGGCAATCGCGACGGCAGCAGTCGCGCCTGCCCGCCGGAACCGGTGCGTACGGTCCAACATCAGCCTCTCTCGGCGAAGAGTCTCAGCATGAGAACGGCCGGACTCTACAGCGGTCAATACTCGGAAACTAACTCTGGCACGCCGACCGCGCGCGGTGGTGACACGCGCATGATCACAAGCGAAACCGGCCGCTTTTCCTCAGAGACCGAGGCGATCCAGCGAGCCGGCCCGGCGTTGCCAATCAGGATCGACCTTCACCCGCGTTTCCAGGTGCACGCGCATCCCGAGGAGGGCCTCCAGCTCGAGCCGGGCGGCGGTTCCCGCGGCCTTCAGGACCGCTCCGCCGCGCCCGATCACGATGCCTTTCTGTGAGTCACGTTCGACCCGCACGATGACGCGCACGTAGAGGAGCGGACCGTCGGCGGTTTCGCGTTCCTCCACCTCATCGGTGGTGACGGCGATCGAATGGGGCAGCTCTTCGCGTGCCATCGCGAGTAGTTGCTCCCGCACGAGCTCGGCCGCGAGGAATGATTCGGGCTGGTCGGAGATCACCCCGTCGGGGTAGTAGTGCGGTCCGGGCGGCAGGCGCGACTCGAGCTCGCCGAGCAGCGCGTCGACACCCTCACCGGCGAGCGCCGATACGGGGACGTACGCGGCGAAGTTGCCGAGCTCGCCCGATGCCACCGCGAGATGGTCGAAGATCTGCTCCCGGGACGCAACGTCGACCTTGTTGACCGCGAGCACCACCGGAGTGCGCACTTCGGCCAGGCGGGCGGCGACGAATCGATCGCCCGGGCCGATCGGGGCGTTGGCCTCGATGAGGAAGCACACCACGTCGACCTCACCCAATGTGGTGAGTGCACGATCGTTGGCGCGCTCACCGAGCAGTGTGCGGGGCTTGTGCACGCCCGGGGTGTCGAGGAACACGATCTGGGTGGCGGCCGTGGTGCGCACTCCCCTGACCTGGGTGCGCGTGGTCTGGGGGCGGTCGGAGACGATCGAGATCTTGCGGCCGACGATCTGGTTCAACAGCGTGGACTTGCCCACGTTGGGCCGGCCGACGAGGGCGACGAAGCCGGAACGGAACTCGCGCTCGTCGGAAGGAGCGTTCGCAGGATCGGTCATTCGCCGCGGTCGGCGGTGGCCGACGCCTCTTTACCCCGCGGGCGCGGGGACGCGGGTGATGATCACCGACACGATGCGGCGGCCCTGGATACGTTCGGCGCAGAACTCGAGCCCGTCGACCTGCAGGCATTCGCCCTCGATCGGGACGTGGCCGAGCGTGTTGAAGACGAGGCCGCCGACGGTGTCCCACTCGTCTTGGGGGAGATCGACGTCGAGCAGCTCGTTGACCTCGTCGATCGGGGTGCGGCCCGGAACCCGGAGCGCGCCGTTCGGCATCCGTTCGACCTCCGGTTCGGGCAGGTCGTATTCGTCGGAGATCTCGCCGACGATCTCCTCCAGCAGGTCTTCCATCGTGACCAGGCCCGCGGTTCCGCCGTACTCGTCGACGACGATCGCCATGTGGAACTTCTCGGTCTGCATCTCCCGCAGGAGCTCGGCGACCCGCTTCGACTCCGGCACGAAGTGCGCGGACCGAAGACTCTCACGCACCGGCTCCGCACCCTGACCCGTGCCGCTGCGGGCGACGAGATCCTTCAGGAACACGAGCCCGACGATCTCGTCGTGGCTGTCCTCGTACGCCGGCAATCGCGATTTGCCGGCCTCGATCGCGGTGGCGATGGCCTCGTCGACGGTGGCATCGGCTTCGACCGCGACCATGTCGGTGCGGGGCAACATGACCTCGCGCACGACCGTGTCGCCG
The DNA here is from genome assembly GCA_963701825.1 of uncultured Actinomycetes bacterium. Taxonomy (GTDB): domain Bacteria; phylum Actinomycetota; class Acidimicrobiia; order IMCC26256; family PALSA-610; genus PALSA-610. Next base: position 978,769 of record CAVPBG010000002.1, on the reverse strand, counting down.
AAGTCGAAGATCGAGTGGATGAGCTCGCGTTCCTCGGGCTCGATGGAATCCTCCTGGGCCGCGACGTCGGCCATCGTGAGGATGTCGGCCTCGGTCGTGAACGGACCCATGCGCATGCCCTTGCCCGGCAGCACCACGTTCGCGAACCCGATGAAGCCGCGCGACAACATGCGCAGCGGCCAGAACCGCGTGACGAACACGAGCAGCGGCGATATCGCGAGCGCGGTGCGCTCGCTGTGCTGCAGCGCGAAGGTCTTGGGCACCACCTCGAACAACGTGAACACCACGAAGATCTCGACGAAGATGCCGACCGCGATACCGGCCGCGCCGAGCGACGGTTCGAGCACCGTTCCGAGCACCGTGGCACCGATCATCTGACAGCCCAAGACGAGCAGGAGGATGCTGTTCAGCGTCTGTTCCGGATGCTCGAGGAGGCGCAATACGCGCCGCGCCCGCTTGTCGCCGTCTTCGTCGAGCGCCCGCAACCGGATGCCGTTGACGCGCGTGAACGCGGTCTCCGCGAGCGCGAGCACCCCCGACAACGTCCAGAGCAGCGCGACCGCGACGATCGCGACCGCGTTCATGCCGAAGCCCGCATAGACGGACGAACGGTATCTGGGGGTGCGCCGCGTCCCATGGACCTACGCCCCGTCCGCCTCGCGCTCGACCTCGCGGAATCGGGCGAGCAACTCCTGCTCCCGGCGCCGCATGGTGGCGGTTTCCTCGGGTTCGGCGTGGTCGTAGTCGAGCAGGTGCAGGACACCGTGCACGACGAGCAGCGCGATCTCCTCTTCGGCGGGAATCCCCCGCTCGACCGCCTGGCGACCGGCAACGGTCGGCGAGACGATGACGTCGCCCAACAGCGTGGGCGGGTCGCCCGGATCCGACGGCGAGCCCGGACCGCGTCCGCCCTGATCGGGTTGACGACCGCCCGGCGGCAGCTCCTCGTCGAGCGGGAACGAGAGCACGTCGGTCGGGCCCTCCCCACCGAGAAAGCGGACGTTCAACTCCGCGATCGTGTCTTCGTCGACGAACATCAGCGACATCTCGACATCGCTGCCGTAACGCTCGTTGACGCGCTCGCTGTCGAGCACGAGCCGCGCCAGGCGCACCCAGCGCGGAACGTCGACCTCGACGTCGTGTTGTTCGTCGGCACCGAACACCGACGGCGAGTCGGTCTCCATCACGGCTCCATTTTCCGTCATTCTTGCTGTCGTTCGTACGCGTCGACGATGTCCTGCACGATGCGATGCCGGACGACGTCGCGCGAACCGAGATCGACGAACATCAGTCCCGGAATGCCCTCGAGCACGCCGCGCACCTGCATGAGCCCCGAACGACCGCGGCCCTCGGGCAGGTCGATCTGCGTGACGTCACCGGTCACCACGACCTTCGAGCCGAAGCCGAGGCGGGTGAGGAACATCTTCATCTGCTCGGGCGTGGTGTTCTGCGCCTCGTCGAGGATGATGAACGAGTCGTTGAGCGTGCGGCCGCGCATGTAGGCGAGCGGCGCGACCTCTATGGTTCCGCGCTCCATGAGCCGCACGACCACCTCGGGCTCGACCATGTCGTACAGCGCGTCGTAGAGCGGGCGCAGGTACGGGTCGACCTTCTGCAACATGTCGCCGGGCAGGAAACCGAGCCGCTCGCCGGCCTCGACCGCGGGCCGGGTCAAAATGATGCGATTGACTTCCTTGGCCTGCAGCGCCTGCACCGCGAGCGCGACCGCGAGATAGCTCTTGCCGGTACCGGCCGGGCCGATCGCGAAGGTAACGGTGTTGTCGCGGACCGCGTCGACGTAACGCTTCTGCCCGGATGTCTTCGGGCGGATCGTCTTGCGCCCGCGCACGACCTCGGTGGTGAGCACGTCGGTCGGGCGTTGGTCGGCCTTCATCATCTCGATCGATCGACCCAGGTTCTCGCGGTCGAGCTCGTGGCCCTGCTCGAGCAGGATCACCATCTCCTCGAACAATCGGCCGACGCGGTCGACCTCGTCGGCGTCGTTGCCGGTGATGTTGATCTCGTTGCCGCGCACGAGGATGCGCACCGCGAACTCGCCTTCGACCAGCCGCAGCAGTTCGTCGCGTTGACCGAGCAGCCCGACCATCAGATGGTTGCCCGGCACCAGGATCTTCACGGACGCGGCGGAGGTTTCGGTGCCGTCGCTGCCGGTTCGGGGCGCGGACCTTCCCGGAACGGGGCTGACGGCGTGCGAGCGTGCCAAGGTGCACGCGAGGGTAGTCGAGCCGGGACCGCCCGGCTTCCCCCGAATGTGAACGATTCGATCTGTTTGGCCGGGTCGATCGGGTCGATCGGGTCGATCAGTCAGCCCGCAGCGGCGACGGCTCGCAGGCCGAGCTGCTCGAGCCGGGTACCGAGCTCTTCGAGGCTGCGGCCCATGCACGACGCCAGGACCCGCAGGTCGGAGCGGCGGATGGTCAGCATGCGCCCGTTGAAGTCCTGGCGTTCGCGCTGCAACGAGGTTGCGAACCGATCGAGGATGTGCGCGTCGGGATCGTCGAGCTCGTGCAGGCGCACGAGGTCGATCGTGAACTTGGCGTTGGGATCGATGCCGTTGCTGGCTCCGGTCTCGACCAGGCTGATCTCGCCGTCGAGCTCCCGCGGCAGCAGTTGATCCGCCGGGACCTCGTAGATCTCGGCCAAGCGCAGCAGGCGCGGAACCGAGATGGCCCGCTCCCCGCGCTCGTATGCACCGAGGACGGACGCTTTGAATTCGAGGCTCGAACGCGCCTCGACATCGTGAAGCGACAAGCCCTTCTGACGCCGGATGGCCCGCAATCGCTCGCCGACCCGCGCTCCAGTGTTCGCCAACTCGAGCTCCCTCGCCCCAGACCCGGCGTCTGCCGGGTCCCGCCTATCCGAACCCTGCGGACAGCGCAGAGTGCGGTGAATCCATGTTAACAGCACGCTCCGTGAAAGTCATGCTTCCCATCGCTTCCAACAGAGGCCACGCGACCGAGGCGGAATCACATTGGCCACTCCCTCCGCAGGGCGACCTCGACCCCTACGGTCGGCACGCGGCCTCTGCGGTGAGCACCGCGACGGCCGCGATGGGCGCGGTCGCGGCGCGCAGAACGTAGGCACCCAGCGCAACTTTCGGTGCGCCGGCCAGCATCTCGAGCTCCTCCGGCGCGAGCCCGCCTTCCGGCCCCACGAGCACCGTCCAGCCCGAATCCGGGGTCGGAAGCCCCGACGGGGCCGAACCCTCGCGGGCGGCGACAACGAGTCCGGCGAGTTGGGCAAGTTCGGGAAGCTCGACCGGATCGTCGACCACGGGGACGCGGGGCCGGCGGCTCTGCATGGCGGCTTCCCGGGCGACCGTGCGCAGACGGCCGACTGCCTTCTCGGCCCGGGCCCGGTCCCAACGCACGACGGTGCGGACGGTCTGCACCGGTGTGATGCGGGTCGCGCCAAGCTCGGTGACCGCGGCGACGACGTCGTCGAGACCGCCTTTCGTCAGCGCGACGGCCAGCGCCACCGAGATGAGCGGCTCCGCGCCGACCTCGATCTCACCGCGCGCGTGGAGTGTGAGGCGTCCGGTCCCGACGTCGACGACCTCGTAGCTCCGCCACGCGCCCGACCCGTCGGCGGCCGTGACCGACTCGCCCGCGGAGAGGCGCCGCACGCGCTGGAGATGGTGACCGTCGGGCCCGTCGATGTCGCAGCGATCGTCGAGCGCGTCGACGAACACGTGGGCAACCGCGTTCGTGTCGGCCGGTTCGCGGGCCGCGCGCGCGTTCACGGCTTGAACGCGGAACGGATGCGGGCCAGGAGCCCTTCGTGGACCGAGCTCACCTTCTCGCCGCGCAGTTCGGCGAATTGCGCGAGCAGTCCGGCCTCTTCGTCGTTCAGGCGCATGGGAACGTCGACACGGATCTCGACGACGAGATCACCGCGCCGCGTCGTCCGCAACGACGGCGCACCCATACCGCGCAGGCGGATCAAGGCACCCGGTTGCGTACCGGCGGCTACGTCGATCTCGCGCGTGCCGTCGAGCGTCTCGATCTCGAGCTGCGTGCCGAGTGCGGCCTGCACGATCGAGATCGGCAAGCGATACCAAAGCTCGTCGCCGCGGCGTTCGAGATCGGGGTGACGGGCCACGCGCACCGCCACGTAAAGATCCCCCGCCGGACCGCCGCGCGGCCCCGCCGGTCCGCGACCGCTCAGACGCAGGCGCTGACCGTCATCGATTCCCTTGGGCACGTCGACCTCGATCGAGTGCCGACCGTTGACGCGGCCGGCACCGCCGCACGCGTCGCACGGACTCGGAATGATCTGGCCGCTCGCCCCGCACGCGGCGCACGGTCCGGCAGTGACGATCTGGCCGAGCAGCGAGCGCCGCACCTGGCGCACCTCGCCGCTGCCGTCACACGTGGGGCAACGATCGGGGTGCGTACCGGGTGCACACCCGGAGCCCGAGCACTGCTCGCACTCGACGAGCATCTGCAGCTCGAGGGTCTTGCGCGCCCCGAACACGACATCGGACAACGAGAGATCCAGGACCGTCTCCGCGTCGGGTCCGCGTGTGGCGCCCGCCGGGCCCCGACGCGCCCCACCGCCACCACCGAAGAACGCGTCGAAGAGGTCGTTCAGGCCGAACGCGCCGGCGTCGAACGTGCCCCCGCCGGAACCGAACGGTCCCGCGTTGGCGCCCTCGGGACCGAACATGTCGTAGCGGCGGCGCCGCTCCGGATCGCACAGCGTCTCGTACGCCTCGTTGATCTCCTTGAAGCGCTCGACCGCGGTGGGATCGTCGTGGTTCACGTCGGGGTGGTACTTGCGCGCCAGCCCGCGGAACGCCTTCTTGATCTCGTCGTCGGTCGCGTCGGACGACACTCCGAGCACTTCGTAGTAGTTCATGCCGCGCTCATCATGCCGTGCTCACACTCATGGCTCTTGCTTCGCTTGCGCTCATGGCTCTTGCTTCGCTTGCGCTCATGGCGCTTGATTCGCTTGCGCTCATGGCGCTTGATTCGCTTGCGCTCATCGCGAGAGCTGGCGGCCGAGCTGTTGCGAAACGGCGGCGACCGCGGCCTGCGCCTTGCGGTAGTCCATCCGGGTCGGGCCGAGCACACCAACCGTTCCCGCGGGTTCACCCTCGACGAGATACGGCGCGAGCACGAGCGAGCATTCGCGCAGGTCGAGGCTCGTGTTCTCGGATCCGATGCTCACCGTGAGGCCCGGGCCGAGCAGCTCGCGCATCAACGACGCGAGCACGACGTGTTGTTCGAGCAGTTCGAGGATGCGTGCGGTGCTCGTGGTGACGAACGAGTCGCGCTCGGCCGCGAGCCGGCTCGCGCCACCGACGTACAGCGGTTCGCTCTGGTGTTGTTCGAGCCGGGTCTCGAGCGCGCGGCGCGCCGCGGTGACGATGTCGTCGACCGTCGTCGGGCGCTTGCCCGCGGCGCGGCTCTTCGCCGGACCGGTCGCCGCGCCCCGCGCATCGGGTTGCTCGGCGAGGCGCGCCGCGACATCCGACAAGCGGCGGCCGCCGAGTTCGCGCGCGAACCGCGCGCTGGCGTCGGACACGTCGGCGTCGGAGAGGTCGGCATCGAACACGACGACTTCTTTTTCGACGGACCCGTTGGAGAGCACCACGACGGCGAGCACCACGCGGGGTTGGAGCAGGACGAGGTTGGCCGCCCGCACCTCGACCGCTTGCAGCTCGGGACCGACGACGACCGCCGCGTGCGCGGTGACACCGGCGAGCAGCTGACTCGTCTGGGCGAGCAGCTGGTCCATCGCGAACGTGGCGCTGCTGAAGAACTCGACGATGCGGCGCCGTTCGGTGGCCTGGAGCTGTCCGGCCCCGGCGAGATGATCGACGTAGTAGCGGTAGCCCCGGTCGGTGGGAACACGGCCCGCCGACGTGTGGGGCTGGGCGATGTATCCCTCGCGCTCCAGCATCGACATCTCGTTGCGGACCGTGGCCGCCGAGACCCCGAGTCCGGTCGTGCTGGTGACGGTCTGCGAACCGACGGGCTGGGCGGTGTCGACGTACTGCTCGACGATCGCGCGCAGCACTGCGGCCTTGCGTTCGTCAAGCTCGGTCATATCGCGTACCCCTCGCCGCCGTTAGCACTCAATGGTACCGAGTGCCAGAGCCGTGGGCTGACTGCGGGCCGCGCCCGGGGCCGTCGTTCCGGAGCCGGGCGGGGCGGCGCCCGCGAGCAGGAGGCGGACGGTCACGTCGGACGCGAGCAGCCGACCGCGCCGCGTGAGAACGATCCGCGGCCCGTCTCGCTCCAACACACCCTCCTCGGCGAGCTCGGCGACGACGGTTGCGGCCTGCGGGTCGCAGGTCGCGCCGGACCGGGTCCGGAGCGCGAGCGAGAACGCCTCCTCGGCCCGGGTCTCGGCGTCGAGGTTCTCCTCCCCCGCCCGGGCTGACGTGCCCGCGGCGACGGCGGCGATGTAGCGCTCCGGGGTCCGCACGTTCCACCACCGCGTGTTGTCGGTGTGGCCGTGTGCCGCGGACCCGATGGCGGCGTATTCGCCGCCCGTCCAATACAGCTCGTTGTGGCGACACGCCTCGCCGGGCCGGGCCCAGTTCGAGACCTCGTACCACTCCAGGCCGGCCGCGCCGAGCACCGAATCGGCGGTGGAGTAGGCATCGGCCTGGAGGTCGTCGTCGGGCGCGGGCGCGCCGGCCGCGACCTGCCGCCCGAGCGCGGTCGCGGGCTCGACGGTGAGCGCGTAGGCGCTGATGTGGTCGACACCGAGCGCGAGCGCGCCCTCGAGCGAGCGCCGCCAGTCGGCGGGCGACTCGGCCGGCGTGCCGTAGATGAGGTCGAGGTTCAGGCGTTCGAAGCCGGCGGTGTTCGCCCACTCGACCGCGCGCTGCACATTCTCCGGATCGTGGGTACGGCCGAGCGCGGCGAGCACGTGCGGGACCATCGACTGCACCCCGAAACTCAGCCGGTTGACGCCCGCACCGCGATACGTGCGCAACTTGGCGAGATCGACGCTGTCGGGGTTGCACTCGACGGTCACCTCGGCGGCGCCGGTGCGCGGGATCGCGTCGAGGATCCGGGCGAGTTGGTCGGCCGGGATCAACGACGGGGTGCCGCCCCCGAAGAACACGCTCGCCGCATCGGGCATCCCGGCCGCGCGCCGGCGGTCGAGATCCGTGACGCACGCGTCGACGTAGTCGTCGATCAGGTGGTCGCGATCGGTCCAGGTCGCGAAGTCGCAGTAGTCGCAGCGCGACGCACAGAACGGGATGTGGACGTAAACGCCGAAAGGCGTAGCGGTCGGCACGGGCCCATGGTCGCGCGGTCCGCGCCGCCCCGAGTCACGCGACGAGTGACGCGACGAGTGACGCGCCGGGTTACGAAACGCTGGCCGTGGCGACGGGCTGTTGCGTCGACTGCCCGACCCCGGGCGCCCGCTCGATCGTGAGGGCGAAGCCGTGGACGTCTTTGGCGGTCTGGAACGCAGCCGCGCTGGGGTCGGAGCCGAGCACCGCGGCCGAGATCGCGACCGGCTTGGCGGGGTCTCCCGTGAGCGCCCACAGCTGGTACACCTGATCGGGATCGAGCCGTTCGAGGCCGTCGTTCTTCACGTAGCCGCTGCCGTCGGGCAACAACACGACCCGGGCCACCTCGGCACCTTCCGACGGCATCAGCGCGACCTGCCGCGCGCCCGCCGCGTGACCGGCGCGCACGAACGCGGCGGCAACCTGCTTCTCCCCCGTCCCGTGCGCGTCGTCGAGCCGGCGATGCAAGGAGATGACCTGCGCGCCGAGCAACGCGACCACGACCGCAACCGCGGCGACCGCCACCGACATCCAGCGCACGTTGCGCTCGCTCCAGCGCGCGCGCCGGTCGGCGAGCTCGTCGGTCGGCGCGGCGCCGGCGCCGGTGCCGATGCCGGCGCGTGCGGAACCTGCCATGTCGTCGTCGATCGTCGTCGAGATGCGCTCCCACAGTTCGGGCGGCGCGGTCGCGTCGTCGACCGGAGCCATCGCGAGTGCGGCCGCGCTCTCCAACATCTCGTCGACCTCGTCGCGGGCGCGCGGATTGACCGCGAGGTACTGCTCGATCCGCAACCGCTCGTCAGGTTCCAGCGCGTCGAGCGCGTAGGCACCCAACAGGGCGTCGAGCTCCGGGTCGTTGGCGGCGGGACCGTTCATTCGTTCACCCCCGCGTCGATGAGCGCGGCTCGAAGCCGGAGCAGGCCGGATCGGATCCGGCTCTTGACGGTTCCCTCCGGCAGCTCGAGCAATGTGGCGACCTCTCGGTAGGTGTGCCCGCCGAAATAGGCGAGCTCGATCGCGCCCCGTTCGCCGTCCGACAAGCCGGCGAGCGCACGCCGTACAGCCTCGCCTTCGGAGAGCCCGGCCACGGCGCGCTCGAGATCGTCGTCGATGGTCGGGCTGCGGAAGGCCTCGCGCTGCTCGCGGGCGCGCCGCGTGGTCTCGGCGCGCAGCAGGTCGACCGATCGGCCGTGGATCTGCGCGAACAGGAACGAACGCATCGATCCGCGGGCCGCGTCGAACCGTTCCGGCACGCGCCACAGGCGCAAGAAGACCTCCTGCACGACCTCTTCGGCGAGGACCCGGTCGGCGAGGACGCGTCGAGCGAGCGCGAAACACGGGCCCGCGTGGCGGGAGTAGATCTCGGCCAACGCCAGCCGATCGCCGGCGGCCATGACCCGCGCCAGCTCGCCGTCCGTGGCGACGCTTCGTTGCGCGTCCGACATCGTGGCCGACCCGCGGGCCCCGCTTCGCATACCAGGAGTTCGGGGCGGATCGACAGGGTGGATGAAATAGGTTCGCGCCCGTGGCCCGCCCGAACGCGCTTTCTCCGGCTGACCGGCTCCGGAAGTTCGTCGCCGACGAGGCTCCCGGGGGCGTCTTTCCGCCCGACTGGAGCTCACGGATGGCCCGCGCCGGCTTCGTCGTGCCGCACTGGCCCGAGCCCTGGGGCCTGGATGCGACGCCGGCCGAGCAGCTCGAGCTCGACGCGGCCGGGCGCGAGCTCCGGGTCCCGCGGCCGATGAACCCGATCGGGATCGGCTGGGCCGGGCCGACATTGTTGGTCGCCGGCACCGAGGCCCAACAGCAGCGCTTCCTGCCCGGGCTGCTCGACGGCTCGGAGCTCTGGTGCCAGCTGTTCAGCGAGCCCGGCGCGGGCAGCGACCTCTCGTCGCTCTCCACGTCGGCGGTGCGCGACGGCGACGAATACGTGGTGAACGGCCAGAAGGTCTGGACCACGCTCGCGCACGTCGCCCGGTTCGGCATCCTCCTCGCCCGCACCGATCCCGACGCGGAAGCGCATCAGGGCATCACGTACTTCGTTGTCGACATGTCGGCGCCCGGTATCGAGGTGCGACCGATCGTGCAGATGACCGGCACGCACGAGTTCAACGAAGTGTTCTTCACCGACGTGCGCGTTCCCGCGGAGAACATCGTCGGCGACGAGCACGACGGCTGGCGGCTGGCGAAGGTCACGCTCGGCAACGAACGCGTCTCACTGTCGGGCGAGGGCGCGCTCTGGGGCCGCGGCCCGACGGCCGACGACGTGTTGCAACTCGTGCGCGATCACGGTGGGACGCGCGACGCGTTGCTGCGTCAGCGCCTGGCCCGCCTGTACTGCGAAGCGGAAGTCCTGCGCCTGATCCGTCTCCGTACGGTGTCGGCGCGCGTGCGCGGGCTCGAGCCCGGACCGGAGGCGTCGGTGCGCAAAGCGCTGTCCGACGAGCACGGGCAGCACGTGATGGAAGCGGCGATGGATCTCGCCGGGCCCTTCGGGCTGACCGCCGATGTCGGCCCCTACGGCGAGCCCGACGCGGTCGGTTGGCGCTACGGATACCTCTACGCCCGCGCGCTGACGATCGGCGGTGGAACGAGCGAAGTGCAACGCAACATTCTCGGCGAGAAGGTGCTCGGTCTTCCTCGTGACGCGTGACGCCGTGCTGATCGAACCCGAGTTGTTCCAGTGGCTCGTCGGGGAACACGCCGAGCCGGCCCCGACGTGGGAGCCCGAGCCGCCGGGCGCGGAGTTGGGTTGCAGCCCGGAGCTCGTCCGGCGGTTGGCGGCAGTCGCACGCCCGGTCGGCGACGCCCGGCGCCGGTTCGTCGCGGGTCGTCCGGTCGTGCATCACCCGAGCGGTCGCGCGATCGCGGTGGCCGACGGTGCGGCGTGGCTGGCCGTCCGCAGCGGGCTTCCCGTCGGCGCACTGGCCGGCGCACCCGCACCACGAACCCGACCTGGCCGAGCACGGGTGGGTCGAGCTCGACCCGTGGGCGCCGGACACCGCATTCGCACGGGCGATCGACCTCCTGCGGGCACACGTCGTCGACGCGTACGAGCGCGCCGAATCGGAGTACGCCGCACCGGAGCGCGGCTCGTGAGTCTCGGCTGGCTCCCGTGGAACTACGCGGCCGAGGCGGGGGTCGTCGTCGGTAGTGCCGGCGTGGCCGCGCGCGCCTCGCGCAAGCGCGGGCTCACGCGAATCGCGCCGTTCACCATCGAGCTCGCGATCGTGCTCGTGTTGTACGCGTTGTGGCGCGAGGTCGGCACGATCTCGTTGCTGAAAGTCAACGGCGCGATCAACGCCGGTCAACACATCTGGGACTTCGAACGCTGGCTACATCTGCCGAGCGAACACGGGCTGCAGCACCTGTTCCTGAAGAGCGACCCGCTCATCCAGGCGTGCAACGTCTTCTACGCGACCGTGCACATCCCGTCGATGGGGATCTTCTTGGTGTGGCTCTGGTTCCGCCACCGCGATCGCTATCCCACGATTCGCAATGTCGTCGCGTTGACCACGTTGTGGTGCCTGGCGATCCAACTCATCCCGGTCGCGCCGCCGCGTCTCGTTCCGGGGCTGCACGTCGCCGATACGCCCGCCCTGTACGGCCAGACCGTCTACCCCGCGTTCGGGAAGTCGGGGCCGGCCCAGCTGTCGGCCATGCCGTCGGTACATGTCGCGTGGGCGACGATCATCGGCGTCAGCATCGTGGTGTGTCTCGTGAGCAAGTGGCGCTGGATCGCACTCGGACACCCGATCACCACGATGATCGTCGTTGTGGTGACCGGCAACCACTACTGGCTCGACGGTGTGGTCGGCGCGGCCGTGGCCGGTGTGGCACTGCTGTTCGAACGGCGCGTGCGCGCCGCGGTCACTCGCTGGCGGGCGTCGGGGGCTGTGGAGTCGACGGCGAACCCGGCGGGACAAACACCCGATCGTGCAGCTCTCGGGTGAGTTGGTGGATCATGCGCGTCAGGTCGGTGTTCTCCTTGAGCAACGCCTCTTCCTCGGAATAGTCGTGGTCGGCCTTGGCCTGTTGGAACGAGGCCTGGCGGTTCTGGCCGATCATGACGAACGTCGACAAGAAGATCGCTTCCAGCGACACGATCAGCGTGAGCGTCGGCCACGGCGACTTCTCGAACACCAACATCCAGATCGCGAACGCGGCGATGTGGATGTAGACGAACATCATCGATCCCGCGAACGCGGTGATCGCGTCGGCGACGCGCAACTGCGCGCTCGCGGCGCGCTTCTCGACTTGTTTGAGAACGACGGGACTATGCGGAACGGTCGGGTCGAACTTGGGTAGCACTGCAGCCTCCGATGACGAGATGGTTCCCCATCGGACATTCTGACTGCCGCGTGCAGGTTTTCCGGGTACGCCGGGCCGGCCGAGCCGTGCTCAGGGCCGGAGGAACTCTTCGAGGTCGACGTCCGGCGGCGTCGGGAACAGGCCCTGCTCCGCCAGGCTCCTCGCGATCGTGGTCCAGCCCGGGCGGTCGGCCACGAGACTCCGCAAGACGGCCCGGCCTTCGTCGACCCGGCCCGCGAGCATCAGCGCGCCGGCGCGCGCGAATCGGATGTTCTCGTCGTCAGGCAACGCAATGGTCGCCCGCTCGATCTCGGCGAGCGCGCCGACCGCATCGCCGGCGCCCATCGCATCGATCGCGCGGAAGTACGACGCAAACGCGTCGGACGCCCGCAACAGGCGCGCGAGCTCGTCGAGGGGGCGGTCGTGATGGTCGACGCGGATGTCGACGAGAACGCCGGCCGTCGCTTCGGCGCGCTTCTCTCCATCGACGACGAGCAGCGCGGCAGCCATGCGACCACGCGCGTCACCGCCCGTGTCTTCGCCCGCGAGCAATGCCGTGAGCAGGCGGTGCGGAAACGGACCCGCGGCGGCCTCGTACGCGGACGCCATGGCGGACCAAACCTGCGGCGTTGCCATCATGTTCGCCTGCACCGCGTAGCCGGCGCCGACGAGGTCGCCGGCAAAGCCGACACAGAGATCGCCGGTGAACGCGGCGGCCGTTCCGCGAGCATCGACAACCCCGACCTGACGCATCGCGTCTCCGGGATCGGCGGCCCGAGCCTCAGCGAGCGCCGGGGCGGCCGACGCACCGGCGGCGAGCGCGTCGAGGCAACGCGGGCCGTACGCGGGTTCGCCGAACGCCTGCGTCGCGACGGCCCCGACGCCCGCGCGCGCCCACGGAACAACTGCACCGACCGCGAACATGCACGTCTGCACGGCCACTCCGAGCGCACCCGTCTCCGGGTCGCGAGCGACGATCGAATACGTCATGCCGCCGGTCTACTCGTCGAGGCGGAGCGCGGCGACGAAGGCCTCCTGGGGCACTTCGACGCGGCCGATCTGCTTCATCTTCTTCTTGCCTTCCTTCTGGCGTTCGAGCAGCTTGCGCTTGCGCGAGATGTCGCCGCCGTAACACTTCGCGAGCACGTCCTTGCGCTTCGCCTTCACCGTTTCGCGGGCGATGATCCGGCCGCCGATCGCGGCCTGGATCGGGACGTCGAAGAGTTGGCGCGGGATCAACTGGCGCAGCTTCGAGACCATCTTCTTGCCGTACTCGTACGCCTTGTCGCGATGCACGATCGCGGAGAACGCGTCGACCGCGGTTGCGTTGAGCAGCACGTCGACCTTGACGAGATTCGAGACGCGATAGCCGACCGGTTCGTAGTCGAGGCTGGCGTAACCCTTCGTGCGCGACTTCATCTGGTCGAAGAAGTCGAGCACGATCTCGGCGAGCGGCAACACGTAGACGAGCTCGACGCGATCCTCGGAGAGATAGTCCATCTTCTCCATCACGCCCCGCCGGTTCTGCGAGAGCTCCATCAATGTCCCGACGAATTCGCTCGGCGTGAGGATCGTCGTGCGGACGTACGGCTCTTCGATCGCCTCGATCTCCTGCGGCGACGGCATCGCCGACGGGTTGTCGACGATCTCGATGGTGCCGTCGGTGCGCTGCAGCCGGTACTCGACGTTCGGTGAGCTCGCGACGAGCGACAGGTTGTATTCGCGTTCGAGGCGTTCGCGCACGATCTCCATGTGCAACAAACCGAGGAACCCGCACCGGAAGCCGAACCCGAGCGCGCCCGAGGTCTCCGGCTCGTACGTGAACGACGAGTCGTTGAGCCGCAGTTTTTCGAGGGCTTCGCGGAGGTCGGCGTACTCGTCGCCTTCGACCGGGTACAGACCGCAAAACACCATCGGCTTCGGCTCGCGGTAACCGGCGAGCGCGTCGGCGCGGCGCGCCGAGTCGGTGACGGTCTCGCCGACCTTCGCCTCGCCGACGTCTTTGATGCCCGCGATCAGATAGCCGACCTCGCCCGGACCGAGGGTCGCGACCGGCGTGAGGACGGGAAGGCGTACACCGATCTCTTCCGCGTCGTGATCCTGCGCCGCGTTCACGTAGCGCAAGCGCGAACCGCTGCGCAGCACGCCGTTGAACACGCGCACCGACGACACGACACCGCGGTACGCGTCGTAGATCGAGTCGAACATCAGTGCCTGCAACGGCGCGTCGGGGTCGCCTTGCGGATGCGGGATGCGTTCCACGACCGCGTCGAGGAGCGCGTCGACGCCTTCGCCGGTCTTGGCCGAGATGCGCAGGACGTCGCCGGCCGGGATGCCGAGCACGCGCTCGATCTCCTGGGCGCGCTTGTCGGGCTCGGCCGCGGGCAGGTCGATCTTGTTGAGCGCGGCGACGATGGTGAGATCGCTCTCCATCGCGAGGTAACAGTTCGCGAGCGTCTGCGCCTCGATGCCCTGCGACGCGTCGACGAGCAGGATGACGCCCTCGCAGGCGGCCAGCGAACGGCTCACCTCGTAGCCGAAGTCGACGTGGCCGGGAGTATCGATCAGGTTGACGATGTAACCGTTCCACTCGAGCCGCACGTTCTGCGCCTTGATCGTGATGCCGCGTTCGCGCTCGAGATCCATCGTGTCGAGGTACTGGGCGCGCATGTCGCGCGCGTCGACCGCGCCCGTCATCTCGAGGAGCCGGTCGGCGAGCGTCGACTTCCCGTGATCGATGTGGGCGATGATGCTGAGGCAACGAATGCGGTCGAGTGCAGTCACGATTCGTCCATTGTCGCTTATCCGCGGCGCTGTTCCGGCACTGTTCCGGCACCCACTACCTTCTGACCGTGTCCCGACGAGTACTCATCTTGGGGTCGGCGAACGTCGATCTGGTGTGGCACGGGGAACGGCTGCCGGCGCCGGGTGAGACGGTCACCGACGGTGAATTCTTCTCCGTCCTGGGCGGCAAGGGCGCGAATCAGGCCGCGGCCGCGGCCGCGCTGGGCGCCGAGGTGCGGTTCGTCGGGTGCGTCGGGGACGACGATCACGGGCGCATGGCCCGCGCCGATCTCGAGGGCCGGGGCGTCGACTGTTCCGCGCTCGGCAACGTCGGCCGCCGCGCCGACGGGCGTGGCCGTCATCACCGTGGATGCGCAGGGCGAGAACGCGATCGCGGTCGCGCCGGGCGCCAACCGGCTGGTCACCGTCGAGGCCGCGCTCGCGGCGTTGGCGCCGGTCGGGCGCGGCGACGTGGTGCTGTGCTCGCTCGAGATCCCCGTCGCCACGGTCGAGGCCGCGGTCGGCGCGGCGCGGGCCCGCGACGCGGTGGTCATCGTGAATCCCGCGCCACCCCGGGCGGCACTGCCCGGCGCGGTCCTGACGCCGAACGAGCACGAGTGCGAACGCCTGGGCGGGATCGAGCACCTGCTCGGGCTGGCCCCGGCGGTGATCGTGACCCGCGGCGCGGCGGGCAGCGTGCTGCACCGCCCCGGCCAGGACCCGGTGAAACAGCCCGCGTTCGCGGTCGACGCGGTCGACACCACCGGCGCGGGCGACGCGTTCAATGGCGCCCTCGCCTGGGCCCTCGCCGACGGCCTCCCGATCGAGGACGCCCTCCGCCTCGCCGCGGCCGCGGGCGCGCTCGCCACCCGAGCCGTCGGCGCCCGCAGCGCATTGCCCACCGCGCCCGAGGTCCACGCCCTCACGTCCTGACGCCCAACCCCCCAACTGTTGGCAGGAATTCCAGCGCCACGCGCCACTCTCCCTGCCAACAGATGGCAGGGTTTTCGACTCCATGAAGCAATTTTCCTGCCATCTGATGGCAGGGTTTGGGGGGAATCTGGGGGCGTGAGGGGGTTCTGCTAGCCTCACCCGGTTCACGAACAGGTTCGGAGCTCGCCCGCATGGCCAACATCCAGTCGCAGAAGAAGCGCAATCGTCAGAACGAGAAGCGCCGCGTCCGCAACAAGGGCGTCCGCTCCGAGCTGAAGACGCGCGTCAAGGCCGCGACGGAGGCCATCAACAGTGGCGACGCCGACACCGCCGACGTAGTCAAGGCCGCGCAGAAGCGCATCGACAAGGCCGCGTCCAAGGGTGTCATTCACAAGAACGCGGCCGCCCGCCGCGCGTCGCGCCTCATGAAGCGCGCGGCCAAGACCGCCACCTGAGTCGTTCACCCGCAGCCGTCAACCCTGAGCGGTTGACCCTGAGCGGTTAACGACGGGCCGAGCGCCGGCTGAGCGCGGCGAGTCGCGCGACCAGGACGTCCATCACGGTTCGATCGTCGAGCCCGCCCGCGCCGCGCAGATCGAGCTCGGCTTGGGCCAGGAGCCCGATCGCCTCCCGGAGCCCGTCCGTGCCGAGCCGCCTCGACGATTCGAGCGGGAATCGTGCGCCGCCCGCGCTCTTCATTCCGAGGGCAGCCGCGGCGTGTTCCTTCGTCACGATCGAGGGATCGTCGAGCCGCAACAAGCGCTGATAGTGGAACACCAACGACGCCATGACCTGCATGGGGTGCAGCGGTTTCGGCTGCGCGGAACTGCTCGACGTGAGCATGCGGTGCAGGGTCTCGAGCGCGGCGCCGACATCGCCGCGGTCGACGAAATTCGTCAAGTCGAATCGACCGGCCGTACCGACCTCGCCGAGGTAGAGCTCGACGTCGTCGAGGGTGAGCGACGCGCGGTCGCCGAACGTCGAGTGCAACAACTCGACGAGCTCGGGGATGCGCCCCGCGTCTTCGCCGAAGTGCGCGGTGATCTGTTTCGACGCCTCCGGTGTGAGCTTGATGTGCGCGTCGCGGAGCTCCCGTTGCAGCACGTCGCCGGTCTGATCGGCCGCCGGGCCCGTCACCTCGGCCTTGGCCTTGGCCGCCTTGTCGAGCACGGTCGGCACCCGGCCCCCGCCGACGACGAGGACGAGGTGGACGCCTTCGAGCGGGTCGTTGATCCAGTCCGCGAGCCACTGCGCCTGCTCGGTCGTGGCGTTGCCGATGTCGCGCACCACGACGACCCGCGCCGACGTCATGAACGGCGGGCTCTGCAACGCGGTGGTGAGCGCCGCGAACGTGGGCAGCTCGGTCGAGCCTTCGGCGCCGCGGGCATCGTCGTCGTCGTCGTCGGCCGCGTCGGCCGCGGCATCGCCGGCGCGCCGCCGGCTCGCGAGCGTGTGATCGTCGAGCGCGAACGAGCGGTCGTCGCCACCCAACAGCTCGTCGACGAGCCGCTGCACCTCGCGGTCGCGCAGAACGGGATCGGCGCCCTGCACGAGCGTGATGCTCACAGCAACGCCTCGATCGTCCGACAGACGTGCGCGGTTCCCTTCACGTCGTGCACCCGCACGATCCGGCAGCCGTGCACGACGCCGTACGCGACGGCGGCCAGTGACTCGGCGCGCCGATCGTCGATCTCGCGGCCGAGCAGCTCGCCGATGAAGCGCTTGTTCGAGGCCGACAACAACAGTGGAAAGCCGAGCGTCGCGTGCTGCGCACTCTCCCGGAGCAGCACCGCACTCTGCGCCGGGCTCTTCCCGAGATCGAGGCCCGCGTCGAGAACGATCTGTTCGGGACGGAGACCGACGGCCTCGGCGCGCGCCGCCCGTTCGAGGAGGAACGCGGTGACGTCGGCAACGAGATCGTCGTAGTGCGGTTCGGGATCGGGCACGCGGGGCTTCAGGCGGATGTGCGTGGCCACGACCGTCACATCGTGCTTCGCCGCGACCCGCAGATAGTCGGGATCGCCGAAACCGGAGATGTCGTTGCCGACCACGGCGCCCGCGGTGCACGCGGCGTCGAGCACCGATGCCCGCCAGGTGTCGACCGACAGCGGAACATCGAAGCGGGCCCGCAGCGCCTCGACCGCGGGGACGACGCGATCGAGCTCCTCGTTCTCGTCGACCTCCGGGCCGGGCCCGGCCTTGACCCCGCCCACGTCGAGCAGATCGGCACCGGCGGCGACGAGCGCCTCGGCCCGGCGGACGAAGCTGTCGAAGTCCCAGGTCGCGCCACGGTCGTAGAACGAATCGGGGGTGCGATTCAAGATGCCCATCACGATGGTGCGACTGCGTACGTCGACGACGCGGTCACCCAGCCGCAGGCTCGGGAACGGCTCGACGGGCACGGAGGCAGGCTACCGATGCGCCCGCCGCGACCAGGGCGGTCAGGCCGAGCGCGCCGCGACCGTCGATCTGGAACGGGACGGCCGCGCCCGAGCGCGCGACTCCCGTGATCCATCCCACGAGGAGCGCGGTCGGCTGTTGCAGGAGCGGGCCGAGCCGGGGCGCCACTCCGGCGACAGCCGCCGCGAAGAAGCCGTATACGCCGAGCACCTCCGCGGCCGGGGCCGCGAACAGGTTGGTGACCGGTGTGATCAGCGGGAACGTCCCGAACACCCAGAGGAGAACCGGCAGCACGCCGATCTGCGCGGCAATCGACACCGCGAACGGTTCGCGCAGGAACCTCGGGCCCGGCAGCCGGGTCCCGATCAGTCGGGAGAACAGGGCGATGCCCGCGCTCGCCCCGCACGAGAGCGCGAACCCGACCGAGTGCAGCAGGAACGGATCGACGAGCAGCAACACCACGACTGCGTAGACCAGGACGCGTATGCCCGACGCCGGTCGACCGCCGAGGGTCGCGAGCAACGCGATCGCGGCCATCGCCGACGCGCGTAACACCGACGGTTCGAACCGCGTCATCGCCGCGAACACCACAACGATCGCGAGCGCGGCCGCGGTGCGCGGGCCCAATCGGAGCCGGCGGAGCAACGGCGCGGCGAGCGCCATGACGAACGCGACGTTCTCGCCCGACACCGCGAGCAGATGCGAAAGACCGGAGTCGCGGTACGCGTCGATGACCGGAGTAGGGATGCCGCGCGTGTCGCCGAGGAGAAAGCCGGCGACGAGCGCGCGGGTTGTCGGCGCGAGAGACCGGGTGCCGCGCAGGATCTCGGTGCGGATCGCGTCGGCGATCGCGAGCAGACCACCGGGCCCGGCCAACGCCAGTACCCGCGTTCCCTCGAGCCGACCGACGGCGTGCCGCCAGCGCGCTCGGTCGGCGTACGCGCCGGTGCCGAGCGGTTCCAGCCGCCCCTCCAACACGACGTGATCGCCGGCCTCGATCACCCGGAGCGCGGCGACGTCGTCGCCCGATGCATCCACCAGCAATGTGCGGTGCGCGCCCTCGCCCGCGTCGACCCGGACCAGCACGCTTGCCTCGTAGGTCGGGCCGTCGGGATCGCTGGTGGCGACCCCGCGCACGGTCGTGTCGGCGCGGCGCTCGATCATCGCCGCCAGTGGCGAGCGGGCCTGGCCGTCGAGCGCCCGGCCCATCACCGCGAAGCCGAGCAGTGCACACGCGGTCGCCACCAACGCGCCGCGCCACGGCCGCCGCGCGAACCACGACGCGCCCAGCGCGCCGACCCCGACGATCAACGCGCCGTTGGCCGCCGCGATCCCCGACCGCTCCCCCGCGAGCAGTCCGACGATCAACGCACCGACAACGAACAGCGGTCCGAGGTCCATGTCAGACCGTCACGAGGGGTCGGAGCTGATCGAGCTTGGCGTTGCCGATGCCGCGGACGCGCCCCAGGTCGTTGACCGACTTGAACGGCCCGTTGGCGGTGCGGTCGTTGATGATCGCGGTGGCGGTCGCGGGCCCGACGCCGGGCAACGTATCGAGCTGCGCAGCCGTCGCGGTGTTGAGATCGACGGGCGCGCCTGGTGTGGGTTCGCCGCCCGCGCCGGAATCCGGTGCACCGCTCACGGCCGTCGGGTCGACGGCCGGCGCCGCGGCACCGAGGCGCGGAACCGCAACGCGCGCGCCGTCGACGAGCACCGCCGCGAGATTGAGGGGCGTGACGTCGGCGTCGGCCGTTGCACCACCTGCGGCCGCGATCGCGTCGACCACGCGCGCCCCGGCGTGCAGGCGCACGACTCCCCCGTGCCGGACGGCGCCGACCACGTCGACGACCACTCCGGTCGCGGCGAGTGTGGTCGTGGTCCGGGCGTTGGTGCCGTCGGTGAAGCTCGTCGACGCGGGTGCCGGCAATGCCGAGGACGACGACGCGCCCGCACGGAACCAGGCGAACGCAGCCGCGAGCGCCACGCACGCGAGCAGCGCCGCGCCGACGCGGTGATCGCTCCGCAACTCGTGCCAACGCGCGGCCCACTCCGCCCGCGCGGCTCGCGGAACGAACGCGGGATCTCGTCTCCCAACTCGGCCTCCGGGCGCGCGACAGCCAGCGGGGGAAGTTCGGGAGAAGCAAATGCACGCTACCGCTCCGGTGCGCCATCGCAAAGGGCGCGGCGCGCATCCGCTGAGCAATCAGCCGAGGACGAAGTTCACGATCTTGCCCGACACGACCTTCAGGTTGCGGACGGTCGCGCCGTCGAGCAACTCCGCAATGCGCGGTTCAGCGCGCGCCGCAGCCTCGTGGGCGGCGGCGTCGGCACCGACCGCGATCTCGATGCGCGCCCGTACCTTGCCGTTGATCTGCACCGGCACCTCGACGCGGTCCTCCACCAACCACGCCGGATCCGCAACCGGGAACGACTCGTACGTGATCGTGTCGGGGTGGCCGAGCCGGGCCCACAATTCCTCGGCCATGTGCGGAGCCAACGGCGCGACCATCAGCACCATCGGTTCCGCGACCTCGCGCGGCAACCGACCCCCGCCCTGCAGCACGGTGGTGAGGTGGTTGTTGAGCTCGAACAAACGAGCGATCGCCGTGTTGAAGCTCAAGCCGGCCATGTCGCCGCGCACCGCGTCGATCGTGCGGTGGAGCATGCGCCTTGTCCCATCGTCGGCGGGTTCATCGCCGACGCGGGAATCGCCGGTGGCCTCGTCGACGAAGTTGCGCCACAGGCGCTGCAGGAAGCGGTGCACACCGACGATGTCGGCGGTGCTCCACGGGCGCTCCTTGTCGAGCGGACCCATGAACATCTCGTAGAGCCGCAACGTGTCGGCGCCGTAGTCGCGGTAAATGTCGTCGGGCGCGACCGCGTTGCGGAGGCTCTTACCCATCTTTCCGAACTCACGCGTGACTTCGCCGCCGTCGAAGTAGTACTTGCCGTCGTGCGCTTCCACCTGCTCGGCCTCGACATACGCACCACGCTCGTCGACGTACGCGGCCGCGAGGATGTAGCCCTGGTTGACCAGACGCTGGAACGGCTCGATTGACGAGACGTAGCCGAGATCGAAGAGCACCTTGTGCCAGAAGCGCGCGTACAGGAGGTGCAACACCGCGTGCTCGACACCGCCGACGTAGAGGTCGACGAGCCCCGACTTCGGCGAGCCGTCGCCCCGGGTTCCCTCGGCCCACGCGGCTTCCACCTCGGGGTCGACGAGCGCCTGGTCGTCGGTGGGATCGAGATAGCGCAGGTAGTACCAACACGATCCCGCCCAGTTCGGCATCGTGTTCGTCTCCCGCCGGTAGACGTGTGCACCCTCGCCGTATCCCGCCCACTCGGGGCCGGGCAGCTCGAGCTCGACTTCGACCCAGTCGGCGGCGCGTGCGAGCGGCGGTTGCGGCAGGGCATCGGGATCATCGGAGGTGACCGGTTCGAAGTCGCGCACTTCCGGCAGCACGACGGGCAACATCTCTTCGGGCAACGCGATCGGACCGAGGTCGTCGTACACAATCGGGAACGGCTCGCCCCAGTAGCGCTGCCGGCTGAACAGCCAGTCGCGCAGCTTGTACGTGACCGTCGGCTCTCCGATCTCGGCGCGCTCCAACCATTCGGTGATGACGCGCTTGGCCTCCGCGACGCGCAAACCGTCGAGCGAGACCTGTTCGTTGGCCGAGTTCTGCGCGACACCGTCGCCGACGTACGGCTCCGACCACGTGGCCGCGTCGTCGGGGTCGGCGTTGTGCTCGGCCAACCAGGCGTCGGTCGGACGAATGACAGGGACGATCGGCAGCTCGAACTCACGGGCGAACTCGAAGTCGCGTTCGTCGTGCGCGGGCACGGCCATGATCGCACCGGTGCCGTAACCCATCAGCACGTAGTCGGCGACGAAGATCGGGATGCGGGCGTCGTTGGTGGGGTTGATCGCGAACGCACCGGTGAAGACCCCGGTTTTCTCGCGCGTCTCGGTCTGGCGCTCGAGATCGGTCTTGCCCGCCGCGAACTCGCGGTAGCGCGTGACGGCATCGGGCGGAGGATCGGTCGCGCCGAAGAGGCCCTTCCACGCGTCGAGCGCGTTGCTCGCGAAGTCGTTCGAGAGCTGGTCGTCGGGCCATTGGTTCGGCGTGATGACATCGACCAGCGGGTGCTCGGGCGCCAACACCATGTAAGTGGCGCCGAACAGGGTGTCGGGGCGCGTGGTGAACACCTCGATACCGACGTCTTCGTGGCTCTCGACCGCGAACCGCACCGACGCGCCCGTCGAGCGACCGATCCAGTTGCGCTGCATCAACTTGATGGAGTCGGTCCAGTCGAGCGCGTCGAGATCGTCGAGGAGGCGGTCGGCGTAGGCGGTGATGCGCAACATCCACTGCTTCAGCGGCCGGCGATACACCGGGAAGTTGCCGCGCTCGCTCCGACCGTCGCCGGTCACCTCTTCGTTGGCGAGGACCGTGCCGAGACCCGGGCACCAGTTGACCGGCGCGTAGGTTTCGTAGGCCATGCGGTACGAGTCGACGAGCGCACGCTGCGCGGGCGCATCGAGCTCGTCGAACGGAACGCCGTCGGGCGTGTCGAAGCGGCCGGCGCGGAACTCCTGTACCAGCGTGGCGATCGGACGCGCCCGGTCCGCGTCTTCGTCGTACCACGAGTTGTAGATCTGCAAGAAGATCCACTGCGTCCAGCGGTAGTAGTCGACGTCGGTGGTTGCAGGACCGCGCCGCGGATCGTGGCCGAGGCCGAGCGCGCGCAACTGCCGCTTCATCGTGGTGATGTTCTGTTCCGTCGTGGCGCGCGGGTGGGTGCCGGTCTGCACCGCGTACTGCTCGGCGGGCAGGCCGAAGGCGTCGTAGCCCATCGTGTGCAGCACGTTGAAACCGTTCATCCGCTGGAAGCGGGCGAACACATCGGTGGCGATGAAGCCGAGCGGATGGCCCACGTGCAGGCCGACGCCGCTCGGGTACGGGAACATGTCGAGGACGAAAAGGCTCGGGCGGCCCGCGATGTGCCGGGGGTCGTCGGCGAGCAGGCCGGTGCGGTTGGGCGTGTAGAAGACGTGGTCGTCGTCCCAACGGTCCTGCCACTTGTGCTCGATCTCGTTGGCGAGAGCGGGCGTGTAGCGCTGCGGCAATTCGTCGTCGGCCATACGCGCCGAGGCTACCGGCCGAGCGTCTCCGGACCGGGCTGGTATCTTGGCTCACCCACGGGGGCGTAGCTCAGTTGGTAGAGCGCTTGCATGGCATGCAAGAGGTAGTGGGTTCGATCCCCATCGCCTCCACCATTCGGTCTCTTGCAAACCCTGGCCCGACGAGAGTCGGCCAGGGTTTGTTCTTGTTCCGCCCCTGTTGTCGGGCTGGGTTCCGCGACGGTCGGCGGTGCCCGAGTCGGAGGTAGGCTATTGGTCGTGGCCGGCCGCTTCCTCGCTCTCATATGCGCGGGACTCGTGGCGTTCGTGTTCGTGAGCAGCGCGGGGTCGGCAACCGTCACGGCGCCCAGCTGTGCTCACCCGTGCGGCGCCGGGTCGCAGACGATCGGCCGGACCGAACGGCCGGCACCGACTCCTTGCATCCGCGACGTCGGGTGCGGCGGAGGCGCGGCGCTGGGCTCGAGCATCAGTGTCGCGGCCGCGGTGCTGGTCGCGGTCGGTGCGGCGGCCTTGGGACTCGGAGTGTGGCGGCGGCGGCGGGCGTTTACTCGCTCGTCGTTGGATCGTCTGCTCGCGGGCGGATTGTTCCGCCCACCGCGCGTCCTCTTCGACGTCTGATCGCCGCGCGCCCGCGCGGCGCGAGAGAGGGCCGGACCCGTTCCGGTCCCCGCGTCGAGGAGAGCGATCCCTTTGACTACTGCCCGGTTCTCGGTGTTCTTCGCGCTGTTGGCGCTGGCCTGTTGGGGAGCAACGATCACCGTCATCGGCCTGGCCGTGCTCGCTCGCCGGCGTCGGGACCAAGCGTCGTCGTCACTGTTCGATGACGTTCGCCGGATCAGCTTGTGGCTCGCGTGGCTCGTCGCGACGGTGACGACGCTCGGAAGCCTCTATTACTCCGAGGTCGCGCACTTCACCCCCTGCAAGTTGTGTTGGTACCAGCGCATCGCGATGTACCCGCTCGCAATTGTCCTCCTGATCGCGGCGGCGCGTCGCGATCGAGGAATCGCGTGGTACGTCGTGCCGGTCGCGACGATCGGGGCACTGTTCTCCGTGTACCAGACCCAGCTGCAGGCTTTTCCCCATCAACACTCTTCGTTCTGCACGCTGACGGAACCCTGCACCGTTCGCTACGTGTGGGAGTTCGGTTTCGTCTCCCTGCCCTTCATGGCGCTGAGCGCGTTCGTGTTCATCATCACGATGACCATCGTCGCCGCGTCCACCGATTCGTTTAGGAGCAATCGTGAACAAGCAACAGCAAGCACCCCGAACCCGCCCGCAACCGCGGCGCGCGACGCCGAGCCGGCGCGGCGGTAGGCGGCGACGGGCCGAAAGGACGAGAACACCGTGGATCGCCGCCGGGCTGGTCATCGTGATCGGCGTCGCCGCGATCGTGGCGTTCGGATCAGGGTCTCACTCGACGGCCAGTGAGCAAGTCGCCCCCGCCGCGCTCGTGACGAAGACCACATCGGTGCCGGCGCAATCGTTCGCCGCCGTCGGTACGGGGACCGCGCATCCGTCACCTGCGCCGATCACCGCGCCCGCGCTCACCCAAGACGGTAAGCCCGAGGTTCTGTACATCGGTGCCGAATACTGTCCGTACTGCGCGACGGAACGTTGGCCGATGGTCGTCGCGCTCTCTCGCTTCGGCACCTTCACCAACCTGAAGACGACGCATTCCTCCGGCACCGACGTGTTCCCGAACACGCAGACGTTCTCGTTCCACGGCGCGTCCTACGAAAGTCGATGGATCTCGTTCACGGGCGTCGAAACGCAGAGCAACCAACAGCAAGGCGACGGCTACGCAACCCTCGACACACCCACCAGCGCGCAGGAACAGATACTCGCCACCTACGATCGCGCTCCGTACGTCGGCACCTCGGCGTCGAGCGGCGGCATCCCGTTCATCGACTTCGGCGGCAAGTTCGTCTCCGGCGGCGCCACCTACGACCCGTCCGTGTTACAAGGCAAGACCGCGGACCAGATCGCGACGGCGCTTCAGGACCCGACGAGTGCGATCGCCCAAGGTGCCCTCGGCGCGGCCAACACGTTCACCGCCGCGATCTGTTCGCTGACGAACAACCAGCCCGCGGCCGTATGCGCAACTCCGACGATCGCCAAGATCGAGGCGTCAAGATGAACCCGTCGCGTCCGACATCGAGCGCGGCTACGAGGAGAGTCGACCGCTCATCGGATCGTCACGTCGTGCGTGGCAATGGCTTCGTCGATCGGCGTCATGAGCGCCTTGACGGTGACCTGCCAGGTACCAGGGAACGGAAACTCGAAGCTGTAGACGATGTAGTGCCCAGGCGCGAGACGAACAAGCCGTACCTGCAGCGGGCCGACGTTGTGGCTCGCGTTCGTGAGCTCCATCGTCACCTGCATCGGGTTCGCGATGCTCCCGTCGAGCGTCTCGGTGCTCAGGTGAATCTGGTTGGGCCCGCTCTTGGCGGGCTCGACCACGAGATTGAACGACACGGCCGGAGGTTGGTCGGCGGGACTCGCAAAGGTTGCGTCCTGGGGACCGTTCGTGACCTCGTACGCGGGCCGGGTGTCGACGAGGAAAGCGGTGAGCACGAGGACGACGACTGCGACGACAACTTCGACGCCGATCGTCAGCCGGAGTCGCTGGCGAGCACGCTGTGCCTTGTCGGCTTCGGCTTCGTCTTCTGGCGGCGGTCGCTCGGCGAGGGCGACGCCGCCACCGGCAAGTGGCTCGCCGGTCGCGGCCAACTCGAGCGCGCGCCGTCGTCGATCACGGCGGGGCTCGTACCAGCCGTTCACCACCTCGCGGCTGTAGGTGGCGAACAGGATGAGGACGCCGAACGCGACGAGCTTGGCGAGGAGGAAGTGCCCGTAGACCGTGTCAAGGAGCGTGTGAATCGTGCCGACCTGACGGACCGCTTGAAAGGTTCCACTCGCGATGATCGCGATGACCGCCGCGAAGGCGAGGTTCGAATACCGAGGCACGACTTGATCAAGTGTCTCCTCATCAGCCCCGGGTACGACGGCACCGGTCAGCATGAGCAGGCCACCGAACCAGAGTGACACCGCGCTGACGTGCAGGATGTCGGCGGGGATGGCCAGGCCCGTCCAACGGCCGGTCGTAGCGTGGCTCGCGAGCGTCACGGTCACGATCGTCGCAAGTCCAACGACAACCGCGGCCGTCGTCCACCAACGGGGGAGTGGCGTCGTGTCGTCGCCCGGGCCGGGGCGTCGAAGAAACAGCCGCAGGAGAGGCCACGCGGCGAGAAGGCATAGAACGCGGGCAACTGCCGTCTCGCCGAAACGACCGTGGAACGTGTCGTGAAGAACCGTCGGGTCGAGCAACTTGCTCAACGGATAGGCGGCCGCGTAGATCCCCTCGATCGCGAAACCGACCAGCGTCACTCCGAGGGCGATACCCCATGCCGTCCAAAGGATCTGCGCGGCCCGTCGCGAGCGTCGGCCCGCCGGCCAGACCAGCGCAACGAAGGTTGTGCCGCCCACCAAGGCGATCAGAGACGCGAACAGCAGGAACCGTTCGGCGCCGTAGAGCACGCCGACCGTCTTGCTGCCATTCGCCGACGACAGCAGTTTGGTCGCGAGCTTGCTCACGTTCTGCTGACGAGCGCCGACCGAGAATGTGAACGCACCGCTCACGGGGTGGGTATCCGCGGAGATCACGCGCCATGTGACGACGTAGGTCCCGGCCCCGAGATGCGGAAGCGTCGCCTCGACGGTGCTTCCGTCCCCGGAGGGGTGCCCCGGCGCGCCCGTGTCAACGAGCTTGCCGTGTTCGTCGTAGACGCGTACGGCGCCGAGTTTCACTCCTACGTTCTCGCCGAAATGCATGCTGACCGATCCTGGCGGCGACGCGACGGGGTAGATCGTGCCGTCGACTGGGCTGGTGCTGAGCAGCACCGCATGCGCGAAGGCAGGAATCGCCGTGACCACGACAATCGCGCCCGCGAGGAGGCCGACGATGCCCAGTCGTCGCAGCGCGCCCATCACCGTTCAGCTCGCATGTCTCGAACGCAACCTCAGACCTCGTCCGTCAACCGAGAAGCGTGTTCGACGCGTGCGATCGACGACTGCAGGTGAAGGATCCGAGATCGCGGCTTCGCTCGCGGGGTTGCACGCTTTGAGGAGTCGACCGCGATCGCCACTAAGCCGGCCACGATCAGCGCGACCAAGAGATGCGCAGTTTCAAAGAGTCCCGTCACCGCGCCGGCGTGCTCATCCACGATGCCCGACACGACCTGCAACACAAGCACGAGGAGCCCGATCAGCACCGTGGCGTGGGCATAGCGTGGCCGCCATACGGTGACGAGAGCGCACGACGCGACGACAAGACCGAACGCGCCGTCTCGAGTGAGATGTGACGCGGCAACGTTGGCATCGGGGAGCAAGCTGGCGCCGAACAACCACGGGATTGCGAATACCAGCTGGACCAGCGCGAGGAGAAGGACAGCAACACGGAGGGGCGCAGAGACTGATCGGCGGAGCGAGGCGAACCCGTTTCGCTGAGCAGTGCCGAGATCGGCCGCGTAAGCGCTACCGCACCGAGGGCATCGGCTCGCGTGCAAGCGAGCGCGACCGATCACGTCAGCAGAGAAGTTGTCGGGTCCGCCGAGAAGAACCGACAGCGCTCGTTCGCACGAGATGGGCGATGGGTTGGTTTTCATGCCCGGGCTGCTCCTCTCCCGTCGTCTAGTTGCGCCGCGATTGCGGTTCGTGCGCGGTGCAGGCGCGATCGCACCGTACCGATCGGCACGTCGAGCAACTCCGCCGCGCCCGCGTAGTCGTAGCCGAGTAATGCGCAGACCGCGACGACCTCGCGTTGCTGGATCGGAAGACGCGCGATCAGGTCGTACAACTCGGACCGACCGTCGCACGGCTCGGCTACGTCGGGCGGCTCATCCGTCGGTTGGTCGACAGTTCTCGACGCCTGGTCGACAAGGCAGTTTCGGCAGATACGAATCAGCCAGCCTTCGAACGAACCGGTCGCCCGGAACGACTCCCGGTAGCGCCACGCGCGCAACATCGTCTCCTGCACCGCGTCATCGGCCGCCCAACGGTCTGGCGCGACGGCCCGCGCATAAGCGACTACCGCGCTCGCGTGATCGCCGACCAGCTGCGCAAACCGACGATCGGTAATCAACGAAGACCCCGCGTGTACATCGCAACGTGACGCTATAGCCGTGCGGTGTCGGTGTCTCGTCAGGAAATACCGCGCGCCGATGGAACTCGGCGGCGCTTTCGGAGGTCTACCTGAGTGTGAGGAGCGCCCACGGCGTCGCGAACGCGCGCGCCCGCTACCAATCGGAGGCAAGCCGAGAATGATCCGCCGGATCGCAATCATCCCGCTTCTGACGTGCGCGTTGGTGTTGACCTGGGCCGGGGTGGCGTCCGCACACGTCACTGTCGATCCTCCGTCCGCGCCACAAGGTGGCACGGTGAAGCTGTCGTTCCTCGCGCCGAACGAAGAGCCTCCGGCAACGGTGACCGAACTACAGATTTTCTTCCCGGTCCCTCCCGCAACACCGATTCCGACTGTCACCGTCGAACCGAAGACCGGCTGGACGTTCCACATCACCGAGAAGCACTTGACCAAGCCACTCGTCACCGACGACGGCAACATCTCCGACATCGTCAGCGAGATCGACTGGAAGGCCAACACGCCCGCCGACGCCATCGGCAAGGACGAGTTCGGTGAGTTCACGATCGACGCGGACGGCCTGCCCGACAGCGGCACGCAAGTTGTGTTCAAGGCCCTGCAGACCTATTCGAACGGCGACGTCGTCCGCTGGATCGAACCGGTTCCCGCGACCGGTGACGCGCCCGACCACCCGACGCCCATCTTGCAACTCACGCCCGCCGACGGGTCTTCATCGGCCACGCCGGCACCGACACCCGCGGCTCAAGCCGCAACAGGGCTGGCGAAGAAGTCACAGGTCGACTCGGCCAACACGGTTGCGTTCATCGCCATCGTCATCGGCGCACTGGGCCTCATCGCCGCCGCAATCGCTCTCGTGACGCGGCGTCGAAGCACCACCTGAATCGAGGTAACCCGACGCGGCCGGCGGCGGCGCATTGAAGGCAGACCATCCTGCGCCACGCGGAGGGTTGCGACTCAGAGCGTCGGCAGACGCGCCAGATGCACGACGCCGTACGTGAGGAAGACCGCGGCCAGGGCCAGAACGGTCAGGCGCATCGGGTACCACTTGAACCGCATCGAGATCCCGGCGAAGAAGAGCACTGCGGCGAAGAAGACGGTGCCGAAGATGTAGGAGTCGGCGTGCTCGGTTGCGTCCTTCGCCTCGTCGAACTTGAGGTCGCCCTGCTGTTCGAGCTGGTCGGCCTTTTCGAACTCCGCCAGCTTGTACTGCGGCATCAGGAGCGGGCCCGCGATCGCCTTCGGGTCGTTCAGCGGGTCGTTGGCACGCCACGCGTCGAAGGTCGGTACGAACTCCGGGCGGAAGCGCCGCACATAGAGCTGGGCCAACTTCGTGTTGCCGTCGGTCGTGACCTCGAGCCAACGATTGAAGTTCGGCAGGTCCTGGATGCGTTGTTGGCCCCCGAGGGTCGCGTCTTGATTGCCAGCGCCCGAGCCGTACTGGCCTCGCCGTAGTGGCGGGCCTGCTCCCGCGCCATTTCGCCGCCTGGTACCCGCTCCAGGCAATGCACCCGGTAGCGATCGACAACAACAGCACCGCGGCGAATTCGAGCGTGCGTTCGCGACGCGACACCGCGTGCGTCTCCTCGGTGAGCTCGTGCGGGGCGTGGATGCGAACCGATCCAGGCATAGTCCGGAAACGATGTCAGCTCGCGTGCGAGGGCGGTGCGCTGCTCGCCGTCGCGCCTTCGCCGGCGAGCAGGCTCTTCTGGTCGAGTGTGTACAGGAGCGCGAGCGCGGGAACGATCGTTACCGCCGCGATCCCGAACACGACGAGCACCGCTTCGAGCGTGCCGGTCGGCCCCGCAGCCTGCGACACCTTCAGCGATTCGGGCAGCATGTACGGCCACTGCGCAACTCCCCACCCGATCACCACCGTCGGCGACCGCCCCGATGGAGAAGAGCCGCGCGCCACGCGGTGGAGCCGCGCAGCAGCAAGCCGAGGGAAGCGAGACCGCAGATCGCGGAGATGATCACCAGCGGTAGCGCACGCGACGTGAGCCCGTCGAACAGGTACTTCGCGTCGGAGCGGAACACGAAGATCCCGATGAACGCGATGACACCGGACACCACCGCCGCCCCGATCGCTCGCCGCCGGAAGTATTCACTGAGATCCGGATCGTCGAGGCGGTGCGCGTCCCAGACGAGATACACCGCCGACAGGTACGCACACACCGCGATCGCGAGCAGTCCACCCACGACGGACGTCGGGTTGATCCAGCTGGACCAGGGGTCGCCCGCCTTCCCGCCCGACGGAACGCGCCCGGATGCGATTGCGCCCGCGACTGCGCCCATACAGAACGGGACCATGACCGACGAAAGCGCGAACGCGGCGCCGAAGTTTCGGCGATCGCGCGTTCGGGTGACGGACTTTGCGGAACGCGAAGCTCGAGCCGCGCAGCACGATCCCGAGTGCGGCAAGGGTCAGCGGAACGAACAGCGTGAGCATGATCGACGCGAACGCCTCGGAGAATGCGGTCCACAACACGACGAGGCAGAAGATGAGCCACACGTGGTTCGCTTCCCAGACCGGACCGATCGAATGATCGACGAGAGCCCGCGGCCGTTCGCCGCGCTCCGCACCGCCGGCGACGAGATCCCAGATACCGGCGCCGAAATCGGCGCCGCCGAACAACGCGTAGGCCGTCACACCGAAGAACAACACCACTGCGGTTGCGTTGATCACGCGACCGGTAGCCGTTCCGGCGCGTCGGCGCCGAGAATGCCGGGATCGCTGGGCCCGTAGGGAACGTCCGAGTCGGGGATGTCGCCGTCGCGCCAGCGCCGACTCATACCGCGTAACACGAGGATCGTTGTCGCCCCGACCACCGCGTAGATCCCGATGACGATCAGGAATACGAGCCACACACCACCGTTCTTCGTCGCCCCGTCGGTGACCGTCATGTAGTTGTGCACGATCCAGGGTTGACGGCCGACTTCGGTGACGACCCAACCCGCTTCCATCGTGATCACCGAGAGCACGCCGGTGCACGCCGCGATCCGCAAGAACCACTTCGTCTTCGGGTAGTCGCGCTTGAACAACCAACTCAGTCCGTACCAAGCCGACAGCAACGCGAGCAGCGTGCCGAGGCCGACCATGAGGTCCCAGGCGAGGTGGACGACATTGGCCTCGCGCGATCGTCGGCCCGTTGGAAATCGGAGTGACTGCCGCGACGCCGTTCGCACCGAGCGCCGAGTTCGTCACCCGCCCCTTGACGATCGTGTTCTTCCCCGTCGCGGGGTCGGAAAGCCACGACGCGAGATCCGGGATTCTGATCCCGCCGGTCACGGTGCCGTTCGAGTTCATGTGGCCGAACACCGTTTCCGGCACGTCGTTGCTCGTCTTCGGCACCAGCTCGATCGCGGCGAACTTGGCCGGCTCGTTGTTGTAGACGAACCGGGCGAGCGAATCGCCGACGCCCATCTGGATGGGCGTCATGATCGCCGCGACCGTGAACGGGATGATGAAACCCAGGCGGTGATAGCGATCGCGCCGGCCCCGCAGCATTCCCATCGCGTAGACGGACGCGATCAGGAAACCTCCGACGACGTAGGCGGCCACGAGCATGTGCGCGGCTTCCAACGGGAACGCCTTGTTGAAGATCACTTTCCACGGATCGACATTTACGATCTTGCCCGCGCTGATTGAGCGTGAAGCCTTGCGGTTCGTTCATCCAGGCGTTGGCGGCGACGACGGACACCGCGCCGCCGATTCCGGCCACCACGATCGGTACACCGGTCCAGAAATGCGCCCATGGCTTCAGCCGGCGCCAGCCGTAGATGTAGATCGCGACGAAGATCGCCTCGGTGAAGAAGAACAAACCCTCGATCGTGAACGGGATTCCGAAGGCTGCGCCGAAGCGTCCCATGAATGTCGGCCACAGCAGCCCGAACTCGAACGTCAAGACCGTCCCCGTGACTGCGCCTACCGCGAACGTCACGGCCATGTACTTCGACCAACGCTGGGCGAGCTGCAAGGCCGCTGCGTCGTCGTGCTTCACCGCTCGGTAGTTCGCGATGAGCGTCATGAACGCCCACGAAACACCGAGCGGAACGAGGATGATGTGGAAGCCGAGCGTGAACGCCATCTGCGAACGCGCCCACTTGACCGAATCGACCGCGAGCATCGCCGAATTCATCTGGTTCCAGATCGCGTCACCCGGTGTCCACCCGAATCAGTATTCGGTCATGAGCTCA
Organism: uncultured Actinomycetes bacterium; assembly: GCA_963701825.1. Classification (GTDB taxonomy): domain Bacteria; phylum Actinomycetota; class Acidimicrobiia; order IMCC26256; family PALSA-610; genus PALSA-610. Next base: position 946,561 of record CAVPBG010000002.1, on the reverse strand, counting down.
GGGAGCATGATACGGGCTGCGGCCTCGAGCAGCGCGAGATGCGAGAAGGCTTGGGGGAAGTTCCCGAGATGCCGACCGGTGTCGGCGTCGAATTCTTCCGCGTACAGGCCGAGTGGCGATGCGATGCGTAGGAGCTTCTCCATGAGGTCGCGCGCCGACTGGAGGTCGCCGACGATCGCCAGGGCCGACACCAACCAGAACGAACAGATGAGAAACGTACCCTCTTTGCCCGACAGGCCGTCGTCGGTCTCCTGGGTGCGATAGCGCAGGACGAAGCCGTTCTCGGTGAGATCGTTCGCAATCGCGGTGACGGTCGCGCGCAGGCGGGGATCGTCGCCGGGCAAGAACCCGAAGATCGCGACGAGGAGCACGGAGGCATCGAGCGAATCGGTCTCGTAGTGCTGGCGGAACACTCCCGCCTCGCTGACGCCGTGTTCCAGGATGTCGCTGCGGATCTCGTCGGCGACCGCGTGCCATTTCGCGGCGAGCGCATCGTCGCCGCGGAGCCCGGCGAGCTTCTCCGCCCGATCGAGCGCCACCCAACACATGAGCTTCGACGACACGTAATGCCGCGGGTCGCCGCGCGCCTCCCAAATTCCCTGGTCGGGGTCGCGCCACACCTTCGTCGCGCATTCGGCCTGTGATTCCACGATGGGCCACAGTCCGCGCGGCAGACGTTTGGCGCGCTGCGTGTGCAGATGGATCGAGTCGAGCACTGCGCCGAAGACGTCGTTCTGCCTCTGGTCGAACGCGCCGTTGCCGATCCGGACCGGACGGGCGCCCGCGTAGCCCGAGAGGTCGTCGCGCGTGCTCTCCGTGAGATCACGGCGACCGTCGATGCCGTACATGATCTGCAGCGATCCGTCCTCGGTCGGCTCGACGTCGGCGATGAACTGCATGAACTCATCGGCCTCCCAATCGAGGTTCAGCCAGTGGAGCGCCTGCAGCGTGAACGTCGTGTCCCGGATCCAGGTATAGCGGTAATCCCAGTTGCGTTCGCCGCCCGGCGTTTCCGGAAGCGAGGTCGTGAGCGCGGCGACCGTCGCGCCCGTGGGCATGTACGTAAGACCCTTGATCGTGAGCGCCGAGCGCTGGATCGGGTCGCGAAAGCGATGATCCGGTACCCGCGCCCGACCGAGCCAGGACCGCCAGAACCGCATGGTGTTGGCAATTCGTACAGCCGCGTCGTCGGCGTCGGTCGGGCCCGCGAGTCCCTCCGCCCACGACAACGAGCAGAACGCCCGCTCCCCCGCTTCGAGCACGTGTCGTCCGCGCACCCGGCCGCCTTCGATGCCGAGCGCGAGATCCGTGTGCAGCCGGATCGTCACTCCTGCGCCCGTCGCGTCGGCGGTGTGACGATTACCGTCGACGAGCGTCCACTCGGCGGTCTTGCGTCCGTAGTCGAACGCCGGCTCGCAGACGAGCTCCATCTCGACGCGACCTTCGATGCACTCGACCGTCCGCACGAGCGTGTGCTCGCCGTCGTCGTCGGCCGGCGGGCGTGTGTGCGGGGTGATCTTGTCTTCGTGGTCCCACGGTCCGAGCGTGAGCGCGTCGTGCACCACCACCCAACCGGAAGGGAGCCTCCACGTGGTCACCAGCACGTTCGTTCCCGGCTCATAGCCACGCGCGGTGGGATGGTTGATGCCGAACGGACCGAAGCGGAAGAAACCCGCCTGGCGGTCAAGGAGCGTGCCGAACACACTCGGCGCGTCGAAGCGCGGTACGCATAACCAATCGATCGCCCCGTCGGGCGCCACGAGGGCGCCGGTGTGACAGTCCGACAAGAACGCATAGTCGGCAATCGGCGTGAACGGCGACGGCGCCGCCGCGCTCTGGCCGTCGTCGGTCGTGAGATCCACTACTTCTCCTCCGTTGTCGAATCGATCCACGGCTCGTGCCACCGACCGTGCCCGGCCACGAGATGATCGGCCGCCGGCGGGCCCCACGAGCCCGGCGCGTACGGCTGCACCGGCGGCGGCGCGTCGAGCAGCGGCTGCATGATGCGCCACGTCTCCTCCACGCCGTCCTGGCGCGTGAAGCGCGTGCTCTGACCGTTCATCGCCGCGTCGAGGAGCACCTCGTACGGCGTCGCGCCCTCGCCGCCTTCGTCGGCGAACAACATGTCGAGGTGGATCTCCTCGGCGTGCACGCCATTGGCCCGCCGGGCCTCGAGTTGGAACTTGATGCCGGTCGACGGGTCGAGCCGCACTACGAGCTGGTTGGCGTCGGCATCCGGGTCGCGAAGCTCGAAGCCGAGCCGCGGCGGCTTCTTGAACACCAGCCGCAGCTCGGTCTGGGTGACGGGCAGCAACTTGCCCGTGCGGATGAAGAACGGAACTCCGGACCACCGGTAGTTGTCGATGTCGAGCCGAAGCGCGGCGTAGGTCTCGGTGGTCGAGTCGGGCGCGACGCCGTCGATGTCGCGATAGCCGTCGTGTTGGCCGCGTACATAGTGCGCGGGGTCGGCTTCGAGCGTCGCGCGGAAGGCCGCGGTCTGCGCGTCCTTGATCGTCGCGGGATCACCCCCGGCGGGCGCTTCCATCGCCGCGGCCGACACAACCTGCATGAGATGGTTGACCACCACGTCTCGCAGCGCGCCGACCGGGTCGTAGAAGTGGCCGCGATCCGCGACGCCGAAGCTTTCCGCCATCGTGATCTGAACCGACTCGATGTGGTTGCGATTCCACACCGGCTCCAGCATCGTGTTCGCGAACCGGAGGTAGAGAATCTCCTCGAGCCCCATCTTGCCGAGGTAGTGGTCGATGCGGAACAGCTGCGACTCGTCGATGTATTGGTGCAGCTCGTCCGCCAGCGCGTGCGCCGACTCACGGTCGTGGCCGAACGGCTTCTCCACGACCACACGCGCGGCCTTGGTGAGGCCGGCGGTGAACAATCCCTGCACCACCGTGCCGAAGAGGAACGGCGGTACCTCGAGGTAGAACACAGGACGCTGGGCGTCTTTGATCTCGGTGCCGATGCGCTCGTAGGTACCGGCGTCGGCGAAATCGCCCTGCACATACGACAACCGCGCCGCGAACCGGTCGAACACCGCCGGATCCAGTTGCTCCCCGGTCGCGACGATCGACGTCCGGGCTCGTTCGACGAGCTGCTCGACGGTCCAGTCGTCGACGGCCACGCCCACAATGCGCGTGTCGAGCAGCTTGCGGCGCTCGAGGCGGTACAGCGACCGGAAGGTCATGACTCGGGCGAGGTCGCCCGTGATCCCGAAGATCACGAACACGTCGCCGCGTTGCGGAGCGTCCATCAAGATCCCAATCGTTCGAGGATGCGATCACCGACGCGCAGCGCGTTGGCGATGATCGTGAGTGTCGGGTTGACGGCACCGATCGACACGAAGAATCCCGAGTCGACGACATAGAGGTTGTCGAGCTCGTGGGCTCTGCAGTCGAGGTCGAGCACCGATGTCGCGGGGTCGGAGCCGAAGCGCACGGTGCCGGCTTGATGCGCGGTCGCGGCGATGTCCATCCCCATGTAGAGGTACACGTTGCGGTGATGGGTCTGTTCGTGCATCCCGAGGTCGGTGAGCATCGAATCGAACCGCTTGCGCAGCCGCTTCAACCCTTCGATGTTGTTGTCCGGGTCGAGCGTGAGCCGCACCTGGCCGTTTCCGATCGTCACCCGGTTCTCGGGACGAGGCAGGTCCTCGGAGCTGAGCCAGAAGTCGACCGCGTGGAGTGCCACCATCTCGAGCGACGAGCCCGGCGTGAGCTTCGCGCCCCACTTCGCCCAGTGCGGCGCCTTCCCCCGCAGCATCTCGCCATCGCTCTTGCCGAGCATCTGGATCGCACCCATCGGGTACTCCCAGTCGTCACTCGCGTGGTACCAGTCGCTGAGCGCGAGCGTTTTCTGCAGACGGGTGGGATTCGGCTCCTTCGAAAGCGCCATGAGCGCCAGGTTGTTGTGGCGCACGTAGTTGCGACCGACCTGGTCGGAGCCGTTGGCGAGTCCGTTCGGGTGCCGTTCGTTGGCGGAACGCAGGAGGAGTAGCGCCGAGTTGAGCGCACCACACGCCACGACCACCACATCGCCCGACACGCGTTGCTCGGTCCCGTCACTCATCGTGATGACGACAGAATCGATCTGCCGTCCCGATGCGTCGGTTTCGAGTCGCTCGACGTGGGCGTTCGTGATGAGGGTGACGTTCGAGTGTTCGAGTGCCGGGTCCACGCACACCGTCTGCGCGTCGGCCTTGCCATTGACGAGACACGGAAAGCCGTCGACCCGGTCGCAGCGGATGCAGCGGCTCGAGTGGAGCGCGTCGCCGTTCTCGTCCTGATCGAGCATCACGCCGAGCGGGAGGTGCGAAGGGTGGTGCCCGAGCTTGTCGAGGTCGTCGTGCAGCTGCTGGATGCGCGGCTCGTGTTGCACTTCGGGATACGGATACGGGCCGCTGCGCGCGCCTTCGGTCGGATCCTCCCCCGCCTTCCCGTGGACGTGATAGAGGGCCTCGGCCTGCGCGTACCACGGCTCGAAGTCCTCGTAGGACAGCGGCCACGCGGGCGAGATGCCCCCGTGATGGCGGACTTCACCGAAGTCCTCGGGCCGCAACCGGAACAGCGCCGCGCCGTAGAACTTCGTGTTGCCGCCGACGTAGTAGTTCTGCTCGGGGGTGAACTCCTTGTCGTGACCGTCGACCCACTGCTCCGTGGTGGTGTACTTGGCGCGCGTGAAGACCGAGACGGTGTCCCAGTTGTCGCGCTCACGAGGCAGGTAGTCGCCCCGTTCGAGGAGCAGTATCCGCTTTCCCGACGGTGCCAGCTTCCACGCCAACGTGCCGCCGCCCGCTCCACTCCCGACGATCACGACGTCGTAATGCTGGTCGGACATCTCGCCATCCTTCGACTAGACGACCGCGTCCGGGGGGCGGGTCTGGTCAGCCTCTCCGATCCTCCGGAAGTGGCGTTCGGTCCGCATCACCTGGCCGGGGTGATCACAAAGAGCGGATCCTCCGAATAGGTTCGCAACCGGTAGTAACCCTGCTAGCCGGCGGTTGTTCTATTGACGTCACCAAGCGCAGCTCATGAGGAACCCCCGGCGCGGCACCGGGTCGTGGTGGTCGGCGGCGGTTTCGGTGGCCTCCCCGCCTGTCGGTTCCTCGGCCGAAAGCCCGTCGACGTCGTCCTGCTCGACCGGCGCAACCATCATCTGTTCCAACCACTGCTCTACCACGTGGCCACCGCCATTCTCTCCGAGGGCCACATCGCCGTACCGCTGCGCGACTCTCTGCGGCGCTACAAGAACGTTCGCGTCGAGCTCGCCGAAGTGACCGGCTTCGATCTCGACCGGCGCGTCGTCTTTGCAACCAGCCCGCTGCACGATCCGGTCGAGGTGCCCTACGACAGCCTGATCGTGGCCGCCGGCGTCCGCCAGTCGTACTTCGGTCACGATGAGCTCGCGCTCTTCGCACCCGGCATGAAGACGCTCGACGACGCACTCGAGGTTCGCCGCCGTATCTTCGGCGCGTTCGAGATGGCCGAGGCGACCACCGATCCGATCGAAAAGAAGATCTGGTTGACGATCGTCGTGGTCGGTGCCGGACCAACCGGCGTAGAGCTCGCCGGCCAGATCCGCGAGCTCGCGACCCGAAGTCTGCGCGGAAACTTCCGGACCTTCGACCCCGCAAGCGTGCGCGTCCTGCTCATGGACGGCGGTAAGGAACCACTCGCCAGCTTCGGCCACAAGCTCTCCGCTTCGGCCGCGGGCACGCTCGAGAAGCTCGGCGTGGAACTCCACATGGAGTCGCGCGTCGTCGGCATCGACGCCACGGGAGTCGACGTCCAAACCAGTAGCGGAACCCAGCACATCGACGCGCGCGTGGTCGTGTGGGCGGCCGGCGTGGAGGCATCGCCCCTCGCCGCGCAGCTCGCCGAGGCCTCCGGCGCGCAGACCGATCGCAGCGGGCGCATCGCGACCTTGCCCGACCTGACACTCCCCGGATACCCCGAAGTGTTCGCCGTCGGCGACATGGTCACACTCAACGACCTCCCCGGCGTCGCCGAAGTCGCGATGCAAGGGAGCCTGCACGCGGCTAACACGATCGTTCGTCGCCTCGAAGGCCGGGACACGAAGCCGTACACGTATCGCGACGTCGGTAGTGTCGCCGCCATCGGCAGATTTCGAGCGATCTGCAGCTTCCGGGGCCTGCGCCTCAGCGGTTTCGCCGCGTGGCTCGTATGGCTGTTCGTCCACCTGACGTTTCTCAACGGGCTCGGAAATCGCGTCGGCGCGGCAACCCGATGGTTCTGGGCGATGGTCGGACGCAAGCGGCACGAACGCATCTTCAGCGTTGGCCACGTCGGTGGCGATCTGAGCGCGCCCGAAGCCGTGCTCGCCCAGATCGCGCCCAATCCTTTTCCGGCCTTGCAGCCGAACGACCAGAAGCCGGATACGTCGAAGTAGTGGACGACATCGAAGCGATCAAACAGTTGAAGGCTCGCTACTGCCGCACGATGGACACCAAGGACTGGGCCGCGATGCGTCAGGTCTTCACCGACGACGTCGAGATGGACACGACGGCATCCGCGGGTGCCGTGGTTGTGGGCGCGGATGCCTTCATGACGTTCCTGCGCGACGCGATCGGTGACGTTGTGACGGTGCACCACTGCCACACGCCGGAGATCGACATCACCTCGCCGACCACGGCGACGGGAGTCTGGGCGATGGAAGACATGCTGCGCTGGCCCGACGGCTCCGAACTGCACGGCTTCGGCCACTACCACGAGGCGTACGCGAAGCTCGACGGTCACTGGCGCATCAAGAGCGCCGTGCTGACCCGGCTCCGCATGGACTTCACCCCGGCGCCGAAATGAGCGGCCACCTCGTCCCGGATGCCGAGAACGACATGCGCATCGCCATGGCTCGGCAATAACCTCAGTTCTCCCCGGCGAAGGCGGCGCCCACAATGGAACACGGCCTCGACGCCGAGGCACTTGCCGTCATCGCCGGTTGCTTCGTGCTGTGGGGCCTCTTCTCGGCGCGGTTGGAGCAGTGGAACGTCAGCGCCCCGATCGCGTTCCTGGTCTTGGGCCTCGCGGTGGCCCACGAACCACTCTCGCTGCTCGAGATCCATCTGAGCACCGAGACCCTCCGGAGCCTTGCGGAGATCACCCTGGCGCTCGTCCTGTTCGGCGACGCGTCGCGCGTCAACGTCCGGGCCCTGCGCGCCGACCTCGCCGTGCCGACTCGCCTGCTCGCGATCGGATTGCCGCTCACAATCGTGTTCGGTGGCGGCTGCGCCGCTCTGCTGTTCGGAAAGGCGGGCTTGTGGGTGGCGGCGATCATCGGTGCGATCGTCGCCCCGACGGATGCCGCGCTCGGCGCGTCGATCATGCAAGACGAGAGAGTTCCGGCGCGTATCCGGCGCGTACTCAATGTCGAGAGCGGCTTGAACGACGGCATCGCCACGCCCTTCGTGAACCTGTTCATCGCGGGCGCGGTCGCAGCCGAGTTCGCGCACACTGAAGGAGCCGTCGGCGCCGTGGTGGACCTCCTGGTCGGGGCGGGCATCGGCATCACGGTCGGGATCATCGGCGCCCTGCTCATGCACGTGACGAACAAACGGGGTTGGAGCGCACCCGCGTTTCGTCAGTTCGCGGTGCTCGGCCTCGCGGTCGTCGCGTACGCGTTGACGATCCAAGCCAGCGGCAACGGATTCGTCGCCGCCTTCGTGGGCGGCCTCGCGTTCGGCAGCATCACTCCCGCCGCCGACGAGCACGTTCTCGCCTTCAGCGACGACGTCGGCGAGATGCTCTCGTTGCTCGTGTGGTTCGTGTTCGGCGCGGCGATGGTCGTGCCCGCGTTCAAACATCTCGAGTGGCAGGACGTCGTGTTCGCAGTGCTCGCCCTCACGGTTGTGCGGATGGTGCCCGTGGCCATCGCCTTGACCGGGGTCGGACTCGATCGGGCGACCATCGCGTTCGTCGGCTGGTTCGGACCGCGGGGCCTCGCATCGGTCGTGTTCGCGCTCATCGCTTTCGACAGCCTGGATCCGGCCGCCGCCAACCGGGTGATCGCCGCCGTCTCCGCCACCGTCGTCCTGAGCGTCGTCGCGCATGGTGTGACCGCCGGGCCGCTGGCGGAGATGTACGGCAAGCACGCCTCCGGTCTGCACCCCGACCAGCCCGAGCACGGAAGCGCCGCCGCACTCCGAACGCGATCAGCCAAAGGGCGACGCTCCTTTCGGCGCGTCGTCGGCGACGAACCCATTACCTGAGCGTGGCCGTGCACTGGCGCGGCCGATCGCGTTACACAGCTTGCATGAACCTTTCCGGCTTCTGGCGCGCCCGCAGCATCACCGCGGCGGGTCTTGAATGCCGGGGCTTTCGGCGCCAAGCTTTGACGGCTGATTGGGCGACCGCGGTGCACGGCGGGGAGCGGTCCGAACGCCGGAGGAGCAACGCATGCTCGAAGACTTGCGGCAGATCAACGCGGGCACCCTCGACGTGGGATACGTCGACGCGGGTCCGAGCAACGGGCAGGCGGTCCTGCTGTTACACGGATGGCCGTATGACATCCATAGCTTTGCGGATGTCACGCCGATACTCACCGCCGCGGGCTACCGCGTGATCGTCCCGTACCTGCGCGGATACGGGACGACGCGTTTTCTCTCGAACGACACGCCGCGCAATGGTCAGCAGGCAGTCGTTGCCGCCGACGCGGTGGCGTTGATGGACGCGCTGAACATCGACTCCGCGATCGTTGCCGGTTTCGACTGGGGCGCGCGCACCGCCAACGTCGTCGCCGCGCTCTGGCCCGAACGATGCAAGGCCACCGTCTCGGTGAGCGGCTACCTGATCGGCAGCCAAGCCGCGAACATTGCACCGCTGCCGCCGCAAGCGGAGTTGGCGTGGTGGTACCAGTTCTACTTCGCAACCGAACGCGGTAAGGCCGGCTACGACAAGAACCGCCGTGACTTCGCCAAGCTCATCTGGACGACGGCTTCGCCCAAGTGGAACTTCGACAACGCGGCCTTCGATCGCAGCGCGGCCGCGTTCGACAATCCGGACCACGTCGACATCGTCATCCACAACTACCGCTGGCGTCTCGGCCTCGCGGAGGGCGAATCGCAATACGACGACCTCGAGCAGCGCTTGGCCCAGGCACCGGTGATCACCGTGCCGACCATCACACTCGAAGGCGACGCGAATGGCGCGCCGCATCCCGACCCGAGTGTCTACGCCCCGAAATTCTCGGGCAAGTACGCGCACCGGAACATCACCGGCGGCGTCGGGCACAACCTTCCGCAGGAAGCTCCGCAACCGTTCGCCGATGCGGTCATGGAAGTCGACCGCTACGCCTGAACCATTCATCCCAGAGAAAGGGATAGCTGCCCATGAGTCAAGCCACACAACCGACGACCGGCGACAAGATCGCGATTCGCGCGTTCCAGGTGCTGGACGTTCCGGAGGAGAAGCTCACCGACCTACGCCGGCGCATCAACGCAATGGTGTGGCCGGACCGCGAACTGGTCGCGGATCGATCACAGGGCGTGAACCTCGAAACGATGCAAGCTCTCGCGCGTTACTGGGCGAACGACTACGACTGGCGCCGGTGCGAAGCCAAGCTCCAGAGCCTTCCGCAGTTCGTGACCGAGATCGACGGTGTCGACATCCACTTCATTCATGTTCGGTCCGAACATGAGGGTGCGCTGCCGATGATCATCACGCACGGCTGGCCGGGCTCGATCATCGAACAGCTCAAGGTCATCGAACCCCTCACCAACCCGACCGCATTCGGCGGTACCGCAGCCGATGCCTTCGATGTCGTGATTCCGTCGCTGCCCGGTCACGGGTATTCCGGCATCCCGCGCGAGCTGGGTTGGGATCCGATCCGCATCGCGCGCGCGTGGAGCGTGCTGATGACGCGGCTCGGTTACGACAAGTACGTCGCCCAAGGCGGCGACTGGGGCAACGCGGTAACCGAGCAGCTGGCCCTGCAGCTCCCGGCCGGACTCGTCGGCATCCACACGAACATGCCGGCGACGGTTCCCGAGGACATCGGGAAGCTCATCGACGCGCACGGCCCCGAACCCGCCGGGCTCTCGGCCGACGAGAAGTATGCGTGGGACCAGCTCGACTTCTTCTTCAAGAAGGGCACTGGTTACGCCGGGGAGATGGCATTGCGGCCGCAGACGCTCTACGCCCTCATGGACTCTCCGCTCGGGCTCGCAGCATGGATGCTCGACCACGACGACGCCAGCTACGCGCTCATCGCACGCGTCTTCGACGGCGCGCAGGAGGGCCTGACCCGCGACGACATCCTCGACAACGTCACGCTCTACTGGTTGACGGAGACCGCGGTGTCGTCGGCGCGTCTCTACTGGGAGAGCAAACTCGCGTTCTTCGCACCGAAGGGCGTGACACTTCCGACTGCCGTGAGCGTGTTCCCGAACGAGATCTACACCGCGCCGCGCAGCTGGACCGAGAAGGCGTACCCCAACCTGATCCACTACAACCGGCTCGACAAAGGCACGCACTTCGCAGCTTGGGAACAGCCGGAGCTCTTCACCTCGGAGATGCGGGCGTCGTTCGCGTCGCTGCGCTGACTCGCGCCGAGAGGGCGGCGCACGAAGGTGCGCCGCCCTCTCTCTCGTGTCTCAGTAGTCGAGCGACGAGTACCAGTCGCGGCGTCCCTGCGGGGTCAGGTCGAGCACATGCCATGTCGCGCACAGCAGGTCGATACCGCGTTCGCGAATCTCGGGCGAAAACGACGGCCGGGTCGTATACGTGTGGCGCACATTGCCGTCGGCGTCGCGCACGAACACCGAGACGGTCGAGTCCTGGGTTCCGTCGGCGTATTCGCTGAGCAGGTCGTACTTGAAGGAGTTGTCGCCGCAGCTGAGGAGGCGGAGGTGATTCCAACCTCGGTCCCGCGCGAACGCCCGGAGCGGACCGGGGTCGGCCGCCGCGACCACCACGAAGTCGACGTTCTGCGCCACGTGCCGCGCCACGCCGTTGAAGCCGTCGATCCACTGCGTACACATCGGACAGGGCTCGGTCTGGGCCTTGCCGTACATCAGGTGATACACGACGAGCGCGCGTTCGGGTGCCGTGAACAGCTCACTCAGACGCACTTCGGAAACCGGCGCGTCGCCCGCGTCGAGCGCGCGCGGCCCTTCGGTGAACACGTAGTCGGTGACGACCGGGCCGAGCGGAAGCGCCCGCCGCATCTGCGCGACACGCTCGCGGTGTTGCATCAGTTCGATCTCGGCGCGACGCAGCTCTTCGCGCGCGGCGAGGTACTCGCCCGACTCATTTTGCAACCGGGTCAGTTCCACAGTCACTCCCTCCTTATTGGTCGCTCGCGCGTTCGAAAGGTGTTCCTTCGCCTGTCGTGCAGAACTGGCGCAGGCTGTTCAGGTAGTAGCCCCAACGGAAGTTGTACGAGCCGTACGCGTCGTCATCGAGCTCGATCGCGTACTCCTGCCAGAACCGCAGCCGCACGCGGCCGTCGCCGAGCAGCGAGAGGTGGAACCGGAATGTGTTGTCGTTCCACGGTTCGTGGCCGCCGATGCATTTCCAGGCGAGCTCGGAGTCTTCGTCGGCTCGGATGATCTCCATCACCGGACTGAATTCGGCGGTGAGCGTGAACTCGATGCGGCCGCCCACTTCGGCCGACGGCGCCTGCACGCTCGGGGTCCACCACCCGGCCAGGCCCGGTTCCTCGGTGATCGCCGACCACACCGCGGTGACCGGAACGTCGAGATCGACGACGTGATGGATGATTTTCATGCCCTCTCCTTCAACCTTCCGGCCAACGCTTCGAGCTTCTCGGTCCAGCCCGCGTCGAAGGAAGGGCGCGGCTCGTTCGGCATCGCGCGGTGCACGAGATTGAGGACGGTGCCCGCGCCGTCCGGGTGCAATGTGATCGTGACGATTGTGGGCGTGTCGTCGATGTCCCATCGCATTTGCATGCGCCGCGGCGGCTCGAGCTCGAGCACTTCGACCGGGACCGGATCGCGTCCGGGTCGGGAATCGAAGTGAAACCGATGGCCCACGCGCGGTTCGAAGTCGTTCGGCATGAGCCACTGCGCGAGCTCGTCACGCTGCGAGATCGCAGCCCAGACGCGTTCCACCGGGTGCTCGAACCGCACCTCGTGCACGATGTTTCCGTCCGCGTCGATCACGAGCCGCCGTCCAGGTGTTCACCGAGTCGCTGCAACGAGGTGGCCCAGAAATCGTCGAGTCCGGCCAGCCAGTCGTCGACGGCGGCCAATCCCTCCCGCCGCAACGAGTAGTACCGCTCCCGTCCGTCCCGGCGCTCGGCCACGACGCCGACCTCGAGCATGAGTCGGAGGTGTTGCGACACCGCCGAACGGCTCACCGGGAGCCGATCGGCGAGATCACCGGCGCGGCCCTCGTGGTGTGCGAGTCGTTGCAGCAACTCGCGGCGAATCGGATGGGCGAGGACGCCGAAGGCGTCTTCGACCACGGGTGCGCCGGCGGTTCCCATGCCCTCATAATACGACAGGAAAATCTAACGAGTCAAGCGGACGACTCGCCGGGCGGCTGATCGCGCTGGTCGGCGGCCAGCTCGCCGGAGCGCGAGTGCTTGCGGATGCTGACCCGTTGGCTGGAGTAGATACCCCGATGCGAGCTGGCGACATACGAGATGACACACGCGATCGCGAAGAGCACCACATTGCCCGCGCCGAACAGCTCGACGGCCATCACCGTGCAGGCGATCGGCGTGTTGGCCGCGCCCGCGAACACCGCGACGAAACCCATCGCCGCGAGGAGTGGAATCGGCACGCCGAGAATCCGTCCGAGTGATGCACCGAGCGTCGCGCCGATGACGAACAACGGCGTCACCTCGCCGCCCACGAAGCCGGAACCGAGCGTCACCGACGTGAACAGCAGCTTCAGCGCAAATGCGAACAACACGACACCGGCACCGCCCGCCAACGACCTCGAGACCAGCGGGAGCGACAGGCCGAGATAGTCGCGGGTACCGACCGCATATGTGAGCCCGATCACCAAGAGACCGCCGATCAGCGGGCGCGCGGGTGCCCAGCGCACGGTCCTGGCAAAGACCCCGTGCACCCGGTGCGTCACCTCCGCGAACAAGAACGCGACGACGCCGAAGACCAGACCAGCGAGCACGACCTTCGCGAACAACGGCGTGGTCATGTCGACCTTGGCCAACTGCGGCGTGGCCTCGTGATGCACTCCCAGCCCGCGCACCACGATGTCGCCCACGATGCTCGCCGTCAGCGCAGCGACGAGCGCGTCGTAGCGAATTCGTCCGATGGACTGCACTTCCAGCGCGAAGATGCATCCCGCGATCGGGACACCGAACACCGAGCCGAACCCGCCCGCGATCGAGGCGATCAACAACAGGCGGCGATCGGCCGGCGAGATCCGGCGCGACCGGAACGCCGTCTCGGTGATGCTTCCCGACATCTGGATCGCAGTGCCCTCGCGCCCGCGGATCCGCCGAACAGATGGGTGATGATCGTTCCGACGAAGATCAGTGGCGCCATGCGGCGCGGTATCCACGCCTTCGGTTCGTGGATCTCGTCGATGATGAGATTGTTGCCCTCGATCGAGCGCCCACCGCCGTAGTGATACGAGAGCCCCACCACGAAACCGGCCAGCGGCAATATGAACAGCAACCAGCCGTGCGCCTCGCGCGTGCGCGTGGCCCAGTCGAGGGCCTTGAGGAACACCGCCGAGGCGACTCCGGCGAGCACGCCGATGATCGCGCCGAGCACGATCCACTTGACGAGGTAGACGACCCGCGCGAACGGCTCCTCGGCGCTCAGCCCCTCGCCACTCAACGTTGCCTCCTCGCCGGATTCGAAACAACATCCGTCGAGGGCACCGCAGCCGGCATACGAACGGTTCCCTACTCGATTGACGTTTGTCGATCAGTAGGGACCATCAGCCGGTGAAGGCGGTTAAAGGCGAGTCCCATCGCCGAGCAGGAGTTTACTACCGCGATTCGTGTCCTACGGCGAGTGGGTCACCGTGACGGTGGCGCCGAGTCCGGCGACGGCCTCCGTGCTGAGCCCGACGGGTTGGGGATCGATGTGCAAGGCCCACCGGAAGAACCCGACGCTCAGCTGATTGATGGCCGGGAACGCCGTCTCGGGATGCGGATGGTCGGCGGTGCAACCGTCGGAACCGAGCTTCAACAAGGCCGGCGGGATCGGCAGGTTGATCGCCTTGACGATGCCGATGACACCGCCGGCGCTGCGGCCGATGAGGCAGATGTCGGAGAAGACGAGATGACCGGCTTTGGCGATCTGGACGAGATACTTCGGGTCGTTCATGCCGTCGTAGACCTTGACGCTCTGCGCCGGAGGGATGACGCCGTCGGTGGTCCCGAGCATCACCATCCCGGGCTTCGTCGGCGCCTTGGGGGCCGGCTCGGTCGCGCCGAAGCCGACCGAGTAGGAGATCCAGGCCTTCACGCGCGGGTCGACCGACGCGAACTCGTACGCCGCGCCCGCGCCGGCGGAGTGGCCCGCGGCGACGACGCGCTGCGGGTCGACCAGACCGTGCAGCACGCCGGCGCTCGTCGACGCCTTCTCGACGAGTGCGAGCGTGGCCTGCAGTACGGCAACGTCGGTCGACTTCGGAACTCCGGCGGCCGCGGTACCGAGCAGGCCGTCGAGAGACCGTTCGACGTGATCCGGCGCGGCGACGACAAACCCCCACGACGCGAGATGCGTCGTCAGCGACACCGACTGTTCGGGATAGCCCGCGTAGCCGTGACTGAACACGACCAACGGGTAGTTGCCGGGCGACGTGGCCGCGGGCGCATCCTGGAACGCGTCGGCCTTGTAGAGCACGCGATCCTGAGCCGGGATCTTGGCCTGCAGCGCGGGCGACAACAGACTCGCGAGGTCGATCGTCTCCTGCGTATGCCCGGCCGTGGTCGACGGATCGGCGGGGTACCAGACGACGACCCGGCGCCCGCCCGCGAGATGCAGCGTGGTGTAGCCGACTGCGAACGACCCCTTTTCCGCGTACGGCGCGGGATTCGTCGGGGCCGCAGTCGTCGTCGGCCCGGCCGGGTTCGCCGTCGACTTCGACGAACTACTGCATGCGGTCGCGACGAGCGCGACGACCACGGCGGCGACGGCGAGAATTCGACTCGGAGTTTTCACCGAGGGAGTCTGCCACTCAGACGGCAGCCGCGCCGTTCCAGACGATCCGGGGGGCGTCGGCCCACAAGCGCTCGAGCCCGTAGAACTCGCGCGTCTCTTCCAAGAACACATGTACGACGAGGTCGCCGTAGTCGAGCAGCACCCACGTGAGATCGTCGAGACCCTCGATGGCGCGGGGCTTCACGCCCGCACGCTCGAGGAGTTGCGCCTTCACCTCGTCGACGATGGCGCGCACGAGGCGCGGGTTGGAGGCGTGCGTGATAACGAACGCGTCGATGATCCCCATGATGTCGGCGACGTCGAGAACGAGGATGTCCTCGCCCTTCTTGTCGTCGGCCGCGCGCGCGGCCAAGCGCGCTCGTTCGGTGCTCGTCATGCTGGGCACGTCGGTGCGGGAAGCTTCGGTCACGGAGTCCTCTGCGGGTCGACGAATGGAACCGACGATGCGGTCGTGCTCGGCGACGACGCGTGCGTGTTCTCCCACACGCGCGGTGTACCGAAATGCGCCGCTACCAGTCCCGAGATCGCGGCAACCAGCACGACCGCCAGTTGGGCCAGCCGTTCGCGCTTACGACGACGCTTGGGTGTCGTCGCGGGCGCTCGGGTCATCAAGCTCCAGTGTAGAGACCGCGGGACCGGATTATCCGCGCCGCCGGGGGTGGAACGAGGAAGTCGACGGATTCGCCCGCCGCGATACGACGCCGCAGATCGGTCGAAGAAACGTCGAGCCGAGGCATGTGGACCCGAACGGTGCGCCAGCCCGGAGGCGGGCTCGACGGCGCGACGTCCTCCCGGTCGACGAGGGCGAGGGTCACCGCGTCTCGCAGGTCGTCGGCCCGGTGCCAGCCGTCGATCGACGCCGCGACATCACTCCCGACGATCAGGAAGAGCTCGCGCTCGGGCATCTCGTCGCGCAGGGCGTCGACCGTGTCGACGGTGTACGTCGGACCCGCACGATCGATCTCGAGCCGCGACGGCTCGAGCCGCTCGACGCCTTCGATCGCACCGACAACCATGTCGAACCGGCTCTCGGCCGGTGCGCACACCCGGCCCTTCTTCTGCCAGGGATCGCCGGCCACCACCACGAGGACCCGGGCAAGTTCCAACTGGTCGCGGGCCGCGGCCGCGGCCGCGAGATGGGCCACGTGAACCGGGTCGAAGGTGCCGCCGAGGATCCCGAGGCGCTCCACCGGGCGAGTGTACGAGAAGGCCCTGTGAACGGCGTGTTGCGTAGGGCCCTCCGGCCGTCAGCGCGTCGTAACCTTTCGGGGTGCCGAGTCTTGTCGTGCGCGTCTGGCTTCCTGATCGACCGGGTGCACTCGGTCTCGTCGCGTCTCGTATCGGCGCGATCGGCGGAGACATCGTCGGTATCGACGTGCTGGAACGCAGTGAGCACGTCGCCGTCGACGAGTTCGCCGTGCTGCTCCCCGACCGCGATCTCGTCTCGTTGCTCGTGCGCGAGATCGAAGAGGTCGACGGCGCGTCGGTCGAGGAATGGCGTGAGGTCGCGACTTTCCCCGACCCGCGTCTCGACGCGCTCGAATCGGTCGAACATCTCTCCGGCGCGACCTCGCGCCGGGAGCTCACGCAACGCCTCGTCGACAGTGTGCGCGAAGAGTTCTCCGCCGACTGGGCGGTGATGTTGCACGGCAACGTCGCGCTCGCGACGGCGGGCGCCGACGTCCCCGACCCGTCGGTGTTGGAAGCACTCGCCGCGGGAACCGCCGCGTCGCCGATCGTCGCCGCGGGCGACGCCGGCCCCGACGATCTGGCGGTTGCACCTCTCCCGAACGGCGAGGTCGTATTGCTCGTCGGACGCGACGGTCACCCGTTCCGCCGCCGCGAACGCCGCCAACTCCTCGCCCTCGCGCGCATCGCCGACCGCGTCGGCACCATCCTCGACTGAACGTCGGCACGATCTCGGGTCAAGAGGAGCGACAGCCGAGCCTCGGCCACTTGCCCGCGCAGCCGCTCTGGCCAAGTCGCAGCGCGAGCGACCAATTCAATGTGCGTTTTCGTCGAGCTCTTGGTCGAGGCGTTGGTAGTGCTCGTAGCGGGCGGGGTCGAGCGCGCCGGCGGCGATCGCCGCCTGCACCGCGCAGCCGGGCTCGGGGCCGTGCGAGCAGTTCTTGAACCGGCACTCCGCGGCGAGCGCTTCGATGTCGGAGAACACACGGCTCAAACCGTCGTCGGCGTCCCAGAGCGCGACCGAGCGCAGCCCGGGCGTATCCACCAACCAGCCGCCGCCCGGTAGCGCAACGAGTTCGCGCGCGGTGGTGGTGTGCCGGCCGCGCTGATCGTTCGTGCGCACCTCCCCCACCGCCTGCACCGAGTCACCGACGAGGCCGTTCACGAGCCGCGACTTCCCCACGCCCGACGCACCGATGAGCGCGATCGTCCGATCGGGATGCGCGAACGCGCGTAGCCGCTCGAGCCCCGCGCCGGTGACGGCACTCGTGGCCACGACCTCGACGCCCGTGGCCGCCCCGCGCGCCAACTCGACCGCGCCCGCCACCGCGTCGGCCGCGACGAGATCGGCCTTGGAAAGCACCACGATCGGAACCGCGCCGCTTTCGAACGCGAGGACGAGCTCGCGTTCGAGGCGCCGCATGTTCGGACCGTTGTTCAACGCCTGCACCACGAAAACGAGGTCAACGTTGGCGGCCACGACCTGCGGGCGGCGCGCCCGGCCCTCGCCCGCGTCGCCGCGCACGAACGCGGATCGACGCGGTAACGCGGCGGCGACCTTGCCCTGCGCGACGAGGATCCAGTCGCCGGTCGCGACAGTGTGCCCGGCGAGCTGGGCGCGCTCGGTGCCGGCCGCGGTCATCACCGTCGCCCAGCCCCGGTCGACGCGCGCGACCCGCCCGGGTACCGCATCGGGACGCGACAACGCCACGGCCGCCGCCGCGAATTCCGCGTCCCAGCCGAGGTTCGTCAGGGCGACGGGTTCCGTCGCCGGGTCTTCCGTCGCCGGCATCGATCCAGCGTACGCTCGCACCATGGCCACCCGAACCTTCGATGTGGAGCGCCTGAGTCCCGCCGACAACTCGGCGGTCATCGCCGCACTCGCGCGTGCGTTCTACGACGACCCTCTCTTCGGCTACTTCCTGCCCGACCTCGTCGTGCAGAGCAAGGGCCTGCTCTCGTACATGCGCGCCGCGCTCGCCGACGCGGCTCCCTTCGGCGACGTGTGGGTCGCGCGCACCGACGGCAAGGTCGCGGCAACCGCCGCCTGGCTACCGCCCGGCACCTACCCGCGCTCGGCCCGGCGGGAACTCATGACCAATCTGCGCGGCGCGCCGGCGTTCGTGCGCACCGGCCGACGCCTGGCGGGCGCATTTCGTCTGCTGGCCGCACTCGACGGCGTGCACCACGAGGTGAAGGAACCGCACTACTACCTGAGCCTGCTCGGCACCGACCCGCTGTATCAGCGCAGTGGCGCGGGCAGCGCGGCGATCCAGCCCGTCCTCGACGAGTGCGACGCGCAGGGACTCACGGCCTACCTCGAGACGCAGAAGGAAGCGAACCTCGCGTACTACGCGCGCCACGCCTTCGAGCTCGTGCGCAAGATGGAAGTCACCGGAGTCCCGCCCGTGTGGACGATGATCCGCCGACCCAAGACGAGCTGACCGCAGGCGGCCGACTCAGGCCTCGACCACGTCGGCGACGAACTTCTGCAGCTGGCGCAGGTTGCGCACCTCGTACACGCCGTCGCAGTACGGCGCGTACTCCGACACGATCGAGTCGCCGGTGTCCCAGTAGCCGCGCGGCTCGGGGTCGAGCCAGAACACCTTGCGGGCGCGCTTCTGCATCTCGGCCACGGTCCAGGCCTGCGACGCGTGGTAGTTGTTGCGCGCGTCACCGAGCAGGATGACCGACGACTTCTTCGTCACCTCGCGGATGTGTCGTTCGTGCCACACCTCGAACGCGTGCCCGTAGTCGCTGTGACCGTCGACCCACACGACATCGGCTTCGGTGTTGACGCGATGGATCGCCTCGCTCAACTCCTGCGACTCGTCGAAGAAGCGAGTGACCTCGTCGACACCGTCGATGAAGACCCACGAGCGCACCTTGGAGAACTCGCTCTGCATCGCGTAGACGAACTGCAACGTGAAACGGGCGAACGATGCGACCGAACCCGAAATGTCGGCCACGACCATGATCTCGGGCTTCGACGGCCGCGGGCGCTTGAACTTCGGTTCGACGGGAACCCCACCGAACGACATCGAGTGCCGCACGGTCTGGCGGAAGTCGAGTTGACCGCGGCGGCGATGGCGCCGGCGTTGCGCGAGGCGCGCCGCCAGTGCCCGGGTGAGCGGGTAGATCGCCTTCTGCAACATCTGCATCTCGTCGCGCGACGCGTGCATGAAGTCGACGTCTTCCGGCAACGGCTTGCGCAGTGTGCGCGCCATCGCCTCGACCCCGCGGTCGGCCACGAGGCGCTTGCGGATCTCGGCCTCGATCATCTCCTTCAGGACTTTGAGCCGACCCTCGAAGTCTTCTTTGGCGAGCCGCTCGTCGAACGCCCCCTCGCCGATCTGCTCGCCCTCTTGCGCTTTGGCCATCATCTTCGTGACGAGGCCGTCGGCGTCGAGCTGTCGCAGCGTGCGGTAGAGGTAGTACGCGCCGCCGACCGGTCGGCCCGGCTCCATGCCTGCGTACCGCGCGACCGCGGCCCCCGCCAGCAGACGCATCTCGTTCTGGTCCATGCGCATGAGGGCGTCGAGGAGCATCTGCGCGAGCTCCTCGTTCGACACCTGACTCATCGCGCCGCCCTGGTCCATCGCGGCGCGCAGCTCTTCGAAGTTGGCCTGCGTCTCGGCGTCGAAATCCGCCTCGCCCTCGGCGTTCACGCCGGGCGAGAACATCGAGAAGAACACCTCGAACACCGTGTCGAAGACGCGGTAGTGACCGGCGTTCTTCACCAGCGTTGCGCCGAGCGCGGCCTTGAACGACGCGCGGTCGTCGAGCGGCACGTACTCGATCGCGCGCATCGCGTCGAGGTTCTCGGTCATCGAGACGGGCAGGCCCGCGGTGCGCAGCTCGTGCACGAAACCCTGCAACACGTCGAGCATGTGCGGCTCGGCGGGCAGAACCGTCATTTCTTGATGACCGCGGGCGCGTCGACGCCGAGCTCCTTGCGAGCCTTGGCGATGTCGCTCTGGTACTTGAGCAACACGTGCAAGGTGTCGCCGAGCACCTCGGGCGTGATCTCGTTCCGACCGAGGAACACCAACGTGCGGGCCCAGTCGATCGTCTCGGAGATCGACGGCGACTTCTTCAGGTCGATGTTGCGAATCGAGTTGACGACCTTGGCGATCTGCTGCGCGAGCGCGTCGTCGACCTCGGGCACCCGTACCCGCACGATCTCCTTCTCCCGGTCGATGTCCGGGTAGTCGATGTGCAGGAACAGGCAGCGGCGCTTCAACGCCTCCGACAGCTCACGGGTGTTGTTCGAGGTGAGGAACACCATCGGGATCTGCTTGCCGGTGATGGTGCCGAGCTCCGGGATCGAGACCTGGAAGTCGGAGAGCACCTCGAGCAGCAACGCCTCGGTCTCGATCTCGACGCGGTCGACTTCGTCGATGAGCAACACCACGGGCTCGTCGGCCCGGATGGCTTCGAGCAGCGGACGGGTCAGGAGGAACTGCTCGGAGAAGATGTCGGACTCGACGGTTTCCCAGTCGCGCTCGTGCTCGCGATCGGCCTGGATGCGCAGCAGCTGCTTCTTGTAGTTCCACTCGTAGATGGCCTTCGACTCGTCGAGACCCTCGTAGCACTGCAAGCGGATCAAGCGCGCGCCGAGCGTTTCGGCCACGGCCTTGGCGAGCTCGGTCTTGCCGACGCCCGCGGGCCCTTCGACGAGCACGGGCTTGCCGAGCCGGTCGGCGAGGAACACCACGCCGGCAATGCTCGAGTCGGACAGATAATCGACTTCCCGCAGCCGCGTGGCTGTCGCGTCGACGGATGCGAACCGTTCGCCCATTACTCCCGTACCTGCCCTTCACCCCAGATGAGATATTTGTATGTGGTCAGTTCCCGCAGGCCCATCGGGCCGCGGGCGTGCAACTTCTGAGTCGAGATACCGATCTCGGCGCCGAAGCCGAACTCTTCGCCGTCGGTGAAGCGCGTGCTCGCGTTCACCACGACGGCCGCCGCGTCGACCTCGTGGGTGAAGCGGCGCGCCGCTTCGAGGTCGCGGGTCAGGATCGCTTCGGTGTGTCCCGTCCCGTATCGATTGACGTGCGCGATCGCACCGTCGAGATCGGGCGTTACGGCCACCGACATCTTCAGATCGGAGAACTCGCGGCCGAAGTCGTCGTCGGTTGCAGCCCCGATGTGTGCGGAACGGCTCTGGGCTTCGGCATCGCCGACGAGCTCGACACCCTGCGCGTGCAACACGTCGGCAACCCGCGGCACGAACGCGTCGGCCACCGCGGCGTGCACCACGAGCGACTCGGCCGCGTTGCACACACTCGGCCGTTGCGTCTTCGCGTTCACGACGATCTTCAGCGCGGCGTCGAGGTCGGCGGCCGCGTCGACGTAGACATGGCAGTTGCCGTCGCCGTCGATGATGACGGGGACCTTGGCGTTGTCGCGGATGCTCTGTATGAGTGCGGGACCGCCGCGCGGGATGAGGCAGTCGACGTAGTCCGTGAGCTGCATCACTTCCGTCGCCGTCGCGTACGCGGTGTCCTCGACGAGGATCACCGCGTCGTCGGGCAGACCGTGCTTGACGAGCGCGTCGCGCAGCACCTGCGCGACCACGATGTTCGAACGCAGCGCCGACGACGAACCGCGCAGGAGTGCGGCGTTGCCCGCCTTGACGCACAGTCCCGCGGCATCGCTGGTGACGTTCGGGCGGTTCTCGTAGATGATCGCCACGACCCCGAGCGGCACCCGCGTGCGGACGATCTCGAGGCCGTTCGGCCGACGCCAACCGTCGAGCACCTCGCCGATCGGATCGGGCAACGCGGCGACCGTGCGCAGGCCGTTCGCCATACCCTCGAGCCGGGAATCGGTGAGCCGGAGCCGGTCGAGGGGGCCTTCAGCCAGGCCCGCGGCAACGGCTGCGGCGAGGTCGGCCTCGTTGGCCGTGCGCACCTCGCCCGCCCGCTCGAGCAACAGATCGGCCGCGGTGAGCAGGGCCCCGTTCTTGGCCGGGGTCGACGCCGCCGCGAGCAGCCGACTGGCAGCCTTGGCCCGGCGACCGAGTTCCACGACGGGGGTCATCCGCCCAGGTTACCCCTTGACCGAACGGTCAAGTCTTGGGGTTTTCGTCCGGTAGCTCCCGGATACGAGGCCGCGGAACGGGCCACGCAAGACTTCGGCGCGGCGGTGCACGAGCCCGGGGCGCGTGCCCGGCCCATCGCCCGGAGGAGGCGTCATGCTCGCATCCGTCCACATCGCCGACCTGAGCCCGACCCGCACGCTGACGACCGTGCACCAACGGAAATCGCGGTTGACCGCACCCGGTCTGCGCAACGCGAACCTCGCGTTCGGGGCCCGGCTCGGCGGATCACTGTTGACCAAGACCGATATTCATCGCGCCGCGTTGATCGCGTTCTGGGACGACGACGCCGCCCTCGACCGGTTCCTCGCCGACGCGCCGATCGCGCAGACGTTCGCGGGCGGTTGGCACGTGCGCCTCGAACCGTTGCGCGCGTGGGGTTCGTGGCCGGGCCTCCCCGACGACCTGCCCAAGGCGCGCAACGTCGAGCACACCGGACCGGTCGCGGTTCTCACGATGGGACGCACACGCGTGAACCGGCTTCCGGCGTTCTTGCGCACGAGCGCGAAAGCCGAGGCCGAAGTGGTCGGTGCGCCCGGACTCATGTGGGCCACCGCGCTCGCGCGCCCGCCGTTCGTCGCGACGTGTTCGCTCTGGGAGTCGTCCGACGCGAGCCGCGCCTACGCGTTCAGTGCCGGCCACGCGCACAACGACGCCATCGCCGCGGGCCGTGCCAAGCCGTTCCACCACCAGGAGGCGTTCATCCGTTTCCGCCCCTACGGATCGGTCGGCCACCTCGACGGCCGCAACCCGCTCCCCGATTCCGTTCTCGCCGGTATCTGAGTTCGCCGGTATCTACGGCAGCACGACGAGATCGTCGCGGTGCACGACCTCCTCGGGTGATCCCGGGGGCAGGTCGGTCGTGCGCTTGCCCGCAACGTCGCGCAACTGCTCGGCGCTGTAACGGCAGAGGCCCTTGGCGAACACGCGCCCGTCGTCGCCGGTGATCTCGACGGGTGCGTCGATGTCGAACGCACCGTCGACCGCGCGCACCCCCGCCGCGAGTAGCGACTTCCCACCGTCGACCAGCGCGCGCTGGGCGCCGGCGTCGACCGAGATCCGGCCGACCGAACCCTGCGCGAACGCGATCCAGAGTTTGCGCGACGACAGCCGGGTGCTACGCGGCGCGAACGACGTGCCGACCGCGCGCCCGCGCAGCGCGTCGGCAATCACCTCGGGAACACTCGCCGACGCGATCACCGCGCGCACGCCCGACCACGACGCGATCTTGGCCGCCGCCAACTTGCTCGCCATGCCGCCGCTACCGCGCTCGGTTCCCGCGCCACCCGTGGCGCGTTCGAGCGCTTCGTCGACCTCGACGATCTCCTCGATCAGCGACGCTTCGGAGTCGAGCCGGGGATCGGCGGTGAACACGCCACCCATGTCGGTGAGCAACAGGAGCGTGTCGGCGTAGACGAGATGGGAGACGAGCGCCGCGAGCCGATCGTTGTCGCCGTAGCGGATCTCGTCGTCGGCGACGGTGTCGTTCTCGTTGACGATCGCGAGCACGCCCAGTTCCCGCAAGCGCTGCAGTGTGGCGCGCGCGTGGAGGTACTGGTTACGGTGCGCGAAGTCGTACGGCGTGAGCAACACCTGCCCGGCGACGATCCCGTGCGCACCCAGCAGCGCGTTCATCCGTTCGAACAACAACGGTTGCCCCACCGCGGCGATCGCCTGCAGCGTTCCGATATCGGTCGGGCGCCGTTCGAGACCCAACGCGGGCATGCCGGTGGCGATCGCGCCCGACATCACGAGCACGATGTCGAAGCCGGCGGCGCGCGCGGTCGCGAGGTCGCCGGCCAACTTCGCCAACGCGTCGCCGTCGAGCTCGCCCGACTCCTTCGCGATCGACGACGTGCCGATCTTCACGACGGCAACCGAGCCCACTAGGCCGGCTCCTCGTAGATCAGCTCGTGGTCGCCGATGTGCACGACATCTCCGTCGGCCGCGCCGGCTTTGGCCAAAGCCTTCTCGACGCCCATCCGCTGCAGCTTCTGTTGGATGTAGGCCATCGCTTCGGGGTTCGTCAGGTCGGCGAGCGCGACGGCGCGTTCGGCCGGACGGCCCTGCACGCGCCACTGCCGCGGGCCCTCGCTCAACACCGAGAACCCTTGTTCCTCGGGCCGGAACACCACGTACGGCTCGTTCTTGCCTTCCGCCTCGCGCGCGTCTTCGATCAGCGTGGCCAGTCGGCCCCGGAATTCGTCGAGCCCGGCCCGGGTGACGCTCGCGATGCGCAGGCCGTCGAAGTCGATGTCGGGTGCGGCAACGTCGGCCTTGCTGCCCACGACGATGCGGGGCCGCTCCAACAATTCGGGCCGGTAGCGGCCGAGCTCGTCGAGCAGGACGCGTTCCTGTTCGGCAGGCGAACGACCGTCGACCGGCGCGAGGTCGATGAGGATGACCAACACGCGCGCCCGCTCGATGTGGCGCAGGAACTGATGGCCGAGACCGCGGCCCTCGGCCGCGCCTTCGATGAGGCCGGGGATGTCGGCGAGCACGAACTCGTGGTCTTGCCAGCGCACCACACCGAGGTGCGGTTCGAGGGTGGTGAACGGATAGTCGGCGATCTTGGGCTTGGCCGCGCTCACCACCGAGATCAGCGTCGACTTCCCCGCGTTGGGAAAGCCGACGAGCGCAGCGTCGGCGAGCAGCTTCAGCTCGAGCTTCAGCCAACGCTCCTCGCCGTACTCGCCTTGTTCGGCGAAGCTCGGTGCGCGGCGCGCGTTGGAGAGGAACCGCGCGTTGCCGCGCCCACCCTGCCCGCCGCGCGCGGCCAGCCACGTGTCGCCGTGATTCAGGAGATCGGCGAGGAGCTCGCCGTCCATCGAACGCACGACCGTTCCTTCCGGCACGTCGACGACGAGATCGGCGCCGCCCTTGCCGTGCAATTTCTGACCCTTGCCGTGCGTACCCGAACCCGCTTTGCGATGCGGATGGTCGCGAAACGCGAGCAGCGAGGCGACGTTGCGATTGGCGCGCAGCCAGACGTCGCCGCCCCGCCCACCGTCGCCGCCGTCGGGGCCGCCCTTCGGGACGTGCGACTCGCGCCGGAACCCGACACAGCCCGCGCCGCCGTCGCCACCCTTCACGTTGCTCTGCGCGGTATCGACGAAGCCGGCCATGAATGACCAGGATACGGAGCCGAGGGGCCATATCCTCCGTTTGTGGGTCGCTTCGGTCTCGTTCTCGCCCCTGCCCTCGTTCTCGTTGCGCTCACGGGCTGCAGCAGCGGGCACAAGAAGACATCTCCCACGACCAGTAGCACGTCGACGTCGTCGTCGGTCCCGCCCATCACGATCGGGACCGAACCCCCGTCGACCACGACCTCGACCGCCCCGCCCGCGAACACGAGCACGACGAAAGTGCCGGTGACGCCCACGTCGACCCGGAGCCGCGTGACGATCGGCTCGTTCGTCATCAGCCCGTCGACGCCGGTGTGCAACTCGCCGACCGAGATCCAGCTCTCGTGGATCGCGACCGGCGCAACCTCGGTCGATCTCCTGATCGACGGGGCGAAGTTCGCGAGCTACCCGAGTGGTCAACAGACCCATCTCGAGTACTTCGCGTGCGACGGGAAAACGCACATCTACAAGCTCGTCGCCCGCGCCGGTTCGAGCACGTCCAGCATCGCGCAGTCGGTGAGCTCGGTCTCGCCCTAAGACTTCTTCGGCGCGGCCTTCCTCGGCGCAGCTTTCTTCGGCGCGGCCTGCTTGGCCGCGGCTTTCATCGCCTGCTTCTTGTGGCGGATCTCGAGCACGCGTTCGAAGGAGTCGACGTCGGCGATCGACGGCCAGTCGGCGGCCGCAACTTCCCAACCGGTCGGACGCACACCGAGGCGCTTGCCGAGCAGCCCGACGAAGATGCGCGCCTTCGCGATACCGAAGCCGGGCAACGCGACCACGTGCGCCAACAGCTCGGCGCCGGTCGCCGCGCCTTCCCACACGCCCTCGGCCCGGCCGCCGTAGTTGGCGACGAGGAACACGCACAGGGCATGGGTGCGCTTGGCCATCGACCCGGGATAGCGATGCAGCGCGGGCCGTTCCCGGAAGATCGCCTCGAGATCGTCCGGATCCATGCCGGCGATCGCGGCCGCGTCGAGCGGTTGACCACCCAACCGGGCCTTCAGGAGCGCCGGGGCGTTGAAGGCCCACTCCATCGGAACCTGCTGGTCGAGGAGCATGCCGATCATCACGGCCAGGGGTTCGGCGGCCAGCAACCGGTTCGCCTCGGCGTCGGGCGTGAAGTGCAGCGCCTCGGGTACGGCTCCAGGCATGCCCGGAGCCTAGGACGCGGGCCCGGGGCCCGATCCGGGCGCCCGGCCCCAGCGACTAAGCTGACCCATCCTGAAATCTCGTTCCGACGATTCCAGGGGAGCGATTTGCAAGACCAGGCAGACCCCCAAACGGACCCGGAGCTGGCGGCCGAGCAGGCCTATGTGACGGCGGCCTATGCGCGGCTCGAGGCGATGCGCGCGGCCGCCGAACGGGTCCGGACCGCGTACGCCGACGTGCGCGCGGGCGGGACCCACCAGGCCCGCCTGGAGCGGGACATCGCCTGGGACGTGACCCAGCGCCGGCTGGCCGAGCTCGAGATCGGCGAGTCGCCCCTGGTGTTCGGCCGGCTCGACCTCGAGCGGGGTGTGCGCTGGTACGTCGGGCGCCTGGCCGTGGAGGACGACGCCCACACCCCCCTCGTCGTCGACTGGCGCGCCCCCGTCGCCGAGCCCTTCTACCGGGCCACCGCGGTCGAGCCGATGTCGGTGGTCCGGCGCCGCCACCTCATCACCCGCAAGGGCCGCGAAGTCACCGCCCTCGACGACGAGGTGTTCGACCAGGAAGCGGTCGAGGACGAAGGGCTCGGGGTCTCGGGCGAGGGCGCGCTGCTCGCGGCCCTGGAGCGGAACCGCACCGGGCGCATGGGCGACATCGTCGCCACGATCCAAGCCGAACAAGACGAAGCGATCCGCGCCGACGTGCACGGCGTGCTGGTCGTCGGGGGCGGACCGGGCACCGGGAAGACCGCGGTCGCCCTGCACCGCGCCGCCTATCTGCTCTACACGCACCGGCGCCGCCTCGCGAATCAAGGCGTGTTGCTGATCGGGCCCAGCCCGGTGTTCCTCCGCTACATCGAGCAGGTGCTGCCGTCGCTCGGCGAGCAAGACGTGCAGCTCTCGACCATCTCCGGGTTGAAGCCGCGCATGCGGGTCGTCGCCACCGACACGCGTGCCGCGGCCGAGCTCAAGGGCGACGCACGCATGGCCCGGGTCATCCAACGCGCCGTCACCGACCGCGAACGCGCGCTGGCGCGCGACCTCTTCGTCCTGATCGACGGTTTGCGCGTGCGCGTGTCGCGCACCGACACCGCCCGCGTCATCGAGGGAACCCGCCGCCGGCGGAACACGCACAACGAGAACCGGCAGTACGTGGCGCGCCGGCTCTCCGACCTGTTGGTCGCGCGCTACAAGAACGCGGCGATCCGCGCGGTACCGCGAGCGCGGCATCGGTTCCGCGCCCTCCGACAACGTCACGAGCCTCTTCGACCGCGACTCCGAGCTCGACGTCAGTGTCGCGGGAACACTCGCACGCGGCGAGCAGCCGCCCGAGGGTTGGGAACAGGAGCTGCGCGTGCGTCTGCGGGGGCGCCCGGAAGTGAAGGAAGCGCTCGAGCGGATGTGGCCCGTCCTGTCCGGCGTGGAGCTCGTCAACGACCTCTTCGGTTTCCGGGCCCTCGTTCGATCGGCGTCGGGCACGATGCTGAACGACGACGAGCAGGAGTTGCTGCACCGCCGCCGCGACCCCGACGTGTCCCGCGCCCCCTGGACCGAAGCCGACCTCGCCCTCGTCGACGAAGCCGACTCGTTGCTCGGCCCGGTCGAGGCGGCCCGGCCCGTCGCCCGGCGCCGCAACGGTCGGGGCGGCGACGCGTACGACACCGCGGAACGGGTGCTCGACGATCTCGGGCTGCGGGGCTACGCCGATGCGGCAACCCTCGCGAACCGTTTCGGCGACGGATCCGACCCCGGCGCGGTCACGGAGGCTTCGTTCGAACCCCGCACCTTCGGCCACGTCCTGGTCGACGAGGCGCAGGACCTCACCGCCATGCAGTGGCGGATGCTGGCGCGCCGTTGCCCGTCGGGCTCGATGACGCTGGTCGGCGACCCGGGCCAGGCGAGCAAGCCCGGCGCGGTGGCCAACTGGGACGACGTGCTCTCGCACCTGCCGACCCACAACGCGACCCGCTACGTCTCGCTCAGCATCAACTACCGCACGCCGTCCGAGGTCATGGACGTCGCCTCACGCCTGCTCGCGGTCGCGGCTCCCACCGTCGCACCGTCGCGGTCGGTGCGTAGCACGGGCGAGTACCCCAACTTCGTCGACACGACCCGTGACGATCTCGTGGCCACCACCGCCGAGCACGCACGCGCCGCGCTGGCCCGCACCGGTGCGGTCGCGGTCATCGCGCCGCCCGCACTGCACCCGGCGATCGTCGCCGCGCTCGCCGATGTGGGCGCAGTGTCGACCGCGTCGGAGGCGCTCGACGCGCCCATCGCCGTCATCGACCCCACCAGCGCCAAGGGCCTCGAGTTCGACCACGTGATCGTGGTGGAACCCGCGCAACTCGTGAACGCGGACCGAGCCGGGCTCCGGCTGCTCTACGTCACCATCACGCGCACGACCAAGACCCTCACGGTCGTCCACGCCGAAGCGCTGCCCGAAGGCCTCGCCCCGCGCCTCGACTAGACGGCGACGGGGGCGTCGTGGAGAACGATGTCGACGAGCTTGCGGCCGCGCCGGGTACCGAACTTCACGACACCGTTCGCCTTGGCGAACAGTGTGTCGTCCTTGCCCAGCCCGACGTTGTAGCCGGGGTGGAAGCGCGTGCCGCGCTGGCGCACGATGATCGTGCCCGCAGTGACGACTTCGCCGCTGTAACGCTTCACGCCGAGCCGCTGCGAGTTCGAGTCACGACCGTTACGGGAAGAGGCTGCACCCTTTTTCTTCGACATGGTCTTCTCCCCTAGCCCTTCGTGATTCCGGTGATCTCGATCGTCGAGTAGTGCTGACGATGACCCCAGTGCTTGCGCTCGTTCGACTTGTTCTTGTACGTGAAGCCCTTGATCTTGGGGCCCTTGGCCTCGCCGACGATCCGGGCGGTCACCGTGGCGGCGCCCAGCTCGGCCGGGGTGGCCAGCACGCTCGCACCGTCGACCAGCATCACGGGCCGCAGCGTGACCTCGTCGCCGTCGAGGCGCTCGACGTCGAGCCGATCGCCCTCGGTGACGCGGTATTGCTTACCGCCGGTGTGGATGACTGCGTACATGCGCGATGCCTCATCGATGAGCTTCTCGGAACCGGGAAAGGATAGCGGACGGCCTGGGAAGGCCGCCCACGGGGCGCTTCGGCCCCGGGTGACGGTGCTACTCGAGCAGTGACTCGTCGACCACGAACCCGCGGCCGTTGCAGTGCGGGCAGGTCGACGAGAACGCCTCGACCAGGCCTTCGGAGACCCGCTTGCGGGTCATCTCGACCAGGCCGAGCTCGGAGATCGGGAAGACCTGGGTACGGGTCTTGTCCCGGGCCAGGGCCTGGCGGAACGCCTCTTCCACCGCCTCGCGGTTGTGGCGGATCTCCATGTCGATGAAGTCGATGACGATGATGCCGCCGATGTCGCGCAGGCGCAGCTCCCGGGCCACGACCTCCGCGGCCTCGAGGTTGTTGCGGTACACGGTCTCTTCGAGGTTCGACGTGCCCACGTTCTTGCCGGTGTTGACGTCGATGACCGTCAGCGCCTCGGTGCGCTCGATGATCAACGATCCACCCGACGGCAGCCAGACCTTGCGGTCGAGCGCCTTGTGCAGTTGCTCGTGGACGTGGAACTTCTCGAACACCGGGAGGTTCTCGGCCGCGGCGTCGTAGAACTCCACGCGTTCCGCGAGCTCGGGCGCGATCGCCTCGATGTAGGAGTTGACCTCTTCGTACATGGTCCGATCGTCGATGACGACACCGCGGAATTCCTTCGTGAACTCCTCGCGGATGAGCCGGATCGCGAGCTGCGGCTCCTTGTAGAGCAGGCTGCCGGTCTTGGCCTTCTTGGCGATGGTCGAGATCTGCTGCCACTGCGCGTTGAGGCGCAGCATGTCGCGCTCGAGCTCTTCCTCGGTTGCGCCTTCGGCCGCGGTCCGCACGATGAGACCGGCGTCGGCCGGGCGCAGCCGGTCGAGGACCCGGCGCAGACGCTTGCGCTCGTCGTCGGGCAGGCGCTTGGAGATGCCGTAGGTCTGGGGCTGGCCCGGAACCATGACGACGAAACGCCCCGCGAGACTGACCTCTTGCGTGAGACGCGCGCCCTTGTGCGCGATCGGGTTCTTGGTCACCTGCACGGTGATCGCCTGCCCGTTGTGGAGCACGCGTTCAATGCGGGGCTTCTCGCCCTTCTCGCCGCCTTCGACATCGCCCGCGTCGTACGCCACGTCGCCGCGGTACAGCACACCGTTCTTGGGAGTGCCGATGTCGATGAACGCGGCTTCCATACCGGGCAACACGTTCTGGACACGACCGAGGTAGATGTTGCCGTCGATCGAGGTGTTCTCGTCGGTGGGAGTGGAGATGTAGTGCTCGATCAGCTGGCGGCCCTCGAGCACGCCGATGTGGGCGAAGCCGTCGGGGCGCACGTGCACGACCATGAGGTACCGACCGGCCGGGCGGCCCTTACGGCTGGTGCCCCGGCGCCGGGACAGCGTTTCCTCGTCGAGCGAGTCGAGCAGCGCGGTGCCGTCGACGTCGACATCACCGAGCTCACCGGCGTCGACGTACTGGACCGCACCCCGGCCCGAACCGCCTCCGCCCCGGCCCTGGCCGCCGCGCGACGGGGTCGGTGCCGCGGCCCGCCGCTGCCCGGTCTGTTCGGGATCGTTTCCCTGCGTGCCCTGACCGCCCTGGCCGCCGCCCTTGCTCCGGCCGCGTCCACCGCGGCGCCGGCGGCGCTTCTTGGGTTGGCCGTCGGGCCCGAGCGCGGGTCCGTCGTCGGCGTTGCGATTGTCGGTGCTCGCGCCGTCGGCTTCGGTCGGGGCCGGCGCCGGGCGGCTGTCGCCGATCTTCGGCCGCAGGGCCGGCGCGGGGGCGAGGCCCGCGTCCTCCCGGGCCTGCTCGCCGATGTCGTCGTCGGTCAGGCCGCGAGCGGCGCTCTCCGCCGTCCAGTCCTCGCTCCCCTCGAGCGATTCGCCGGCGTCGTCATCGTCGTCGTCATCGTCGGTCGCATCCGCGGAAGCGCGGGCCGCGCCCGCGCCACCGGTGCGGGCGCCGCCGCCGGCACCGCCCGCCGCGCTACCCGGCTTCTTGCGGCCTTGCCCACCACGGGTTCCGCGGCGGCGCTTCTTGCGCGGCGCTTCGCCGTCGGGCCGGGCTTCGCCATCGGGCCGGGCTTCCCCGGAAGCGCCCGATTCCGGCGCGCGCGATTCCGGCGCGTTCGTTGCAGTTGCGTCTGCGGTCGGCGCGCTTGCGGTGCCGGCGTCAGCCGACGCGCTCGGCGTGTCGGCCTCCACACGCGGCTCGCCGTGCGTCTCGTCCTGCAGACGATTCAAGTCGGTCATCGATGCCTTCTCTCATGACGCGTATGCCTCAGGCACACGCGGGCGCGTGTCGGCGTCGAGCGGCAACTGCCGCGCGCCGTCGCGCTCAATCCATTGGTGTGTACGCCGCGCCCGGGTCTCGGTGAAGTCGCCAATTGCTGCGAGCACCTCACCCGGTTTCGCGCCGCGTGGTTGCGTTGTGAGTTCCATCTCGACAGCAGTCGGAAGACCGGCCGCCGAGGGTTCGTCGCACACGATGATGCGACGGATTACGGGCCGCACGTCCTCGATCACGTCGCGGCCCTTGCGCCGCTTGGTCGTGGGCAGTGCGGGCATTGCCAGAGCGGCATCGATCCGGTCGCGGAGTTGCGCCGGGTCGACCTCCGTCAAGTCGGTGTGGGCGACGTCGACGCGCCACTCCACCGCGGTCACCGCTTCTTGCAGAGCCGGGGCCCGATCGGCGAGCGCGCGCACGCCCACGACCGCGATGCCCTCGGGCAACGCGGGAGTGAGCCTCGCGGGCAACGTCTCGAGCTCGACCTCTTCGGCGAACACGAGGTCGACGTACTCCGCGTCGCTCTCGTGCCCGGTCGACAACGCCAACCCGAAGCTCACCTTCGGCCGGGGCGAAAAGCCCTCGGAGAACGCGAGCGGGAGTTGGGCGACACGAAAGGCGCGCTCCAGCGCCCGGGCCACGTCGCGGTGACTGATCCAACGGACCTTGCCGAGCTTCGTGTACTGAAGCCGGACCGGGTTCGCGGCGCCGCCCCTCACGACGGCACCTTCGCGGTCACCGTCGGGGACGCCTTCGTGCCCAGGAAGCGCACGGGAACGTCGGCGCCCGACCCGGTCAGGTCCTGGCCCGTGCCCTGGGATCCGCCCGCGGGCGCCAGCGGTGAGGCCACCACGTGCTCGAGGGCGTAGTCGGTACACACCCCGCAGTCGTAGCACGGCGTCCACCGGCAATCGGGGAGCCCATGTTCGGCCAGGGCGTTCTGCCACTCGTCCCAGAGGAAGTCGTGGTGCAGCCCGGCGGCGATGTGCGCCCACGGCAGGATCTCGTCGCGGGTGCGGTGCCGGGTGACGAACCAGTCGGGATCGAGGCCTTCGGCGTGCATGGCGTCGATCCAGCGCTCGAGCGAGAAGCCCTCGCTCCATTCCTGGAACGTTCCGCCCGCGCGCCACACCCGTTCGATGACCCGGCCGATCCGCCGGTCGCCGCGCGACGCGATGCCCTCCGCGAACGTGGCCTGCGGGTCGTGCCACTTCACCTGGGCCTTGGTGCCGCGCACCGCGTTGCGCAACAACGTGATCTTGCGTTGCAACTCGTCGACGCCGTTCTGCCCGAACCACTGGAACGGCGTGTGCGGCTTGGGCACGAACCCGCCGACCGACACCGTGCAGCTCGCCTGCTTCGTGTACTTGCGCCCGATGTCGGTGACGTTCTTGGCGAGGTTCGCGATGCCGAGCGTGTCTTCGTCCATCTCGGTGGGCAGGCCGGTGAGGAAGTAGAGCTTCACCCGCCGCCAACCCTGCGAGTACGCGGCGTCGACCGCGGAGTAGAGGTCGTCCTCGATGATCAACTTGTTGATCACCTGCCGCAGCCGCCACGTTCCCGCTTCCGGCGCGAACGTGAGCCCACTGCGGCGCACCTTCTGCAGCTCGCTCGCGATCCCGACGGTGAACGCGTCGACGCGCAGGCTCGGCAGCGACACACTGACGCCGCCGGTGCCTTCCTGGTTCGTGACGAGATCGGCGACCACACCTTCGATGCCGGAGAAGTCCGCGCTCGACAAGGAGGTCAGCGCGACCTCGTCGTAGCCGGTGCGGCGCAGGCCGTCCTTCACCATCGTGCGAACCTGCTCTTCGGGCCGTTCCCGGACGGGCCGGGTGATCATCCCGGCCTGACAGAACCGGCACCCTCGCGTGCAGCCCCGGAAGATCTCGACGTTCAGCCGGTCGTGCACGACCTCGACCAGCGGCACGAGCTGCTGTTTGGGATACGGCCACTCGGCCAGGTCGGCGACGGTGCGCTTGTCGATGACCGCGGGCACGTCGGGATAGCGGGGCGTGATCGAACGGACGACCGGCCCTTCGTATTCGACGTCGTAGAGCGAAGGAACGTAGACGCCCGGGATCGTGGCGAGATCGCGCAACACGGCCTCGCGGCTCGCGCGCCGCCGCGCTTCCAGGCGCCGATCACTTCGGCCAACTCGGAGATGACCTCTTCGCCGTCGCCGATGACGAAGGCGTCGACGTACTCCGCGAGCGGCTCGGGGTTGTACGTGCAGTGACCGCCGGCGATCACGATCGGGTGCGACGGTGCGCGGTCTTCATTGCGCACGGGAACGCCCGCGAGATCGACGAGGTTCAAGAGGTTCGTGTAGACGAGCTCGGCCGACAGGTTGAAGGCCAGCACGTCGAAATCGGCCGCGGCCCGGTGGGTGTCGACGCTGAAGAGCGGCACCTTGGCCGCCCGCATCGAAGACTCCATGTCGGTCCAGGGCGCGTAGGCCCGCTCCGCCACCGAGTCTTCGCGCTCGTTGAGCAACTCGTAGAGGATCTGAAGCCCCTGGTTGGGGAGCCCGATCTCGTAGGTGTCGGGATAGATCAGGAGAAAGGCCGCCCGGCCGCTCCCATGGCGGGGCGCCAGGTTGCCCGGCTCCGTCCCCATCTCCATACCGATGTAGCGAGCGGGCTTCTCAACCCGGGCCAGCAGCGGTTCTATCCGCGGCCACAGGTCTGACATCTCCGAGCAGTGTAGCCCGGGGCGCGCCGCGAGCACGGTTCACCACTGTGCGCGGTCGAGGCTTACGAGAATCTGCGCATGTGGATGTTGAGCACGAGCCCGATGGCGATGAACGACGCGATGACCGCGGAGCCGCCATACGACATGAAGGGCAGTGGGATGCCGGTGATCGGCATGATCCCCATCGTCATCCCTACGTTCTCGAAGATCTGGATCGCGAACATGGCCAGCACACCGATAGCCACGAGCGTGCCGAAGAAGTCGGACGACAGCAGGGCTATTCGCCAGAGGCGCCAGGCCAGGAGTGCGTACAGCAACAACAGGATCGCCCCGCCCACGAAGCCGAGGTCTTCGCCGACGGCGGTGAAGATGAAGTCGGTGTGCTGTTCGGGCACGAAGCCGTTCTTGGTCCGCAGGCCTTTGCCGAAGCCCGCGCCCTCGAGCCCGCCCGAGGCGATGGCCGCCTTCGACACGCTCAGGTTCAGCTGGGTCGGGCTCAACTGCGCCGCCGACTTGTCTCCGGTCGATTGGTTGGCGAAGTTCGTCAGCCGGTCGAGTTGATACGCCTGGACTTTGCCCGTGACCACCGCGGCCCCGACCAGCGACCCGCCGAGCAAGAGCAACACGACGATGTGCACGGGCTTGAGGCCGGCAATGACGAGCACCGCCGCCGCGCAGACCATGATCACGAGCATCGTGCCGAGGTCGTGCTGGGCGTAGACGAGCGCCATGACGAATCCCGCGAGACCGATCGCCACGGCCACCCGCCAGGCATCGAGATCTCCCCGGTGTTGATGGCAGTAGCCCGCGATCGAGACCACGATCACGACCTTGGCGAGCTCCGACGGCTGGAATTGGAACGGCCCGACCTGGAACCACGCCTGCGCGCCGCCGTGGTTGCGGCCGAGTACCACCACACCCGCGAGCAACGGCAGCACGCCGAGATAGAAGATCGGCCACGCGTCGCGGATGCGGCGGTAGTCGATCGACATGACCACACCCATCGCGATCAGACCGAGCACGACGGCAACACCTTGGCGCTCGACGTAGTACATCCGCGAGAGTCCGGCGCGCGCGGTCTCGAAGCGGGACGCGTCGTAGATCATGAGCAGACCGAGCACACTGATCGCGATCGGCAATGTGAGCAGTGCGAGGTCGAGATGCGCGAAGAGCCCGGTCACGGATTCACCGCGGCGGCGCGTGGTGGGGGCGGCGATGGTGGCCATCAGTCTTTCCCCGGCGCGGCGGTGCCGATCGGCGTGACGGGGAGGCCGTTCATCGCCTCGATGACCTGGCGCACGATCGGCGCCGCGGTCTCCGCGCCGTGGCCGCCCTGTTCCACGACCGCGACGGTCGTGTACTCCTCGCCGTCGGCCGGGAAGTACGAGGCGAACAACGACGTGGGCGCGGTACCCGTGATCTGCGCGGTACCGGTCTTGCCGGAGACGATTCCGCCGCCGGGCAACGTCAGGCCCTGGAACGCCGCGTACGCGGTACCGAGCGGGTTCGACACGACGCCCGCGAACCCGGCCGCCATCTGTCCGTACACGAAACTGGGGATGGTGATCGTGCCCTGCGCGTGCGCGCCCATGATCTGCACGACCTGCTTCGTGTTCGGGTTCGTCACGAGCTGGCCGACATGCGGCGTCCACACCGTGCCCGTGTTGCCGTTCGGGCCCGGGCTCGACGCGGCATTGGCGAAGGTCGCGTACGCGTTCGCGAGTTGCAGCGGCGTGACGAAGTCGGCGCCCTGGCCGACGGCCGCGAGGATGTTGTCGCCCGGCGTCCACTTGCCGTTCTCGATCTTGGCGGCCTTGGTCTTGTTGATGGCGTTCGAGAACTCCTGCTTCCACGTGGGGTTCGGGATCGTCCCCGACGCCTCGTTGAGCTCGATGCCCGTCGGCTTCCCGAACCCGAGTTGGCCTGCCACGGTTTGTATGCCGAGGCCCGTGGTCGTGTCACCGAACTTCCATCGCTTCCAGAACTCGTTGCCCGCGTTGTAGAAGTACACGTCGCTCGACACGGTGAGCGCCTTCGAGAGATTGACCTCACCGTTCTGCTCGAGGTTGTCGTTCTGGAAGAACGTGTTCTCGAAGGTCGCGTGCCCCACATCGTCGTAGAACGACGATGCCGGGAACACGTTGTACTGGTTGAGCGCAATCGACGGGACGAGCTTGAACGTGGAGCCCGGCGTGTACTGGCCCTCGGTGACCCGGTTCAGCAACGGGTTGTGCGCCCCCGGCGCGCTCAACAGCGCGAAGTGATCGGTGGAGATACCGCCCTTCCACCACGACAACGGATACGTCGGGTTGCTCGCCATGGCCACGACCGATCCGTCGTGCACGTTCAACACCACCACCGCGCCGCCAGTGGGGTGCAACGTCGTGTACGTCGGGAGCAAGCGCGGGTCCTTGTCGTGCGTCGCGTTCTCGATGCCTTCGCTCAGTGCCTTCTCGGCCGCGGCTTGCACGTTGATATCGATGGTGAGCTTGACGGTGTCGCCGACCCGTCCCGGATCGACACTGATCGGCGGTCCGACCTGCTTGCCCGTCGGGTCGACCTGGACCGTCTCGGTGGTCGGCTTGCCGCGCAGCACGGATTCGTACGCGGCCTCCACCCCGTCGCGCCCGATGAGGTCGGTGGGCTGATAGCCCTTGGCCTCGAGCTGCTTCACCTGCTTGGGCGGCAGGGAGTCGACCTCGCCGAGATACCCGAGCA
Organism: uncultured Actinomycetes bacterium; assembly: GCA_963701825.1. Taxonomy (GTDB): domain Bacteria; phylum Actinomycetota; class Acidimicrobiia; order IMCC26256; family PALSA-610; genus PALSA-610. The sequence goes on along the minus strand of CAVPBG010000002.1, from coordinate 909,093 downwards.
GTTGGGTGGCGAGCTCTCCGTACGGGTATTCCCGCACTGTCAGCTCGGTGACGTTGACACCCGGGTAGTCCGCGCTGTGTTCGCGGATGGCGAGCTGTTGGGTGAGCGGAACTTCGAGATCGACGATCGCCGGTTCGAGCGGCGACTGCCGCACGCTGTCGTAGTTGGAGCGCAGGGTCTTCTCCGGGACCTGCAGAATCTCCGCGAGCTGGCCGAGCACCTGATCCACGGTCTTCGACGGCATATTGCGGTCGACGGTCACCGCCCACGCAGCAACGTCCTGGGCGAGGATCTTGCCGTTGCGATCGAGGATCTCGCCGCGGGGCGACTCGGTCTGGATCGTCCGGGTCGCGAGCGTGCTCACCGCCGCGCCCAGCTTCTGGTCCGGCCCCATCTCGAGGAACCACAGGCGCGCGAAAAGCGACGCGAACAAGGCGACGATCACGACGCCAACGATGCTCACTCGGACGCGGCTGTTATCGCTCATGCAGTCAGATGGCTCATCGGAACGCCGGTAACGCTAGTGGGGGCACTCCCCGATTTCCCGGTCGGCCCCTTCACCGCATCGACCAGGCGTCGCGCACGCGGTCGCCCGTCCCGAGCACGCGCCTGACCAGCAGGAACACGAAGGGAGCGAGGATCGCGTCGTAGACGGCGGCCCAGGAGATCGTCACGACACCATGCGCACCTTTTACCGAATCGACGCCCACGAGCACGCCGACCCCGATGAATATCAGGCCACCGGCGAGACCCCCGACCGCGCCGAGGAACGACGGCAGCCAGCGCGGCGAACGGAACAGCCCGGCCTCGAGCACACCGATGCCGTAGCCGACGATCGCGTACGTCAACGCGTTGAGGCCGAGTGGGGTCGCCAGGAACAGGTCGAACCCCAAGCCGGCCGCGAACCCCACGACCGCGCCCGCCTCCGGGCCGTCGTAGTAACCCACGGCCAGCGCGAGGAGCAGCCCGAGATCCGGCACGACGCCGAACAACCGCATGTGCGGGAACACCGAGACCTGGATCACGACGATGACGAAGACGAGCGCGGCCAACCGCGCGACACGCGTCATGGGTGCGTCGTGGTCGTGGTGGTACTGCTCGACGTCGACGTCGAGCCGGGCAAGGTCGTGGTGGTCGTCGCGGTTGTCGTCGTGGTGGGCAACACCGGACCGGGCGTGCCGGGCGTCCAGAGCAACACCGTGACGTGTTGCAACTCGCTGATGTTGACGTAGGGCTTGATCGTCGCGTTCACTCCGGTGTTGCCCGGTTGAACTGTCACGCTCGTGATCGTTCCGACCGGCAAGCCCGCGGGGAACAACGTCGACTGCGCGGACGTCACGATCGGATCACCGATGCGCACCTTCGTGCCCGCCGCGAACTCGACGATGAGATTGTGCGTGCCGGCCGAACCCGACGCGATGCCGGTCGTCGCGGGCGAACCGGGATGCCCGGGCGTCTGCACACCGACCGCGAAGTCGGGATCGCTGAACACCTGAACGTTCGCGCCGCCGTTCCACACCTCGGTCACCTGACCGACGATGCCTTCCGGCGCGATCACCGGCATCGCGACCGCGATCCCCGACTCGGAACCCTTGTCGATCGTGAGCACCGGATCGAAGTTGCCCGAACCCGACGTCGTGCCGACGATCGACGCCGACACGTGGTCGACGAGCAACAGGTTCGACAACTTCAACAGCCGCTTGAGGTCGGCGTTCTCGCGAATGGCCTCCGCGGCCGCGGTCTGTTGCCCCTTCAGCGCGGCGACCTGTTGTTGCAGGGCGCGGTTCTGCTTCTTCAGGCTCCCCGAGTTCGTCACGCTGTCCCACCAGTCGCCGACGGGGCGGGCGACGCTGTCGACCGCACCCTGCACGGGCGAGACGATCCGGTGCGCGATCCCGCCCAGGGAGCCGAGCGCGCCGGAACGGCCGTTACGGCTGTCGAGGGTGATGAGCGTCAGGCACGTGAGCACGATCACGAGCAGGACGTAGCGTCGTCGGCTCGCGCGTCGAGCACCGGGCATCTTCGAGAACCGGTCCGGCTATTGCTGGGCGGAGGAGATCAGGACGTGCTTCAAGACGTCGAAGTTCTCCAGGCACTGACCGGAGCCGTGTACCACTGACAAGAGCGGGTTGTCGGCGATCACGATCGGCATGCCGGTCTCGTTCGACAAGCGCTCCTTGAGTCCGTGCAGGAGCGCGCCGCCGCCGGTGACGACGATGCCGTTCGACATGATGTCGGCCGCGAGCTCGGGCGGTGTCTTGTCGAGGGTCACCTTCACCGCGTCGACGATCGCGGCAACCGGTTCCTCGATCGCGTCGCGGATCTCTTCCGTCGACACGACGATCGTCTTCGGGAGACCGGTCACGAGGTCGCGGCCCCGCACCTCCGCGTACAACTCGGTCTCGAGCGGGAACGCGCTGCCCAACGCGATCTTGATCTCTTCGGAGGTGCGCTCGCCCAACGCGAGCGAGTACTCCTTCTTGACGAAGTTGATGATCGACTCGTCGAGCTCGTCGCCCGCGATACGGATCGACTCACTCGCGACGATGCCGCCGAGCGAGATGACCGCGACCTCGGTGGTGCCGCCGCCGATGTCGACGATCATGTTGCCCGCGGGTTCGTGCACGGGAAGGCCCGCGCCGATCGCGGCGGCCATCGGCTCTTCGATGATGTACGCCTCTTTGCGCGCGCCGGCCTGCTGCGCGGCTTCCTGCACCGCGCGCTGCTCGACACCCGTGATGCCCGACGGCACGCAGATGACCATGCGCGGCTTCGCCCACTTGCGGGGATGTACGCGCTGGATGAAGTAGCGCAGCATCTTCTCGCAGATGTCGAAGTCGGCGATGACGCCGTCCTTCAACGGGCGGATCGCGATGATGTGGTCGGGAGTGCGCCCGATCATCTTCTTCGCTTCGATTCCAACCGCGAGCGGACGACCGTCGCGCGCGTTCACCGCGACCACCGACGGCTCGTCGAGCACGACCCCGCGGCCGCGCACGTACACCAACGTGTTCGCAGTTCCGAGATCGACCGCCATGTCACGGCCGAGTAATCCTGAGTAGAAGGGCTCGCTCACCGAGGTCAGCTTCCGACGGCGGGACGACTCTCCCAGGCTAGGAGTCCGCCGGTTGGATTGCCACCCCCCGCGACCCGCGGGGTAACCGGCCCGACTCTGTTGCCATCCGTCGCGGGAACTCACCCGGCGAGACCGGGAAAGAACAGCGCGATCTCGCGCGCAGCCGACTCCGGACCGTCGCTTCCGTGGACGAGGTTTTCCGTCAGCTCGATCGCGAGATCGCCGCGGATCGTGCCCGGAGCGGCCTCACGCGGATTCGTCGTTCCCATCAGCGTGCGCACGACCTTGTACGCATCGGGACCCTCGGCCACGATGGCGACGAGGGGCGACCGGGTGATGAACGCGACCAGATCGCCGAAGAAGGGCTTGCCGTCGTGCTCGGCGTAGTGCTGCTTGGCGGTGGCCTCGTCGAGCGTCCGCAGCTCGAGGGCGACGATCTTCAGTTGCTTGCGCTCCAGGCGGGCGATGATCTCGCCGACGAGGCCGCGTTCGACACAATCGGGCTTACAGAGAACGAGGGTGCGATCAGCCATAAGAGGAGAAGCCTAGGACCGACCCCCCCACCCTGGACAAACGGGGTCGCGCCGGGGTTACGGAACGAGCACGGAGCGGGCCGCGCCTACGACGTACAGCGAACCCGTTATCACGATCTGACCGTCGGTGGGTGTCGCGAGGAGCGCCGCGCTCACCGCGTCCTCGACCCGGTCCTCGACCTCGATCCGATCCTCGCGGAGTCCGAGATCGATCGCGGCCTTGACGATGAACGACGTCTCCATCGCGCGCGGTGTCGGCGGGAGGCAGACCACGAGCCGGCCCGAGAGGTCGGCGACGCCGAGCGCGGCGAGCATCTCGCGGGATCCTTCTCGCGCAGCAGGCCGACGACGAGGGTGCGCACACCTTCGCTGAATTCCTCGTCGAGCGCGCGCAGCAACGCTTCGGCGCCCGCGACGTTGTGCGCGCCGTCGAGCAACACCAACGGCTGCCGACGTACGACTTCGAGGCGACCGGGCGACTGCACGCGCGCGAACGCGTCGGCCACGACATCGAACGGGAGCGGAGCGGTGACGAAGCTCTCCGCGGCGGCCAACGCGATCGCGGCGTTGTCGGCCTGATGCGCGCCGTGCAGCGGAAGGAACACGTCGGGATACTCCGCGCCCGGGCTGCGGAGGTCGACGAGCCGACCGCCGATCGCCAGCACGTTGCGCGACACGCCGAAGTCGACGTCGCGCCGGAACACGCGCCCGTTCGCGCGCGCTTCGAAGATCGCCTGGATGGCCGGGTCGGTCTCCCCGAGCACGAGGGTCGAGTCGGCCTTCACGATTCCCGACTTCTCCTGCGCGATCTGCTCGCGCGTGGGGCCGAGATAGTCGACGTGGTCGAGGCTCACGTTCGTGACGACCGCGACCCGGCCGTCGACGATGTTCGTTGCATCCCAGGTGCCGCCCATCCCGACCTCGACGACCGCAACGTCGACGGCTTCGTCGGCGAACCAACGGAACGCGGCCGCGGTCACGACGTCGAAGTACGACGGGTCGACACCGACCGACTGCTCGACGAGCGACACCGCGTAGAGCATCTCGTCGAACGTGTCGTCGTCGATGGGCACGCCGTCGATCGACATACGTTCGTTGACGTGCACGAGGTGCGGGCTCGTGTACGCGCCGACCTTCATGCCGAGCGCGGTCAGCAGCTCGGTCAGCACGCGCACTGTGGTGGTCTTGCCGTTCGTACCCGTGATGTGAATCGCCGGGAACTCGACCTCGGGCGAGCCCAGGTACTGCATCAGCGTGGAGATGCGCTCCAGCGTGGGCGGGCCCCGGCGGCTGCCGGCGGGCACGTTGAGGCTCTCGAGGTTGACGTGCGAGCTCAGCCAGGCCGGGCCGTCGAAGCCGGCGGGATTGCTCACGACTGCGGCTCCGCCAGGTCGACCCGGACCGAGAAGGCCGAACCGACCTCGGTCTCGAGCTCGCCGATCTTGCCCGCGTCGCGCACGTCGTCGGCCGCGGCCACGAGCGCGGCGATCCGTTCCGCGGTGTCGACGACACACACGCGCGCCACCGGCGCCGCGAGCGACACCTTCTGCGTCGACTTCACCTTGCGGACCTCGGTGAGCACCGCGGCCGCGACCTCGTAGACGAGCGGGTCGCCGCCCGCGCCGTCATCATCGCCGTCGCCTACACCGGGACCGCGCAGGTCGGCCGCGTTCGGCCACGACGCGTGGTGCACGGAACCCTCGCGCCACCACGACCAGACCTCCTCGGTGACGTACGGCATGACCGGCGCGAACAGTCGCAGCAGGCACGACAACGCGACCCGCAACGTGACCGCCGCGGATCGGACGGTTGCATCGCCCGCGTCGCCGTAGGCCCGGCTCTTGACCAACTCGACGTAGTCGTCGCAGAACGACCAGAAGAATCGTTCGGAACGTTCGAGCGAACGGGCGTAGTCGAAGGCGTCGAACGCGACCGTCGTGTCGTCGACGAGATCGGCGAGCGCGGCGAGCAACGAACGATCGAGCGGAGTCACGACCTCGTTCACGACCTCGCCCGCGTCGCCCGATACGCCGAGCACGAACTTCGACGCGTTCAACACCTTGATCGCGAGCTTCCGACCGACCTTCATCACGCCGAAGTCGACGGCGGTGTCGACACCGGGCCGACCGTTGCACGCCCAGTACCGCAGCGCGTCGGCGCCGTGCTCCTCGAGCAACGGCATCGGGGTGACGACGTTGCCCTTCGACTTCGACATCTTCTTGCGATCGGGATCGAGGACCCAGCCGTTGATGCTCGTGTCGGCCCACGGGAGCGCGTCGTGTTCGAGCCGGGCGCGCACGATCGTGTCGAACAGCCAGGTGCGGATGATCTCCGGGCCCTGCGGCCGCAGGTCCATCGGGAACGTGCGCTCGAAGAGGTCGGGGTCGTCGACCCAGCCCGTCGCGATCTGGGGAGTCAGCGACGACGTGGCCCAGGTGTCCATCACGTCGGGGTCGGCCGAGAATCCGCCGGGCCGGTCGCGCTGGTCGGCCGTGAAACCGGGCGGGCAATCGGTCGAGGGGTCGACGGGCAGCGCGTCTTCGGAAGGCAGGAGTGGGTTCTCGAAGTCGGTGGGGTTGCCGTCGGCGTCGACCCGGTACCAGACCGGGAACGGCACCCCGAAGTAGCGCTGCCGGCTCACGAGCCAGTCGGCGTTCAGGCCCTCGAGCCAGGTGTCGTAGCGAACGCGCATCGTCGGCGGGTGCCAACGCAGTTTCGTACCCAGCGCGAGGAGCTCGGCCCGTAGGTCGAGGTCGCGGCCGCCGTTGCGCAGATACCACTGGCGCGAGGTGACGATCTCGAGCGGGCGTTCGCCCTTCTCGAAGAACTTCACCGGGTGCGTGATCGGCCGGGGATCGCCCTGGAGCTCGCCCGACTCCTGCAGCTGCTCGACGACGATCTTCTGCGCCTGCTTCGCGTTGCGCCCCGCGATTGCCTCGTACGCGACCGCGCCGGCCGCGGGCAGGACGTCGGGCGGCTCCGCCTTGAACCGGCCGTCGACCCCGAGGACCGCGCGCGTCGGCAGCTGCAGCTCTCGCCACCACACGACGTCGGTGGTGTCGCCGAACGTACAGATCATCGCGATGCCGGTCCCCTTCTCGGGATCGGCGAGGTGGTGTGCGACGATCGGCACGCGCACGCCGTAGAGCGGCGTGATCACATCGGTGCCGAACAGCGGCTGGAAGCGCGCGTCGTCGGGATGGGCCACCACCGCAACGCACGCGGCCAGCAGCTCGGGGCGGGTGGTGTCGATGACGATGTCGCCGGAACCGTCGGCCTTGTGGAACAACAGCGCGTGGTACGCGCCCGGCATCTCGCGGTCTTCGAGTTCGGCCTGCGCGACCGCGGTGCGGAAGTCGACGTCCCAGAGGGTCGGCGCCTCCGCTTGATACGCCTCGCCGCGCGCCAGGTTGCGCAGGAACGCGCGCTGGCTCGTGCGCCGCGCCGAGTGCCCGACAGTGGTGTAGGTGAGGCTCCAGTCGACCGACAATCCGAGCCGCCGCCACAGCTCCTCGAACGCGGCCTCGTCCTCGGCGACCAGTCGCTCGCACAGCTCCAAGAAGTTCGGGCGCGAGACGGGCACGACGTCCTTGCCCGGCTTCTCGGGCGGCGTGAACGCGGGGTCGTACGGCAGGTGCGGTTCGCACCGCACCCCGAAATAGTTCTGCACGCGCCGTTCGGTGGGCAGGCCGTTGTCGTCCCAGCCCATCGGATAGAACACGTGCCGGCCGCGCATGCGCTGGTAGCGCGCGATGGAGTCGGTCTGCACGTAGCCGAACGCGGATCCCATGTGCAGCGAGCCGCTGACCGTCGGCGGCGGCGTGTCGATGGAGAAGATCTCGGCCCGGGTATGGCGGCGATCGAAGCGGTAGGTCCCGTCGTTCTCCCAGACCTCGGACCAGCGCGCTTCGAGGCCCTCCAACGACGGCTTCTCGGGGATCTGGGCCATGCGCCCGATTGTAGGAGGCACCCGCCGTCACTCCGCTGGTTGAGCGACGGGTTCGGCGACCGGTTGGGCGGCGGGTTCGGCGGCGGGGAGAGCGGTCTCACCCCCGTCGACCCGGACGGTGCCGCCCCGCACGCGGCGCCACGCGGCGTGCAACGCGACTGCGGCGAGAACCGCGAACATCGGCTCCGCGGTCGTGCGAAAGCGCGTGCTCGCGTACGTGACGAGCACGGTGATGAGCACGGTGCCGATCGGAACCAACAACGGCCACAACGGAACCCGCCGCGCCCGCCGTACCACGAACGCGCCCGCGATCGACAACAGCGCGAGCACGTAGAAGCTGTACGTCCCCCAACGCGAGACCCACGGGCTGCGGCCCTCGAGGAAACTGTCCTCCGCGATGTACTGCTGCGGGTGATACAGCCCCACGATGCGCAGGAGCCGAACTCCCTCGACCGACGGCAGCTTCGCGAGGTGCCCGCGGATGTAGGCGAACGCGACCCCGTGCGCGGCGATGTCCTCGACCGACTCGTCGCCGGACGGGGTGACGCCCGCTTTTCGATCGGCCGCGAGGTAGCACTGCCGATCGAAGTAACCCTGGAGCGGCCCGTAGTAGTACGTCGAATCGCAGTTCGCCGACGCCATGAGCGTCCCGAACTGCGCACTCAGGATCACCGGATGGCGAAAACGCGTCTGGTTGTAGGCGGCCCACGGGGTGATCACGATCGCCGCCGCGGCGAGGGCGGCGCCGAATGCCACCAGCCGATCGCGCATCGACGCGTCGCGCGTGGCGAGCGCGAGCGGGAACACGAGCAGGGGGATGAAGAGGATGATCTCGGAGCGCGCCATCGCGCCGAGCGCGCACGCGAGGCCGACGAGCGTGAGTCGACGCCAACTCGGTCGGTCGCGGTACCAGAACGCGAGCAGGACCGCGAGCGTGACGAAGAACATGCTGACGGTCTCCGCCAGCAAGCCGACGTCAGGGGCCCACATGTTCGGGTACACCGCGCCGATGAGCGCGGCGATGACGCCCACGACGTTGCCCCCGACCCGGCGCCCCAGCAATCCGAGCAGCACGACGGTTCCCGCGCCCAGCACCGACGACATCAACAGGTGCGCAGTCACACTGCGCAGCCCGAGCAGTGAGCCGAACGCGAGATAGAGGAGATAGAGGGGTGGGTGATCGGCGGCGGCCACGTGCGCGGAGACATAGAAGGGCGAGATGAATCCCTTTCCGTCCGCGAGGAGGTTCGCACCGGCGTGGTAGAAGTACGCGTCGCCGCCGGGATGGAAGTCGCGGCGCACGGTGAGCACGTACTCGACGCGCAGCGCCAGGGCTCCCAGTGCGACGACTGCGAGCGCCCACCCGAACCGGCGGTCGGCGCTCATGGACCCGTCGCTTGCGGTCTCGTCGCCTATGGACTCGTCGCTCATGGAGTCGTCGCCGCGCGCCGACCCCGCGCGCTCGGGCTCTTCGGCCGGCCCGACCCCGGCGCGACGCGGTGCGCGAGGCGGAGGAGCGGCCGTTCGAGCGCGAACCAACTCACGCTCGCGGCGAAGATCACGATGGGCAACGCGACGACGAGCACGACGAACCAGTTTCCGTGGAAGAGCGGCCAGCCGAACCAGTCGGCGACGATGCGCAGGATGTACCAGTGCCAAAGATAGATGCCGTAGCTGACGAGGCCGAGGTACACCGCGGGCCGCGATCGTAGGACCTTGCGGATGAGCCCGTGATCCTGGGGACCGAGCACCACGGGCACGACGATGCAGATCCCGACGATCATCTGCGCCACGTTCATCCCGACCGCTTGGACCGCGTTCGGCGCGGCGAGCGGATCGAGCCGCAACCCGACCGGTATCGCGATCAGCGCGGCGAGCGCGCCCGTCCACCAGATCCACACCGGGCGGCCGATGCGATCGAGACGCGCGGTAGTGCGTTCGTCGAAACGTTGCGAGCTGAGCACTGCCAGCAGCATTCCGAGCGCGAACGCGCCGAGGTGTTGGGGCAGCACCGTGACCCACGGCGCGTCGAGTCCCCGCGCGATCGCGGTGATGGCGACCATGCCGATCACGAACAGCCCCGCCAGACCGACGAGCTCGACGGCCAGCGGCCGCCACTTGCGCACCAGCACACCGATCAGCGCGGCGTAGAACGGAAGGAACAGGTAGAAGGAGATCTCGACGACGAGGCTCCACGCGGGGGGCAAGCCGTCGACGAACGGGTTGATGTGCACGTAGGTCTGGGTGAGTGACGCGTGCAGCAGGAAACCGTGCAGACCGTAGATGTTGATCCGGGGCACGATGAACGTGAAGAAGGCCAGCACCAACCAGTACGCGGGATACACGCGGGCGACGCGTCGGATCGCGTACCCACCCGGGTCGACGGGCGGCGCGCCCGCGAGGTGCGCCGCCGCGAACGGCAGATAGAGCAGGCAACCCGAGGTGACGAAGAAGATCCACACGCCCGCGTTGAGCGTGCCGAGGAACGCGCCGCCCCGGGTCAGGAACGCCGAGTTGAAGAAGACCGCGTGGTACACGACGACCATGAGCGCGGCGAGCGCGCGCACGCCGTCGAAGCACGGAAACCGGTTGTGTGGTCGTGCCGGTTGTACGACCGCGTCTACGACCGCGTCATCGAGGCCCATCGTTCCGACCTTGACACGAAGCGGCTTCTACAGCAAGCAACCCCTAATCTTCCAGCCATGAATGCGGCGCCGGTGTTGCAGTGCGCGAGCGTCGGACTCGTCATCGAGGACACGACGATCCTGTCGGACATCGATTGGGCGGTGCTCCCGTCGGAGCGGTGGGTGATCCTCGGCGCGAACGGCGCGGGAAAGACCTCCCTGCTGCGGATCGTGTCGCTCTATCAGCACCCGTCGCAGGGCACCGTCGAGGTGCTCGGGCAACGGCTCGGCCGCACCGACGTGCGCACCCTGCGCGAACGCATCGCCTTCTCCTCCCCCGCGCTCGCGGCGAAGCTCGAGCCGTCGATGACCGCGGTCGAGGTCGTGATGACCGCGCGCTACGCCGCGCTCGCACCCTGGTGGCACCAGTACACCGACGCCGATCGGGCCCGGGCCCACGCCCTCCTCGACGAGTGGCGCTGTGATGCCCTCGCCGGGCACCTCTTCCCCACCCTCTCCGCGGGCGAGCGCCAGCGGGTCCTGTTGGCCCGGATGCTCATGAACGAGCCCGGGGTCGCGTTGCTCGACGAGCCCACGGCCGGCCTCGACATCGGCGGCCGGGAAGAGCTCGTCGCCGATCTCTCGGTGTGGGCGCGCGATCCCGATCGGCCCGCGATGGTGCTCGTCACGCATCACCTCGAGGAGATCCCGCCCGCGTTCACGCACGCGCTCGTGCTGAAGAACGGGCGCACGCTCGCGACCGGTCCACTCGCCGAGATCGTCAACAGTGAGACGCTCAGCGAGGCGTACGAGTTGAACCTGATCGTCGAAGAGCGAGCCGGCCGTTACACGGCCCGGCTCGCGTAACCGGGGTTACGCGCTCCGGCGGGACTCGTCCTCGGTCACCAACGTAGGCGTGACCTTGCGCAGCACGACCTCTTTGTCGACGACGCACTTCACGACGTCGGTACGCGAGGGCAGGTCGTACATGACCTCGAGCAACACCTCTTCGAGGATCGCGCGCAGGCCGCGGGCACCGGTTCCACGCTTCAACGCCTCGTCGGCGATGGCATCGAGCGCATCGTCGCCGAAGACGAGATCGACGTCGTCGAAGTGGAAGAACTTCTGGTACTGCTTCACCAGCGCGTTCTTCGGCTCGATCAGGATCCGCATCAGCGCGTCCTTGTCGAGGTTGTGCACGACGCCCACAACGGGGAGGCGGCCGACGAACTCGGGGATGAGGCCGAACTTCAGGAGGTCTTCGGGGAGAACGTCGGCCAGGAAGCGGCCCGTCTCCTCGAGGTCGTTCTTCTTGCGCACGTCGGCGCCGAAGCCGATCCCGCGGTTGCCGATGCGGGCTTCCACGATGCGATCGAGGCCGGCGAACGCACCACCACAGATGAACAGGATGTTCGTGGTGTCGATCTGGATGAACTCCTGGTGCGGGTGCTTGCGCCCACCCTGGGGCGGCACCGACGCGGTGGTTCCTTCGAGGATCTTCAACAGCGCCTGCTGCACGCCCTCGCCGGACACGTCGCGCGTGATGGACGGGTTCTCGGCCTTGCGGGCGATCTTGTCGATCTCGTCGATGTAGATGATGCCCGTCTCGGCCTTCTTGACGTCGTAGTCGGCGGCCTGGATGAGCTTCAACAAGATGTTCTCGACGTCTTCGCCGACGTAGCCCGCTTCGGTGAGCGCGGTGGCGTCGGCGATCGCGAACGGCACCTTCAACATGCGCGCCAACGTCTGCGCGAGGAGCGTCTTGCCGCAGCCCGTGGGGCCGATCAACAAGATGTTCGACTTCTGCAGCTCGACGTCGGGGTCGCCGTACGCGCCGACCTGCACGCGCTTGTAGTGGTTGTACACCGCGACGGAGAGGATCTTCTTCGCCTGCTCCTGCCCGATGATGTAGTCGTTCAGGTAGTCGTAGATCTCGCGCGGCTTCGGCAGCTCGTCGAAGTGCACCTCGGTGCTCTGCGACAGCTCTTCTTCGATGATCTCGTTACAGAGATCGATGCACTCGTCGCAGATGTAGACACCTGGGCCCGCGATGAGCTTCTTGACCTGCTTTTGGCTCTTCCCGCAGAACGAACACTTCAGCAGGTCGCCACCGTCACCGAACTTTGCCACCGGAAGAGCCCCTTTCCCCCTGGGTCCTCGAGTACCTAGCTCGTGCCTTCGGCCGACGGTACCGCGGCGAGCTCACGGTTGGTGAGGATCTCGTCGACGATTCCGTACTCCTTGGCCTCGATGCCGCTCATGATGAAGTCACGGTCGGTGTCCTTCGACACCCGATCGAGCGCCTGGCCGGTGTGGAAGGCGAGGATCTCGTCGAGGAGCTCGCGCATGCGCACGATCTCCTTGGCCTGGATCTCGATGTCGACCGCTTGCCCCGACGCACCACCGTGCGGCTGGTGGATGAGCACGCGGGCGTGCGGGAGGATGAACCGCTTCCCCGGTGCACCCGATGCGAGCAGGACCGCGGCGGCCGACGCAGCCTGACCGATGCAGCACGTCTGCACGTCGGGCTTGATGTACTGCATCGTGTCGTAGATCGCGAACAGACCCGTGATCTCGCCGCCGGGCGAGTTGATGTACATGATGATGTCTTTTTCCGGGTCCTCGGACTCGAGGATGAGCAGCTGCGCGATCAACAGGTTCGCGACGCTGTCGTCGACCGGCGTACCCAAGAAGATGATGCGATCGTTCGCGAGCCGCGAGTAGGGATCCCACTCCATCCGGCCGCGGGGGGTGTCTTGGATGAATCGCGGCACCGGGACGTATTCGTTGCGGATACTCACGCCTCGGACTCCTTCTCGTCGTGATCGTGGGGGTGGTCGTGATCGTGGTCGTGGTCGTGCGGGTGATCGTGGTCGTGATCGTGCGCTGCGTTCAGTTCATCATTTCGAAGTTCGTCGTCTGACACGGTCAGGTCGATCTCGTTACCTTCCTCGTCGACCACGGTTGCGTGATCCACGAGGAACTCGAGCGCTTTTCCACGGGCAACGTCAGAGCGTACCGCCTCCAGCGCACCACTCCGTTCGAGCTCGCGTCGGACCTTGGCCGCCTTCTGCTCGGTGCGCTCGGCGAGCTGGTTCACCTCGGCGTCGACCTCTTCGTCGCTCGTAGTGATGCCTTCTTGGGTTACGACCGCGCGCAGCGCGAGATCGGCGAGAACCGCACGCGCCGCACCCACTCTGAGCTCGTCGATGAACGCCTGCGGCTCGGTGCCCGTCATCTCCAGGTACTGCTCGAGGCTCGCGCCCTGATGCGACAGGCGATGGGCCAGGTCTTCGACACGACGCCGCGTCTCGGTGTCGACCAGCGTGGGCGGTGCCTCGATCGGGACGAGGTCGGCCGCCGCCTCGAGCACCTTGTCGCGCAGCGCCATCTGCGCCTGCAGACGCCGCATGGTCTCGACGCGCTTGCGAATGTCGGCGCGGAGCTCCTCGACGGTCTCGAACTCGCTCGCTTCCGCCGCCCACTCGTCGGTGAGCTCGGGCAAGACCTTCTGCTTCGCCTCTTTGACGATGACGCGGAACTTCGCGTCGCGGCCCGCGAGCTCGGCGAACCGCTCGGGCAACGTGGTCGTGAACTCGAGGATGGCGCCGGGCTTCGTGCCGCGCAGTTGGTCGTCGAGCTCGTCGACGACCATTCCCGAACCGACCCGGTACAAGAAATCGCTGGCCGTGAGGCCTTCGACATCTTCGCCGTCGATCGAGCCGGCCACGTCGATCGTCGCGTACGTGTCGTCGACGAGCGGGAAATCGGAGTCGGCCAGATCGGCGAAACGATCACGCAACGCGTCGACCTGCTTGTCGACGTCGTCGTCGGAGATCGACTGGAACGGCACCTCGACGCGCAACTCGTCGTACCCGAGCAACTTCACCTGCGGGCGGATCTCGACGACCGCGTCGAACTCGACGTCGCCGTCCTGCTGGCCGGCCGTGATCTCGATCTCGGGCGGCGCGATCACGTCGACGTCGTGCTCGGTGACGGCCTCGACGTAGTACTCCGGCAAGGAGTCCTGGAGCGCCTGCTCGCGTGCCATGTCGGAGCCGAGCCGCGCCTCGAGCAGCTTGCGCGGCGCCTTCCCGGGCCGGAATCCGGGGATGCGGACCTCGCGGGCGAGCTTGCGGAAGGCCGCGTCGATCGCCTTCTCGAACTCCGGCGCGGGCACGACGATGTGGAGCTTGACCTTGTTCGCGACGCCGGCCGGAGAGTCGTCCGGGGTTGCGTTTTCCTCGTCGTCGCCAACGGGGGTTTCGACGGGTTCGACGGTGCTCTGCATAAGGAGGGAGAAGTGTACCGGTGTAGGTCAGGTACGGTCGTTCTCGCGGTTTGTATGGGTCGCTCGCGCTGCGCCTGTGTCAGAGCGGCGGCGCGGGTAGTGCCACCGGCTCCGCGGTCGCTCCTAGGGTTTCCGGTACGGGTGCGGCCCTGATACTGGGGTGGAGGGGACGCGTGTGATCGATCTGACGGATCGGGTCGCGATCGTGACGGGGGCGGGGCGCGGGATCGGGCGGGCCTATGCCCTCCGACTCGCGGCGTACGGCGCGCGGGTCGTGGTGAACGACGCCGGAGTCGCGACCGACGGCACCGCCACCGACGAGGATCCCGCGGCCGAGGTCGTCGCGGAGATCGCGGCTGCGGGCGGCGCGGGCGTCGCGCACCGGGGCGACATCGGTGACGCGGCCGTGGCCGACGCGCTCGTCGCGCGGGCCCTCGACACCTGGGGCCGGCTCGACATCGTCATCAACAACGCCGGTTTCGGCCGGCCGCGCATGGTGTTCAACCTGAGCGACGACGAATGGGACGACGTCATCCGTGTGCATCTGCGCGGCACGTTCGTGGTCTCGCGTGCCGTGTGCCGGCATTGGCGCACGGAATCCAAGGCGAAGAACGGCACCTACGGGCGCTTGATCAACACGGCAACCGGCTTGCTCCTCTACGGCGGTGCCGGTCAGTCGAACTACGTCGCGGCGAAGGCGGGAATCCAGGCGTTCACCGAAGCGATCGCGACCGAGATGGCGCCGCACGGCGTGACGGCGAACACGATCATGCCCGGCGCGAACACGCGGCTCGCGCAGATCGGTTGGCGCATGGCGCGCCACGTCGACACCGAGGCCGACACCGATGCCGCCGACCGCTTCTTCGATCCGCGCGACCCGGTGCACGTGGGCGAGTTCGGCGCGTACCTCGCGTCACCCGACGCGGGCTGGATCTCGGGCCAGACGTTCCAGGTGCGGGGCGGGACCGTCGAACACGTCGAGACGTGGACGGTGCGCGACACGGCACGCGCCGAGAACGGATTCACCGCCGCCGACCATCAGCGCGAGATTCCGCGACTATTCGGTGCGGCGGCGAAACGCGCCGATCCGCCGCCCGCCGGCTGGAAAGCGAGATAGATCGCCGCCGGTCGGAGGTGTCAGTCGGTCGCGAAATGCGAGCGGTACGACCGCTCGGTCAGTCGGACTTCGACTTCTCGGATTTCTTGGAGTCGTCCTCGTCGGACTGACCCTCTTCGAGACCCTTCTTGAACTCCTTCTGCGCCGAGCCGAGACCACGCGCGAGCTTCGGGAGCTGAGAGCCACCGAAGAGCACGAGGATGACGACCAACACGATCAGGATGTCGGGCCCAATGATCTCGCCAAGCATGAAACCAGTGTAACTACCGGAGAGCACCCTGGCGTCAGCGTGGGCGGTTGGTCAGGCGCTGCCAGGTGGCAAGGTCGCGTTCGTCGGCCCGGCGGCCGGTCCGGGTGACCGGATCGACATCGGGCGCCTCGGCCCGCAAGGCCCCGGCGGTGCAGCGTTCGGGCGGGCGGAGGGCGAACGGATCGAACTGGTAGTGCCGCATCGCGTTCTCGTGCGTGATGCGGCCGACCACGTCCGGCTCCAGCCCGGTGAAGAGCTCGGCGCAGCGCTCGGGTGCGTTCGGCCACGAACTGTCGGAGTGCGGGTAGTCACTCTCCCAACAGACATTGTCGAGGTTGAACTCGTCGAGCAGCTTCACCCCGACGCGATCCGTGATGAAGCAGCACAGGATCCGCTCGCGGAACAGCTCGGTCGGCGACAGCCCTTGCGGCCGCTCATGGCCCATCCAGCCGTTGTGCCGGTCGAGCGTGTGCTCGGCGCGCCAGAGGAAATACGGGATCCAGCCGATGTCGCCTTCGGTCAGCGCGAAGCGCAGCTGCGGGAAGCGGTGCCAGAAGTCGGCCCACAAGAGATCGCCGAGCGTGTAGATCGCCATCACCGACGAGAGGTTCATCGGGACGGGCGGTGGCGCGTCGGGCGATGTCGACGCGCTCTTCGACGACGACCCGACATGGCAACACAACACCGTTCCGGTTTCGCTGCACGCCGAGAACAACGGATCCCACGCGTCGGTATGGATGCTCGGCATGCCGAGGCCGGCCGGGTTCTCCGAGAACGTCACCGCGTGGCAACCCTTCGCCGCGAGGCGCCGCACTTCGCGGGCCGCTTCGTGCACGTCGAACAACGGGAGGATGCCGCAGGGGATGAACCGTTCCGGATACGCGCCGCACCACTCGTCGACGTGCCAGTCGTTGTACGCCTTGATCATCACGAGGTTGGTGTCGCGGTCGGGACCCTGGTTCAGCACCTGACCGGAGAAGCCGGTCCAGTTCGGGAAGTTGAGTCCCGCGAGTTGTCCGCCGGCCGACATGTCGCGGACCCGCTCGTGCACGTCGTAGCAACCGGGGCGCATGTGCTCGTAGCGCAGCGGATCGACATTGAAGAACTCGGGGGCCTTGCCCGCGACCGCGTTCAGCCCCAGGTTCCGGCCCCGGATGTCGCCGTAGAACCACTGTTGCGATCCGTCGGCTTCGTCGACGACGCGCGGCGCGCGATCTCGGTAGCGCTCGGGAACATGCGCGTCGAACATGCCGGCCGGCTCGCAGATGTGATCGTCGACCGACACGAGGATGAGATCCTCGGCCGCGACGCTCATCGAACCCAGCTCACCGGACGACGTCTCCGTCGATCTGCGGCGTCGGTACGACGATGAGCGGCATCTCCTCGGGCGCACCGAACGCGACGGATGCCTTCGAGAACGCGATCGCGGTGGCGATCGTCGCGGTCAGCTCCACGATCTCCGCGTCGGTGAACTCCGCGAGCAGGGCGGCGCGCAGGTCGGCGTCGACGCGGGCGTCGACGATGAGCGCGTCGGCCAGCCGGGCCGCGAGCTTCCAGCGCGGCGGCAACGCACTGTCGGCGTACGCGTCGTCGATCAGCTCGACGTATTCCTCCTCCAGGCCCTGCTCGCGGCGGTGGCGAAGCGCAGGTTCTTGCAGATGCCGCAACCGGTGACGCGCGCATTGCGCAGCCGGCCGACCTCTTTGGTGGGATCGTCGACCACGCCGTCGGACCAGAGCGTGCCGTAGTAGCGGTTGAACGCGTCCCAAGACTCGGGGTGGTGGTCGAACGGGGTGAGCCCGCCCTTCGGTGACCTGACTCTCACCATCAGACCTCCAGCGCAACGGAGAAGCGCGCGAGCGCGTCGTACATGGCCACGGCCAGCGTGAGGGTCGCGAGCTGGGCGTCGGTGAAGTACTCGTGCAACGCGTCGAAGTCCGAGTCGCGGAGTCCGTGCGGATCGAGCGCGTACTGCTCCGCGTACCCGACCGCGGCGCGCGCGGCCGGGTCGAGATCGAACGCGACGGTCGGGTCGGATTCGAAGCGCAGCAACGCGGTGATGCGGGCCTGGCACGCGGCGAGTGTCACGTCGTCGATACCCGCGTCGGCCAACCCGTCGAGCAACTCCCCGAAGCGCGCGTACGCGTTCGGTCGGAGGCCGAAGACGCGATCCAGCGGGGTTGCCCCGGGGGCTTCTTCACGGAGCCAGGTCATCGGTCAGCCCTCCGTCGCGTTCTCGGCCGGCGCGGGCGGCTCGGCCAGGGGCGCCAGCATCTCGACCAGCTCGGCGCGCTCGGCGTCGTCGAGAACCGCGAGATTGCGGCCGAACATGCGGTCGGTGCGCGCCTCGGCCAGTCCCCAGCGATCGTGCAGCGGCTTGGGGTCGGGGTGCGGCTCCGGCCACCCGAACACGCCGAGCATCGTCGGCGTCCGGACCACGATCGCCTCGACCGGCGTGAGCCCGACCGTCAGCACCGCGGCGCCGTGCAACGCGCCCCGCAGCTCGCGCAGCGCGTTCAACCGGTGCAACGCGAGCGCCTTGACATCGTCGGGTTCGTCGAGCCCACGCCAGCCGGCGAACACCGGCGCGCCCGCAACCGGCGCCGCGTTCACCACTCGCCCGAGCAGTGCGGCGACTGTCTGCCAGTCGATCTCGTCGGGCAGGTGGGCAGTTGCCCACGCGTGCGCCACACCGGCCCACTCGCGTGCCGCTTGTTCACGCGGCATCACGGCCGCGGAGCGCTCCCACGCGGTGTGCACACTGCCCGGCGCGAAGAACACGAGCGCGGCAACGACGACATCGGCGGGCACGTCGCCCAGCGCGCCGCCCCGGCCCGCCATGTAGAAGTCGGCACCCTCGAAGCCGAGCTCGGCCCCACGCACATACGTGGTGGCATCGGTCATGAACCCGCCCGGTATCCGCACGACCGCTTCGCGGAGCTCGTGGCCCGCTTGTTCGGGAGTCATGCGCGTCTGTTCCTAGTCATGCGCGTCTGTTCCTACTCATGCGCGCCAGATCACTACTCATGCGCGGAAGTATGGGTTGCGGGGCTCGCCCACGTCGAGAATGGTCCTGATCGACGGGAGATCGTCGCGGCCCGCCGTGAGCGCGGCGAGCATGGCCTGCGTGTTGTTCTCGTAGACGGCTTCCTCGTTGTCGGCCGCGGGATTCACCCAGACCGCGGCGATGAGCACGAGGTCGTCGGCATCCTCGCCGCGCAGCACGCCCTTGCGGTGTGCGTTCATCACTCCCGCCGCCACCCCCGCCTGCGCGGCACCCCAGGTGAGAATGCCGTGGCGCGGGTTCGGCTCGTCGACGGTTGCCTTGTTGACGAACAGTGTCATCGGCTTCACCGGCACGTTCGGCGCGGCCACCACCACGAACGCCGCGTGGCCGGCCCGGGGAGTGGCCAGCGCGGTCGACCATGCCACCCCGACCGGTCCGCTCTTCGCACCGAGCATCGTGTTGATGTGCGCGGCGTTCACGCCTTCGCCCGCGAAACCCTCCCCGATCGAAAACGTCACGCGACGCGCCCGCGCATCATTCGGTGCGCCCGTAGCGCACGGCCTTGAGCAACTCGCTGCTCATGGTGCCGGGCTTCGTGTCGTAGCCGAACAACCCGACGAGCCGGTCGGTCGGCCCGTGAATCGGCGAAACGCGATGCATGGAATTACGCCCCGCGAACACCAACAACGTGCCGGGCGTCATCGGCTGCACCGTCAGCGACTCCCGTTCACCCGCGAGCACCCTCGCCACGTCGTCGTAGTGCTCGTCGGCGGCGGTGCGGATGAACGGCGCGACCTCGAAGTCGCCACCTTCGTCCGCGTCCTGCAGCGCGAGCGACACGACGAAATCGGTCTGGTCGAAATGCCACTGCAACTCGTCGCCCTCACCCATCACGGCCAGGTTGAGCGCGCCCATCGGGTCGGCGTACGGATAGATCGTGTCGAGTCCGAGGATCGCGGCGACGAACCGCCGCAACTC
Organism: uncultured Actinomycetes bacterium; assembly: GCA_963701825.1. Lineage (GTDB taxonomy): Bacteria > Actinomycetota > Acidimicrobiia > IMCC26256 > PALSA-610 > PALSA-610. The sequence goes on along the minus strand of CAVPBG010000002.1, from coordinate 889,268 downwards.
CTCCCACTCGAACAGCTGCCGGATCGGCGAGTCGGCCGGGAAGAGGTCGTACGCAACCGCGCCGACGTCGTAGTGCCCGAGCCACTGTTGCGGATGGTCGAGCGGGAACGACTCGTCCGGGAAACCCAGATAGACGGTGCCCAGGCCACCGCTGCGGTGCGCGAGCGGCGCCAGGCGGCGGGCGTCGGCGACGAATTCGGGGAGCGCCGCGGGCCGGATGAAGTCCGGGAGCTCGCAGGCGCCGGTCTCCTCCATCTGGCGGCGGCCCTTCTCGACGACCGACCAGTCGAGATCGACCGCCGCGTCGAAATCGAGCATCTCGGGCACGGGGCGAGTGTACGCATCGGGCCTCTAAGCTGGAAGGCGTGAGCGACCTTCCCTACGCCGCGTTCGACGCCGACAACCACTACTACGAAGCGCTCGACGCGTTCACCCGCTACGTCGACCCGAAGATGCAGCCCCGCTGCGTGCAGTGGTGTGAGGTCAACGGGCGCAAGTACCACGTCGTCGGCGGGATCGTCAGCCACGCCGTGGTGAATCCCACGTTCGACCCGGTCGCCAAGGCCGGCGCGATGCACGACTACTTCCGGGGCAACCCCGACAAGCGCCAGCCCTACGAATTCCTGCGCGAGCGCGAGCCGATCCCGGCCGAATACCGCGACCGCGACGCCCGGGTCGCCAAGCTCGACGAGTTCGGCCTGGAAGCGGTGTGGCTGTTCCCCACACTCGGCATCCTCTACGAGGAGCTCATCAAGCACGACATCGAAGCGGTCACCACGTTGTTCACCGCGTTCAACCGCTGGCTCGACGACGACTGGGGTCTCGACTACCAGGGCCGCATCTTCGCGTCGCCGTACATCACGCTCGCCGATCTCGACTGGGCCGTGCAGGAGCTCGAGTGGGCCATCGACAACGGGGCGCGTCACGTCGTGATGCGCCCGGCCGCGCCGCACACCGCGTCGGGGCAGATCCCGGTCAGCGATCCCCGCAACGATCCGTTCTGGGCGCGCGTCAACGAAGCCGGCATCACGGTGGTCGTGCACGCGGGCGACAGCGGCTACTCGAGCAACGGCTACGCGGTCGACGGATTCGCGGCGGGCTTCAGTGGCGGCGGCCGTTGGGCGCCTTCGGTCAAGGCGTTCCACATCGAGCGCGCCGCGTACGACTTCCTCATCACGCTCGTGTTCGACAAGTTGTTCGAGCGGTTCCCGAACGTGCGCGTGGCATCGGTCGAGAACGGCGCCGAGTTCCTCGGCGACCTGTTCAACAAGCTGAAGTCGACCGACCGCAAGATGCCCGGTTACTTCACCGAAGACCCGGCCGAGTCGTTCCGCCGCAACGTGTGGATCAACCCGTTCTGGGAGGACGACGTGAACACCGTCGTCGAGCACATGGGCGCCGATCGCGTGATCTTCGGCTCCGACTGGCCGCACATCGAAGGCATGCCCCGACCGCTCGACTACGCGGTCGAGGTCAAGCACTTCGACGAGGCCAGCCGGCTGCGCATCATCCGCGACAACGCCCGCGAGCTCACCACCCGCCACCCCGCCTAGGGGATGAGGACGACGCGGCCGACGGCCTGACGGCTCTCGATGTAGTCGTGCGCGGCGGCGGCTTCGCTCAGCGGGAACAAGCGGTCGACCAGCACGGTGAGGCGCTCGGCCGCGACGTCGTCGACGAGCCCGGCGATCATCGCGTAGGTGCGCGGATTCAAGATCTCCGCGCCCAGGAACACGCCGGTGATCGACTGGTTGTTCATCCCGAGCGCCGAGATGTCGAAGAGCTGCGGGTCGCGACCCGCGCTCCCCACGGTGATCGCGCGTCCGCGGTACGCCAGGCACTGCACGCTGCCCGCGAGGATCTTGCCGCCGACGGAGTCGACCACGAGATCGACGCCGCGGCCGTTGGTGAGGCCGCGCACGACATCGACCCAACCCGACTGCGAGTAGTCGACCGCGTGGTCAAGGCCCAGCTCCTTCAAGGGCTCGAGGCGTTCGAGGCTCGACGCGGTCGCGATGACCGTGGCGCCGGCGCGCTTGGCAAGTTGGATCGCGGCCACTCCGACACCACCGGCGCCGGCTTGGATCAACACCGTCTCGTTCGACGTGAGATGACCGAACTCGAACAGGCAGTCGTGCGCGGTGCCGAACGCGACCGGCACGCACGCGCACTTCACGAGATCGGCGCCTTCCGGGATCACCCACGTGATGACCGACGGTGCCGCGATCATCGCCGCGTGCGAACCCCAGAGTCCGGTCGCGACCACGCGCTGACCGACGAACCGGTCGGTGACGCCCTCGCCGACCTCGATGATCGTCCCCGCGCACTGGTAGCCGACGATGTGCGGGTTCGTCGCCATCTCGCCGCCGGCGCGATTCAGGGTGTCGCCACCCTCCACGCTGATCGCCGCGATCTCGATCAGCACGCTGCCCGGACCGGCGACCGGATCGGGAACGTCTTCGTAACGCAACACCTCGGGGGCACCGGTCTCGTAGTAGACGGCAGCTTTCATGATTCCCTCATCTGTTCAAGCGGACTTCTCAAAGCGTTGCGAAGTACTCGTCGGCAACGCGCGTCCGCTGCCAACCTTGCGCCCCCAGCAAGAGGTCGTCAACCTTGGCCCGGCGCAAGAAGATGTGGGCGTCGTTCTCCCACGTGAAGCCGACGCCGCCGTGGATCTGGATGCACTCCGCGGTCACGAAGTTGGCCGCGGTCGCGGCCTGCGCCTTGGCCATCGCCGCCGCGATCTCCCGGTCGGGCGCGTCGACGGCCGACGCCCAGGCCGCGTAGTGCACCGCGACCCGCGCGATCTCGATCTCGCGCAGCATGTCGACGGCCTTGTGCCGCGTCACCTGGAATTTCGACAGCGGCTTGCCGAACACTTCGCGCGCTTGCGCGTAGTCGAGCGCGAGTGCGTTGGCGGCTTCGCTCACACCGATGAGCTCGGCGCCGAGCAACACCGCGGCGTCGTCGGCCACCCGGCGCCACAGGTGCGCGTGGTCACCCGGCGGCCCGACGAGGACGGCCGGAGTGCCGGAGAACTCGAAACGGGCGAATTTGCGGGTGATGTCGAGCGCGGCCGCCGGTTGCGCGTGTTCACTCCCGCCCGGAACGAGAAACGTCTGCACGCCTTCGCACGTGCGCGCCGGCACGAGCACCCAGTCGGCGGAACAACCGTCCATCACCATCGGCTTGACGCCGTCGAGCGTGTACTGCGCGCCGCGGCCGGTGGCGCGTACTCGCAGCCGCTCGATCGGGTCGCCGTGCCCGGCCTCTTCCAACGCGACCGTTCCGCGCTCGTGCCCGCCCGCGAGCGCGGTGAGCCGGTCGTCGAGACCGAGAGCACGCGCCGCAAGCGTCGCGACGATCGCGGAGGAGAAGTACGGACCGGGGAACACAGCCCGGCCCAGCTCTTCTTGCACGACGACGGCGTCGATCATTCCCAAGCCGAGGCCGCCGAGCGACTCGGGCACGAGCAGACCCGTCCAGCCCAGTTCGACGATGCGCTGCCAAAGCTCGGGCGTCACGCCGGTGTCGTCGTGCTCCGACATCTGCCGCACGTAATCCCGCGGCGCCTCCGCGGCGAGAAGGGCGCGCACGGCATCGCGCAACGTGCGCTGGTCGGCGGAAAACGTGAAGTCCACCCGGTCACGGTAGTTCCACCTGACGGTAATGTCAGCTTCCTCTATGGACTTCGCGTGGTCGCCGGAAGATCTTGCGTTCAAGCACGAGCTCGAGGCGTTTCTCGACGCGGAGATGCCGCCCTTCGTCGCGCAATGGGCCGACACCTCCGCCGTCATGGACAAGCGCAAGGCGTGGCAGAACAAGCTCAACGAAGGGCGCTTCGCCGCGATCCTGTGGCCCGAGGCATGGGGCGGCCGCGCCGCGACCACCGCGCAGCAGGTCATCTACACGCAGGTGATGGCGCACTACCGCTCCCCCGGCATCTACAACGCGAACGGGATCGTGCAGATCGGCCCGTCGATCATCACGTGGGGCAGCGACGAACAGAAGGCGCGGTGGCTGCCCGGCATCCTCGACGCGAGCGAACACTGGTGCCAGGGATTCTCCGAGCCGCAGGCCGGCTCCGACCTCGCGAACCTGCGCACCACCGCGGTGCTCTCCGCCGACGATTCGCACTACGTCGTGAACGGTCAGAAAACGTGGATCAGCTCGGCCCAGATCGCGAAGTGGGGCTTGTTCCTGCTGCGCACCGACCCGACCGCGATCGCGCGGGGCGTCAAGCACGAAGGCATCACCACCTTCATCATCGACATGGAGTTGCCGGGCATCGAGATCCGGCCCATCCGCGAGATCACCGGCGACTCGTTGTTCTGCGAGGTGTTCTTCACCGACGTGCAGATCCCGCTCGGCGATCGCCTCGGTGACGAGGGCAACGGTTGGCTCGTCTCGATGGGCGCACTCGGTCAGGAGCGCGTCGGCAGCGCGGGGCAGGCCATATCAATGGCGCAGGATCTCCGCACCTTGTTGCAGACCGCACGCGCCGAGAATCCCGACGCGTTGCGCGACCCCGCGATCCGCGAACGCGTGGCCACCCTGCACATCCAGATCGAAGCGACGCGCCTCCTCATCGCGCGCGCGCTGTCGAAGGTGTTACAGGGCGAGAAGGGTTGGCCCGAGGTTCCGCTCGCCAAGTTGCAGTGGGGCTACATCTCGCTGTGGCTCGCCGAGCTCGCGCTCGACATCCTCGGCCCGACCGGCACGTTGTTGAAGGGTGCGCCCGGCGCGATCGACGGCGGCCTCTGGGCACGGAATTACGTGTGGCAGCGGTACACCACGATCGGCGCGGGCCCGACCGAGGTCCAGAAGAACATCATCGCCGACCGCGCGCTCAAGCTCGAGCGCTGAAGCGCCCCGCACTGAACGGCGCGAGGTCGAAGGCGAGATCACGACCGCACACCACGTCGGCCACGAGCGCGCCGGAGACCGGGCCGAGCAGCAAGCCGTTCGCGCCGTGCCCAGTGGCGACGAACACGTTCGCGACGCCCGGCACCGCACCGAGGATCGGCGCATCGTCGACGCTGACCGGCCGGAGCCCGACGCGGACTTCCCCCAACGTCGCGTCCGCGAGGCCGGGCATCACGCGCAACGTCTCGCGCAGAACGTCGTGCACCCCGCCCGCGGTCACGTCGGTGGCGAACCCCACATCCTCGACCGTGGCGCCGACCGCGACCCGATGGTCGGTCCACGGAACCATGTAGTAGCCGTAGACGGGTTGCACGATCGGCCACGCACCCGTGTCGTGGCCCGCGACACCCATGTGGATGATCTGCCCGCGCACCGGGCCGACCGGCAGCTGCACCCCCAGCTGCTCCGCGACGCGCGCCGTCCACGCACCACCCGCGATGACGACCGCGTCGGCAGGTAGCGCGCGCACTTCGTCGACCGATTCCTCGCGCACCTCTACGCCGTAGTCGTCGACCGCGGCCCGGCGGAGCGCGGCGCACATCAGCCGACCGTCGACGCGCGCCGCCGCCGGGTGGTGCAACGCACGCACGACGTCGCCCAGAACGGGAACCAGCGCGCGTGCTTCGTCGGCGCTGATCTCGGTCGCGCCCGGGGCCCGTTCCGCGACCCACTCCCACGGCGGTACGTCGGTGGCGCGCGTCGCGAGCTGGAGGATGCCGCACCGATCCCATCCGGTCTCGCCGGACAGGCGGGGTACGAGTTGCTCGTAGTGCGCGCCCGCGGCGCGCACCAGCTCGACCCAGTGCGGATCGTCGCGTTTCGTCGTCTCCGGCGACAGGATCCCCGCGCCCGCGTCGGTGGCCCGGCCGACGTCGGCCCGGTCGAACAGGACCGTCCGCACACCCCGCGCGCCGAGCTCGTACGCCGTCGCGGTGCCGACGAGCCCGCCCCCGACCACCGCCACGTCGTACCGGTTCATGCGCCATGTCTAGCGTTCGAGGCACCCGGATTATCGCAAGTATTTACTTGCGTTATTCGGGAAGCGGGGGCAAGATGCGGGGAGAGAAAAAGGAGAACACCATGCCTGTGGCAATCATCACCGGCGCCTCCCGTGGTCTCGGGCTCGCGCTGGCCCAGTCTCTTTCCCACGACGGTTGGGATCTCGTCGTCGATGCCCGCGCCGGCGCCGCCCTGTCGGCGGCCGTGGCCGAGCTCACCGGTTCGGGTTCCGTGCGCGCGATCGCGGGCGATGTCGCCGACGCCGACCACCGCGCCGCGCTCGTCCGGGCCGCGGTCGAGCTCGGTGGCATCGACCTCCTCGTGAACAACGCGAGCGTGCTCGGGCCGTCACCCCAGCCCCGGCTCGCCGACTACCCCCTCGACGTGCTCGCCCAGGTGTACGCGGTGAACGCGATCGCCCCGATCGCGCTGGCCCAACTCGCGCTCCCCCATCTGCGCGATCGGTTCGGCACGATCGTCGACATCACCTCCGACGCCGCGGTCGAGTCCTACGAAGGCTGGGGCGGTTACGGATCGTCGAAGGCCGCGCTCGAGCAGATCGGGAACGTGCTCGGCGCCGAGGAACCGCTCGTGCACGTCTACACGTTCGATCCCGGCGACATGCGCACGCACATGCACCAGGAGGCGTTCCCGGGCGAGGACATCTCGGATCGGCCCGAACCGGTCACCGTCGTCCCCGCACTGCAGCGCCTGCTGCACGACACACCGGCGAGCGGTCGCTACCGCGCTTCCGACTTCTCCCCGGCCGCATCCTCGGCGGTGTCGTCATGACCACCGTGGTAGTTCGCGAAGCTACCGAGCCGCCCGAAGCGCGCGGCATCACCCGGGACGCAGTGCGGATGATGGTGGCGCACCGCGCCGACCTGCAGATCGTCCACGCGCACGCGCACGATCTGCCGCAGTTCCTGGCCGAAGGCGATCTCGTCGTGGTCAACACGTCCGGGACACTCGCCGCCGCGCTCGACGCGCTCGGCGAGGACGGCACCCCGCTGGTCGTGCACCTGTCGCAGCGACTCCCGGCCGGTTTGTGGCTCGTCGAGCTGCGCCGACCGAACGGGCGCGCCACGGAACCGTGGTTCGAAGACCCGCCCGGCACCACGCTGCGGTTGGTCGGCGGGGGCCTGATCCACCTCGCGACGCGCTTCGAGACATCGACGCGGCTGTGGGTCGCGACCCTCGACCTCCCCGACCCGGCGCTCACCTATCTCGCGGTGCACGGCCGACCGATCCGGTACAGCTACGTCACGCGCGACTGGCCGCTCGACGTGTACCAGAACGTGTACGCGCGCGAACCCGGTAGCGCGGAGATGCCGAGCGCCGGACGCCCGTTCACCCCCGAGCTCGTCACCCGGCTCGTCGCCAAAGGCGTAGGCGTCACGCCGCTCGTGCTCCACACCGGCGTGTCGTCGCTCGAAGCGAACGAGCACCCGTACCCGGAGTGGTTCCGCGTCTCGCCTTCTACGGCGGCGCGGATCAACGAGACGCGCGCCAACGGCGGAACGGTCGTCGCGATCGGGACCACCGTCGTGCGCGCCCTCGAGTCGGTGGTCGACGCGCGGCGCGTCGTGCACGCGGGCGAGGGTTGGACCGATGTGGTCGTGACACCCGAGCGCGGCGCGCACGCGGTCGACGGTCTGCTCACCGGCTGGCACGAGCCCGAGGCATCACACCTGCATATGCTCGAAGCGATCGCCGGGCGAGACGTGCTCGACGTCTCCTACGCGGCCGCGTCGGCCGAGGGCTACCTCTGGCACGAGTTCGGCGACGTCCACCTCATCGTGCCGTAGGCCATCCCGTGTCAGACGTACTGCCAGGTCTTCTCCGGCTCGCTCCCGGGCGTGTGCTCGATCACCTGGACGTCGAACCGGATCGGCAACAGGTACTTCACGTAGAACGCGTGCACGGTGACCGGCCCCTGCACGAGATCGTTCTCGAACTCGGTGATCTGTACGCGGTCGTCCTTGTCGCGCCAGCGCTTCGCCCGTTCGAGCAGCTCGTCGACCTCCTCGCGCGTGTCGCAGAGGATGCCGAGGTGGTCGTAACCGGGCGACTGCATGTACTTCTTCGCTTCCGCCAACAAGATGAAGTGCTGCGAACCGTCGGTGCCGGTCAGGATGAAGTTCGTCTTGTCGAACAGCACGACGTCACTGCCGTTCCAGCCGAACATCTCGCCGTAGAACGCCGCGATGTCGCGGCGGGTCGGCTCGTCGAGACCGCCGGGCGGAAACGTCAGTTCCATGTGGTTGAAGCGGTGCGGCATGGCGACACTCCTTTGGAGCCGACTCCTTCAGAGCCGGGCGGGCAGGATTGCATCGATCAGGTGCGGACCGGGTTCGGCGAGCGCGCGCTCGAGCGCGAGCACGAACTCGTCGGCGGTTTCGGCGCGGGTGCCGCCGACTCCCATGCCGCGCGCGAGGGCGACGAAGTCGAGCGGCGGCCGGGAGAGGTCGAACAGATCGGCCGCGTTTCCGTCGGTGCGCGCCCCGACGCGCTGCAGCTCGAGGTTCAAGATCGCGTACGCCCGGTTGTTGAAGATCACGGTCGTGACGTCGAGCCCTTCGCGCGCCTGGGTCCAGAGCGACTGCAGCGTGTACATCGCGCTGCCGTCGGCTTGCAGGTTGAGCACCTTGCGGTCGGGGCACGCGACCGCGGCACCCGTCGCAACGGGCATCCCTTGTCCGATCGCGCCGCCGGTGAGGGTCATCCAGTCGTGCCGGGGCGCGCCCGCGGTCGCGCCGGAGACGAACAGCCCCGAGGTGTTCGCCTCGTCGCTGACGATCGCGCCCTCGGGCAGCAGCGCCCCGATCGCATTGGCGATCGTCTCCGGATTCAACGGGCCACTCGGGCGATCCGGGCGCGTCGCAGGCGCACCGACGAAACCGTCGGCCGGCGCGCCGAGCGCGTCGGCGAGCGCCTCGAGCGCGACCTCCGCGAACGAGCCGTCGTGGACCAGCCGGTGGATCTCGCAACCTTCCGGCGTCAACACGCTCGGCAGGTTGGGATAGGCGAAGAACGACACCGGCTCCTTGGCGTCGACCAACACGAGGTGTCGCAACCCCTGCAACTGCGCGACCGCGAACTCGGCGAGATAGCCGAGGCGGTCGACGGCAGGCAGGCCGGCACCGCGTTCGATGCGCGCCGGGAAGGTCTCGCAGATGAGCTTGGCGCCCGTCGCCTGCGCGATCCGCGATGCCGCCAGCAGCCCGCGTTCCCGCAGCGCGTGACCGCCGATGAAGAGCGCGGCCGGTTCGCCGCTGCGCAAGGCCTTGGCCGCCATCTCGATCTCGTCGGCGGAATCGCGCGCCAGGCCCAATCGCACGGTTCCGGCTTCGGGCGCGGCGCCCTCCGACCAGGACGCGTCGGCCGGCAGGATCAAGGTGGCGACGCCGCCGCGCTGCGCCTCGTGGATCGCCTCGAGCGTGTCGGCGCCGACCGTCTCCGGTCCCTTCGACTCGCGCACCCAACGCGACACGTTGTTCGCGACGCCGATGATGTCGGACTGCAGCGGCGCGTCGAGGGCCTGGTGATACGTCGCGTGGTCGCCGACGATGTTGACGATCGGCGTGCGCGCGCGACGCGCGTTGTGCAGGTTGGCGAGGCCGTTCCCGAGGCCGGGACCGAGATGCAACAGGGTGGCCGCGGGCTTTCCGGCCATGCGGCCGTAACCGTCGGCCGCGCCGGTCACCACCCCCTCGAACAACGCGAGGATGGGACGCATGTCGGGAACGTCGTCGAGCGCGGCGACGAAGTGCATCTCCGACGTCCCGGGATTGGTGAAGCACGTGTCGACACCGTTCGCCACCAGCGTCCGCAACGCGGCGTGCGCACCGTTCATCAGGATCTCCTAGTCGAACAGGGTTCCGGGGTTCAGGATGCCGTTCGGGTCGAACGCCGCCTTTATGCGTTGCATCAACGCGATCTTGTTCGGGTCCTCGAGCTCGAGAAAGTACTGCTTCTTCTCTTTGCCGATGCCGTGCTCGGCCGAGATCGCACCGCCGAGATCGACCCCGGCCCGGATGATGGCGTGCATGAGGTCGTGCCGCACCGTGTCGTCGGGTTGGAACACCGAGAGGTGGATGTTGCCGTCGCCCGCGTGACCGGCCGCGCTCACGAAGGAACCGTGCTCCGCCGCGATGAGGCTCACCGACCGCAGATACTCCGGGACCGAAGCCCGCGGTACCACCACGTCGATGATGTCGTTCGCGCCGAGCGCCTTCACGACCCAGAACGCCTTCTCCCGCGCCTCGAGCAACAGCGCGCCGGAGCGGGGTGGGAGCACGAACACGTCGATCGCGCCGAGCTCACCGGCCAACTCCGCCAGCGCGGCGGTGTCTTCGTCGAGGCGCCGCTCGTCGTGTTCTTCGAGCACCACGATCAGGTAGGCGCGCGCCGCTTCTTGGATCTCGGCCGCGATACCGAGGTCGAGCCCGACGTTCGCCGCGAGCGTGGCGAGGCCACCGCCGTCGACGTACTCGAGGACGAGTGGGTTCACACCGCTGCGCACGATCTTGGGCACGCCGGCCGCGATGTCGTCGACCGACGCGAACGGAACGAGCATCGTCGAGCTGAACTGCGGCCGCGGGTAGATCTTCAGTACGGCCTCGGTGACGACCGCGAGCGTTCCCTCGGAACCGATGACGAGCTGCGTGAGGTCGTAACCGGTCGTGGCCTTGACGAACTTCCCGCCCGTCCGGATGACGTCGCCGTTGGCGAGGACGGCCTCGAGCCCGAGCACCTGGTTGCGCGTCACTCCGTACTTCACCGCGCGCATGCCGCCCGCGTTGGTCGCGACGTTGCCGCCGAGCGACGCGCTCGTTCTCGCCCGGATACACCGGATACACAAGACCCAACGGCGCGAGCGCGGCGTCGAGTTGATCGAGGCTGACGCCGGGCTGAACGACCGCCACGTAGTTCTCGGTATCGATCTCGAGAATCGCGTTCATGCGCTCGAGCCCGAGGACAATTCCGTCAACGCGCGGGATGCACGCGCCCGACAATCCCGTACCGGCACCGCGCGCGGTGATGGGAACCCGGAGCTCGTCACAGACGCGCACCACGGCGGCCACCTCCGCGGTCGAGCCGGGAAGCACAACCGCGAGAGGTCGCACGGGACTGGCCGTCAGCGCCTCATCGTGCGTGTAGTCGTCTCCGACGGCTTCGCCGAACAGCACGTGTTGCGGCGCCAGTATCTCCGCGAGCCGCGCTTCCAGATCAGCCATCCGGCTTGTGTAGGCGGCGCGTACCGGTCGGTCAAGCCGGGGGTGCCGGCCGGCCCAGTCGTCCCGGCCTGCGGTCTCGCCGTAGGATCGCCACGGTTACCTGGCGAGAGGACGGTGGAACGCCCATGTACCCGAACACGACTGACCCGATCCCGAACGGGTCGAGCTCGAACGAGTCGCTTTCATGAGCGCAGAGCCGATCGACATGCCCGATGCGACAGCCGATCCGGTTGTCGACGCACTGCTCCGCGCCAGCCGCGCCCTCGTGGCGATAACCGCGAGGTCGCTCTCGTCGGTCAACGAAGACGTCACGCTTCCGCAGTTCCGGTCGTTGGTCGTTCTGGCGACCGCGGGGCCGCAGACCGTGAGCGCGTTGGCCGACCGGTTGGCGGTGCACGCGTCGACGATGACCCGCATGTGCAATCGGCTGGTCACGCGTGGACTGGTCGTGCGCGCGCCCTCGGCGAGCGATCGCCGCGAAGTGGTTATCGCGCTGACGACCATGGGTACGTCTGTAGTGGAAAGCGTGATGGCCGCCCGGCGCGCCGAACTCGACTCCGTGGTGCGGCGCATGGGAGACGAAGATCGGGTCGCGGTCATCTCCGCGCTGGGCAAGTTCGCCCAGGCGGCCGGCGAAGAACCTTTGGCAATCCGAGCAGCAGGTCAACTTTTGGAGGAATAGATGAAGCCTTACGAGCTCCCCCCGCTCGACTACGACTTCGGGGCACTCGAGCCGCACTATTCGGCGCGTGTCCTCGAACTGCACCACGACAAGCATCACAAGGCGTACGTCGACGGTGTGAACACGACGCTCGAGAAACTCGCGGCCGCCCGCGTGGCCGACGATCTCAGCCCCATCGTCGGGCTCGAGAAGACGCTCGCGTTCAACCTCTCCGGCCACGTGTTGCACACGCTGTTCTGGAAGAACCTCTCGCCCGACGCGGCTGAACGCCCGGAAGGCGAACTGGCCGCGGCGATCGACGAGAACTTCGGTTCGTTCGACGCGTTCAAGAAGCAGCTCACGCAGTCGGCCGCAACCGTGCAGGGATCCGGTTGGGGCGCGTTGTCGTGGGAGCCGCTCGGCGAGCGCCTGTTCATCGAGCAGATCTACGACCACCAGGGGAACACGGGACAGGGTGGCGTGCCGCTGTTGGTGATCGACGCGTGGGAGCACGCGTATTACCTGCAGTACGAAAACCGGCGGCCCGACTACGTGAAGGCGATCTGGAACGTGATCGACTTCAGCGACGTCAGCCGGCGTTTCGCCCGCGCCACCCAAGGCGTGCTCGTCACGCCGTAGGCGTTCGCGGCAATCGGCAAGGCGGTTACGCGATCAGCTCCGCCATCGTGCGGAGCGTGTCGAGGTCGCCGTTCAAGATGATCGTGGTGACCGGGCTGTCCTTCCACGCCTCGAGCCGATCGCGGATGCGCGCCTTCGAGCCGACGAGTGAGATCTCGTCGGCGAACTGCGTCGGCACGAGCGGGATGGCCTCGTCGCGACGGCCTTCGAAGAAGAGGTCCTGGATCTTGTGCGCCTCGGCCTCGAAGCCCATGCGGCTCATCAACTCCATGTGGAAGTTCTTGTCGCGCGCGCCCATGCCCCCGATGTAGAACGCGAGCGCGGCCTTCGTCGGCATGAGTGCCTCTTCGATGTCGTCGCCGATACGGCAACCCATCACGTTGACGCACACCTCGAAGCCGGGCTTGTTCGCGGCGGCCTTCATCGAGTCGGCGTACACGTCCTGGCGGAACGGCGAGTAGTAGAGCGGCATCCACCCGTCGGCGATCTCGGCCGCGAGCGCGATGTTCTTCGGGCCTTCCGCGCCGAGCAGGATCGGGAGATCGGCGCGCAGCGGATGCGTGATCGAACGCAACGGCTTGCCCAGGCCCCACGATCCGGGCCCGTCGTAGGGCAGCGAATAGTGCTCGCCGTGGAACTCGACCGGCTCCTCGCGCCGCAGGATCCGGCGCACGATCTCGACGTATTCGCGCGTGCGCGCCAGCGGCTTGCCGAAGGGCTGGCCGTACCAACCCTCGACCACCTGCGGGCCCGACACTCCGAGCCCGAGCGTGAATCGACCGTTCGTCAGGTGATCGATCGTCAGCGCGGCCATCGCGGTCGCGGCGGGAGTGCGCGCCGAGATCTGGACGATGCCCGTACACAAGCGGATACGTGAAGTGTGGGCGCCGATCCAGGCCGCGGGCGTGAACGCGTCGGAGCCCCATGCCTCCGCCGTCCACACGGAGTCGTACTCGAGGCGCTCCGCTTCTTGCGCGAGCGCGATCGAGAACGGGTTCGGTTGTGCACCCCAGTAGCCGAGCTGAAGTCCCAGTTTCATGCACATGGTCTAGCGCGCCGGGCAGACTCACGGCATGAGCGAGACATTCCAAGGCGTCATCGGCCGCGACTGGCGCACCTCGACGCCCTGGTGGCCGCCCGATCCGGAGCCGCCCGCGGGCGCACCCAACGTGCTGATGCTCGTGCTCGACGACGTCGGGTTCGCGCAACTCGGCTGCTACGGCTCCGACATCTCCACCCCCACATTCGACGGTCTCGCCGCAACCGGGACCCGCTTCACCAACTTCCACACGACCGCGCTGTGCTCCCCTACTCGGGCGTGCCTGCTCAGCGGCCGGAACCACCACCGCAACGGCATGGGCCGCGTCGCCGACCTCGCGGTGGGCTATCCCGGCTACTGGGGGCGGATCCCGCGCGAGAACGGATTCCTGCCCGAGATCCTGCGCGCCAACGGCTATGCCACGTACGCGGTCGGAAAATGGCACCTCACGCCCGACGACGAGACGCACATGGCGTCGTCACGCGCGTCGTGGCCGCTCTCCCGGGGCTTCGACCGTTGGTACGGGTTCCACGGGGGCGAGACGCATCAGTTCGTGCCGTCGCTCTACCACGACAACCACTCGGTGCTCCCGCCCGCCCGCCCCGAAGACGGATACCACCTGAGCGCCGATCTCGCCGACCGCGCCATCGGCTTTCTCGGAGACCTCCGCGCGGTCGACGCCGACCGCCCGTTCTTCTGTTACTTCGCGACGGGCGCGTGCCACTCGCCCCATCACGCGCCGAAGGAATGGATCGACCGCTACCGGGGTCACTTCGACGGCGGATGGGACGCGTGGCGCGACGACACGTTCGCCCGCCAGATCGCGACCGGCATCCTGCCCGCGCACACTCAGCTCTCGCCGCGTCCGCACTGGGTTCCGGCGTGGGACTCCCTGAAGGCCGAAGACCGCGCGGTCGCGGCGCGCTTCATGGAGTGCTTCGCCGCGTACCTCTCCTACACCGACGCGCAGATTGCGCGTCTCCTCGAATTCCTCGCCCACACCGGCGACCTCGACAACACCGTGATCGTCGCGGTCTCCGACAACGGTGCGAGCGCGGAAGGCGGACCCAAGGGATCCATCAACGACGGTCGGTTGATGAACGGCGCGCCGGCCGGGCGCCGGGAGCTGCGGGCCCGCATCGACGAGATCGGCGGTCCCACCGCGCACAACAACTACCCGTGGGGCTGGACGATGGCGGGCAACACGCCGTTCAAGCGGTGGAAGCGCGAGGTGCACGAAGGCGGCGTCGCCGATCCCTGCATCGTCTCCGTACCGGGCGTCAGCGGCGGCGGCACGCGGCGCCAGTTCGCGCATGCGATCGACGTGCTGCCGACGATCCTCGAGCTGACCGGCATCGAGATGCCCGACACCATCGACGGCATCGAGCAGTCGCACCTCGACGGCGCGAGTTTCGCGTCGGTGCTGCGGGATCCCGGCGCAGCCGAGACGCACGAGACGCAGCACTTCGAGATGTTGGGCTCGCGCGGCATCTATCACCGCGGTTGGAAGGCCGTGACGTTCCATCCCATGGGCGCAATGTACGACGACGGCCTCGATCCCGATGCACCCTTCGACGACGACGTGTGGGAGTTGTACGACGTGGTCGCCGATCCGTCGGAGACGAACGACCTCGCCGCGGCCGAGCCCGGGCGCCTGGCCGAGATGGTCGAACTCTGGTGGCGGGAGGCGGAACGGAACGACGTGCTTCCTCTCGACAACCGCCCGCTGTTCGCGATCTTGAATCCGCGCCCGACCACGCGTCAGGCGCGCTCGACGTACGTGTACTACCCGAACGGTTCGCCGGTGCCGGAGTCGGTGGCCGTGAACGTGCGGAATCGTTCGCACTCGATCACCGCGTCGATCACGGTTCCGGACGGCGTCGTGGCGTCGGGCACGTTGCTCGCGTTGGGATCCGTACTCGGCGGGTTCACGCTGCAACTCGTCGAAGGGCGGCTCCGCTACGTGCACAACCTGTACGGCGCGAGCCGCGACATCGTCGACAGCGACACCATGGTGAGCGGCGGCGAACACCAAGCCGCATTCGTGTTCACCAAGACCGCGGAGTACACCGGCCGCGGCGATCTGCTGATCGACGGCGAGGTCGTCGGTACCGCCGACATCCCGCACTTCACGCCGATGACCTTCTCGTACACCGGCGGCGGGCTCACATGCGGTTACGAGGTCGGCCCCGCGATCGGTCCGGGCTACGACGCACCGTTCCGCGCCAACGTCGAGATCGATCGCGTGGTCGTCGACGTCTCCGGCGATCCACACCGCGATCCGGCCGCCGAATACGACAAGATCATGTCGGAGCAGTGAGGCGCCCGGCGATCTTCCTTCTCCTCGCCTGCGCCGGGAGCGCGCTCGTTCTGGCGGCCGCCGCGCCGAGCGCGCCCGCGCAAACCGTCGGCGAGCACATCGCGGACTACACGGTTGCCATGCAGCTGCAGAAGAACGGCAACCTGCACATGGACGAGCAGATCACATACGACTTCGGCGACACCGCGCATCACGGGATCTTCCGCAACCTCGTCGTGAGCGAAAGCTACGACGCACACAACGACCGGCACTACCGCATTACGAACGTCAGCGTGCAGGCCGACGGCGGATCCACACCGGTGCAACTGACGCACTCGGGAAACTATCTCGACGTTCGCATCGGCGACCCGAAGGTCACAATCTCGGGCGTGCACCACTACGCGATCACCTACGACATCGCGGGCGCGGCGCGCACGTTCGCCGATCACCAGGAGCTCTTCTGGGACGCGATCGGGAACCAGTGGCCGGTCGCCATCGATCAGGCGACAGTGACGTTGACCGCGCCGGGCGAGATCACACGAGTTGCGTGTTACACCGGCCCGCAGGGCAGCTCGCTGTCGTGCGATCAGGCCGCGACCCACGGCCCGTCGGCCATCTTCACGCAGAACGACATCGGGCCGTACGAGGGCCTGACCATCGTCGCGGGGATGCCGCCGGGCACGCTCGTGCCCGATCCGCAACCGATCCTCGTGCGGCGCCGCACCCTCGCCGACGCGTTCGCGCTCCGGCCGAACACGCTCGTGCCCGCGATTGCCGTTGCGCTCTTGAGCATCGGCGCGGTCCTCGGGCTCGCGTGGCGCACCGGACGCGACCGGCGCTACGCGGGATCGGCCGTCGACGCCGCATTCGGGAACGACACCGGGGCCGAGGAACGGGTCGCGCTCGGGCGCGAAGACGCGGGTCCGGTCGAGTTCGTCCCACCGAACGGAATCCTGCCCGGCCAGGTCGGCACGCTCGTCGACGAGCACGCGAACCTCGTCGACGTCACCGCGACCATCGTCGACCTCGCGGTCCGGGGTTGGCTCACGATCACCGACCTCGGCGCCGACAACGACTACGAGCTGACCGCAACCAAGGTGGCCGGCAAGGGAACACTGCTCCCGTACGAGACGGAGTTGATGAACGCGCTGTTCGGCGCCGGGCCCGACGTGAAGCTCTCCGACCTCAAGTACAAGTTCCGCGCCGAGCTCGCGGTGATCCAGAACGCCATGTACGACGACGTCGTCACTCAGGGTTGGTACCGCGTGCGCCCGGACAAGACCCGCGTCCGCTACACCGCGATCGCGATCGGCGTGCTGGTGCTCGCGGTGGGGATCACGGTGGTCGTCGGGCTCGGGTCGTCGTTCGCACTGGTGCCGGCGGGACTCGTGCTAGGTGCGATCACGCTGCTCGTCGCCGCGCACCGCATGCCGGCGCGCACCGGAAAGGGCAGCGCGATGTTCTCGCGGGTGCGGGGCTTCCGGCGCTTGTTCGACGAGGGCGACCAGGGGCTGCGGGAGAAGTTCGCCGAACAACACGAGGTCTTTTCGCAGTATCTGCCGTACGCGATCGTCTTCGGTTGCACCGACAAATGGGCCCGGGTGTTCTCGCAGCTCGACGCCGAGGAGCTCAACGCCGGTTGGTACCGGGGCAATGCGCCGTTCAACGCCATCCTGCTCGCGAGCTCGCTCAACAACTTCGGTACGGTCGCGACCGGCACGCTGTACGCGAGTCAGCCGTCGTCGTCGAGCGGCAGTGGATTCGGCGGCGGCTTTTCGGGCGGCGGCGGGGGCGGAGGCGGCGGGGGCAGCTGGTGAGAGCCGGCGCCTATTCCTTGCGATGCCGCCGCTGCCAGAGCCGGTCGATCAGTACACCGATCACGACGGTGACGATCAATACGTAGATCAGTCGAGTCTTGTGATCGCCGAAGACGAACCCGACCTTGACGTAGCGCGTGTTGTCGATGACGAACGCGACGAGGAGTGCGATGAGCACGACGATCAAGATGACGCGCGCCGCATCGCGTTTGTCGTGATCGCCGGGCTCGGGCTTCGGGTTCTCCGCGACCACGCGCTGTCTCCTCAGTCCCGCAACGCGCCGTTGCCGGCTGCGAGGTAGCCGTCGATGACCCGGTGCATGTGCAGGATGTTGCTCTCCTGGCGGGGATTCAGCCGGGCCCCGGCCCAGCCCGCCGACCGCATTCCCTGCTGCACGTTGGCAAGGTTCTCGTAGTCCTGCTCGGTGATCTCGCCCCAGTCGCGATCGCGCCAGTTCTCGAAGAACGTGGGCTGCACCCGGCGATCGTCCGCGGTAGCGGGCGGGCGCCACTCGAGCACCCACGTGTCCTTGATCGAGCGGTCGGGATCGAGACCGAGCGGCCGCACGCGGAACAGGATCGCGCTGCCCGGATAGATCGGGCCGACGACATTCGGGAAGCAGAACACGTCGTCGGCGCTCGTCATCAGCTCCGCGGAGAGACCCGACACGTCGAAGCCGCGCGCCGACAGCAGTTGCATGCGCCGCGCTTGGTACGCCTCGAGCAAGGTCTTCCCCGGTGGCGGGCCGGTCGCCCGCAAGGCTTCGATCGCCGCGCGCTCCTCGCCGAGGAACGCGCCCCCGAGCCCGCCCACGAGGTTGGCGAGGATCTCGCCCTCGTCGTAGTCGTCGGGACCGAGATGTAGGCGTGGGCTCGGTCGGAGTTGGCGCCGCGCGCCGGGGAGGCGCCCGTAGTGCGAGTGCTTGCCGAGCTGTTCGTATTCGATGCTGACGTCGTCGGTCCAGGGCAGGATCTGCCGGTGCAGTCCTTGTACGTGGTACCCCTCGTTGAACGCGTCGACGACCGCCTTCCAGTTCGCGTCGATGATCGTGCTGAGCGAAGCGCGGAGTCGCATCTGCTCCAGGTGATACCCACCCAGCAGTTCGGGAAGCGGACCGAGAAAGTCGAGTAACGGCTCCGCCTTCGCGTCGAGATTGAGGAAGACGAAACCGCCCCACGTGTCGAGCCGCACAGGCGCCAACGCGAGGTCGTCGGGCAAGCCCGCGAACTCCTCCCGATCGGGCACGTCGACGAGCTGGCCGTCGAGCGCGTAACACCAGCCGTGATACGGGCACGTGATCGCGCCGTCGGCGAAGGCGCCGCAGCCGTCGGCGAGACGCCGGCCCCGGTGCAGGCACGTGTTGTAGAACGCGTGGAGGGCGCCGTCGCCGGCGCGGACGATCACAACCGTCTCCGCGCCGATCGTGTACTCGAAGAACTCGCCCGGCAGTGCGACCTGTTCCTCGCGGCACGCGATCTGCCACACATGCGGCCACAAGCGCTCGTGCTCGAGTTCGGTGAACTCCCGAGTGGTGTAGCGCCCCTTGGGCACGAAGCCGTCGGGCCGAACGAGCAGGGCCTGGAGTTCGCTCATGTCAGAATCGGACTGTAGTAGCGAGCGGAGGGGCCGCGTTGCAGTTCAATCTTGCCGATCTGTTCGAGCGGGTTGCCGACGCCGTCCCGGAGCGCGGCGCCGCGGTCTGCGGTCCCGATCGCTGCACCTACGCCGAGCTCGACGAACGCTCGACCCAGCTTGCGCACCTCCTCGCCGACGGCGGCGCGGGCCCCGGCATGCACGTAGCGCTGTACATGCGCAACTCCATCGAGCATCTCGAGGCGATGTTCGCGTGTTACAAGCTGCGCGCGGTACCGATCAACGTGAACTACCGCTACGTCGACGACGAGCTGCGATATCTGCTCGAAGACGCGGACGCAGTCGGGATCATTCACGACGGTGGTGTCGGCGAGCGCGCGGCGCGTGTCGCGGCCCGGTGCCCCGCGGTGCGATTCCTGATCGATGTCGACGACCCGGGCTACGCGGCGGCGCGGGCGGATGCGTCGGTCGTGCGTGATCTCGGGCCCCGCTCCCCCGACGACCACTACGTGCTCTACACGGGCGGCACCACGGGCATGCCGAAGGGCGTGCTGTGGCGCCACGAAGACATCTTCTTCGGCGCGATGGGCGGTGGGAACCCGGGCGGGCCGCCCATCGAGCGGGCCGCCGAGATCGTGGTCTCGGTGCTCGACAATCCGCCGCAGCGCTTGCGACCCTTTCTGCCCGCCGACGATCCCGGCCCCGATCAATTCGTGTCGCTCGCGCTCGGGCCGCTGATGCACGCGAGCGGGCAGTGGTCGGCCATCGGCACGCTTCTCGGGGGCGGCAAGGTCGTGCTCTACGACCGCCCGAGCGTCGACATGGAATACGTCCTCGATCTCATCGCGCGCGAGCGCGTGAACGCGATGAACCTCGTGGGCGACGCGAGCGCACGTCCGATGCTCACGGCGTTGGCCGAACATCCGGACCGTTGGGACCTGTCGGCGCTGCGGCTCCTGGGTTCGGGCGGCAGCATCCTCTCCGCCGACGCCAAGGAGGCGCTGCTGGCCGCGATTCCTTCGGTGCTCGCCATCGTCGAGGGCATCGGCTCGTCGGAGTCGCCCGCCCAAGCAGTTGCCGTCACGACGCGCGCCGGCGTGACCGCGCCGAACCGTTCGCTCACGTTCGCCGCCAAAGCCGAGACCATGGTGGTCGACGACGGTCTCCGGCCCGTGGCGCGGGGCTCGGGTCTTGTGGGCCGCCTCGCGACGCGGGGTCGCGTTCCGATCGGCTACTACAAAGACCCGGATCGCAGTGCGCGGACGTTCGTGGAGATCGACGGCGAGCGCTGGTCGCTGCCCGGCGACATGGCCACCATCGACGCCGACGGAACCGTGCACCTCCTCGGGCGCGGCTCGCTCTGCATCAACACCGGCGGCGAGAAGGTGTATCCGGAAGAGGTCGAGGCGGTCTTGAAGGGCCATCCCGCGGTTGCCGACGCGGTCGTGATCGGCGCGCCCGACGAGAAGTTCGGCCAGCGCGTCGTGGCGATCGTCGAACCCGTTGCGGGAGTCGCCGCGCCCGATCTCGCCGCATTGCAAGAGCACTGCCGCACCCAACTCGCGGGCTACAAAGTCCCCCGCGCCGTCCACGTCGTCGCCGAGGTACTCAGAAACCCCGCCGGCAAGGCCGACTACACCTGGGCCCGCCAAATCGCCGGCGCATGAGCCGAGATTTCCGATTCTCGGAGCCGTCTGTACTCCCTACGAGTACAGACGGCTCCGAGAATCACTGAACAGGACTCAAAGCCACCGGCCGACGCCCGCCATGGAGTTCGGGATCAGGCACAATGCGGCCGTGACCAAAGCGGGCCGCGAGTTCATCGTCGACGTCGCCTTCGTCGTCCTCGGGACTGCGAACGCGATTCGCGGGCTGGCGGTCGGCGACACCGCGCTCGTCATCGGCGGCCTCTTTCTCCTGGCGCTGATCGTCACGGAATTGGCGATCGGTCCGAAGATGCATCGTCTGTACCTGCGGATCTTTCGCCGCCCGCCCGGCGCCCGGATACGACGAGTGATAGTCGCATTCTTCGGCCTCGCGATACTCGCGGACGCGATTCAGTTGATCCCCTCCGCCGTCAACCGCGACTGGTGGGCGTTCCTGTTCCACGCTCTGCGGCTGGCGGCCGGCTCGGTGATATTGGTCGACTTTCGTGCCTGGTCGCGCACGAAACCCGAACGCCTCGCCCGGGCCTAACCCACGGTTCAGTCGGGGTCGAACCAGCTCCACTGCCAGGGCGTGATCGTCTCCAGCGGACCCGCGAACAGGGTGCTCGCCCCCGATCGCGCCCGGCGTTGTTCCACGATCGGATCGATCACCCGCGCCATATCGAGCGGCGCGGCATCGAGCCACGTCACTGTGACCCGGCGCCCGGCGTCGGCAAACGACCACGTGCCGGCCACTCCGTCGAGCTCGCACAGCGCCGCGAGATACTCCGGACCGGCGCCGCCCGATTCATCCGCGGCCAACTCGTCGACCTCCACGTACACGCCGAGGTTCGGGCGGTAGGGAACGGCTTTGGCCGAAATCAACACACGCGGCGCGACCGCCGCGCCGTGGAACGGGAACGGGCCCGAGAGGTGCGCCTTGCGGTGCAGATGGAATCGGCCGACCGCGTGCAGGTCGCGGCCGAGCTGCATGAACTCGCGCAACGTGCGGTCGACGGGTTCGGTCATGAGGTAGAGCGTCATGTAGTGGATCGGGTCGAGCGGCGCGGCACTCACCAGACGCGCGGCGCGGCACGCGGGCGTCGATACCCAACGTTGGCCGTACGCGATCCCGTCGAGCGGATACTGCTCGGGCATGTGATCGAGTTGATGCCACTCGTTGTATGCGTGGTGTTCGCTCGGGTCGGTGATCTCCGTGAACGAGAAGAAGCCGAGCTTGATCTTGTTCATCTCGGGCCGAAGTCGCGCACCGCGATCGTCACGCGCGACGTGGCGCACAATCGACCTTCGTCGTCGCGCATCTCGACATCCCAGACCCAACTCATCCGGCCACGGTGGACCGCGTTGCCTACGCCGTGCACCGTGCCCGCGCTGACCGGGCGCAGGAAGCTGGTGTTGTTCGACATACCGAGCGGAACGCGCCCGTCCGCCAACACGCCCCGCGCCGTTCCCATCGAGGCGAGCGTCTCCGCGATCGCCGCGTACACGCCACCGTGGACGATCCCCATCGGCTGACACACGCCGGGCCGCACGGGTAGATGACCCGCGCAGCGGCCGACCTCCTCGGCATCGTCGACGACGAACCCGATGGTCGCGTCGAACGCGGCTTCCACGGGCACTCGCAGTTCGTACGGTGGGTCGTTCGGCGAGGTGTTCGGCGGGGAGGCGGTCACAGACGCCGAAGCTAGTGTGACGCGATGGCCGCGGGCACGTGGGAGAGTCACCACGCAATCAGCACCTTGATGTTCCGCTACGCCGAGTACGTCGACGCGGCCGACTTCGATGCCATCGCCGACCTGTTCGCCGACGCGATCATCACGAACGAAGGCGTCGAGGGCGAGATCGCCGGCGGCGAGGCCATCAAGCAGCTCTACGTGAACACCAACAGGGTTCACGGCGACGGAACGCTGCGCACCCGTCATCTCACCGCGAACGTGCAGATCGACATCGAGGAGTCGGGCGGGACCGCAACCGCCCGCTCGAGCTTCGTGGTGTTCCAACAGACCCCGACCCTGCCCCTGCAGCCGATCGTGACCGGCCGTTACCGCGACCAATTCGCACGCGGTGGTCGGGGTTGGCACTTCGCCCAGCGCCACATCATCGTCGATCACGTCGGCGACGTACGCGAACACCTCGCATTCGATCTCGCCGCGTTCCAAGAGCAGCGCCGGAAGTAGTGTCCGCGCCGTGAGCGCGGCCGCCGCCCGACATCTCCTTGTCGTCTTCCACTCCCGCACGGGCGGGACGCAGGCGCTCGCCGACGCGGTCGATCGCGGGCACGACCAGTGACGACATCGACGGGGTCGACGTGCGCGTCCGGCCCGCGTTCGACGCCAACCCCGACGACGTGCGTTGGTGCGACGGCATCCTGCTCGGCACGCCCGAGAACTTCGGGTACATGAGCGGCGCGTTGAAGGACTTCTTCGAACGCATCTACTACGTGCTGCTCGAGGAGACCCGCGGGCTGCCCTACGCGTTGTTCGTGAAGGGCGGCCACGACGGCGAGGGCGCGATCCGCAGCGTCGAGCGCATCGTCACCGGTCTGGCCTGGAAGTCCGTGCTCGCGCCCGTGCTCGTGGTCGGCGACGTCGACGCCGCCGCACTCGAACGCGCGCCACGAGCTCGGCATCACGTTCGCGGCCGGCCTCGAAGCCGAGGTCTTCTGAGTGGTCGGGTCGGCAGGGCGCACATGAGCTACGGGATCCTCGCGCTGGTCGTCGCCATCGGATTGCTCGGACCGATGCTCGCGCTCCTACCGGGCAAGTTCGCGCCGCCGGTGGTGATCGGCGAGATCGCGGCGGGCGTGATCTTCGGACGCACCGGGACGCGCACCATCGTGGCGACCGAACCCACGCTCGCGTTCCTGGCCGACATCGGCTTCGCGCTCTTGATGTTCATCGTGGCGACGAACATCCCACTGCGCGACCACCGCCTGCGCGGCGCGGCACGGCGCGGCCTGGTGGTGTTCGGCATCACGAGTGTGCTGGCGATCGTCGTCTCGCCGCTCCTGGCCGCGACGACCGGTTTGCACCGCCCCGCGGTTCTGGCGGTGCTCGTCGCGTCGAGCTCGGCCGCGATCGTGCTCCCGATCATCAGCGGGCACGACAACGACGAAGCGATGCTCGTGACGATCGCGTGGGTCTCGATCGCCGACATCGTCACGGTCCTCGCAGTTCCCTTCGTGCTGTCGACGGGCGGCTTCGGCCGCGCGCTCGACCGGTGCGGTATTGGTCGTCGCGGGCGCGGCCGTAGCCGGTCTGGTCATCCATCGCATCCTCGGCCTCGCCCCCGTCGAGTCACTCCGCCACGAGTCGCACCACCGCGACTGGGCGATCGACCTGCGGTTCTCGCTCCTGATCCTGTTCACGCTGTCGTGGATCGCGGAACGGTTCGACACCGAGCGCGCTGCTCGCCGGTTTTGCGGCCGGGTTCATGGTTTCATTGGTCGGCGAGCCCCGCCGGCTCGCCGCGCAATTCATCGGTCTCGGCGAAGGGTTCTTCGTTCCGCTGTTCTTCGTCGTGCTCGGTGCGCGCATCGACCTCCGCGCGCTCGTGCACTCGCGCGACGACCTGCTCCTGTTCGCACTCCTCGCCATCGCCACCACGCTCGTTCCCGTGATTGCGGCAATGATCGTTCGGCTGCCCCTGTCGAGCGGTCTGCTCGCGGCCGCGGAGATGGGCGTGCCGTCGGCGGTCGCGTCGCTGGGCCTGGCGACGAACGCGTTACGACCCGGTCAGGGTGCGGCGATCATCGCGGCCGCGGCCGTGTCGCTGGCGGTCGCCTCGCTCGGTGCAACTCGGCTCGGGCTGACCGGACGGGTCAACCCACGCGCACCGGACGCCGAGGCGTGAACACGAATGTGGCCCCGCCGCTGATCTTCGCCAGCGCGATCTCGTTCGCCTCGGCCCGCGGCTTGGCGTCCGGATCGATGACCGCTTCGTAGGCGAACCGCTCGTCGCCCTGCGTCGCCACCGGATGACACGCGGCCCGCGGGTCGACCGCGTGCACGATGGCGTCGAGGGCGCGATCGCCCGCGCCGCCGAGCTGCGCGAACCAGGTGAAGCCGTCGGCCTCGTCGAGAATCGGGCTGGGCCCGAGCGCGAAGCGGACGCGCTCGTCGTCGATCACCTCGATCCGGAGGTCGACGTAGGTGCGCGGCCAGAACATCGGGTGCAGGCGCAAGAGATCGCGCGATCGCGGCGGCGTCGTGCGTCCTGATCTCGAGCGCCGGCGACGAGCCGTTGTGCGGTCATGCCTGCGAGCCCGGTCGACGATCTGCGGCAGCAACTCGAGGGCCGTGTCTTCGCCGTAGTGCTGCGAGACGGAAACCGCGAACGCGCGCAACAGCAGATGACTCTGCACCGCGACCTCCTGCAACGCGATCACCAACGCCCGGTGCGAGAGGTCTTCGAGCTCGAAGTCGGGATCGAAGTCGCCCGAGTAGTCGTCCCAACCGCCGGGATCGGCGACCGCGCCCGGCGCGTCGGCCGCCGACTCCTCGATCGGCACCGACGCGATCCGCGCCTGCTCGACGATCGCCAGGTTCGGATGCGCCTCGACCGGCGTGAAGGACGGATCGATCGTGATGGTCCAGTGGCAGTGCGGCTCGCGGCCCGCAGGGACGCGCGGCGGGCGGTGGAGCGGTCGGACCTGGGCGCGCGCGTTCGTCGCGACCGCGGTGGCGTCGAAGGTGGGGTCTTCGATCGCGTGGCACATGCCGTGCACGTATTCCTCGCCCATCGGTTCCACGTCGAGGAGCGCACCGCAGTGCGCGAGCCAGAACTCGCCGTGGTTCGCGTCGTCGACGCGGCAACGGAAGTCCATGAAGTGATGCGGCGCGCCGATGTCGAGCTGGATGTTCTTCAGGATCGTCGGCACGTCGCCGTTCCCGAACTTCAGCGCCTGTTGGGATCGACGCGAGTAGATCGGGCTCGCCGCCATCCATTCCTCGATCGCGATCTGTTCCATCTCCTCGCGCTCGCGTCCGGTGTGCACGAGCGGCATCCCCACCCGGTCCTGCAGGTGGCCGTGCAAGAGCCACTCGCGGCCGAGCACGGCCAGCTCGGCGCGCGAAAGATCGTCGAGCTCCATCGTCACTGACCCTTCGCCGCCGCGATGACCGCGTCGATCTCGACCAGGTCGGCGTCGGTCAGTACCAGTCCGCCGGCGGCCGCGTTCGCGACCACCTGCTCGGGCTTCGTCGCGCCCGCGATCACGCTCGCGACGGTCGGCTGCGCCAACAGCCACGCGAACGCGAGCTCGAGCAGCGTTCGCCCGGCGCCCCGGGCCCACGCGTCGAGCGCCTCGACGCGTTTCATCACCGCGTCGGAGAGCGCCTGCTCCTGGCGCTCCTCGGGCATCCCCGCGAGCCGCGTCCCGGCCGGCGGAGCGGTGCCGCGCTTGTACTTGCCCGACAGCACGCCGCTGGCGAGCGGGAAGTAGGGAATGAACGCGACGTCGTGCTTGGCGCACGCCGTCGAGCACACCCTGCTTCTCGGGACCCCGGCGCAGGAGGCTGTACTCGTTCTGCACGCTCACGAAACGCGCCCAGCCGTTCGTGGCGCTGATGCGCGCCGACTCTTCGATCATCTCCGCGGAGAAGTTGCTGCAGCCGATCTCGCGCACCTTGCCCGCCCGCACGAGCTCGTCGAGCGCACCGAGCGTTTCCTCGAGCGGCGTGGCCTGATCGGGGAAGTGCAGCTGATACAGGTCGATGCGATCGGTGCCGAGCCGCCGCAACGAATCGTCGCAGGCCCGCGCGATGTAGGCCGCGCTCGCGCCGCCCTTGCGCTCGTCGTCGATGGGCCCTCCGAACTTCGTCGCGATCAGCGCGTCGTCGCGACGCCCGCCGAGCGCGCGCCCGAGGAACTCTTCACTGCGCGTCCCGCCGTAGATGTCGGCGGTATCGAAGAGGTTGATGCCCGCGTCGAGGGCGGCATCCACGACCTTCTTCGTGGCCGCCTCGTCGATCCGGCCGCCGAAGTTGTTGCAACCGAGGCCGACGACGGTCGCGTCGAGGGAACCGATGGAGCGAGTCTGCATGGGCCCAGCATGGCCCAGCCGCCGCCGTCAACCAAGCCGGCCTTGGGCGATCTCCAGCGCAGTGGCGTAGTCGGGCTTGTTGGTGTTCGTGCGGGGCGCGGCGCCGACGAGCAGGTCCCGCGGAACCTTGTAGCCCGCGATCTTCGTGCGGCAATGCTGCTGGAGCGCGTCGAGCGTCAGATCGGGCGCGCCGTCGCGCAGCTTCACGAGCGCGACGACCCGCTGTCCGAAGCGATCGTCGGGTACACCGACCACGATCGCGTCGAACACATCCGGATGGGCGCGCACCGCGGCCTCGACCTCTTCGGGGAAGATCTTCTCACCACCGGAGTTGATGCAGCCCGAACCGCGCCCGAAGAGCACGATGCGGCGCTCGGCGTCGATGGTGGCCCAGTCGCCGGGCACGACCCAGCGCACGCCGTGCGCATCGGTCCGGAAGGTCGCGGCGGTCTTCACCGGATCGTTCCAATACCCGAGCGGGATGTAGCCCTTGCGCGCGAAGAGGCCCTCGACTCCCGATCCCGGCTCGAGCGGTTCGAGCGTTTCCGGATCCAACACCCACGTGCGTCCGTCGGTTGCGAACCGAGGTCGGTCCTGCTCGGTGCTCGCGCCGACCTCGCTGCCGGCCGCGCCGGTCTCCGACGCGCCGTAGCTGTCGTTCAGCACCGCGTTCGGGAACGCGGCGTGGAGTTGCGTCTTCACCGCCGCGCTCAACATCGCGCCGCCGTTACCGAGCCCGATGATCTCCGAGCAGTCCCAGCGATCGGGTTCGGCGAGCACCGCCTCCGCGAGCGGCCGCGCCATGGCGTCGCCGATGATGCCGACCGTCGTGGCGTGTTCGGTCACTGCGAGGTCGAGCACCGGGCCCGCGTCGAATCCCCGGTCGGTGTACACGACCGCGCGGTTGCCGCCGAACAGCGCGATCAGCGTGAGCCACTGCCCGCCGCCGTGCATGAGCGGACCGAGCACGAGCGGGCTCATCCGGAACGAGGGTTCCGCGTTGCGAGCGATCTCGCGCGGGTTCGGTGATCGGATCGAAGACCGAGCCGCCGAGGCAACACGCGTAGAAGAAGTCTTCGTGACGCCACATCACGCCCTTGGGCATCCCGGTGGTGCCGCCCGTGTAGAGCATGTACACGTCGTCGGACGAGCGCGGGATGTCGGCGAAGGCGCGCGCGGCGCTCGCGCTCTCCCAATCACCCATGCGCACGCGCCGGTCGAAGCCGAGTGCATCCAGGACCGGGAGGTATTCGTCCTCGACGATCATCGCGACCAACTCGGCGTCGTCGATCACATAGCGCAACTCGTCGGCGACGTAGCGCCAGTTGACGTTGACCGGCACCGCCCCGCACTTCCAGCAGCCGAACAATGCCTCGACGTATTCGGCGCGATTGCGCGAGTAGATCCCGACCCGTTCGCCGGGCCGTACGCCGATGCCGATCAGGTGATTCGCGATCTGATTGGCGGCGCGGTCCAACGAACCGCGGGTGTGGCGCGCGGGCGGCGCGACCAGACACTCGGCATCGGGGCCCGCGTCGCACAACGTCTCCCACAGATCGGCGAGGTTGTACGTGGGCGCGCACGCGACGACTCACCCCGCGGCCGCGCGCTTCGCGCTGCCGCGTCGTGCGGTGCACGGGATCCTTGTCGAACACCGGCAGCACATGCTTGCCGAACGTCTCGATCGTCTCGTTCGCCAGATCGCGTTCCATGCTCGACGACAACAAGCCGAACACGACCTGGTCGACACCGGCATCGGCGTACTTGCGGATCGCGACCTCGACCTCTTCCGGCGTGCCGTACGGCACTTCACCCATCTTGATGCCCATGTCGAGCTCTTCCGGCGTGGGATCGGGCAACAGCGCCGGCCATTCGGGGACACCCGCCGGGCGGGGGAACGTGTCGAGGTAACGCAACAAGAGGCTGCGGTGATAGCCCATCCCCAGGTCGGCGCCGAGGGTGCGGGCGCGCTGGCCGTCTTCCAGGCACAGCAACTGCGTGGTGACCATGATGTTGTCGTTCACGAAATCACCGACCGGTTCCGCGTTGCCGATCTCGTTCTTGTAGAGCTCGACGAGCGGCTTCACCGACTCCGGCCCGCCGATCGTGAAGCACAACACCCCGAGGCCCATGCGCGCGGCCTTGGTGAACGTGGCGGGATTACCGGCCGCGACCCACATCGGCGGGTGCGGCGCCGAGTACGGCTTCGGCAAGACGTTGCGCGCCGGCATCGAGAAGAACTTGCCGTCGAAGCCCGGGTAGTCCTCGTGCTTCCACATCTTGCGGAACTCGCCGACGACCTCGTCGAACATCTCCTTGGTGAGGTCGGGATCGGTGATCCCGAACCCCTTCTGCTCCGTCGTCGACGAACCGCGGCCCATGCCGAACTCGAAGCGCCCCTCGGAGAGGTGATCGAGCATGGCGACGCGCTCGGCGATGCGGGCCGGGTGATTGACCGGCGGCGTCACATTGAAGATGCCGGAACCGATGTGGATCGAGTCCGTCGCCGCCGCGAGGTAGCCGAGGAACACCTCGTTGGCCGACAGGTGCGAGTACTCCGTCAGGAAGTGGTGCTCGGTCGCCCAGGTGTACTTGAAACCGGAACGGTCGGCGGTCTTGACGATCGCGACCTCGTCCATGATGCGACGGTGCTCGTCGCCGTTGAACTGCGGCAGTACGCACGCGCTGTTGAAGAGTCCGAACTCCACGATTCCACCGCTCCCTCACGTCGATACGGCGGCCGACGTTACTTCCTGGTCGACAGCCGGCGGCAGCCGAGCCGTCCCGCGGCATTTTCGGGCCGCGAGGTCGCAAGGGACGGGCAAAGCGGGTACAACGGTGAGCAACCGCACGCCTCGAATGGGAGTGAGCAGTGGACGACCGCGAACTGATCGACCGGATCACACACCTGGTCGCCGAGGAACAGAAGATGCAGCAGAGCGCCGAGCACGACCCGGCCCAGCTGCGCGAGCTCGAGGTGACCCTCGACCAGCTCTGGGACCTGTTGCGCCAACGGCGCAGCCAGGAAGAGTTCGGCCGCGACCCGAGCGAGGTTCACCCCCGAGACCCGAAGACGGTCGAGGGATTCCTGCAGTAGCCGCCGGGGGCCGTTACGCGGCCGGCAGCGCGACTGCACCGAGGCGTTGCTCGCGTTCGGCGCGTATGCGACTGAACGACAGCCACGCCGCGAACCCGGCGACGAGTGCCGCGATCCCGCCGATCGCGAAGCCGGCCCGCGGGCCCCATACCGCGGAGATCCAGCCCACGATCGGACTGCCGACCGGGGTGCTGCCCAAGAACGCGATCGCGTAGAGCGCCATGACCCGGCCCCGCATCTCGGGCCGCGACGTGAGCTGCAGTGTGGTGTTGGCCGTGGCGATGAACGCGAAGGCCGTCGCGCCCATCACGAACAACGCGATCGCTTCGGTCACGAGAGTCGGCGCCACGGCCGCAACGAGGATCGAAACACCCATCGCGTACGTCAGCCCGATGAGCCGGCGGTACGAGACGCCGCGACGCGACGCCGCGGCCAGCCCACCGAGCACCGCGCCCAAGCCCATTGCCGACGTGAGTCCACCCACACCGCCCGCGCCCAGGCCGAAGGTCTTGGTTGCGATGAGCGGGATGACGACCTGGAAGTTGAACGCGAGCGTGCCGATCACGGCCATCATCAGCAGCGGCGTGCGGAGCATCCGCTCCGACCACACGTAGTGGAAGCCCTCGCGCAGCTGCCCCTTGGCCCGCGGCACGATCGGGACGGGCCGCAGCAGCTTGGCGTTCATCAGCCACAAGGCGAAGATCACGGCGACGTACGACGCGGCGTTGAAGAAGAAGCAGGGCGCCAGGCCGACCGCGGCGATGACGACACCGGCGATGGCCGGACCGACCACGCGGGAGCTGTTCATCACCACACTGTTGAGGCCGACCGCGTTCGGTAGTTCCTCGCGCCCCACCATCTCCATCACGAAGGTCTGGCGAGCCGGGTTGTCGATGACGTTGACGAACCCGAGCAGGATCGAGAAGACGTAGTCGATGAGGACGGTCGCCGCGCCCACCGCGACGATGAGGCCGAGGCCGAACGCGAGCACGCCCGCGACGATCGAGGTGAGGTAGAGCAGCTTGCGCTTGTCGAACCGGTCGGCGATCACGCCGCCCCATGCGCCGAACAGCAACATGGGCAGGAACTGCAGGCCCGACTCGACGCCGAGCGCGAAACCGTTGTTGTGCGTCAGCGTCAGGATGAGCCACGCCTGCGCGAGGCGCTGCATCCAGGTGCCGCTGACCGAGATGATCTGACCGATGAAGTACAGGCGGTAGTTGCGGTTCTTCAGCGACGAGAACGTCGCCCGGCCCAGGCTCTTGGCGCGGGTCATGACGGGTCCTCGATGAGGCGTTCGAGCAACGTGGCCGCGCGCTCCAGCAGCGCACGCTCCTCCGCGGTGAACGTACGGAGCCGGCCCGCGAGATAGGCGTCACGCCGGCGGCGGATGGTGTCGACGAGGGCGCGGCCCGCGTCCGTCGGCTCCACGAACGCGACGCGCCGGTCCTGCTCCGAAGGTACGCGGATCGCGAGACCCTTCTGCTCGAGCAGGTCGACGACGCGGGTAACCGTGGGCGGCTGGACGCGCTCGGCCTCGGCCAGCTGCGACAGGGTGAGACGCTCGGCCCGGACGATCACCGAAAGCGCGGAGAGCTGCGAGGGGGTGATGTCCTCGGGGGCGTGCTGACGCAGGCGGCGGCTCAGCCGCATCACCGCGAAACGCAGTTGTGATGCGAGTTCTGAACTTCGGATCCGCTGGTCTGTCGCCATACGGTTAGCATAGCTAAATAGCCAGGCTAATTATTCCCGTGGGCGTGCGCTTGGGGGGGCTTCTTTACCTCTTTCGGTAGCTGAAGTCGTCGCTGCTGGTGGCGAGGGCGCTGAACTCGGCCAACGCGGTGCGCCGGGAGGTGTCCTCGGAGATCCGGGGGCGGGCGGGCGGCTCTTCGACCACCGGCTCCGCCTCGGACTCGGCCGCCGGGGGCGGCGCGGGATCGGCCTCCGCGGGGGCGCGGCGCGGACGGCGGCGGGCCAGGGGCGGGGCCGGTGTGTGCCGTCCGGCGATCCGGAGCGGGAGCGGCGGCGCGACGTCCGGGTCGGCCTCGACCGGGGCCGCGGCGATGAACTCCGGAACGATCGGTTGCGCGGTCGCGACGGCCTCGGGCGCGGCCGGCGCGGGGCCAGGCGGCGCGGGGATCGGCGGCGCGGGCTCCACGACGGGCGCGGGCGGGGCGAGGGGTGCGGACGCGGCCGCCTGCAGCTCGGCTGCCGTCGCGCGCGCGGCCGCGAGCTCGTCTCCGAGCATCGCGGCGTGCGCGCGCAGGCGGTCGCCATCGGCACGCGCCCGCACGCTTTCGGCCTGGAGATCGGCGACCCGAGCGCGCAACTCGTCACGCTCGGACTCGGCTGTCGCCAACTCCCCTTCGGCCGTACGTCGGGCGTTCGAGGCATCGCGCGCCTCGCGCCGCAGCTTCCCCAGAGTCTTGTCGAGCTCGCGCGAGTGCGCGTCGCTCGCTTCGGCGTCTTCGCGGTGGTCCGCCTCGAGCTCCGCGATCCGCGTCGTGGCCGCGGCCACGGCCCGCTCGGCCTCGGACCGGGCGTGCTCCGCATCCTGCAATCGCGCTTCGGCGGCCGCCTGCGCCGCGACCGCGGTGTCGCGCTCGGCCAACGCCTCACGCGCCGCGTCCTCTGACGCGTCGATGCGCGCGCTCAGGTCGGCGATGCGCACCCCGAGGCTCGCGATCTCCGCGTCGCTGCGCTTCGACCTGCGCGGTGAGCCGGCCGATCGCGCCGTCGCCCGACGTCAGCTCCGCGAGTTGCGCCGAGAACCGGTCGCGGTCGGAGGCGGCATCGGCGAGTTGCTGTTCGGCCGTCGCGAGCCGGATCATCTCGTCCTCGGCACCGTGCCGGGCGTTCTCCGTCGCGCGCTGCGAAGCTGCGCTCGGCCAGCGAACGCGCCGCTTCGGCCCGATCGAGCTCGGCGCGCAGCATGGCCCGCGCACCTTGTTCTTCGCGCAGGCGCGTCACGTATTCGTCGAGCAGGCCGTCGTGCTCCGACAACGAGCTGCGCAACACGGTCATCTCGTGCACGACGCGTTCGTGCTCTTCCTGGAAGCGCTTCAGCTCGTCGGCGATCTGGGCCCGGGCCGCTCGTTCGGCACGGGTGCGCTCCTGCGCGCTGCGCTTCGCCTCTTCGGTGGTCAGCCGATCGACCTCACGGCGCAGGGCCGCGGCCTCGTGCTGGGCGTGAGTGCGAGCCGCCAACTCTTCCTGCAGCCGCTGATGCTCGTCGGCGAGCACGCGGCGCGCCTCTTCCGCGGAGCGGTAGTTGCGGACGGCCGCGTTCTCGAGGTCGGCCAACCGCTGGCGCACGGCCCGCCGACTGGTGTCGACGGTGGGCGGTACCGCAACCGGGTCGACCGTCAGGACCGGCGGCGGCGTCGGCGGGGTATGGGCGCGTTCCCTCTCCGCGAGGAGCTCGTCTAGGAGCATTCGCGATCCACCCGTACGGAGCGACGTGTCGGGAACGCCTTCCGCCGGCCAGTTAACGCCTGACCCACGCATGCCGAGTGTTATTTCGGCCACACTCCGCGCGTTCTTGATCAGCTAGAACCCATTTTTCGCGCGAAGTGTGGCGAATGTCGGCTGCTGTCGGTCAATGTGCCGACTGGAGGTCGGCGACGACCTTGGCCCCGTCGGCCTGGGCCTCGACCAGCGCGGCCCGGGCCGCGAGCAGGTCGTCGTGCGCGGCCTGCAGGACGGCGGTGTCGTGGGTCATGTCGGTCGCGGGCTGGAGGCCGGGCACCGGCGCGAGGTTCGGTCCGGCAGCCGGCGGCGTCCCGAGCTTGGCGTCGGCGGTGGCCAGCGCCTGGTTCATCGCCGCGAGGTCGGCCTGGGCCGCCGCGTTCGATCCGACCAGGGGCGCGAGCTTCGCCGCCGCGTTCCCGAGCCGGGACCGAGCCTCGGCCAGATGATCGGCCGCCTCGATGCCCTTCGACTGCGGCACCCGCAACCAGTACACGCGGTAGTCGACGAACAGCTTCGTCGCGTCGGCCTTCAGGGCCGGCAGCGTCGGGTAGCACGTGCTCGCGATCTGCGCGTCGAGCGCGGCGATCGAGGCATTGGCGGCCTGCAACGCCGAGATCTGCGCGCCGTTCACGCCGTACGGATCCTTGCGGGCCTGCAAGGCGCCGACGAGCGCGGTGAGCGTGCCTTCGCGGCGCGTCGCGTCGGCGTGCACCACGGGCTTCACCGCCGCGCCCTTGCACGGCACGGTGTTCTTGGCGGCGTTCGTAGAGTTGTTCGTGCTGCCCGAGGCGAGCGCACCGGCGCTCGTCGTGAAGCCGGCGAGACCGAGCGCAACCACGGCGCTCCCGACGGCAACGCCCTTCGTCGCCCATCGCTTCGTCGTCAGCCGCTTGGTTGCCGGGCCATTCGTCGTGCGGTTCACGGTGCGCTCCCTTCCTGGGTCTTGGCCTGGTTCACGTCCGAGCCGCCGACCGCGTTGTTGCTGCCGGCCAGCGAGGAGCCGGCGAGGTTGAGTTCCTGTTGCACCGCCGCGAGCTGCGCGGCCGACGGGGTGGCGGCAGCCGGGA
The DNA here is from genome assembly GCA_963701825.1 of uncultured Actinomycetes bacterium. Lineage (GTDB taxonomy): Bacteria > Actinomycetota > Acidimicrobiia > IMCC26256 > PALSA-610 > PALSA-610. The sequence goes on along the minus strand of CAVPBG010000002.1, from coordinate 854,707 downwards.
CGGACGTTCCCGTGTGGCCGGGCGTCGGCGACATGGTGGCCGGCGTCGGCGCGCCGGATTTGCCCGCCGTCGTCGAGCCGGAGGCGTGGGCGACGGTCGTCGGGCTGGAACCGGCCGGAGCCGGGAGGGGCGTGGCCTTCGTCGACGATCCGCCGCAGCCCGCGGCCAGCGCCACGACTCCGATCACGACCGCCACGAGGCCGGCGCCTGAGTGCCGTTTGTTCTGCATGCCTTCACGTTCGACGGCGAACGTGAAGCCTTGAGGCGCCGGTTTGTAAAGAGTTCGTCAGGCCGGGCGCCGGTCTCGGGCCAGGGCCTCCTGCGCGATCGAGGCCACGTGGCGGCCGGCCCGGTCGAAGACCCGCGCCGTGCCGAGCCCGCGGGAGTCGGCCACTCCCCCGCCCCGGAGCTCGAACAGGAGCCATTCGTCGGCACGGAACTCGCGGTGCAGCCAGATCGCATGATCGAGGCTCGCGGTGAAGACCTGATCCCAATCGGGCATGAGCGGATGTGCGCCCAACGCCGCGCCGAGGGGGAACTCGTCGGAGAGGTAGGCGAACGCGCAGGCGTGCAGCGCGGGATCGTCACCGAGATCGCCGCGGGCGCGCATCCAGGCCAGGCCGTACGGCTCGGGATCGAGCGCGCCGTGTCAGCTCGTGTCGTTCGAACAGGAGGTTCGTCGGTTCGTCGGGGAGCGACTCGGGCGCAGGAACGTCGCGCGGCGCGATCACCGCATCGATCTCGGTACCGTCTTCGGCTGCGTGAAAGCTCGCGATCAGGTTCAGGATCGCACCGCCCGCTTGGTACGCCACCACCTGTCGAGTCGCGAAGGTGCGGCTGTCGCGCACACGCTCGACCTCGTAGAGCACAGGCTGCAGCTCGTCTCCGGCGCGCACGAAGTAGGCATGCAACGACTGCGGACGATGGACCGGGTCGACCGTGAGGCACGCGGCCCGTAACGCCTGCGCCACGACCTGGCCGCCGTACAGCCGCCCCCATCCGAGGCTCGGACCACCCCCGAGATACGCGTCGGGCTTCACCTTCTCCAGCGCGAGGAGCGACGGGAGATCGTTGACCGGATGAATCGAGACCATCGAGCAGGTTCGCGCTCCCGCGGCCGCCCGGGCGAAGCGGGCGCGCTCAGCAGTCGCCGGGGCGGGCGTTCCAGGCGCGGAGGGCGGGCTGAGCGTGCTCGGCGCCCACGACGCTGATCGACGCGGGATCGAGCGCGAGGTGCGCACCGGCCTGCGGGCCGAGATCGAGTGCGACGGCGGCGAGCACCCGCGACGTGTGCCCGTGGCCGAAGCAGATCACGTCGCCGGCGGCGGCCGCGACGCGGTCGACGACCCGCTGCAGGCGTTGCGCCACCTGGTCGATGTTCTCGCCGCCGGGTACCGGTCCGGTCCAGATCGTCCAATCCGAGTACACGCCGCCGCGCGCCTGGATCTCGACGGACGTCAGCCCCTCGAGCTCGCCGTAGTCCCACTCGACCAGGTCGTCGTCGATGCACGGATCGGCGAATCCGGCCAAGGCGGCCGTCTCGCGCGCCCGACCTGCGGGCTCGACAGCACCAACGCGAAGTCGTGCCGCGCGAGCGCGGGCGCCAGGGCCACGGCTGCGGCGCGGCCCGCGTCGGTGAGCGGAATCTCGCTCGTGCTCGTGTGGCGGCCACTCGCGCTCCATTCGGTCTCCGCGTGGCGCACGATCCAGAGCTCGTTCATCGTCCCCGCCTACCCCATCGTCGTGGCGGTCGCGCGCAGTTCGTCGCGGAAATCGGGATGGGCGATCTCGGCGAGGGCGAGGGCCCGCTCGCGCACCGTGCGACCGCGCAGCTCGGCGACGCCGTGTTCGGTGATCACCACGTCGACCTGGTGGCGCGGAGTCGTGACCGTTGTGCCCGGCGCGAGGTTCGCAACGATCCTCGACATCACGACTCCCCCCGCGCCCGCGGCGTGCGCGGTCGCGGGCAGACACAGCAACGATCGGTCACCCAACTCGAGCCCCGACTGCGCGACGAAATCCTCGTGGCCGCCGATGCCCGAGAACTGGCCCCCGGCCAAGCGATCCGCCGCGATCTGTCCGTACAGGTCGACCGCGAGCGCGCCGTTGATCGACACCACGTGATGGTTGTGCGCGATCGCATCGGGTGCATTCACGACGTCGACGGGCAGGAAACGCACGTCGGGGTTCCCGTCGAGCCACGCGTACAGCTCGGCCGTTCCCGAGCGCGAACGTCGAGATGGAGTACCCGCGGTACTCGCCCTTGCGCGCGTTCGTCACCTTGCCCGCCTGGTGCAGTCGCATCAGGCCGGTCGTGAACATCTCGGAATGAACGCCGAAGTCGCCGTGCGGGCCGTCGGCCAGCACCTGGACGATCGTCGACGGCACACCACCGATCCCGGTCTGCAGGGTCGTCCCGTCGGTGACGAAATCGCTCGCGAGCGCGGCGATGGCCCGGTCGACGGCGTTGGGGACATCGTCGGCCAACACGAACGGGGGCGCGTCGTTGCGCACGATGGCGTCGACTTCGTCGACGTGCAGCGTGTGCGCGTACTGCGGCGGTATCCCGAGCGTGCGCGGCAACTGTTCGTTCACCTCGACGATGACGAGCCGGTCCGGATCGAGCGCGGCGCGGTGCAGCTCTGCGACCGTGGCGCCCGCGTGCAGCGACAGGCTCATGAACCCGTCGGCGTCGGGCGGCGTGGCGGCCGTCGTCATGACGCGCGGTGCGAATTGTTCCGCGATGGTCACGAAGCGGCGGAAGTCGGCGGGAATGAACTCGACCTTCCCGCCCGCGTCGCGCAACGCGCGCTCCGCGGGTCCGAAGAAGCCGCTCCGCAACCGCACGCCGGGCTGGGTGAACACCGTGAAGTAGTCGAGCAGCAACGCGCCGAAGACCTCGAGCTGCTTGCCAGTCGTCACGCCGACCGAGCGCGTGTATGAATCCGCCGGGTATCCCCGGGCCGAGCGGCATGGCCAGCGTGTCGCTCGGCCGCAGCAGCGCGGCCGCGTCGTCGGCGCTGAGCTCTCGTTCGCGCACGGTCAGCGCTGCGCCGTCATTGCTCGACAGCCGTCATTGCTCGACGGATGGCGAGATCACGTTGTTGACGGTACGGGTCGCGCCGTTGACCCGTTCGAGCACGGCGGTGAGCACGCCCAACGCCTTGGCCGTGGCCTCGAGGTTCTGGCGGATCGCCCGGGCCTGCACCTCGCCCCGTTCCGCGGTCGCGGTGAGTAGGTCGATCGGGCCGCGCACGACCCGGTCGAGCTCGCGCGCACCCGGAACCTTGCGTACCGCGTCGACGGCCGCACTCGCGAGCGACGAGGCATGCCCGACGACCTCGTTCAACACGCTCGACTCGCGGTCGGCGATCTGCAACACGTGGGCGACGTCGCGCTGCGCCTGAATGGCGATACCGAGCGCGTTGCGCACCAGTCCCGACACCGTCGGATCTTCGGTCGCCTTGGCGAGGGCGCGCATCTGCCGGAGCGCGTCGTTCACGACCTCCTGCTCGTCGGCGTAGCGACCGTTGCGCACCTGGGCGCGCACGAAGTCGTCGAGCTGCGGCGGCAGCGACACATCCATGGTGCGGGCCTAGACCGTGAGCACGGTGCGCAGACCGATGCCGGCGGTCATGTCGGCGAAGGCCTCGTTGATCTCCACCAGCGGGCGCCGGGCCGTGATCATCCCCTCGAGGTCGATCCGACCGGAACGCCAGAGATCGAGCAGCCGCGGAATGTCGCGGCGGCCGTTGCAGCTGCCGAGCAGGCAGCCCATCAGCTTGCGCTCGGTCAGCGTGAAGATGACGGGTGGCGCCAGCGAAACCGTCTGGTCCAGGCCTCCCGCACCCACCATGACTGTTGTACCGCCGTTCCGCGTCGCCCAGATGCACGTCTCGATCACCGCGCCCGCGCCGACGGCATCGAATGCGTAGTCGACGCCGATGCCACTGGTCAGCTGTTGCACCGCGCCGAGCACGTCGTCGTTGGTGGGATCGACGATGTCGGTGGCACCGAACTTCCGCGCCGTCTCGCGGCGGTTCGCGTTCGGATCGGAGACGATGATCCTGGTGGCGCCCGCGACCTGCGCACCCTGCACGATCGAGATGCCGATGCCGCCCGCGCCGGCCACGAGAACCGTTGCGCCCTCGGGCACGCGAGCGGTGTTGAGGACCGCGCCCACTCCGGTCTGCACCGCGCAGCCGATCACGCACGCGACATCGAGCGGCGTGTCGGGCGCGACCTTGATCGCACCGGTCTCGGTCGTGATCACGTACTCCGCGAAGCCTCCGAGGCCGACACCGCGCAGGATCGGCGAGCCGTGCCGTGACAACGGCGTGCTCCCGTCGATGAACGTGCCCGTCGTGATCGACTGCGCGTTCACACAGCAGCCGTACTCGCCGCGCACGCACCAGTAACACGCGTTGCACACGGGGACCGGCGTGAGCACGACCTTGTCGCCGGGCACGACCGACGTGACCCCGGGACCGACGGCATCGACGACGCCGGCGGCTTCGTGGCCCAACACCGTCGGCGCCACGAACGGGTACGTGCCGTTCACCAACGAGAGGTCGGAGTGGCACACGCCGCAGTGCGAGACGCGCACGCGTACCTCGCCCACCCGGGGATCTTCGATGTCGATGTCGTCGACGATCGCGAGCGGCTTTTCCGACGCTTCGAGCAGGGCGGCACGCATGACGCGAACCGTAGCCCGTGCTCGCCGTCGGCGACCTGGTCCCGGCTAGCGTCGCCGAACCATGGACATCTTCGACATCTGGGTCAACCTCGTCACCGAACGGTCGGCGCAGGAATTCGTGACGCAAGAGGGCTACGAGAACATCCCGGGCTACCTCGGCAGTAACGAAGGCCCGACCGGCGTCGACACGCTGCTGTCGACCATGGACGAGCTCGGCGTGGCGACCGGAGTGTTCACCGGCGGTCTCGATCGCAACACCGACAAGCTGCTCGACATCTGTTCGGCGCACCCGGGCCGATTCCTGGTGGCCGGTGGGGTCGGCGATCCGTCGCGCCCGGGCCGGCAGGTCAAGCGGTTGCGCGAGCTCGCCCAACATCCCGCGTTCTGCATGGTGCGCGTCATGCCGCTGGCGTCGCAGGTTCCGACCAACGACGCGCGGCACTATCCGATCTATCAGGTGTGCGAAGAGCTGGGACTACCGGTCGGCATCAACGCCGGCATCCCGGGGCCGCGCGTTCGTTCCCGCGTGCAGCACCCGGAGCTGCTCGAAGACGTGTTGATCGACTTCCCCGACCTGACGGTGATCGTCGCGCACATGGGGCATCCGTACGAAGAGCTCCTCATGAACTACATGCGCAAGTGGTCGAACCTCTACCTCTCGTGCACCGCGTACGCGCCGCGGTACATGGACCCGAACCTCGTGGCGTTCATGAACACCAAGACGTACCGGGGCCGCGTGCTCTGGGGCAGCGACGAGCCGTGGTTCCCGATGCGGCGATCGTTCGCGCGAGGCCAAGGAGCTGCCGCTCGACGACGAGGCGATGGCGTTGTTCCTGGGTGGAACGGCGCGGCGTCTGCTCGGGAATCGCCACAAGTAGGGGCGGTTCGGCGCCGTTATCTAGGAGGTGCAGTCGACCGACCCGGCCGCGGGATCGAACGCGCCGCCGCCGGGCTGGTACCCCGACCCGTGGCAGGTCGCCCCGACCCGTTGGTGGGACGGCATCACCTGGACGGGCTTCACGACGCCGGGCGCCGTAGCGCCGCATCACTCCGTTGGCCAAAGCTCCGTAGCCCAGAACTCCGTTGCCCAGAACTCCGTTGCCCAGAACTCCGTTGCCCAGAACTCCGTTGCCCAGAACTCCGTGGCAACGAATCTTTCGACGATTCGTCGCGACGGCGTTCCCGGTGGCGGTGCTCGGGGGGCTCTGCCGGTGGCCCGGGACGACGTCCGGGGCGGCGGCATCGTCCTGCTCGGATTCTTCGGTGCCCTCGCGTTGTCGGTGATATTCGCCGAGATCGCGTCGGCGGCCGGCGTCCGGCCCCTCACCGTTCCCAGCCTCCTCGTCAGCGTGGCCGGGCTCTGGTCGGGGTTCGTCATGACCGCCTACATCGTGAGCCACCGCCGCGTCGGCGGCACGCTCGCCGACCTCGGCTTCTCCGTGCCGACCCGCGACGAGGTCGGGCTCGGAGTGGGCGTCGGCTTCGTCACGTTGGTCGTCGCGAGCCGGGTCAACGCCGCGCTGTTGAGCCTCTTCCCCGATCAGGGCGGCGGCACCGGACTGTTCGTGACCGCCAGCCCGAGTCACGCGTACGCGTTCGTCTTCGGCGCGGTCGCGTGCTTCGGCGCGCCCGTCGTCGAGGAGCTGTTCTTCCGCGGCCTCGTGCAACCGGTGCTCACCCGCCGGCTCGGCACCGCACCCGCGATCGCGATGCAGGCGATGCTCTTCGGCGCCGCGCACTTCCAACTCGGCATGACCTTCAACCAGGCCGCCGTGCGCTGCGGAACCGTGATGGTGTTCGGCGTGTTCGCGGGCTACCTACGCGCCCGCACCGGACGACTCGGCGCGGGCATGGCCGCCCACTCCACCTACAACACGCTGGTGACGATCGTCACCCTCGCGCGACTAGTCCCAGTCGCCGACCGCGAACCGCGGGCTAGCTCTGCGAGCCGCGCGGCGGCTTGAGCGAGTTGCGCGCCCGACCGCGATCGTTCTGCGAGAGCGACACCTTGCGCAGCCGCACGTTCTTCGGCGTCACCTCGACGCACTCGTCGTCGGTGATGAACTCGAGCGCCTGCTCCAGCGACATCGCCCGCGGCGGCACCAGACGAACGAGATCGTCGGAACCGGAAGCGCGGTGGTTCGTGAGCTGCTTCTCCTTGGTGGGGTTCACGTCCATCTCGTCGGCCACGCGCGTTCTCGCCGACGATCATGCCCTCGTAGACCTCGACGCCCGGACCGATGAGCATCGCGCCGCGCTCCTGCAGGTTCATCAACGCGTACGCGGTCGTCATGCCGCGCCGGTCGGCGACCAGGCTGCCCGTGGGACGGGTCCGCAGTTCGCCGAACCACGGTGCCCAGCCGTCGAACACGTGGTGCAGCATGCCGGTGCCGCGTGTCTCGGTCATGAACTCGGTGCGGAACCCGATGAGGCCGCGCGCCGGAACGCGGAAGTCGATGCGCACCCAACCGGTGCCGTGGTTGACCATCTGCTCCATGCGGCCCTTGCGCAACGCGAGGAGCTGGGTGACGACACCGAGGTAGTCCTCGGGAACGTCGACGGTGAGCAGCTCGACCGGCTCGTGGCGTCTTGCCGTCGATCTCGCGGATCACGACCTGCGGCTTGCCGACGGTGAGCTCGAAGCCCTCGCGGCGCATCGTCTCGACGAGCACCGCGAGCTGGAGCTCGCCCCGGCCCTGCACTTCCCACGCGTCGGGACGCTCGGTCGGCGAGCACGCGCAGCGACACGTTGCCGACGAGCTCCTGACTGCAGCCGGCTTCTCGACCTGCCGGGCGGTGAGCTTCTTGCCGTCCTGGCCCGCGAGCACCGACGTGTTGATGCCGACGGTCATCGACAGGCTCGGCTCGTCGACGATGAGCGGCGGCAACGGGTGCGGGTCGTCGACGTCGGCGAGCGTCTCGCCGATCGTGATCTCGGGGATGCCGGCGACCGCGATGATGTCGCCCGGTCCGGCTTCTTCTGCGGGAACGCGGTCGAGCGCGTCGGTGAGGATACAGCTCGACGATCTTCACCCGTTCGATCGTGCCGTCGATGCGGCACCACGCGACCTGTTGCGCCCTTGCGCACGCGACCGTTGCGCACGCGGCACAGCGCGAGCCGACCGAGGTACGGCGACGCGTCGAGGTTGGTGACGAGCGCCTGGAACGGGTGCACCTTCTTCGTACTCGGGCGCGGGGATGCGCTCGAGGATCAGCTCGCACAGCGGCTTCAGGTCGCTGCCCTCGACGTCGGGGTCGAGCGACGCCCACCCGGCACGCGCGTTCGAGTAGACGATCGGGAACTCGATCTGGTGCTCGTCGGCGCCGAGATCGATGAAGAGCTCGTACACCTCGTCGACCACCTCCGCGATGCGCGCGTCGGGCCGGTCGACCTTGTTCACGACGAGGATGACGGGCAGGTGCGCCTCGAGCGTCTTGCGCAGCACGAAGCGGGTCTGCGGGAGCGGACCTTCGCTCGCGTCGACGAGCAGCAGCACGCCGTCGACCATCGCGAGCGCCCGCTCGACCTCGCCGCCGAAGTCGGCGTGGCCGGGCGTGTCGACGATGTTGAGGGTCACGTCGCCGTACTTCACCGCGGTGTTCTTGGCGAGGATCGTGATGCCCTTCTCGCGCTCCAGGTCGTTCGAGTCCATGACCCGCTCGTTGATGTCCTGGTTGGCGCGGAATGCGCCCGACTGCCAGAGCAGCGCGTCGACGAGGGTGGTCTTGCCGTGGTCGACGTGGGCAATGATCGCCACATTGCGCAGGTCTTCGCGCGCGGTCATGAGAACTCCAGTTCGGGGGGAGGCTCCAGTGTAGGGGCGGGTGGGGTGAATCCCAGTCACCGGGAGCCACCCCACCCGGGGGCCTACACGGCCGGACTGGCCGGCGTACGGGCAATCACGAAGGGATCACGAGCGGGGTGGCGGCTGCTCGCGCCGATCGAGATGTGGCCGGTCGGCACGACGTGGCCGTCGGAGGCGAAGCCGAACTCGAGGAACGGCGCGCAGTGCGTCGCGAAGTCGAAGCCGTCGACCCCGCCGTAGTTGTTGAAGCGGAACCGGAGCGTGTGGCCGTCGGCGCCCACCGTCAGGGAGTCGTTCTTCTCGAGCCGGACCGCGTGCACACCGACCAACTTCCCGGTGGTCACGATCTCACCCGAGAACACACGGTCGTGCATCGTCGAGTGCGTCACCCGCACATGCCAGCCGGTCGAGTCGTGCCAGACCCGCACTCCGGGGTCCTGTGCGGGACGGCCGTTCGTCCACGCGGGCCACGCGTCGGCGTGACCGGCGGGCAGACACGTTGTCGGTGTCGGGGCCGGAGCGGCCGTCGTCGTCGTCGCAAACGCGGGAATCGTCGTGCCGATCACCAGCGCGGCGGCAACCGTGCCCACCGCGGCGATCTTCTTCATGCTCAGGTGTTGCATCTCATCCTCCGGAGATCGGAAATGGGGAACCCGTCCGAGATGAGAATCGCCCGGGAATGTGAGGGGAACGCGAAGCCGGCGTGCGGACCCTGCGAGCGATTTCCGCACGCGGGCGTCGTCGACGGGGAACCTCCCGGTTTGGTAGACCGGCCCTCATGACCGACAGCAACGGCACGACCACCTCGGGATCCGTGGCACCCGGATTCGAAGCGGTGCGGGACGCGTTCGACGCGAACTTCGCCAAGGACCTCGAGATCGGCGCGGTCGTTCAGCGCGTACCACCGCGGCGAAAAGGTGGTCGACCTGTGGGGCGGTGTCGCCGACCCCGAACGGAAACGACCGTGGGACGAGAACACGCTCGCGCTCGTCTTCTCCACGACGAAGGGCGCAACCGCGGTGTGCGCCAACAAGCTCGCGCAGGAAGGCGCGCTCGACGTCGACGCGCCGGTCGCGAAGTACTGGCCCGAGTTCGCGGCCGGCGGCAAGAGCGACATTCCCGTGTCGTATCTGTTGTCACACCAGGCCGGGCTCGCGTGGACCGACGGCGAGATGTCGCTCGACCAGGCGTTGTCGTGGGATCCCGTCGTCGACGCGCTCGCGCAACAGGTGCCGCACTGGGAGCCGGGCTCGAAGCACGGCTACCACGCGATCACTTACGGATACCTCGTCGGCGAGGTGATCCGCCGCGTGACCGGCAAGACCGTCGGGAACTACTTCCACGAAGCGGTCGCGCAACCGCTCGGCCTCGACTTCTGGATCGGGCTTCCGGAGTCGGAAGAACCGCGCGTCGCGCCGCTCGTCGGTGGCCTGGCCGACCCGAGCATCGCCGAAGACCCGGAAGTGGCGAAGTTCGTCAACGACATCATGGGACCCGACACCACGCTCGGCCAGCGCGCTCTTCGCGCCGGGCGGCGCCTACTCCGATCCCAACGTGTGGAACACGCGCGCGCTGCACGCGGCCGAGGTACCGGCCGCCAACGGGATCGGCGACGCGCGGTCGATCGCGCGCATGTACGCGGCGTGCATCGGAACCGTCGACGGCATCCGCATCCTGAGCGAAGAACAGATGCGGCGCGCGACCACCCAACTCACCACCGGTCCGAACACGGTGCTGCTCGACATGGACATCCAGTTCGGGCTCGGCTTCATGCTCCGGTCGAGCCTCATCGAGCTCGGTGGCCCCCGCGCGTTCGGCCACTTCGGTGCGGGCGGTTCCGTCGGTTGGGCCGACCCCGACGCGGAGATGACATTCGGTTACGTCATGAACCGCATGGACATGGGCTTGGCCGGCGACGCCCGCAGCTACGACCTGATCAACGCCTGCCTCGCCGCCGTCCACTGATGGAGGTCGCGCCCGCGATCGATCCCGACGTCCCGTTCGAGCGGCTCGCGCTCGACGACACATCGTGGGTCGACGTCGCACGCGGGTGGCTGCGCGGCGCCGACGACGTATACGCCCACGTGGTGGCGACGGTCGACTTCCGCGTCGGCCGGGTCTGGCGCTACGAACGCTGGATCGACGAGCCCCGCATGGGTGCGGGCGGTTCGATCGCCAAGCCCGGTCATCCGGTCTTGGCGGAAGCGCAGAACGCGATCGCGGCGAAGTACAAGGTGCACTTCGACGGATTCGGCTTCGCCTACTACCGACACGCGCGCGACAGCGTCGCCATGCACCGCGACCGGGAGATGCGTTGGCTCGACGACACCGTCGTCGCGATCCTCACCCTGGGCGCCCAACGGCCGTTCCTCGTCCAACGCCGTAACACGCGCGACCGCTCGACCGCGCGCGACCTCTCCCCGGCGGGCGGCGACCTCATGGTGTTCGGCGGTCGCTTCCAGGCCGACTGGTTGCACGGCGTCCCCAAGACGCGCCACGCGGTGCGGGGCCGCGTCTCGGCCCAGTGGCGCTACACGAGCAAGCGCGGTCGGCCCGACACCCAACCCGGCTACTACGCACCCCGTGAGTTCTCCAAGCGGACGAGTCGCTGAGCCTCGAGCTCAGGCGTCGAGGTCGCCGGTCATCGGGTGCGTGCCGCGGCTCTCGCTGTCACGGTACGCGGTTTCGGCCATCCGCGCGCCGAACACGATTTCGCCCGGGCTCGCGCCGTCGACGTGGCCCATGATCCCTTTGTACAGGCGATACCCGAGCAGCTCGAGCAGCCGATCGGAGAACATCGCCGCGACCTCGCGCGGGATGCCGAGGTACGGGTTCTGTTGCTGACGCACGAAGCCCGGGCAGTACTGCACGTTCACGCCGCACCGCCACCCGTCGGGCGTGGTGTTCGCCCCGCCGCCGTGCCACAACGAACCGTGGAAGATCATCACCGAGCCCGCGGTCATCTCCAGCGCGCGCAGCTCGACACCGTCGAGCGCGCCCGGTTCGTCGGGCGTCGCCGCGAACAGATGCGAACCCGGCACGAAGCGCGTACCGCCGTTCGCGGCGGTGAAATCGTCGAGCGCCCACATCGTGGTGACCATCATCGGCGCGTGCGGGCGCTGCAGGTGGCGCGACATCACGATGTCGTCGCCGTGCATCGGTTGCGCGCTCTCGCCCGGGCCGATGTCGATCGCGGTCATCCCCGACAACAGACAACCGCGGTCGAGAACCCGTTCGACGATCGGCAGCACGTTGGGATGCAGCGGCATCGCCTGGAACGCGGCGTCTTTGGCCAGCAGGTTGTACATGCGCCGCGTCGCGTGTCCCTCGGCGGCGGTTCCCTTCGGCTCGACGTGCAGCTCGCGCTCCAGCCGCCGAATGGTGTCGCGCAGCGTGCTCACCAGCTCGGGCTCGATCGCGTCCTCGACGATCGTGTAGCCGTCGACCTCGATGCGGGTGAGATGGTCGAAAATCTTGGGTTCGGCGAGCGTCACCATGACACCATCTCCCACATGGAGCCGCTCGACAACCCCGTCTGGCACGCGCTGACCGGACCGCAGGCCCAATACTCCGAGGGCAGCAGCCTGGCATTGCGCTACCGGACCGATGTCGCCGCGTTCGCCGCGCTGCCCGACGAGGTCGGCGGCGATGCCTGGGACGCGCTGGGCCGGGTCGTCGGGCCGCGCAACGTCGCGGTGATCTTCCGACCTGCGCCGGTCACGTGGCCGTCCGACTGGGAGGTCGCGGTCCGCATGAACTCCCTGCAGATGGTCGCGACGACAACCATCGGCGAACCGGATCCGGCGTTCGTGCGGCTCGGTCCGTCCGACGTCGCCGAGATGCTCGCGCTGGTCGAGCGTACGAAGCCCGGACCGTTCGCGGCGCGCACTGTGGAGCTCGGTACGTATCTCGGCTATCGGTCGCCGGCGAACGGCGAGCTCGTCGCGATGACCGGTGAACGCGTTCATCCCGCGGGTTACACCGAGCTGAGCGCGGTGTGCACCGATGCCGACGCCCGCAAGCAAGGGCTCGCGACCCGACTCGTCCGCGCGGTGGCGGGCGGCATCGAAGCGCGGGGGGAGACACCGATCCTGCACGTGCTCGCCGAGAACCACAACGCGATCCGGGTCTACGAGGCGCTCGGATTTACGACCCGCGTCGCGTTCGAGACGCTCATACTCCGAGCGCCGAGCTGATCTCCTCGACCACTGATTCGGGCGCCAACTCCCCGGCCTCGACGACGATCGTCGCCAGTTCGCGGTAGCGCGGGTCCCGAGCCGCGTATTGCGAGCTCAGCAACGCGAGCGCGTCGGCTGCCGCGAACGGGCGGTGGCCGTCGTCCGGCTCGCGGCGGAGACGCCCGGCCAGCACCTCGGGCTCGACATGCAGGTACACCGCAAACACATCCCCGTCATGCAGCGCCGCGGCCGCGTGCGGCTCGAGCGGCGCGGCCGCGGCCGCCCCGATCACCGCGGGAGTCAGGCTGTGCAGCGACGCCACCAGAACCTCCGCCTCGCGGCGGTGCAACCCGTCCGCGCCGACGGCGGACTCGATCTCCCGCGCCGTTTGCCCGGTTCGGTCCTGCAGCACGACGTCGTTGTCGAGGAAGACCCGATCGAGGCGGCGCGCGAGCAATTGCCCGATCGTGGACTTGCCCGACGCCATCAGCCCGAGCAGAACGACATGACGCGTCCCCGACACTCCCGGAACCCCTGACACTTCCGGAAGCCCTGACACTCCCGGAACCTACGTCGCCGACCGGCCCGCAACCAGGACGACGCCAAGGTCAAAGTTGTGTGGAAGGACGGGTTTTGATCGGGCTTCGAGGGCCCCGTTTCGATAGATTGCCGGGTCATGCGCGTGCCCCCTGCCCGGGTGTGCTTCCCGGCCGAAGACCGCGCCGAGATCCTCGCCCGGATCGACCAAGCCCTCACCAGCGGCCAACTCACCCTGGGCCCCATCGGCCGGGAGTTGGAAGCGGCGTTCGCCAAGCGCCACTCGACCGAATACGCGGTCGCGGTGAGCTCGGGCACCAGCGCCCTCGAGATCATCCTGCGGACACTCGACGTCGAGGGCCGCGAGGTCATCGTTCCCGCGAACACGTTCTTCGCCACCGCGGCCGCCGCCGTCCACGCCGGCGCCCGCGTGGTGTTCGTCGACTGCGACCCGGAGACGATGGCGTTCGACCTGGCCGACGTCGAGGCACACATCACGCCCGACACCGCGGCCGTCGTCGCGGTGCACATCGGCGGCCTGATCAGCCCGGCGGTCCCCGCCCTCGCCGCGTTGTGCGCGGCGCGCGGCGTGCATCTCGTCGAAGACGCGGCCCACGCGCACGGCAGCGCCCTCGGCGGCAAGAGCGCCGGTACCTTCGGCATCGCCGCCGCGTTCTCGTTCTACCCCACCAAGGTCATGGCCGGCGGCGAGGGCGGCATGATCGTCACCGACGACGAAGCTCTCGTCGAAGCCGCGCATACCTACCGCGATCAGGGCAAGGGTTCGTTCCTCGCCAACTTCCACACGCGGCTCGGCGCCAACTGGCGCATGAGTGAGCCCCACGCGGCGATCGTGCAGTCGCAGCTCGGTCGGCTCGACGAGTTCATCGCCGCCCGGCAGGCGCTCGCCAAGCGCTACGACGCGGCGGTCGACGACCTCGGCCTGACCCCGTTGCACATTCCCGCCGACGCGCACTGCAACTACTACAAATACATCGCGTACCTGCCCGACGGCATCGATCGCGCCGCGCTGAAGCAGATCATGCGCGAGCGCTTCGACGTCGGGCTCTCGGGCGAGGTTTACGACACTCCCCTGCACCAGCAGCCGGTGTTCGCCGCCTTCGCCGACCGCGCGCTCCCGGGGGCGGAGCTCATCGGGGCGCGGCACATCTGCTTACCGTTGTATCCGTCGCTCAGCGAGAGCGACGCCGACTATGTCGTGGAGTCCCTCGGGACCGCGCTGCGCGAGATGGGTGCCCAGTGAGCAACGAACTGATTGCGATCACCGGTGGTTCCGGATTCGTCGGGTCACACGTCGTCGACGCCCTGCTCGGCGCCGGCTACGACGTGCGGGTCATCGACCCGAAGCCGCCGTCGCAGGCGAACGTCGAGTGGGCCGATGTCGACATGCTCGACCAGGATTCCGTCACCGACGCGCTGAAGAACGCGCACGCCGTGTTCCACCTCGCGGCCATGGCCGACGTGAACGACATCGTCGCCGACCCGGCCGAGAGCGTCGCCCTCAACACCTTGGGCGTGGCGCGCGTGCTCGAAGGCGCGCGGCGGGCCGACGCGGGGCGCGTCATCGTCTCGAGCACGGTGTGGGTCTACGCGGCAACGCACGGCGACGTCGTCGACGAGACCACCCTTTTCGACCTCGACACCGACCGCCACCTCTACGTCTCGGAGAAGATCGCGGCCGAGATGTTCTGCCGCGACTACGCGAACCTGTTCGGCCGCCCGTTCACAGTCTTGCGCTACGGCATCCCGTTCGGGCCGCGCATGCGCAGCGATCTCGTCGTGGCCGCGTTCTTGTTGCGGGCGATGCGGGGCGAAGCGCTGCGCATCGACGGCGACGGTTCGCAGGAGCGCCGCTTCGTCTACGTCGAAGACCTCGCCGCCGCGCACGTGCTCGCGTTGAAGCCCGCGGCGAAGAACCGCACGTACAACCTCGAGTCGTCGGAGGCCACCTCGATCCGCCAGCTGGCGGAGACGGTGCGCGATCTCGTCGGCGACGTCGAGGTCACGTTCGGCCCGACCCGGCCCGGCGACTACCGCGCCCGCATCGTGCAGAGCGACCGGGCCCGCGAAGAGATCGGCTGGGTTCCCCAGCACACCTTCGCGGAAGGGATGCGCAAGACGCTGGCCTGGTATCGAGAGCAGCAAGCCGACTCGTGAGCGAACCGACACCGCGCCGGATCGCGGTGGTTCCCGCGTACAACGAGGAACCGTCCGTCGCGGCGGTGCTGGAAGAGCTCTACCCACTCGTCGACGAACTGGTCGTCGTCGACGACGGCTCGACCGACAACACGCGCGCCGAGATCGAACGCTGGATGGCGCTCGGCCGGCCGCGTTGCCACCTGCTCGTCCACGAAGTCAACCGCGGGATGTCCGAGGCGTATCTCACCGCGTTGAACGAGCTACGCGACCGGCTGGCCCGCCACGAGCTGCACCCCGACGACCTCGTGTTCACCGTCGACGCCGACGGTCAGCACGACCTCGACGTGCTCGGCGACCTCGTCGAGATGACGCGGGCCGAGGGCCTCGACGCCAACATCGCGCGGCGCGACCTCTCGTATCACGGGCCGTTCAAGCGCACCGGCAACTGGGTGTTGTCGAAGTGGGCCAGCGGATGGGCCGGCGCGCCGTTGCACGACGTCGAATCCGGTTACCGCATCTTCCGCCTCGGCGCGCTCGCGCATGCGCTCGAGTTCTACTCGGGTTACCAGTACAGCGAGACGGTCGAAGTCGCCGTCGTGCTGTGCCAACTCGGTTACAACGTCCGCAACGACCACGTCGTGCCGGTGCCGGTCGCCCGCTCGCGCACGCGGCTGCGTGACGCGGCCATCGACCTCGCCGTCATCCCGGTCGCCGCGGGGCGCGTGTGGCGTCGCGACCGCGTGCAAGAGGCCTTCCGGACCGATGCCGTCGCGCACCTCTCGATCGCGGGCGTGCTCGGCGTATTGATCGCGCTCACGCTGCAACGCTCGACCGACACGGTGTTCACGGTCGTGCTCGCGGCACTCGCCGCATTCGGTCTCGGCGCAGTCCTGCGCCGCTGCGTTCCCCGGCCGTCGCTCGCACTGCTCGGGTCGTTCCTCGCGCTCGTCGCGGCGTGGCTCATCCCGCAACGTTCCGACCCCGGGAGCGCGATCGTGCTCGCGGGGATCTTCGGCGTCGGCGCCGCGCTCGCGGCGCCGGTCGTCCGCCGCCCGCGTCCGATCGTCATCGCCGGCGCGCTCGCGATCTTCGCCGTCACCGCAATCGTCGGCACGCGCTCCGTCGTCCTCGGATTGGCGGTCGGCGCGGTGTTCGTCGCGGCCGTCGTCTCCCGTTTCGGTCGCTTCGGTTTCCCCCGGACCCACCGCATCCGCACGCTGGCGCTCGGCAGCACGCTCGTCCTCGCGGTGAGCGGCCTCACCGGATACTTCGGAGCCAGCACCGTCGGTGCCACCTGGTTCGGCGGTGGTGTGGTGCACGGACCCCGCACGTCGGGCGAGGTCGCGATCACCTTCGACGACGGGCCCGACGTCAGCGAGACCCCGGCGATCGTCAAGATCCTCGACTCGGCCGGCGTGAAGGCATCGTTCTTCGTCGTGGGCAAGACCCTCGACTCGTCGCCGCAGGTCGTGCGCGACCTCGTCGCCGACGGCCAGATGGTCGGCAACCACTCGTATCACCACGACGAATGGCGCTGGCTCGACCCGAGCTATCCCGAGTTGGAGCGCACCCAGCAGGCCTTCGCGCGCGAGCTCGGGACGTGCCCGGTGTGGTTCCGGCCCCCGTTCGGCCAGCGCACACCGCTGATGGCGCGCGTCGTCAAGGACCACAGCATGCGTATGGCGATGTGGGACGTGTCGGTGAGCGAGAAGGGTTCCGACGACCCCAACGAGATCGCGCAGAAGGTGCTCGCGTCGGTGAAGGGCGGCTCGATCATCGACCTGCACGCCGGCCTCGACGGGAGCACCGCCGCACACCGTGCCGCGGTCGTCGCCGCGCTGCCGATGATCCTCGACGGCCTGCACAACGCGGGCCTCAAGCCGGTCCGACTCGACCAGCTCTTCGGCGGGCCCGCGTACCAGCCCTGCACCAGCACGCACAGCTGACCGGCGGGCAGGTGCACGCCGACGATCGCGCCGGAACCGGCACCGAAGTCCCCGGCGGCGGGATCGTGCTCGCGTTCCTCGTCGCGGCGTGGATCGTGATCCTGGCGCTGTACCTACGACACCCGATCGTGCTGTCGTCCGACAGCGTCAACAACCACGTGCACGTCTGGTACATCGCGCACGACCTCTGGCATCACGGTCGGCTCCCGTGGCGCATGCCGGTCTTGGCGCACGGCACCGCGTACGCGTACCCGTACGGCTTCGTGAACTGGACCACCGCCGCGCTCTTCTGGCCGCTGTTCGGCAACTGGACGGTCACGCTGTGGACCGTGATCGGCGTGGTCGGTTGCATCGTCGCCACCTTCGTCGCGTTTCCCGAATTGCGGCACGGTTGGTGGGCCGCCGCGGTTCTCGCGAACCCGGCGATCCTGGAAGCGCTGTTGTTCGGCCAGCAATCGTTCGCATGGGGCGCGATGCTGCTGCTCTTCGGTGTGGCCGCGTGGCGGCGCGGGCATCCGGCCTGGGCCGCGATCCTCGTCGGGCTCGGCCAGGCGAACCACGCCGCGATCGTGTTCCCGATCGGCGTGCTGCTCGTGGCCTTCTACCTGACGTTCGCCCCCGACCGGCGGGAAGTGCTGCGGTGGTATGCGTTGTCGTGCCTCATCGCGCTGCCCGCGGTCTGGCTCGTCTTCGCGTCACCCACGACCACCCAGACGAGCATCGGTGTCGAGCTCGGCAACTTCTTCATCACGCTCGGCCCCCGCATCATCATCGTCGGCCTTCCCATCATCTGCGTACTGCTGCAACGCACCGGGATACGTGCGCTGGCACCGCTCGGAATTGGGTTCGCGCTCGTCGCGCACCTGAGCTTCGAGATCCCGTTGAACGTCGGTCAACAGTGGAGCGCGTTGATTCACACCGGAGCGGACACAACGTCCCTCGACGCCTATCTCCGCTCGCCCGCGTTCACGCCCGGCGCGACGTATCGCGTGCTGCGGGGTGACGACGGGAAGCTCGGCATGTACGACGTGCTCCGCGCCGGCGGCCGCCTGGATTCCGAGATGTTCCCGGAGAACATGGCGATCTACAGCTTCCGCGACACGCACGACTACGCGGCGTTGCTGTGCGAACGAGGTGTCGACCGGATCATCCACTACGACACCTACGACACCGCCCGTCACACCAACGAACGCGACATGATCGCCGGCCTCGAAGCGACACCCGTGGGTGGCGTGACGCTGCACCCGGTCGCCGGCGGCGCGGGCTGGCAGGTGGTCGCCGTCGACCGCTCCGGATGCGCGTAGCTTGGGCGTCGTGGCCGCCGAACAGCAGTGGATCGACCTGTGTGACCCCGAGGAATCGGCGCTGCGCGCAATCCTCCCGGCCGGTATTCACGACACCGCGCTGACCCACATCCTGGCGCCGGCCGAGGAGGAGCCCCGGCCCCGCCTCGTCGCGCAGGGCGACTACGTCTTCGGAGTCCTCGCGTTTCCGTCGGTGCGCGCCGGCGGTGACGTCGTGTTCCAAGAGGTCGACCTCATCGCGAATCTCGACGTGCTCATCACCGTCCGCAAGACCCCGCCCGATCACACCGCGTGCGAGTTCGACGACGCCCGCAACGCCGCCCTGCGCGACGGCTCTCCCCGGGACTGTGTCTCCACGTGGTGGTCGACGAGATCGCGGAACGGTTCCTCACCATGGTCGACGGTTTCGACGACAGCATCGACGAGCTCGAAGACCACGTGAAGGATTGGCCTTCCACGGAGGTCCGGGAACGCATCTCGAGCATCCGTCACGACATCCTGCACGTTCGGCGCGTGCTCGCACCGACGCGCGATGCGGCGCGGGCCGTGCTCGACGACCGCGTCGAGATCGACGGCGAGGTTTCGTTGTTCCCGCGCGACATCGAGCTCCACTTCGCCGACGCGTACGACAAGCTGCTGCGCGCCACCGACGGCCTCGACCTCTCCCGCGACCTGCTCGCGGGCGTGCGCGACTTCCACCAGGCCGAGGTCGCGAACGACCAGAACGAAGTGATGAAACGGCTCACCGTGGTGGCTTCGGTGCTGCTGCTCCCGACGTTCATCGTCGGTCTCTACGGTCAGAACTTCCGGCACATCCCCGAGACGGGTTGGGCCCAGGGTTACGCCTTTTCCTGGGGCCTGATCATCGTCACCACCGCGCTGCAGCTCTGGTACTTCCGGCGCAAGCAGTGGATCTGACGGACCGTTTTCGGCTGTCGTATTCTGAGCCGCGTAGGGCAGGACGGACGAGAACGTCCAGTACGAGAAGGAACGCGCAGTGACAGTTGGAACGGTCAAGTTCTTCAATGCGGAAAAGGGTTACGGCTTCATCTCGCTCGAGGATGGCGCCAAGGACGTCTTCGTCCACTACTCCAACATCCAGGGCAGCGGATACCGGACACTCGAAGAAGGACAGAAGGTCGAGTTCGACGTCGCGCCGGGCCGCAAGGGAGACGAGGCTCAGAACGTCCGCGCCATCTGACCCGCCCGATCTGATGCCCGCCGCCGTGTACGTCGGCGACGGGGTCATCGAAGTCCAGCAGATCGCGGTGCCCACGCTCGGCGAATCCGAGGTGTTGGTCGAGGTGTCGCACTGCGGGATCTGCGGTACCGACCTGCACCTCGTGCTCGAGCGCTACGCGCGAGCGGGCTCGGTGCTCGGCCACGAATGGGCGGGCACCATCGCCGCGGTGGGTACGGCGGTCTCGCACTGGTCCGTCGGCGAACGCGTCGTCCTCGACCCCACTCCGGGCTGCGGCCGGTGCCGGGCGTGCCTGCACGGCCGCCCGTCGGTCTGCCTACGCCGCGAACCTCCCGACCTCCTCGACTTCTCCCGGGGCGCGTTCTGCCGCTACAAGGCCGTCGCCGCGGCGCGCCTCCTGCGGATCCCCGACACACTGTCGACGCGCGCGGCCGCACTCACCGAGCCGACGGCCATCGCGCTGCACTCGGTGAACCTCGCCGCCGTTACGGCCGACGACCGCGTGCTCGTCACCGGCGGCGGACCGGTCGGGCTCCTGACCACCGCGGTGCTGCGCAGCCGAGGCGTACGCGACATCGTGGTCTCGGAACCGGCTCCCGGCCGACGCGAACGCGCGCTCGCGGTCGGAGCAACCACCGCGGTCGCGCCCGACGCGTTGACACGGGCGCCGATGGGGCGCCCGGTCGAAGCGCCGTTCACGATCGTCTTCGAGTGCTCCGGGCACGCGGCCGCCGCGGAGTCGGCGCTCGATCAACTCGACTACGCGGGAACGTTCGTGTTCGTCGGAACCGGCAACGCGCCCCCGCGCGTCAATCACAACCGCGTGATCGTCATGGAGCAGACGCTGATCGGCGCGTACAACTACGACGCGGCCGGCTTCCGTCCCGCGCTCGAACTGCTCGCGTCGGGCGATCTGCCCCTCGACCAGTTGATCGAGCCCGTCGACATCGGGCTCGACGAGGTGCTCCCGACGATGCACCGGCTCGCCGCGGGCGAACTGCCCGGCAAGGTCATGGTCACCCCGCACGTCGGCGGCGCGGAACCGGTGTCGGCTCCGGCATGAGTGCGCGGCCGACCCTCAATCATGTGGCGATCAGCATGGATCCCGCGGTGCTCGACGACCGCGGCCGGGCCGAGGTACTCGACTTCTACGGCGCCGTGTTCGGCTGGACCGAAGGCGACAACACCGGTGAGGCCGGGAACCCGCTGATCCTCTACACCGGCGCGTTCGGTCAGTTCGTGTACCTGCTCCCCGCCGATCCGCCGCTCACCGCACCGCCCCTCGACCACTTCGGCATGCAGGTCGAGTCGTTGGCCGACCTGCACGAGATCGTGGCGCTCGCGCGAGGCGCGCGCCGAGACCGACGAACGCGTGCGCGTGATCGACGTGCACTCCCGCACGACGCACGGCCCCACGCACGATTACACGCTCACGAGCGCGTACATCGGATTCGTCCTACCGCTGATGATCGAGCTCCAGCATCTGGAGCGCGTTCCCCGCTGAGCGCGTGTCGCCGCTAGCGCGTGAGCGCGGCGCGGCGGATCTCGTAGACGTGCTGCAACAACGTGATGAGCGCGACCTTCACCGATTCGCGATCGCGCGCGTCGCAGTCGACCACCGGAATCTGGTCGGAGACGCCGAGCGCCTCGCGCACTTCCGGGATCGGGTAGTGATACGACCCGACGAAATGGTTGACCCCGACGACGAACGGAGTGTTGCGGGCCTCGAAGTAGTCGAGGGCAACGAAGCTGTCGGCCAGGCGGCGGGTGTCGGCCAGCACGACTGCGCCGAGCGCGCCGTCACACAGGTCGTCCCACATGAACGCGAAACGCTCCTGGCCCGGCGTGCCGAACAGGTACATGACCAATTGCTCGTCGACGGTGATGCGGCCGAAGTCCATCGCGACCGTGGTCGTGATCTTCTTGTTGACGAGCGTCGTGTCGTCGACGCCTTCGGACGCGGTCGTCATCGCGGCTTCGGTCGTCAGCGGCGGGATCTCGGATACCGCGGAGACGAACGTGGTCTTGCCGACACCGAAGCCACCGGCCACGACGAGCTTGACCGACGTGACCTTCCGGGCACGCGGCGCCGCATTGGCGGGGGTGGATTCGGGGCACGCGTCGCCGATTCAGAGGGCCCGGACACGTTCGATCATCCTCGTCAGGGCCGAGAGCTCGATCTCGACCGGGTCGCTGTACGTCGTCTCGAGGCAGCCGTCGTTCACCAGGTCGCCCACGATCACCATCGCCACTCCGAGCGGAACGCTGAGCTCGGCCGCGATCTCCGCGATCGAGATCGGCTCGTAGCAGTAGTCGACGATGCGGGCCATCTCGAAGTTGAGGTCGTCGCGCGGTCGTCCGACGGTCTGCACCATCGTCTCCATCTTCAGGGAGGTGTCGGCCGCGCGCGTTCGACCGCCCGTCATGACGAACGGTCGAACGAAATCCTGAGCCGTCGCCCGGGGCGGAAGCTCGTCGTTCACTGGAGGACGCTTTCCTTCAGCTCGGCGACGAGCGCGGGACTGAGTGCGGCACCGACGCGCTCGACGAGCAGCGTCATCTGGTAGCCGACCGCACCGACGTCACAGCGCCGTTCGGCAACGACGCCGAGCGAGCTGCCGTCGGTCACCGACGAGACGAAGAGGTAGCCCTCTTGCATCGCGACGATCACCTGTTCGAGGTTGCCGAGGGCGAAGCAGCGCGCCGTGCTCTCGGCCAGGCTCGTCATGCCGGCGATGATCGCCGAGAGTTGCTCGGCGCCGGCGCGCTCGAGCGAGCTCGACATCGCCATGAGCAAGCCGTCCGACGACACCGCGACCGCGTCGGTCACACCCGGTGTGGAGTCGACGAAGCTCGACAGCAACCAGTTGAAGTTGCGAACTTCGGCGCTGGCGCTCAAAGCGTTCGCTCCGTCCGATTGCACCGTCAATGCCCTCTCCGATCATCGATACCGGCTTCCTCACGAGCCTGTTCGGCTGCGGCGCGGAAGGCGGCAAAGAACGCGAACCGTTCGCCACCGTCGGCCGAGGCCGCCTGTGCGTCGGGTTCCGAAACGCTCGCGCCGTTCGCCTCGGGGGCGGGCGCAGAAGCGACTGGGGACGGCGTCGTTCCATTCCGGGACGGCAGCGGCGCGACACCGACCGGTGCGGCGGATGCCACGGGCGCGACTCCGGTGGGAGCGACGGACACACCCGGCGGCGTCGCACTCACTGCGGTGCGTTCCCGCACCCACGGAGTTTCCAACCGCGAGCTGCGCCGACCACGCTTAGGCAGTCGCTGCGGCAAGAGGTCCTCGGAGAACGGCGACGCGGGTTCGGCCGGACGACCGGCGGCATCGTCGACGGCTTGGGCAACCTCCGCGAACGACGCGCGTCGATCGGGCGCGATCATCGGCGGCCGGTCGGGGTCGGCGACCGGTGCCGGCGTGCTTGCAGGTGCGGACGCCGACGCGGTGACCGGTTCCGGGTCAGGCTCGGCCGGTTGCACGACCGGGGGCGGCGAGGATGCACCGCGCAGGTCGGCGAAGGTACCGAGTCCCAACCGCGGACGCGCGGGCGGAGCTTCCGGAACGGACGGCGTGACCACTTCCGGCGCGGGCGCCGACTCGACACTCGGCGCGGGCGTCGGCTCCGGCTGAGGTTCGGGCTCGGGGGCCGGTGCGGACTCCGCAACCGGCGTGACGTCGGCCGGGGAATCGTCGACCGATTCGGCAATGTGGATCTCGTCGAACGAATCGATGTCGTCGATCTCGTCGAGCGCACCGAACGAGTCGTCGAGGTCGACCTCGTGGACGGGCTCCGGCGACAGCTCAGCCGGCAGGGGCGGCGGCGCGGCCGCGGCCCGGAATGCGATCGGTGCCGCCGGCGCACTCGGCGCCGACTCCCGGCGGGGCAAACCGTCCGGCGGACGTTCGGCGTCGGTCGTCGTGGGGGGAACCGCAACCGCGGCGTCCGCGGCCGGGGCCTCGGGCGAGCTCGTGATACCGAGCAACACGCCCGGGACCGCGACGAGTGCAGTGAGGCCACCGGCCGGCGAGGCCGCCAGGTGAACCGTCAAGCCGTGCCGGGCCGCGAGCTGCGCCACGACGTAGTGACCGAGGAACCGTGACGGCGCGAGCGTCAACGCGTTGGCCGAGGAGATCAAGCTGTTCGCGCGTTCGAGCTCCTCGTCGTGCATCCCGATGCCGGAGTCGACGATCGTGATGACGTAACCGTGGTCGTCACGACGGCCGTACACCTCGACGTCGGCGTCGGGCGGCGAGAACGACAACGCGTTCTCGACGAGCTCGGCGATGACGTGACTCACGTCGGCCGCGGCCGAACCGTCGACCCGCGCCTCGTCGACGTGACGCAGGCGGACCCGGCGGTAGCCCTCGACTTCGCCGAGCGCGCCGCGCACGACGTCGCCCATCGCCACCGGCGCGCTCCACGTCCGGGGCGGTGCGAGACCGGCCAGCACGAGCAACGACTCCGCGTTGCGGCGCATGCGCGTGGCAAGGTGGTCGAGCCGGAAGAGGTGCTCGAGCGTCTCGGGGTCGGATTCGTCGTTCTCGAGTTGGGTGATGAACTCGAGTTGGCGGGAGAGAAGGTTCTGGTTCCGCCGACCGAGGTTGACGTACGCGTCGGCCACGTTGCGCCGCAACGTCGCCTGCTCGACCGCGAGGTTGACCGCGCTGTCCTGCACCTTGTTCAGCGCGACCTCGACGTCGTGGACTTCACCACCGGCGTGTACGCGCACCGGCGTGACGTCGGGTTGCACGACACTCTCGTTGACCGGCGTCTCCAGGATCTCCTGAACCGCATCCGGGAGGCTCTGACCCGCCATCAACGTCGCCTGGTCGGCCAGGGCGCGCAGCGGGCGGGTGATCCAGCGGTTCGTCAGCCAGAGCAGGGCGATCGCGAGCAGCACCGATCCGATGGTGATAGCGATCCAGTTGCGCTCGTCGTTGTGCGCACCGGAGGTCAGGTTGTGCGCCTGCTGCGACACGATGCCGGCCGTGTTCGTCTGCGCGACCCGCAACAAGTTGATCGACGCGGGCCGGATCTTGAGCAACGTCTCCAGGTTGGCGTTCAGCGGATTCTTCGCCGCGGTCTGGAGCTGGGTGATGGCCTTCTTGCGGTCGGGCGCGTCGAGCGCACCGACGATCGCCCGTTCGAACGGTCCGTCGGCCCGCACGCGCAGGTCGGCGTCGCCTTGGGTCTGACGGTCGGCGAGCTGCTGCGCCTGCAGCACCATGACCGGGTCGCGCGTGATTGCCGCGAGCCCGACCTTGATACCGGCACCGGATTCGGTGTCGCTCTGGCGCGCGATCGTGTCGAGCAGTTCGGCTCCACTGCGGAGCTCGGCGTCGCTGATCGTCGCACCGGAACGTTGGTCGGCATCCAGAAGTTCGCCGATCAGAGCCGTGTAGCGATCGAAGATCTGGCTCGCGTGCTGCGCGTTCGGTGCGGAGATGACCTTCGTCGCGTCGTCCTCGGCCTGTTGGCGCAGAGACACGAGTCCGGTGCTCACCTGGGTGAGCTCCGACCGGTAGTTCCCGGCGGCCTGCCCGCCGACATCGGCCAGCAGCAGGCGGAAGTTGCCGAGCGCCACATCGGTGCTGCCCGTCACCTCGCCCGAGAACTTCGTGTTCTTCGGGGCGACGAGATTCTGCTCACCGATCGCGCGCAGCGCTTCGTAGTCGCGCTCGTTCTCCAACGCGGTCAGCACGCCGGCCGGCCCCGTCGCCGAGGTCGCCAGACCGGCCTGCAATCGGACCTCGTCCGACTTGTTGTACGCGTCGCGGACCTGCAGCGCGGCGAAGCTCGCCAGCGCGGCGAGCGGTACGGCCAAGGTGGCCGCCAACTTGGTCCTGATCGTCAGCTTGCGTTTCACCAGCGATCCCTCGCCCCGGTCCCGTGTTGGTGTCGGCCGGATTGACGCCGGCCGTAGTGGCGTGGAGACCCGTCGTCGACAGGTCCACCGGTTTGGGTTGTCGGCTCGTCCAGGCTCCTCCCTAAGCCGGATGTCACAGTGCGTGACGAGAAGTCGCGCGCTGATCGGTCCGGAGGTGACGATTCGGGCGCATCTCCCCGGGTGGGCGTCACGACACGGTCACGAGACCGTGCCAAAATCGTTGCGTGGCTCGACAGTCCCCGGTTTCCTCGCGGCTTTGCAACGCCCCGGGGTCGACACGCGGCTGCGAGGTCCTGGGCGGCACGTCGGGTCCTGAGCGCTCTGCCAAACGCCGGATCAGCCGAGTCGCCCGTCGCCGGAACTCGGGCTGGTGGTTCAGTAAGACAGGGCTCTGATCCCCGTGGGAGCTCGTCTCAGGCGCCTCTTCGGCGTTGCCGATAACGATGACGTGGCCATCAGCACCGATCCGGAGACGACGACGCCCGGCGGCGCGCCCGGAGGCTGGTGGTACGGCCGGCGCCGGCGGATCCCGCTCCTGATCGGGGGCGTCCTCGCCGCGATGGTGGTGGCGCTGGTGCTGGGCCACGCGCGCTTCACGCAGGTCTTCATCTTGTTGTGGGGCGTATGGATGGTCTACTCGTACTGGACCGACCCGCTCCCCCAGCACTATCTCGACCAGATCTCCCAGGCCGAGGCCCGGCGCGTGGCCGAGGCGCGCGAAGCGCGAGTTGGTCGACGGCGACGACTCGGCGGTCGACGTCGGCGGGGTGGTGGCGGAAGATGTCGTCGCGCCGACACCGTTGGTGAGCGAAACGGTCGCGGCGGAAGCGGTCTCCGCCGTCACGGACGAACCGGTCGAGCGTGATCGTGAAGCCGAGGCGCGTGAGCTGCTGGCGAAGTTGAACGCAGCGCGAGAGGCGAAAGCGCGGGAGGCTGCTGCGGCTGAGCTCGCAGAAACGGCTTCGAGTGATCAGGGCGCTACGACGGAAGCTTCGGCTGACGCTCCTGATGTCGACACTCAAGATCCCGTTGTCGCGGCGGCGGCTGCCGCTGTCGACGAACCGGTTGCGGATCAGCTGGCGTTCGACGCAGCGGTCGTCGAGAAGCCGGTGAAGCCGGCGCCGGCGCGTAAGCCGCCCGCACGCAAGCCTCCGGCGCCGAAGAACACTGCCGCGAAGAGTCCGGCGCGGAAGACCGCCTCTACGCCGAAGACTGCGAAGCCCGCCGAGAATGGTCGGGAGGCGCAGCCGAAAGCTGATCCGCGTTTACCGGCCGACACCTCGAAGGGTTCTCCCGGCACGAGCGCGTCCGCGGACGCGACCCCTCGATCGAAGCAGGCGAGCGCAGCGCGGAAAGCGCACTGACGAACTCAATCGCGTTCGGGTATTGGGCAATTCTCCGTTGTTTATCAGGGTTTTTCCGGTATACTCGAACACATACTCGAGTCGCTGGAGTTGATCGCAAAGCAGATCGACAACTTCGCCAATGCGGCCGCCGGTTTGCGGGCCGCGTGTCATATGACGAGTGGCGTCGCCCACGCCCATGTCACGCTGGCCCGCAAGCTGCAGAAGCTGCCGCTGGTCGCGGCGGCCTTCGCGGCCGCCGAAGACGCGCTCATCGAATGTGCCCGGTCGCGCGACCCGAAAGACGTCGGCAGTGTCGTGCGGTATCTCACCGACGCGGTCGACGGCGGTGGCGGTGCGGGCAACGACGACGACCAGATCGCCGCCGCACTTCACCGTCGTGATCGATATCGACGAGCTCGACGGAATCACTCCCGACGCTCGGGATGCGGTGAAGACCGAACTCCGTCACTCGGGATTCTTGTCTTCGGCTGCGATCGAGATCCTCTTGTGCGACTGCGACATCAGCCGGGCGATCGTCAACGGGAAGTCCGAGGTCCTCGATCTGGGCCGCGCGACCCGCACCGTCAGCGCCGCCCAGTGGAAAGCGCTCGTCGTCCGCGACCGGCACTGCACCGGCCCCGGAGGCGAACCGCCGATCACCCGGGCAACCAACCTCGCGGGACAACACAGCTAGCGCAGTGATTCTCGGGTCGATCCATTCCCCCACAGGGCGTTTCCTGCACCGAGAATGTGAAGTTCGAACCTGCGCGCACCTCGACGCGGCAATATGTGGATGTGGCGCGGCAACACTCGAGGTACCCGTATGCGGGGGACGCGTGGCATTCGGTCGACTGGTACGACCAGCGTGGGGAAGCGGTCGTGCTGGCGCGCGGCGAACGGTTCTTCGTGATGTGCGAGGACGGTCCGTCGACCAGCCGGCTGGAGATGTATCCGCCGCGGCTCGAGGTCGAGGAGCGCGACGGCATCTACGTCCTCGTCGACGACGGCCCGCGCGACAAATGGCGCTACGTGTTCCACCCGCACGCGCGCTGACGCACGTCGCGCCTCAGTCTTCGCGCAGGTCCGCGCGGTACTCGGGGTGTGCGGTGAGCCACGCCGACGCGCGGCGCATCGAGTCTTCGTTGTTCTTGTTGATGAACTTGTAGATCGGGCCTTCGAACCACTTGAACGGGGCTTTCTCGAGGTTGTACGCCTCGTCGAACCGGAACATCGTGCGGTTCGGCGCGAGCGGCTCGAGCTGGACGTGACCGATCTGATCGTTGCCGGGCGTCGACGAGATCATCGTGTACGTGTATCCGCGCTCGGGCATGACATCGGTGACGAGCTCGAGCGCGGAACCCTCGCGACCGAGCGGCATCTTGTAGATCACGCGCCGCAAACGACCGTTGTGCGCGTCGTCACCGGGATACAACACGTCGACGCGCTTCACCATCGGCGCGTAGTCGGTCCACCGGTCGTAGTCCTGGAAGAGCGCCCAGATCCGGGCGGCCGAGTGCGGCATCTCGAACTCGTACCGGTGCTGGCGCATGAATCGATCCTCCGTCTGCGTCTATCGTGCGAATCGTGATCCTGCATGATCTGACCGTCGACGCGTACGACTTCGCAACCCGGACGGGCTGGGAGATCAAGCCCGAGGGCGCGTGCAAGGCCGAGGTGTGCGTACCGCTCCCCGCCGCAGCCCGGCTCGCCGACGGTCGCCTCGATGTGTCGATAGTGGCCGAACGGCTCGGCATGCCGCTCGTCGCCGACGAGGCGCACGGCATCTGGGCGCTCGGTCCCGAGACCGCAGTGACGGGCCGCGTGCTCACGTCGGCCGTCGCGCCGGATCTCGAACTGCCCGACGCCGACGGCAATCCGTTCCAGCTGTCGAGCCTGCGGGGCAAGAAGGTCGTGCTCGTGTCGTGGGCGTCGTGGTGCGGTTGCCGGTTCGACCTCCCGCTCTGGCAGAACCTGCGTGACCGCTGGAAGGAAGACGGCGTCGAGGTCGTCACCGTCGCGCTCGATGTCGATGCCGACGAGGCCAAGCCGTTCATCGAGAAGGCACACGCCGAACATCCGTCGCTGATCGACGAGGCGCACGTGTCCGACGAGTTGTTCGGATTCGTGAACGTCCCGAACGGCGTGTGGATCGACGAAGACGGCATGATCGTGCGCCCGGCCGAGCCTGCGCACCCGGGCCGGAATCCCGCGAACGAATCGTTCCGCAAGATCGACACGGCGACGGTTCTACCCGACGTTGCGGAGATGTTGGTGGAGGCGCGCAAGATCAAGAGCGACCCCGACATCTACGTCGAGATGATCGACGACTGGATCGCGAACGACCGCGACAGTCGCTACGCGCTCGCGCCCGACGAGGTGATCCGCCGCTCCGATCCCCGCACGAACGCGGAGGCAACCGCGGCCGCCGAGTTCGAGCTCGGTCAACACCTGCACCGCGCCGGCGATCACGCGGCCGCCATCCCGCACTGGCGCGAAGCCCACCGCCTCTACCCCGCCAACTGGACGTACAAGCGCCAGGCGTGGCAGTTCGAAGACCCCTTCCGGCAGGGCCACACCAACGCCTACGACAGCAGCTGGTTCGAGGACCTGAAGAAGATCGGCGCCGAGAACTACTACCCGCAGATCGTCCCCTGATGGCGCGCATCGACATTCCCGACGGTCCCGGCGGCGACAACGCCATGGTGTGGACGTTGCGCCCCGAGATGGCGGGCATGGTCGACCGCATGATCACAACCGCGTATCAGCGCTCCAAGCTGCCGGCCACCGAACGCGAGGTGGCGCGAGGTTGCTCGACCTCACGTTGTGCTGTGCGGTGTTCCTCGGCCTCGGCCGCACGCTCGAGGTCCTCGGCATCAACGACAACGACGACTGCCCGCTCGATATCTAGAAATCAAGCGGCGGCGCGCTAGCCGTCGTAGAAGAAGGGCGGGTGCAGCCCGATGACGGTTCGGGCCCGGTCGTCGGTCGCGCGGGCCGCAGCTTCGGCCGAGACCTGATTCGCGTCGGCCGTGGTGCGGATGCGTTGCGCGATGTCGCGCCGGCCGTAGTGCACCTGCAAGAAGTAGCGCCCGCGTCCACCCGGGCCCGCGGGCACGCCGCGGTGCCACGCGTCGGAGACGAACAACACGACATCGCCGGCCCGGGCCTCGAACAACACGGGCGGCCGCCCGTCGTAGGTGAGATCGTCGCTCCCGGCATGGTCGAACGGCGCGATCCGTCCCGAACGATGGCTGCCGGGCACGACCGCGGTCGGACCATCGGCGCGCGAGCAATCCTGCAGGTACACGTGCGACGCGATCGCGAAGACGGGATACGGGATGCGGTCGTCCCAAGGAACGTCGGCGGGCCGCGGAATGTGCGGACCGGCATCGCAGTGCCACGGGCCGCCGGTGAACTCGGGCGGATTGCGCCAGGCAGTGTTCGCGATCACGTGGCAGTCGTCGCCCAACAGCGGTTCGATCACGCGGCAGGATCTCCGGGTTGGCGACCGCGGCCTGACACGCGGCGCTGCGGTTGAGCATCTCGTAGCGGAACTCGTCCTTGTCGGTGCGCGACCGCTCGGACGGCAGCTCGACGAACGCCTCGTCGATCTCGGCGCGCATCTGCGCGACCTCGGCCGCGTCGAAGACCCCGTGCAAGTGCGCGTAGCCGTCCCGCTCGAGCTGCGCCGACTCGTCGGGCGCGGCACTCGGGTCGAGCACCGTCAAGTTCTTCAACAGCCGCCGGATCACGGCCGGAACGGTAGGCGCAACCGTCCGGCTCGCGCCATGATCACGGCATGACGACCTCCGACTCCCGATCCGTCGACTGGGACCCCGGGTACGGACCGCTCGTGTCGACCCGCGTCTGCATCGCAACGTGGAACCTCTGGGGCCGCTACGGCCCGTGGGCCGCGCGCCTGCCCGCCATCGAGTCGAACATGCGCAGCGTCGGCGCCGACATCTGGGCCCTGCAGGAGGTGTGGGAGGACGGCGAACGGAACCAGGCGCGCGTACTCGGTTCCGCACTCGGGCTCGACCACGTCGTGTTCGGACCGAACCTCGAACGGGACGGCGCGTTTTCCGGCAACGCGATCGTCTCCCGCTGGCCGATCGTCGCGCACGAAGTACGCGTGCTCCCCCGCGTCGCCGGCGACGCGCGCGACGACGAAGGCGAAGAACGACTCGTGGTCTTCGCGGAGATCGCGGGCCCGCGCGGGCCGATCCAGGTGTACTGCGCGCACCTCAGCTGGCGCGACGACCACAGCGCGATCCGCCAGGCGCAGGTCGCGGAGATCTGCGCGCTCGTACGCGAGCGCCGGCCCCGCTCGTTCCCGGCCGTGCTGTGCGGCGATCTCAACTCCGACCCCACGAGCGACGAGCTGCGCATGCTCACGGGCCAATCGGCGGTGCCGGTTCCGGGCGTGATGTTCCGCGACGCGTGGCTCGCAGCGGGCAACACCGACGCCGGCGCGACCGCGGCAATCGCGAATCCGTTCTACGCGGCCTCCCTCGACCGCGATCGCCGCATCGACTTCGTGCTCGTCGGCACGCCGAAGCTCGGTGGAGTAGGCCACGTGCTGGACGCGAGGATCGCGGGAGACACTCCATCCGATGTCTGGCCGTCCGATCACCTCGCCGTCGTCACCGAACTTCGCTACTGACTGCTTGCCGCGTTCCGCGCGCGCCTGCCGCGTACGCTTGACCGTGTGACCGCATTCTTCACCACCATGCAGGCCGTCGGGGCCGTGCTGTGCGTGATCGGTGCGGTGTGGGCGCTGCGCACACGGCATGCGCGTCGGGTCTGGCGGCGTACGCAACACAACGCGTCGACGGTTGCGATCGTCCTCGAGCTCGAAGAAAAGGTCCGCGAGCTGGAGCAACAGTCGGCCGCGACGATCGACGTACGGTGACCGCCGACGCAATCCGCGTCCGGCGCGCCCGGGTCGCGGTCTACGGACCCGCCGCAACCGGTTTGATCGGCGCGGCCTTGCTCGTCTCGGGAACGATCGGTCTCGCCGTGCACGAGTTCGGCGGATCCACTGCGGCGCAGACGCAAGCCCCTGCGGTCGTACAGCCCGCGACACCCGCGGCCCCTGCGCCCGCGATCACGCCCGACTCTCCCGCGCTGCCCGTACACGGTCAGCTCGAGTTGGTCGGCGCCGACGCGCGGCTGTACCCGGTCGGCGATCTGGCCCAACCCCTCATCGGCATCCCGCCGCGCACGCTCGGCCGGGAACGCATCGTCGGCGCGGCCCGCGCGGCCACCGGCGGGGCCTGGCTCGCGACCGCCGACGGGCACGTCTATTCCGCCGGCGCGCACCCGTTCGGCGGCGCCACTCTGGCCAAGACCGCGGCGCGCATCGTCGGCATCGCGACTGCGGCCGACGGCCGCGGCTACCGGCTCGTCTCCGCCGACGGTCACGTGTACTCCTTCGGCGTCCCCGGTCGTGGCGAACACGTCGTCGGCAAGGGCGCGGCCCCGGCGATCGGGATCGGCTCGGCCGCCGGTGACGGCTACTGGGTCGCCTACGCCGACGGCACCGTCGCCGCGTTCAACGCACCCAGCCTGGGCAACGCGAAACTGGCCCGGGCCGCGGCGCGTGTCGTCGCGATCACCGGCTCCCTCGACGGGCGCGGCTACTGGCTCGCGACTTCCGACGGCCGTGTGCACGCGTTCGGCGTTCCGTATCGCGGCGATCTCGTGTCGACGCACGTGCGCGCCCGCGTCGTCGGCATTGCGCCGGGGCTGATGGCGGGCTACTGGCTCACGACGGCCACCGGCAAGGTGTACACGTTCGCGGCGCCGAACTTCCAGTCGCCGGCGGGCGCCAAGGCCAAGGCGCCGATCGTCGCCGTGCTGCCCTACTAACTCAGGCGCCCTCGACGCTTTCGTCCTCGACCGGACCGGACTCGAGAGAACCGGCCTCGACGCATTCGATCGTCCACTGCACCAACGTCCGGCTCCACTGCCGACCCGCGTGGCGCCACATCTCCGCGGTCGCGTCCGCGATCGACAGCGGCGCGCGATACGGACGCGGCTCGGTGAGCGCGTCCCACGCGTCGCACACCGCGACGAGCGCAACGGTCAGCGGCACTTGTTGCGCGGTCGCGCCGTCCGGATAGCCCAGAGCGTCGAAGCGCTCGTGATGCCAACGCGCGAACGGCGCGAGCGGCGCGAGCTCCGGTACGCCGGCCAGCCAACGCGCGCCGACAATCGTGTGCTGACAGATCTCGATGCGTTCGCGCTCGGCGAGGGTCGCGTCGGTGTGGAACAACGCCGGTTGCACGTTCAGCTCGCCGACGTCGTGCACCAGCGCACCCCAGTAGACCTGGGCGACGAGATCCTCCGGAACGTCGCGCGCGCCGGGCGACACGAACCGCGAGCTCGGCGACCCGGCGGGCGTGCGCGAACGCGGTGGGCCGCATCCGCTCGAGCTGCCCGACGACGGCAGTCGCCCGTGCCTCCGTGCCGGGACTGATCTTCCCGGTTCCGCCCTGATCCTCGCCCACGACAAAGGATCGGATTGCCCGCATCCGCGCTTGAGCCCCGGCCGCGGTGCCCGCTGAGCGCAGACGCGGCGGTCCGCCTCAGGGCTGCAGCAGGAGGCCGATCCGGCGCGATGCGATCCGGAGCCCGACCGCACCCATCGCCACCAGGTACGCCACGTTCAACAGCAACGTCCAGTGCAGGTCGCCGAGGACGAGCGACCGCTCCAGCACGACGCCCTGGTACAGCGGCGTGAACCGGATGATCGCCTGCAGGCCGGCCGGGTACCGGTCGAGCGGGAAGAACGTGGCCGAGAACAAGAACAGCGGGATCATCGCCATGTTCACGAAGTCGAAGTCGACGAACGACCGCATGAACGTGGTCGCCGCGAGGCCGACTCCGGCGAATCCGAACCCGATCACGACCGCGCCGGGCAGCGCGAGTACCGACCACCACGATTTGAGGTCGCCGAACGCCCACATCGTGAGCAGGAACGCGGCCGAATACGTCGCGCCCCGCAGCAGCGCCCAGGTGACCTCCCCGATCGCGACATCGCGCGGGGAGAGCGGCGTGGCGAGCACACCGTCGTAGGTGTGCGAGTACTTCATCTTCACGAAGAAGTTGAACGTCGTGTCGAGCAACGAACCGTTCATCGCCGCGATCGCGAGCAGACCCGGCGCGACGAACGTGCGGTACGGAACGAGCTGACCGCCGACCTGCAGGTCGCCGACGAGCTTGCCGACACCCACGCCGATCGACAACAGGAACAGCAACGGCTCGAAGAAGCCGCTCAGGAAGATGTACCAGATGCGCCGGTACGCGAGGACGTTGCGCTCGACGAGCCGCCACGGGCGCTTGCGCCACGCGACGAACGGCAACAGGACGAAGCCCGGCTTCGTAGAAGGCGGGGCCGCGACCGGGGCCGGCGCGGGCGCGCTCATGAGCTCAACCGCCAGGCAAAGTTCCGCAAGCCGAAGTACGCACCGATGGCGATGCAACCGACGAGGAATGCGATATGCACGACGATCGCCACCGCGTCGAAGTGCCCCGTCGTTGCCGCCCGGGCGAGCTCGACGCCGTGCCATAGCGGCGACAGCGCGGCGAGTGGGCGGAGCGCGTGCGGCAGCTGGTTGATCGGGAAGAACGTCCCCGAGAACAAGAACAGCGGCAGCACCCCGAGCCGCATGATCAGCGGGAACGTGAAGTCGGTGTCGACCCGAATGGAATACGCGGCCAGCACTGCGCAGAAGGCGGCAGCACAGAGCCCGGCAGCCGGGATCGCGAGGATCCCCCACGCCGACGGGATCGCGCCGAGCAGCGCGGCGACGAGCAGGAACGCGGCCGCGCCGAGCATCGATCGCAGCGCAGTCCACAGAACGAAGCCCGCGTACAGCTGTCCCGGACCGATCGGGGTCGCGACCACGCCGTGGAATTGCCGCATCCACTTCGCCCCGCCGAGCACCGGCCACAACGCTTCCGACGCCGCCAGTTGCATCGCGCTCGCCACCAGGAGTCCCGGCGCGATGAACTCGAGATACGTGAGGCCGTCGACGTTCCCGTTGTGCGCCTGCACGAGCCCGCCGAGGCCAACTCCCATCGCGCCGAGGTACAACGCGGGCTGCACGAACGTGGAGAACGCAAGCCCGCGCCACAGCCGCGCGTACACGAGCGCTTCGCGCTCCACGACGCGGAACATCGGCGGAGTCGACACGGCGCGCCTCAGTCCTCGAGCGAGCGGCCGGTGAGGATCAGGAACACGTCTTCGAGGCTCGCCCGCCGTACGAGCACCGAGCCCGCGTCGAACCCCTCGAGCGCGACCGCGGCCGCCGTCGCGTCGCCGTCGTCGGTGTAGATGAGCACGCGATCCGCGAGGGCTTCGATGCGGTCACCGAAGCGCTTCAGGCGGGCCACTTCCGACTGCACGTCGGCATCGATCGGCAGGCGGACCTCCACGACTTCGCGCGTCACGTTGTCGGTGATCAGGCGCCGGGGCGAACCTTCGGCGACGATGCGCGCGTTGTCCATGATGACGAGCCGGTCACACAGCTGTTCGGCTTCGTCCATGTAGTGCGTGGTGAGGACGAGGGTGACCCCGCTGCGCTTCAGCTGGTAGAGCCGGTCCCAGAGCAGGTGCCGGGCCTGCGGATCGAGACCGGTCGTGGGCTCGTCGAGCAAGAGGAGCTCGGGCCGGTTGATGAGCGAGCGGGCAATCGTGAGCCGGCGCTTCATACCGCCCGAGAGCGGATCGACGCGGGAATCGCGCCGATCGCTCAGCTGCACGAACTCGAGCAGCTCCTCCGAGCGCTCGCGGATCTCGGCCCGGGGCAGGTCGAAATATCGGCCGTAGATCATGAGGTTGTCCCATACCGTGAGCTCGGTATCGAGATTGTCCTCCTGCGGAACCACGCCGAGCCGGCCCCGGATCTGGGCCCCGTCGGGCGCAGGGTCGAGCCCGAGTACCCGCAGATCGCCGCCGGAGCGCGGCGAAACACAGCCGATCATGCGCATCGTCGACGTCTTGCCCGCACCGTTCGGGCCCAGGAAGCCGAACGCCTCACCCGGTTCGATAGCGAAGTCGATGCCGTCGACCGCGACGAATGATCCGAAGCGCTTCGTGAGCGCATGCGCCTCGACCATCGGACCGACCATGGCGAACGACGCTAGTTGTCGCCCGCCGGTCGCCACCTAGGATTTGTCCGAATGGTGAGGGGTTCTGTCACGTGGTCAGTCAAGGTCTGATGAGAGACACGCGGTAGTGGGCGGCACCCTCGTCGTCCCGACGCGCCGTCGCATCAGCCAGATCGACGGCTGGCCCACGGGCGTAGCCGTTGTCGCCGCCGCCGGTGTGCTCACGATCCTCGCGCTCACCCTCGGCTGGCGCGGATCCGACCTCCCCGCGCAGATCTTCCGCGCCGACCTGTTCCGCGAAGACGGCTTCGTGTTGTGGAACAGCCAATGGTTCGGCGGTCACGCGCTGCTCGGTTACAGCGTCATCGCGCCGGCGATCAGCGCGCCGATCGGACCCCTCGCGCTGGGCGCGGTCAGCGGCATAGCGTCGGCGTTCCTCTTCGAGCGGATCTTGCGGTTCTCGTTCGGTTCGGTGGCGTGGCTCGGAAGCCTCTGGTTCGCACTCGGTACCGTCATCAATCTCATCGTCGGCCGCACGACCTACGCGTTCGGCGTGGCGCTCGCGCTGGGCGCGATCTACGCGCTGCAACACCGCAAAGCGGTCATCGCCGTCGGCCTCGCGGTGTTGTGCTCGCTCGCGAGTCCGCTCGCCGGTTGCTTCCTCGCGATCGTCGCGGTGGCGTGGGCCGCTTCGAATCGTCACCAACGCACGGCCGCGCTCGCGATGGTCGCGGCGGCGCTCATCCCGATTGCCGCGATCACGCTCGTCTTCCCGACCGCGGGTTCGGAACCGTACGAACCGTGGGCACTGATCTGGGATCTCGTCCTGTGCCTCATCGTCGCGGTGGCACTGCGCCGCTATCCCGCGGCCCGTTGGGGAACCGCGTGCTTCGCCCTCGTCGCCGTCGGCGCGTTCCTCGTACCGTCGGCGTTGGGCGGCAACGTCAGCCGGCTCGACCAGTACGTCGCCGGGCCTTTGCTTGCGTGCGCGTTGCTCCCCCGCCGGCGCATGCTCCTCGCGCTGCTCGCGATCCCGCTCCTGATCTGGCAGTGGTTCCCGGCCGTCGACGGCATCGCCTTCGCGAACACCGATCCCTCCACGCACGCCGCGTATTACCAGCCGGTGCTGGCGTATCTCGACAGCCAACCGGGCCCAATCGGGCGCGTCGAGATCCCGTCGACGTTCCGCCACTGGGAAGCCGCGTACGCGGCGCCACACGTGCTCCTCGCGCGCGGTTGGGAACGCCAACTCGACATCGCGTACAACCCGATCTTCTACTCGACTCCGCTCCTCAACGCGACCAGCTATCACTCGTGGTTGCATGCGAACGGCGTGAAATACGTCGCGCTACCGGACGCGCGTCTCGACGACTCCTCGCTCGGCGAACGCACGCTCATCACGAACGGGCTTCCGTACCTGAGCCCGGTCTGGCACAACGCGCACTGGACGGTATGGCGGGTCGACGACTTCCGCGGCCTGGTCACCGGCCCCGCGACCCTGCAGTCGATGTCGCCCGACCGCGTCACGCTGCACGTCACCGGATCCGACGACCTCGTGCTGCGCGTACGCGCGACGAGTCATTGGACGGTTCACCCCGGCGGCTGCGCCGATTCCACCGACGACGGCTGGACGATCCTGCACGGCCTGCCGCGCGGGACCGTCACCCTCACGCAGACGCTCGCGGGAACTCCCTGCCCCGACTAACCCCCGGCCGCGGGCGGCCGCGGCTCCGGCTACTCGTGTGACGTGTAGTCGATCTCGGGCGCGTCCTTCACGGCCACCGCAAAGCAGAAGCAGTGGATCGCGCCGCCGCCGGTGGGGCGCAGGCTGTGCACGAGGTCCGGCGGGATGTACACGAGATCGCCGGGCGCGACATCGCGGTCTTCGCCGTCGATCGTCATGACACCCCGGCCGTTCATCACGAAATAGAACTCGTGCGTCGGGTGCGAGTGCGGGTACACGTAGCCGCCGTTCGCGACCTCGAATTCGTTCACCAGCTCGAGCGAACCGCCGTCCGTTATCGCCTTCATCTCGCGCGGGTGCACCAGATACCACACGGGAACAGTCCCGTTGTGCTCGACCTCGGGCTCGACATCGACGATCGACCGCACGTCCATTCCGGGCTCCCTCGTTCGGTACCGCGCCCCGCCGGCGCGGCCTCGCTCGGACCATTGTGGCCGATGCGCCGAGCAGCCGGCACCTCACCGGCGCACCCACCGGCAATACTCTTCGCGTGCATCGCAGCCGAATCCGTGCGGGGATCGCGCTCGCGGCGGCCGTCGTGGTCGCTCTCGTGATCGTCGCCGTCAAACACGACTCTTCGAGCAGCTCGGCCGCCCCGCAGTCGGGCGTCAGCGTCGACCCGAAGGCGTCGAGCAGCACCGCCCCCGCGCCCACCAGCTCGAGCGCGCCACCGACGAGCACCACCACGACGATCCCGCACGACCCCGCCGACGACTTCACGCTCACCAAGGTCGACACGATCAACGGAAACATCTCGCCCAAGTCGGTCGACGCGACCGGTACCGGGCTCGTGTTCGCGCAGAACATGATGTACCGGCACACGATGACGGTGTACGACGCCGCGTCGCGGCGCGCTCGTGAAGACGATCCCCGACAGCGTCGACCTCGCGCAGTTCGGGATCACGGGGCATCCGGGCACGTCGCGCGGTGCGCCGGTCGAGGCCGCGGTCGACCACGCGCACAAGTACATGTTCGCGACGAACTACTCGATGTACGGCGAGAACTTCGGCCCCGAGGGATCCGACAACTGCAGTGGGCCGGGCGGGCTCAGCCCGAGCTACGTGTACCGCGTCAGCCTGAAGACGCTCGCGATCGACGCCGTCGGCGCAGGTCGGGATGGTTCCGAAGTACGTGGCCGTCACGCCCGACGACAAGTACGTGCTCGTCAGCAACTGGTGCAGCTACGACCTCAGCATCGTCGACTACAACACGATGCACGAGGTGCAGCGGATTCACCTCGGTGCGTATCCCCGCGGCATCGCCATCGACGGCACGCGAGCACGTCGCGTACGTCGCGGTGATGGGCACATTCGACGTCGCCCGCATCGACCTCGAACACGTTCGCACTCTCGTACTTCCGGGGTGTGGGCAACTCGCCCCGCCACCTCGTGTTGTCGAACGACGGTTCGCGCCTGTTCGTCACGCTCAACGGCGACAACCGCGTGGTCGTCGGTCGACACCGCGACCGGGCAGGTCGTCGCGCGCACCGCGACGGGAACGCAGCCTCGCAGCATGGCGATCTCCTCCGACGGCCAGGCGCTGTATGTCGTCAACTATCTGTCGAACACCGTTTCGATCCTGAAGTCGTCCGACCTCAGCATCGTGCGCACGTTCCCGGTACCCGACCATCCGATCGGCATCGCGTACGAACCGATCCATCACCGCGTGTGGGTCGCGTGCTACAGCGGCGCGATCCTCGTGTACCAGGCGTGATCTAACGCGCCTCGGTCGCGGCGAGGTACGCCTCGCCGCGCGGCGACAACCGGTAGCCGACGTCGAGGCTGAGCGTCAGGCCGAGGTTCTTCAGCTTGCGCACGTCGAGCTTGAACGGTTGCGTCTCGCGCCCGAACCCCGCGGCCAGATCCGCGGCCCGCACCGCGGGGCGCGCCGCGATGACCTGCAGGACGTCGTTCGTCCACGGTCCATGCGAGCTCGCGCGGTCGAGCCGCTCCAGGCGTCGGCGGAGATCGGCCACCTCGTCCGCCGACAGTGCGCCGGTCGCGGCGAGCTCCGAACGCGGATCGGGCCCGGCCGCGGCGTGAAACCGGATGCGATACGTCGGCAGGTCGGGCGTACCCCGCAACTCGCCTCAGCAACTCGGCGCGCGACGCGAAACCGGAACGCTTGACGTCGGCGTTCGTGATGCGTTCGGGATCTACGACCGCGACGGCGTCGACCACGATCCGCCCGGCCGCGGTGCGATACGTGTTGCCGGGCACGACCTGGGGTCGCTTCCAGCGCCGGAACGTGAGCGTCACCTCACCCGAGGCGATCGCCTCGCGGAAGCGAATCTGGATGAGCACGATCCCAATCCTTATCTCCCGCGCCCGAGCGGCGTACACCCGGCGAGAATGAAAGACTCCGCGCGTGCGGCTGCGACGGGTGGCGACGATTGCCGCGGTAATCGCGATTTCGGCCGCAACCACCGGGTCGGCCATGCAGGCGCCGTCGAGCGATCATCCGCCCGGCGCGCCGACGGCCCTCACCGTCGACGACGACGCGGCACCGCTCGCGGTCACCGGCGCGCCGGCGTTCGGTTGGATCGTCAACGACATCGACCGGGGCGAGACGCAAAAGGGCTACGAGCTGATCGTCAGCGATGGTCCCCGCGCGCAGACACGCAACGTGCTCTTCGACAGCGGCCCAATGGTCAGCGCGCAGCAGTCGTACGTGCACGCACCCGGCCTGCGGCTCGCGGCCGATCACACGTACTCCTGGACCGTGCGGACCCAGGACGCGTCCGGGCAGTTCGGGCCCTACGCCCCCGACGCGCACTTCGACACCGG
Organism: uncultured Actinomycetes bacterium; assembly: GCA_963701825.1. GTDB lineage: Bacteria > Actinomycetota > Acidimicrobiia > IMCC26256 > PALSA-610 > PALSA-610. Next base: position 813,991 of record CAVPBG010000002.1, on the reverse strand, counting down.
CCTGGCCGATGCCGACTGGAACGCCTCCTGGATCCGCCGCGCCGGAACCGTTCCCCAGGTCGTACAGGTCGACGGCACCGACATCGCCGCCGACGACTTCGCCCTCATTCGCAAGACCAGTGCGGTCGACCCGAGCCCCGTCGTGCGCGCCCGCGTGTACGCGGCGGCCGGTCAGCAGTACGAGCTCTTCGTCAACGGCACGCGGGCGGCCGAAGGGCCCTCGTACTCCTACCCCGATGAGCAGTACTACGAGACGACCGACGTGACAAGGCTCGTGCGGGCCGGCGCGCAGAACGCGTTCGCGTTCGTGACGCACTGGGCCACCGCGGGCCAGGGCCGCCCGGACTCGCCCGAAGCGTTCATCGCGCACATCAGCATCGATCACGCCGACGGCACCCGCCAGATCATCACCACCGACGGCTCGTGGCGCACGCACACCGGCCCGTGGATACCCGACGGTCCGCGCAACGACGAGGGCGATCTCGTCGAACACGTCGACGAGCGCCTCGAACCGGTCAGCTGGGAGCAACCCGGTTTCGACGACGCCGCGTGGCCCGCGGCGGTCCTGCTCGGCCGCCATCCGTGGGCGCCGTACACGCATCTCGTCGCGGCGCGCACCCATCTCGTGTACCGCACGATGAAGCCGGTGACGCTCAAACGCCTGGCCGACGGCAACTACGTCGCCGACTTCGGGAAGATCACCGCGGCTACACCAGTCGTCGAGATTGCGGACGGGATCGCGGGACGCGCGGTGAAACTCGTCTCCGGCGACCTGCTCGATCCCGACGGCCAGGTGTCGACCACGCAGGGCCACCAGGAAACCGACATGCATTGGGATTTCGACGAGCGCACCGGGAAGCAGGAACTGCGCCCGTTCGACTATCTCGGCTTTCGCTATCTCGAGGTCGACGGCGCGGATGAAGCGCTCACCACCTCCGATGTCACCATCGCGGCGCGTCACGCCGACCTGCCCGACGACGACGCTCGTTTCGACACGTCGAACGCCGGAATCAACGCGGTGTGGGACCTCGCCCAGCACACCGCACTCAACGACACCCAGGAGCAGTTCCTCGATACGCCGACCCGCGAGAAGGGCCCGTTCCTCGGCGACTCCTACGACGTGTCGCAGGCGACGATGGCGGCGTTCGGCGAGCGGGATGTAACCGCGGAGGCGCTGCGTGACTTCGCCCGCTCCCAAGCGAAGTACTGGCCCGACGGGCGCGTCAACGCCGTCTATCCGAACGGCGACGGCAAACGCGACATCCCCGACTCGACCGAGGACTACGTCGAGTGGGTCTGGAAGTACTGGATGGCGACGGGTGACCGCGATCAGCTCGCCGCGCTCTATCCCGTCGTGAAGAACATCACCGACTATCTCGAACGGGCGGTCGACCCGAAGACGGGGCTGGTCACGAATCTTCCGGGCGGGGGTGGTGACTACGCGAACGGAATGGTCGACTGGCCGCCGCAGATGCGTTACGGCTACGACATGAACACCGCCGCCCGCACGACGTTGAACGTGATGGCCGTCGACGACTTCCGGCGCGTCGCGGCGATCGCCGCAGCCCTGGGGAGGCCCGCCGCCGAGACCGCGGCGCAGGCAAAGCGCGCCGACGCGCTGCAGCACGCGATCCAAGTGCACCTGGAGCGCTCCGACGGCGTGTTCGTCGACGGTCTACGCGCCGACGGCACTCCGAGCGCGCACGCGTCGCAACAGGCGAACGCGTACGCCCTCGCGTTCGGCGTCGTTCCGGCGACCCACGTCGCGCCGGTCGCCGCAACCGTGGTCGGCTTGAAGTCGGCGATGGGCGTCGTCAACTACGCCGTGTTGCTCGACGCCTTTCACGCCGCGAATCGCGACGCGGCGCTCGTGACGGATCTCACCGATCCGAATCGGCCCGGCTACGCGCAGATCCTGAAAGAAGGCGCCACCTATACATGGGAGAGCTGGGACGCCCGCCAGACCGGCGACAGCGAATCGCACGGTTGGGGAGCCACGGTGCTCGCGGTGTTGCAGGACGACATCCTGGGCACGCGGGTGGTCGCGCCGGGCGGGGCCGCGCTCGACGTCGCGGTACCGCACACGCCGATCACGCGCGCCAACGGAGTCGTGACGACGCAACGGGGATCAGTACCGATCTCGTGGACCCGCTCGGCGGCGGGCCGGGAAACGATCTCCGTGACGATCCCGGCCAACGTCACCGCAACCGTGCACCTCTCCGGGCTCGGCGTGGCGGACGTCAGCGAGAGCGGCCGCAGTGTCGTCGGCGATGCCGGGGTGACCAACGTCCGGGCCGCGAACGGCACCGTCGTCATGACGGTCGGATCCGGGCACTACGAGTTCGCGAGCTCTGCCCCGACGATCACCGCCCCGATTACCGCGCCGACGACGAGCAACTCGAACCGCGCCGTGATCGTCGTCGTGCTCGTGATCGCCGCGCTGATCGGGATCCTCGTCGTAGGCGCGCTAATCGTCGCCCGGAGACGACGCCCGCCCGTGGTGTGAGGCAAGATCACGACCATGCGATTCAGCTACGCCGAGACCTTCTGTGATCCGACCTACCTCGCGCCGCTCGCGCAGGCCGCCGAGGATGCCGGCTACGACTCGTTCGTCGTGCCCGACAGCCTCATCTTCCCGGCGGAGTCGGATACGCGCTACCCGTACACCGCCGACGGCGACCGTGCCTTCCTCGAGAACAAGCCGATCATCGAGCCGTTCACCCTCATCCCGTACCTCGCGGCGCGCACGAGCCGGATCCGCTTCACGACCTTCGTCCTGAAGCTCGCGGTGCGGCCCGCGGTGTTGGTCGCCAAGCAGGCGACGAGCATCGCCGTACTCTGCGACGACCGGCTGCGGCTCGGCGTCGGCATCAGCCCGTGGCCGGAAGACTTCGCCGCGATGGACGTGCCGTGGGAGAACCGCGGGAAGCGCATGGACGAGATGTGCGACGTGCTGCGCGGCCTGATGGGCGGCGACTGGTTCGAATACCACGGGGAGATCCTCGACCTCGAGCGCTGCAAGATCTGCCCCGTCCCCGAAACTCCGATCCCGTTGCTCATCGGTGGGCACGCAAACGTCGCGCTCCGGCGCGCCGCGCGTCAGGGCGACGGCTGGATCCACGCGGGCGGCGACCCGGCCGAGCTCGGCAACATGGTGAAGAAGGTCAACGACCTACGCGCGGAGTACGGACGCGCGTCGGAGCCGTTCGAGGTGCACGCGATCTCGCTCGACGCGTTCTCGGTCGACGGCGTGCACAAACTCGAGGATCAGGGTGTCACCGACGTGATCGTCGGCTTCCGTTACCCGTACACGACCGAGCCCGACACCCAACCGTTGCGGGACAAGATCGACCATCTGACCCGGTTCTCCGACTCGGTGATGGCGAAGGTCTGATCTCGAGCGCTTGACCTTCCCCACCGCGGCCGTATCGTGGTGACATGAGCAGCTCGACCCGTTCGCTGATCGCCAACATCGCGACCGCGGTCGCGGTCACCTGGGTCGCCAACCAGGTCCGCAAGCAAGTTGCGCCGCAGCTGCCGCCGTGGGCGACCGCGGCCGTCGTCTCCGTGACGACGATCGTCGCGCAACGCGCCATCTCCGGGCCCGTGACGAGGTTCGTCGAAGACCTCTGAGTTCGGGCGACTTCGGGGATCACGCGCGGTCTACGGACCGTCGTAGACGTCTTTCCCGAAGCACGTGAGTCCGGACGCACCGGCGAAGCCGAGGTGCGACAGGCCGAAGATGTCTTCGATGCTGCACAACAACGCGTAGTGGTTGTACGGAGTGGCGTCGGTCGTACCGGCCTTGACACGCGGCGAGACGATGACCGCACCGATGCGGCCTCCGCCCGGACCGGTTCCGCCCGGCTGCGCCGAGTTCGGATCGGGCGGTGTGTGACAACAGGCGGTTGCGTCGGCGCCCGCGGATTCGTCGAAGGTGACGATGATCATGCCGTCGGCCTTGTACGCGGGCGATGCCATCAGCACCGGCACCTCGGCCGCGAGCCAGCGATCAGCCGACACGTAACCGCCGGGCTCGCTGTCGACGCACGGCTGGTCGTGACCGTCGTGACACACGTTCGGCGTGATGAACGAAAGGTTCGGAGTCGTGGCGACCGACTTCAGATCGGTCGCGAGGTGACTGAAATCGACGTCGTTCTGCGCACACGCGGAAGAGCCCGTGAGCGAGGCGAAATACACGAAGGGATTGTGCCGAGTCGCGTACATGTCTTCCGGCTTCGGCGCGATGGTCATGTCGACCTGACCGAGCGCGGGATGACGACACGGCGTGCCCATGTCTTCCATGTAGCCGCGCCACGTCTTGCCCGCGGCCGTGAGTTGATCGGCAACCGTCTTCACCGACGCCGGGTAGAGACATCCCGACCCGAGCGCTTGTTGGTACGTCCCGGTGCCGGTCGAGACGAACGGGACGTAGGTGGTGCAGTCGCCTTGCGTCTTCGGATTCGGCGCCTGGCCGCTGATCTCGGCGATGTAGTTGTCGAGGCTCGCGTGCCCGATCCCGTAATAGTCCGAGAGCAGCTTGCCGTGCGCGAGCAACGTGGTGTTGAGGTAGCGCGCCTGCGATCCCGGGCCCCAGGTGTTTGCGTAGTCCTTGTTCTCGAGGTTGATGACGAAGACGTGGCCGACGGAGTGCGGCCCGGTCGCCACCGTCGTGGTGGTGCTCGACGCGGGTGCGGTCGAAGCGCGGGGTGGATTGGTCGTCGCGGACTTCCCGGACGACGACGACGAACTGCAGGCGCCGAGGACCAGGGCGCAACCCACCAACGCGACGAATGCTCTCATCGGGGGAGCTTGACCGTCGGGGCCGAGGCTTGGCAAAGCGGGGTAGCGTCGGGCGAAACCGAACGAATCGCACGTTAGCAGCGCCGCTCGCTCGCCGGCAATGGAGGCCATCACATGGAATACCGACGTCTCGGCCGCACCGCACTCCGTGTCAGCCCGATCTGCCTCGGCACGATGAACTTCGGGCCGCTGACGACCGAGCCCGACTCGCACGCGATCATGGATCGCGCGCTCGAGCTCGGCATCAACTTCTTCGACACCGCGAACCGCTACGGCGGACCGAAGAGCGCGGGCCGCACCGAGGAGATCATCGGCACGTGGTTCGCGCAAGGTGGCGAGCGGCGCGAGAAGGTCGTGCTCGCCACGAAGGTGTTCGGCCCGATGACCGACTGGCCGAACGACGGCGGGCTCTCGGCGCGCCACATCCGCGCCGCGTGCGACGCGAGCCTGCGGCGTCTGCAGACCGATCACATCGACCTCTACCAGATGCATCACGTCGATCGCTCCGCGTCGTGGGACGAGGTGTGGCAGGCGATGGAGACCCTCGTCCAACAGGGCAAGGTGCTCTACGTCGGCAGCAGCAACTTCGCGGGCTGGCACATCGCGCAGGCGAACGAGGCGGCCAAGGCGCGGCACTTCCTCGGCCTCGTGAGCGAACAGAGCCTCTACAACCTCGCGTCGCGCACCGTCGAGCTCGAAGTACTTCCCGCGTGCCGCTTCTACGGACTCGGCGTCATCCCGTGGAGCCCGCTCGCGGGCGGGATGCTCGGCGGCAACCTCACCTCGGGCGACACCGCGCGGCGTAAGAGCGTGCAACCCGCGTTACGAGGCGATGCGCCCCCAACTGGAGCGCTGGGAGAAGTTCTGCGCCGACCTCGGCGAAGAGCCCGCCGCCGTCGCACTCGCCTGGCTGCTCCACCAAAAGGGCGTGACCGGACCGATCATCGGCCCGCGCACGATGGAACAACTCGAAGGCGCGTCGCTGCGCGCGCTCGACCTCAAACTCGACGACACGGCCCTGTCGACCCTCGACGAGATCTTCCCCGGCCCGGGCGGACGCGCGCCCGAGGCGTACGCCTGGTAGTCAAAACGACGCCCGGTAAGCCCACCGAAAACGGAGCACACCGATGGACGTGTACGAAGCGCTCTACACGACGCGCGCGATGCGGCGTTGTACGACCGAACCGATCCCGGTCGACGTACAGCAACGCATCCTCGACGCGGCCGTGCGCGCGCCGAGCGGCGGCAACACGCAGAACTGGCGCTTCATGTTGGTCGACGACGCCGATGTGAAGGCCAAGCTCGGGCCGATCTACCGCGACTGCATGACGCAACTGTGGGCGACGATCTACAAGGAACGACTCGAGATCGCGAACGCGGCCCCCGACGAACCCGACAACAAGGAGATGCTGAGCATCCAACGCTCGGCCCAACATCTCGCCGATCACTTCGAGGAGTACCCGCTCCTGTTCTTCAGCTTCGTGCAGTACGACCCGACCGGCGGATCGATCTTCCCGGCCACGTGGTCGGCCATGCTCGCCGCCCGCGCCGAAGGAGTCGGGTCGTCGCTCACGAGCGTGTTCTTCTTCCAGCTCGACGCGGTACTCGAGATCCTGGGCGTCCCGAAGGAAGACGGCTGGCTCTTCTCGTCGTGCGTGACCTTCGGCTACCCGACGGGAAAATGGGGCGTGGCCAAGCGCCGCCCGGTACACGAGGTCTCGTACCGCAACCAGTGGGGTGCGCCGCTCGGCTTCGAGATACCCACTCCCCTCTGGCCCTGACGGCTTCGGCCCGGAGTCGAACGTGCCGATGCTGGTGCCGCGGCCGATGTGGGTATCGCGAAGGGGCAAAGTGTTCTGCGCGCTTGTCGGATTACAGGAATTCGTCCAGGAACCTCACAGCGGACTCCCAACCCCGACGACCACAATCGACGAAAGACGCGCCACCCCGGACGCGCAACGCACTCCGAACTCCAGAACTCGAGGCACGCAGCGATGAGTGAATCGGACCAGACCCCGCACGACGAGCCGCACCCGTCCTGGCCGCAGTACAGCTGGCACGCGCCGGGCGACCAGCCCACCGCGCCCCCGCCGCCCGCGGCCCCGGAGAATCCCGCCAACGAGGCGCCGACCGCGCCCGCGCCGCCGGTGAGTCCCGACCCCCGCACGGTGTCGTGGCCGCCCACGCAACCGAACCCCGCGCAGGCCAACCCCACGCAGGTGAACGCGCCGTACGGCGCCGACCCGAATGCCCCCGGCCTCTACGCCCACGGTCAGAACGCCGGCGGTGGAGCCTGGGCCCCGCCGCCGCCCGCCTGGGGACCCCCGTCGGGTCAGGCCTGGGGGCCGCCGCCCGCGCCCGCCCCGCAGCCCAAGGCCCGGCGCGGTCTCGCCGCGCTGGCCGCCCTCGCCCTCGTGCTGGCTTCGGCCGGCGTCGGCGCGGGAGTGGCGATCGCGGTGCACGACCACTCGAGCCCCAGCAGCTTCGACTCCGCGGGCAGCAACTCGTTCGGCAACACCAACCCGAACAACGGCAGCTTCGGCAACGGCGGGTTCGGTAACGGCGGAACGAACAACAACGGCGGAACGAACAACAACGGCGGAACGAACAACAACGGCGGAACGAACAACGGCACGGTTCCCGCCGGTTCCGGCACGCTCGACATGAACGCGATCGCAGCCAAGGTCGACCCCGCGCTCGTCGACATCAACACCACGTTGGCGCAAGGACGCGCCGCGGGCACCGGCATGTTGATCTCCTCGGATGGAGAGATCCTCACGAACAACCATGTGATCGCCGATGCGACGAGCATCAAGGTCACGGTCGACGGTGGAACCGGTGCCACCTACAACGCGAAGGTCGTCGGCTACGACGTCACCGAAGACGTCGCGCTGGTGAAGATCACCGACAAGGTCTCGAACCTGCCCACGATCACGTTCGGCGACCCGTCGAAGGTGAACGTCGGCGATCCCGTCGTGGCGCTCGGTAACGCGGGCGGACGCGGGGCGCGCCGGCCGTGTCGCAAGGTCAGATCACCGCCCTCGACCAAGAGGTGACGGCCGGCGACCCGGGCGGCACCCAGGAAACGCTCGAGGGCATGATCCAGATCAATGCGCCGATCCAGCCCGGCGACTCGGGCGGCGCACTGGTCGACGCCGACGGCAAGATCATCGGCATGAACACCGCCGCGGCCGGCAGCACCGGTCAGTTCTCGCAGACCGCGTCGAACATCGGGTTCTCGATCCCGATCGACCACGCCGTCAGCATCATCAGCGTGATCCGCGCCGGCAACGACACCGACAAGGTGCACATCGGTGACCGGGCACTGCTCGGTGTCGACGTGCAGGACGTGACGGCGGGCTCGGGCCCGGTGAGCTCGGGGGCTGCGGTGGTCGGCGTCCAGGCGAACACCGGCGCCGACTCGGCCGGCATCCAGACCGGCGACACGCTCACCTCGCTCGACGGCAAGTCGATCGCCGACTCCGCCGCCCTGCGCCTCGCGCTCGTCAAGTTCCACCCCGGCGATTCGGTCAGCGTCGGCTGGGTCGACGCCTCGGGCGCCCAGCACAACGCCAACGTGAAGTTGATCGTCGGTCCCCCGCTCTAGCGGTACGCAGTCTCCCTCGTGCCACGCGCGGAAAACGGCCACCGGATACTTCCGGTGGCCGTCTCCGCGTTACCGAACGTGCGCAGTCGACGCGGCCGACTCAGTTGCCGCCGCCGTCGCCGCCGCCGTCCTGGTGCACAGTCGTCGTGGTCGTCGCGTCGCTGCCGCCGAATGTGACGTCGACCGCCGGGCTGTGCGCGTCGACCGAACCATCGGCCCGCAACGAGTCCACGCGGTACTCGTAGCCGATGCCGGCCAGAACCGTCGTGTCGGTGAAGCTCAACCCGTCGGGGGTTTCCGTGATCACCCGGCCGTGACCGTCGCCGGTGCGCAACAACACGTACTGCGCGTGGTCGGCGTTGGGCGAAGCGGTCCACGTGCACGTGATGCCGGATGCCGACGCCGCGCAGTTGATCGAGATCGCCTGCGGGTTGTTGTTGTCGCCGTCGCCGTGGTGAACGGTCGTGGGCGTCGTGTTGCCGTGGGCGTCACCGTTGTCGTCGCCGTTGCCGTCGTCGTTCCCGTTGTGGTTGTCGTTCGCCACGGTCGTGGTCGTGACCGCGGTCCCGTTGCCGTCGCCGTGGTGCTCGCTCGTGGTCGTGGGGGTGACGATCACGCCGCCGCCCTTGCCGTTGTCGTCACCGTTGCCGTCTTCGTGGTGCCCGGCCGGAACGGTCGTTGTGGTGACGTCGCCGACGGTCGTCGTGGTCGAGTCGTCGCCCGCGGCGACGTTCCCGTCGTGACCGGCATCGTGCGAGCCGTGATGGTCGGGATCGGGCAACGAGAACGGCGAGACCGAACCCACCGCCTTCGAGACCGCGTGCTGGACCGGGCCGGGCAGAACGCCCGCCGCTCCGGCACCGGTCGTCGCCGCGGCCGCCACGCCGACACCGAGGGCAAGCTTTCCGGCCAGACCGAGGCCGGCCAAGAATCCTTTGATCTTCATTCCGAATTTCCTCCACTGAGCAACCGGGGGTTGATGGGTGGAGATGCCGCCCGCCGCGATCGCGGCGGCGAGTACAGGGGAAGGGGTGGGAACCGCTCCGGCTGCCGCCCGCAGATCGTCCACGAACGCCGACAAGCCCCCGCCGTCCGGGCTACCGGACAGCAGGGCGTCGATGGCGTCGTCGCCGAGGGGATCTGAGGGGTGGGATCGAGGCATCTCACCCCCGTCATCGCCGAATGTGCTCATAGGGGTACGCCCTCCCGATCGATGAGCCGCCGGAGCGCCTCGAAGGCCCGCCGCTGCAGCTGCTTGACGGCCCCCGGGCTCTTCCCGAGCACCTCGGCGACCTGGTCGACGGTGAGGTCGCCGAGGATGCGGAGCAGCACCACGTCGCGCTGGTCGTCGGCCAGGCGACCGCACAAGGCCCGGACGCGATCGGTCGAAATTGCCCGCAACGCCTCGTCAGCGGGGTCGGGCTCGCCGGCGCCCGCGGGCGAGCTGACGAAGTTCCGCTGATCGACGGTTTCGGGAGGTGGCCGGCGGTACCGGCGGCGGCGCTCGTCCTGCAGGCGGCGGTGGGCGATCACGAAGACCCACGAGCGGAAGTTCGCCTCGGTGCCCGAAAACGATCCGATATTGCGGAACATCGCGACAAACACCTCGCTGGTCAGGTCATCGACCTCGCGGGCGCCCTGCAGGCGGAGGTAGCCCGCCACCGCGGGGGAAAGCTCGCGAAAGCACCGGTCCCAGGCCGACGGGCGACCGGCCTGCACGGCCGCGAGGAGCGCGTCGAAGCCCTCGATCCCGCCGCGCGCGGTCGGTTGGGTGTCCCGCTCCACGTTGGCCTATCGGTCGGCCGGAGAGGCCGCTGGAGCCGCGCGACGAGAGATGGCGCCCGCGTACGCGAACCTGTCGGGATGGAACACCCGCGATCGACGCGCGCCCGAGGCCCACTCGGCCCGGCCGAGCTCGCGGAAGCCGTCGTCCTGGCCGACGTCTCACTCGCGCTGACGGTCGTCGGTCAGGTGCTCCCGTTCGGCAGCGTTCTGCTCGCCGCGGCAGTGGTTCCACTCGCGGTCGTCGCGGCACGACACCGGTTGCGCGCGGTCGTGACCGGCGCGATCGCGGCATCCGCGGTCGGGTTCCTCGTCATCGGCAGCGCCGCGTTCACATCGATGGCCGCGTGCGCGGCGTTGGGCGCGCTCGTCGGTGCAGCCGATCGGCGCAACTGGGGCCGCGTGCGCACGATGGTGATCGGTCTCTCGACGATCTGGCCCGCCGCGTCGTTGCTCACGGTCGGCTTGTTGTTCGTGTTCTCGAACTTGCGCGAGCTCGTGCTCGCGCAGGTGCGCAACGGATGGACGGGGTTGTTCCATCTGATGCGGAACCTCGGCCTCGCGCGCCTGGCCGAACCGGGCGAGAAGTTCGTCGAGTGGGTCGTACGCGACTGGTGGATCAGTATCCCGCTCACGCTCTTCCTGCTCATCGCCTTCGGCATCTGGCTCGCGCAGGGGCTTTCGTGGCCCGCGCTGAAGCGCGTGCGCGGCGCATTCGGAACCGCGGTCGTCGATCTCGACGACACGACACGCGAACCGATCGAGATCGCGGCGCCCGATCCGCTTCCGGTCGCCCTGACCGGCGTGCGCTTCCGCTACCCGAACGCGCAGACCGACGCGCTCGCCGACGTGACGCTCGGCATCGCGCCGGCCGAGATGGTCGCGGTGATCGGCGCGAACGGGTCGGGAAAGTCGACGCTGGCGCGGCTTCTCGCCGGGCGCCGCGCGCCGACCGCGGGGACCATCGAACGACCGGGCGCCGTCGGTCTCGGCCGTATCGGCGGAACCGCGATCGTCGCGCAGCGCCCCGAAGCCCAGGTGCTCGGCGTGCGTGTGCGCGACGACGTCGTGTGGGGCATCGCCGACCCCGCGAGCGTCGACATCGATGCGTACCTCGAACGGGTCGGTCTCCTCGCGCTCGCCGATCGCGAGACCGCAACGTTGTCGGGCGGCGAGCTGCAACGACTGGCGATCGCGGCCGCGCTCGCCCGTGAGCCCAAGTTCTTGATCTCCGACGAGTCGACGGCCATGGTCGATGCCGGCGGCCGCGGCCGCATCGTCGCGCTCCTCCGCGATCTCGCCCACGACGACGGCCTGGGTGTCGTCCACGTCACCCATCGCGCCGCCGAAGCCGCGGCCGCCGATCGGCGGATCACTCTCGCGGCGGGACGCGTTGTCGACACGCCCGCGCGCCTGCGCGACGAGGATCTCGTGGCCGGTACGCCGCGCCATCCCGACGTTCACCATCAGGCCGCGCGCCTCGGCGCGCCGCTCATCACGCTCACCGATGTCGGGCACGTGTACGCGCGGAACACTCCATGGGCGAACCGCGCCCTCTCCGACATCGACTTCACGATTCGGGAGGGCGAGTCGATCGTCGTGGTCGGGCACAACGGCTCGGGCAAGTCGACGCTGGCGTGGATCCTGGCCGGCCTGCTCAATCCGAGCGAAGGCGCCGCCGACCTCGAAGGGAAGCCGATTGGCGGTCAGGTCGGCCGGGTCGGGCTCTCGTTCCAGCACGCCCGTCTGCAGTTGCTCCGCCCGGAAGTGCTCGAAGAGGTGCGCGCCGCGGGCGGCGTCGACGACGTTCGCGGCGCGGGCCGCGCTGCAGCTCGTGGGCCTCGATCCCGACTGGTTCGGGAAGCGCCGCGTCGACGAGTTGAGCGGTGGCCAGATGCGGCGCGTCGTACTGGCCGGGGTGCTGGCGGCGCGACCACGCAGCGGTGATCCTCGACGAGCCGTTCGCCGGTCTCGACGCGAACGGGCGCGCCGAGCTCGATTCGTTGCTCACCGATCTCCGCGCGCAGCGCAACATCGCACTGGTCATCGTCTCGCACGACCGCGACCTTCCGGCCGGCCTCGTTGATCGCATCGTGGAGCTGGAGGCCGGGCGCATCACGCGCGACGGTCCGCTCGAGGACGAGGACGAAGACGTCGTGCCCGGGGCGCAGCCGTGAACCGCGCCCTGACCTCCGCCCGGGATTCGTCCGGCGCGCGCCCGGCCCCGAAGCCGCGCCGCGAGACCGAGCTCACGTTCCTACGGCTCGTCCCCGGTTCGTCGTTCGTCCACCGGCTCTGGGCGGGCACGAAGTTGCTCGTCGCGATCGAGCTCGCGCTGATGGTCTCGATCTCGCCGACGTGGGCCATGGTCGGTGCGGCCGCCGCAGTCGTCGCGCTCGGTCTGCTCGTCGGTCGGATTCCGCTGGGTGCGTTCCCCCGCTTGCCGAACTGGTTCTTCATCGCGCTGTTGATCAGCGCCGGCCTCAACCTGTGGTCGACCCAGGAACCCGTCGTGCACGTCGCGGGCATCACGCTGAGCATCGGCGCGCTCGACGAGTGGGCGCGTTTCACCGCGCTCGCGGTCGTGCTCGTCACGTCGGGGGCGCTCATCGGGTGGACCACGCCCTTGGGCGAGATCGCGCCCGCCCTCGCCCGTATCTTCCGGCCGTTGCGTTGGTTGCGACTGCCGGTCGACGAATGGATCATCGCGATCGCGCTCGCGATCCGGTGCCTTCCGCTCCTCATCGACGAGATCCGTTTCCTCGGCGCGGCCCGCCGGTTGCGCGCCCACGACCAGCCCGCGGAAGCCGAGAGCCGCGGGCGGCCTTCCGCAGCGTGCTGCTCGAAACCCACGACCTGATGGCGACCGCGATCGTCGTGTCGATCCGCCGGGCCCGTGATCTGGCCGACGCGATCGTCTCCCGGGGTGGGCTCGGCGCGGGCGGCAACCTCCCCGGGGCGCGCTTTCGCTTCGCCGATGCCCTCGTGCTGGCGGCCACGACCGCGTTGTGCGTGGTGAGCCTCACGGTGCTACATCTCTGAGGATGAGCATGCAGCACGTTCGTCTCGGCCGTACCGGCCTGCAAGTGTCGCGGATCTGCCTCGGGACGATGACGTTCGGCCTCCAGATCGACGAAGACGCATCGCGCGCCATCCTCGACAAGGCCGCCGGGCGCGGGCGTGACCTTCCTCGACACCGCCGACGTGTACCCGCTCGGCGGCGACCTCACGACCGCGGGCCGGACCGAGGAGATCGTCGGCCGCTGGTTGAAGGGCAAGCGCGACGACTACATCGTCGCGACGAAGTGCTTCGCGCCCATGGGCCCGAACCGTTGGGACATGGGGAACAGCCGCCGCCACATCATGGACGCGATCGACGCGTCGTTGCGCCGGTTGCAGACCGACTTCGTCGACCTCTACCAACTGCACTTCGACGATCCCGGCGTTCCGCTCGACGAAACGCTCGGCGCGCTCGACGATCTCGTGCGCGTCGGCAAGGTGCGCTACATCGGTTGCTCCAACTTCCTCGCGTACCGGCTCGCGCTCGCGCTCGGCCGCAGCGACGTGCTGCGCGTCGCCCGATTCGTCTCGGTGCAGCCGCGCTACAACCTGCTCTTCCGCGAGTTCGAACGCGAGCTGTTCCCGTTGTGCATCGACGAGGGCATCGGCGTGATCCCGTACAACCCGATCGCGGGCGGCATGTTGTCGGGGAAGCACGACCGGACGAAAACGCCCGACGAGGGAACGCGTTTCGCGCTCGGCAACGCGGCCCAGACCTATCAGGATCGCTACTGGCACGACAACGTGTTCGACACCGTCGACGAGCTCGTGAAGATCGCCGACGACGCGGGCATACCGCTGCCGACGCTGGCCGTCGCGTGGACACTGCAACATCCCGCGATCACCGCGCCGATCGTCGGCGCGAGCCGGCCCGAGCAACTCGACGCGACGATTGCCGCGGTCGAAACGAAACTCGACGCCGACCTCGTCGCCCGGTTGAACGAGGTGACCACCGCGTACCGGCGTGGTGACGCGCCGCGTTAGCGTGCGCGGGTGACCGAGATCGCCGTTCCGTTCTTCTGTGCACTGCCCGCGGCGCCGCCGCCGTGGCCCGGGATCGTCGTCGTGATGGAAGGCGACGGCATGAAGGCGCAACTGCTGCGGGTATGCGAGCGGCTCGCGGCCGAGGGCTATGCCGTGGCCGCGCCCGACCTGTACTGGCGCTTCGGCGGGAGCAATCCCGAAGCGGGCGGCAACCCCTACGGCCAACTGGCGCACGCCGACGGGCGCGCCGACATCGTCGAGGTCGTCAGCCGTCTGCGCGGGCTCGGCGCGGCGACGGTCGGCATCACCGGCTTCTGCATGGGCGGCGGCTACGCGTACATGGCGGCAGTGTCGGGCGTCGATGTCGACGCGGCCGTCTCGTTCTACGGCGGCGGCATCGCCCAGCACCTCGGCGACCCGTACTGCCCGTTGCTGTGCTTCTTCGGCGGCCACGACGAATGGATTCCGCGGCCCGACATCGCCGCGGTCGAGGCGCATCACCGGGGCCAGGTCGTCGTGTACGAAGACGCCGGGCACGGATTCATGCGCGACGGCTCCGACAGCTACGACGAGGCCGCGGCCGGCGATGCCTGGGCCCGGCTCCTCGAGTTCTTCGGCACGCACCTGCGGCTCCCGGCCTGACTCTTTCCCCGTTCTTGATTTGCTCTCACGCTCCGCGCAGATCTCGTTGGCTTACTGGTGTCAGCCAACGAGCAGCGAAGGAGGTGAGCAACATGAGTCCTATCCGCAAAGCCGCCGCCGTACTGGCGATCTCCGGAGCCCTCGTAGCCGGGGGTGCCGCCGCCGCCAATGCGGCGACCAGTAGTTCCACGACGACACCCACCACGAGTACATCCTCGGGTGCCGGATCGTCGGCCACTACCGCGCCGCCCGCGTCGTCCGGCAGCCACGCGAACTGTCCCAACATGGGATCAGGTTCGGGTTCGGGACCGACGTCGGGATCGACGTCGGGCTCGTCCGCCAGCACCTGATCGACATCCAACCGAACCCATGCATGTGACGTGACTCCCGGCGCGCACGGTCGGGAGTCACGTCGCGCCAACGCAACGAGAACATGACCAGGACCCCGCGCCGCATCTGTACAGCCGTTTGCCTCGTCGCTCTCGCGGCGCTCCTCGCCGCGAGCTGCGGCGGGAGTACGTCGACTCCCCGCGCCGCGACACCGCCCACGCCGACCGCGCTCGTCGACATCGGCGCGGGTCTCACGGGGCCGGCCGGCGCACGCGCCCGCGTGTACGCGACCGGGGTGGTTCACGCGTCGGTCTTCGCTTTCGACGCCGACGAACGGCTCTGGGTCGCGACCGCCGCGTACACCGACACCGGCCGCGACGGCGTCTACCTCGTCTCCCGTTCCGGTACCACGCCGGTCGAGGTGATCAGTCGTCTGCACACGGTGCTCGGGCTGCTCTGGTACCACGACTCGCTCTACGTCGCGTCGAAGGACCGCGTCGACGCGTACAGCGACCTACGCGCCACCCGATTCGGCGCGCACCGCACGATCGTCACGCTCCCGGCCGACGTCGGCGAAGTGAACAACATCGTCCTCGCGCCGAACGGAAGCATGCTGCTCGGCATCACCGCACCCTGCGACCACTGCACACCCACCTCCAAGTACTCCGGCGCGATCCTGTCGTTCGCACCCGACGGCTCCGCCTTGCACGTCTACGCGAGCGGTATCCGTGCGCCGGTCGGCCTCACCTTCCTGCCCGGCACGAGCGATCTCCTCGTCACCATGGACATGCGCGACGACCTCGGCCCGAAGACCACCGGCGACGCGCTCGCGGTCGTTGCACCCGGGACGGCGTGGCGAAACCCCGAGTGCTACGGCCAAGGCGGCGCGGGGTGCGCCGGCGTTCCCGCGAGCGTCGCCGTACTCGACAAACACGCGGCCGTGAGCGACGTTGCGATCGTCACCTCGACGACCGGTGGCACGTCGGCAATCGTCGCGGAATGGGCGCTCGGCAAACTGCTGCGCGTCGAATTGACCAAGTCGGGCGCGACGTATCGCGGCACCGTCTCGACCTTCGTCACCGGCATCAAGAACCCCGTCGCCGTCGCCAAAACGCCCGCCGGTGATCTCATCGCCGCCGACTGGACCACCGGCACCATCTACCGCATCACCATGCCGTAGACAACAGGTCACGGGGGTGGCCGGTTGCGGGGATGTCGTGCGTCTTTGGGCCCAACGAAGGCGCGGCGGCCCTTGCCGGGCACGAGTGACCAGTTCTGCTCGGTCTTGAGTAGGTGATCGTGCGGGCACAACGGGTCGAGCTCGCCGAGCACCGTGTGGTGGGTTGTTGCCCAGGGCTCGCGGTGATCGATCTGCACGAACATGCTCGAACAGGCGACGTTCGCACACTTCGGTTTCGCCCACAACAACGCGATTCGCTGCGCGGCAGTCGCGCCGCGTCCCAGGTGCACGACATTCGCGACATCAACACCTTTGGTGATCACCAACTTCAAGATCGCATCACCCAACAGCTTCCGGGCGACAGATACCGGGATCGGTCCCACCCCGGCGATCTCACATATGTCGTCGCCCTCGACCGTGCCGCGCACCAACGCTTCGAGATCGACCCGAATGAACGCGAGATAGCGCTCCTTCGGCGAACGCTGCTTCGCCGCCGGTTCGCCCGCCACACCGTCCGTCTCCGCAGCGTCCGGGCCCGGTTGCGCGCCGAGAATCATCAACGCGTCGAACGCATACGCGGACCGCGGTTCCTCTTTTCCCGCGGCGCGGGCCGCGTTGAACAGCCCGTCGATGATCGGCTCCAACCGTTTCTCGAACGCCGCCAACGCATCCGCGGTCCCCACCGCCGCCAGATGCCGGGCGCCCTCAGCATCGGTGAACGACCGCAAACCCCGATCGGCGTGGATGCGCCGATGCCGCGCATCCGGATCCGGATCCGCGGCGGCTTTGGTCCGCAAACACTCCTCCCGTAACTCCGTGATATTCGTCGTGAGGGCGAGATCGATCAGCCGCTCCTGCGCATCAGGATCGGCCGCCGCGGCTGGTGCGATCTCGTTCACCTGCGCAGTCGACAACACCCCCGACCGCACCGCTGCCACCAACACCGGCAACTTCTGCAAATGCGCCGACGTCTCCAACGCCCGCCGCGCGACCGAAGTCGACGTGCCACTCACCTGCGCCAAATGCGATACCGCCGAACGCGCCCCCGCCCGCTTCCACTCCCCCGCCGCATCAACCCGCGCCGCCAACAACACCTTCGCATTCGCCGCACGCCGCTCCACCCGGTCATACGCCGCCCACACCGCAGTCACATCCCGCAACAACACGTCGCCAGGATCACGATCCCCGAACTCGGCCAACACGCGCTCGACCAAACCCAGCGCTTCCACCAACCCGCACGTTCGGACGTCTTCCATGACTGCCACTCACACATCATGACAATGAGGTGAGACAACTACGTCTCCGCCGAAACAACGTTTGCGTTCGCATTTCACAGACGCGGACGGCATGATGAAACGTCGATGCTCGAGCTGCCCGAATCGCCGATTACGCGCACGGTCCGTACCGCGGCAAACCGCGTCGTCGGCTACTACGAGTACGGCGACCCGGCGGGCGTTCCGATCGTTGCGCTGCACGGTACGCCCGCGTGTGGCGCGGGCTTCGCGTGGGCCGATCGCCGGGCACGCGAGCGCGGTATCCGACTGCTCGCACCCGACCGGCCCGGCGTGGGTGATTCCGATCCCTGGCCGAGAGGCCACGGCCCGACCGTTGTCGACTACCCGCCCGAACTGTTCGCCTTCGCCGACGCGGTCGGGCTCGACTCCTTCTCGATCCTCGGCTACTCCGGCGGCGGACCGTATGCACTCGCGGCCGCGCACCAGCGCGCGGATCGCGTCGCCGCAGTGGCGATCGTCTCGGGATCAGGCCAGGTCGGCGTCTGGGCGTCGGTCACCGATTTCGAGACGGTCGACCGGCTTCTGACGCGCGCCGCGCAACGGGTGCCCGCACTGGCGCGCGTCTCGCTGACAATCGGTGCCCAGTTCTCGCGCGTCATCCCCCGTACGTCGCTGTGGTTCGGGCAACTCGAGATGTCGACCCCCGACCGCATGGTGATGGCCGAGTTCCCCTCCGCACGCGCCGCGCTCGCGGTGTTCACACAATCCTGCGCGCACGGTTCGAGCGGAGTCGTCGACGACTACGCCGCGCTCGGCCGGCCGTGGGGTTTCCCGGTCGAGGAGATCGCCGTCCCCGTGTGCTGTTGGCACGCGACCACCGACGAGATCGTCCCCGTGCACCACACCGTCGAGCTCGCCCGGCGCATACCCGGCGCGACGGTCCTGCAGTGGCCGGACGAAGGACATCTCGCCATCGTCGACCACGTCGGCGAAGTGCTCGACGCGCTCGTCGCGCAGCACAACCGCGACGGCAACGAACAGACCGAGCCCGCGTAAGCGCGAGACCGCGCTACCGCGCGAAGTGCTTGCTCAGCGTCTCGCGCTGACCCTGGTAGTTCGAGCCGATGCCCTGCCCGTAGAGGCGGTCGGGCGCTTCCAACATCTGCTCGAACGTCAGCTTGCAGACGCGTTGGCCGTGCTCGATCATGAACGGCACGTCGTGGGCGCGCACTTCGAGCGCGGCCCGCGACCCGACCGAGTGCCCGCCGGGATCGAATCCGAAGCCGGGATCGAAGAAGCCCGCATAGTGCGTACGCAGCTCACCACTCGTGGGGTCGTACGCCGTCATCTCCGACGCGAGCGTCGGCGGGATGCACACCGCTTCGTTGCTCATCAACAGATAGAAACGCTGGGGCGTGAGCACCACCCGATCGCCTTCTTCGTGCTTCACCGATTCCCAGAACGGTTCCGGATCGACGGGCACTTCCGCGCTCTTGGCCACGTCGAGCAGCGGCGCGTTGTCGCGCGCCCGGTGCCCCACGAACCCACCGGCGTCGCCGTGCAGGTCGAGGCCGAGGAACAACCCTCCGCCGAAGGCCAACTTCGATTCGGGGACCGGTTCTCCGCGGTTGAACAACAACGGATCGCCGTTGTGGAACGCGCGCACGTCGTCGTCGGTCAACAGCGCGGACCCGACCGACAAACGGAGCTGGTTCAACGACAGGTCTTCACGCACGCGCACCGGGAACGACAACGGAACCACTTCGAGATACAAGGGGCCGTCGTAACCAGCGGCGATCTCGTCGAAGCGGTAGCTGTGATCGGTGATGACGCGCGTGAACACGTCGATGCGCCCGGTCGAGCTCTTCGGATTCGCCTTGCCCCGCACCTTCTCCGGCAGCGACAGCCGTTCCTTCAACGGGATGAGATACGGCCGCTTGCTCTCGAGGACCACGCCGTCCTTGCGGAGGTCGAGCTCGTCGATGATGTAGTCCTTCACGCGCCGCTCGACCGATTCCTGCCCGGGCAGGAAGCTGCAGCGAATGCGGTACGCGACCTCACCGAGCCGGAGGTCGAGGCTCGCGGGTTGGATGTTCTCGTGCGGGATCGTGAATCGTCCCGCGTCGATCACCTTGGCCGCGATGGCGCGTTCGAGGTGTTGGCACGCAAGCACGCCACGGCGATACAGGGGAAGGTCGAGCTCCACGGCCGGAGCCTACGCGGAAGGCCGGGCGCGTGAATGGCCCGCGCCTGACGCCTTCCTTGCGTACGCTGCGCCGATGCGCGCCCCCAAGCTCCTGATCGCCGTCACCGCCGCCACGCTCGTGATCGCGGCCTGTTCCTCCTCCGCGAAGACCTCGGCCCCGACCCCCACCTCGGCCCCGCCCACGACCAGCACGTCGATCGTGCCCGCGCCCGCGGGTCTGCCGGCGTTCTATTCGTTCTCCGAGCCGATCCCGACCCAGCCCGGAGCCCTGATCAAGTCCGCGGTCGTGCCCGACGCCGCCGTCGACGGCACGGTCTACCGGGTGCTCTACGTGTCGACGACCGTCGACAACAAGCCGACCCCCGTCACCGGTCTCGTGATCGTGCCGAAGACCACCGCGCCCGCCACCGGCTACCCGGTCGTGACGTGGGGTCACGGCACGAACGGCATGGCCGACATCTGCTCGCCTTCGCTCGATCCGACGAACGCGGTTCCGCTCGTCAACACACTGCTCGCCCAGGGCTGGGAGGTCACCGCCAGCGACTACCAGGGTGAGGGCACGCCCGGACTGTTGCCGTACATCGCGGGCGACAGCGCGGCCCGCAACACGATCGACATCGTGCGCGCCGCGCGCAACCTGCCCGCCGCGCACGCGAGCGACGACTACGTCGTGTGGGGGCACAGCGAGGGTGGCCAGACCGCGATGTTCACGCTCCACATCGGACCGACGTACGCGCCCGAGCTGCACATGAAGGGCGTCGTGGCCGGTGCGCCGCCGTCGCAGTTCAACCTCATCTACGCCTTCTTGAAGACGAGCCCCTACCGTTATTACCTGCTGATGGCCGCGGGCGGCCTCAACGCCGCGTACGGCGACGCCGCCGCGCCGCTCGACCAGGTGCTGACGCCGAAAGGCATGACCTACGTTCCCGATCTCGACAAGGGCTGCTCCGACTATCTGTCCAAGCAGCTCGGCAACGTCGACACCGCCTCCCTCACCAAGGGCGACCCCTTCACGATCCCGCTCTGGAAGATCGCGCTCGAGAAGAACGACCCGCAGCAGTTCACGGCCAAGAGCCCGGTACCGCTGCTCATGATCCAGGGCGGCAACGACGAGCAGATCCCGGTCGTGTCGACGCAGATCCTCGCCACCCACCTCTGCAGCCTCGGTCAGGACCTCGAGCGTTGGGTGTACCCGGGCCAGTCGCACGCGGGCGTGATCAAACCGTCGGCGGCCGACATGGTGCACTGGATCACCGACCGCTTCGCCGGCGGCGCCAACCCTGACAAGTACGCGCCGACGGGGCTGGCGAACATCGACGTGAAGGTGTGCCCGTAAGCGGAACCCTGGCCCGGCCGCCAACCTGACGCTAACGTCAGGGAATGGACCTGCCCAAGATCATCAGTGTCGACGACCACGTCGTCGAGCCCGCGCACGTGTGGCAGACGTGGCTGCCGGAGAAGTACCGCGAGCAGGGCCCGCGGGTCGAGCGCAAGCAGTGGGGCGCGTTCGCGCACAAGCCCGGCGCGAAGTACGTCAACACCGAAGACCCCGAGGGCCTGTGGGGCGACGCCTGGTACTTCGAGGACCGGCTGATCTACGTGCACAAGCGGTTCGTCGCGATCCCGCTCGAGGCCACGCCGGGCGGCGACCTCGTCGAAGTTCGACCGCTCGAAGATGGTCATGGAGGCGCTCACCTACGACGAGATGCGCCCGGGCTGTTACGACCGCGACGCCCGCATGGTCAAGGACTTCGAGCGCAACTGGATCGACGGCTCGCTGCCGTTCCCGACGTTCCCGCGCTTTTGCGGGCAGACGTTCTACGAGAGCCGACGACAAAGAGCTCGGGCTCGCGTGCGTGAAGGCGTACAACGACTGGATGGTCGAGGAGTGGTGCGCGCCGTCGGGCGGCGTGAACATCCCGCTCTGCATCATGCCGCTCTGGGACGTCGAGCTCGCGGCCGCAGGAGATCCAGCGCAACGCCGATCGCGGTGTGCGGGCGTTCTGTTTCAGTGAGCTGCCCCACCACTTGAAGCTGCCGACGATCCACAGCGGCGAATGGGACCCGGTGTTCCAGGTGTGCAACGACACCGGCGTGACGCTGTGCATGCACATCGGCTCGTCGTCGACGAACCCGGCCGCGTCGCCCGACGCGCCGGGCGGGGTCGGCGGGACGCTCGCGTTCAACAACTCGATGGCGTCGCTGGCCGACTGGTTGTTCTCGGGCAAGCTCATCGAGTTCCCGAAGCTGAAGCTCGCGTACTCCGAGGGCCAGATCGGCTGGATCCCGTACGCGCTCGAGCGGGCCGACACGGTGTGGGAGCAGCACGACGCTGGCAGCACTCGAAGGAGCGGATCCCGGAGCCGCCGTCGACCTACTACTACGGCCGCATCTTCGGGTGCTTCACCGCCGACCACCACGGCCTGCACTCGCTCGCCGAGGTCGGCGAGGACAACATCTGCTTCGAGACCGACTACCCGCACACCGACACGACGTGGCCGAACTCGAAGGAGTACGTCGAGAAGATGCTCGCCGACTTCGACGACGACATCGCCTACAAGGTCCTGCGCGGCAACGCGATCAAGATGCTGGAGCTCGACCGGATTTAACGCCTCAGAACTGCAGCAGCACGCGGAAGCCGTCGTACCGAGTGCGAACTGCGGTGACGGAATAAGGCATCTGCAGGTACGACTTTCCGTCTACAACCACGCGCACGGCGTTCCATTGTTCCGGCCGTCCGTCGAAGGTCAGGTCGTCCGCCTCGCTTTCACCGACAGCACCATTGACGTTCCCAGCCTTCGCAAAGCGCGCGTCGTCGACCTGACTGAGCGGGCCGAACACAAGCGTGTAGGTACCCGGCTTCACGACATCGATCGACTGTGACACGTACGCGCTGCGCCCATCCTTGCGAACGTCGTTCACTTCGCCGGCCCAGTCGCGCGATTGAGACTGGTTCGGCACGAGCGCGTAGGTCGCGACGACTTTGCCGTGGGCGCCGATGAACGTCAGCTGTTCGGGCGTGCGTTCGATTCTCGTCGTGTTGTGCAAGATCGCGACGGTCGGAAAAGTCGGGCCGCTACACAGCACCAGCGTCCCGCCCTCCGCGCCGGCGGTTCGGAACTCGCCGTCGGGTTGCAGCGTGTACGAGCCGCCGATGCTGTTGCAGCCGTCGGCGCCGTTCCACGTGTGCACGCCGTCGAAGCGCAGGAACGGTGTTGTATGCCAGGCAAAGTTGTCGATCGGCCCGGCGTAGCCGGCGACGGTGCGGGGGGTCCATGTGCCGGCGATGTCGACCGGCCGGGACGGTGCAGTGCCGCCGACCGCGACGCGGTGGCCCGGGGTGCGGGAGTGCAACGCCAGGTCGCCGACTCCCAGAGCGACGCCAACGACGAAGGCCACGACCGACGCGATTCGGAGCCGGCGACGATTCCGCAAACTCTCACTGCGCCGTCGTACGCGCAGCAGCACATCGCGGTCGGGTTCCGGCGGGGCGGCGTCGTCGAGATCGGCGAATCTCATCGGAGCTCCTCGTCGTCGATCGTCAGCGCGGTTCGCAACGCGGCGAGGCCACGCGACGCGTGCGTCTTCACCGAGCCGATCGAGCACCCGAGCAGCACTGCGGTCTCCGCTTCCGACACGTCGGCCAGATAGCGCAGCACCACAACCTCACGCTGGCGGCGCGACAACCCTTCGAGCGCACGCCAGAGGTCGACTCGTTCCGCATCAAGACCGGAGGCGTCGGCGCGCCCCGGATCGGTGGGCGCCGTGCGACGATCACGCCGCCAACGATCGATCGCGAGATTCCCGCTAACGCGAACCACCCAGGGCACCGGGCTACCGGACCGCGCGAGCTCGTCCCACCGCGTGCACGCCCGCGCGCAGGCTTCCTGCGCACAGTCCGCGGCGTCCTCGCGCGAACCGAGCAGCCGATACGCGACCCGATAGGCGGCCCGAAACAGCTCGGGAAACATCTCGTCGAAATCGGACTCGACCACTCCCCCGCCTGCATCGCGCGCCACGGTGATGCTTGCCATCCATCCTTCCACGCAGGACGGGGCCACCCGGTTGACAGCGGCGGCCACAAATTGGCGGAAGGCCTCAGTGGATGGCGTCGAGGATCTGCGTGGCGGGCGTGAGTTGGGCCGACGCGGTGAGGTCGCCTTGGGCCGTGTCCACCGAGTACACGAACGTCGGGTCGATATAGACGAGCGACGCGACGCCGGCGCGATCGCCGACCTCGCGGTACTGACGGCCGGCCCGGCCTTCGGTGACGGTCCATGACTTCATCTGGTTCACCGCTTGGGTCGAGAACGACCCGCGCGCCGCCACGCGCAACGTAAACGTGTCGGGCCCGACCGCAAAGTCGAAGGCCGCGTTCGGCACGCCCGCGCCGTCGCGTCCGACCGAGCCGGATCGGTACGTGAACCCGGCCGGGATCGAGATGCCCGGCATCGCGCTCACCGGGAGCCCGAAGGCCGCGGCCGCCGCGCTGACACACGCATCAGGCGTCGACGCCGGGCACCGTGTGTCCTTGCGCAATGCGGTCTCGTCACTCGCAACGGTCGCGGTCTCGTGACGGAACACCGCGATACCGCCGGCCAACACGATCACGGCGATCACCACTGCGATGGCGATCGTCACGAGTCTGCGCACTAGTGAATTGTGACCGACGTGACGCCGCTCGCGTCGCCCTTCGTCGAGAACGCCGTGACGCCCTCTTGGATCAGGCCGACCCGCACGCTGTACCGGCCGGGCGGCAACTCCGACGGGCGGCCGCCGCTCGTGAACTGCACGACGCACTCGCTCGTCGTCTCGTCACTCGGCAGCATCGTCCGCGGCACGGGACACCGAGCCGTGTAACGAACCTGGCCCGCGGTGTCCTCGACCGTCACGATGAAGCGGACGATCCCGACACCCTTGGGTTGGATCGCGCTCAACGAACCGGGCCACGGCGCGCCCGCGCCGACATGAACCACGCTCAGATGCAGCCGCAGGCCACCCCGGCCGGCGGCGTCGGGCACGACATGGATCGACGACCGGTAGGCGGCCTCGGGCAGCGCGCCGGTCACCGGCACCGGGCCCACGAGTCCGTGTTGCAGGATCACCACCCGGGCCGGTTCGGGAACACGGGGCAGGATCACCCAGAGACCCAGGGGGATGTCGTTCTCGAACGACACCGGTCGCGCGCCCGGGAAACGGGAGTCGACATCCGCGTCGGCCGACACGATGAGCGGCCCGCATTGCGGCGCCGGCGGCGTCGGGTCGGGGAACGCGGAGGCGGGTACGAAGAATTCGTAGTTCGCGATGTGCCACAACGACAGTGGGGTCGCGTCGTCGCGGATGACACACGAGGTATCTACGCCGAGTGCGTGTAGTCGCTCGATGCCTTCGACCAAAACGTGCTGCGCCGCGCGCCCGGCCGAATCGTGCACCGCGTAGTCGTTGTACGCGGTCCACGACGAGAACGCGAGGAAGGTCAGCATGAACGCGGCGCCGAGCCGGCGGTCGACCGCGACGAGAACCAGGGCCACCGTGGTGAGCGCCACCCCGGCGAGCAACACGGCGGGCAGCGACCAGTGCAGATGCACGACGTAGATGCGCAGCGCGAGGACGTTCGCGATGTTCAGTCCCGCACCTTTGATCGCGGGTGGGCGTATCAACGCAAACGCCAACACCACGACCGCCAAGAGTGCGCCGACCACGAGCGCGCGGGTGATCTCGGCGCGCCGGGCGAGGGCCGGCGTCTGCTCGAAGAGCCACGCCGCACCGACGATGAGCACCGGCGCCAGGACTCCGTCGACATAACGCCCGTAGACGAGATAGTCGACTCCCGTGAGCGGCACCTGCACCGCGCTCAACGCACTGACGACCAGCGTCAGCACCAGGGCGGGTAGTGCGAACGCGGCGACCGGGAACAAGGCGTCGGCCGCGGCCGCGGCCGGTGGACGGCGGGCGAGCGCGAAGGCCAGCACCAACGCCCCGGCGATCGCTACGCCAAAGGTCGCGATGCTGGTGTACGCGACGCGGCCGAGGATGTTCGCGGCCGCGTCGTTCCAGAGGTGCGGATGGAGCAACGGCTTCAGGGCTTGGCCGCCGGCGTCGCCCTTCACCCCGGCCACGTGGCTGGTACCGGCCACCGCGATGTTGAGCACGCGGCCCGCGACGGTCCCCACGAATGCCACCGCGAGCGCGGGGATCGCCGGCGCGCGTCGCTTCCAGGGCTCGGTCGCGATGACGACCGCGATGGCGAACGCGACCACGACGAGAATGCCGCGCGGATTGACCGCGCAGGTATAGCTCGCGAGCGCGCCGGCCACGCACCACCGGAAGGTCGAGTGGCGCGCCACCGCGATCACGCACGCGGTGGCCAGCACCGTCGGCACCAGCGCATTCTCGGAGAGCGCCATGTTCGCGATCGTCGACCAGCCCGGATACAACACGACCAGCAGCGCGGTCACGACGAGCGCA
Organism: uncultured Actinomycetes bacterium; assembly: GCA_963701825.1. Classification (GTDB taxonomy): domain Bacteria; phylum Actinomycetota; class Acidimicrobiia; order IMCC26256; family PALSA-610; genus PALSA-610. The sequence goes on along the minus strand of CAVPBG010000002.1, from coordinate 787,694 downwards.
GTCGTCGAAGCGCGCGGGAACACCCGCCGGGCGAGGAACACCGCGAGCACCGGCAGGCTCGCGGCCAACAGCGCGTTCACCCCGAGCGCGAGGTGGTACACGGTCAGCGGATCGTGGCTGAGCAGCGTGGGCAGTACGAGCAGCAGGCTGTACCCCGCCGCGTACCCGGCGTGGGTGCGGCCGATCCCCGAGACGATGTAGCGCGCGTTGCCGAGGTAGCCCGCTTCGTCGCCCTGGATGATCGGGACGTGCATCCGGTTCGCGGCGAGCACGTGCACGATGAACGTCAGAAACGCCAGCCAGCCCGTGAAGCGCCACACGCGATCCAACGGACGCGCGCCGGTCTGTTCGGGCACGACGACCGGCGGAACCTCGGGCTCGCCCTCGGCCTCACGTACGTCGGAGCTGTTGCTCGGCGCCCCGCTGCGAACCACGGGGCGACGCTAACAGCCGGGTCGTCTCCTCAGGGGGCGCTGAGAAAACGCCGGGCGAACTGCTCGACGGTGGTGCGGCCCTCGGGCGGCCAGCCGCACACGAGGTACCCGATCCCGGCCCTCTCCCACGCCTCGATGTTCGTCGCGATGGTGTCGAGATCGTCCTCGAGCGACAGTGACGACGCCCGCGCGATCTCGGCCGGATCGCGCCCCGCGGCCTCCGCGTGGGCGGTCATCCGTTTCGACTTCTTGGTCATCGATTCGGGCGTGCCCCAGGAGTGCCACACATCGGCGTAGCGCGCCGCGATCGGCATCATGCGCTTCTCGCCCGACGCGCCGATCCAGATCGGCGGATGCGGCTGTTGCACCGGCCGGGGCCGGAGGGTCGCGTCGTGCACCTGGAAGTGTTCGCCGTCGAACGTGAATCCGTCGGTGGTGAGCAGACCGCGCACGATCTGCACCGCCTCCTCGAATGCATCGATGCGTTCCTTCAACGCCGGGAACGGAATGCCGAGCTCGACGTGCTCTTTGTCGAACCACGCCGCGCCGTACGCGAGCTCGAGCCGACCGCCGGAAGCGTGATCGATCGTGATCGCCTCTGCGGCGTAGACCGCGGGGTGGCGATACGTCATGCCCGCGATCAGCAGGCCCAGCCGGACGTTCTCGGTGATACCGCTCCAGGCCGCGAGCGTGGTCATGCCTTCGAAGCATTCGCCCGGCCCGTCGCCGTACATCGGTTGGAAGTGGTCGAAGCCCCAGATCCCGTCGAAGCCGAGCCCGTCGGCGAACTGGGCGCGCCCCGCGACTTCGCTCCACGGCATGCGCTGCTGTGCGATGTCCAAACCGAACCTCACGGTTGCCCCCTCAGCTGAATCGCGTCTTCGGCCGTTCCTGACGCACGCCGTCGACGAAGATGTCGACGCGCTCGTCGAAGAAGGCAAGGTACCCGGCCACGCGCCGGCTCTCGGGCAGCGGTGTCCGGTACGACCACACGATGTTCTCCTCCACCGTGCTGCCGACCCGCGCCGACCAGTACTCGGCCTGCCCCTTGTACGGACAGTGGCTCACCTCGTCGGTGTGGTCGAGGAGATCCATGCGCACGTCGACCTTCGGGATGTACCAACGCGGCGGTAGTCCTGTCTCGAACAGCACGAGCGCGCGGGGCGAGTCGGCGAGCACGACGCCGTTCGCTTCGACGCGAACCGGGCGCGACGTCGGCAGGATGTCGATGCGCACGTACGGACTCCGCGGGTGGGTGAACACCTCTTCGTCCTCTTCGAACCACGCGTCCATCGCGTCCCAGTCGAAGCGGATGTGATCGCGCAACTCCTCGATCGGCGACTCGCGGTATTGCCACGCGGCATCGACTCTCTCGATCCCGGCGACCGTCACCGTGAAGTGAACCGCGTCACCGCGGCTCGGCGAATGCGTGACGGTCGATGTGGCGACCAGCAGATCGGTGCGGACGTCGGCCGCGGGCACGTAGTACGCGGGGTAAAAGGGCGCCTCCCACACGTACAGCGGGTGGAGCGTGTCGGCGATCGCGACGCCCGCCACGTACACCCGGACCCGCTTGGCGCCGGGCTCGACCCGCACCCGGCCGCGCGCAGTTGAACCACTCTCGGTTGCCATGTGCGGGCCAACCTATGCCCGCGACACCGGTTTCCCGCCGCCACCGCCACCGCACTCGCGGTCGAAGCCGCCGGGAAGGCAAAATGGTGCGATGGCCGCCCCGCGTGATCCGATCCAGGCCGTACGAGACCTCTGCCTGCGCTTTCCGGAGGTGAACGAGCGGCTGAGCCACGGCGCCCCGACGTTCTTCATCCGCGACAAGAAGACCTTCGCGACCGTGTGGGACAACCACCACAACGACCAGCGGCTCGGGCTTGTCTGCGCGGCGCCGCCCGGCGTGCAGGGCCAGCTGGTCGACGAGGAACCCGACCGCTTCTACGTGCCCGCGTACGTCGGGCACCGCGGCTGGATCGGCGTGCGCATCGACCGCAAGGTCGACTGGAAGGAGATCGAACAGATCCTCGTCGACGCGTACACGTGTGTCGCGCCGCCGAAGCTGGTCGCGCTCCTCGACGCGGACTGATCAGTCAGACGGGCGAGACACGCGCGAGGAACGCGACGATCGCCGCGGCGAGTCCGGGTCCGACCGCAGTGAGGTGATTACCCGCGATCACCCGCGACTCCGCGCCGGGAATGAGAGCGGCGAGCTCCGGCGGTGAACCGGCCAGGCGATCGTCGGCGCCCGCCACCACGAGCGTCGGAACCCGGATCGATCGGAAGTCGCCGGGCGTTCCTGCGGCGGCCGCGCGTTGCACTGCGGCCAACGCTTGCAGATCGTTCCCGCTCCGCTCCGCGAAACGGCGAAAGGCGCGATCGATCGGTCTGTCCGCGGGCCCGTCGATCGCGGCCGCGGCGCGCTTCTCCAACGCGGCCGCGGTGCGCGCCCGCCGGTCTGCACCGCGGCCGCGCGCCAGGCGGCCACCGATGCCACCCAACACGAGCGATCGGGCGCGCGGTTCGTGGGGAACGAGACGCGAGGAGACGATCGCGCCCATCGAGTAGCCGACGACGTCGACCAGGGTCACCGCGAGCCGGTCGAGCAATACCTGTGCGTCACGCACCATCGCGTTGTGCTCGTACGCGTCGACCTCGTGGGGATGATCCGACGCGCCGTGACCGCGGGCGTCGTAGGCGATGACGCGCCGGCCCGTTGCGAGGAGCGCGTCGAAGATGCCGGGACGCACCCAATTGCCGGTGTGGTCCGATGCGAATCCGTGGACGAGCAGCACGTCGGGTCCCTGACCGGAAACCGTGTACGCGATGCGCCGGCCGTCGAACGACTGGAGGTACTCGAGCGGGGGGCCTTCGGAGCCCGTCACCGGCGCGCCGACTCCGAGTCGATCGCCAGGAAGTCGAGGATGTCGGGAAACGCGCGTGCGTCCTGGGCGAAGAACGCGTGGCCGCCTTCGTACGTGCGGAGCTCGGCGTGCGGCACCCGAGCCGCGATCGCTTCGCTGTTCGCGACCGGCGCGATGCCGTCGTACTTGCCGCAGGCGACGAGGGTCGGGCAGCTGATGCGCCCGAGCCGGTCGGTCACGTCGTGTCGCGCCCGAGACCGCAGCTGTTCGGCCTCACCGCGGAGCTCTTCCGCGTTCTTGTCGGCGTCGGCCCGGCGCGCCGCCATCATCTCGGCCAGCCCGCGGTCGGCGGGATGCGACGCGAGCCAGTCGGCGTCGAAGCGCGTGTCGAGCAGCCGAACCCCGAGCTCGGCTCGCTCCGCCGCCGGGAGCAGGGCAAGATCCTGGAGCGGATAGGACGCGCCACCCGCGCCGCCGGGCGAGGTGCAACACAACGCCAACCGCTCGACCCGTTCGGGCGCGGTCACCGCGAGCTCCTGCGCGACCATCCCACCGAAGCTCACCCCGACAACCCGGCACCGTTCCCAGCCGACTGCATCGAGCAGCGCCCGCGCGTCGGCGGCATAGTCCGCCATCGAATACGGGCCGGGCGGGATCTCGGTGCGACCGAGACCGCGCTGATCGTGCGCGAGAAGATCGAAGCGCTTGGCGATCGGCGCGATCAAGAGCGCGGAACCGGCGAGCGTCGAACCGGAGCCGTTGAGGAACAGCAGGCGCGGACCGCTCCCACTGCGCTCGTAGTAGAGGTCGATGCCGTTCGCGGCGAATGGTCGGGATGACGGAATCGTTGTCAGTTCGGGGCGCCGGGCGCAAGCTCGGCCCCCGCGATCGCCCGGCGCAGTTCAGCGCCCGCGTTCGCGGCCCAGATGCCGTCGACGCGCGGCTCCGCGACACAGCCGTACAGCTCCTGCGCGTTGGCGCTGAGGATGCGCTCCTTCATCGCCGCGGTGAGAGCCGGGTACCCGAAGCGGGCCTGCATCTCCTCGGGGATCACGAAGGCTCGGAACGCGTCGATCAACGGCTGCGGCGATCCGTACCACGCACAATCCGTACCCCAGACGATGCGTTCCGGGCCCAGCGCCACCAGCAGCTTCCCGAGTACGTGCGCCGCTTCCGCCGGTCGGCGCAACATCAAGAACCACGTCGTGCCGAGCTCGGCGTACACGTTGCCGTGCTGACCGATTCCCGCATCGGCCAGGCTGCGCACGAGCCGGTCGACGCCCTGCAGTTCCGCGGCCGGTGTCGTCGCTTCCGGGTCGTAGGCGCCCTCCTGCCCGTGCGGATTCCGCTCGTAGCCGGAGTGGTACACGACGAACGTGATGTCGGGGAAGGCCGCCGCGGCCGGGCCGATGTCGCGCGGCGACGCAGCCGCGACCGACGCTTCGGGAATCGGGCCGCCGATCCCCTTGTGCGTTGCGACGACGCGCGGGCCGAGCGCCCGCACGCGCTCGAGGAACGGGAACCCGACCTCTTCGTCGTCGAAGAACCAACCGCCGGTGGGCGAGGCCTTCGTCGGCGGTCCCCACAGCGTGTAGCACTTCCATCCCGAAGGTCGCAGCGTGGCACTCCAATCGACCATCGCGTCGAGCTCGCTCGGGCCGAGATTGGGGTGCACGATCGTGTGCGTCAGAACCCGGCCCGTTCCCGCATAACGCTCGACGACGTCGCGCGCCGCCGCGATCTGACGATTGGTCAACACGTTGACGTCCGCGCGGCCGGGCGTCGACGTCAGCAACGCCACCGCGGTCTCCGACGCACCGAACACGCACGCGGCCCACGCCGCGCCGTCGATCGTGGTCGGGTCGATCGCGTCGCTCCAACGGTCGGGATCGGCCATGCGCAGGAAGCCCGCGAGCGCGTCGGCGCCCGGGCCGGTCCAGCGCGCGGGATCGACGAGATGGGTCTGCACGTCGACGACGGGACCGCGGCCCGCGAAGGTCGACTCGGCCGCTTCCAGATCGTCGACGGCCGCAGCCGGTACCGCGTAGAAGCCGCCGCCGTGCGCGGCGTCGATCGCCCGCAATGACGCCGCGGTTCCGCGGCGGTCGACGGCATACTCACCGGCCGACTGCGACAGTCGCGGTGCGACAACTGCCGTCGCCATGCCGAAACGTGCGATCGCTTCTCGGTCGGCGGCCGACCACGGCAGCGGCGCGTACTCGTCGCTCGAACGCGCCCGGAGCAGATTCGGGATCACGATCGCGTCGCCAGATCCGGCCATGTTCCGACCCTAGCGAGTGGCGCGGACGCCCCGTCACACCATGTGCGAGACTGCGCGCGTGGAGTACGCGAGCCGGTCCCGCAACCGCGCCAAGGAAGCGCTCCGGTCGGCGTTGACGCGTCGAGGATACGAATTGCGCCGGCTGCCGTCCGACTCGGCGCTCGATCCGCACCCTGAGTCGCGCGTACCGACCGCGATCGCCGAACAGATGACTGCGTACTTCGAGCGGGCGCAGGTCATCGAGGACCGGCACGAGCGTCAAGACGCCGAGACCGTGGCCAGGCTGCGGCACAAGTACGAAGCACCCGTTTTGGGCGACGTCCGGGTCTGGGAGCTCGTCGAGCTCCTCGCGCAGTGCATCGATCCCAGCGACGGGCGCCTCTTCGGCGCGAGCCAACAATTTCACGTGTTGCAGATGCTCGACGCGATGGAGCACGACCGCGTCACCGATCCCGACCTCGTGCTCGCGGCGCTCGTGCACGACATCGGCAAGGTCTTGCTCCTGTTCGGTGAAGACCCGGCCAATGTCGTGTGCATGACGCGACCGATCCCTCCGACGCCGACGACGACACCCACACCCGCCATCGGTCTCGACCACGCGACCCTGCAGTGGAATCACGATGAGTTCGGCTACAGCCGGCTCGTCGAGCATGTGCCCGATCACATCGCCTGGCTGATCCGCTATCACAGCATCGTCATCCCGGAGTGCGAGCCGCTCATGGACGATCGCGACCGCGATTACGTCGAGCGTTACCTGAAGCTGTTCGCACGGTACGACCACGACACGAAGACGCCGTTCCGCTTGCCGGCTCGCCAGATCCATGAGTACCGCGACATCGTGGAAGAAGCGTTCCCGAAGCCGATTCGGTTCTGAGGCCGCGTTGGCGACCGTGATCCTGGGCGGCGGCGTCACCGGTCTCGCCGCCGGACTCGCGACCGGCGGATTGGTCCTCGAAGCGGAGTCGGGCCCCGGCGGCTTGAGCCGTTCCTATTCGGTCGACGGCTACCGCTTCGAGCGGGGCGGCGGGCATTGGATCTTCGGCGGTGATCGCGAAGTACTCGCGTTGCTCGACGCCTGCAGCCCGCTCACGTCGTACGAGCGCGATTCGGCCGTCCACTTCCTCGACCGCGACCTCCTCGTGCCGTTCCCGATACAGCATCACGTCGGCGATCTCGGCCCCGAGATCGTGGCGCTGCTCGCGGCCGAGCCGAAGTGTCACGCGTCAGCGGCGCGCACGTTGCGGGACTGGCTGCTCACCCAGTTCGGTCCGACACTCTGCGACGCGTTCTTCTTCCCTTTCCACGAGCTGTACACCGCGGGTCTTTATCGTGCGGTGGCGCCGCAAGACGGCTACAAGTCGCCCGGGGTCGGTGCCGCGACCGCGGGCTACAACGCGTCGTTCCGCTACCCGCGCGCCGGCCTCGACGCCATGACCCGCGCCCTCGCAGAGCAGTGCAACCGCGTCGAGTACGAAGCGCGCGTGGTGTCGATCTCGACCGCCGAGAAGCTCGTGACGTGCGCCGACGGCCGCGTGCTCGGCTACGACACTCTCGTCTCGACGCTGCCGCTCACCGACACGCTGCGTCTCTCGGGAACGACGGTCGACGTTCCGGCCGATCCGTACACCTCGGTGCTCGTCGTGAACATCGGCGCCGAGCGCGGCCCGCGGTGCCCCGACGCGCAGTGGGTCTACGTTCCGGTTTCGGCATCGGGCTTTCATCGCGTCGGCTTCTACAGCAACGTCGACCGCTGCTTTCTCCCGGCCGGGCGCGGCGGCCGCGCTCGCGTCGCGCTGTACGTCGAGCGCGCGTATCCCGCCGGCGCGCGTCCGTCAGCCGACGCCGAGTCTGCGTACGTCGCGGCCGCGCTCGCCGAGCTTCGGGAGATCGGATACATCGGCGAGATCGATGTCGTCGATGCCACGTGGATCGAGGTGGCGTACACGTGGTGCCGCCCGGACTCGACGTGGGTCGCCGACGCGTGCAGGCGACTCGTCAAGCGGTCCGTGCACCCGATCGGCCGCTACGGCCGGTGGCGATTCCAGGGCATCGCCGACTCCGTGCGCGACGGTCTCGCCCTGGGGCGGCCCGCATGAGTGCCGGGCTCCCGATCATCGCCGCTGTCCCCGACGACGTCGCGCGACCGTTCTGGTCGGTGATGATCCCGACCTATCGGACCGATCCCGAATTGTTGCGCGTCGCGATCGAGAGCGTCCTCGCCGCCGGGATCGGCCCGTCCGACATGCAGATCGAGGTTGTGAACGACGGCGACGCGGCCGACGTCACGGCGCTCGCGGGACGCTTCGCACCTCGGGTGCAGTTCCACACGAACTCGCGCAATCTCGGCGCGCCCGCCAACTTCACCGAGTGTGTGCGCCGCGCGACCGGATCGTGGGTCCACATCCTGCACGCGGACGATGCGGTGCAACCCGACTTCTACGAGAGTTACCGCGGCGTGATCGACCGCCACCCAGAGTGCGCCGCGGTCGGAGGCCAGGCGATCTGGATCGACGAGCGCGGCGAATGGTTCGGTGTCTCACCGGTCGTATCCGTCGATGACGAGCTGTTGCACGATCCGACGGCGACGATCGCGGCCCGGCATCCGTGCAACTTCGCCTCGACGGCCGTCGCGCGCTGGGCCTACGAGGCCGTGGGGGGCTTCGACCCCACGCTCGTGCACGCCAACGACTGGGAGATGTGGACACGCCTCAGCACTGCGGGCCCGATCGGATGGGTCGCGCAGCCGCACGCGTACTACCGCCGGCACGGCGCGTCCGACAGCGCGCTGGTCCAACAATCGTCGGAGTACGTCCGTGACGTGTTACGCGCGATCGAGATCAACGTGGCCCGCGTCGACGACCCGCCGACCCGGGAGTGGGCGCGCGCCGCGGCGCGCATCGTGCTCTCCGACTACGCCTTGGGCAACGCCGCCAACCATCTCGCGGGCGGTCGGCGCCGGGCCGCCGTACGCGATGCGCTCTGGGGCGTGCGGCTACGGCCGAACCTTTCGACGCTCGGCCGCGCCACCGACACGATCGGGCGTGCGGTCGTGCGCTCGGTGTCGGCCCGGGCGCACGGTCACTGATCTCGAAGTCAGGCGACGAGCCGTAAACCTACGTATCGGTGGCGATCCAGTAGCCACGACCATCGGGCCGCGCTGCGAGATCGGTCGCGCTCCCCGCGTGCAGCCGCGTGTTCCCGCCACCCAGGAAGTGCGCGTCGCCGAACGCGGAGATGCCGCCGTCGGCCGCGACGAACCAGTAGCCCTTGCCCGTCGGCGTCGCGGCCATGCCGACCACCGGCCGGTTCAGGTGGATACCGCCCGACGAACCGGCGAAGCGCGCATCGCCGAAACAGAACACGCCACCATCCGACGCGACCAACCAATAGCCATGACCGGTCGGCGTCGCCGCCATCCCCACGATGGGCCGATTGAGATGTTCGCCGCCCATCGAACCCAAGAAGCGCGCGTCGCCGAAACAGAAGATGCCGCCGTCCGACGCAACCAACCAGTAGCCCCGACCCGTCGGCGTCGCGGCCATCCCGACGATCGGCTGATTGAGACGGATGGCGCCGGTCGAGCCGAAGAAGCGCGCGTCGCCGAACGAGAACACTCCCCCATCCGAGGCGACCAACCAATAGCCGTCGTTCGGCGTGCGGGCGATGTCGACGATGGGCTGACTCAAGTGCTGCCCGCCGAGCGATCCGTGGAACGGTGCGTCGCCGAACGAGAAGACCCCGCCGTCGCGCGCCACGAGCCAGTAGCCGGAACCGCTCCGAGTCGCTTCGATGCCGACGATGGGCACCGACAGCGGACCCTTCGGCGCACCGTGGTCGGCCGCGGCACCGAACGCGAGCACCGACGAGCTGAACTCGTGCAGGCACGGCACGTCGTGCAACGCCGTGGCGTTCGCGGTTGCGCTCGTGGTCGTGCAGGTGGCGTCGAAGTCCCAGGGCGCGACGCAGGTGACCACGCGACACACGATCGGGCCCACACACGCCAACTCTTGATGGCATTGCCCATAGCGAAACTCGTTGCAGCACGTCACGCGGTCGTCGCACTCGCCGCCCGCGCAGTGACAGTTGCAGCCGCCGCAGCCCCCTCCGCACAGGCCGCTCCCACCGCATCCGCACCCGCCGCACGACGCGTTGCAGTCGATGTAGAACCGCGGACCGGAGTTGCAGAACGACGAGTTGTCAGCCTTCCACCAACCCGCGGGCGCCGACCCCGGTGGGCACGTGTTCTGCCCGCCGTTCACCGTGCAACAGAACGCGGTCCAGCCCGAACCGCACGACGGATCGCCGCCGCACAACGACGCGTACGCCGTGCCCGGCCGGAGGATGTAACGCAGCGGGTTGACTACCAACGCCGAGGCGAAGATCGCGGTGCGCACGAGAAAGCTCCGCCGGGTCACCGGACTCCGCCGACCGAAGCGGGCGGTCACGCGCGCGACCGCCCGATCGGAAAGGCGGCGGCCCGGCTCTGTGCGCGCGGCGCTCGGCAGCTCGGTCAGGGTCACGGTTCGATATCCAGGCCCGCGAGCGCGGCGTTGACCTGGGCGATGATGCGCGGCAACGACGCCCGGCTCCCGGCGACCACGTAGAGACAGAACGGTCGGCCGTTGACGGTGAAGAAGCGTTGACAACCGAGCTGCCCCGGCAGTGGGCGCTGCAGGCGTTTCGAACCGAACATGTCGGCGCGGACGCGGGGAATCCCCTCCGGGGCGAACAACGGCGAACCGAGTGACTCCGGCCCGTACTCGAACAGCACGACGAACACGTCGGGCGAACGCATCGCGGGCGTGACCCCACCGCCGAAGTCGTCGCGCTGTTCCGGTAGCGCGAAGTTGGCGAGGTGCACGACCGCGTACGTGCGCTCCGCCGCGGTCGTGATCGCGCGCCGTTGAATGCGCCCCTCCCACCCGATCGGCAGCCCGATCGCGAGGCCGTGCGCCGCGAGTTTCGTCATGAGCCCCTGGTCACGCGCTCGACTCGGACACGATCTGTTCTGCGGTCCGGTAGAGACTCGGATCGCCCGGCGCGATGCCGTGCGCGAGGAGCTCGCGGTCGATGCGCACTTCGCGCGAGCTGTCGCTCGCATCATCGTCGGCCTGGCGCAGGAGATTCTTCACCTGATCCCAGTGCGCGCCCGTACCCTCGCCGCGCACGCGGCCTTCGGTCCCGTCGACGAGCACGAAGTACGGCGAACCTGGAACCTGGTAGTCGGCCCAGCCCGCGCTCGACATCACGACGGGCACTCCGGCCGGCGCGAGCCGCCGCAACACCGAGGTGCTCTCCTCGGCGCCGTCCTTCGTCACGACGACGAGCCGGACGTCGTCGGGCAGGCCAAGCCCGCGCACGTCGGCGAACGCCTCCCAGAAGGTCTGACACGTGAGGCAGCCACTCGACAGGAACGCGATCAGCGTGCGGTGCGCGACACCGACGACGGGCACGTGCAACGCGTCGTCGCGCAATCCCGAACCGGCCAGGTCGACCGCAGTGACGAAGCCGGCCTCGGACGCGCGCAGGTCGACGGGCCGAGTCGTGCTCGTTCCCGAACCGGCAACGGGGTCGTCGAGATCCAGACCCGCGCCGAGCGCGTGCAGGCGCCGCAGGATCTCCGCGTGGCTGCGCAAGAGGCCGGCCACGAGCAGCGTCAACACCGCGACAACGGCAGTTTCGATCACGAGTATCGCCGTGGTCACGCGGTACCTCCTTCGACTGCGCCCGTCTTGACGGCCGTGGTGAGATCGGCCATCGCCCCGAGCGTGAGGGTCGTGAGCTGGACGCAACACGCCACGAGCGCGAGGAAGATCGCGCCTTCGAGCCAATGGCCCGCGATGCCGTTCAACGGCGATCCCCCCGCGGTCGCGGCGACGGCAACACCCGCGCCCACGATGTCGATCACGACATGGACCGGAGTGACGACCGCGGTCGACGAGCCCAGGCACGCGCACGGAGTCGTCGGCGCGCGGCGCAGCAGGCGGACGGCGACGAATGTGAGCAGCACGTAGCAAGCCGCGACGAGCCATGCGACCCGGCCCCCGAAGGCGGCGCCGCCGAGGCCGGCCCCGATCTCGACGAGCGCCAGCGCGACGATTGCCGCGCTCGGTAGGCGAAGTCCCGCGGCGCGCGCCGCGGCCCGGGCCGGCCGAGGTCGCCGGACCTTGCCCGCGCCCGCGATCACGAGCACGGCACACGCGGCGAGGAAGGGTCCCGAAATCAGATGGGCGACGTGGAGAGCGGGCATCACGTCACCTTCCGCCGCCCTGAGTGCTGGATCCGCTTCGCTTCGTCGTTCCCATGGGTGCGAGATGTAAACGTTCGGAGGCACTTCCCGGTTCCACAAACCCTAGGAACCCCGCGCGCGACGGCCGGGGATCCCACGGCCCGCGATCTGCCCACAGGTCAGGCACAGGCCCATTTCCGCGCGACGATGAGGGTCTGTGAGCACCGCTTCCCCGCAAACCCACGTCGAGCTGATCGCCCAGAATCGGCGTACGTCGATGGTCATGTTGACGACGGAATTCCTGTTCGTCGGCGTGCTCGGGGCCGTGATCGGGATCCTGGCCACGCGCTCGGTGCCGGTCGGGATCCTCGTCGGTGTCTCGATCGCCTTCGTCGTCGACATCGTGGGCTGGCTGTTGGCGGTGCGGGCCACGATTGCCCTGACGCACGCGGTGGAGGTCGGTCCCGAACAGGCCAAGGTGCTGTACGACGTCATCGAGGGTCTGTGCATCCGCACCGGTCTCCCGCAGCCGAAGGTGTACATCGTCGACGACCCGGCTCCCAACGCGTTCGCGTTCGGGCGCTCGCCGGAGCGCGCCGGTGTCGCCGTCACGACCGGGCTGTTGAACCTCATGTCGCGGCGCGAGCTCGAGGGAGTGCTCGCGCACGAGATGTCGCACATCCGCAATCGCGACGTGCAGGTCACGACGCTGGCCGTCACAACCGTCGGGATCCTCGTCGCCGTCGCGGAGATCGCGGCCCGCGCCAGTTGGTTCGCCGATTGGGGCGACGACAAGGACGACGGCGCGATCGTGCTCATCGCGATCGCCGCGCTTGCCGGTGTTCTCGCGTTCGGGGCGCGCGTTCTCTCGATGGCGATCTCCCGTCACCGTGAGGAGCTCGCCGACGTGAGCGCGGCCGAGCTGGTCTCCCCCGATGGCATTCGCAAGGCGCTCGAGAAGCTCGAGGCCGACCACACCGTGGTGCACCACGTCTCGCGCGCGACCGCGCACCTCTGGCTCGTCGCGCCGCTGCGCGGCAATGGCGACGACCGGCACGCCAAGCTCAACCGCATGTTCGATTCGCACCCGCCACTCGCGGAACGCATCGCGATCCTGCGCAAGCTCGAAGGCCTCGACCCCGACGGCCGTGGTCCGGTCGACGAGACCATCACCGGAGTTCCGGTCGATCTGCAGGCCATCAGCCAGTCGGCCGACATCCGCACGGCCCAGCCGCTCACCGGCGGCCTGGCGGTGAACACGCCCGCCGCGGCCGCCACGACTGCAACCGCCGATGAGGCGCCGATGGTGATCCCCAAGCCCGGTCAGAGCCCGCCCGGTTGGTTCCGCCGCGACGCCACGACCCTGCGCTACTGGAACGGCAACGTGTTCACGAACTGGCGCGCGACCTGGCAGGGCGGGCGCTGGGTGCAGTCGCAGGACCCGGAGTAGTGCCGCGCGCGCCGCGCCTCAGCGGGCGCTGCGCCACATCGTGGTCACCGCGGGGAGCCCGTCGGGCACCGAGATTTCACCGATCGGTTCGAAGCCCAGACGTCGGTACCGTTTCACGTTCGCGGGATTGCTCGACTCGAGATACGCGGGCATGTGTTCGGCGTCGACGCGTGTCAGGTTCTCCGCGAGCAGCGCTTCACCCGTCCCGCGTCCGCGGTGGTCGTCGTGCGTGGCGACGATGCTCAGGTAGTAGTGGGGCTCGGCGTGCGGGTGCGCGGCCTCGAAGCGGTCGAGCAGCGCCAACACGGCGTTGGCGTGATCGCCCGCCATGAACTCACCGACCAGATCCACGAGGTGCCGTTCCTCGGCCGGCGTGATCTCGGAGCCGCCCGGCGGCACCCAGACCGCGACCGACTCGCATTGGGGCGTGACCCACGTGAACTGGTTGCGATAGGACGAGTCGACGAAGACGCGCCACCACACGCGGTATTGCTCGGCTCGCCGCGTCTCGTCGTTGAAGGCCCAACTCCACAGCGGATCGTTGAAGAACGCGGTCGCGATCGTCTCGGTGATCGCATCAGCGTCGTCGATCCGGGCGAGCCGGGCGGCCACGATCGGCCCTAGCTGCCGAACACCGATCCCGCGACGAGCTCCTCGAGCGCGCGGTCGTCCCACCACGAGATCTGCAGCTGCTTGGCCCGGCGGAAGTAGAGCTGGATGTCGTACTCGACCGTGAAGCCGACGCCGCCGAACACCTGCTGCGCCATCGCGGTGACGTCGCGGAAGGTCTTGCACGCGAACAGCTTCGCCATCGGCGCGAGCCGGTCGATCGGGCTTGCCGTTCGGCGCGCGCCCACGCGGCCTCGTACACGAGCATCTCGGCGCCGTCGACCGCGGTCACCGCGTCGGCGAGGTAGTGCGAGATCGCCTGGAACGCGCCGAGCGGCTTGTCGAACTGCTCGCGGTCCTTGGCGTACTGCACGGTGATGTCGAGCGCGTAGCGTGCGCCGCCGACGGCCTGGGCCGCGAGCATGATCGACACCGTCGAGCATGGTCTCGTTCCACGTGGCCCAGCCCGTACCCGCGGCGCCGATGCGAGCCGCGGCCGGCACGCGCACGCCCGCCAACGTGACCTCGTACTGCGTGTCCGACGCGATCGTCAGCTGCTGCTCGAGCGTGACCCCGGCCGCATCCGGATCGACGAGGAACAGGTCGACGTCGGAGTCGGCATCACCGGTCCGGGCGAGCACGATCATCGCGGTCGCCGCCTTGGCGAACGGCACGTGCCACTTCACGCCGTCGAGCACGAAGCCGTCGCCGTCGGCGACGGCCCGCGTCTGCACGCCGCGCGGGCCGAAGCCGTTGCCGGGCTCGAGCCAGGCCGTCGTCACGATCGCGTCGCCGGAGACGATGCGCGGCAGCCACGACTGCTTCTGCTCGTCGGTCCCGGCCCGCAGCAACACGCCCGCGCCCATCACCGCGCTGACGAAATGCGGCGACGGCGCGAGCGCGCGCCCGAGCTCCGTGTAGACGACCGCGCCTTCGAGCGCGCTCATCTCCGAGCCGCCGTACGCGGCCGGAACCATCAGCCCGATCAGGTCGAGCGCGGCCATCTGCTTCCACAGCTCGGCCGGGTACCCGACGGGATCGTCCTCGAGCGCGCGCACCGTCTCGAGGTTGCGCGTACGAGCTGCAGACGCCGCGCACCATCTCGCGCAGCATCTCCTGCTCTTCGTTGAGATCGAGATCCATCGTGTGTCTCCTACATCCCTACGGTTTCCACTGGTCGCCGCGGCGGGTCCAGGGGTTGTCGTCGTCGGTGGTCGGCAGCGCGATACGCGCGGTGCAGTCGGTCTTGAGGTCGCCGTCGACGGTGAGGCGCACGAGCACGTTCGCCCAGCCGCACCCCACGTCGTCGGTCTCGACGGACTCGACGATGCCCGCCAGCACCATCGTGTCGCCGGGGAACACGGAGCCCTTCATGCGGAACTTCATCCGCCCGAGCCGGCCGGTCGGACCCGACCAGTCGGTGAGGATACCGCTCGAACCAGGCGGCCTGGTTCGGCGTGTTCATGAAGATGTCCTTCGTGCCGTTGCGGTTCACCGCGAAGTCGTAGTCGTGGTGCATCGGGCGCCAGTCGCGCGCCGCGAGCGCGCCGAGCACGACCGTCGTGGCCGTCACGGGGTACGCGAGCTCGGGCAACGCGTCGCCGACCTTCACGTCGCCGAGTTTGAGGGTCGTCGCCGTGGTGCTCACGACTCACCTCGGCGGTAGCCGAAACCGGTGTACGACTCGACGCCGACGAGCTCGTCGCTCTGGTTCAGGTACTCGACCTCGATCACCCAGAACCGGCCGGTGCCGAGCTTGGTCGTCTTCGGCTCGCTGACCGAGCGCAGGATCTGGCGCGTGCGCAAGCGGTCGCCGGGGCGGACGGGCTCGTGGAACACGATCGTGTTGTCGGTCATGACCGCTTCCGGCAGCTCGAAGATCTCGCTTCAGGTCGAAGTGCACCTGCAGCGGCACCGCGGGCTCGGTGCGGCCCGGCGCCCACTGGTGCGGCCGGAACCACACCGAGATCATCGTCGGCGGCGCGATCGGGCCGTCGGTGATCTCGTCGGCGACATCGTCGTCCCAGAACAGCGGGTTGCCGTTCTCGACCGACGAGCACGTCGTCCAGATGTAGCCGCTGCTCGACCGGGAACTCGCCGGTCTCCTCGTACTGCACCTGGTCGATCAGCTTCTCGACGTCCGGCGGCAGATCGGAATCGCTCATGCCGCAACCCCCTGTTCGCGTAGTGCCGCGATCTCCGCGGCCGAGTAGCCGACCTCTGCCAAGCAGCGCGTCGGTGTCGGTGATCGTCGCGTCGCGCACCACCGGACCGGGCTGGTCGCGGTCCATGCCCGCGAGCACCCAGCCGACCTGCTCGAAACTCCCCGTGCTCCGGCGCGGTCGCCTCGACGAACACGTTGCGGGCCCGCAGGTGCGCGTCGTGCACGAGCTCGGGAACCGACGCCACCTCCGACACACACGTGTCGGCCGGACCGAGCTGCGCGACCCACTCGTCGCGCGTCCGAGTCGGCGATGGCCGCGCGGAAGTCGGCGCGGATCGCGTCCTGCACCGCGTCGTCGGTCTGGTGCGCGAGCCACTGCTCGCAGCCGAGCGCGCGGCACAGGTTGGCGTAGAAGTGCGGCTCGATCGCCGCCACCGCGATCCACTTGTCGTCGGCACAGCGGTACACGTCGTAACACGCGTAGCGGCCGGTGAGAATGTTGTGGCGCGGACCCGGCACCTCGCCGGTCGCGAAGTACTCGTCGACGTACAGCGACATGAGCGCGACCACTCCGTCGGCGACCGAGACGTCGAGGTACGCGCCCTCGCCGGTCGCGGCGCGTTGCACGAGCGCGGCGAGGATCGCGATCACCGCTTGCATCCCGCCGCCCGCGGCGTCGCCGATCGTCGCGCCCGGGCAGCGCGGGACCACCGTCGGCGTCGCGGCCCGGAGCAGTCGAGGTAGCCGCCGACCGCGAGGTAGTTGAGATCGTGGCCGGCCCACTGCGAGCGCGGACCGGTCTGGCCGTAGCCGCTCGTCGAGCAGTAGACGATGGCGGGGTTCACGGCGCGCACCGCCGCGTCGCCGATGCCGAGCCGGTCCATCACGCCGGGCCGGAAGCTCTCGATCACCACGTCGGCGTTCGCGGCCAGGCGGAGGAACGCGTCGCGGCCGGAATCGGATTTCAGGTCGAGCAGGACCCGCTCCATGCCGCGGTGCCCGCTGTACGCGTAGAACGGCGGCACGATCTGCACGCCCGACTGCTTCGGCGGCGGGCCGACCTTCACGACGCGCGCGCCGTAGTCGGCCAGCCAGCGCGACGTGCGCGCGGCCGGGCCGACCGACGCGAGATCGAGAACCGTCACGCCCTTGCAGCACGGCGTCAGAAGTTCTTCGGGAGACCGAGCCCGCGGCGGGCGATGATGTTCTTCTGGATCTCCGACGCGCCGCCGCCGATCGTGTCGATCACGGTGTAGCGGTACGTCGACTCGGCCCGGCCCTCCATCGGCGCGGTCTTCGTGCGCACGCGCAGCTGCGTGCCGGGACCGCCGATGTCCATCGACGCGCTCGCGAGCCGCCGCGAGAACTCGGTGGCGAACAGCTTGTACTTCGACGACTCGACCGTCGGCGGCGGCGTGCCCGGGACCTTCTCGCCCTTCATCGACGCCGCGACCACCTTCAAGCCCGAGCACGCGCGCGACCTCGGCGTCGGTGACGAGCTGCGCGATCCGCTGGCGGACCACCGGGTCGTCGCGGAGCGGCACGCCGTCGCGCGTCGTGGTGTTCACGTAGTCGATCAGCAGGTCGAGGCGCTGCTTGATCGGCGAGAACGTGAACATCGTGAACCGCTCGAGGTCGAGCGCCTGCGAGATGTACTGGAAGCCGTGGTTGACCTCGCCGACCACGTACTCGTCGGGCACGAACACGTCTTCGATGAAGACCTCGTTGGTGCGCTCGTCGCCCATCGTCCAGATGCCCTTGATGGTGACGCCGGGCTGGTCGAGCGGCACGAGCATGAGCGTGATGCCCATGTGCTTGTTGTCGGGATCGGTGCGCGTGCCGAGCCAGTACCACTCGGCGAAGTGCGCGGAGGTGGTCCACGTCTTCTGGCCGTTGAGGATCCAGCCCGGCTTGCCGTCGCGTTCGCCGCGCTCGGCCTTGAGCCGCATCGACGCCGCGTCGGAGCCCGCGTTCGGCTCGCTGTAGCCGACCGCGAACTCCACGTCGTTGCGCAGGATCTGCGGCAGGAACTCCTGCTTCATCTGCTCGCTCGCCTCCTTGATGAGCGTCTTGCCGATGATGCCGACGCCCTTGCCGATCTGCGGGCCGCCGCGCGCCGCGAGCTGCTCGTTGAGGAGGTACTCGTAGACGCCCTCGCCCTCGGAGCCGCCGTACTCCTTCGGCCAGGTGAGGCCGAGCCAACCCCGCTCGCCCAGGCCTGCCATGAAGGCGCGGCGCTTGGGCGTGTCGACGATCTGCGCCATGTTCTCGCGGGTCAGGTCGAACACGTCGGGGTCGTCGTGCTCGTCGAGGAACTCGATGACCTCTTGTTCGAAGGCGCGCTGCTCGGGCGAGAAATCGAAGTCCATGCGCCGGATTGTACGAGAGCCGACCCGGCGGCCGCCTAGTCAGGAAATGACGCCGCGTTCGCGGAGACCGGCGAGATCGGCGTCGGTCAGGCCGAGCTCCGCGGCCAACACCGCGGCGGTGTGCTCCCCCACCCACGGCACGCGTGTCTCGGGGCCTTCGCTCATCTTCGAGAGCTTGACCGGATTGCCCGGGACGAGCACCGGGTCGGAGACACCGTCGGTGCGCGGCATCTCGACGAGCATGTGGCGGGCGGCGACGTGCGGATCGGTGATCACGTCGGAGGCGTGGTTGCTCGGGCCCGCGACCACCCCCGCCTCGGTGAGCGCGCGCGCCGCTTCGAGCTTGGTGTGCTTGCGCCGCCCACGCGTCGACCGCGGGCCGGATCTCCGACTCGAGACGCGGCCGCCCATCCCGCGCGCGTCGAGAAGCGCGGATCGTCGCGCCATTCCGGATGCCCGACGAGGTCGCCCAGGTTCCAGAACTGGTGCTCGCGCACGATCTGCGCGACGACGAAACCGTCGGACGCACGGAACCCTTCGCAGATGACCTCGAGCCCCTTGCCCGGTTCGGGACGCACGCCCAGCGACCAGAAGTTGGTGACGATGTCGGTCATGGCAACCATCGCGTCGAACATCGCGATGTCGACGTACTGACCGACCCCGGTGTGATCACGGTGGCGCAGCGCGGCCAGGATCCCGATCACGCCGAACAGCGCGGAGCTGATGTCGCCCAACGCGCCGACGGGAATCGTCACCGGCGGCTCGTCGGGATGGCGGTAGTCGTAGATACCCGACATCGCCTCGACGATCGACGCGTACGCGGGCCAGTCGCGGTACGGCGTCTCGACGGTGTTGCCGAAGCCCGAGATCGACACGTAGATGGCGCGGGGATCGGTCTTCGAGATCACGTCGTAACCGAGACCCATGCGGTCCATGGTTCCGGGCTTGAAGTTCTCGGCGACGACGTCGAACTTCGGCACGAGGGCGAGGAAGAGCTCGCGGCCTTCGGGCAGCTTCAGGTCGATCCCGACGCTGCGCTTGTTGAAGTTGTTGCGCAGGTAGGTGGCGCCGACCTTGCGGCCGTCGGGATCGAGCATGGCCGGCGACGACGCCCGCCCCGACTCACCGTGCACCGGGTGCTCGACCTTGACGACCTCGGCGCCGAGCCGGGCGAGGAGTTGCGTCGCGTACGGCAACGCCTGCATCTGCTCCGCCGCGAGCACGCGCACGCCGTCGAGCGGCTTGCCGTACTGCTGTGCTTCTTCGTTCGCGATGTCTCCGAGCCGCATCCGTGCAGATTAGGGATCGCCCACCCCGGCAGCCGAAGGCGGGACCGGACATAATTGGCGAACCATCCCCGGCAATTCGTGACGAGAGGCGACCACGATGATGCGATTCAGCGTCTTCTATCCGACCACCGAAGGCGCAACCTTCGACCACGACTACTACCGCAACCAGCACGTGCCGCTCGCGGTGAAGACGTGGAGCCCGGTCTCGACCGAGATCGACAAGGGCATCGACGGTCCGTATGTCGCCGCGGTGCACTTCACCTTCGATTCCGTCGACGCGTTCAACGCCGCGTTGGGTGCCGCCGGAACCGGCGACGTGATGGCCGACGTCGCGAACTACACGTCGATCGCGCCGGTGATTCAGACCGCCGAGATCGTCGGCTGACTA
The DNA here is from genome assembly GCA_963701825.1 of uncultured Actinomycetes bacterium. Taxonomy (GTDB): domain Bacteria; phylum Actinomycetota; class Acidimicrobiia; order IMCC26256; family PALSA-610; genus PALSA-610. The sequence continues at coordinate 767,611 of CAVPBG010000002.1, read as the reverse complement.
CTCGCCGCGCCGTCACCCTCTCCAACGCGCAGGCGAAACGGATCGCGCTCGCGGCACAAGGGTTCACCGATGCGCGCCCGACCGGGCGCGTCGATCGGCGTCATCTCCGCCGGGTGCTCGACCGGATCGGGCTCATCCAGATCGATTCGGTCAACGTGTTGGTGCGGAGCCAGGAGTTGCCGTTGTTCGCCCGGCTCGGCGCGCACCCGCGCACGCTGATCGACGACGCGACGCGCGCGGACGAGCTGTTCGAGTACTGGGTGCACGAGGCCAGCCTCGTCCCGATGGAGCAATACCCGCTGCACCGTTGGCGGATGAGCCACCCGCATCCGTGGCCCGGCTTCCGGCAGTACATGGAGGCGCAGGGCAGCTACATCGAAGAGGTGTACCGACGCGTCGCTGCCGAAGGGCCCATGGTTGCCGGCGACCTGAACGCGCGGGTCGGCAAGAAGGGCAGTTGGTGGGATCACGACGACGGCAAGCGCGCGCTCGAGGCGCTCTTCTACTTGGGGCGCGTCAGTGCACGCCGCCGGCCGCGGGACTTCGCGCGGGTGTACGACCTCACCGAACGGATCATCCCGCCGTCGGTGTTGGGGCGGCCAGCGTTGTCGGCAGCAGACGCGCGCAAGGAGCTGCTCGTGCTCGCGGCCAAGTATCACGGCATCGGCACGCTCAATGATCTCGCGGACTATCACCGGCTCAAACCGACGCTGTGCAAACCGCAGCTGGCCGAGCTCATCGAAGAGGGTCGGCTGCTCGTCGTCGCCGTCGACGGGTGGGATCGGCCCGCGTATATGCCCGCCTCGGCACGGATGCCGCGTCGAGTCGAGGCGCGCGCGGTGTTGAGCCCGTTCGACCCGATCGTGTGGCGGCGCGAGCGGGCGTTGCGCATGTTCGGGTTCCACTATCGAATCGAGATCTACGTCCCGCCGCCCAAACGGCAATACGGCTACTACGTGTTGCCCTTCCTGCTCGGCGACTCGCTCGTCGGTCGCGTCGACCTCAAGGCCGACCGCGCGAACGGCGCGCTGCTCGTCCAGAGCGCGTGGGCCGAGCCTGATGTCGATCAGCGCGAGGTCGCGGCCGAGTTGGTGGCGGAGCTACGCCTGATCGCGTCGTGGCTGGAGTTCGACCACATCGAAGTGACCGGCCGAGGCGATCTCGGCGCGGCGGCGAAACGTGCGGTCGGCGCGCGTGGGCGTTCCTAGCTTTCAGTCGTACAACGATCCGAGACCGTGCTCGAGCAGGGTGGAGCCGATGCTGTCGAGGAGTCCGCGTTGCGTGTCGTCGAACGAGGAAGGCTGTGACGCGTTCGCGTGTTCGCAGCGCGCGCCGTACGCGAGTGAGGCGACCATGGACGCCACGAGTGTGTCGCGTTCCGCGGACGTGAAGCCGCCGCGTGCTACCTCGTACTCCGAGATGAATGCGCCGATTTCCGGTGGACCCGGGAAACGGTTGCCGCCGCGTTGGCGCCAGTCGACACTGAACGTCGTTGCCGCCGCGGCCACTGCCGTTGTTTCCGGTGCGACATACACGCTGTCCCAGTCGTACACAGCGACAAGCTCGTTCGCCCGAACACAGACGTTCTCGATCCGCCAATCGCCGTGCACGACGACGGGTCGAACGGTCGGCACCGCGCGTAGTCGGGTCTGCGCCCGGGCCGCGAGCTCGTCGATCCATTCCGCACCCGATTGCGTCGCGGCAAAATCGAAACGCGGCGAGTGCGGCGTGGGATACAGGGAGCCGGGCGCGATTGCCATCGGCGCCGCAACTCGCTCGAGAACACTGCGATGCCTTTCGCAGCGCTCGATGAACTGCGCCAAACCGGCGGCGAGCGCGCGTCGCACGAGCGGATCGTGACCGTCGACGTCATGTCCGCGTGCGAGCATGACCTCCGCGGTGATGTGGCCGGTTCCCGCGGCGATGGGCCCGGCCAAAGGCCGCGGTGCCGGGTACCCGGTATCGGCCAACGCGGCCTGAATCTCGGCGACGGCGGCGAGGTACTCGGCCGAGACGGCGGCGCGATGACCTTTGACGACGACGGAACGCCCGTCCCTCAGCACAAGGCCGTGCACGCTGCCGCTGCTCGAGTCGAAGAACTTGTAGCGCTCGATCGCGGCGCCCAGGTGCGCACGGCACCAATCGTCCACCGCGGCCGCGAGCGCTTCGGGATCCGTGGTCCCGAACACTTCCCGTTCGACCGGAAGATCGGGATAGCCCCAGTCCCGAAGCCGACCCGCGATCACCTCCGCTCGCATTGGCATCGACACCATGATGCCTTCGTCATGCGCGGTGACGAAGGTGTTCGGGAAGTCGTCGGTTTCCTCTTTGTTTATAGGAGTTTTCCGACTATGATACGAACATGTGTTCCCCTCTGGGCGAGTTGCTCGCCAAGGCGCGGTGCGAGGTCGAAGCCATTCAGGCGGCCTGGCTCGAACAGCTCGCCGAGTACCACCACTCCGGCGAATGGGCCACCGACGGATTCGCGAGCGCGGGCTCGGCCGTCGGGGCGCTGTGTCGGATGGATGCCGGCGTCGCACACGGGCATGTGCACCTGGCCCGCAAACTCGAACAGTTGCCCGTCGTTGCGGATGCGTTGCGTGCCGGCGACATCTCGGTCGAGCATGCCCGCACGATCGCGACCGCGTTCACCCGTAAGCGCGCCGCGGAGATGTCGCCGGTCGAAGACGCACTCGTCGGGGTCGCGCTGATCGAGAGGCCGGGCGTGTTACACGGAGTGGTCCGGCGGGTGACCGACGCGATCGACGGTGACGGTGGTACCAAGTCCGAAGCCGAGCTTCACGACCGGCGCCGCTACCACGCCTCCCGGAGTCTCGACAATCTGTTGAACGTGAACGGGCTGTTCGATCCCGAATCCGCCGACATCCACGAAGCCGCAATCAACGCGGAGATGAAGCGTGACCTGCGCCCCGACGACGCCCGAACCGTCGCGCAACGGCGCGCGGATGCCGTGACGAACCTGTTCCGCCAGTCGTTGAATCACGGTGACGTCGGCACCGCGCACGGCACCCGTCCCCACGTCACCTATGTGATCCACGCCGACGAACACCCCGGCGCCACCCCCGAACTGCTCGACATCATCCGCAGCGAACGGCGCCAGAACCGCGGTCTGTCCGCCACGACGCTCGAGCGGATCATGTGCGACTGCGACATCACCCGCGTCGTCGTGGCCGGCAAATCCGAGATCCTCGACGTCGGCCACGCGACACGTACCGCGACCGCGGCGCAGTGGAAAGCATTGGTACTGCGCGACGGCCACTGCCAAGCCCCCGGCTGCACCCAACCCCCCAGCCGCTGCGAAGCCCACCACATGCGACCGTACGGCTCACCCCACAACGGTCGCACCGACCTCGACAACATGAAGCTCTACTGCTGGCACCACCACGACGAAGAACACAAGCACGACGCCCAACCCCGCGCCCGCGACGGATAGGCGCGATGAGTTCCGACCCGGTAAGCAGTCTTACGGGTATGACAAACGAGAGCGTCAACGCGTCCATAACGATCGAAGCCTCCCCCGAGGCGGTATTCGCCGTGCTGGCCGACCCGTCGGCCCATGCCGCGATCGACGGCACCGGCTGGGTGCGCGATTCCCTCGACGGCGATCGCATCACCGCGGCCGGCCAGGTGTTCCGCATGGCGATGCACCACCCGAACCACCCCGACAAGGACTACAAGATCGCCAACCTGGTCGAGGTGTTCGACGAGCCACGAGCGATCGCGTGGAAGCCCGGGAATGAGTCGCCCGAGACCGGAGAGCTCAGCTTCGGCGAATGGACCTGGCGTTACGACCTCGAGCCGACCGGCCCGTCGCGCACGACGGTGACGCTGACCTACGACTGGTCCGCAGTCCCGGCCGAGGTGCGCGAGTACCTCCAATTCCCGCCGTTCGTGCCCGACCACCTCGCCAACTCGCTGCAGCACCTGTCCGACCTCGTCGCGCGCAGCACTGCGTCCTAACCACCCGCATTGCGGTAACCCCTGACGCAGTGGGCCATCATGTCGACGTGGTTCGATCACAATGAAGCAACTGTGCGCGCTCTTGGTCGCGGTTGCCCTGGTCACGGTGGGCTGCGCGTCGCAGCGATTCAGCGTCAGCCCGGTCGATCAATTGCGATCGGCGGCGAAGCGCGCTTCGTCGGCTGAAGGTGCCGCGTTGCGCGGGTCGTTGAGCGAGTCCGGAACCGATCTGGTCACGTTCACCGGCGTGATCGAACCCCGAGCGCGCGACGCGTCCATCGTTACATCCGATGCAAAGGATCCCGCTACCTATCCGCCGTTCGAAACCCGATTCGTGAGTGGATCGACCTACGTCGCTATCGGTTCTGCAGTCGCGCGACCAGAACGCCTCAACCCGAGCGCCAACTGGGTGGCATTTGCGGGTGCACGCACGACACACGAGCTCCCCATCCCGAGCGTCATCAGTGTGCAGCCCGGTTTCGTATTCACCGTGCTGGATCAACTCCTGAGGCATCCCATCACCGCGGTGCGCGTCATCAGCACCGAAGGCGACGGACCGACAAAGATCGAGTTTCGACTCCCCGGCCTCACATCGAAGGCGACCGAGATCTTCACCGCGTCGATCGACTCGAACGGACAGATGGGAGAGCTCGATACTGCTTCCGAACTGCATCCCGGCGAGCAGGACACCGACCTCACGCTCATTTGGGGAACGGAAACTGCCGCAATCGTGGCGCCGCCGAGCGACGAGGTGCAACGGCTCTTACCCGGCGACAACCTTTATCCGAACACGACCACCACGACGACGCTGGGGCCGGTCGGCGAGTCGGATGCCGTCGCCGGCAACAAGGCTGTCTTCGATGGTGATCAAGCACACCTCGCGGCGCAGCTGGGCGCGCAAGCCGATCCGAAGCTCACCGCGTTGACGTTCAGCACGGCCGAGAACACCATTGACGCCGCCTTCTCCTACGCGCCGTCGACGCGACCGGCCAAGTCGGCTCGCGACAGCTTCGCCTGGCACGTCGGAAAGACACTCTCCGACACGTTCTGGAGCCCGGGTCTCGTGCAGGCGGTTCACGGACTGAACGGACCCGATTCGTGGCTACCCGAACTCCGGATACACCTCGGGCCGGCCACGTATCTCTGCCCCGCTGCCGCGGAGATCGCGCTGGACACGCAAGAGATCTCCAAAGCCGGTTGGCTCCGGCAGTGCGCCACCTGAAGCGACGTTCGGCGGCAAGCACGGCTTTCGTGGAGCTGACATCGGCGTCATAGACTCCGGGCCATGCGAGGCATCATCAGCGCCGGCGGCTACGTGCCCTTCCGGCGCCTTCAACGGTCCGAGATCGCCAAGACCTTCGGGAGCGGCGGCGGCAAGGGAACCCGTTCGGTCGCGTCCTACGACGAGGACACCACCACTATGGGTGTCGAGGCGGCGCGGCTCGCGCTGCGCAGCGCCCCCGGTGGTACCGCGCCCGACGCGCTCTGGTTCTCGACCGCGTCGCCGGCGTACCTCGACAAGAACAACGCGTCGACGCTGCACGCGGCGTTGCGACTCGACACCGACGTCGCCGCCTTCGACTTCGGCGGCGCGCTCCGGTCTTCGATCGGCGCGCTGCGCACCGCGCTCGACCGGTGGCGGCACCGTGTTGCTCGTCACCTCCGACCAGCGCGGCGGACTCCCCACGAGTGGCGACGAGTCGGCCACCGGCGACGGCGCGGGCGCGCTGCTCATCGGCGACGATTCGAACGGCCCCGTCATCGCCGAATACCTCGGCGGCGCGAGCACGACCGAGGAGTTCCTCGAGCGTTGGCGCACTCCGGGCTCGACGCGGTCGCGGGCCTGGGAAGAGCGCTTCGGCGAGATCAAGTACGGCCCGCTGGTCGAGCAGGCCTGGAACGCGGCACTGAAGTCGACGGATCTCTCCGCCGACCAGATCCAACGCGTCATCGTCACCGGCATGCACGCCCGGGCGGCTCGCGCCATCAGCGGCCGGCTCGGTACGGCCAAGGAAGCCCTGGTCGACGATCGCGCCACGACGGTCGGCAACACCGGTACGCGCGCACGCGGCGCTGCTCCTCGCAGACACGCTCGAGAGCGCCGAACCCGGTCAGGTGATCGCGCTGGTCGTGCTCGCCGACGGCGCCGATGTCATGTTGTTCCGCGCCACGAAGGCGGTCACGTCGTACCGCGCCGGCCCGCACTGGTCGCGGCCCAGATCGAACGGTGCCTCCGACATCACGTACGGAAAGTTCCTCTGCTGGCGCGGCGAAGTGCGCATCGAACCGCCCCGGCGCCCGGAGCCCGATCGCATCTCGGCATCGGTGTCGGGCCGCACCGAGGAATGGAAGTACGCGTTCGTCGGTTCCCGCGACCGCACGAGCGGCGAGCTGCACATGCCGCCCGCCCGCGTCTCGCGCGTCGGCGACGCGGTCGACGACATGACGCCCGCGCCGATGGCCGACGTGCAGGGCACGATCGCGCTGCTCACCATCGACCGCATCGCGTACTCGCCGAGTCCGCCGGTCGCGTTCGCGGTCGTCGACTGGGACGGCGGTGGTCGGCTCCCGGTCGAGCTCACCGACGTCGACGCCGACACGCTGAAGATCGGTGACCGCGTCGAGATGACGTTCCGCAAGCTCTTCACCTCGGACGAGATCCACAACTACTTCTGGAAGGCCCGCCCGGTCCGCTGAGACAGGGCGGAACGAAGGAGAACACACATGGGTTCGCACGGCATCAAAGACCGCGTTGCCATCGTCGGCATGGGTTGCACGCCGTTCGGTGAGCACTGGAACAAGGGCACCGACGATCTCCTCGTCGACGCCAACGAAGCCACCTTGGCCGTCGGCCGGGCTCAAGAAGGAAGACATCGACGCGTACTGGCTCGGTACCGCAATGTCGGGCATGAGCGGCATGGCGCTCGCCCGCCCACTGCAGTTGCACGACAAGCCGGTGACCCACGTCGAGAACTTCTGCGCGACTGCATCGGAAGCGTTGCGCAACGCGGCCTACTCCGTGGCGAGCGGCGCGTACGACGTGGCGATGGCGATCGGCGTCGAGAAGGTCAAGGACAGCGGCTACCAAGGGCTCGTCGGCGCGGCCAAGACACCGACCGACGGCACCGGCCGCACGCTGACCGCGGCGGCGATGTTCGCAATGTGCTCGCCCGGCTACGGCAAGAAGTACGGCCTCGATGAGGCGCAGATGCGCGAGGTCCTCGCCCGCATCGCGTGGAAGAACCACTACAACGGTGCGCGTAACCCGCGGGCGCAGTTCCGCAAAGAGGTCTCGATGGAGACCATCTGCAACGCGCCGCTCATGGCCGGCGGGCTCGGCGTCTACGACTGCTCGGGTGTGGCCGACGGTTCCGCCGCCGCGATCATCGTGCGCGCCGAAGACGCGTTGAAGTACACCGACAAGCCGATCTACATCAAGGCGCTGTCGCTCGTCGCCGGCAACTGCTCGGGCAACGCCGACCCGGATTACGACTACACGACGTTCCCCGAGATCGCCGCCACCGGACGCGACGCGTACGCGCAGGCCGGCATCACGAACCCGCGCGAGCAACTCGCGATGGCCGAGGTGCACGACTGCTTCACGCCCGCCGAGCTCCTCATCTACGAAGACCTGCAGTTTGCCGAGCGCGGCACCGCGTGGAAGGAAGTGCTCGACGGCACGTTCGACCTCGAAGGCGCACTCCCGGTGAACCCCGACGGCGGCCTGAAGAGCTTCGGCCACCCGGTCGGCGCCTCCGGTCTGCGCATGGTGTTCGAGGCGTGGCTGCAGCTGCGCGGCGAAGCGCCGGCCGAGCGCACGATCGCGCATGCCGACCGGGGTCTGGCCCTCACCCACAACCTCGGCGGCTACCCCGGCGAGATGGTCTCGTTCGTCTCCATCGTCGGCAACGAGCTCGGCTAGGAAGGTCGGACACCCTCAGGGGTGTCTCACGGCTCGGGCATGATGCGGGGCGTGGCCGAGCTTCCTGACGCGGAGGTGATCACCCGCCTCGGGCGGGGCGTGATCGTCGCGGCCGGCGCGCCCGCGCCCGAACACTGGGCGGGCGCGGATCGGGTGGTGATCGACGACGCGACACTCCGCGCACCGTCGGCCGCCGTCGACGCGTTGCACGAGAAGTGGTCGCAGCGCAGCCCGGTCGTGGTGGAGCTGCAGTGCTCGGTCGACGATCTGCGCGCGCCCGAGATGGAGCTCGGCCCGGCGCCGTGGGCCCTCTCCCCTCGTTTCGAGTTCCGGCGCGAACGCCTCTACTTCCTCACGCGGGCCAACAACTACGACGACCGCGTCGGCCGCATGGCCTGGGGTCCCACGCTCGAAGCGCAGCGCCTCGGCGCGACGACCGGCGACACGGCCGACATCGTGCTCGCCGACGGCACGCCCGCCTGGTGCGACGGCGGGCCGCGCGGGCGCCACCGCGGTGCCCGACGGTCACGTCCTCATCCATCGCAACAACCTCGAACAGCGCACGCTCGATCCCGATCGCACGGTCACCACCGACGCGGAGCTTGCCGCAGATCAGCTCGCCGCAGTTGTGCACGACGCGGGCGCGGCGCGGGTCATCGCGCCCGCGGGTTCGGGCAAGACCCGCGTGCTGACCGAACGCTTCCGTCTGCTCGTCGATCGTGGTTGGAGCCCGAAGTCGATCACCGCGGTCGCGTACAACGTGCGGGCCAAGGACACGATGCAGGAACGGCTCGGCGAGATTCGCGACGCGGCCCGGCGCCGGATCCGCACGCTGCACTCCCTCGGCAACGACGTGCTCCGCCGCGCGGGCGGCAACACCAACCTCATCGACGAATGGGAGATGCGGCGGCGCATCGAAACCCTCGTGCCGGTGAAGCCGAGGGCGAACACCGACATGTACGCGCCGTATCTCGAAGCATTGAGCGAGGTTCGACTCGGGCTCATCGACCCGAACGTGGTCGAGGCCCAACGCGACGACGTCGCCGGTTTCGGCGCGATGTTCGACGAGTACCGCGACAAGCTGCACGCCGATCACGCGATCGACCACGACGAGCAGATCTACGGCGCGATCGAAGTGTTGCTGCACGCACCCGACATCCGCCGCGCGTTCCAACAAGAAGCGCGCCACTTGCTGGTCGACGAGTTCCAAGACCTGACTCCCGCGCAACTGCTCCTGCTGCGCCTCGTCGCCGCGCCCGCGTACGACGTCTTCGGCGTCGGCGACGACGACCAGGTGATCTACGGCTACGCGGGTGCCGATCCCGAGTTCCTCATCAACTACGACCGCTACTTCCCCGGCGGCACACACCACGCGCTGTCGACGAACTACCGCTGCCCGGAAGCGGTCGTGTCGGCCACGCGCAATCTGCTCTCGTACAACCGGCGCCGGATCGACAAGGCGATCGTCGCGGCCAAGGCGCCGAGCGGGCCCGACGCGCTCGCGGTCGAGACGGCCGCGCCCGAGCGCGTCGCGCACGCGGCCGCCGACCAGGTCGTGGCGTGGCTCGCGGCCGGCGCGGCGCCGACCGACATCGCGGTGCTCGGGCGCGTGAACTCGGTGTTGCTCCCCGCGCAACTCCTGTTGGGCGAAGCCGACGTTCCGAGCTGGACGCCCGTCAGCATCGCGGTGTTGAACCGCACCGGCACGCGCACCGCGCTCGCCTACCTCCGGCTGGCGCTCGCGGCCGGCAACTCCACCGGCTTCCACGGCGCCGACCTTGCGCTTGCCGCGCGCCGGCCGAGTCGTTCGTTGCGGCGCGAGGTCTTGCAACGCCTCGAACGCAAGCGGCAGTGGACGATGACGCAGCTCCGACGCGAGATCGACGGCCTCACCGGCATGGCCGCGACCAAGTTCGAGATGTTCTGCGACGATCTCGACGGCTTGGGCCGCGCCTTCGACAGCGGCGCCACCACCGACAAGCTCCTGACGCGCATCCGCGACGATGTGGGCCTCGGCGCCGCGCTCGCGACCCTCGACCTCTCGGGCAAGACCCCGGACGCGAGTCACCGCGACGATCTGAACGCCCTCATCGCGGTCGCCACGTTCGAGCCCGACCCCGCGTCGTTCGAGCCCTGGCTCCGCACCCGATTGCGCGCGACCAACGAACCGGCGAGCAGCGCGGGCGTGGCGCTGTCGACCGTGCATCGCGTGAAGGGAATGGAGTGGCCGTACGTCGTCGTGCTCGGCGCGCACGACGGGCTCATGCCGCACGCGCTGGCCGACGATCTCGAAGAGGAACGCCGTATCTTCCACGTCGCCATCACGCGCGGCGATACCGCGGTGAAGGTGATCGCCGACGAGACGGCCCGCCGACCGTTCCTCGACGAGCTCCTCGAACCGGCGCCGCCCGAATCGGTGCGTGTGGCGCGCGCCCGCGCCGCCATGGAGCCCGCGGTCACCACACCGCGGGCGCGCAACACCATCGACGCCGAGCTCGGCCTCTCGATCTCGTTCGCAGGGTCGACGGGCTCGATCGTCGAGATGCGGGTCGACGCGGCGGTGCTCGAAGACGCCAACGGCACCCGAATCGTCATTCCCTACGGCGAGCGGGTCGAGCTCGACGGCCGGCGCGCGCAGCTGATGCGGGGCCGCGGCACCGACGTGACCCACGCGTCGCCGGAGCTCGTCGATGCGCTCAAGTCCTGGCGCAAGCAACGCGCCGCCAGCGACCGTGTCCCCGCGTACATCGTGCTCAGCGACGCGCACCTGGAGGGCATCGCCGACCGCCGCCCCGAGTCGCTGGACGAGCTCGCCCGCTGCACCGGCATCGGCCCGACCAAGCTCGAGCGCTACGGCGACGAGATCGTCGCCGTGATCACCGACGCGCCGACGGCATAGATTCCCGACACCACCACTCTCAGGAAGGCCGCCCATGCCCCATCCCCGCGAGGAAGTCGAAGCGACGGTCAAGCGCTACGTCAAGACGCGCGAGGTCATCGATGCCGGCGGCGACAAGTGGAGCGCGCTGGCGCAGTACTTCACCGACGACGCGGTCTTCATCGATCCCGCGTGGGGGCGAGTGCAGGGCATCGAGGAGATGCTCGCCACGGTGTTCGGCGACGCGATGAGCGGCTTCGAGGACTGGAAGTTCCCGGTCGACTTCTACATGATCGACGGCGACCTCGTCGTCATCAAATGGACGCAGGTGTTGCCGGGGAAGCGTGCCGACGGCCGGCCGTACGTGCAGTCGGGCGTGTCGACGCTCGTGTACGCGGGCAACGGCAAGTTCTCCTACGAGGAGGACCTCCTCAACATGGTGCATGTGTTCGAGGACATGAAGGAAAGCAAGGCCAAGGTCGCGGCCGAAGCGATCCCGCCCAAGCACCCGAACCGCGACTTCACCCGTCCCGGCGCCTGATCCGGATGCCCGACGACGAAGAACTGCGCGACACGATCGACTACGTCGCGATCACGCGTCTGCAGAACGCGTACGCCGACGCGGTGACGCGCCGGGCGTGGGCCGAGTTCCACGACATGTTCCTGCCCGACGCGCCGGTGCGCGTCGATACCGTCACGAACGCAGTGATCGCGATGACCGGCCCGCAAGCGGTCGGCGACTTCATCGGCACCGCCGTCGAACGCTTCGAGTTCTTCGAGTTCGTCCCGCTCAGCACGCGGGTTGCGCTGCGCGCGGGCGGCGACCCGGATCGGGCCACCGCGCGCCTCTACATCTGCGAGCTCCGCCAGGACGCGGCCTCGGGCCACTCCACTCAGGCCTTCGGCGTCTACCAGGACGACTACCGCCGCGTCGACGGCCGCTGGTGGTTCGCCCGCCGCGACTACCAGTCGCTGGCGCGCAGCGGCCGCGGTGAAGTGTTCGCCTTCCCCGCCGATCCGTTCGCACCCGCCTAGTTCGCGTCCCCGTGGTCGCCGGGGAACACGTCGGTCTCCGACGTGTGCCACACCGGGCTGTCACCCGCAGTCTCGACGTTGAACCCGTAGTCGAAGACCAGGCTGCCGCCGTAGGTCGCGCCCGAACTGACGAGCGCGGCGATCACCGAGACCACGTCGAACGCCGCCGCGATGATGTAGGCGCCGATCGGGATGTCGGTCAGCGGCGGGTGGAACGGCTTGCCCGCGAAGCCCCGGAGGCCCTTGAACTTTCGTCCCCGCAGGGTGATCGCGGGCCGAACCGAATATTTGCGCATTGTCACTCCTGCTGGTGGTCGGAATTCGGAAGACGGGTAGCGTTTCGGTCACACCTGCTCGGCGGGAGGCCGCATGGAACAGCAGCGCAAGATCGTCACCGAGATCCCGGGCCCCCGTTCGCGGGCGCTGTGGGAACGGCGCACGCAGGCGGTGCCCGCGGGAGTCGGCACGACGCTTCCCGTCTTCGTGCAGCGCGCGCAGGGCGGCATCGTCGAAGACGTCGACGGGAATCGCCTCATCGATCTCGGCGCGGGCATCGCGGTCGTGAACGTCGGGCACGCGCACCCCGCGGTCTCGGCCGCGATCGCCGAGCAGGCCGCGCGGTTCGTGCACACGTGTTTCCAGGTGACGCCGTACGAAGATTACGTCGCCGTGTGCGAGCAGCTCGCCGAGCGCACGCCCGGCACTCACGAGAAGCGCTCGTTGCTCGTGAACTCGGGCGCGGAAGCGGTCGAGAACGCGGTGAAGATCGCCCGCTCGGCCACCGGCCGCTCCGCCGTCATCGCCTTCGACCAGGCCTTCCACGGCCGCACACTGCTCGGCCTCTCCCTCACCGCCAAGGTCGTCCCCTACAAGAAGTCGTTCGGCCCGTATGCACCCGAGATCTACCGGGCGCCGTTCTCCTACCCGTTCCGCGGCACCGGCGCACTCGCCGACACTCTCGCCTGGATGGAGGCGAGCGTCGACCCCAGCCAGGTTGCCTGCGTGGTGGTCGAGCCCATCGCCGGTGAAGGCGGGTTCGTGGTGCCGGAGCCGGGCTGGTTCGCCGGGCTCGCGCAGTGGTGCCGGGCCCACGGAGTCGTGTTCGTGGCCGACGAGGTGCAGACGGGCTTCGGCCGGACGGGCGCGTGGTTCGCGAGCGAGCACGAAGGCGTCGTGCCCGATCTCGTCACCACCGCCAAGGGCCTCGGCGGGGGCATGCCGATCGCGGGCGTGACCGGGCGGGCCGAGATCATGGAGGCGGTGCACGCGGGCGGCCTCGGCAGCACGTTCGGCGGCAACCCCGTGTCGTGCGCGGCCGCGCTGGCCACGATCGAGGTGATCGAGAAGGAAGGGCTCGTCGAGCACGCGCAACAGCTCGGAACGCGCATGATCGAACGACTGGCCGCGACGCAACAAGCCACGACGGGCGTGGGCGACGTGCGCGGCCGGGGTGCGATGGTCGCGATCGAGCTCGTGCACGACGACGGCACACCCGACGCCGATCGCGCCAAGCAGATCTGCGCGACGTGTCACAGCCAAGGCGTGATCGTGTTGACCGCGGGCACGCTCGGCAACGTCGTGCGCCTGCTGCCCCCGCTCGTCCTCGACGACGCGCTGCTCGAAGAGGGCCTCGACGTGCTTGACGCCGCGATCCGCGGCTGAAACGCGCTATTCGATCGAGCTCATCACGTGCTTGACGCGCGTGTAGTCGTCGAGCGCGTACATGGAGAGATCCTTGCCGTAGCCCGAGTGCTTGAAGCCGCCGTGCGGCATCTCGGCCACCAACGGGATGTGCGTGTTGATCCACACGCACCCGAAGTCGAGCGCGGCGGAGAGGCGCATCGCGTTGGCGTGATCGCGGGTCCACACGCTCGACGACAGCCCGTACTCGGTCCCGTTCGCGTCCCGCACCGCGTCGCCGAGCTCGGTGAAACGTTGGACCGTGATCACGGGGCCGAACACCTCCTGCTGCACGATCTCGTCTTCCTGCTTCAGGCCGGCGACGACCGTCGGCGCGAAGAAATAACCCGCGGCGCCGACCCGGCCGCCGCCGCTCAGCACTTCGGCGTGCGACGGGACCCGACTCACGAGGCCCTGCACTCGTTCGAGCTGGCTCTCGTTGTTCAGCGGACCGAGATCGGCGTCGGCCATGTCGAGGCCGCCGACCTTCTTGTTGCCGGCCTCGGCCACGAGCATGTCGACGAATCGATCGTGGATCGCCGCGGAGGCGAGTACACGCGTCGCGGCGGTGCAGTCCTGTCCCGCGTTGTAGAAGCCCGCGCCCGCGATGCCGGCCGCCGCCGCTTCCAGGTCGGCGTCGTCACACACGATGATGGGCGCGTTGCCGCCGAGCTCGAGGTGTACGCGCTTCAGGTCGGTGGCCGCGGCCGCGGCCACCTCCATGCCCGCACGCACGCTGCCGGTGATCGACACCAGACCGGGAGTCGGGTGCGCGACCAACGCACGTCCGCTGTCGCGATCGCCGCACACGACGTTGAAGACCCCCGCGGGGAGGAACTCCGCCGCAAGGGTGGCGAGCATCGCCGTGGTTTCGGGCGTGCTCTCCGCGGGCTTCAACACGACCGTGTTGCCGGCCGCGAGCGCGGGCCCGATCTTCCAGATCGCCATCATCAGGGGGTAGTTCCACGGCGAGACCTGCGCGACCACACCGATCGGCTCGCGGCGAATGAACGACGTCAGCCCGGCCATGTACTCGCCCGCGCTACGTCCTTCGAGCATGCGCGCCGCGCCGGCAAAGAACCGGAGTTGGTCGACCGCGGGCGGAATCTCGTCGGCGACCATCAGGGCGCGGGGCTTGCCCGTGCTGCGGCACTCGGCGTCGACGAAACGATCGGCGTCGGCCTCGAGCGCGTCGGCCATGCGCAACAACGCCAGGCTGCGCTCCGACGGGGTCGCCGACCGCCAGCCGTCGAACGCGGCGTCGGCGACGCGGAACGCGTCGTCGACATCGGCCGCGCTCGATCGGGGCGCGCTGCCGTAGGTCTCGCCGGTACACGGGTCGACGAGCGGGGTCGTGGCGCCGTCGCGGGCGTCGACCGGCTTGCCGTTGACCACGTTCTGCACGACTTCCATCGGAACCCCTCTCGGCGGGACAGGTGGGATGATTCGCCTGTTCACGCTATTATCCGCAGATGTACAGCTGTCGATGCAAGTAGTTCGTTGTGGCTCAGGTTTCTGACGACGATATTCGCACCCCCGGTCCGCTGCTCGACGACGTCGCGATGCAGATCATCCGGGAGCTGCAACGCGATGGTCGCCGCGCCTACACCTCGATTGCAAAGACGATCGGGCTCTCGGAGGCCGCGGTACGCCAACGGGTGCAGCGCCTCCTCGATGCGGGCGTGATGCAGATCGTCGCGGTGACCGATCCCCTGCGGGTCGGATTCCACCGCCAGGCGATGGTCGGCGTGAAGGTCGACGGCGACGTACGCGAGCTCGCGGCCAAGCTCAGCGCCAACCACGAGATCGACTACGTGGTGATCTGCTCGGGCACCTACGACCTGCTCGTCGAGCTGACCGCACGCGACGACGAGCACCTGCTCGAAGTGATCAACACCCAGATCCGCTCGATTCCCGGCATCCGCTCTACGGAGACGTTCGTCTACCTCCGGCTCGAGAAGCAGACCTACTCCTGGGGAACGTGATGACCACGACATCGTCCGAGACGCTCACTGCTGCCGCGCAGCGCTACTTGTGGATGCACTTCACGCCGATGTCGTCGGATCCGAACGCCGAGGTCCCCGTGATCGTGCGGGGCGAAGGCGCGTGGGTCTACGACCAGAACGGCAAGCGCTACCTCGACGGGCTCGCGGGGCTGTTCGTGTCGCAGGTCGGTCACGGTCGCAACGAGCTCGCCGACGCGGCCGCGGAACAAGCGCGGAAGCTCGCGTACTTCCCCGTGTGGAGCTACGCCCACACCGGCGCGATCCAGCTCGCGGAACGGCTCGCCGACCTCGCGCCCGGCGATCTCGAGCGCGTGTTCTTCACGACCGGTGGGAGTGAAGCCGTCGAGTCGGCGTGGAAGCTCGCCCGCCAGTACTTCCAGGCGATCGGCCAGCCCAACCGTTACAAGGTGATCGGCCGCCACATCGCGTACCACGGCGCAACCCTGGGCGCGCTGTCGATCACGGGCGTCCCCGCGATCAAGCACCCGTTCGAGCCGCTGATGCCCGGCGCGATCCGCGTGCCGAACACGAACTCGTACCGGCCCGCGCCGATCGACCCCGCGGAGGCGATCGCACTCGCGATCGAGATGGAAGGCCCGGAGTCGGTCGCGGCGGTGTTCCTCGAGCCCGTACAGAACTCGGGGGGCTGCTTCCCGCCCCCCGAGGGCTACTTCCAGCGGGTGCGCGAGATCTGCGACGACACCGGCGTGCTGCTCGTCTCCGACGAGACGATCTGCGCGTTCGGTCGGCTCGGATACTGGTTCGGTTCGCAGCGGTACGAGTACCAGCCCGACATCCTCACGATGGCCAAGGGCATCACGTCGGGCTACTCCCCCCTCGGCGGCCTCATCGCCCGTCCGTATATCGTCGAGCCGTTCCTGCGCGACGCGAAGACGTTCCTGCACGGCATCACGTTCGGTGGCCATCCCGTGAGTTGCGCGGTTGCGCTCGCGAACCTCGACCTCATGGAACGCGAAGGCCTGAACGAACACGTGCGCGCCAACGAAGGTGCGTTCAAGGCCACGCTCGACAAGCTGCGCGACCTCCCGATCGTCGGCGACGTGCGGGGCGCGGGCTACTTCTACGGCATCGAGCTCGTCAAGGACAAGGCAACCAAAACGACGTTCAATGCCGACGAGAGCGAGCGCCTGCTGCGCGGCTTCCTCTCCCGCGCGTTGTACGACGCGGGCCTCATCTGCCGGGCCGACGACCGCGGTGATCCCGTCGTGCAACTCGCGCCGCCGCTCATCATCGGTCAGCCCGAGTTCGACTACATCGAACAGGTGCTACGGACGGTCCTCACCGAGGCGTGGGCGCGCATCTGAAAGCACGGGCGGCAACGACGACAACGATCCGGGAACCCGGCTCCGCGCCGCGGCGCGAACCGCGCTGATCAGTCCGGGCGGGAGTGATGGCGCGGTTGCCGCGATGCCGATCACGTCGGTGATGCCCTTCGGCAAGCTCCCGTACGAGTGCGCATCGCCGTAGGCGAAGATGACGCCGGTGCTCGACACCTCCCAGTAGCCGTGCCCGTCGGGGGTCGAGGCCAGGCCGACGATGTGCGAACCCGCGGGCGGCGAACCGTAGGAATGCGCGTCGCCGAACGGATACACATGGCCGTCGGTCGCGAGCAGCCAGTAACCGTGCGTCGACGGCGTCGCGACGATCCGGCCGATGGGCGCCGTCGTGTGCGTCGACCCGGTCGATCCGTAGAACACCGCGTCGCCGTAGGCGAACACGCCGCCATCGTCGGCGATCAGCCAGTAGCCCTTGCCGTCGGGTGTCGACGCCGCGCCGACGATCGGCCGCTTGAGATGGATGGCGCCGGCCGAGCCGTAGAAGCGCGCGTCGCCGAAGCTGAAGATGCCGCCGTCGGAACCGACGAGCCAGTAACCCTTGCCGTCCGGGGTAGGCGCCATCGCCACGATCGGCTTGTTCAGCCGCAGGCCGCCCGTCGAGCCGTAGAACTGCGCGTTCCCGAAGCTGAAGATGCCGCCGTCGCGGGCCAACAACCAGTAGCCGGCACCGTTCGGAGTCGTGGCCAGCGAGATGATCGGCGCCGCGAGCCGGAACTTGGTCGCGTCGCCGTGGAAGACCGCGTCACCGAATGTTCCGACCTCGCCATTTCGGCCCGCGAGGAAGTACCCCTCGGTGCCCGTTCCGGAGAGGGCAACGGTGTCGGGTGGACCGCCGGCGGTCGACGTCACCACCAGGCTGGCCCCGAGCGCGCCGAGCTTGATCGGCGCGAAGGCGAGCGCGACACGGCAGGACGCACCCGCGGCCAGGAACCGCGGTCGGCTCACCGGGAAACAGTCCGTCGCACCGAAGTAGTCGATGGGGTTCGCGCCTGCGATCGCGATGTTCTTCAGGAACACGCCGCTCGTGCCGTGGTTCGCAACCGTGAAGATCTTGGTGGCACCGTACGTACCGACGCGCTGATTTCCGAACGCGCCGGTCGACGCCGAAATCGAGACGCTGTTCGCGGTATACGCAACCAGTGTGTTCGTCGCGGGCACGACCAACATGCCGTTGGATTCGGCCATGGCCGTCACGGTCACCGCATTGTGCTCGTC
Organism: uncultured Actinomycetes bacterium; assembly: GCA_963701825.1. GTDB lineage: Bacteria > Actinomycetota > Acidimicrobiia > IMCC26256 > PALSA-610 > PALSA-610. The sequence goes on along the minus strand of CAVPBG010000002.1, from coordinate 749,536 downwards.
GGGCGCGAGGATCGGGCTTCCGGCGTTGTCCGACCAGAGCACCGTGCCGGTCGTCGCGTCGTAGAGATAGACCTCACCGGTCGCGGAGCCAACGGCGACGTCGTTCCCGATGACGAGCGGCGCGGTAACGAGATGGCCGTCGCCGGCCTGCGTCCACTTCACTTGACTGGTATCAACGTCGATCGAGCGCAGATCGCCGGCCGACATGGTGAACATGCGGTCGGCCGAGAATGCAGGCGCGGTACTCGAGGTGAAGGCTCCCGTCTGCGCGCCGGTGTCCGTCGCCAGGATCACGGGTGAGGTTGCTTCGCCGCGGACGTAGAGGCTGCTGCCGTGGAGCACGGAGGTGCTGCCGCCGCCGCCCTCGCAGCCTGTCGTGTGCGTCCAGAGGTTTGCGCCGGTCGTGGGATCGAACTTGTAGGACACGTCGCACGCATACGACACGTAGACGCCATCGTCAGTCACCACCGGGGAGCTGTGATCACCGTTCTCTACGGAACCAGTCCAGTCGATCGCGCCGCCGGCGGTGTCGACTGCGTACAGCGTGCCCCCGACGCCGGCGCCGCCTACGTACAGAGTTCCGCCCCGTACCGTTGGCGGCGATGTGAACGACGATTGGCCGGGAAGATTCTCCGACCATGAGAGGCTGCCGGTCGTCTGATCGATGGCGCGCAGGAAACCGTCGAACGTGACCGCATAGACATTGGCGTCGTCGGCCGCGATGCCGGCGAAGTCATACGTTCCGCCCAGCGCGATGGGTCCCCAATCGACGGATCCGTCGGCGGCGTCGAGCGCCCACAGCTCCGTGCCGTACGAACCGCCGGGGGTCGACGTCGTGACGAAGACGCGGCCGTTGACGATCAGCGGGTAGCCGACCTGCGCACCGAGGTCGACGGACCACAGCTTCCCGAGCGGAAGCGACAGCTGATCCGCCGAGTAGCCGTCGTGCAGCGCATTGAGCTGAAACGTGTTCGCGGATCCGGCGGGGGCGTCGGGCGGTTCACCGGTCGCACCGCTCGTCTGGGCGACCGCGAGCGGCGCGACCGTGACCAGAACCCCGACCGCGACTCGCGCCAACCAAACTCGACTGCGCAACACCGGTCCCCCTCGATCGCGTTTGCCTGTTAACGGCAGGCATCGAGACTCGATTGAGAGCGGGCGACGCGTGTCACATATGGCTTGTCGGTCCTGCGGGGAAACCGTACGGACCGGGCCTGACGGCCGGATCAGGCGTCGAGGTACTCCCGCTCGATCGTCACGTCGGCGGCGCGGAGCTCACGCAAGATCGCGCGGCGCGACTCGTCGCTGTGTTCGTCGGGTGGCAATCCGCCTTGCATGAAGATGCGCATGAATTCGGGGTCTTCCCAGATCGGTCCGCGCCCGTGCGGATCGGTGTCGTAGCGCGGCGCGAGATGCCAGTGCAGGTGCGGCACGCTGTTCCCCAGCGCTTCGTAGTTCATCTTCCGTGGACTGAAGGCGCGATACAACGCGTGCGCGACCTCCGTCATCTCGTGCAGGTGCGTGGCGCGTTCGTCGGGCGGAAGCTCGAAGATCTCGGGCACGCACGGCTTGGCGATGAAGAACGTGTAGCCGCGGAAGTGCTGCGTCGCGGCCAACGCGACGTAGCCGGTCGAGAGGCGCGCGATCGCGAACGGATCGTTGCCCGCTTCTCGCTGCACGGCGTGCTCGCACAGCTCACAGGTGTCACCCGGCACGCCGGCATTCTGGCCGCGCCTCCGCGCTCAGGCCAGCGCCCGGGATTTCGCTTCGATGCGGCGAGCCGCGATCAGGCCGAACGCGGCCGCGCCGAGCGCCCCGATACCCCCGATCACGACCGGCGCGGCGGGCGCCGATCGCGTCGGAGATGAGCCCGAGGATCGGGCCGCCGATCGGTGTCGTACCGATGAGCAAGACCGTCTGGATCGCGAGCACGCGGCCGATCATCTGCTGATCGGTCCGGATCTGCGCGATGGCCGTCGTGGCGGTCATGTACGCCACGCTCGCCGCGCCGACTGCGAGCGCGACCACAACGGCCAGCCACACGTTCGGGACGATCGACAACACGAGCATCGACACACCGAGCAGCGCCGCGCCCGACACGACCGTGCGGATGCTGATCGTCAAGCGCCGGGCGACGGCGAGCGCGCCCACGAGACCGCCCACGCTGAAGGCCGCGTACACGATCGTGAAGCCGGACGTACCGCCGTGCAGCCCCCGCACGACGAACAGCGGGAACACGACGCTGAAGTTGTAACTGATCGTCCCGACGAGCAGCAGGATCACGAACGTCACCCAGAGCTCGGGGACCGAGAGGATGTATTTCACGCCCGCCCGGATCTGGCCCGGCGCGCGGGGCGTGACCGGTATCAGCCGGAGCTCGGCCGTCCGCATCATGCCGAGTGCGACGAGGACCGTGACATACGAGATCGCGTCGACGGTGAAGCACCATCCGTAGCCCACGGTCGAGATGAGCGCGCCCGCGATGAGCGGCCCCGCGATACGGGAGATGTTCACCATCGCGCTGTAGAGCGTGACCGCGTTCGGGACTTCGTCGGCCTGCACCATCTCGTTGACGAACGAACGCCGCACCGGGTTGTCGACCGCGAGGAGGCAGCCACCGACCGCGGCAGTGATGAAGAACGCGGGCAGCGGCGCGTTGTGCATGAACGCGAGCGCGGCCAGCACGAACGACTGCGCCATCTCGAGGATCTGCGTCACGTAGAGCAGGTTGCGCTTCTTGAACCGATCGACGAGCACGCCCGCCCACGCCGACACCAGCAGGATCGGGCCGAATTGGCAGGCCGAGAGCAAGCCGACCGCGACACCGCTCTTGGTGCGCTCCAGCACGAGCAAGGTGAGGGCGACCATCGTGAGCCAGTTGCCGGTGTTGGAAACGGTCTGGCCGATGAAGAACAACCGGAAGTTGCGCGAGTGCAACGACATGAAGGTCCGCCGGACGAAGCCCGGTGCGCCGACGTCGGCAATTGCGGTGCTGTCGTGTTCCTCGATCGCCATCAGATGGATTGGGCCAGGCGCTCGATCAACGGTGCCGCGGCCAGGAGTCGTTTGAGCTCGGCTTTGCTGAAGCCGCTCGAGAGCGCGTCGGCCAGGAGATCGGTGCGCGCGTTGCGACGGCTGCGCAGCACCTCCAATCCGGATTCGGTCACCGATACGACGACGCGCCGACCGTCGGCCGGGTCGGGGATGCGCTCGACGAGCCCGCGCGCTTCGATCGCGGCGAGGGTGGCGCCCATCGACTGCGGGCTGATCTGTTCGAGCTTGGCCAGCGCGGTCGCCGTGGTCGGCCCGCACCGGTCGAGGCGGGCGAGCGCCGACGTTTCCGGGAAGGTGAGCTCGCCGTCGGGTCCGGTCTGGCGCAGCCGGCGGACGAAGAGCCCGATGCTCACCCGCAGCGCCGCCGCGACTTCACGAATATCCGGGTTCGCTTCCGGGTCGTCCTGCATATAGTAAGTCTAGCCTTATAAGCCCAGCCTTACACATAGACCATACAGTCGAACGAACTGGCGTGACTGGATTTCGGGGTGTGGATCAGGCCGGGCAGGTGTTGCGATCGTCGACGTCGACCTCGACGGTGCCGGGCGCTGCGAACGGGTGGCCGAACGTGAACGCGTCGGTCGACGGTCCTCTCGAGCGCAACATTTCGAGCCGGGCCGCGCCTTCCTCGACGGATGGTTCTGTACCGGCGGCGATCCACCACAACGCGGCATGCGCGTCGGCCATCCGCTCGAACCAGGCCCGCTTGCCCCGCAAGAATTCCGTGTGCGCGCTGCGGTACACGAAGTCGGCAAGGTGCTCGAGCGAGTCCCACACCGACATGTTCACAATGATCAATTCGTCGGCATACGGGCGCACCGCGGTGGCGTTCCCGTCCTCGGTCTGGAGGCGCCACACGAAACCGGCGCTCTCGTCGGCGAGCCGATTCACGGGTTCGAGGCCGGCGACGAACTCGGCTACGAGCGGGTCGTCGATCGGCGCCCGCAGCCGGGCGATGTTGATCTGCGCGAGATGCCAGTCCATGACGAAACCCTACGCGGACGACGACTGGCGGTCGTCGAGGTGCCACTCCTCGCCGCGGGCGCGGAGGCGGTCGAGGAACGGGACCGCGTCGAAGGCTTCGGGGCCGTGCACTCCGGCGCCGCTCCACACTCCTGTGGCCATCAGCTCGAGCGCGACCACCGGGTTGATCGCGGTTTGCCACACGACGGCCTGCGCATCGTGGCGCGCCATCGTCTCGGCGTTGTCGGACACGTGGTACAGGTACACCTCGCGCGCCGTGCCGTCGACGCCCGTGCCCGTCACCCACGTACCCGCGCACGTACGCCCGTGCATACGATCGCCGAGCGACGCGGGATCGGGGAGCACCGCGGCGACGAGGTCGCGGGGCGACACGTCGACCCCGCGTACCCGCACCGGTGCCGTCGACGCGAGCCCGGTCTTGGCCAACACGCGCAACACCTCGATGAACTCGTCGCCGAGCCCGTACTTGAACGTGACGCGCCGGCACGCGACGTGGCGCGGGATCAGCAGCACCTCTTCGTGCTCGACGTTGACGCATTCGAGGGGTCCGATCCCGGCCGGGAACACGAAGGTCTCGGGCTCGGAGAACGGCGCAGTGGTGAACACCCCCCGGTCCTGCTCCCACACGAGGGGCGGGTTGAGGCACTCCTCGATGGTCGTCCACACCGAGAACGTCGGCGCGAAGTCGAAGCCCTCGATGACGAGGTCGCTGCCGTCACGCACGCCGACCTGGTCGACCTCGGAGAACAGGTGATCGGCCGCGTACCGGGCGAACACGTCGGAGAGGCCGGGCTCCACGCCCATGCCCACCAACGCGAGGAGTCCCCGCTCCTGCCAGCGTGCGTCGGCGGCGAATTGCTCGGCCCCGAGGAGCACACCCGGGATCTCGTAGGGCCGTTCGGGGTGCGGCTCGGACAGCGTCATCGCCATGTCGAGGTAGTTGCAACCCGCGTCGAACGCGGCTGCGAATATCGCAGGGTTCAGCCGCGGATCACACGCGTTGACGACGACATCGGCCCGCTCCTGGCGCGCGAGTTCCGAGATGGCACCGGCATCCGACGCGTCGAGCGCGTACGCGACGAATCTCGCATCGGAGCAGCGCTCGACCGCGGCTTGCGCGCGCGTGAGATCGAGATCGGTGACGACGACCCGCTCCAGAACGTCGGATTCCGCCGCGGCCTTCGCCAGCGCCGCTCCGACTCCACCCGCGCCGACCAGGAGAACCCGCACCCGATCACGTTACGTGCGTTACGACACGAGCGCGTGACCTATCCGTGGCGCGGGCCGCGCGGCGCAGGTGGAAGTCGATCACGACACTCACGATCGCGGCCCAGAAGCACCACAACGAGATGAACCCGCTGACGGTCAACCACATGAGGATCGGTACCGCGACGAGGTTCAACAACCCGAGCATCGAGATGTCGCGGTAGCTGCACGCGACGAGCGCGCCGCACGCGGCGACGACGTACAACCCCGTGAGATCGCGGCCCTGGCTCAACGCGCTCACGTCGTACGCGATGTGATGACTCGCGATCGCCGCGTTCACCGACCCGCGGAACAACGCGACACCGAGCGACACGCCGACCGCGATCCCCAGCATCGCCAGCGCGCCGATCAGACGCTTACGCCCGGGTGAACGTTCGATCGCGAAGACCGCGAGGGGCACGAGCATCGGTAACGCGGCCAACGCGAAGAGGAGGTAGACCCAGATGCCGATCCGTTCGAGCGACTCCGACACGCGGCCCTGCAGACCCCACCACACGAACGCCTCGTCGAGCTGGTGCAGCCCGAACAACAGCGGCAGCGACGCCAGGAGGATCTGTTTCGGTTCCCGCACGTGGCGGAGCGCGTCCGCGCCGATGACAACCACGATTCCCCCGACGACCGCGTCGGCGTCGGGGGAAAAGCACACAGCTCTACCCCGAACTGCAGACTGCGAGTTGTGCTTCGGTCGGCCAACGCACGTCGGTGGCCCATCCGGCCCGCTCGAAGAGGCGGATGACCGCGGCGGCCGGGTCGACCTGATGCGGGAGTGCGCCGTGACGCGCCGAGCGCGGGAACGCGTGGTGGAAGTTGTGCCACGCCTCGCCGAAGGAGATGATGCCGAGCGGCGCGAAGTTGGTGCTCTCGTCCTTCTGCGTCGCGGGCTGGCTGCCGAACATGTGGCAGATCGAGTTGACGCTCCACGTGACGTGGTGCAGCAGCATCATGCGCGCCAGGCCCGCCCACAAGAAGGCGGTGAGTGCACCGCTGAGCGCGCCGGTGATCGTCCAGCCCAAGAAGAACGGCGCCGCGAGCGACGCGATCGCGAAGATCGGGAAGAGCCGGCTGATGATCATCGTGTCTTCGTCGGCGAGCAGATCAGGCGCGTACCGCTCGGCCGAAGTGGGGTCGACCTTGAACAACCAGCCGACGTGCGCGTGGATGAAGCCGCGGAACTGCGCGCCGGGACCGGGACCGTATTCGTGCGGCGAGTGCGGATCGCCGGGCTTGTCGCTGAAGACGTGATGGCGGCGGTGGATCGCGACCCAACCGACGACCGAACCCTCGACGGCCATCGAGCCCGTCGAGGCGAGCAGGATCTTGAGCCAGCGCACCGACTTGAAGCTCCGGTGCGTGAAGAGGCGGTGATAGCCGACCGCGATGCCGAGGCCGGTCACGACGTAGAACGCGGCGGCCAGGATGAGGTCGAGCAGCGTGACGGCGTGCCCCCACAGGAGCGGCACCGCGATCGCGAGCGCGATCGGCGGGCTGATCATGAGGAGACCGGTCACCAGACGGCCGGCGCGAACACTGGCGCGGCTCGGGGGCGTTTCCGGCGCGCGGGGAGAAGGGCCAGGCGGATCCAGCAACGTTGTCATGGCGTCTCAGTTCTCAGGAAGCGGTGGTGCAGCGGTCGTGCTCCCACCAGCCCCGGTAACAGGAGGGTCGCCAGACACCGGGTCGGGCATCGCCGGACCGGTGGGCGGAGCATACGCCAGTAACGGTGAAAACACGACGCGGCTGAAGTCAACGTTCACGCAAATATTGCGCATGCTTGCGCCAGCAACGATGACCTCAGTGGGCCGGCGCGGGCGGTACGCCGATCGGGTTCGGGAACGGAATCGTTCCCGTCGACGCGAGCACCGCCGCGTACGGGCGCATGATGCCGATGAGCTCGGCGAGTGCGTCTTCGCCCAGCGCGCGCGTCGGCCCCTCGGCCATGCGATCGGTGTCGACTTCGATCGCGGTGTGCGCGTCGACCCCGACCGCAGTGGCGCGCCCGTCGTCGTCGAGCCAGCCCCGATCGATCAAGCGCCCGGTCGCCGCGGCCCAGTCTTCGTCGTCCCAACCGCGGAACGGGGCGATGGTCGAGCGGTCGACTTCGGTGACCGCGAGGCGCAACACGTGCGCTTCGCACGGATCGACATCGGCCGCGTACAACGACGCGATGTGACCGTCGCCGCGATGCTCACGTAACAACGTGCAGCCGTGCCAGAGCGCGACGTGCGGCTCGGTCGGCCATTCGAGGTCGTGATTCGCGGCGAACAGCGGACGTGCGAACGGGTCGCAACCGTCGGTCGCCTGCAACACGAGCCGGGCCGCGCGCACGATTCCCGCGACCTCCACGTCGAAGATCCGGCGCAGCGCGCGTTCGGCTCCGAGTTGGCGCGCCGCGATCGCGTCGGCGGGTTCGACGATGTCCCAGACCGAAGGGATCGCCCGCGCGACGAAGTCGGGGTGGAAGCCGTAGAACGTCGCGACCACCGCGCCGGTGCCGACCTTGCCCATCGGCGCCGCCCGGCCCGCGAAGTATCCCCGCCAGAACCCGCGCAGTCCCACGTCCTCGAACGCGGTGCGTGCCTCCTCGGTGAAGTACGTGACCGCGTGATACGGCTCGATGCATTGCCAGAGGGCCCGGGCGGGTGCCGGTTGCATGCCGACATCGTGACACCTTTGGCCGCGGCCGTCAGCCGTTGACGAGGGACGCCGGCAGGTTCGCCATGCGCGCTTCGAACACGCCGACGATCCCGGGGATCGTCGTGTGCCCCTCCACCGCAACCTGCGGTCCGTCGGGTTGCGGGAAGTAGATGCCCATCAGCACCCGCCCACGGCGGAGGTAGACCGCGACGTTGTGTGCCGGCGTAGCCGTGCTCGGATCGACGGTGACGAAGTCGTACGCGAGACGGTCGACCGAGGCGGTGTGCGGCCAGGCACCGTCGGGCGTGGGCCCGAAGTCGGTGGCGACCGTGCGCTCACCGACGGGGCTCGGAACCGGAGTCGCCGGGCAATGCGCGGTGACCGACTTCAGTTCGGCCAGCGCTTGGGCACCACCCGACGCCGCGCCGTACAGCACCGCCTCCGTGCTCAACACCGTGCCGGTGCCGTTCGTGACCGCGACCTGGCGCCGCGCGGTACGCAACGCCTCACTCGGAAAGGTTCCGTTGCAGAGATCGAGAGTGGCCACTCCGAGATCGGTGCCCTGATCGAGCAACTGCACGATGTCGGCCACCGGAACATCCTTCTGCTGCACGAGGAGCCCACCGAGAAACGCTTCGTCGGGATCGGCCGGTCGGGGTGTGGTCGAAGGTGTCGTCGAAGGCGGGGTCGTCGACGACGGCGTCGTCGTCGGCGTGAGGGGCAGGAACGGAAAGTTCGGGAGCGAGTTCGGCGTGGTGATGCTCGGGTCGGTCGACAAGCTGCTCGAGCTGGAGTCGCGTCCGTTCAGGACGAGGGTTGCGACGGCGAAGCCGACGACCAAGGAGACCACCACGATCGCGGCAACAAGCGCGACGAGTGAGTCGCGGCTACCGCGCGGTGCCGACGGCTCCGACGGCTCCGACGGCGACGACGTTTCGTACGGCGACGCGGGCGGCCCCCCGGGGCCGTGCGTCCCGGTCCACGGCCGCAGCGGGATGGTCTCGAGATCGGAATCGGCGTCGTCGGTCACCGCTTCCAGCGTAGGGGGCGCCACCGTGGCACCGGACGCGCCTCCGACCCGAAATCGTCAGGATCGGGCCGACCATCCGTGCCATGTGCGCACGTGAATCGCGATCACCGCACCCGGCGGCGGGTCGGTCTCGTAGATCGGATACTTGCGGGTGAGCTGGGAGATGGCGGCGTCGTGCTCGGCGCCGGATTCGAGGACGCGGCCGTCTCCGTCGGCGCGGATCCACCAGAGGGACGACCAGTCGTCGGAGTAGTGATCGACCAGGAGCGCGGCCTCCGGATGCGCCCGCAGGTTGTCGAGCCGGCGCAGCGCCGTGGTCGACTTCGGCTTGGCGTCTACGGCGGAGTACACGGCGTTGTCGACGAGCGCGAAGCAACACGGAACGAGGTGGGGCCGCCCGCCCGGCGTCACCGTGGCGAGCCGCGCGACCGGCGCGGCCGCGAACCGGCGCCGCATCTCGGTTTCGTCCATCGCCCCCACGCTACGACGCCCGCATGCCAGACTCCGCCGGATGAGCCGCCATATTCACGTCACCGTTGCCTGCGCCCTCGGTGCGATCCTGGTGTTCGCCGGGTGTTCGTCGTCGTCGCACACGACAAGCCCGTCGGTGACGACCGCGCCCGCGGGCACGACCACGCCGACCGCGCGCGCCCCGATGGCGCCCGGTCCGGCCGCGGTGCTCAGCGGACCGATCACGGGCGGCAAGGGCATCGCGTTGACGGAATCGGTGCCGGTCGACCTGACCAAGCTGGGCTACTCGGACAACGAGTACTTCGCGACCGGGAACGCAACCGCGTACAAGAGTGCCGGCGCGCAGGGAAGCGACGGCAAGTGGACCGTCGCCCCGCAGAGCACTGCGGCGTACCGCACGCGCATCATCGTGCGCGTGCCGACCAGCGCGAAGAAATTCAACGGGACGCTGCTCGTCGAGTGGTTGAACGTCACCGCCGGTTCCGACACCGATCCCGTCTTCGCGTACGCGGGCAACGAGCTGACGCGTGCCGGCTACGGCTGGGTCGGGGTCTCCGTGCAGAAGGTCGGGGTGTCCGGCGGCGGCGGCCTGCTTCCGATCGCGGGCGCGCCCATGGGTGGGCTCGTCGGCACCGACCCGGCCCGCTACGGATCGCTGCACCACCCCGGCGACCAGTACGCGCTCGACATCTTCTCCCAGGCCGCACGCGCACTGCGCGCGCCGGGCGCGAGCGCGCAGCTCGACGGGTTGCGACCCGCACGGGTGCTGGCCATCGGTGAGTCGCAATCGGCATTCGAGCTCACCACGTACATCGACGCGATCCAACCCGGCGCGCGCATCTTCGACGGCTTCTTCGTGTACAGCCGGGGCGGCGGCGCGACCCCGCTCGCGGGCGGCGGAGGCAGCGCGCAGGGCGCGCTCACCGGTGGGATCCGGATCCGCGACGACATCGACGTGCCCGTGTTCCTCTTCGAGACGGAAACCGACGAAGCGGAGCTGGGATATTTCCGCGCCCGCCAACCGGACGGGCCGAACATCCGGCTCTGGGACATCGCGGGCGCCGCGCATGCCGACGCATACATCGTCGGCGGGAACGCGTCGATTCTCACGACAGTGCTCGGGTGCACGGGCACGGTCAACACCGCGCCGACGCACTACCTCGTGGCCGCCGCGCTCACTCACCTCGACACGTGGGTGCGCACGAGCACGCCGCCGCCCAGCGCACCGCGCATGCAGGTCGCGCTCGTGAAGGGTGCGCCGGTCGTCCAACGTGACGCAATGGGCAACGCCATCGGCGGGGTGCGGACCGGCGCGAACGACGTTCCCGTCGCGACGTTGTCGGGCGATGCGCCCAAGGGCACCAAGACGCTGTGCGCCTTGTTCGGCAGCACCAAGCCGTTCAGCGCGGCGACGCTGGCCCGGCTCTACCCGACCGAGGCGGACTATCTCTCGAAGTTCACCACGGCGACGGACGCGGCCATCGCGAAGGGTTACCTGCTACCGGTCGACCGCGCCCCGATCCTGGCCGAGGCGGCGAACGTCAAAGTCTGATGACGGCGCGGCGTCAGGCGACGCGGCGGATCGTCACGCGGACCTCGCTCGAACGGGCGGCCGGTCCGTTGTACACACCTTTGAGCGGCGAGACGTCGGCGTAGTCGCGCCCGCGCGCGACGAGCACGTGCCGTTCTCCGACCTCGGTGCCGCTGGTCGGATCGACGCGTTGCCAGGACCCCGTCCACGCTTCGAGCCAGGCGTGACTCTGTCCGGTGACGGCCGCATCGACCGCGGCGTCGACATCGGGGTGCAGGTAACCCGACGCGTACCGCGCCGGGATTCCGGCCGCCCGCAGCAACGCCGAGCGCGACATGGACGAAGTCCTGGCAAACGCCACGACCGAGCTCGAGGGCGGCCCGCGCGTTCGTCGAGACGTCGGTCGCGCCGGTCTCGTACGCGAGCCTCTCGCGGACCCACGCGCTGACCGCCTCGACGGTCTCGCGCGGGGTACGGCCTTCGGAGATAACCGACGCGGTCTCACGGAATGCGTCGTCGACAGGAACATGGACCGACGAGTGAAGGTATTCGTAGAAGCGGTCGCGTACGTCTTCATCGGACAGGACCTCCCAATCGGTGTCGGTGACATCGGGAACAGCTGCGATGGTTTCGACCAGTGACCGCGACGCGACGATGAGCCGTTCGTGCGGCTCGTGCACGTCGAACGCGCTCACTTCGGTGCCCCAGTAGTCGACGTAGCGCATGACCGGGACGCTCGGCCGCACGTCGACGCGATGGTCGAGGACCATCTGCGTCGAGTCGCGGGCCGGGCTCATGCGCGCCTCGTTGTACGACGCGAGTACCTCCCCTTCGTATTCGTAACTGGTGACGTGTTCGATCGACAGGCGCCAGGCCATCAGGCGCTCCACCGGATCGCGACCGCATTGTTGAAGAACCGTTTGGCGATGACGTCGTGCGAGTGCGAGCACGCACGTTCGAGCCGGGCCAGGTGCTCGGGCAACGAACGCTCGAGCTCGGCGACGCGGATGAACTCGAGATCGGCACACGCACGGCCGACGACGCGGCGCGGTTCGCTGCCCGCGCCGTGGCGGTCGGACCCGGGATCGAGATCGAACAGGACCGTCTCCGCCGCGCCGAGCGCATGGAACACCGAACGGGGGAACAACCGGTCGAGCAAGCAGGAACTCGAGCGCCTTGGATCCTTCGACACCACGGCGATACGTGCGCAGGTACGACTCGTACGCGGCGCAGCAGCGCAGGGTCGCGACCCAACCGGCGCTCCCCCACGCGTCGCCCAGCCGCGTCGAGAGCAGACGCACGGTCAGATCGACGCGTTCCAGGGAACGACCGAGAACGATGAAGCGCCAGGTGTCGTCGTGACTCATGGTGGCGTCGGCGAGGCCCGACACGATCGCGGCGCGGTCGCGGACCCACGCCGAGGAAACCGTGCTGCGCGTACATCGAGCGGCCGCGCCGGGCGTCGAGCGCGCTGTGGGTGGTGTTGATGCTCCCCCACATCTCCGACGACATCGCCTCCCGTGCCCCACGGGCGTTCTCCCACATCGCCTCGAGCGAGCGGACCACCGAACCCGCGAACCGCGGATCGTCGACGAAGAAGCCGACCAACGACTCGATGTTCGTCTCGACTTCCATGAGGGAAGCCGCTTCCGCGGCACCCATCGCCTCGACGAGGCGCCGGCACGCCGACTCCTCGCCGCCGACGCGGTCTTCGAACAACGCGTGCGAGTAGACGTCGAGAATCCGCGCCGTCGCCTCCGCCCGCTCCGCATAGCGGCCGAGCCAGTACAGCGATTCCGCGATGCGGCTCAGCACGGCAGTCCGGCGGTCATTGTTGCTGGGCCGCCTGTTCGGGCGCGCCGACCAACATGTCGAACGGCTGGCGCGCCAAGGGCTCGCACTCGATCTCGCCGTCGAGATCCGTCGTCTCGTGCTCGATCTCCGCGCCGTCGGGCGCCAGGACCCACGTGTCCTTCGAGCCCGCCGCCCTGGCTCGAGTTGACGACCAGACTGCCCTCGTTCGAGCGCGACGCGCGTGAGGCCACCGGGCACGACCCAGATGTTCTCGCCGTCGTTGAGCGCGAACGGGCGCAGGTCGAGGTGGCGCGGTCGCATGCCCGTGTCGACATACGTCGGCGCGGTCGAGAGGGCCACCGGAACCTGCGCGATCCACGATCGGGGCGCGGCATCGACGGCCCGGCGCACGGCTTCGAGCGCCTCGGCGTCGGCGCGGGGCCCGATGACGATCCCCTTGCCCCCCGATCCGTCGGCCGGTTTCCACACGAGCTGGTCGAGACGATCGAGCGCCCACGAGCGCACTTCGTCGTCTTCGAGCATGAACGTCTCGACGTTCGCGAGCAGCGGCCGCTCACCGAGATAGAACTCGATCATCGCGGGCACGTACGGATACACGGCCTTGTCGTCGGCCACACCGTTGCCGAGGAAGTTCGCGATCGTGACGTTGCCCGCGCGCGCCGCGTTGACGATGCCCGCGCAGCCCAACATCGACGTGGGATCGAAGTGGAGGGGGTCGAGGCACTCGTCGTCGACGCGGCGATAGACCACGTCGACGCGCTCCTCACCGCCGGTCGTGAGCATGTAGAGCACGTTGTCGCGGCACACGAGGTCGCGACCCTCGACGAGCTCGACACCCATCTGCCGCGCGAGGAACGAGTGCTCGAAGTACGCGGCGTTGTGCACGCCCGGGGTCAGCAACACGACGCGCGGGTCGTCGACGCCGCGCGGCGCGGTTGCGACCAACGTCTGCAGGAGCCGCGCCGGATAGTCGGAAACGGGTTGCACGCGGTGCGCGGCGAACAGCTCGGGGAACACGTGGGTCATCGCCCGCCGGTTCTCGACGACGTACGAGATCCCCGACGGGATCCGGATGTTGTCCTCGAGCACGCACATCTTTCCCGCCGCGTCGCGTACGAGGTCGATGCCGGCCACGTGCACGCGCACGCCGCGCGGCGGCGCGATTCCGCCGCAAGCCGCGCGGTGGAAGTGCGACGACGTGACGACGAGCCGCCGGGGAACGACCCCCGCCCGCATGATCTCGCCCGGCCCGTACACGTCGTCGAGGAATCGTTCGAGCGCACGCACACGCTGCGCGACACCCCGCTCGATCAGCGACCACTCGGTCGCGGAGATGACCCGGGGGACGAGGTCGAGCGGGAACGGCCGCTCCTCGCCCGAGTGCGCGAACGTGATGCCCTGGTCGCGGAAGACGCGGTCGCGGGTGACGCACCGCTCGTCGAAGTCCTGCTTCGACAGCGTTTGCACATGCTCATAGAGCGCGCGGTAGTCGAGCCGCGTTTCGCCTTCCGCGTCGAACATCTCGTCCCACGCGTCGATCGGCTTATAGGCGTCGAGCAAATCACCCACTACGCCCACCCTGGTCTATGCGCTGATCGCCGGCGTGTCTCCCCGATGAAGCAGCGATATCTACTTCCTGCCGTGAATCTGACGACGGCACTAGCGTGCGCGTCGATGGACGCATCTGCGAACGCAGCCGAACGGGAGCGGTGGAACGACGAGGACTGGATCGCAGTCTGGCTACGGCGCGAGCGGTTTGCCGCGACGGTCACGCCCTACCTGCTCGACGCGGTGGCGCTCGCGCCGGGCGAGAACGCGCTCGACATCGGGTGCGGCGGCGGCCGTACGACGATCGAGGCCGCCGAGCGCGTCGGGCCGCTGGGCCACGTGACCGGCGCCGATCTCTCGGATCGTCTCCTCGAGGTGGCGAGTGACCGGGCGCGCGACGCGAATGCGGCCAACCTCGAGTTCCAGTTGGCCGACATGCAGTCGGACTCGGTGGCGGGCGCGCCGTTCGACGTCGCGTTCAGCCAGTTCGGCGTGATGTTCTTCGACGAACCGGTTCCCGCGTTCCGCAACATCGCCGGCCACCTGCGGCCCGAGGGCCGGCTGTTGTTCGCCTGTTGGCAGGCGGCCGCGCGCAACCCGTGGAACGTCGGGGCCGCGCTGTCGGCATTCGTGGCTCCCCCGCCGCCGCCCGCCCCGGGCAAAGCGCCGACGGGACCCTTCGCGCTGGCCGACCCGGCTCGGACCGAAGGCATCCTGCGGGACGCGGGGTTTTCCGGTGTCCGGCGCACCGCCTTCGACATCACCGTCGAGCAACCCGAAGACGCGGTCACCAACGACGATCAGCTGCTCTCGATAGGCATCGCCGCCGACGTCATCCCGGCCGCGCGGCGGGCCCTCGACGAACACATGGCGCAGTTTCGGCTGCCCGGCGGACTGTCACGCTTCCCGGTGTCGTTCCAGATCTTCGCGGCCCACCGCCCGGCCTGACCCCCAGCCCACCAACAGTGGGCACGCTCACGTACCGCTGCGGTGCGTGAGCGTGCCCACTGTTGGTGGGTTTTGGACGACGCGGGCCCAGACCGCGTACAGCGGGTCGCCGCCGAGCGGGGTGTCGCACCGGCGGGAGGTCGCGGGTTCGAAGCCACCCGCGTTCGCGAAATACGACGCGACGATCTCGCAGTGCGCCGCGTCCTGCGAATACAGCCAGCCCCGGATCGCCTTCGTCGGGAAGAGCCGATTCGAAAAAGTGCACACGAACAGCCCGCCCGTGCGTACGACCCGCGCCACGTCGCGGAACACGTCGACCGGACGGGTCAGGTAGTCGACCGAGACGCAACAGGTTGCGTGATCGAACGCGTCGTCGGCGAACGGCAGACCGGGATCCGCGTTGAGATCGTGCACGACCCACGCCTGCGCCTGCGGATTCGCGGCGAGCTCGTCGGCGTTCATACCGAGCACCGTCAGCGCGTCGGGACGCGCCCGGAAGTGCGATACCCACGAGCTCATCAGATCGAGCACCTCGCCGCGTACACCGAGCTCGTCGTACAACGCGCCGACCGCGGCGATCGCACCATCGTCGATGTGGGTGACGTAGCGCGGGAACGCGTAGAAATGCGTGTCGTCGCCTTCGTCGCCGCGGGCGAAGAACCCGTCGGGGAACTCGCTGCTCGCCGGCCCGGGACTCACGGCGTCATCTTTGCACGATGTCATATATCGTCGATTGCCGAGCCGACTCAGCCGTGGAGATCACGTGACCAGCGACTATGTACGCAACCAGCCCGACTTCTTCGCAGTCGGACCGGCGTCGGCTCCGGCCGCGATCGACATGGGTCACGGCATCTGGTGCTCGCCCGGCATGTCGAGCAGCTACCTCGTCACCACCGACGACGGCCGCGTCGTGGTCAACACCGGTATGTGGTTCGAGGGCCGCACCCACAAGCGCAACTACGACGCGGTCACGACCGCGCCGACGCGCTACATCGTGCTCACGCAGAGCCACACCGACCACATCGGTGGCATCGATCGTTTCCGCGAGGACGGGACCGTTCTGGTCGCGCAATCCAACATCGCAACCTGCCAGGCCGACGACGTCCGCATCCACGGCCTGCGTATCCGGCGATCGCTGCCGTTCTTCGCGGACGTCATGGGCCAACCCGACTTCGTGCGCGGCGACGAGGTCGAGCTCCCGCCGCTCGCCAAGCCCGCAGAACCCGACGTGACGTTCGCCGAGCGCTACCTGATCGAGTGCGGCGGGCGCCGGTTCGAGCTCATCAGCGTGCCCGGCGGCGAGACGATCGACTCGCTGGTCGTGTGGCTCCCCGACGACGGCGTGGCCCTCGTCGGCAACATGTTCTCCGCGCTGTTCGGCCACTTCCCGAACCTCGTCACGATGCGCGGCGACCGCATGCGCAGCGCGCTCGCGTTCGTCGATTCCGTGCAGACGGTCATCGACCTCGACGCGGAGATGCTCCTGCTCGGCCATCACGGACCGGTGCGCGGCGCGGCGACCGTTCGCGCCGAATGCGAACGCATCCGCGACGCGACGCTGTACGTGCACGACGCGACGGTCGCGGCGATGAACGACGGTCAGGACGTGTGGACCGCGATGCGCGAGATCACGCCTGCCGGAGCACCTGGAGGTCGGCGAGGCGTACGGCCGCATCGACTGGAGTGCCCGCGCCATCTGGGAGTCGTACGCGGGCTGGTACCACCAGCACTCGACGCTCGACCTCTACGGCGCGGCGCCGGAATTCGCGGCCGCGGAGCTGATCGATCTGGCGGGCGGGGCCGATGCGGTCGCGACACGTGCGCCAGGCACTCGTCTCGACCGACGCACTCGCCGCGGTGCGACTGTGCGAGCTCGTGCTCGCCGACCGACCCGCAACATCGCGGCGCGCTGACGGCATACCGGAGTGCACACGAGCAGCTGCTCGCCGAGCACGGACGGGCGAACTTCTGGCTCACGAGTTGGCTCGAGGGCGAGATCCGCAGCGCGTCGAACCGCATCGCCCGACTCGACCAGCCGTAACCGATCAAGCAATACGCGCGTGTCAGCGCCAGGGCATGAGCGCCATCATCATGGCTTCGGGATCTTCGACGAGCTCGACGTAGAGCCCGAACTGATCGAACGTGTCGAGGTAGGCGAACCGCAGCGCACCGAACGTCGCACCCTGCAGGCGCATGAACCCAAGCGCCCCCGCCGCCGCGACCTCGGCGTCGAGGTCGTCGACCAGGAAGCCGAGATGATGCGCGCCGGGCCCGTTGCTCGCCAGGAACTCGGAGTGCAATCCGACGCCGCGCACCGGACGGAGCAACTCGATCTGGATGTTGCCGCTGCGCGCGAACCCGATCTCGATCGCGCAGGTGGTCCGCCCGCCGCGGAAGTCGTATTCGATGTCGGTCGCGGGCAACGTCACGAACTCACTGCAACCCAACGTGGCGCGCGTCGCCGCCTGCGCGCCGGCGAAGTCCTCGACGACAAAGGCCTGCTGGAACAGGCCACCGCCGACGCGGGCGAGCAGGGCGTTGATGGGCGAGTTGGCGGGTTCGGCGTCGGTCACGGCGCGCACGGTAGCCGCACGCCCGGGCGCGCGAAGACCGAGCGGGAACGGCGGGAACCGACGCGCACGCGCTCCGGACGCGACGGTGCGATCGCGGCCACCGCCGCCGCGGCGGGTTCGTCGGACTCGGGCGAGCGCGCGACCTCGGCCCAGATCGTCCGGTCGTCGCAACCGGAGATCGTCGACCAACATGTCGTGAGGCTCGCGAGCAGTCGCTCGCGCTCCGGTCCGAGCGCACGGGTTACGACGCCCGTCTCCCGCACCATCAAAATGGTCACGTCGGATTGGACCGTGACGACCACGAGCACGCGCCGACCCGAGCCCGCTTCGCCGTCGCCGGTGACGAGTTCGGCGGCCAGCTGCGCGACCGCCTCGCCGTGGGCGGCACCCGTGTTCGCGCGGCGGCACTCGCGCGTGATCGCGGCGCGCATCGCGCCGATGCGCTTCCGGTCGGCCTTGAGCCGGAGCTCCAACATCGACGATCAGCATCGGAGCGCCGCGGTGCGTTACTGAGACGCGCGCACAACGCTGTGGCCGAGGTCATATCGGACCGGGCGAAGAATGTGGCCCTGGTCACAGTGCGTTGCATCACCTCCGGCCGATCGGCCGGAGGTGATGCGTGAGCTCAGCGCTTCTTGGCGACGCGCTTCGTAGCCTTCTTGGCCGTCGTGGACTTGGCGGCACGCTTGGCGGCCTTGCCCTTGGCGGCCCGCGCCGCGCGCGCCTTCACCAGGTTCTGCGCGAGTTTGGCGTGTGCCTCGGGCGACAGCGGGCGCCGCTTCTTTGCGACCTTCGCGGGCTTGGCGGCACCGCCACCGGAGCTCGCCGCCGGGCGGCCGACCGCCGGGGAGACGTCGGCAACCTCGACACTGTCGCCGAACAGATCACGGGCGACAATTGCAGCTTGATATGGGTTCGCGGCCTCGACGATCTCAACCGACGATCGTCTCAACGTGACTCGATAACGGGGCATGGGGGATTCCCTTCATTGGTCGACTGGGACCACGGTAAACGACTCGCACCACTCCGGCCGGTGCGGAGAAAACCTGCTCTCGGCAGGCGAGTCGCCGAGGCTTCGTCACCGGTCGACTCGCGCGAGGTCGCAATCAGGGAAAACCAGGCGCGCCGGACGATTCGAACCCCTACAGAGAGTCGCGGAATTTTTTCCAATCGCGCGGCGACTCAAACGTCGGGTTCGTCAAACGTCGAGATCAAAAACCATGGGGAGAGGCTCGCCCGCCATCGCCGGCGCACCGTTGCCCGTCGCCGAACCGTGCAATCGCGCGGCCAGCAGCTTTTCCCGATCGGGCTCTCGGACACGACCCGTCCACGCGCCGTGCCGCTCCCAGACCGCGTCGCACGCGACGCAGGTCAACAGGAGCGAGCCTCCGGAGGAGACTTCGACCTCCACTTTGGCGCCGTCATAGGGGCATTGTGTGAGATTCACCTCAACTCGTCGGCCGAGAATCGGAAAAGGTGAAGTTCTGGGCCCGGCTTCAAGATCATGAGTCCGCGCTTCAGAGTCAGGCCCCTGAGGCCGACAATGTTCACGGCGCCCGCAACCCCCTCTACGCGTGGACGTCCGCCACGACGCCTCCGGTTCACGCATTGCCATAGCCGCCGGAGGCGTCGTCGCGCGCTCCCGCGCTTCAGGGATGGAACGCACAAAACCCGGACGGCAACGGGCCGGAGACGGACTGCAACTCCCGTCCCGCAAGGGCGCGCCGTTGCCGCTCCCGCCCGTCGCCGTCGTTCGGGAAGCTAGGACGGGGCCCGGGTCGTGCTCAATACCCCGATCGGCGTATTTCGTGCCCCGCGAGCAACTCGAGCGCGGCCGCGACCGCCTGCACGCGGCCCTGAACGCCGAGCTTGCGGTACACGTTGTCGAGGTGCTTCTTCACAGTCCCGGGTGAAACGTGGAGCCGTTCGGCGATCGCCGCGTTGGTCACTCCGGTCGTGAGCAACGACAACACCTCGGCCTCGCGCGGGCTGAGCCCGAGGGCCTGGTATTCGCGCGCCGGTGTTCGGGGCGCGCGCTCGTTGAGTAGGAGCGCGTCGATCGGGCCGCCGGGAACGAAGCGCATGACCAACTGCCGTCCGTCTCGCTCCGAAACGATCGGGCGGACGAGGTCGCGGCGGGTGCGCTGCGTCGCGAGCCAGCGGGAGACCCGACCCGGGAGGGCGTCGGCGACTCCCGGACGACCGAAGAATCGGTAGAGCATGACCAACGCGCCGGGTGTGAGCTCCCGGGGCGGATCTTCCAGCACGATCGCGTAGGTACCGTCGGCCCGCAGCACGCCCCCGACGACGTCGAGCATCGCCGCCACGCGTTCGCGCTCGCGTGCGAACCGGTAGGCCTGCGCGAGATGCGGCCGGAGCATGTCGAGCACTGCGCGATCGCGTTCGTCGAAGTCGGTTTCGGTGTCGCCGCGGTTCACGACCATAGCGACGATGTGCGGCATCACTGCGGGGAGCGTGATCGCCATCTGATACTCGACGGGAAAACGCGCGTACAGCTCCCGATATATGGCCGAGTCGTGGAATTCGGCCCTGGTCATGAAATCGCTGATCTTGTGGGCCGACCCGTCGCCGGTTTCCATGTTGTACCGGATGATCGGATGCTCGTTGGCGAGCCGACCCAGAACGAGCAGGCCCTCACGCAATCGTTCGTCGGGCGGTTCCGCGATCGCGACCGCGCGCCCGGCCACCGGGTCGACTTCGTTGAACGAGGTCATGTCGGCCCGGACGAGCCGACTCACGACATCCATGGCAACGGGTGGGAAGTCGTCTTCGGACTGCAGCGCGTTGACGTCGCCGACGGCGTCGAGCACCGCGAGCACGTCGTTCGCTCCGAGCCGCATTCGGCGCACTCTACAAACTGGCGCGACTCTCGACGCGCGCCGTAACAAAACCCCGAAGCCCCGGAACTAGCCTTCCGAGATGGGCGAAGACGCGGTCTTCGAGTTCCACAACGTGTTCCTCCGGTGGTGGCCGAAGGTGCTGTTGGCGCTGGCGGTGCTGGTGCTGTTCCTGGGTTGGCGCCACACGGAGCAGTGGACGACGCTGCTGGTCGTCATCGCGTTCGTGCACGGCCGGTGGCTGCCCTGGAAGTTCACGATCAGCAGCGACGGTCTGCTCTTGGTCTTCCCGTTCGGGCGGCGCCTGTTCCTGCCCCGCACCGTGTTGACCGTTCGCCTCGAGATCGTCGGCGCGATCCGCGATGATCGGCCGGCACCGACACTTCGGCTACCTCTTGATGGAACGCTTCGGATACTCGCCCGAAGGCGAAGATCGCATGCGGGGCGCGTTCTCGGGCCTCGGCTACAACCTCTTGTAGCTACTCGTCGAGCTCGAGCTGTTCGCGGTGCTCGCCCAACCGTGCGGCGGGCGACTTCCCGGAGTCGACGGCGTCGTAGGTCCAGTCGGGTTGCTTCTGCGCGTGCCGCTCGTCGATGCGCGCCACGCCGTCGGCGATGCCCTCGAGCTCGGCCACCGCTCGGGGCTGGCTGTGGTGTACCTGGCGTTCGGTGTGCGCGGACACGGCGTCGGGATACATGTCGAGCAGGCTCTGGGCAACGACCTGCTGTTGCGTTCCGAGCGAACAGCGCGCGCCGTCGGCGACAGTGCCGATGCGGCGGCGCAGCTCCGCGAGCTTGAACTCGTCGCTCTCCCCGCGGACCGTCGCTTCGAGCAGTTCCGCGATGCGCAGGCCGTCCTTCTTGCACGGCGTGCACTGACCACACGATTCGACCGCCAGGAATCGCGCCACGCCCGCGCCCACCCCGACGAGGTCGTCCTGGTCGTCGAACACGACGAAGCCGGCCGAGCCGAGGCCGCTGCCGATCGCGGCCAGCGCTTCGTAACTCACCGGCGTGTCGAGCGCGGCCGCGTCGATGAACGAGGTCGAGACACCCGGGAGCACCGCCCGGATCGTGCGGCCGGGACGCGCACCGCCCCCGATCGCCTCGATCACCTCCCGCAACGGCGTGCCCATGATGACCTCGCCGACGCCGCTGTGAACGACGGAGCCGGTCACGGTGCAGACGATGGTTCCCGGCGATTCGGAGGTGCCTTCCGTGCGGAACCATTCCGCGCCGCGGGCGACGATGCGGGCGACGTTCGCGAGCGTCTCGACGTTGTCGACGAGCGTGGGCGGCGCGTCGGTGTCGGAGTTGGGACCGGCCATCTCGACGTGCGCCGACAGGCCGCTGCGCGTGCCGATGTCGTCGGCCGACTCCACGACCTCGCGCACACCCCGCCGGTACGGCGGCGCGATGCGCGGGAAGGGATAGCGCCCGTCGATCGTCTCCAACAGCGCGGTCTCTTCGCCGTAGAGGTATTCGTTCGGTCCTTCGAAGACCTCGATCTCGACGCCGTCGAACCAGCCCGCGGCCTTGCATTCCGCGATCGCCGAGTGCAGGCGCTCGACCTCGACCGTGAACGAGTGCTTGGTCCCGATGATGATCTGATCGGCCCGCACCGCGCACGCGCCGATCAACGCGCCCTCGATCACCTGATAGGGATCGTTCTGGATGATCGTGCGGTCCTTGTACGTACCGGGCTCACCTTCGGCGGCATTGACGACCACCGAGGTCCGCTCGAAGTTGGAGCAGTAGTCGCGCACGGTGCGCCACTTGCGGCCGGTCGGGAAGCCCGCGCCGCCCCGGCCCCGCAGTCCCGAGGCCTCGATGATCGGCGATGAGCGCGTCCGGGATCGAGCGCACGCGCCGTCTCGAGACCCGTTCCGCCTCTGGCCTTCACGTACTCCTCGAGCGATCCGATCGGCGTCGGAAACAACACCCGGTGCACAAGCGTCATGTGCGCAGTCTCCCAAATCGTTGACCCCGGACGGGTCACCCCGGGAGCAGCGTATTCAGATATCTCGTCGGCGCGGCCACCGGCGGGCACTTGGCCTGATCGGACGCCAGGCGTGGACCTTTGCGGCTTCGCCTTCTGGTAAGTACCGCGACACAGCTGGCCGTCCGCGAAGTCGATCTACGCCGTGCGGGCGTGCAATGCGCTGGCGAACGCAGGTCCGGGTGTGCGCATGAAGGCCTTCGAGATCGCCCAGACCGCACGAGTACCAAAGGACTTCCTCTCGAAGATCCTCTCCGAGCTCCGCGCCGCCGACATCGTGAGCGCGCAGCGCGGCTACTACGGCGGTTACGCGCTCGCCCGTGCACCCGAAGACATCCATCTCGACGAATTGCTGAACGCGGTCGGAACGCGCGATCCGTTCTCGTCGCTGCTGAACGGCGCCGACCTGCCCGTTCCCTTCATCGACGATCTGCGCATTCAGTTGCAGACCCTCGCCGCCGAAGCGATACACCGCGCCACGTTGGCCGACCTCGTCGCGGACGCGGACACCGACTCGCGGTCGGTCCTGAAATATGACTTGACTGGTCAGGATTAGAACGTATGCTGACTCTCGTGGCCCGATCCGTTCCGCAATCCGCACGCCGATCGATGAACGATCAGTGGGGCGAGTCGACGCGGCTCGGGTTCGACGAGCTCTGTACGCGCGCGTAAGCGTCCGCGACTGAGTCGCGGCGGCGTTCTCGCAACCGCCGCCGTGAGCGCGCGTGGCGCCGGAACGATGTGGCGCCGGATCTCCCCCCAGAGAGGCGCGACGCGTTCCGCGCCACCGCGCTCAGGACTTTCTTTGCGCATTCTCCAAGAAGGATCTCGAGAAGGAACCCACGGTGCAGATCATCGAAACCGCAGTGCCGCAAGGCGCGGCTCCCCTACCGCCGCGGCTGCTCTCCGCGCTCGCGATCGACTTCGCGTACTTCGCCGACTTCGCGCTCGTCGATCCGCCGGAGCTCGGCGAGCGAACGTCGCTTCGCGTCCAACTGCGCGCGAGTCACGACATCTGGTTGATCCGTTGGGGTGCCGGCAGTCGTACCGCGCTGCACGACCACGGTGGTTCGGCCGGCGCGTTGTATGTCGTCGACGGCGATCTCGTCGAGCAGCGCCCGAATCCCGCCGGCGTCGGCCGTCCGCTGCAGCGCACGTTGCGCGCGCTCGACCATCGCCCGATGTCGGCCAACCACATCCACGAAATCGCGAACGAGTCGGCCGTCGAGGCCACGAGCATCCACGTGTACTCTCCGCCGTTGGCCACCATGCAGCACTACGAGCTCACGCCCGACTCCGAGCTGCGGGTGCTGCAGCAGGAAGCGATAACCATGGCGGCCGGCGCCCTCGACTCCGGCGGCGTGGGTACGTTGGGAGTCGATGACCGAGCCGCGAACGGTTGACGAACTGCTGGCCGACGCCCGCGCGATCGCTGCGCCGCGTCGACGCGCCGGAGACCGCGACGGCGGCCGCTCGGGGCGCGCTGATCGTCGACATTCGACCCTTCGAGCTTCGCTCGCGCGACGGGCTCATCCCCGACGCGTTGGTGATCGACCGCAACGTGCTCGAGTGGCGCCTCGACCCGACGGGATCGCACCACATCCCCGAGATCACCGCTTACGACCAGGTCGTGATTCTCGTGTGCGACGAGGGCTACGCGTCGAGCCTGGCCGCGGTGTCGTTGCAGCAATTGGGCCTGCGCAACGCCACCGATCTCATCGGCGGCTTCCAGGCCTGGAAGCGCGCGGGGCTACCGGTCGAACCGCCGCCGTCGTGAGCGCGGGCGAAACGCTCCGCGCCGACGACATCGAGCGTTTCGTCTCCGACGGATTCGTACGAGTCGAGCGCGCGTTCGATCGGGAGCTGGCGCGGGCGGGTTGCGATCTCCTCTACGCCGACATTCTGGCGCAGCACCCCGCGTTCGATCCTGCCGTCGCCGCGACGTGGCCCGCACCGACGGTTCGGCTCCTCGGATCGCATTCGGAGGCGTTTCGCGCGGCTGTCAACTCGACGCGGTTGATCAGTGCATTCGATGCTCTTGTCGGGCCCGGGCGTTGGGTACCCCGCGCGGGGCTCGGAACGTTCCCTATCCGCTTCGCACACGAACAGGCGCCCGACGATGACGGCTGGCACATCGACGGTTCGTTCACCGGACCCGACGGCACGTATTGGGCGAACATCCATTCGCGCGGCCGCGCGCTCCTGATGCTCTTCCTGTTCACCGACATCGGCTCGGACGATGCGCCGACCCGCATCCGCGTCGGCTCTCATTTCCGGGTAGCCCGCATTCTCGCCGCCGCGGGCGCCGCGGGCGTGCCGTCTGCACCGGTCGCGGCCGCGGTACCCGACCTCGACACTCTGCCGCTTGCGTTCGCGACCGGCTGCGCCGGCGACGTGTATCTCTGTCACCCGTTCCTTGTGCACGCCGGCAATCGTCATCACGGCTCGTCACCGCGCGTCATCGCGCAACCGGAACTGGCTCCCGTCGGCGGCCAACTCGACATCGACGGCCCGACCCCGACGTTGTCGGCAGTAGAACGAGCAATCCGCCTGGGTCTGGGCGAGCCCACCCGGCGACGCGCTGACGCTCTTCGACACGAAGGGGAACGCCCTGACGACCTACGAACGCGTGGTTGACTCGGGGCATGAAAAAGCTGGCTGATTACGGAACCGACGACCACCCCGCGGGCGATCCGGAGCGTGTGCAGATCACGTGGATCGTCGCGGTGCTCGACGACTGCGAGGAATGCGAAGACCCGCGGATCGAGCTGACCGTCGAGGAGCTCGGCGGTCAGGGAACCGGATTGGTCGGGCATCTCAAACCCGAGAGCGCCCGCAAGCTGCGGGCGGCGCTCGCCACTGCGCTGCGCGAGATCGGCGAGCCCGTCGACCAATAGTCGAGCAATAGTCGAGCAATAGGGTGCGGTCATGCGCTTTGGGATCAAGACCGCACCGCAACACACCACCTGGTCGGCCATGCTCGACGTGTGGCGCGCCGCCGACGACATCGACGTGTTCGAGTCGGCGTGGAACTTCGACCACTTCTACCCCATCTTCTCCGACTCCGACGGTCCGTGCCTCGAGGCGTGGACGATGCTCGCGGCGATGGCGCAGGCGACGAAGCGCGTGCGCATCGGTTGTCAGGTCAGCGGCATGATCTACCGCCATCCGGCCGTGCTCGCGAACATGGCCGCGACCGTCGACATCATCTCCGGGGGCCGGCTCGACATCGGCGTCGGCGCAGGCTGGAACAAACAGGAGTGTGATGCGTACGGCATCACGTTGCCGCCGTTGAAGGAACGGTTCGATCGCTTCGACGAGGGCGTCGAGGCGCTCATCCTCTTGCTCACCCAGGAGCACAGCGATTTCGCCGGAACGTACGTGCAGCTCACGAACGCGCGCTGCGAACCGAAGCCGGTGCAGAAGCCGCATCCGCCGATCGTCATCGGCGGAAACGGACCGACGCGCACGTTGCGTACGGTCGCGCGCTTCGCCCAGCAGTGGAACTCCACGTCCGGCATCGAACACTGGCCCGCGAGCAAGGAGATCCTCGAGAAGCGGTGCGCCGAGATCGGCCGCGACCCGGCGACCATCGAACGTTCGATCAATCTGCGCTACGACCCGGCGACGGGCGCGAGCGGTGTCGCCGACCAGGCCGCGGCGTTCATCGCCGCCGGCGCCGACATCGGTATCGTCTATCTCCCCGTGCCGCACACCGCGAGCGTCCTCGAACCGATCGCCCAAGCCCTCCAAAAACTCTGAACCGTCGTGAGTTGTGGGCGCATTGCGCCCACAACTCACGACAGTTCGCTTAGGCGGGCGTTGGTTCGACTTCCGGTTCGGCTTCGGGGTCGGGGGGCGTGGGTGGTTCGTACTCCCACGAACCGCCTTCGACACCCGGGCCCGCGGGCGACGGGTCGTGCTCGGCCGGAATGTTCGGGACCAACAGCGAGATGATCGCACCCAGCGTCACAACCGCGCCCGCGAACGCCACCGCCGGACGGGCGGCTTCCGTCACGGCCTTCGACACGAGTGCCTCGACCTTCTGCCCGACGGGTGTGTTGGATGCGCCGGGCGGCGCGCCGCCGCCGATGCCGTCGCCGACACCCTTCACCACCTGCTCGCGCAGCGCGGGCGGAATCTCCTTGGCCTGGGCGAGGTCGTGGCGGACGTGCGTGGTGGCCTGCGACACGAAGATCGCACCGATGAGCGCAATACCGAGCGCGGTGCCGACCTGGCGGACCATGCCCGCCGCGCCACTCGCGGAACCCGCCTTCTGCGGTGGGATGTCGCTCAGCACGACGTTCGTGAGTTGACTCGTCGCGAATCCGATACCGATGCCGTGCAACATCAACGCGGGCAGCAAGTCCCAGAAAGTCGTCGACGACGAGAACGCGGCCACGTAGAGCCAGATGCCGAGCGCTTCCAGGGTGAGGCCGATGGTGATGACGTACTTGGGCCCGTAGCGCCGACTCAGTTGGCCACCGATGCCACCGCCGATGAACGCCATGATGCCCGCGGGCAGGAGCCAGGTACCGCTGCGGACCGCGGTGAGATGCAGGCCGGCTTGCAAGAAGATCGGCAACACGAAGAACGCGCCGAACTCGCCCATCGCCAACACGGTCGTGTTGATCAACCCGTACCGGAAGCCACGATGCACGAGGTCGGTGAAGTCGAACACCACCGGCTTGCCGTCTTGCCGACGCGTTGGAGCTCGACGAAGACGAACACCGTGAGCATGATCACCGCGATGAACAGCGCCACCGGGACCATCGACACCGAGTCGATCGGCCATTTCCAACCGCCGATCGACTGGTCGCCGATCGGTTTCCACCAGCCGTAGCGCCCGGCTTCGATGATGCCGAACACGAGTGCGAGCAGACCGATCGTGACTGCGGCGACGCCCGGATAGTCGAGCCCGTGGGCCCGTTCGTCCTTCGACTCGTGGACGTAGAAGATGCCGGCAATGATCGCGAGCGGCGCGATCACGACATTGATGCGGAACGCCCAACGCCACGAGTAGTACGTCGTGAGGATTCCGCCGACCCACGGGCCGAGCGCGCCCGCGCCGCCGGCGACCGAACCCCACACGGCAAAGGCCACACCGCGTTCGCGGCCGCGGAACGTCGCCGAGAGAATGGAAAGCGTGGCCGGCAGCATCATCGCCGCGCCGATGCCTTCGATCAGCGACTCACCGATGAAGAGTTGCACCACCGAGTGCGACAGCGATGCGATCAACGAGCCGACCGCGAACAGCGACGCGCCGATGAAGAACATCTTGCGCCGACCGACGATGTCGCCGAGCCGGCCGAAGCTGATCAACAATGACGCGAAGACGAGTGAGTAGCCCGAGATCACCCACTGCATCGACGAGACCTGGGTGTGGAACTCCCGAATGATCGTCGGGACCGCCACGTTCAGGATCGTGTTGTCGAGCACGATGATGAAGAGCGTGCTCGACAGGATCACCAACGCGATCCAGCGCTTCGGGTCGGCCGGTCCGGTGGGCGCCCCCCACCCGGAAGCAGCCGGCTGCTGAGTCGTCATCGCACGCTTTCCTTCCCCCAAGCCGAAGTCGATACGGAACAGCCATGTTCCGTATCTAAGTGCACACCCTAGATCCATCCTCGACGAAACGCAACAGTCCTGTATCGTTTACCCATGGTCCGACCGGGGCGTCTCCCCGACCATGTCGCGCATACTCCGGCCGCCGCGCCCCGTACCGCGGGGCGCCAACGCGACGAACGTACCGACGCGGCGCTCATCGACGCCGTGCTCGATCTCGTACGCACCGGCGCGACCCTTTCCGGGATCTCGTTCGTTGCGATCGCCGAGCATGCAGGAGTATCCCGCAATTCGCTCTACCGCCGGTGGAAGACCAAGGACGCGTTGTATCTCGACGTGCTCGCGTCCCTGAATCGGCCGCTCCCGGACCTGGCCGGACTCAGCGTGCGCGACGATGTCGCGGAGTTGCTCGCGGTGATCATCGAACGATCGGTCGATCCCCGCGCCGGGCAGATGCTGCGGGCGTTGAACGCGGAGGCCGACCAGTTCCCGCAGTTGCACCGCCGCTACTTCGACGAGGTGGTGGCGCCCCGCCGCGCGGTATTGATCGCCCTGCTGGAGCGGGGCGTCGAACAGGGCGAGATCAGTCCCGACATCGATCCCGGCCTGGCCGCGAGCGTGCTCGTGTCGCCGATCCTGAGTTGGGTCGCGTCCAACATGGCCGACGATCTCGATCCGCGGACGACGAGTCACGAAATCGCCGACCTCGTGTTCGCGGGCTTGTCGCCGCGCGGCGCGCCGGAGAAGATTCAGAGGCGCAAACGTCGGGGGGCGAAGTGATCGATGACGGCTACGTCGACCGCCGGACGGTGTTGCGCTGGCTCGCGATCGGCACGGCCGCGCTGGCCGGTTGCTCGACGGACCGGGGCAAGCACGCGTCGTCGGGCTCGACCGTGTCGCCGGGATCAACCAGCACCACGGTCGCCGGACCGGTGCCGTGGAGCCAACTCGCGAACAGCATGGCCGGTCATCTCGTTCTCCCGGCCGCGTCGACCTACCTGACCGATCTACGGCTGTACGACCCGCGCTTCGACGGCGTTCGCCCCGGTGCAATCGCGTACTGCGCGAACCCGTCGGACGTCCAACGTTGCATCGCGTTCGCACGGCAACACGATCTGCCGTTCACCGCGCGCAGTGGCGGCCACAGCTACGCGGGCTATTCGACGAGCACGGGACTCGTCATCGACATATCGACAATGAACACGGTCAACCTTTCGGGAGCCACCGCCACGGTCGGTGCCGGCGCGCAGCTGATCGACCTCTATACGAGTCTCAACAGTCAGGGCGTGTCGATACCCGGCGGTTCGTGTCCGACGGTCGGCATCGCGGGTTTGACCTTGGGCGGCGGCATCGGCGTGGTGGCACGGCAATACGGCTTGACGTGTGACGCGATGAGCGGCGTGCAGATCGTCACCGCCGACAGTCGCGTCGTCAACGCCGACGCGGCCGCCGACAGCGACCTGTTCTGGGCGTGCCGGGGCGGCGGGGGCGGCAACTTCGGTGTGGCCACGGCGTTCGACTTCACGACGTTCCCGACCGGCAATGTCGCGCTCTTCACGCTGAAGTGGCCGTGGTCGGCCGCGGCCGACGTCCTGCCCGCGTGGATGGCCTGGATCGACAACGCGCCCGACGCGCTCTGGTCGAACTGCATCCTCGCGACCGGCACGCCGAATCCCATCCTCCAGGTCGGCGGGATCTGGGTCGGCGCACAATCGGGGGTCGCGCCACTGATCACGCAACTCGTCGCGAGCACGGGCGCGACGCCGAGCACGCGGTTCTTGGAGACGATCCCGCTCGAACACGCGATGTACGTCGAGGCCGGCTGCGCCCAACTGAGCCAAGCGCAGTGCCACAGCGCCGGACAGAACTCGCAGGCGCAACTGGGCCGCAGCCCGACCATCGCGGGCTCGAGCTTCGTCGACAAGACGCCATCGGACGCGGGTATCCAGACCATCGTCGCCGGCATCACGCAACGCATCCAGTCCGGCCAGCCCGGCGCCATCGCCTTCGACGCGTACGGCGGCGCCATCAACCGCGTCGCGCCCGACGCGACTGCGTTCGTGCATCGCGACTCACTCTGTTGTGCGCAGTACAGCGTCAGCTACAACTCCACCGACTCGCCGGCAACGGTGAGCGCACACCAGGCGTGGCTCGCGCAATACGGCCACGCGCTGCAGCCGTACGTGTCGAACTCCGCGTACCAGAACTACATCGATCCGACGCTCGCGAATTCGCTCGACGCGTACTACGGATCGAATCTCAAGCGCTTGAAAGACGTGAAGAAGAAGTGGGATCCCGACGACGAGTTCCGGTTCGCGCAGAGCATTCCGCTGCCTTGAGAAGTTCCGCGCCGGGGTGACTATTTCAGCGAGCCGATGCCGAGGCCCCCGTCGGGGACCACGAGCGGCGCGTCGGCGGCTGCGATCGCCAACGGATTCGGGGTCGGCGCGGCGACCCGCGTCAGCGTGTTGCGATCGATGTGGCTGAACGGCTCGTCGCGGCCGGGAATCTGCAACACGCCCTCTTCTTCGTACGACCACGTTCCGTCGTCGTGCACGGTCACGTGCATGCGGTAGCTAAGCGTGCGGAACGCCTGGTCGAGGAACGGGTTCGACAAGATGCCGTACACCTCGGACCCGACCGCGGCCGTTACCTCGAACTCGGTCGCGTCGGGCGCGGCCGGACCGCCCGCGAGCAGCACCTGACCGCGCGGAATCCCGAGGGTCAGCGTGACCGTGTTGGTTGCGGGCTCCCACAACCAGAAGCCGACCTGATCGTGAAACGTCTCGACCTCGCCCGGCTTCACGATGTGCGTGTGGTAGCGCAAGCCGTAGAAGAGTTGCGGGCCGTTGGTCTGGCGGTCGATCGGCTGCAACTCGTAATGCTCGACGAACTCGTTGCGCTCCGTTCCTTCCAGGACCGGATGCGCGTCGGCGCCGCTCGTACCCTCCCAGACTCCGGCCATCGGCGCGAGCG
The DNA here is from genome assembly GCA_963701825.1 of uncultured Actinomycetes bacterium. GTDB lineage: Bacteria > Actinomycetota > Acidimicrobiia > IMCC26256 > PALSA-610 > PALSA-610. The sequence continues at coordinate 718,284 of CAVPBG010000002.1, read as the reverse complement.
GCCCGAGGTTCGCCAACGTATCGGGATCACCGTCGGGCTCGCTATAGATGTCGGATCCGTACGGCGGTTCTCCGATGAGACTCATGCGCCGCAAAAGTTAGCGGAGCCGGGAAAGGTTCGTCTCCTGCGCCGCGCAACTGCACTGCGCCGAATCGGGGTCGGGCAGACTGGGAACACCACACCTGGCGGGTGTTCGCAGTGGACAGCTGACCGGCAAGCATCGGAGCATTCATGCAACTCACGGGAACCGGGATCTGGTCGGGACACCTGCGCTACGGCGAGGCCGGCGCCATCACCGACGCCGCCGCGGAACTGGACCAACTGGGCTTCACCGCGCTCTGGATCCCCGACGTGGGCGGTGACGTCCTCGGCTCCGTCGAGACCCTCCTCGGCGCGACCGACCGCGCCGTCGTCGCGACCGGCATCTTGAACATCTGGATGCACGAGCCCGCGGAAGTCGCGCAACGACGGGCGGCGTGGAGTGACGACTGGCAGCGGCGATTCCTGTTGGGACTCGGCGTGAGTCACGCACCCCTGATCGACTACGGCAATCCCGGCCGCTACTCCAAGCCGCTCGCCCGCATGACCGAATACCTCGACGGGCTCGACGCGGCCGAGGTTCCGTTCCCCGTCGACGCGCGGGTCCTCGCCGCGCTCCGGCCCAAGATGCTCGGGATCGCGCGCGATCGCGCCGCGGGCGCGCATCCGTACTTCGTACCGCCCGAACAGGTCGCCCGGGCGCGGGAGATCCTCGGGCCCGACGCGTTGATCGCGGTCGAGCTCGCGGTCGTGCTCGAGCGCGACGCGGCAAGGGCCCGCGAGACGGCCCGCCGCCACACCGCCACGTACGTGAACCTGCCGAACTACACGAACAACCTGCTCGAGTTCGGTTTCGCCGAGGATGACTTCGCCGACGGGGGCAGCGACCGGCTCGTCGACGCGATCGTCGCGTGGGGCGACGACGACGCGATCGCCGGGCGCGTCCGGGGCATGCGCGACGCGGGTGCCAACCATGTGTGCATCCAGGTGATCCGGGCCGACGACGAGCTTCCCCGCGCCGAATGGCGCGAGCTCGCCCCCGCCCTCGTGTCCTAGATGGCGGCGCCGGCGCGGCGCCCGAAGAAGGTGCCGTCGCCGAGACTGATGCCGCTGACGTAGCCCCCGGCGGCCAGGCTCGCGCTCGCGCGACCGACGGCGAACAGGCCCGGGACCGGCTGGTCGGCCGCGGTGAGGACGCGGCCGTCGCGGTCGGCCCGCAGTCCGCCGAGCGTGAACGTCGCGTAGATCGCGCCGCGCGCCATTCCCAGATCGATCGCGCCGAGTGGGGTGCCGATCGGCTGCACGAACGGCGGCAACTTCCCGAACTCGGGATCTTCGCCCCGCGCCGCGTGCTCGTTGTAGTTCGCGAGCGTTGTGGCCAATGCCCCTTCCGGCAGGCCGATGTCGCGCGCGAGCTCTTCGGCGGTCTCGGCCGCGTACGAGAACCGCAAGCCGAGCAGGTTGCGTTCGTAGATCGCCTCGTCGAGGATCATGAAGACGTCGCCGTCGTGTTCCATGAGCGCCTTCCAACCGATGCGGCCGGTATAGGTGTCTTCGTTGACGAAACGGCGTCCGCTCCGGTCGACGAGGATCGCCCGGCACAAGCGGTGCGGCGGCCCGAGCGGCAGCGCGCACTCGAAGACGTCGAGCCGCAACGGCGCGCCGCCGACACCGAGACCGAGGCGGATGCCCCGCCCGTCGTCGGCATCGGTGCCGATGCGCCACGCGGGGTCGGGACGCATCGCGTCGGGGCAGTGCGCGCCGAGCATCGCCTCGTTGTACGCGAATCCGCCGGTCGCCAGCACGACACCGCGGCGGGCGCGCACGGGGCGGGTTTCGTTGTCGCGCCGGACCGCAACGCCGACCACCGCGCCGTCGTCGTCGACGATCAGGCGGTCGGCGCGGGCGTCGACTTCGACACGCGTGCTCGTGGCCGCGACCGCGGCACCGAGGCGCTGCATCAAGAAGTTTCCCGCGCTGTCGGTGAACTGCGGCTTGTGCCCGCGCGGCACCGGACAGCGCCAGATCACAGAACGGCCGGCTGTCCTCGCCCCCCGAGAACACGAGGCCGCTGTCGTCGGCCGACTCGCGGTTCGGTTCGTCGAAGAACGCGGCCCGGAACGGCACGCCGTGATCACGCAACCAGTGGAAGTGCGTCACCGACTCGTCACAGTAGATGCGGAGTCGTTCGAGATCGGGCCGGTTGGTGGCTTCCGACACTCCGTGCGGCGCGGTCGCGGCGACGAGGAACGTGTACATCGTCTCGACGTCGTCGTCGAAGCCGCACTCCTGCTGCACAGGTGTGCCGCCCCCGAGGTAGATCAGCCCGCCCGACATCGCGCTCGTGCCCCCGCCCGCACCCTGGCGCTCGATCGCCAACACGTCGAGCCCGCGTTCCGACGCCGAGATCGCGGCCGATGCGCCCGCGCAGCCCAGCCCGACGACGACGACATCGGCTGTGTCGTCGAAGTGATCGATGTCACGCTCGCGGAGCGGATCGATGGGACCGACCGCGGCGTCGGGATTCGGAGCACTCGGATTCGGGGTATCGGGCACGGGTTTGTCATAGCCCATCCGGAGCCCGCGGAGCAGAAACGGTCGGGACGTACACTCGAACGGTGGAGCACCCACTTCGACGGCCCGAGTTGCTCGTTTGCTCGTGGCGCGGCCACGTCGTGCCCGGCGCGGTCGTACTGCCGTTCGAGGCCCGGCACGAAGTGCTCGCCCGGGAGACCGTCGACGGCCGCCGGCTCGTTCTGTGTTTACGGTGCCGCGACTGGATCGTCGCGCCCGCGCCCGAACCCGCGACCGGTGTCGCGGTCGCACGCGTCGAGGAGTTGCCCCGCCCGCGGCGAGGGCCGGCGCTACGCGAAGCGATCGTGGTCCGTTTCATCGCGGTCGATCGCGCGGTGCACACGATTGCGTTCGCTTCGGTTGCCGTCGCCGCGCTGGTGCTGCGCTGGAACCTCGATGCGTTCCGCGGTTGGGCGAACGGCGTCGTGAACGCGCTCAACAGTGCGAAGAACGGAAACGGCGGCGCGAGCACCCACGGCTTCATCGCCGCGTTGCTGACGCGCCTGGGCCACGTCCAGTCGCACTCGCTGTTGGTGCTCGCGATGTTTGCCGGTCTCTACGCGATCGTGTCGGGCGTCGAGGCGGTCGGACTCTGGCTCGAACAGCGGTGGGCGGAATACCTGACCGTGCTCACCACCGCCGGGTTCCTACCGCTCGAGATTCACGAGCTCCTCCAACGCGTCACCTTCGTGCGCGTCGGCGCGTTTGCGGTGAACATCGCGATTCTCGTTTACCTCGTGGTCACCAAGCATCTGTTCGGTATCGGCGGCCGGCGCGAGCCGTTTCGCTCCGAGCCGCTGGAACCCTTGCCCGAACTCGTTCCGGCCCGCGCGAACCCCGACCGGTAGCACGCGGCCGCGTCAGCCCTGCTGGGCGAGCCCGACGACGTGGCCCTGCGGATCGGCGATGAGTGCGAACGTGACGCCCGGGACGCTGACCGCGTCCTGCACGACCCGACCGCCCAGACGCTTCGTGTCGGCGAGCGCGGCGGCCATGTCGTCGACACCGACGAAGAACGTCACGATGTCGTCGTCACCCTGGAGCGGGCTGATCGCGGTGTACAGCGCGTCAGGGACGCCCGTGTCGACGAACGTGTAGCCGGGGAGCGCACCTTGTTGCGGATACGTCCAACCGAACAGCTCGCCGAAGAAGGCGCGGGTCGCATCGGGGTCCTTCGAGCGGATCTCTGCGTGAACGACGGGGTGCGGCACGGTGTGCTCCTTTGTTGGTCGCGCCCCTCCGGCGCGTTCACCTCACGACGAACGCGACGACGCCATATCGACACCGCAGCACACAGATTGACCAGGCCGGCCGCAAACGAGTCAGCCGAGACGTTCGACCAGCACGTGCTTTTGGATCTTGCCGGAGGCCGTGCGGGGGATCTCGGTGATGACCTCGAGCTGCTCCGGCAACTTGTAGGTCGCCAGACCCGTCGCCTTGAGCCGGTCGATCATGGTCTCGAAGTCGAGCGGCGCGCCGTCGGCGAGTACGACGCACGCGCACGAACGCTCACCGAGCCGGGGATCGGCGAGGCCGACGACGGCCGCGGCGATGACCTCGGGGAATTGCACGAGCAGGTCCTCGATCTCGCGCGGGGCGATGTTCAGACCGCCGCGGATGATGATCTCCTTCTTGCGCCCGACGACGGTGAGGTATTCGTCGGCGTCCTTGGTCAGGAGGTCGCCGGAACGAACCCAACCGTCGGCAAAGGTGTTCGCGGTCCGTTCGGGATCGTCGAAGAAGCCGACGCACGTGTTGGGTCCGCGTACGAAGAGCTCCCCGGGTTCGCCCGGCGCGCACACCTCGCCCGCTTCCGTGCGGATCTCCGTCTCGACGTGGGTCAGCGGCGCGCCGTCAGTGTGCAGCCGTTTGTCGAGCGGCGAATCGGTGCGGCACCACGATGCGACGAGAACTTCGGTCGAGCCGTACAGCCGCAGCACGCCGATGCCGCGTTCCGCCGCGGCCCGAACCAGATCGGCCGGCACCGGCGCGCCGCCGCACCCGAACCGGGGGAACCCGGTCAGGGTCTCGTCGCGCCAGCGCGAGCTCGGTGACGAGGTCCTGCAGAAACGTGGTGGCCGCGAGCGTGTACGTGCAACCTTCCCGCTCGATCAACTCGATCGCGGTGGCGGGATCCCACGTGTCCTGCAACACCAACTTCAGACCGTGGTAGAGCGCGAACCGCAACCCGAAGTTGAAGCCGGTCGAGTGCCCGACCGGCGACGGCATCCACACCACATCGTGCTCGGTCACGGCCAGGTCGGCGGCCGCGGCGCGCATCGAGAAGTTCGCCGTTTGCTCCGTGTGCATGATCGCCTTGGGCTGCGCTTCGGTTCCCGACGTGAAGATCAGCTCCGAGACCGCGGCGGCCGGTGGGCCCGTCGTCGGCGGCCGATCAGTCGCGCGCAACAGATCGCCGAACGACACGACGCCGCCGACCTCGACACCGCCCCGGCCGCCGACCACGACATGCAGGGGCGCAATGCCGGTGGTCGCAGCGGCGGCTTCGATCAAGGGACGGTGATCGAAACCGCGGTACACCGAGGGTGTGAACACCACCTTCGGCCGGGCTGCGGCAAAGACGTGCTCGACTTCCTTGCGCCGGTAGTTCGGGAGCAACGGATTGACCACCGCATGACAACTCTGGATGGCCAGCGCGCACACCACAGCTTCGTAGCGGTTCGGCAATTGCACCGAGGCAACATCGCCCGCGCCCAGCCCCGCGTCGCCGAGTGCGCCTGCGAGACGCGCCGCGTCGTCACTCAGCTGCGCGTAGGTGCGCGGCGGTCCGCCTTGGGTGTCGACCACCGCGACGCGGTCGGGATCGGCCCGCGCCACATGCGCAACGCGGTCGACGAGGTTGACGTTGTCCCAGAGCCCGGCCGCGAGATATTGCGCACGACGCTCGGACGGAGTGACGACGTCGTGCACCGCGATCAACGATCCGACGTGAGTACCAACGCGGAACCGTCCATCAGTGCGCCCGACGTGACTACGCACACATCATGCTTCGCCACCTGGTTCGCGGGTGCGCGCCCGGCAACCTGCAGCGCAGCCTCGGTGACCGTGTTCATGCCGTGGAGATAGCCCTCGGCGAGCAGACCGCCGTGCGTATTCGTCGGCAGGGAACCCGCGATACCGGTGGCACCCGAGCGCACGAACGCACCCGACTCACCGCGACCGCAGAGGCCCAATCCCTCCAGGCCCATCAATACCGTGCTCGTGAAGCAGTCGTAGATCTCGGCGAGGTCGACATCGGCGCGGGTGACGCCGGCCCGGCCGAACAGCTCGTCGGCGAGGAGCGACGTGTAGTTGCGCGTGTAGTCGTCCCAAAGCAGGTGGTCACCGATGTCGAGACCCGGGCGTACACCGGCGCGGTACGCGCCCGACGCGACCACGACCGGCGGGTTCCGTAGATCGCGGGCGCGCTCGAGTGAAGTGACGAGCACCGCGCACGCACCGTCGACCTCGGTCGTGCAGTCGTCGGCGCGGAACGGGTCGACGACCATCGGTGACTCGAGATACGCGGCAAGATCGAGCGGCCGCCGCTTGGCGGCGCGTTCGTTGGCGAGCGCGTACGCCCGTTGCGCCACGGCAACCGCGCCCAGGTCGTGCTCGTCCTGGCCCGTCTCGAACATGAAGCGCCGGGCCCACATCGCGACATACATGAGATACGCGTCGTACCCGACCGCGTGGCGATACGGCTCGCCGAGCCCGGGAAAACGCATCGATCCGACCCGTGCCGCGGACCGCCCGTTCATGGCGCGGAACACGAGCACGTTCTTCGCCTGCCCGGTCGCGACGGCCGCCGCCGCCTGCCAGACCGCGTAGCAGGGGGCCTGGCCGCCCAGTTGCGCGTCGAGCGAATAGCGCAGCCCGGGCAGCGCGAGTCCGGTCGCGACCGCGACGCAGGGCACGGAATCGTGCATGACCATGAAGCTCGCGATGCCGTCGACCTCGGCGCGATCGAGACCCGCATCGGTGATGGCGGCCGCGCACGCGTCGACCGCTTGATCGAGCACGCTCCGGCCCGAAGCGCGCGTGAACGGCGTGTACCCGACCCCGGCGATGGCGGCATTCAGACCCGCACTTTCCATCACCCGTCGACCCGCACGAACTCGAGATAGGGCTCGTCGGCGCCGGACACGACCACTACGCGTACCGGCTGCTCGCACACCACACCGTCGATGTCGTGCAGTCGGCCGAGCACGCGGCAGCCCTCGGCCAGTTCCACGACTGCGACCGCGTACGGGATCTCGCCCGTAGCGGCGGGCGCGAGCGCGTGGCGCACGGTCACCCACGAGTACACCCGACCGGTACCGGTTGCCGCGACGATGGAGACCGTGCGGCTCCCGCAGTACGGGCACGTCGGCAGCGGCGGAAACCGGAAGTGGCCGCACGAGCCGCAACGTTGGAGCAACACCTCCCCGTCGGCGAGACCGGCGCGGTAGACCGCGGCATCCGGATCGACGCCGGGATCGGTGTCGGCACCGACCGGTTCAGCGGCCACGAAATCTCGGCTCGCGCTTCTCCGCGAACGCGGCGAGCCCTTCCTGGGCGTCGTCGGAAGTGAGGATGTAATACGCGTTGCGCTCCCGTTCGAGCCGCAGACCGGCCTCGACGGAATCCGATTCCGCCCACACCGTGTTCATCACGTATTTCGCGTTGGCCACCGCGAGCGGGCTCTTCGCCGCTACGCCCTCTGCGAACTCGAGCCCCGCCGCGAGCAATGCATCGTCGTCGAAGACCTCGGCGACGATGCCCCATTCGCATGCAGTCTCGGCCGGCAGCAGAACGCCGGAGTAGAGCAGTTGGCTCGCCCGCTGCATGCCGATCACGCGCGGCAGCAGCGTGAGCACTCCCCCGCCGCCCATCTGGCCGAAGTTGAGGTGCGCGTCGCCGATGCGCGCCGAGCGCGCCGCGAACGCGAGGTCGCAACCCAAGAGGAGCTCGAGGCCGCCCGCCGCGGTCGTGCCGTTCACGAGCGCAACCACCGGTACGCGCAGGTGACGGAGCCGACCGAAGATCCGGTGCAGGTCCGTCACGAAACGGGGAAAGGCCTCGCGGTCACGTTGCAGCGTGATGTAGCTCTTGAGATCACCGCCCGCGCTGAACGCCCGGCCCGCGCCGGTGAGCAGGAGCACCCGAACCTGGGGATCGGCGTCGACCGCGTCGAGCGCCTCGTCGAGCGCATGCAGCATCTCGACATTGATCGCATTCAGCTGCTCGGGCCGGTTGAGCGTGAGGAGCGCCGCGGTCGTGTCGGCCGGGCCGAGCGCCTTTCGTTCCGAGAGGATCAGGGCCGGATTCGGGTCGTCGCCGCGCACGGGCTAGATACTGCCAGGAACGGGTCAGGCGCCCCCGGCGCCGTGAACAACCCGCATGACTTTCCGGATACGCGCTAGAGAACCGTAAAGGTCCTGTCATCCGACCGTTGCGTTCCTGTATGACGGATGCATGCTTACGCAACCGACCGCGAAGCTCGTGGGCGAGAGCACGAACCGGGACGTCGTCGTGCTGAACTGGCCCGACCAGAGCGCCGAGCGCGACCGCCTCGACCGGCACGGCGTTCCTCGACTCTGGCTCGTCGATCACGATGTCGATCCGCCGATCGGCGACAGCTGCCTCGAGGACTGGCTGCGACTTCCGGCCGAAGACGCCGACGTCCGCGCCCGCATCACCTCGCTCGCACGGCGCGCCGAACACCATCCGCTGCGGCCGACGCTCGATACCTACGGCCAACTGACGTGTCGCGGGATCGTCGTGATCGTGTCGCCCGTCGATCAACGCATCGCGGAGACGCTCATCGAGAACTTCGGCGAAGCGGTGTCGGAGCACGACCTCATCGCGGCCGCGTGGCCCGAGGGCGGGAACGAACAGACGCTACGCGTGCACGTGTCGCGCCTACGGCGTCGACTCCTGCCGACCGGGCTCGCGATCACCAGCATCCGGGGCTTCGGCTACGTGATGCGGGACGGGTCCTGAAACCAGCGCTTCGGCGATCGGCAGGCTCAGTTCGGCTGCGAACTCAATCGCATCGGCGCGTACCGCAGCCGAGAAACCCACGCCGGTCGTCGGTGTGGCGGGGACGAGCACGAACCGACCCAGCGTGAGCCCGGCGTGGCGAACGGGGAGCTCCACGCCGTCGGCGCCGGACCACGGCGCGACACCCGGCTCGGCCGCGGGCAGGACGATGCGCCCGCGCTCGATGCGGGGCAGCTGTTCGTCGAACGGGAACGGCTCGAACCGGCACGCGCGGAGATCGAACAACGAGACGAGATGCGTGGCCGCCGCGTGCAGCATGGCGGCGGTCGGCGGCGCCTCCCACCACTCGGGTACAAACGATGTCGTCATCGGTGAACCCCTTTCCGAGGGATCGGATCCCCCTCAGTCCGGTGTACGCCCGCGACCTACCCGGGTCACCCCTACTTACGCGTTTCTTGCGCGCCCGGGCCTGGTTACGACGCGTTCTTTGCGGGGCGGCTGTCCCGCGTCAACGAATCTGCGCCGGAACCGGCACGACGTTCGTGAGTGAACCGTCGGGCCCGAAGAGGTGGGTGTCGCCGGCCTCGTCGACGACCAACAGCAACGGGACACGCGTCGCCGACCAACCGTCGAGGCGGGCGACCTCGCCCGGCGTGCAATCGTCCCGACGGAACGTGCGCCGGTACATGCCGCGGCCCGCGCCGACACCGTCGACCGCGAACTCGACCCGGCCCGCGCACGTCTCGACCGACGACAGCGTCACTTCCCGCAGCGTCACTCCCGGTGCACCGCCCAGGCCGAGCACGGGGTCGCCGACGGGTGCGTTCACGAGATACCAGATCCGCATCCGCCACGGCGCGAACAGCGGCACGCACGCGCAGCAGACGAAAACAAAGCCGATCACGCAGCCGAGCAGAACGTTCAACATGGCCTACACCTGCCGGACGAGGAAGTACCGCAACGGGATCGCGGCGTCCATCTCCGTGACCATGTCGACGACATCCGCGGCCAGGAGGTGGCGCGGCCGCAGCGCGAACCGGCCGCCGGGACCGACGTGCATGACCCCGAGTTTCGCCAGCGCGCTGCACACCGCGCGCTCGAGATCGGGTGATCGCTGAATCTCGTGCTGACTCAGGCGTGCGAGCAGCGGTCGGACGGCGGCGTGGTGGCCGGTGTCGCCGAGCCGTTCCGCCGTCCGTGCGATCTCGTACTGAAGCCGGGCACGCGTAAACGTGTCGATCAACTCGTCCACCGTCGGCAGGACTGCCGTGCCGACCGGCATCCCGGTGCGCAGTGGGCGCTGGTCTCGGTACATCTCGGCGCCTCTCGACGCGTCGGAATCGTTACGAGACCATCCAACCCGGCGCGTCGGCCGCGATCACCCGTCTTGACGCGGTTCCTACGCGGTCGGCGGAACTTCTACGCGGCGTTAGCGCGGGCGGACTCAGCTGCTCGAGGTGCGCGCTCGCGTCACGACGGTCTTGCCCGAGAGATCTACCAGCGCGGCATCGGCGGTATCCCAGTCGACGACTTCCGCGGTGACGAGCTCCGGCCGCAAGGTGCCGGCGGCAACGAGCTCGAGTATCTCGGGGATCGCAGCACGTGCGTTGACGCGGCCCGTACGGAACGTGATGCCGCGGGTATACATCTCGAGCAACGGCAGGGCCGCGCCCGCGAAGTAGATCGCGGTCGACGTGCACGTACCTTCGGCCTCCGTCGAACGGATCGCACTCTGCAGCCCCGACTCGTCGCCACTGTGATCGACCGTGATGCGATACCGCCCGAGGGCCGAACCGTCGGGCTGCCGGGCGATCGCGTTGGCGCCGAGCTCGTTCGCGACCGCGAGCCGGCGTTCGTCGGTGTCGACGTAGTCGACCGACTCACTCCCCAGCGCGACTGCGGCCGCCACCGCGTACAACGCGACGTCGCCGGCACCACCCACCACCAACACCGGCGCGCCGGGCTCGGTGTGGAGCGCGGGCGCGACCGCGCGCCACCCGTCGGGAACATTGTCGGAGACGCTCGCGACCGACGCCGGTTCGATGCCCGCGGGCAGGGAGACGAGCATCGCGTCGGCGTAGGGGACGTGAACGAGATCGGCGAACGCGCCGCCCCATTCCCGGCGCGCGATCGGCGCCATTCCGTAGGCCGCGCCTGCCCCGGCAGTCGCGCAGCTGCCCGTCAGCCCCCGGCGGCAGCGATCGCAGTGCCCGCAGCTGATCTGGAACGGCACGATCACGACGTCACCGCGCCGAGTGCCGGTGACATCCGGCGCGACCTCGACGACCTCGGCGACGAACTCGTGTCCGAACGCGAACGGGCCCGGTAGAGGTGCGCGCCCCGACAGGACGGCCGAGTCGAGATCGCAGGTTGCGACTGCGATCGGCCGGACCAGCGCGTCGCCCGGGCCCGACAGCTCCGGAGCCGCTCCGTCCTGCCATTCCAGGCGGCCCGGACCAAGGAACACGAGCTGGCGCATGGAAGTAGATTCGCGCAGACCGCGGACCGACGGAGGCGCGTGGACAAGTTCTGGTCTTGGCTCGGCCTCAACCTCGGGAAGCACTGGATCACCGTGCTGCTCGTCGGAGGCATCGTGACGGTCGGCTTGGGCTACGGCACGACCAAGCTGAAATTCTCCACCGACCAGAGCAACTATCTCAACAAGAGCGACCAGGTCTACAAGGACAGCGTCGCCTATCAGAACCTGTTCGGCGGCGAGGCCATGGTCACCCTCGTCACGATGGACCCCGGTCATACCGTCGCCGAGTTGTTCACCGCCGCGAACAACAAGCAGTGGACGGACGTGGCGAACAACATCAAGGCGTCCGGCCAGGTGTTGAACGTGGTGACACCGCTCACCGCGCTGCAGTGGAACGACAACCTGGTCAAGGGGCCCGGCGGCGACGTGACGAAGAGCGTCGCCGGGCAGATTCTCTCGGCCGACCTCGCCCGCGACACGTCGAAGGCGGGTCAGGCCGCGCGGAGCGCGTCGGCGCTCGCGACCATCACGCGCATCAACGCGGTGCCGATCGCGCAACGCACGCTCGACAACCCGAAGTACCTCGACTTCCTGCTCTACGACAATCCGCAGCCGAAGCAACCCAAGCCGATCCGCACTCCCCTCCTGCCGTTCTTCCCCGACGCGCGACACGCGCAGATGGTCGTGCGCCTACTCGGCAACGAGTCGATCAAACAGGAAGGCAAGACCGCCGACCTCGTGACCGCCGAGGCGCAGAAGTTGCACTTCGCGCACGCGGAGATCACGACCACCGGCGCACCCGCGCTGCTCGAGAACCTGAACAACTATCTGACCGGCGGCATGGCCACGCTCGGCTTGATCGCCATCGCGATCATGGCGCTGATCCTGATCCTGCTCTTCGGCGTCCGGTGGCGGCTCCTGCCTCTCGGCATCGTGCTGATCGGCATCATCTGGGCCTTCGGCATCGCGGGCTACCTCGGAATTCCCCTGACGATCGTGACCATCTCCGGCTTCCCCGTGATGCTCGGCATCGGTATCGACTACGCGATCCAGATGCACGCGCGCGTCGAGGAAGAAGTGGTCATCGCGCGGGCGCCGCATCCGATCCAGGAGACGGCCCGCAACCTCGGACCGGCGCTCCTCGTGGTGACCTTCGACGCGGTTCTCGCGTTCGCGGCCCTGCGCTTCGCCAAGGTCCCGATGCTGCGCGAGTTCGGATTGCTGCTCGTGATCGGCGTGATCGCGATCTGCGCGAACAGCATCATCGCCACACTCGCGATCCTCGGCATCCGCGAGTACAAGTCGCCCACGAAGGGGCGCGACTTCCGCGAGGGCCGGCTCGGCCGCCTGACCGTGCGCCTCGGGTCGATCACGGATCGCATCGCGCCCGCGCTCGCGGTCGTCAGCCTCGTCGTGTTCGCGGGCGGCCTCCTCGTCGAGGGCAAGCTCGTCCTCCAGACCGACCCGACCCAGTGGGTCAACCAGAAGTCGCAGGTCATCAAGAACCTGAACGTGCTCAACCGCGAGGTGCACTCGTCGAGCGAGCTCGGCGTATACGTGCAGTCCCCGAACGTCTTCAACCAGACAACGGTGAAGTTCGTCGACGACTTCACGCGCTCGCACCTCAAGAAGTTCCCCGACACGTTGCTCACCGCGTCGGGACTCGTCAGCACGGTCAGCGAGCTCAGCGACGTCCCCGGCGCGCCCCATCTCACCCCGACCTCGGCCGACGTCAAGGCCGCGTACGCGGTCGCGCCGCACGACATCAAGCTCTCGACGGTCGCGGCGCAGGCCACGGCCATGAACATCATCTTCCGGACGGGCCCGAGTGGACTCGACGCCCGCGCCACGGTTGTGCGCGAGATCCGAGCGACGGTGCACCCGCCCGCGGGCGTCCGCGCCACTCCGTCGGGTCTCGCCGTCGTCGGGGTCGGGCTGCTCGACAACCTCAACGCGAACCGCGTCATCCTCACCTATATCTCGATTCTGTTCGTGTTCTTGTTCTTGAGCGTCCGATTGCGCAGCATCATCCGCGCGCTGCTCTCCCTGGTTCCGGTGTTGATCGCGGTCGGCGCATCGTCGTTGTTCGCCTACGCGTTGAGCCTCAAGCTGAGCCCGATGACAGCCGTCGGCGGACCACTGGTGGTCGCGGCCTGTACGGAATTCACGTCGCTCCTGCTGTTGCGCTTCGTGGAGGAACGGCGCCGCGGTTCCGCCCCGCGCCAAGCCATGGACGACACCGCCTCGCGGACCGGTCGCGCGTTCATCGTGTCGGCGTTGACGGCGATCTCGGGTGTCGCCGTCATCGCGACGTCGTCGTTACCGCTCCTGCACGACTTCGGTCAGATCGTGGCGTTGAACGTGGCGATCGCGCTGTTGAGCGCGCTGGTGATCCTGCCGCCGATGCTCGTATGGGCCGACAAGCGCAACTGGGTATCCCGCGGATTGATCCCCAAGGATCATCTGCTGCCGCAAGGAGCGACAGCGGAGCCGTTGTCACTTCCCGCGCAGTCGCTCTGACAACGGCGCAGCGCGAGCGACCAGTAAAGAGCAACCCGTCTCTATCCGAACGTGAAGACGTAGCCCTGCAGGCCGGGGTCGAGGAACGTGATCTCGAAGGTGCGCTCCCGGATGCGGCCCGGCTGGCGGACGAGTTGGTACAGACGAGGTTCGCGCACCACACCGTTGCCTTCGTCGTCGACATCGACACCGTGCGCCGCGCCCGGGGGTAGTCCGTCGACGAGCACACGGAAGCGCACCGTCGCGTCGGGCGTGGTCGCGCCCATCACGAGATGCAGATCGCGCGCCTCGAAGCGGTAGGTGATCTTCCCGCCCGCGGCGTTCAGCACCGCGGCCTCGCCGCGGATCGTCCAGTTGCCCGACAGCGCCCAGCGATTGAGCCGCAACTCGTCCGGCACGGTGTACTCGGCCGCGACGTTCGACACGGATCCGCCGGGCGACGCGAAGCTCTCCGCGCGCTGGTAACCGAGATAGCTCTCCGGAGAACGCAGGCTGTCCCAGTCGGCGGCGGCCTCGGCCCCGATCCCGGCGACGGGAACCGGATCGTGATCAACGCCGGCTCGGCCCGACTCCGCGAGCAGCTGTTGAATCATCCGTTCCGACGGCACGTACTCACCTTCGCCGAAGTGATGATGGCGAATCCGCCCCTGCGCGTCGACGAAGTAGAGCGCGGGCCAGTACTGATTACCGAACGCGCGCCAGATCGCGAAGTCGCTGTCGATGGCGATCGGATACTCGATGTTCATGTCGCGCGCGGCGCGGCGAATGTTCTCGACATCGTGTTCGAACGAGAACTCGGGCGAGTGCACGCCGATCGTCACCAAGCCCTCGGCGCGGTAGTTCTCGGACCAGGCGCGCACATAGGGAAGCGTGCGCAACCAGTTGATGCACGAGTAGGTCCAGAACTCGACCACGACGACACTGCCGCGCAGTGCATCCGTGCGCAGCGCCTCCGAGTTCAGCCAGCCGGTCGCGCCGTCGAGACTCGGCATCTCCTCGGGGCGCCCTGGGAACGCTTCCCGGAGGTGCTGCTTCACACTCATGATGGGTTCCTTTCGGTCGTGCGCGCGCAACTCGTTCGCCGTTACACCGTGCGCGGCGCCGGGGCATTCACCCTGCTTGGGTGATCACGCGCGCCCGCCATGGCAATAGGAACGAACGCGATTCAATCGGAGGTAACGCGATGTCGCCAGCCCCGTCGGACGATGCGCTCGCCGGAACGTTGCCGCGCACCGAGATCCAGCATCGCAGCTCGTCGATTCCGGGACGCGAGATCGTGCAGGTGGTCACCGAGATCCCGTGCGGCGTCGAATCGGGCTGGCACATCCATCCCGGCGAAGAAGTCGGATACATCGTTGCGGGAACCGTGAAGATGATGATCCAGGACGCGCCGACGCTGACCCTGAACGCGGGCGACGGGTTCCTGATCGACCCGCGCACGCCGCACAATGCACTCGACGTCGGCCCCGATACCGGCCGGATGCTCTCGACCTACATCGTCGAGGTCGGACAACCGCTCGCGACGTTCGTCGACGCCCCAAAGTCGAACCCCACCTAGAACGCTCAGTCCACTCTCACCCCGACTCTCATTGAAGGAGCTCGCATGTCTCAGACCTCGACCAACACCGCTCCGCTGACTGTCGTCCTCGTGCACGGCGCGTTTGCCGACGCGTCGAGCTGGAACGGGGTCGCCGAACTCCTGCTGGCCGACGGCGTGCACGTCATCGCGCCCGCAGTCGGGCTGCGCGGCATCGCCCGCGACTCCGCGTACCTGGCGAGCCTGCTCGGCCAGATTCCGGGCCCGGTCCTCGCGGTCGCGCACTCCTACGGCGGCGCAGTCGTCAGCAATGCCGCCACCAATGCCGAGAACGTCGTGGGGATCGTGTTCGTCGCCGCGTTCGCGACGGACGACGGCGAGACGCTCGGCCAGGTCGAAGCGGGGTCGAAGGACAGTGTGTTGAACTCGGCGCTCGTGCCTCAGCAGTTCCCGACCGGACAGGGCTCGGAGACCGCGACCGAGCTCACCGTCGACCCGGCCAAGTTCCGCGCCGCGTTCGCAGCCGATCTGCCCGCGCAACAGGCCGCGCTCATGGCGGCGACCCAACGGCCCGCGGCCGAGGCCGCGTTCTCCGAACCGTCCGGCCCGCCCGCGTGGAAGAACGTGCCGTCGTGGACTGTCGTCGCGACCGGCGACAAGGCCGCCGGGGCCGACGTGATCCGTTCGATGGCACAGCGCGCCGGAGCCGACATCACCGAGATCGAAGGTTCACACGTGGTCATGATCTCGCAGCCGCAGAGGGTCGCCGACGTGATCCGGAAGGCCATTGCCGCCGTCGGCTGACTACGGCGCCTGCTTGTCGCGCACGCCGTGCTCGACGCGATCGCCCACCGACTTGTCGATGTTGCGCCAGTACTCGAAGGCGCGCACCAACACCGGTTCACTCACCCCGTTGAGGAGATGACCCACGATGTTGTCGACGAGGCGTTGGCGCGCCGCGTCGTCGAACACTTCGCGCACCAACGTTCCGGGCTGGCCCCAGTCGTCGTCCTCGGCGTGCAGGTCGGTCGCGGTACGCACCATGTCGCCGTCGACCTCCCAACCCGCGATCATCGACGGCGGTTGCGCCGCCGGACCGCCGTAGGAGTTCGGCGCGTAGACCGGATCGCCCGGGTTCTCGTAACGCATCGGACCGTCCTTGGCGTAGGAATGGCGGTCGACGGCGTGGGGCCGGTTGACGGGGAGGTCCATGTAGTTCGGACCGATGCGATAGCGGTGCGTATCCGGATACGAGAACAGCCGTCCGAGCAGCATCTTGTCGGGGCTCGGACCGACGCCCGGAACCATGTTCGACGGTTCGAACGCGGCGAGCTCGATATCGGTGTGGTAGTTCGCGGGATTCCGGTCGAGCGTCAGCGTGCCCACATCGATGAGCGGATAGTCGCTGTGGGGCCACACCTTCGTGAGGTCGAACGGATTGAAGCGGTACGACGGCGCGTCGGCGTACGGCATCACCTGAACCTTCATCGTCCAGCTCGGGAAGTCACCCGCGTCGATGTGCTCGCGGAGATCGCGGATGTGGAAGTCGGTGTCGATCGAGGCCATCTGGTCGCCGTCGTCCTGGGTGAAGAACTCGTTCCCCTGGTTCGTCTTGAAGTGGTACTTGACCCAGAAGCGCTCCCCCGCGTCGCTCAACCACATGTAGGTGTGCGAGGAGTAACCGTTCATCGTCCGCCAACTGCGCGGAATCCCGCGGTCGCCCATCAGATACGTCACCTGATGCGCGGATTCGGGGCTCAGCGTCCAGAAGTCCCACTGCATGTCGTTGTCGCGCAGGTGCGTATCGGCGCGGCGCTTCTGCGACCGGATGAAGTCCTGGAACTTCATCGGGTCCTTCACGAAGAACACCGGCGTGTTGTTCCCGACCATGTCGTAGTTGCCCTCGGTCGTGTACAGCTTCAACGCGAATCCACGCGGGTCGCGCCATGTGTCGGGACTCCCGAGCTCGCCGGCAACCGTCGAGAACCGCAGCAACGCTTCGGTCGACGCGCCGGGCGCGAACACCGCGGCTTTCGTGTAGCCACTGACGTCGCCGGTCACTTCGAACACGCCGTACGCGCCCCCGCCTTTGGCGTGGACGACGCGTTCCGGCACCCGCTCGCGGTTGAACTGCGCCATCTTCTCGATGAGGTAGTGGTCCTGCAGGAGGATCGGACCGGCGGGACCGGCCGTCAGCGAGTGCTCGTCGCTCTCGGCCGGAATCCCGGCGTTGGTCGTGGTCGCGGGCGTCGGGTTCTCGGGCATCGTCGCTCCTTCGGGGATCAACCTCGAAGGGGCTTATACCCAGTACTGCTCAGGTCGACGCGGGCGCGAGCACGAGCGCGCACAATTGGCGTGCGAGCTCGTCGGGATCGGCAGGCCGATCGTCGACGAGCGTGCGGAACATCAACAGTGCGGGCGCGAGATCGGCGCGCACGTCGAGGTCGGGCGCGTCCTCGCCGATGACCCGGGCGATCGGCCGCCGCATGCGGTCCCGCATGACGCTGAGCAACGACTCGCGGAACGCCCGCCCCAGCTCGGGGTCGGTGCGCAACGCGGATACGAAGCCGATCAGCAGGCACGACTTGGGGCCCGCGAGCTCGTTCGCCATCTCGCGCAGGATCAGCTCGAGATCGGCCCGCGGGTCGTCCGTCTCCGGCATCTCGACGCTGGTCTTCTCCTCGTGCATCGCCGCGATCACGAGATCCTGCTTGGTCGCCCAGCGTCGGTAGATCGTGGCCAGGCCCACGCCGGCCCGTTCGGCCACGTCCTGCACCCGGAGCTGGTCGTAGCCCACTTCGGCGAGGAGCTCGCTCGTCGCACTGAGGATCAGGGGCTCACGATCCGCGGCCCGCGGCCTGCCCCGCGGGCGAGCGCCCGCATCTTCAGCAGGCGCGTCGAGCTCGATTTTGGCCACGTCGAACATCGTAGATCCGTTTCCAAATTCCGAGAGGATTTCCTTCCGGAAGTCTTGACTTCCGTATTGTAGCACGTCATTCTGCAATGACCATTTCCGGAACTCCTTGTTTCCGGTAACGACCCTTTCCCCCCGGAGGTTCCCCCGATGCCCCAGGTCCGAACAGCAGCACCGCCGGTCGGAACAGCCGCGGTGATCTCGCCCGGGCGCCGCACCGCGGTGCTCGTCACCATGTGCCTCGCCCTCGTTCTCGTCGTGGCCGGCGTCTCGATGATGGCCGTTGCGGTGCCGACCCTGACCGCCGCGCTCGGCGCCTCGCAGACCGCGACGCAATGGATCGTCGACGGCTACACGGTGGCGCTCGCCGCGCTGCTCCTCCCGGCCGGCGCGATCGGCGACCGCTTCGGCCGGCGGCGCGCGCTGCTCATCGGCATCGCGCTCTTCGGCCTCGCGAGCGTGGCGTCGGCGTTCAGCACCAGCGCGGGCACGCTCATCGGGTGGCGCGTGCTCACCGGTGTCGGCGCCGCGCTGATCATGCCGGGCACGCTGTCGACGATCACGAGCGTGTTCCCGCCCGAAGGCCGGGCGCGCGCCGTCGGCGTGTGGGCCGGATTCGCAGGCGCGGGCGGAATTCTCGGGATGCTCGCCGGTGGCGCGCTGCTCGAGCAGTGGTACTGGGGTTCGATCTTCGTCATGAGCGCGGTCATCGCCGCGGTGGCGTTCGTCGCCACGCTGTTCGCGGTTCCGGAGACGCGGGAAGGCGAAGCCGTGAGCTTCGACCCGATCGGCACCGCGCTGTCGGTGCTCGCGATCGGCGGACTCGTGCTCGGCATCATCGAAGGACCGAGCCGCGGCTGGAGCGATCCCGTGACCCTCGTGGGCATCATCGGTGGCGTGGTCGCCGGTCTCTTGTTCGTGCGTTGGGAACTGCAGACGCCCACGCCGCTCCTCGATCCCCGACTGTTCCGGCTCCGCGGCTTCGCGACCGGCTCCGCGTCGTTGTTCCTGCAGTTCTTCGCCATCTTCGGCTTCTTCTTCATCTCGTTGCAGTACCTCCAGCTGGTGCTCGGCTACGGCACGCTGAAGTCCGCGATCGCGCTGCTGCCGGTCGCACTCGTGATGATGCCGTTGTCGACGGTGGCCGCCACGCTCGCCGAGCGCTACGGCCAACGGATCATCGGTGCGTTGGGTCTGGCGATCAGTGCGGTCGGGTTCGTGATGGTCGCGACCCTGTCGGTCAGCTCGAGCTACTGGCACATGTTCTTCGCGCTCTTGGTCATCGGGGGCGGAACGGCGCTCGCGATGACACCCGCGACGAACGCGATCGTCGGTTCACTGCCCCGGGCCAAGCAGGGTGTTGCGTCGGCCGTCAACGACACCGCGCGTGAGCTCGGCTCGGCGTTCGGGATCGCGATCCTCGGGAGCGCGTTCAACTCGGGCTACCGCAGTCACATCGACGGGAACCTGCACGGGCTCCCGCCGGCAGCAGCAGCGGCCGCGCACGAAGCCCCGGCCGCGGCGATCGCGGTGGCGAACAAGGCCGGGTCCGGGGGCGGCGCGTTGGCCGCCGCGGCCCGCGACGCGTTCATGGTCGGCAGCCAGTACGCGATGTACATCGGCGCGGCACTGCTCGTCGTCGGCGCCGTCTTCGTTTTCGTGCGGGGTCAGAGCCAGCTGGAAGCCGAAGCAGAAGACATCATCGACGAGCCCACCGAGATCGACGCGGTCGAACCCGCTTTCGCCTCCTGATTCTCCGAACTGGGGTGACTGTGGCATCCATTCGATGCCACAGTCACGCCGGTTCGTTCGGGGGTGCGCGCTACGCGGTGAAGTCGAGGACCTGGTCGGGGGGCGGGAAGCCGTCCTCGAGCGACATTCCGTGGACCTCGCGGATGTGATCCCGGAACCACACGTCGAAGGGCTCCGGCGACGTGCCGAGCGTGCCGAACGCCGCGCCGATGTCGCCGGCTTCGACGTAGACCACCGCGAAGTCGCCGCCGGGCGTCGACTGCATCCAACAGGCCTCGCGGGTGACGCCCGCCCGCCGACGCGAGTCGGCATGGTCCTGCTTGCGTGCACCCGATTGCACCGACTCCAACGCGGCGCGATCGACTTCCATCTTGCCGGGCAGGAGCGGAGACACGAAGGCAACCGATTGCGGACGCATCTCCACCTCGTCGACGAACGTCAGGTCGACGAACTCCGGCGGTCCTTCGAAGATCTCGGCCATGAACGCGCGGGCGTCGCGCATGCCCTCTTGGCGGCGCGGATCGCTCTCGCGCTCGCGCGCCTTTGCTTCGCTCTCGAAGACCACCAACATGCGCGCCTGGCCCGGGTCGTTCTGATCCTGCATCGCCGTCGAGCGCACGAGACCCGAACCGGGCTGCTCGAGCGCCCGCAACTGGTCGACCAACTTCTGCAGGTCACCTTCGCGGCCCGGCTTCAAACGGGCGGTGATGAGTTGGGCCCACACGGTTACTTGCCTTCCGGTTGCACGAGCATGAGCAGCGTCTCGGGGCGAACGCCGTCGTGTTTCATCGCCTCGGCCGCACCTTCGGTCTGCAGGCTCGCCTGGAGCGATTCGAGGCTGGGCGTCGAGACGATCAGCCCGACGCGGTTCGAGTTGTCCGGGCTTACGAACGTGCGCGCCGTGATCCCGAGGGGGCCGAAGAACTCCTCGCGCTTCGTCGACGTGACCCAGAGGTCGACGTCGTCGACCTCGTGAAAGACCAGAACCGTCTCCATCGATGTTCCTCCTGCTCGTGGCTGATGGACAGAGCATGCGGGGCGGGCCGCGTCACTCGCGCATCACCGGAAATCAACGGGTGACGCGCAAACGACGCGCCCGAACCGTCATCGTCGTGGCATGACGTTCACTCCTCTTGCCCCGACCACCTACGTGCCTCCGACCAAGGTCGCGGCCGACACCTATGTGATCCACCAAGTGCAGCCCGCGACGGGCGCGCCGCTCTACGTGTACATCAACTCGATGGTCATCCTGGGCGCCGAACCGGTGATCGTCGACACCGGAACGCCCGCCAACCGAAAGCAGTGGCTGGAAGACGTGTTCAGCCTCGTGGAACCGGAAGATGTCCGCTGGATCTTCTTGTCGCACGACGACGTCGACCACACCGGCAACCTCGACGAGGCGCTCACGGCGTGCCCGAACGCCAAGCTCGTGTGCAACTGGGCGATGGTCGAGCGGCACACGAACTGCTTCGACTTCCCGCTCGAGCGCTGCCTCTGGGTGATGGACGGTGAAGCGTTCAGCGCGGGTGATCGCACGCTGGTTGCTCTCCGCCCGCCGGTGTTCGACTCACCCACCACCCGCGGTCTGTTCGATCCGACGACCGGTGTCTATTGGGCCGTCGACACGTTCGCGACCCCACTCACCGATCCGAGTCACGCGATCGCCGATCTCGATCCCGCCTTCTGGAACGAGGGCATGTGGATGTTCGCGCTCGGCGCGGTAAGCCCGTGGCTGACCATGCTCGACACGAACAAGTTCAACCAGTGCGTCGACCGTGTGCAGAGCCTCGACATCACGACGATCGCGAGCTGTCACAGCCCGGTCATCGAAGGCGAGTTCATCGAGCGCGCCTTCGGACGCGTGCGCGAGCTGCCGACGCTCGACGCGCCGTTGCTCCCCGATCACGCCGCGCTCGAGCAGATCATTGCCGCGTCGGCCGAACTCGCCCCCTGACGTACAGTCCCGAACAACGAACCCGAGAGGAACACGACATGGCATTCGGCATCATTCACCACTTCCCCGGCGGCACGAAGTCGCAGTACGAGGCCTCGCTCAAGGCCGTTCACCCGGCCGACGGTTCACTGCCCCCGGGGCAGATCTACCACGCGGCCGGCTCGGTACCCGGCGGTTGGACGATCATCGCGATCCACGATTCCCAGGCCGCCTGGGAGAAATTCCGCGACGGAACGCTGCTGCCGAAACTGCAGGCCGGCGTCGAAGGTGGCTTCACCACGCCGCCGCAGGAAACCGAGATCGAGATCGACCACATCCAGCCGTAGCGAACTCTCCAACCGTCGAGAACGCGCGGACCTCTAGGTCCGCGCGTTCTCGCGTTCGAGGGCTTCGACGCGCGGCGTCCAGGTGGTGAAGCCGCCGGCGCGGCACAGCTCCCCCGCTTCCGTCAACCACGCCCGGCTTTCGGGGTCGAGTTTCCCGAAGCGGCGATGCCGCGCCTGCGCGAGCGCGAAGAGGGTGGTTGCCCGGTGGTAGATCCAGCCGAATGCGGTTGCAATCTCGAGGGCAACGGCCAGGTGGTCCTCGGCGACGTCGTGCCAACCAAGGACTGACGCGAGCTTGCCGACGTACGCCGCGATCGGACCCTGACTCGTGACGCCGTTGTACGCGACTTGCCCGGCGAACGGTTCGATCAACGGGAACAACTGGAGGGCCGCCTCGGCGTCGTCGAGCTCCGTGGCGAGGATCGCGTAGCCGATGACCGACGTCATCCAGAACACGTTGACCGGAATTTCGGAGAAGTCGTTCGCCATTCCGTCGCGCAGGATCTCCCGCGCGACCTTCTCGCGACCGACGGCCGCGCAGATGATCCCGTACGCGAGCGCGAACGGAACGATTGTCGGATTGTCGGCCGCGGTTTGCTCGACCAACGGAAAGAGCTCGTCGTGCCGTCCACCGAACGTCGCGAGAACGAAGAACTGACCCGCGAAGAGCGCGAACGCGTCGGGCGCGGCGATCTGCATCCCCAATTCGAGTGTCTCCCCCGCTCGGACCTCGGCTTCCGCGAGTCGGCCCGCCATCGTCGCGTCGAAGGTGTCGACCAGCGCCGCGATCCATCGGAGCCGAGGTTCACCCAGCGACCGCGCGCCCGAACGGATCTTCGCGAGGCTGCGGGTCGCGGCGACGTGATCCGCCGACCGGATGGCCACGTGGTAAGCCGACAGGTGAGCACTGAACTCGAGGCGGGGATCGCCCGACGCCTCGGCCGCGGTGATCGCGCGCGTCGCGATCCGCGAGCTGAGCTCGTCGCTGCCGCGCGCCCACATGCTGTTGAGCACCGCGGGGCCGACCCGCGCCAAGAGCGCGGGATCGCGGTCGGCGAGATCGAGTGCCTCACGCGCCAGCGCGAATCGGCGATCGTCGTCGCGGGTATACGCCAGCGTCTGCGCGAGGAGCGCGAGCAGTCGCGCGTAGGTCTCGGTGTCGGATCGGTCGGCGACGGCCACGGCCGCTTCGATACTGGCCAGAAACTCCGGTGCACCCTCGTAACGCATGAAGCCCCGATCAGCGGCGAGGACCGCTTTGATCAGCGCGTCGTCGGCTCCGCTCCGGCGCGCGAGCAGGGCGCCTTCTTCCAACGTGGCGAGCGCGGCGGCGTCTCCCGAACGGTGCTGCGCGGAGCCGAGCCGGACGAGGAGATCGGCGCGTTCGGCGTCGGGTCGATCGAGGGCGATCGCCAGGTCGAGCGCGACACCGTAGTGGTAGGCCGCCTCGGTCGGGGCGAGGTGATCGAAGGCGTCGTCGCCCGCGCGCGTCGACCAGCGTTGGGCCTCGGCTGCCATTCCGGCGAGCGCACAATGACGCGCGAGCTGCACCACCACTTCGGCCGGCGCAGCCTCCGCGTCGACCTCCAGGACGCCCGCGACCTGTCCGTGGATGCGGGCGCGCTTCGCCGGGCCGAGCTCGGAGTACAACGCGTTCGCCACGAGCGCGTGGACGAACCGCATCGATCGGCGGACGGGTCCCGCATCGACGAGCAGACCGGCCCGCACCGCGAGGTCGAGGACGTCGACCAGCGCCGGTTCCGCCAGATCGACGACCTGACCGAGCACGTCCTCCCGGAACTCCATACCGAGCACCGACGCGGTCAGCGAGCACGTCGGCCGCCCCCGTTCCCAACGCCTTGACGCGTATCCATACGACGTCGCGCAGGCTTTGCGGTAGATCTGTGTCGGGCCGTCCCGACTCGACCCAGTACCGGATGAGTTGCGACGCGTAGAGCGGATTGCCCGCGGTCTCGTCGCGCAACGCGTCGACAACACGCTGCGTCTCGGCACCGAACGCGTGGTGTGCGTGCGAGACGAGGTCGGCCAGTTCGGCGGCGTCGAAGCCCGCGAGCGGCAGGCGCCGGGTCTCGCCGCGTTCCAGGTCGGAGAACGCCAGGCGTAACTCCTCCGACTGAGACTCGGCGGGATCCCGGCTGCTGCAGACCAGCAGCACCGGCGCGTCGGCGAGTCCGCGCGCGATCTGACGCAGCAGCAGCAGGGCCGTCGGCTCGGCCCACTGGAGATCGTCGAGCACCAGGACCAACGGCCGCCGGTTCGCGATCCGGCGCAACAAGTCGACCGCGGCCTCGAACGTGAGGAAACGCGCCGTCTCGTCGTCCGAAGCCGTCGGCGCGGGCGAGCTCGGGACGCGCGTCGACAACATCGGGCAGATGCGCAGGAGCTCGCCGCCGCACCGGGCGACGTGCTCGGTCACGACGTCGAGCGGTGCGTGCTCGACACACGCCGACAACACGCTGATGAACGGCTGGAGGGAAACACCGGTCTCGTCACAGCGTCCGTAGATCACCGTCGCGGCCGCGGCCGCGACCGCCCGCTGCGCGAAGGCGGCCAGGAGCGTCGACTTCCCGATGCCCGCCTCTCCGCTGACCAAGACCGCGCGCAGCCCGGCCGCGGCCGCGCCGAGCTCCGATTCCATAACCCCCAACTCGGCGGCGCGACCGACGAAGGCAACGGGTGAAACGAGCGCGCTCGGCAACGGAATGTCCACGACCGCGGCGGACGACCGCAGCTCGGGCACCGACGCGGGCTCCGACTCGAGGCCGTCCCAGCCGGTGGCCACGCGGCGTTCGGTTCGTACGACCTCCGCCGAGGGCTCGGTCCCGAGCTCGTCGATCAGCAGCGATCGATATTGCTGGAACGCGCGCAAGGCATCGGCCTGCTGTCCGGCACTCGCGAGCGCGCGGATCAAGAGCCCGCGCGAACGGTCGCGGCACGGATGGAGCGCCACTTGTCGTTCGAGCGCGGCGACCGCCTCCGCCGACCGGCGCGCCGAGATCAGCTCGTCGGCATAGTCGTCGACCGTGCCCGCGTGGAGCTCCGTGACGCGGGCAATCTCTCCGTCGGCCCACGCCTCGCCCGAGAACTCCTCCAGGATCGGACCGGTCCACTGCGCGAGGGCAAGCTCGAGCGCGCGCAAGCGGTCGGTCGACTCTGCGGCTTCCGCCACAGCCGCGCAGAACCGAGTGGCATCGACGTCGGTCGCCAGCGAGTACCCGGTACTCGCGGTCTGCAACACCGACGTGCCCACCGCGGTGCGCAACCGGGAGACCGAGGTGCGCAACGCGCCGGGCGTGATCTCGAAGAGGTCGGCCAACCACTCCGACCGCAGCCGACGCGGCGCGTGCAGCGCGAGAACCGCGAGCAACCGGCGTTGGCTCACGCTCGGCAGGTCGACGACCGATCCGTCGGCGCGCAGCGCGTGCACGCCACCCAAGAGGCGCACCTCCGCAATCCCCCGCCCCGCGTCGGTCATGCGCGCAGTTTCGCACTTCCCGCCTCGCACCCCCACTCGTACCGGCGTGAGTTGGGCGCCATATAGGCACCCAACTCACGCCGGTTCGTTGCGAGAGTCGAAGTAGTGGCCGGCGTCGAGGTCGGCGAGGAGGCCGGGCTGCGTCGGCGCCCAGTTCAACAACGTGCGGGTGAG
The DNA here is from genome assembly GCA_963701825.1 of uncultured Actinomycetes bacterium. GTDB lineage: Bacteria > Actinomycetota > Acidimicrobiia > IMCC26256 > PALSA-610 > PALSA-610. Next base: position 692,534 of record CAVPBG010000002.1, on the reverse strand, counting down.
CGCGCTCGAGGCGGGGCTGTCGAGCGCGAGGAAGTTGGCCATCCAGGTGAAATGTTCGGCCGCGGCCTCGGGCGCGACGGACACAACCGGCAGGTTCAGATGACGACCGATCACCTCCGCGATGTCGTGGATCGGCACGCCCTCGTCGGCGACCGGATGCAACGCCGATCCCGCGGGCGCGTTCTCCAGCGCGAGGCGGAACAGACGCGCCGCGTCGAACCGGTGCACGGCCGGCCACCGGTTGGCGCCGTCGCCGATGTAACCGGAGACGCCCCGATCGCGGGCGATACCGATCAGGCTGGCGACGAAGCCGGTGTCGCCGTCGCCGTGCACCGTCGGCGGAAGCCGCACGATCGACGAGCGCACACCGTCCGCGGCGAAGGAAAGTGTGAGCTGCGCGTTGGCGAGTCGGCCCGCGGGACCGGCGCCCGGGGCCGAGGCCGGGTCGGGAATCAGGCCGTCGCGCTCGGTCGCGAGCCGGCCGGGGGCAAGGCCGAGCAGTCCGGAAGCGATGACGAACGGTCGATCGGAACCGGCGAGCGTCTCGCCGAACGTCTCGATGACGCGGCGATCGGCGTCGACCGCGCCTTGAAAGTCGCCGGAGAACGCGATCTCGTGCTTGAACGCGAGATGGATGACGCCGTCGGTCGCCGCGGCCGCGCCGCGCAGCGTCTCGAGATCGTCGAGCGTGCCGCGCTCCACCTCCGCGCCTGCAGCGACGAGCGCGTCGGCGGACGCGTCCGAGCGGGCGAGGCCCACTACCTGATGGCCGGCGCCGATGAGCTCGGGGACAACCGCCGAGCCGATCCAGCCGGACGCGCCGGTGACGAAAACACGCATGGGAGACCTCCGCGAAGGGCGATGTCAGTTACTGCCATCACCCTACACCATGGATGTCAGTCACTGTCATCGGGAGTACCCTCGCGCCATGGTGCGCTGGCAACCCGACAGCCGCGGTCGGCTCGAACAGGCCGCGCTCGCGCTCTACGGCGAGCGGGGTTTCGAGAACACGACCGTCGCGGAGATCGCGGCGCGCGCCGGGCTGACCGAGCGCACGTTCTTCCGGTACTTCACCGACAAACGCGAGGTCCTCTTCGGGGGCGGAAGTGCGCTGCAGGAGCTGCTCGTGCAGGCGGTCGCGGACGCGCCGCCCGGCGCGGCACCGATCGACGTGGTTGCCCGCGCCCTCGATGCCGCGACCGGCTTTCTCGGCCAACGCCGCGAGTTCGCGTGTCAGCGCCAGGCCGTCATCGCCGCGAACGCAGAGCTGCGCGAGCGCGAGCTAATCAAGCTCGCGTCGCTCGCGGCTGCGATGGCCGAGGCATTGCGGGCCCGGGGCGTCAAAGCCCCGACCGCGAGCCTGACCGCGGAAGCCGGGATCGCGGTCTTCAAGATCGCGTTCGAACGGTGGGTAACCGAGACCAAGCCCCGTGCGCTCTCCGACCTCATCCGCGAGTCGTTCGCGGATTTGAAGGTCGTCACCGCGGGCAACTAGTCCGCCGCCCCCTTCTCCCCGAGTCGGGTCAACACGTTGCGGGTGATCTGTTCGATCTGCGGGTCGCGGGCCGCGAGCCCATGGGCCCAATCGGTCGAACCCGAGGTGAGCACGGTTGCGCCCGCTTCGTTCGTGTACGCACCCAGCACCGCGTGGCCGTACCGGATCCGCTCGATCGCCTCAGGTTCACGTGTCCCGAACACGCGTGACGCGATGTACTCCAGCTCGCTCGGCTCGTTCGGTTTGGGCGGGCGGGGCGCGGTCTCGCGCGTGAAGTGCTGCGTCGGGCACGTGCCGAGGATCTTGAGCGTCGCCGGCGTACCGTCCTCGCCGGTCGGATAGGGCAACCCGTCGCGGTACGTGAACACGCAGCCGTCACACTCGTAACCGACGACGGTCGCGCCGGCGCCGAGCACGTCGCCGTAGCCGAGCCCCGTGCCCTCGAAGATCCAATGGCCGGCGCGGTGAACCGTGTAGCCGCCGAGGCCGTTGGTCACGTTGCGTCCGATGCGGTGATAGCCGCCCCGGGTGAACGACACGCCCGTCATGTGGTTTTCGGGACGAGCCACGATCACGTCGGACCAGAACGTGGTCACTTCCGACTCCCGCGGTGTTCCCAGCAACGGATCGTCCTTGAAGAAGGCCTTGTAGCCGATCATCACGTCGTCCTCGATACGAACCTGCCACAACGACGTGTTGCCCGAGAAGAACGCGGCGTTGCCACCGCGTGCGATGAACGCCTCGACGGTGTCGCGCATGCCGCGCGACCAGTACTCGTCGTGGCCGACGGAGAGATACAAGTGCGCGTCGGCCAAGACCTCGGGATGCGCTTCGAGGTCCGCGTTCGTGCACACACCGATCTCGAACCCTTCTCGTTCGGCCCACTCGATGAACGGGAGCTCCCAGTCGGGCCAGCCCGCCGACCCCGCGTAGCCGGATAGGTGATTGAGTTGGATGTAGCCGACGTGCGCGGCGTTCTGCGGGTCGGGCGCGCCCGTTCCCGTCACGCGCCGCCCTTTCCCCGGCGGTTTGTAGAGGTAGCCCGCCGACATCGGCCGCTGCATCGCGACGTGCGTGCCACCCGTGTACAGGTTCGGACCGCCGAAGTCGTTGTACGCGTTCCACGTGTTGGTTGCCAGCGCGAGCACGATGCGCGCACCCGCCGCGGGACGGACGACGAAGAACGCGTAGTCGCGCCGCGCCTTGCCGCCGACGTCGATCTCCATCACGACCTCGTAGTAACCCGATCGCCAGGTGGGATCGATGGCGAGCGTGAGCGCAACCGGCCAACCGCAACCGTTGGCCGCCGCGTCCTTGGGCGTGGCGTGCTCATCGGTCGCGACTTCCGGTGACGCGAACACCACCTCACGCCGTCCGCCGACGCGTGCCACCTCGACGCGTACCGGTCGGCTCCCCGACGACGACATGTGCAGACCGACCTGCTCGCCCGCGCGAACGGATTGCGGCCAGCAGTACCCGGTAACCACCTCTCGCTCCATGATCGGACCCTAACTTCCGAGTCCGCGAGCTCGCGGTTTCTTGCGTAGATCGCTTCTGCACCGAAATCGTCGAAGACGGAGAGCGCCGCGACGTTTCCGACTGCGGCGAGCCAGCTGATCGAGTTGTCGGACCGCGACGCCGTGTCCGATAGGTCCATGGTCGGGCCGAAGAAGGAGTCGAACGGAACGCGGCCCGCCTTCCAACCGGCGTTGATCGGCGCGAACCGATCCTGCATTGCGCGCGACAGGTAGCAGTATCCGAGACCTCGACCCGCGTGCGCGATGTCGTCAGGTTCGAGCCCGCCGTTACGGAACCCGACCTGACGCACCTCGTACCCCTTGTGCGCGAGCAAGCTCCACGGGAAGTAATTGGAGCTGTACTCGCGCTCGCCGATCACGACGTTCTGCCCGGGGCACGCCGGGCCGAACTGCGCGGCCACGAGTCCGGCCGCGGCGGAGACCGACGCGATCAGTGTGATGTCGACGGGATCCGCGCCGATGAGGTGCGCGACCGACGTACGCGCGCTCTCGGCCGCGGCCTCACACGCGGCGAAGTCGAGCGCGGCCGCCGTCCATCCGTCGACAGGTTGGTGATACGCGTCAATGAGGGCGCGACTCGCGAGGCCGACCGCAGCCGTGTTGAGGTACGCCAGGTTCTCGGTAGCCGGAAACAGATCGCGGGCGCGCCGAATATCGCGGGGGGCCTCTCGTGCCGCGGGATTGCTCATCCGGGAAACGCTAACGGCGCGTGTCGCGACCGGCCAGGGCGCCTCACAGCAGTCGCGATCTCGGCCGCGGTAGCTCGGGCCGGGGGCCTGGAGGCCATTCGCCGACCGGTGCGCTCCGAGCTTGACGACGGAGAACGGCAATCCGGCGAGCCGTGCCGGCGTATCCCCGGGAGACCACTCCGCTCGGCTCGATCGAGGCGCGCCGGCCGGTTCGCGCCGGGACGACGCGAGGCGTACGTCCCGGCGCGAATCTTGGCTTGCGCTCTAGGCGGCGCGGGCGCGGCGCGTCCGCTTGGCGGCAACCACTTCGTCGCCGAGCTCGGACAGCTCCGAACGGTCGAGCTTCGCCTTCAGCTCGGGAAACACTTCGGTTTCCTCTTCTTTGACGTGGTGCTTGATGCCGGCGGTGACCATGGCAACCGCGGCGCCGAAGCCGCCCTCGTCGACGAGCTCGTTCATCTTCACCAGGCCGTCACGCGCGAGACCGTGCTCGGTCTCTGCTTCTTGTTCCTCGTCCTGGCCGACGCGCTCGGCGACCAACGGGTAGATGAGCTTCTCCTCGATCTCCATGTGCAGTTCGAGGGCAGCCGTCACCTTGTCGGTGGTCTTGCGCCGCTTCGCGCCCGGCTTGCTGTCCGCCAACTCCTTGAGCATCGCCGCAACCTCGCGATGATCGGCCTTCAGGATGGCGATCGGATCGTTCATGGCGTCCCTCTCTCGGTTGACGTACGCGCGATTCGGCGCACGCGCATTTCGATACCCGGCGCCACCCACATCAAACGGGTTTAGTGCCGAGCCGCGGCGGAGACGATGCGCGACCATTGCGCGCTAGAACGGGTCTCGACACTGCCGCACAACCCGGTCGAGAGTAGGAACTGATGACGAACCCGACACCTATGCCTCGCCAGGAGTTGGCCGGCACCGTTGCGCTGGTGACCGGCGCCTCGAGCGGTATCGGTGCGGCCACCGCGCTCGCGCTCGCGGCGCAGGGCGCGTCGGTCGCGCTGGCCGCCCGCCGAAGGGATCGGCTCGACGAAGTCGCCGCCGCGGTCCGCGCCGCGGGCGGCACCGCGTTGGTGTTGGAGTGCGACGTCACCGACGAAGCGCAGGCGACCGACGCCGTCGCCCGGACCGTCCGCGAGCTCGGTCGCTTGGACACGCTGATCAACAACGCGGGCGTGATGTTGCTCGGTCCCATCGTCGACGCGCCACTGGCGGAGTGGAAGCAGATGGTCGAGCTCAACATCCTCGGCCTGCTCTACTGCACCCACGCCGCTCTCCCCCACTTGTTGAAGGCGGCGGAGGACGACCCGCGTCACGTTGCCGATGTCGTCAACATCAGTTCGGTCGCCGGCCGCTTCGCCCGCAACGGCAACGGTGTGTACAGCCTGACCAAGTTCGGCGTCGGCGCGTTCAGCGAGTCACTCCGCCAAGAGGTCACCAAGCGCTACGTGCGCGTCTCGTTGGTCGAACCCGGTGCGACCGCGACCGAACTCGCGAGCCACAACCGCGACGAGATCCTGACGGCCATCAGCTCGCAGTTCGGTCAGACGATGGAAGCCGACGACATCGCCGACGCGATCACCTACATCGTGACCCGCCGCCGCGAAGTCATGCTCAACGAGATCCTGATTCGCCCCACCGAACAAGAACGCTGACCCCCGAACACGACTGTCGTGAGTTGTGGGCGCATTGCGCCCACAACTCACGACGGTTCGAGGGTTGGTGGGGGTTAGTCGTTCGCGAGGCCGACGCGGTGGGCGACGGCGGCGGCCTCGGCGCGGTTGGAGACACCGAGCTTCGTCAAGATGTTCGAGACGTGCACGCTCGCGGTCTTCTGGTTGATGAAGAGCGCTTCCGCGATCTGGCGGTTCGTGCGGCCGTCGGCGACGAAGGCGAGCACCTGGAGCTCGCGGGGCGTGAGCGCGAACGGAACGGGAACCGATTCTTCCGGCCGCGCAGCTTCACTCGTCCCCGCCGCGCTCGCGGCTACGACATCGATGTCGACGCGGGCCCAGCGGGCGACCCGATCGGCATCGGCTCGCAATGACGCCGCCCGGAGTCGGTCGGCAACTGCGGCCGCGGCCCGCAACTGCGCTTCGATCTCCGCTCGGGGGGCTTGCGCCGAGAGCAACGCCTCCGCCAGGCGCACGCGCGCCCGCGCCTCCGGATACGGCTCGCCGATCTCGTGCCAGGTGGCAACCGCGAGTCGCCACGCGTCGACGTCGTGTACGCCGTCGAGGCGCCGGTGTTCGGCCGCGATCGACGCGAGCTCGCCGCGCGTGCGCGGCGCAAGCGTGCCCGCGGCATCGCATTCGACGAGCCGGCGCGCGCGGGCCAGAAACGGCTCGGCCAGAGCGACGGCTTCGGCCGTGGCGTCGTCGTCGTGGCGGGCGCGGGCATCTTCGGCAAGGTCGGCCGCGATCTCCACTCCGAGATGCACGGCGGCCTCGCCGTAGAAGGTGTCGTCGGCGGCGTTGGCGCTGCGAACCACTGCGGCCGCCGCGTCGATTGCCGCGCGCCGCTCTCCCCGGGCGGCGAGAACCTCGGCCCGGGCCATGTGCGCCGGCGCGCCGTGCTGCACGTCGTCGGCCTGAGTTGCGAGTTGGAGCGCGGGAACAAGATGGCGTTCCGCGCCTTCGACATCGCCTCGCGCCAGCAACAGGCGGGCACGCACGGTGTGCACCCGGAGCGCGGCCATGCTCTGCGCGTCGGAAGCGAGGGCGGTGCTCGTCGCGTCGTCGACGTCGTCCCATTCCCCCAGCTGGAACGAGATCATCGCCGAGTTCGCGAGCAGATAGCTGCCGTACGCGCGGTGGAAACCGAGCCGACGAGCGAAGGTCGCGCCTTCCACGCGCGACCCGCAGCGCCTCGTCGAGACGGCCGGCCTCGAGCAGCGTCTCGGAGAGGTTGACGTAGGCGCGGCAGGTGTCGTCGACGTTGTCGACGTCGCGAGCGATCTCGAGTGCTTCGTTGAGCAACGCAATGCCCTCGTCGAATCGCCCGAGCCCACCGAGTGCCGTGCCGAGCGAGTTGCGCGCGTGACCACCGGTCGTGCGGTCACCGGTCTCGGCCGCGACCTTGATCGCCTCCCGGCACGCGTCGGCCGCTTCCGCGTTGCGCGACATCAGCATGAGCGCTTGCCCGTAGGCGGAAAGTGCGCGGGCGCGTTGCATGGTCGGCGGCGACGCCGGACACGTCAACAGCGCTTCCTCGTACGTCGCGAGTGCGACCACCGGCCCACCGCCGAACCACAAGAACCGACCACGACGGACGAGCAATGTGCTCACCCGGAACGGATCGCCGATCTCGCGCGCCTCCGCGACCGCGGTATCGATCAAGTGGAGCGCGCGGTCGGTGTCGGCCATCAGATACGCGGTGTCGGCGAGTCGGTGCAACACCTCCAGGTGGTCAAGCGGCAGATCGGCGCGATCCCCCGGCGCGGTCGACCACAGGCTGAGCGCGCGCTCGTAGTGCCCGCGCGCCTCGGGGACCGCCGCGACCCGCTCGGCTTCGAGCGCGGCGGCAATCGACGCCGCCAGCGCGGGCCCGAGATCGTGGGCGGCATACCAGTGATGCGCCAGCAGGGCGGAGACACCGGCCCGGTCGCCGGTCGCGAGCTCGGGATGCTCGCTCAACGCACGCGCATACGCGGCATGAACCTCGACTCGCTCGCCCGGCAGCAACTCGTCGTACAACACCTCCTGCAGGAGCGCGTGCCGGAACGTGTACTCGTGCTCACCCGTCGGTTCGATCAACTGCTGCGCGATCGCCTCCCGCAACTGCTCGCGCAACTGCGCGTCGTCGCGGTGGGCGACCGCGGCAAGCAAGCGATGGTGCACGGTTCGACCGGCGGCGGCCGCGAGCCGCAGGAGCTCCTGCGTCTCGTCGGAACAGGCCTCGACGCGCACCAGCAACACATCGCGCAACGACGGCGGGAGCTCGGTCGACGACAGGCGCGGCGGAGTTCAGATTCCCGCCCGCGGCGACGAGCTCCTCGGTGAAGAAGGCATTGCCGTCGGAGCGGGTGAAGATCGCGTCGACCGTGTCGGGGCTCGGGTTCTCACCGAGGATGCCGTGCAGCTGCGCCGCCACATCGTCGCGATCGAACCGTTCGAGATCGATGCGCTCGGCCCGGCCGCTGCGCTCGAGCTCGGCGAGCCAGGGCCGGAGCGGATGGCGGCGGCTCAGCTCGTCGGCGCGGAAGGTGGCGACGATCGCGATGCGGGCCACACCGAGTTGGTGGATCAGATACGCGAGCAGGTCGCGGGTCGAGCGATCGGCCCAGTGCAAATCTTCGATCAGGAGCAGGAGCGGTTCGTCGAGCGCGAGTCGCTCGAACAAGCCGAGCACGACCTCGAACAAGCGACTCGCGCCGCCGGACGCGTCACCCTGGGTGTCGATACCCGGGGCCTCGAGCTCGGGCACGAGCCGGGCGAGCTCCGCCGCCGCGGGACCGGCGTGGGCGCGGATCGCGCCGGCTCCGTCTTCGCGCACAAGAGCCCGCAGCATCTCCACCATCGGCCCGAAGGGAGGGCCGGCATCGCCGAGATCGATGCACGTGCCGGTGAGCACGCGCCAGCCGGGTACGCGGGTTGCGAATTCGCGCAGGAGCCGTGTCTTGCCGACTCCCGCCTCCCCGCCGACGACGACCGCCGTCACGTCGCCCGACGCAGTGCGCGCGGCCGCGGCTTCGAGACGCTGCAGTGGCCCGGTCCGTCCGATGAATGCAGGACTCGAAACCCTCGGTGCCACCGGGTCCATTGTCGCCGATCAGCCGGGCGTCATGCCACCTTGTTGATGCGACCGGATTCCGGAGTGGCGTCGGGACAGGTCGCCAGCACTGTGGTCGGCGTCAGTGCCGTTGCATCGGCGTTCTCCAAAGCAGTGATGTCGAGCGTGACGGTCGGGCGCCGGTTCGCCCGGGAGAACAGGTGGTGCAGACGACCCCGACGAGCCGTCGCGGCGAGGGCGGCGTGGCGGTCGGCGACGAGTTGGCGGTTGGTGTTCATGGGCATGGATTGCACGGCGGTCTCCTGGGCTGGCGCTCTCGGGCGGTGTGCCTCCACGATGCGCCTAAGCCGGGGATACGACATCGGGACAACGCCCACACCTGCGCCGCGGAACGCCTTAGATCGGACCGACCCGTGCCTTAGGCCACCTCAGATCCGAGGCCGACCACCTCAGACGGTGGAATCAAGGCCAAGGAGACCCGCGATCAAGATGGGCGTAGGCGACATGGGTACGCGCGTGACCGTACCGAGATGAGCGGCGCGATTTTCGCTACGGCCCGCGGATTCACCATCGCGTTCGTCGGCAGCGCCGCGTTGTTCATGGCGTCGTCTCCTCCATGGATCATGCAGCACCGACTCGCCGCAGTCGACTCAACGACGGATAACCCGCACGTCAGTTTCGCAGCGAGGAGAAGGCTCGACTATTCGCGCGTTCAGTATTCCCGAGTTGACTATTGGCAACGTCGTCGATCTACCTGAACAGTCACCGGAGAAGTGTTGTAGCGAAGGTTCACTCAGAGTTTCTGTCATCCAACTTTTCGGTTGTTCGACGCGCAACGCGATGGCATCATTTTGTGTACGGGGCGCAGCGGGACATCGGGGGAACTATGCGGGGCATACGCGGGTGGGCAGCGGTTTGTTCCACGGTCGCGGTCCTGGCGCTAGGCGTTGTCGTATCGATACCAGCGGCGCAAGGTCGGGCCGCCGCCGCAACGCCGCCGTTGGTGTTCAGCGCGACTCCCAACGGTCCGCCACTCGTCAATGTGCATTTCGACATCAGGGGCACTGCGAATTCGGCGAACGAGCTGTTCTACGTGCGGGCCAATAGCGCGCCGGTGGCGGCCACGTTCACCTATAACGGCACCGGAAACGCGGCGTTCACTGTCAATGCCGCGCCGGCAACCAACGGCTTCACCGCAACGACTACTCCGCAGCTCGTCGTTTTCACACTGTCCGGCGTGTCGGAAGCCGGCGACACCACCGGCGAGCTTGTAATAAGCGCGGGCGGGTCATTCCAGACGATGACCGTCAACGTGCATAAGTCCGTGCCACCGCAGCTGTACATCTCGGGTACGGGAGCGAACAACACCATCAACCTGTCATCACCGAGTGCGCAGTTCGCGACGACGCTGTCGATCGTGTCATCCACCGCGACGCCAACTACGGTCACAGTCAACGTGAGTCCTTTCCACGACGCGGCCGGGAACACGGCGCCGGCAACGGTCAGTGTCGCGGGAAGCGCCTCCACGCGACCTGTCGACGTGCCGGGTCTCGGAACTGTCCCAGTGCAGATAAGCGCAGTGTTCCCGGCGGCCGGGCCGTTCAGTGCCTCGATAGTGCTCGTCTACAACGGGCAGGATTCGCAGTCAGTCTCACTCGTCGTCGCTCAGGCCGCGGTACCACTGTCGGTTGAGTTCGCCGATGGCGGCCGGACGCTGGCCACCCGATTCGGGAGCGGCCCGCCGATCGTGCACACCTTCTCCGTGCACGAGACGGCTGGTCGCTCGGTGATGCTGAACGTGCCGCAGTTGATCGGCCTGGGCCGCGATGACGACAGCGCCAGCGACGCGGTTGCCAGCAATACAACGTTCTTCCTCCACGGAACGTCGACGCCGGTACCGTCGCCCCTCGTTCTCGCTCCGAACCAGACGATCGAGATTGACGCGCACGTCGGTCCGCTCGACGGCCCGGGTTCATACACAGGGACCATCCGGCTGTCGGCGCCCGGAAGTACCAATGTCGACAATCCGATCAAGATCCTGGTGCGGAAACCAATCTGGTTTGCCGCCATCCTCATCTTCTTCGGGTTGCTGCTTTCGTTCCTGGTGCTACAGCTCTTCGCCCGTTATAAGGGCCAGCTCGCATTGCAGCAGCAGCTGGCCGACGTGAACGCGAGTCTCGAGAACTTCCGGCAGGGCAACGCACCGCTCGATCCGGTCGAGGATCGCGTCGTGACCGTCCTCGAGCGCCGGATTGCCGAGATCGAGGACAAGATCCGAAACCAGGAGGTCACGGTCAACTCCGACTTGGATACCTACACCAACGACCTGCAAGCCCGGATCGACGCCTCTGTGCGCTGGCTGCCGCTCCGCCGCCAAGCGTTGACCTTCGACGCGGCCGCCGACGCGATCCGCGCCGAGTTGGACGGCGTCGAGAACACCATCGTCGCCATTCCCGGAAAACCGACGGGACACGAGCTGGACGAGATCAGCGGCACGCTCGACCACATCGCGCAGGAGCTCAAGGCAATCGCGCCACAGCAGGTCGGAGCGGCAATCGAACAGTTGGACGCGGCCGCACGCAACGTCCCGGACGCCGCACTCGTCGCGCCAATCCGCGCGCAGATCGCCGGCGCGAGGGCACACCGCGCCGGTGGCGACATCGTCGCAGCCGCTGATGCGGCGCAGCGGTCAGCGAGCGCGCTTGTCGACGTTGCTGCTACGAGCTACGCACAACTCCTGGCGAGCAACCCGCGCGGAATCGATCGTGCCGCGTATGCGGTAGAGAGCTACCCGATGCAAGCGCACATCGCGGCGATCGGTGTCGCCGGTGACCTCAGGTCGAAGCTCGACGCGTACGCCATCGTCGCGCGACAAACAGCCGCGCTCCCCAACGTCCCCGCCGCGCCGCCGGACCTCGAGATCCCGGCGATCCCGATCGCCGAAGCCGAAGCGCCGGTTCGCATCGAGGTTCCGTCGTTCAAAGCCATACGTCGGCGCAAGTTCCGCATCGAGCTTGCGACGTCGGCAATTGTTCTCGTCGTCGCACTGCTCGCGGGGTTGCAAGTCCTGTACTCCGGTAACAATACGTGGGGCTCGGAGACCGACATCATCATCGCGATCCTCTGGGGACTCGGTATCCACCAGACGGCAACGCAGGGCCTCAACGGGTTCATGTCCGTCAACAACGCGGTCCTGAACGTGCCGGCCCAATAGGCAGATCGAGCGAACGCCGCCCGCGAACACCACAGTTACGCGACGGCGTCCTTGCGGTGGGGCAACACCCATCCCGCGCGTGGGAAGTGGCACGTGTAGCCGTTCGGGTAGTGCTCCAGGTAGTCCTGGTGCTCCGGTTCCGCTTCCCAGAAGGGCCCGGCCGGAACGACCTCGGTGACGACCTTGCCCGGCCAGAGTCCCGATGCCTCGACGTCGGCGATGGTGTCTTCGGCGACGCGGCGCTGCTCGTCGTCGACGTAGAAGATCGCCGAGCGGTAGCTCGTACCGATGTCGTTGCCTTGCCGATTCACCGTGGTGGGGTCGTGGATCTGGAAGAAGAATTCGAGCAGTTCGCGATACGACGTCACCTCGGGGTCGAACGTGATCTCGATCGCCTCCGCGTGACCCTCGTGATTGCGATACGTCGCGTTGGCGACGTCACCGCCGGTGTATCCGACCCGGGTCGACAACACTCCCGGGCGCTTGCGGATCAGATCCTGCATGCCCCAGAAGCAGCCACCGGCCAGGATCGCCTTTTCGGTGCGGTCGCTCATTTCACTGCCTCCTTGGCGTCGGTGGGCTTCTCGAAGACCTTCTTGTATTTCCCGTACCCCTCGGCGTCGAGCGCTTCGTAGGGCACGAAGCGCAGCGCGGCCGAGTTGATGCAGTAGCGCAGGCCGCCCTCGTCGGCCGGTCCGTCGTCGAAGACGTGGCCGAGATGGCTGTCGCCGTGCGTCGACCGGACTTCGGTGCGCTTCATCCCGTAGCTCGTGTCGGTCTTCTCCACCACGTTGGCGGGCTCGAGCGGACGGGTGAAGCTCGGCCAACCGCAACCGCTGTCGAACTTCTTTACCGACGCGAAGAGCGGCTCGCCCGACACGATGTCGACGTAGATGCCCGCTTCTTTCTTGTCCCAGAACTCGTTGTCGAAGGCCGGTTCGGTGGCCGCTTCCTGGGTCACGGCGTACTGGCGCTCGTCGAGTTTGGAGATCGCCTCGGGGTCCTTGCGGTACTCGTCTGCCATCTCGGCCCTCCTTTTCGCGGTCCCCATAGTTCTACGCCGATGCCGGCCCCGATGCGAGGCCGGCATCGACAAGGCGCAGCTAGACGGCGACGATGCCTTCGCCGCCGATGGCGTTGGCGACCGTGACGCTGCCGATTTCGGTCAGCGAACCGTCACCGTTGATCCGGAACTCGTCGACGATGCCGTTGGCGCCGGTCTGCGAGTACAGGTAGTGACCGTGCGCACCGATGGCGGCGTCGACCGAACCGGGGTCGGTGGCCGTGTTGCCGAGGTCGGTCAACACGCCGCCCGCACCGGACCGGACCTGCGTGAGCGATCCGCTACCGGCGTTCGATGCGTAGAAGCTTCCGTTGGCCCCCACGATCCAGCACGTCGCCGCCTGGTTGGTTGCGACGCTGTGAAGTGCCATGAGCGTTCCGTTGCCGTGCAGTGCGAAGCTCGCGACTGCGTTGGTGCCGGCTTCGGTGGCCACGAGGTTGCCCGCGCCGTCGAATGTGACCGCGAACGGAACGGTACCGGGCTCGCTGTTCACGACTGCCTGCGAGAGCGTGCCGAAGAAGCCGATGCGGAACACGTCGATGTTGCTTCCGTTCGCCTTGGTCGTGACGATGAGCCGCGAGCCGTCCGGCGAGAACGCAACCTGTCCCGGCGTGTTCACGAACTCCGGAGTTGCAGTCGAGTCGAGACCGAGCGCACGGTGTGCGAACAACGGGAACAGCTCATCCCCGAAGATGCCGTAGCCCTGCACTGAACCGCCGGCGCGCGCGTTCAACACGTACACCAGGTTCTGGTCCACGGCCACGCTGACAGGGAAATCGCCGAACGACGGGATGACCTGGCGCAACTTGAGCCGGTCGCCGCTCACCGAGAACGTCGACACCGTGTTGCTCCCGGCATTCACCGCGAACAGAAGGGCGTGTTGGTCGTCGTACGTCAATGAACCTTGGGAAGCGAGATGATCGACGACCGAGCCGGCGAGCACGCCACCCTTGCCCCCTGTCGGATACGTGCCCGCCACCGAAAGGGTCCCGTCGTCGGAGCGGTCGTACGCCACAACGGCGTTGCCCGACGGGTTGTCCGTCTGTACGAAGACAACGTGATCGGCGCCGCGCTCGAATCGATCACCCGCAAAATGGCTCGACGAGTTGGCGAAGGCCGGCGTCGCGAATCCGGCGACTACGGCGACGGCAAGCGAGGAAGCCGTAGCGATACGGCGTAGGGATCTCATGCACTACCTCCGGGAGGAGTTGGTCATTGGTCGTCATGCAGTGCGTCGAGATCCGGATCCGTTACAAGTTCTTCGTCGATCTTGCGCTCCGGCGAAGCTGTAACGAAATCGCGTTCCTGCCGACTGTGCTCGGTGGGACGACGCGCATACGATCCGGCCGGTGGACCGCCTCGACTTCTCCGACGACAACGTCTTGGTGAAGGCTCTCGCGGCGCGCGACGCGGATGCGTTCGCGTATTTGTTGGACCGATACCACGCGTCGCTCGTTCGCCTCGCGCAGCAGTACGTACCGAGTCACGCGGTCGCCGTCGAAGTCGTGCAGGAAACCTGGTTGGCGGTGATCGACGGGATCGATCGCTTCGAACAACGGTCGAGCCTGAAAACCTGGTTGTTCCGGATCCTGATCAACATCGCGCGCACGCACGGCGTCAAAGAGAACCGCTCGATTCCCTTTGCCACCACCGCCGTGCTCGACGAGGAACCGGCCGTGGATCCGCGTCGCTTCCGTCGCGGTTTCCGTGAGCGCGGCGCGTGGAAGCGGCCGCCGAACCCGTGGTCGGAGCCGGAGCAACGCGCCCTCGACGCGGAGACGCTCGCCACGATCCGCGCCGCGATCGATCGCCTGCCGCCGGAGCAACGCGAAGTGATCACGATGCGCGATCTCTTGGGGTGGTCGGCGGCCGAGGTATGTGACGCGCTCGAGGTGAGCGACGCGAACCAGCGCGTGTTGCTGCATCGGGCTCGCTCGAAGGTCCGAGGGTCGCTCGAGCTTCACTACGATGTGGAGCGAGAATCATGAGCGCCGCGGCTGCCTACATGTGTCGACAGTTCGTCGAAGACGTCACCGCCTACCTCGACGGCGCGCTCCCGGACTCGGTCGTCGTCCTCATCGAGAGCCATCTCGCCGACTGCCCGCATTGCCGTGAGTACCTGAACGAGATGCGACTCACCGTGATCAAGACCCGGGCCCTCGACGAAGTCGATGTCGACGCGATGCCCGCGGATCTCCGTGATCGCCTGCTGCGGGCCTTCCGCGACCGCGACGAGTAACGACGGGCCGCAATAGTCGCTTCCCGCCGACGTCAGAGGTGCAGCGTGAATCCGGGCGCCAGGTCCGCCGCGTCAGCCTTCGAGCTCGGATCAGCCGGGCCCGGCCCACCGTTCGAGCTCGGGACACCTTTCGAGGTCGGATCAGCCTTCGCGTTCGGATCGGACGTCGACGTCGACGTCGTACCGTCGGACTTCGGTGCGGGATGCGTGAGCGCGTAGTACGCGTCGCCCCGATGGCGAGCTGCGCACGCGGCCTCGGCGCGCGTCCAACTCGTTTGTAGCTGCGGAGCGCCACTCGCTCCGCCCGCACTTACGGTCACACCGAATCCTTCCGCACAAGACTCGCGATATCCGACATCGACTGCTCCCGACACCGGGTTGAGCGGCAGATGTGGATATCGCCGCAATTCGGCGCGCCGCGACGGCACCCCGCCGATCGCGACGAGGGGTCAGCCCGTTGTCGTGTACGCGGCGATGCCGATGATGGGCGCGGAGGGCGGGTTGCTCGCGAGGCTGCCGAGGAACGCCTTGTTCGAGAAGTCGAACACTCCCCCGTCGGACGCGACCATGAGGTAGCCGTTGCCGAACGCGACGAGCCCGTTGACCGGCTTGTTCAGTGCGGCGCTGCCCATCGAACCGCGGAACGGGGCATCGAACGCGAACACGCCGCCATCCGACGCGAGCAACCAGTAGCCTCGGTTGTCGGGCGTCGCCGAGATGCCGACGATCGGCTTGTTCAGGTGCAGGTTGCCCGTGGAGCCGTGGAACCGCGCGTCGCCGAAGCCGAACACGCCGCCGTCGGACCCGACCATGTAGTAGCCCTTGCCCGTCGGCGTCGCGACCGAAGCCACGATCGGTCCGTTCAGCACCGCGGCCGACATGTCGCCGAAGAAATGCGCATCGCCGTACGCGAACGCGCGTCCGCGATTGCTGAACAGCCAATAGCCGTTGCCCGACGGTGTCGCAGAGATGGTCGACACCTGTTCGCCGGCGCGCAGCGCGGGATGACCACCGTGGTCTCCCGCGGCACCGAAGTGCGAGACGTTTCCGAGCGCGTCGGTCACCCAGTAGCCCGCGCCGTCGCGGCGCGGCGCGATGGCCACCGCACCGCCGGGCGCGCTCCCGAAGGCGCCGGCACCGAAGGCGTACACATGCCCGTCGCGGCCGAGCATCCAATATCCGGATCGCGTCGGCCCGCTCTGGCCGTGCTGCGATGACGCGACCTTCACGGTGTTCGACCAGCCCGACCACGCGCCATCACCGAGGGCGTTCGACGCCCGCACGCGGAACTTGTACGAGCCCGGCGCGAGGTTCGAGAAGGTCGCCGATCTCGCCGAACCCGACACCGTCGCTCCGCCGGGGGAGATTGCGGCGACGTAGCGGGTGAGGGCCGAACCGCCGTTCGACGGTGCACTCCACGACACCTTTGCCGCGGTCGTGCCGTGCAAAACCGCAAGCGGGGCACTGGGTGCGGCCGGAACGGTCGCGGGCACGAACGCGTTCGACGAGCCCGACGGCGCGCTCGTACCGACGGCATTCGTTGCCGTCGCCGTGCACTGGTACGTGCTGCCGTTCGTCAGCCCCGACACCGCAATCGGCGACGACGCCGAAGATGCGGCGCCGGAAACGCCGCCGCCCGCGGACGTGCACGACACCGTGTACTGGTTGACGGCCGAACCACCGTTGTTCACCGGTGCCACAAACGACACCGACGCCGACGCGTCGCCTCGAGTCGCAATGAGGTTCGCCGGTGCGACGGGAACCGTCGCCGCGACGAATGTGTTCGACACGGCGGACGGAAGGCTCGCGCCGATGCCGTTCATCGCCGTGACCGAGCACTGGTAGGTATGGCCGAGCGTCAGACCCATCGCGGAAACGGGACTCGCCGCATCGAACCCCGAACCGGGATCGCCGCCGTCCGAGGACAAGCACTTCGCGGTGTACCCGGTGATCACCGAACCGCCGTCGTTCGCCGGAGCACTGAACGACACCGTCGCGGACGCGTTGCCCGACGCTGACCCGAACGCGGCGGACACGTTCGTCGGTGGATCGGAAACTTGGGCCGGTGCCGCGCCGGGGATCACACCGGTCGACTGGACGGGATAGCCCGTGCCGACCGCGTTCGTCGCCGTCACCGTGCAGAAGTACATATGACCGTTCGTCAGACCCGTCACGACGATCGGACTCGCAGGTCCCGACGCGGTTCCGGTCGCCGCACCCAAGCCGTCGAACGACTGACACGTGACGCCATAGCTGGTGACCGGAGTGCCCCCGTCGTCCACAGGGGGCGTGAAGGAGACTGAGGCGGACGCGTCGCCCGCGGTCGCGGCGACGTTTGTGGGGCGATCAGGAACGGTCAAGGGCACGAACGCGTCCGACGGTGCCGACGGCAGACTCGTACCGACTGCGTTCGTCGCGCTGACCGTGCAGGTATACGTGTGGCCGTTCGTCAGCCCGCCCACCGCAACTTGGAACGCGCCAGGAGCGACATACGAGCCGGGTGCACCACCGTCGGACGACGTGCACGAGACGGGGTACCCGGTGATGGCCAGACCACCGTTGTTGGCGGGTGCCGTGAACGACAACATCACGCCTTGGTCGCCCGCCGTCACGGACACGATCGCCGGCGGATCGGGAGCGGTGAAGGCGGTGGTCGGCACGGTTGCCCGGCCGATCGAGTTGTTGCCGAGGTTCGTGAACCACATGGCGCCGTCCGGGCCCGCCGTGATGCCGTACGGTCGGCTGATGGTGGCGTCGGTGGAATACGTGAAGATCCCACCCATCGTGAGACGCCCGATGGCCCCGTCCGGATCAGCCAGCCACAGCGCGCCATCCGGACCGGAAGTGATGCTGTAAGCGTCAAAGGCGTTGACCCGAGTGATGACGCCCGCGGTCGTGACGCGTCCGACCCAGCCCGCGTTGTAGCCCAGGTTCGTGAACCACAACGCGCCGTCCGGCCCGGTCGTGATGCCCGCCGGAGAGGACGCCCAGATACTCGTATAGTTGGTGACCGTTCCCGCGGTCGTGATCCGACCGATCGAGTTGTTGCCGGCGTTCGTGAACCACAACGCGCCATCCGGCCCGGCCGTGATTCCGTTCGGAGTCGAGATGGTCGCGTCGGTGTAGTTCGTCACCACCCCCGCGGTCGTGATCCGGCCGATCGAGTTGTTGCCCCCGTTCGTGAACCACAATGCGCCATCCGGGCCGGTCGTTATTCCGTTCGGCGCAGAAATACTCGCGTCGGTGTAACTCGTCAGGATTCCCGCGGTGGTGATCCGACCGATCGAGTCGTGTTGACCGTCGGCCTCGTTGCCGTTGTTCGTGAACCACAACGCGCCATCGGGACCGTTCGTGATACCACCCGGAAACGCGATGTCAGCGTCGGTGTAGTTGGTCACCGTTCCGGTCGTCGGGTCGATGCGGCCGATCGAGTTGTTGCCGAAGTTGGAGAACCACAGAGCGCCATCAGGCCCGGAGGTGATGGCGAATGGCTCCTGGGTCCCCGGCGCGTGGAATTGAGTCAACACTCCGCTCGTCGAAACGCGCCAGACCGAATCAGACGTTGCAAACCACAGAGCGCCGTCGGGGCCCGTCGTGATCCCCGCCGGATTCGTGATCAAGCCGTTCCCGAAGTGGCTGACGGTCCCGCTCGTCGTAATCCGACCGACGCCACTACTCGAGACATTGGTGAACCACAAGGCACCGTCCGGCCCTGTAGTGATGCCGATCGCACCCTGAATGCTCGCGTCCGAGTGGATGGTTATGGCACCGGCCGTGGTGATACGACCGATCGAGCCCTGTGCGTTGACTCCGTTCGTGAACCACAGCGCTCCGTCGGGCCCGGTCGTGATGCCGACGGGCTCCGAGACAGAGGCATTGGTGAAGGTGTTCACCGCACCGGCAGTCGTGATGCGGCCGATCGAAGCGCCGTTGGTGAACCACAAGGCGCCGTCCGGCCCGCTTGTGATGGCACGCGGGCCGTTGATGCCGGTGCCCGTGAAGTTGCTCACCGTTCCGCCGGTAGTGATCCGACCGATGGAATCGTTTCTCGAGTTGGTGAACCACAGCGCGCCGTCCGGGCCGGTCGTGATGCTGCCCGGGTAACCCTGCGTGAAGCTCGCGATGCTGACGTCCGTGAAGTTGCTGACGGTGCCGTCGGTGGTGATCCGCCCGATCGACGCGCTGGTGATGTTGTTACCGTTGTTCAGGAACCAGAGCGCGCCGTCGGGACCGGTTGTGATGCCGCACGGCGACAAGATCCCGGTGCCCGTATATGTCGTGAGCGTGCCGGCCGTGGTCATACGACCGATCGAATTGTCGCGAGTGTTGGCGAACCAGAGCGCACCATCGGGACCGGTGGTAATGCCGCACACGTTCGAGATGTTGTACGGAGCGGGATAGTTCGAGATGGTCGGTGCCGTGTCGGCGTGCGCCGCGGTCGGCGCGGCTATGAGCGCGATCGGAACGACCATCGCCGCCACGAGCGCCAGCGCCGAAGCGCGCAACCTTGCCGTCCCCACGATGCCTCCCCCGTCGACATGTCCGGAACGACCGTCGAGCGGCGTGATCGTAGGCCACCACTGAGAAAGCTGTCAGACCCGGCTTTGTCAATCGCCTTTCAATTTTCTCCGTAGCGTGCCTCAATTCGGGAAGCCCGCAGACGCGTACACAACGGAGGTCGTCATGAGCAACATCGCCGACGAGATGGTCGCGGCGCATTTCATCGTTTCCGACGACGTCGAGCGTTCCCGGCGCTTCTACACCGAGGTGTTGGGCGGCAAGACCGTCGTCTCCGGCGAGGCGAACGACGGTGTGACCTACGTCGCGCTGGCCAACACCTGGGTGATCATCAATGTGGGTGGAGGTCCGACGGACGACAAGCCGACCGTGACGCTCGAGACTCCTCGCGACCCGGATCGCGTGAACAGTTTCCTCAACCTTCGAGTGGCCGACATCCAAGCCGTGTACGCGGAGTGGAGCGCGCGGGGCGCCGAATTCCTGACCCCGCCCAAGCGACACGACACCGAAATTCGCTGTTACATCCGCGATCCCGACGGCTACCTGATCGAGGTGGGGCAGACGACGCTGGCGCGAGGTTGGCGTCCGCCGTCGTAACCGGCGAGCGGTCGACGTCGCGCTAGAACAGTTCCAGCGCCATCGCGGTGATGCGCTTCACGTCAGCCCGCGCCGCGGGACGCGACTGCCCCGAGACCCAGGCCGTCTGCTCACGATTGCACACGGTCAACTCGGACACGTCCGGAGTGAACGTGCGCCGAATGATCGTGACCGTGCCCGGAAGCTGCCTGCTGTCGTGGAGTTCAGGCGCCAACTGTCGATAGTGATCGCCCGCGGAAAATGTCGTGGCGATTCCCGAAAGGCGCACTGTGTCCGTGCGCCGGTCTTCCTCGTTCGGCAGGGTGTAGCGCGCGCGGTGGTACTCGACACCCCGCGGATCCTCAACGTAGCGAGTGTTGGTCATCTCGCCCACGATGACCGTGGACGTGAAGTCGAACGGGTGGTCGTGAATCGGCGGTTCGCCGCCACTCTCGCTCGGATACCACACGTGCAGCCGGTACTCGCGTTGCTCGTCGAGCCGTAAGCCGAGGAGCCCGATCTCCTGCATGACCCATGGGTAGTCCTCGGCGTGCTCGAGAATGGTGCGCACCAAGGCGCGGTTCAACGCGCCCTCCGTCGTGTCCATCTGGTGCATCGCATCCTCCTCGAGCCGGCGCGTTCACCCGGGCAAATGACATCACTGTCATTTGCCCGCGTCAACTCACCGGCGCCGCTTTCCGACTAGCGTTTTTGCGTATGCCCGGCGCGCAGATCGACCCGAACGTGACTCCCAGTGGCGACGGCTGCGTCGAGTGCCTGGCCACCGACGGCTGGTGGCTTCACCTGCGGCGCTGTGTCGAGTGCGGCCACATCGGCTGTTGTGATTCGTCGCCCTCGCAACACGCGAGTGCACACGCCCACTCGACGGGTCATTGGATCATCAGGAGCTTCGAACCCGGCGAAGACTGGTATTACGACTACGAGTCGGACCAGATGGCCGAAGGCCCGCCGCTCGCGCCGCCCGAGCACCACCCGCTCAGCCAGCCGACGCCCGGGCCGGCCGGCAAGGTGCCGTCCGACTGGCAGCGCCACCTCCACTAGCCGCGCGATACGGACGGTGTCGTTGTCGCCGTTTGTCATTCGGTGTGGAGCAGTACGGCTGTCCGTGTGCGCGCGGCTTGGAGTCCGGGGATCACGGCAATGAGGTTCGCGAGGATCGAGCGCGCCGACCGCCGCGAGTTGCCGGCGGGTGAAGCCCAACGTCTTGAGCAGCGCGAGAATACGACGAACCTGTGAGTCCCCATGAGCTGCGTCAGCGGAGGGGATTGGCACCCGCCAGGCCGAGCAGTTCGGGACTCGTGTAGAGGCGGCGCGGCCGGCCCGGCCCGACCGGCTTCACCGTTCCGTGTTCGACGAGGACTCCCGCAACAACCAGGTCGTGCAGCGCCACGCTCGCGGACTTCAACGGGATGTCGAGCTCGGCCGCGACGACAGGCGCGGTGAGCACGAGGTGGCGCGGCAGCAAATCGAGCGCGCGCCACGCGGCCGCGTCGCTGCGCAGCCGACGCGCGCCCCGCGCGGCGCCGACAGTTGCTCCTCCCAGTCTCGCCGCAACCTCCGAACCGCGGCGACCGAATTCCTGCTGTGCGCGGCCCGCGCCGGAGACCGCGTCGGCGAACCACTGCACCCACCGGTCGTGCTCGCCCAGACGAAAAAACACAAGGCCCGATGTGTATCCACCGACGTCGGCGGCGATGCACGTACTGATCGGTGGTGATGTCGCGAGCGAAAGCCGATGCACGAGAACCCACGCGACGAGGATCCGCCCGACACGGCCGTTACCGTCGGCGAACGGGTGCATCATCTCGAACTGCGCGTGCGCAACGGCCGCCTGCGTGACTGCGTCGATGTCGGCGCGGTTGACGTAGGCGACCACGTCGTCGAGAAGGTCGGGCAGATACTCGGGTGGCGGCGTAACCACATGCGCGTCGAGCGGTGAGGTCCCGCCGATCCACCCCTGTTCACTTCGGATGACGCCGACGTAACGCGAGGGCGTCGGACTGCCGGTCATCAGTGTGCGATGCCAGCGGCACAGGCTCTCGATCGTCAGGGGCCCGGCGTGCGCTTCGTCGATTGCCTCGGCGGCCGCGGCCAGGTTCGCGGCGACCCATGCCGCGGCCGATGGACCGGCCCGGTCGACGACCTCGGCCAGCACGATGTCGACAGCCGGCGCGGTAACACCTTCGATGAACGACGATGCGACCCCTTCGGCGCGGAGCAGGAGGCGAGCTAGGGGCAAGTAGTCATCCGGCATGGCCTCTGCGCCGTGCTCGACCGAGGCAAGCGCTCGCGCCGCCCGCGCCACGGTGTCGGCCGCAAGCGTGAGATCGCGTTCCGCGAGTCGGGCGGGAACGAACGCGCTTGCCCGACGACCTCGCCAGAGGATGGGAACCTCAACGCCGACCGGCTGCACCAGCCCGGACCTTTCGTACGGTTACTGGGTTAAGTGTATGTTATTTCGATCAGTGCGCCGCGTTCATTACGACGGCGTAGGTCAACTCCTCGACCCACTGGGCGACGCTGCCGCCGATCCAGCGGCCCTCGTCGTCGCGGGGCGCTCGTACTGGGTCGGATGTGATGAGTCCTGACACGTTGTAGATCGTGTCGATATCGGTTGGCTCGCGCCCGACGGAAACCGCGGCATCGTCGATGACGGGCCGCGACTCGGCAACCAGCGCGCTACGCCAGTCGGCAAGGTGTCCCGGTATCCATCCGTCCGCGGCGCGACCGGCAACGGCCAACGTCTTCGGGCCGAGCGCGCCGACCCAGATCGGTGGCGTCGGCGCGGGTGCAGGTGTGAGTTCGGCGACTTGGTAGAACTCGCGCGCGAACGTGACGGGATCGCCGCCCCCGGAGAGCATTCGCACGATGGCGATCGCTTCTTCGAGGGCGCGTACTCGTGCCGCAGGAGAAAGGCGCGGGACACCGAGCGCGACGATCTCTTCTTCGAGTCCGCCGGCACCCGTTCCGAGCACGAAGCGGCCACCCGAGACCGGCGTCGTCGGCAGAGCGCGAGTGCGCGAGCATCTCGCGCACTTGGTGCACGCCGGTCTCCAATCCGAGACCAAAGAGAACGTTGTCGTGCGCGGTCATGCCTTCAACAGGTTAGGCCGACTCCCGAACCCCGCGGACCGTCACGTCACGTCGGGCGTCAACGCACGGAGACGCGTTTGCAGCAGGCGTCGTTCCGCTTCCGTCGGAGCCAGAGTTACGGCGGTGCGCAGTCGTTCGGCCGCGTCGTTCGTGCGGCCCAGCCGACGCAAGTTGTCAGCCAACGCGACGTGCCAGAGGTACGAGCGTTCCAGGCCCTCGATGGTTTCCAACGCTGCCAGTGCGGCTTCGGGACCGTCGCGCTCCGTGAGCGCGACCGCTCGATTGAGTGCGACCACTGGATTGGAAGTGACCGTGGCGAGCATGTCGTACAGGCCGACGATGCGATCCCAATCCGTCTCGCGCCAACTCGGCGCGGTCGAGTGTGCCGCGGAGAGATGAGCTTGAAGTTCGTACGGTCCCGCCGCGCCGCCCGATCGCGCGACGGCTTTCGACAACCACGCTGATCCCTCGACGATCGCGCGGCGGTTCCAGAGACTGCGATCCTGGTCGGCCACCGTGATCACGTCACCGGCCGGGTCGGTGCGGGCGGGCGTGCGCGCCGTCGTGAACAGCAGAAGCGCAAGGAGCGCCAGCACCTCCGGCTCGTCGGGCATCAACTCGACCAACAGACGGGCCAGGCGGATCGCTTCGGCTTCGAGGTCGACCCGTGCGACCGAATCGCCGCCCGTCGGCGAGTGCGCCTCGGTCGCGATCAGGTACACCACCGCGAGCACCGCAGTCAGCCGGTCGGGAAGCTCCGCGTCGGTGGGGATGACGTAGGGAATGTGCGCGGTGGCGATCTTGGCGCGGGCGCGCACGAGGCGCTTGGCCATCGTGGCCTCCGGAACCAGGAACGCGCGGGCGATGGCGGCAACCTCGAGCCGAGCCAGCGCGCGCAGCGCCAACGCGACCTGCACCTCACGGCCGAGCGCCGGGTGACAACACGTGAAGACCAAGCAGAGCATGTCGTCGCGCAGCGCGCTCTCCGACTCCATGACCGCGATCACCTCGTCGATCTCGGCGTCGACGACGTGGGTTCCCCACCGGAAAGCCGCGGTCTCCTTGGCAGCCCGGACCGAATCTCGGCGCACCATGTCGAACGCCTTGCGCCGCGCGACAACAGTGAGCCACGCGCGCGGACTGTCGGGTATCCCGGTCCTCGGCCACGCGTCGAGGGCCGCGATCGTCGCTTCGGAAAGCGCATCCTCGGCCACGGTCAGGTCGCCGAACTGTCGCGCCAAGGTCGCGAGCACGCGCGGGCCTTCCGCCTTCAGTACCTCGACCAGAGCATCATCGGTGGCGCGCAACGAGCTACGCGACGTGGGTGACGGGCGCGATCGGCCGAAGCTCGATCTTCCCCGTCCACGCCGCGGGAATCTGGACGGCCCAGGCGACCGCTTCGTCGAGATCGATCGTCTCCAGAACGAAGTAGCCACCGAGGACCTCTTTGGCTTCGGCGTAGGGACCGTCGGTGAGCATCACCTCGCCGTCCCTGCCGCCCGCGACGGTGATGGTGGTCGACATCGTCACCGCGTGCAGCCCTTCACCGCCGCGCATGACCCCGGCCGCGGTCGCGCGCCGGGCGAACTCCGTGTACTGCGCGGAGAGTTCGGGATGCTGGTCCCAGTAGTCGTCTCGGTCGTAATACAAGAGCGCCAAATACATCGCCATTCTCGGTGACTCCTTCCGCTAGTTCGCCGGGCTGTTGTGGTACGCCGCGACGTACCAACTTCCGTTGCGCTTGGCGAGCACCCACGTGGCGCGCACCATGGCCTCGCTCGGGACGACGTCCTGTCCCGGGAAGAGGATCCCGCCGCCACTGACGACGATGGCAGTCTCGTCATTCAGGAATCGGACGTCGAGGGGGTTGTCGGTCGCGCGTGACCCGCGAAGCCGGTCGGCGAACCCCGCGGCCATCGTGGTCCGGATCTCCGCCCTGTCCTTCTTGTAGACGCCGGGCATGACCACGCTCGCATCATCGAGGTATTCGGCCACGAACGCCACCGCGTCGTTCGCGGCCCACGCCTCATACCCCCGCTCGAGCACGTCGAGGACGGCCTTCCGATCCGTATCGGACGCGGTCGTGGAAGTGTTGCTCGTCATGGTCTCCTCGTTTCTCTCCTACGAGTGGCGATCACCACTCGTCATATGGACGGACGAGCCCGCCCGGAGAGGACACCCGATCGACGTCACACCGGAATTGTCGATCGCACGCCGGATCAGGTGAGTTCGACGGTGAAGAGGTCGTAGCCCACGGTGAGCGGACCGGTGTATCCGCCCAGGCGGACGTCGGCCTCGAACGGCTTCTCGGCGTCGGGATCTGCCGGCGGCGGGATGAGGTGTGTCAGTACGAGGTGGCGAACTCCTGCCGCTCCGGCCATTGCACCCAACGCAACGGTGTCGGCGTGGTAGTCGAAGATGCGTTCGAACGGCGTGCCGGCGGTGAGCGGAGCCATGGCCGAGACGCGGCACGCTTCGTGCACGACGACATCGGCGCCGGTCGCCAGATCGCGAACCTCGTCGCAGACGCGCGTGTCACCCGAGATCACGACGACACCGGTCGACGTGGTGACTCGATACGCGACCGCCTCCCGAACCGGTTCGTGGTGCACGCCCACCGCCTCCACGACGACGGAGCCGTCCGCGTTCCGCCAGACCTCGATCGGCGCCGTCGGCAATGGGAACGGCCGGATGTCGAGGGCGGGCGCCCGGTCCTGCACGTGCTCGACGCGAACGGCGATGTCGTCGTCGAAGGCATCGAGCATGCGCCGCGCGAAGCGCGTCGACTCTCCTTCGACCGCGATGATCGGCAGTGGACCGGCCGGGTGCAGCGTGCCCTGGATCCACCGTGTCATGACGAGATCGGCGAGATCGACGACGTGGTCGCTGTGCACGTGCGTGATGAACACCGCGTCGAGCTCGTGCGGGGCAGTCCCCGCCTCGGCCAACCGCAAGACCGTTCCGCGTCCCGCGTCGAATTGGAGCGCGGTCTCGCCGTGGCAGACCAACACGCCGGGGCCCGCGCGTCCCGGCGCCGGGTGCGGCACGCCGGTTCCGGTCAGGGTGACGGTCGTCGAGGTCACGAGGAGCCCTCCGCGCCCGGAAGCGTGCTCGCCCAGCCGACCAGCGTGTCGACGTAGAGCTGCGGATCGCTTCCGTGCAGCGAGTGCGGAGTGGTCGGCAGGCTGACGTATTCGAACGGTTGACCCGCGTCGGTCACGAGCCGGCGAACGTGCGCGGCCTGCACGTCGGAGCTCGCGCCCATCAACGCACCCGTCGCTTCGTCGATCATCCGGAAGTGGTGGGTGAAGAGCACCGGCACCTTGACCGATTCGAGCATGCGCTCATGCTCACACGACGCGTAGAACGCGCCCGTCCAGAACGCGCGTCCCCATTCCGGGTCGTACTCCTTGAGCGCCTGCGGTGGTCCGGCGTCGCCGACCATGCCGAACGCGCCCGCCAGCATCGTCATCCAGCCTGGCAACTCCGTCGGTAGCGCCGCCACCATGCCGTCCCAATCGCCGATCGACCACTGGTCGCCGAGGTACTTCGCCATGAGCGCGAAGATCGGGCCGATCGACTGGCGGATGCTCGGCCCGACCGCGGGCCGCACGTCGGAAGCGAACAGCGGCGGGTCCTCGTAATAGGCGCCGACAACTTGCCCGGGCTGGGCGTAGGCGGAGAGCCACGCGGAGATCACGCCACCGGACGAAAGGCCGGCGACGATCGTGGGTCGCCCGATCACGCCGTCGACGAAACGCACGAGGTCGTTGCCGATGAGATCGAGCGTGTACCGACCCGGGGTGCGCGACGATCGTCCCTGACCGCGGAGATCAACCGCGAACGCGTGGAAATGGTCGGCGAGCAACGGCAGCGCTTGCTCGTATCCCCACCACGACTCGGTCTGTCCGGGGATCAAGAGGAGTGCCGGTCGGGAGTCGGCGCCGGCAGTGACGTAGTTGATCTGCACCTCGCCGGTGTCGAAGCGCTGCTCGTCGTACCCGTGCGGTACGTACGTGTGGTCGGGCGCGTGCGGCCCGAACGCGTTTGCATATTTCGCCATCAGATGTTCCTCTCGCCGGTCGAGCCAACGAGGCGCGCGCGGAGATGCTCGACGAGCTCCGCCGCTCCCGACCCGTCGGTCGCGGTTCCGTAGATGTGGAAATCCGGTCTTTGCAGAACCCAGTGCACGTCGTGCTTGCGAAACCAAGCCGCGAGATCCGGCGCGCCATCGGCGACAGAGATCACCGCGCCACCGATCGACGCGAGCCAGTCGACGAGCGCCGGATCGAGATCACCGCCCGCGGGATCGTCGGTAACGAGGCGCCAGCCCGCGCCATAGACGTCGTCGAACCATCGGCCGCCGAGGTGCGCCTGCGGAGACAGCTCCCCCGCGAGCGGAGATGTCGGATGGACCACTCCGCCGACGAGCGCGGGTTGTCCCGGCACCTCCGAAACCTCGCCCGTCACCGCGGCGGCCATGGCCTGATCACGCGCGGCGGCCGCATCCAGGTCGGCAACACAGATGACCTGGCCGAGCTCGATCGACATCTCGATCGCCGCGACCGCGCCCGGCCGGCGCTCCTCCTCATACGTGGAGACGAGTTCCGGTTCGGCGCGGCTGTCGAGAACGAGATCAAGCTTCCACGCGAGGTTGGCCGCGTCCCGGATACCCGAGCACATGCCTTGTCCCGCGAATGGCGGCATCAGATGCGCGGCATCGCCGGCCAGGAAGGCCCGGCCATCCGACCAACGGTCGGCAACTCGCGCCTGGAACGTATACACCGCGTGGCGTTCGATGCGCGCGTTCTCCGGGTGCACGGCCCACGGTTCGAGCAGCTTCCAGGCAACGGCCTCCCGACCGAGCTCGGCGCGCGACTCGTCGGGCAATCGCATGAACTCCCAGCGCCGGCGGCCGGGTCCGCCCGACACTGCCGTCGTCGGTCGATTCGGATCACAGATCTGGAGGTTGATCGGATCGAACGCCCGGGGCTCGTCGAGAACGACGTCGACGATCAACCAGTCGTAGAAGAACCCGCGATCGTCGACACCGATGTCGAGTAGCTCGCGCACCGTCGAGTTGGCGCCGTCGCAACCGACGACATACCGGGCGCGAACCGCACTCCCGGAATTGCAGCCGAGCGCCACGAAGTCTTCGTGCTGCTCGAGCGCATCGACCGCGACGCCGCGCCGGATCTCGACCGTCGGCAACGCTCGTGCGCGCGCCGCGAGCAACGCTTCGAGCTCGGGCTGACAGAACATCGACGAGAACGGCCAGCCGGACGCGCCCGTGCCGATGCGACCGAAACGGAGCAGCGTCGTGCCCGCGGCGTTGCGCCACTCGTAGACCTCGGCGGGCTCGGAAACGCCGCGCAGCTCGTCACCGATACCGCACGACTGCAGCAGGCGGCCGACCTCGTCGTCGAAGTGCACCGCGCGTGGCAGGGCATACGGCGCGGGCCACTGCTCGAGGACGACCACCGACCGCTCGAGCTGTGCGAGCAACACTGCGAGCACGAGCCCCGTCGGTCCCGCGCCGACGATGGCGACGTCGAAGTCGACCGGCGCGCTCACGGACGGGACAGCGGCTGGTGACCCCAAGCGCTGATACGGCTGTACAGGCGGTTGTCGTCCCAGTCGTCGCCCACGACCCGCGCGCCGTGGCCGAACTCGATCTGGAAGCCGGCGGGAGTCTGCAGATAGAAGCTGAACATGCCGTCGTTGTCGTGCCGCCCGAGCCCGTTCGGGATCGGCAGCTCCGCATCCCAGGCCCGGTCGAACGCGGCGCCGACGTCGTCGCGCGAGTTCGCCTCGAACATGACGTGATGGAGGCATTGCGGGAGCTCGAACGGTGCGCGCGCGAGCGCGACGGTGTGATGGCGCGCGTTGCAATGGAAGAACCGCACCTCGAGATTGATCCCGGGAGCCAACTCGGTCTCGAGCCAGTCGGACTGCGCGAGCCCGAGACCGTCAGTGAGAAAGCGGACCGACTCGTCGAAGACCGTCGTCGCGAACACGACGTGCCCGAACCCCACGCCCTCGGTGAGAAAGCCGCCCGGAACCAGCGGCGACGAATACGGCGTCGCCGCGACCGCGAGGCCGAGTACGAGCTCGACCGTGACTCCCCACGGCGAAGCGGTGCGGACCAGGCGCGCGACCCGTCGCCGCTCGAGGTCATCGGCTGTGCCTGCGACGATGTCGGCCCCGATTCCGCGGATGCGGTCGACCGCGGCGTCGAACGCGGCGCCGTCGGCGGCCTCGAATCCGATCGCGACCGCGTCGTTCGCCGGCCCGGGCTGCACCACCAGGCGCTGCGCGCGATCGTCGTCGCGCCACGTGCGCGCGTCGCCGGCAGGCTCGCCGGCAACGAGACCGACCACATCGGCCAGGACGGGCGTCAGCGTGTCGGGATCCAGAACCTCGACGACGAGATAGCCGAGCTCGATCTGTTGGTGCATCGGGATGTCCTCTCGGGGCGCGGTCGCGGTATGCGCGGGTTCAACGGTTGGCGGCGAGCCGGGGAAAGAGCAGTTCGGTGTTCGCCCGCAGCGCGTCGGTCAGCGAACCGGGCGGTTCGCCGGCCGAGTCGAGGCGCGCACTCGCCATCTCGGCCACGAAGTCGGGCGTATACGGAAAGTCGCTGCCGTAGTGCAGGTGTTCGAGCGTCGTCAGCTCGAGCAGTGCGTTCAGCTGGCGCGGGATCGGAGTCCCGGCCAGGTCGAAGTGAAGATGGGCGAGGTCTCGCAGCACGTCGACGGATGGGTCGACGTTCAGCATGAGCGCGAACGCCGCGACGCGGTCGGCGATCACCGGAAGCGCGGCGCCCGCGTGCGGAATGACGAGACGAAGGTTCGGGTAGCGCGCGACCGTGCCGTTGAGCACGAGGTTGACGACGGCGCGCGTCGTGTCGAACAAGAACTCCAACATCGGTCGCGGCCGCCCGAACGAGGTGTGCTCCCAACACACCGGCGACGTCGGGTGGATGAGCACGCGTGCCTCGCGCCGGTTGAGCTCCCGGAACACGGGATCCCACACCGCGTCGCCGAGATAGACGCCGTCGACGTTGGTGAGCAGAACGAAACCGTCGACGTCGAGGTTGTCGACGCAGTGCGTGATCTCCGCAACCGCGGCGTCGACGTCGGGAAGGGGAAGCGAACCCAACAGACCGAAGCGACCGGGATGTTCGACGACCGCGCGCCGGCCGGCCTCGTTCACCTCACGGGCCAGCGCGCGTGCGCCGTCCTCGTCGCCGAGATGGACACCCGGGGTCGAGATCGACAGCAGTGACGTTGCGATGTCGAGCTTGTCCATCAGCGCCACGTGCACGGCCGCCGACCATTCCGGGATCTGCGGCATGCCGTCCGGCTGCGTGTGGCCGGTCCGCTCGAGCGCCTGCCGGTACGGCTCGGGCAGGTAGTGCGCGTGGACGTCGAGCTTGCCGGGACGAGTCACTCGATCCATCCTGATCAAGCGATCAGGCTTCTGTCAAGCGACTCAGGGGCGGCCGAACAGCAGCGTGCACACCGCGTCGGCGTGGGCTTCGATCACCTCGTCCGACTCGGGATCGAGTCCGGTCAAGCGTCGGCATTCGGGCGCGAGCACGAACATCGTCGGCCCGGCGCCGGTCAGGATGTAGTACAGGTGCGCGGGCGCGATGTCGGGCACCACGCCGTCGCGCACCAAATGCCGGAACAACGCCACCGTGCCCTCGTACAGCGGGCGGACGTGCTGCTCTACGAGGTAGTCCATGCGCGCGCCATCAGCCTTCGACTCCTGCGTGATGATGCGGTGCAGTTGCGGATTGCGCGCCGAAAACGTCACGAACTGCCGCACGCGGAGCTTGGCTCGGGTCAGCTCGTCGACACCGCGCAATCCGCGGAGGTGCTGAGACATCGAACTGGTCAGCGCCTCGAAGAGCGAGTCGACCGCGGCGCGCCACAATTCGTCCTTGGACCGGTAGTGGTAGTTGAGGAGCGGCTGCGCCACTCCCGCGCGAGCCGCGATCTCACGGGTCGTCGCTCCGTCGAACGAACGCTCCGCGAACAGATCGGTGGCCGCGGCGAGGATGCGATCACGCGTCGGGTCCGCCGACGGCCGCCGGCTCCGATCCGGCAACTTCGCCAGGTCCTTCGCACCCTTCGCCACCTCGCCAAACTACTCGTCGCCAGGCGGCGGTTGACAGGTTCCTGATCGCCTGATCAACATGCGGTGATGAAACTGGCGAACCTCGACGGACGGGCGGCCCTGATCACCGACGACGGCGCGATCGATCTCGCGGCCGCCTCCGACGGCCGCTTCGGGCCCGAGCTTCAGGCGCTGTACGACGACTGGGCGGCGCTCCGCGACTGGGTCGACCGCGCCGACCTTCCGGACGCCGCGCCCTACGCCGAGGCCGACCTCGGTTCGCCCGTGCCCTGGCCGCGCCAGGTGTTCGCGATCGGGTTGAACTACCGGTCGCACGCGGAAGAGTCGGGTATGGCCGTGCCCGATGTGCCGGCAACGTTCACCAAGTTCCCGGCGTCGCTGACGGGCCCGTTCGCCGACGTCGAGCTGGCCGGCGCGACGGTCGACTGGGAGGTCGAGCTGGTCGCGGTCATCGGCACCCGGGCCGACCGCGTCACCGAAGCCGACGGTTGGGCGCACGTTGCCGGCCTGACCGTCGGCCAGGACATCTCGGAGCGCACGGTGCAGTTCGCCGCCGGCAACCAGTTCTCCCTCGGTAAGTCCTACCGCGGCTTCGGGCCCGTGGGTCCGTGGTTGGTCACGCCGGACGAGTTCGCCGACGCGGACGACCTCGGGCTCGGCTGCGCGATCGACGGGACGACGGTGCAGAACGCGGCGGACGAGTGATCTCATCTTCTCCGTGCCGCGCCTCGTCGCCGAACTTTCCGCGGTGCTTCCGCTACTTCCCGGCGACGTCATCTTCACCGGCACCCCGGCCGGCGTCGGCATCACGGCGAAGCCGCCGCGTTTCCTGCAGGTCGGCGAAACACTCGAGACCTGGATCGAAGGCATCGGCACGATCCGCAATCGGTTCGTCGCTCCGGCGCAGTGACGCTCTGACCGCCTGGACCTCAGAACGACTCGCTCAGCCCGCGTGTGGTTCCCAGCTGAAGTAGCGGACGGCGAGTGCGAGACCGGCGATACCCCACGCGGCGACGATGAGCACGTCGGTCCAATGGAATGCGCCGCCGAGAAATCCGGCCTGCATGGCAACAGCGAAGTGGCGGACGGGAAAGATGCGGGCGACCCACAGGATCCACGCGGGTGTGGTGTTGTCGAACGCGATGAAGATGCCCGACAGGAACAGGATGGGCAGGATGGTCGCGTTGACCGTGGGCGGCGCGGCGTCGGCGTTGGGAATGATCGCGGTGATCGCGAGGCCGAGCGCGCAGAACGCGGCAGCTCCGATCGCGAGCATGACCAGGAAGCGGACGAGGGTGAAGCCGCTCGGAATGTCGACGCCGTACACGACGTGACCGAACGTCGTGGTGATCGCGACGAGCACGATGGCGATGAGGAGCGAATGGAGGATGCGCGCGCCGAGGAACGATCCCGCGGCGAGTGGGGTCCCGTTCGTGCGTTTCAACACTCCGGCGTCGCGCTGCGACGTGATCGAGACTGCGATGTTGTTGTAGCAGGACGTGATCACGGCGAAGGTGGCCATCGCGGCTACGTAGTAGGTCGAGCTCTTCACAGTGCGAGTGCCGATATGCAGCGTGTTGTGCCCGAGGAGCGAAGTGAAGATCACCAAGAACATCAGTGGGAACGCGAACGTGAAGAACACCGAGGTGGGGTTCCGCCAGAACGCTTTGTTGACGTAGCGGATCTGGGAGGCGGTGAGGCGCAGAGTGCTCATGCCATCGCTCCGTGGGTAGCGGGCTCGGTCAACGCGAGATAGACGTCCTCGAGCGAGGGGCGGGTGACTTCGAGTCCGTCGAGAGCGACGCCGTGGTCGAGCGCCCAGCCGGTGAGCTCGTGCAGCGACTGCACGAGGTCGTCGACCCGCAGTTCGGTGAACCCGTCGTTCGTCGGTTCGGCCCCAAGTCCGGCAGGGAGATTCATGCCGCACGTCGAGCGGAAACGGACTCGGGCCTGCGCCCGATCGCGGTGACCGAGCGACGCGGGTGGGCCCTCGGCGACGATACGTCCGCCGGCGACGACGGCGACTCGGTTCGCCAAGAACTGCGCTTCGTCCATGTAGTGGGTCGTCAACAAGACGGTCTTGCCCAACGTGGCGAGGTTCTTGATGACCTCCCAAGCTTCGTGCCGAGCCGACGGATCGAAACCAGTGGTTGGTTCGTCGAGGAACAACAGCTCGGGATCGCCGACGAGCGCGATCGCGACGTCGAGTCGGCGTTGCTGTCCACCGGACAGTCGGATCACCCGTTCGTTCCGCTTGCCCGTCAGACCGACGGACTCGATGACTTCGTCGACTGGTCGCGGATGCGGGTAGAACGTCGCGTACATCGTGACCGTCTCGGCCACTGTGAGGTAGCGCTCGACACCCGTCGATTGCAGCACGATCCCGATTTTCGGCTTCAGCCGGCGCCGGTCGCGACCGGGATCAAAACCGAGCACCGAGACGTCGCCGCCATCACGCCGGCGGTAGCCCTCCAAGATCTCGACCGTCGTGGTCTTGCCCGCACCGTTCGGGCCCAACAGCGCGAAGATCTCGCCCCGCCGGATATCGAGGTCGATGCCCCGCACGGCCGGCTCACCGGCGTACGACTTCACCAAACCACGCACCCGCACTGCCGAATCTGTTCCGATCGTCATGATCGCAACGTACGCCGTCTACTTCTAAAAAACAAGTACTACTTGCTAAAGTAGAAGCGTGGGCGTACGGTACGAACCATGAAGACCTACGGTGAGTTCTGCAGCGTGGCCCGGTCGCTCGATGTCGTCGGGGATCGGTGGGCGCTCCTCGTCGTTCGGGAGTTGCTCCTTGGGCCCCGTCGATTTACCGATCTCCTCGAGGGCCTGCCCGGCGTCGGGACGAACGTGCTCGCGACGCGCTTACGAGACCTCGAGGCCGAGGGAATCATCGAACGCACTCGTGTTCCGGCACCGACTCCGGCGCTCGTCTACGAACTGACCGACGAGGGCCGCGAACTCAAGCCCGTGCTCGACGCGTTCGCCCGTTGGGGTGCACGCCGCTTGACGCGCCTGGGCGCAGGCGACACGGTGCAGCCGCAGTGGTTCGTGCTCTCCCTCGCGGCGAACATGCCGCACGGACGCGTTGACGCGGGTACGTCGTACCTGCTCGACATCGACGACGAGCAGTTCACCTTGCGTGCCGGCGACGACGACTTCGTCGCGACCGACGTCGCCCTCGACGCCAACGCGGACGCCCCCACCGCGACGATCAGGGGCAAGTTGCGTGACTTCTTCGCGGCGTCGAAGGGCGACAAGCGCGCCGCCCAGCGACTCGCGACAACCGGTGACCGGGCCGTAGCCAAGAAACTCGTCGGAGCACTTACCGGCGCCATGGCCTCAACGCCCTGAACCGCCACGGCGTCGCAATAGATCGAGACGAAAGGACACTGCCATGACCAACACAGATGTATTCGCCGACGGACGACTCGTCGACACGCCTCACGGCCGCGTCTTCGTGCGCGAGATTGCGGGCGAGGATCCGCCGATCGTCTTGCTGCACGGATTCCCGGACGATCACCGCATCTACGACAAGCTCCTGCCGCAGCTCGCGCCGCGGCGGGCCGTGGCGTTCGACTTTCTCGGCTACGGCCGGTCCGATCGCCCGGATCCGGCCGCGTTCACTCCCGACGAACATGGTTCCGAGGTCGAGGCCGTCCTCGATGCGCTCGACATCGACCGCGCGGTACTGGTCGGCCACGACCTGTCCGGCCCGGAGGCCGTCGCGTTCGCAGTGGCCAACCCCGAACGCGTCGCGCACCTGGTGCTGCTCAACACCATCTTCGGACGACTGCCCTCGCTGCGCATGCCCGAGATAACCCGGCTGTTCTCCGACCCGGCATTGACGGCGCTCGCGGATGCCATGGTCGACGACGACGGTCAGCGGCTGTGGCTGCTCCAGTACTCCGCCGCGCAGTGGGGCGGCTTGGGTGGTCTCGACGCCGAGGGTCTGGCGGTGCGATCGATCCTGCCGCAGTTCTTCGGCAACGGTGACCAACCCGACTCACTCGCAGCTATCCGTGCGTGGACCGCAGACATCATCGACGCGTTCGACCGCCAGGACGCAGTGATCGGAAGCGGTGCACTTTCGCGCCTCGATGTCCCGGTCTCGATCATCTTCGGAGAGGACGATCGCTATCTGAATCCGGCGCTCGCGGCCGAGATTGCGAGCCTCTTCGACAACGCATCGTTGCGAATGGTGCCCAACTCTTGGCACTACCCGCAACAGGATCAGCCCGAGCTGCTCGCGCAACTCCTCAAGGATGCAAAGACGCATCGGTGACCCGAAGGAACACGAGATGCACACTCCACAGATCGACAGTCAGTACTCAACCGGTCTCTCCCGGAGCAACATCGAGCGGGCCCTCGTCGCGGCCGGCAAAGACCTCGGTCAGTTACAGCCCGCCGACCTCGCCCTGGTCGAGGACTTCCACACGCTGGGTCGCATCGCCACGAGCCACCTGGCCGACTTGGCCGAGATCACTCACGGCGACGCGGTGCTCGATGCCGGGAGCGGAATCGGTGGGACGGCGCGCTTTCTCGCCGACCAGTTCCGTTGCCGCGTCACCGCCATCGACCTGACCGAGGAGTACTGCGAAACCGCGCGCTGGCTCAATCGACTCGTCGGCCTCGACAACCGGATCTCCGTTCAGCAAGGCGACGTCACCGACCTGCCCTTCGACGACGCGAGCTTCGACGTCGTTGTGAGCCAACACGTTCAGATGAACGTGACCGACAAGATCCGCCTCTATGCACAAGCGCGTCGCGTACTCGTGACCGGAGGCCGGCTCGCCATATGGGATGTCACCGAAGGCGCACCGGGCCCACTCGACTATCCACTTCCGTGGGCCGATCATCCCGAGCTCAGCCACCTCGTATCGGCCGACCAACTACGCGCCGCTATCGAAACCACCGGCTTCGGCGTCGTGCACTGGAACGATCTCGCAGAAGAGGCCGGACCTTTCATGGAGGCGTTCTCGGCGAGCGCCGCCGGACCACTCGGCCTGCACACGTTCATCGACAACTTCGCGGTCAAGGTCGGCAATCTCACTCGTGGTCTGTCGAGCGGCCGGCTTCGAGTCGTCCAAGGCGTCGCGCGCGCCATCACGCTCGACGGCACCGATGAGTTCGGGTGGCGCGGGGCGTCTGAATGATGGCTTGGTCAACCGGTCACTCGGAAGGAACGCGCATGGCCTCACTCGTCCTGAAGATGTCCGTCTCGCTCGACGGCTACGTGGCACCCCTTGACGGCAGTAGCGACTGGGCCGCGGCGGGACGCTCCGCGGACGGCGCGAGTTGGACCTTGGAGACCGTGAGCAAGGCCGCGATGCATCTCATGGGTGCCAACACCTATACGGAGTGGGCCGGCTTCTGGCCCGACGCGCCGGGTCCGTTCGCCAAACCGATGAACGAGATCCCCAAAGTCGTGTTCTCGAACTCGCTCGCGTCCGCCGAGTGGAACGAGACGACGATCACGACCGGAGACCTGGCCCCCGCCGTCACGCGACTCAAGCGGGAGCACGCCGACGGATACCTGCTCGCGCAAGGCGGCACCCGGTTCGCCCGATCGCTCGTCGAGACCGGTTTGATCGACGAGTATCGCCTCGTCATCCACCCCGTCGTCCTGGGCGCAGGAGAGCGGCTCTTCCTGACACCGCTCACCATCGAACCGATCAACACCATCGTCTTCAGCGCCGGAGCCGTCGCGCACGTGTTCACGGCGCGCCCATGATCGACCCGCGCGTTCGTCAGCCTTCGCCGAGTCGAGCCGGGAAGCCGCCCGTCGCGATCGGGCCCCAGCGTTCGATCGTCAGCCGTAGCAGGCTCTTGCCCTGGCGCAGCATCGCGGCTCGGTACTCGTCCCAATCGGGATGCTCGCCCGAGATGGAGCGGTAGTAGTCGACGAACGCGTCGAGCGCGTCAGGAAGGTCCAACACGTCCAACGTTCCCCACAGCTGCACCCAGGGACCGTTCCATTCGTCGGAGAGCACGACGGCCGCGCCCGCCCCACTCCGCCGCGCATTATGGATCTTGGCGCGTTCCGGATAGGTAGACGTCACGAGCCGACCGTGATCATCGAGACCCGCGGTGACGGGTGACGCCTGCGGCGAGCCATCGCGTCGTGTCGTCAACAGGATGACGTGATGGCGCGGGCGCAGGAACTCCTCGAGCCCGGCCCGGTCGACCTGCGTGTTCGTGGCGATCTGGCGCGGCGACATGCGCTCACACTAGAGAAGGCACGGTGCATCGGTCGCGCGGAATGCGAGCCGATGCACGCCCTCGTGCGCGTTCAGTACGCGATGTCGAGCGCGTAGCGCAGTGCCCGGTCGAGGTCGACACGGGATTTCACGTCGAGATGGCCGACGGGTCGATCGTCGAGCAGCGCGAGCGGGATCGTGATCAAGTTGTCGCAACTGATAACGCTCGCCGTCGGCAAACCCTCCGCCGTTCCGACCTCGACCTCGGAACGGATCCCGCGGATGGTTCGCGTGATCGGCGCGCAGGTGATCGCCGTGAGCACCGCTATCGCCGCGTCGCGCGTGAGAACGCAAACGGGGCGTCGACCGGCCGGCGGTCCGAGATCGGCCCACACAATGTCGCCGCGGGCTACCACTCGGGCGCAGTGTGCGCGGCAAGGCGAGTCGCGGCCGCAACGAGCGCGGGGTCTTGCGGGGTCCGCCGGTACGACTCCTGGAGCTCGCGGTCGGCCGCAGCCAACTCGGCAGCCTCCAACACCGCGGCCGCACCGCGCCGCAGAAGGTCAGAGCGGCTCGTTCCCTGCTGGTCGGCCAGCCGATCCAGGCGCGCGACCAGCTCGTCGTCGAGTTGCACGAGCACTTCTCTTCTCGCCACGAGCATATGGTAGCCCATATGGTGAGTCGACGGCGATCAGGTGAACGGCACCGCAAAGTCGCAGTAGGGAGCGCTCGTCGCGGTAACCGGCTCGGTGGCGAGGTACGTGATCCGGACTCCGAGATCTTCGGGCGTGCGTTCGAGTTCCGCCGGGTCCAGGCCGTGTTCCTCCGCCCAGGCATGCAACGCCTCCGATGCGAGCTGCCACTGCACGCCCGGGTTCCCACCCGGGCCGGACGGGATCGTGTCGTTCGGCAGCGCGACGTAGGCCTCGCGATGCGCGGGCTCGGTCCGCAAGCTCAACTCCGGGTAATGCGACGCCAGCGTCTTCGCGTCCGCCTCCGGGATCGGCTTGCACCACTCGACCGGTCCGTCGCTGTCGGCGCTCACCTCTCCCCAGTAGATCGAGAACATCGCGCCTTGTCGTCCACTCATCTTCGGCAGCGGTCGCTCGCGCAGGATCGCGATGAACTCCTTGCCGAGTGCCCACGCGCCCTGCTCGTCGACGTTGCGCTTGAGGCAGAGCACGCTCCGCTCGGGTATGTCTCGTGTTTCGACTTCGTACATGACTGACCTCTTCCCACTCAGTCGGTTGACGAGGTAGTCGGCGAGCTCGCGGCGCGCGTCGTGCGCTGACTCGACCTCCCGCCAGTGCGCCGCGATCCGCTCTGCAGCATCAGCCGGTTCGCAGACGAGCAGTTCCCGGATCGCGGCAAGCGGCATGTCGAGCTGACGCAACATCGCGACCACGCGGGCGGCGTCGAGCTGCGCCACGTCGTAGTAGCGATAGCCCGAGACCTGGTCCACGCGCGCCGGCACCAGCACACCGAGCTCGTCGTAAAGACGGAGTGCCTTCACCGACAGACGCGACCGCCGCGCGAACTCGCCAATGCTGACTTCTTCCACGACCCATACTCCCTCGTCGTCGAGCCGGACGGCCCGACACATCGAGTGTGCGGCCTTCCCCAAGGGGAGAGTCAAGCAACACGCTCCCGATCGAATGCCATGATCGTGGTGACCGGGAGGGACTGTGCAGCAGCATCAT
This sequence comes from uncultured Actinomycetes bacterium, assembly GCA_963701825.1. Taxonomy (GTDB): domain Bacteria; phylum Actinomycetota; class Acidimicrobiia; order IMCC26256; family PALSA-610; genus PALSA-610. Next base: position 653,300 of record CAVPBG010000002.1, on the reverse strand, counting down.
CGAGACGCCATCGAGCGTTGGGCCGAAGCCGCGGCCGCCGACGACGAGGTGCTCGCCGTGGTGGTGGCCGGTTCGCTGACCAAGCGCACCAGGCGGCATCGCGCACAACCGAGTGCTGTACCCGTCCCACAAGCAACTGCTGGCGAACCGTCGCCGAGGTGCCCGACCGTCCCGACGACTTCGTCGACCTCGTGCGCGCGCTCGCGATCGAGCGAACTCCGGCCGCGGCCGAGGCGGTCGTGATGTCGCTGATCCTGTTCCGGGAGTGGCCGCAAGCCCCGGCCGGCTGGGCGACGCAGTTCATGCTGGACAGCGAATGGAACTGGCTCGATGGTGAGCCGCCGATCGACGATCTCTGACATCGAACGCATCGTCTGCGACTCCCGACGTGGAAGAGTTGGGCCGTGCAGACGCTGGAGACCCGTCACTTCGCCACCCTGACGATCCGAACCGACCCCGATGGGCTCTACCTGCTCGGGTCGACGTCGGCGGGCAAGCGGATCATTCAAGAGCTCCTCGAGGTCGAGCTCGTTGGCCCACGCGTGCGGGGACGCATGATCGGCAACAGTGGAGCCGATTGGCTCGCCGTCGCCGATGACGGAGAGGTCACGCTCGATATTCGTCTGTTGATCGAAACCGACGATGGCGCTCGCGTCTTCGTGCATCTCGACGGTCGCGCGAACTGGGCCGAACGGCTCGGCCAGGGCCCCATCTTCTCGACGGTCCGACTCGAGTCGGGCGACGAGCGCTACGCGTTCGTCAACGGGCTGCGCCTCGTGTCGAAGGGCGCGGTTGGCGACGGCGGCAACGTGGCGCACGAGATCTTCGAGCTCGTCTGAGCCGACACGCGGCCGACCCTAACTGGCGGTGACGAAGTCGATCAATCGCTCGACCGCACCGACGACGCTCCCCTCGAGATCCTTGTAACTCGTGATGCTCGCCAGCAGATCGTTCCAGAGGTCGCGCGGTTCGTCGTAGCCGAGCGCCGCGCACACTCCTTCCTTGAACGGCTGACCCTTCGGGATCTCGGGCCAGCGTTCGAGCCCCAGCACCCGCGGCCGAACTGCCGTCCACACGTCGACGTACGGGGTGCCGGTGAACAACACGTAGGGACTCGACCAGCGCCGGGCAACCCGCTCCTCTTTACTGCCGGAGACGAGGTGGTCGACCAAGACGCCGAGTCGACGCGACGGTCCGGGTTGGAAATCGTTGAGGAACGCTTCGATGTGATCGAGGCCGTCGAGTCGTTCGACGACGACACCTTCGATCCGAAGATCGTCGCCCCAGACCCGTTCGAGGAGCTCGGCATCATGGATGCCTTCCACGACGATGCGCGACGCGCGCGCGGTTCGGGCTCGGGCCCCGGGAACGGCCACCGAACCCGACGCGGTTCGGGATGCCGTCGTGGTGTTCGACGGCGCGCGCCGCAAGGTGACCGGCGCGCCGTCGACGACGAACGCGCCGGGCTCGAGCGGGAAGTGCCGGACGAGTCCCGTGTTCCCGGCAATCGAAACCTCGTTGGACCGAACCGACTCCACCGTGCCCGAGAATCGACTGCCACGATGCGCCACGCGCATCCCGACGCGGGCATCGACGATTGGATACATGGTCGCCTGCCGCTCGCGAGGGCCAACCGGGCCCGCGAGAATGCCACCGGGTTTCTGCTGCGACTTCACGACTGCGAATGTAGCGACGCGTCGGAAGGCAACGAGGCCACGATGAGGCATCGCGCCCCCGGTTGCTCCGCCCGTCAGAGCCGTGCCATCTGCGCCTGCATGGGCGGCAACGGCGGCGGCATTTTGGCGATCTCCATCCGTAGAGTTTTGAAAGCCGAATCGAAGATGGTCGAGAAACTCGGGAACGGCTGGATCACGTCGCTCAACACCTCCAACGGAACGCGGGCGCGTATCGCGAGCGTCGCCTGCTGCAGCCACTCGCCGGCCTCGGGCCCGAGGGCGTACGCGCCGGTCAGCCGGGTGCCGTCGCTGAGCAGGGTCAAGAACCCGTTCGACTCGGCGTAATGGTGGCTGTACGTCGCGGTCCTGGACACGTCGGCCAGGCGCGTTGTGCTGCTGTAGGGCGCCTCCGCGGCACCGACGGCGGCCGCCTGCGGATCGGTGTACGTGACGCGCGGGACGGCTTCGTAGTTCGTCGGGTGGCGCTCTCCGGCGATGTTCGCCGCCACAACGTCGCCTTCGTACTCGCCGACGTGGGTCAGGGGCCAGATTCCGGTGACGTCTCCAATAGCCCAGATGTTGTCGCCCGCGCGCAGATACTCGTCCACGACGACGCCGTGTGGGTTGGCCTCGATACCGACCGTCTCGAGCCCGATCCCTTCGACGCGGGGACGGCGGCCGGTCGCGACGAGCAGTCGCTCTCCTCGTACCGAGGTCCCGTCCGAGAGCTTCACGACGTAGTCGCCGCCGTCATGCGAGGCCTCCACAGCTTGGACTCCGAGGTGCAACTCGATCCCGTCCCGCCGCAATGCCTCGGTCAGAGCTGCGCCGAGGGGGGCGGGCTCTCGAGGGATCAGCCGGTCGGCGCCCTCGACGAGCACGGCCTGACCGCCGAGCCGCTGGACCACCTGTGCGATCTCGACACCGGCCGGGCCACCGCCGAGCACGATGAGGCGGCTGGGAATCGTCTTCATGGCCGTCGCCTCGCGCGTGCTCCACACTCCGACCAGGCCGTCGAGCCCCGGAATGGGTGGCACGAAAGGATCCGCGCCTGTCGCGATGACGACATGCTCCGCCGTGTGGCGAGTGCCGTCCACGTCGACCACGCCGGTCCCGGCGAGCCGGCCCGCGCCCCGGATCAGCGCGATGCCCCGATCCGCCAGCCATTTCGCCTGTCCCGCATCCGAATAGCCGGAGACCATGTAGTCGCGCCAGTCCAGCGCGGCCTGCACGTTCACCGTCGCGCTCGCGCCGACGTCGCGGGCGCCCTGGACGGCCTCCCCCGGACGCAACAGGGATTTGGACGGGATGCACGCCCAGTAGGAGCACTCGCCGCCGACCAGCTCCCGCTCGACGACGGCGACTCGAAGCCCGCGCGCCGCGATGGCGCCGGCGCAGTGCTCGCCCGGCGCACCGCCGCCCAGCACGATCACGTCGTAATCGCTCATACCGGAAGCTCCCGGCCGCTGCTCATCCAGCTCTCCTCAGCCTCGTCCCCAGGAGGATTGTTCCACTCAGTCGAACGCGTTGCACCGCGAGCCGCGCCGACCCCCCAGGCTCAACGTTTGATACCGATGCTCTTGCCTTCGGTGTAGCGAATCGGCTCCTCCAATGTGTCGACGAGGAACTGATCGCGGTCTCCGCGTTCCCACGCCTCCCGCAAACCCGGGGCCGCCAAGTCGAAGTCCGGCCGAATTTTCTTGAACACACCCCGCAGATCTATGTGGAGCTCTGCCATCGTGGGCCGACCCCAGTACCAGTACCCGTTGTAGATCTTGAAGATCTTGAGTCCGGGCTCGAGTACGAACGTGTGGGGAATCATTGGATCGTGCGGCTCGTCCGTGAACTCTTTGATGTCCAGGTCCTTCTGGACGACCCGCTCGGGATCGGACAGGAACGGCCATGTCGCGCCCAGTGCGTCCCGGAACTCATTGATGTTCAGCTGATTGTCGGTCGAGATGAGGGCCAAGCGCGTGTACGCATTTCTGAACTCGGGATACACGCCTACCAATTGCCCGACGAACTGATGCTCTTTGGGATCGAAGCCGCCCCGGGACAGATGGAGCACCATCGGGTTGCCCCCCTGGAGCTCCGACAGGGACCGCCGCCGGCCGGATTGATCGGCGAGCTCGTAGTCGGGAAACGTCTCGCCTTCACGGATGTCACTGCGCATATGGCCGCCAAACTCGAAAGGGTCTGATCACAAAGATTCCACGTTGACGCCGGTCAGCCTCCCGCGGCGCGGCCCCCGTCGATACGGAGTGTCGCGCCGGTGACGAACGTGGCGCGTTCAAGGTAGAGAACTCCGTCGACTACGTCGCTGACCTCGCCGACGCGTCCCAAGGGATGTCGTTCAGCCAGCTCACGGTACGAAGCCGGATCGTGCTGGGGGGTTTCAATGACGCCGAGCGCCACCGCGTTGACGCGCACGCCCCGGCCGGCGTACTCGGTGGCCAGAGAGCGGGTCACCGCCTCCAGGCCGCCCTTGGTCAGGGAGGTGAGGGCCGACGGCTCCCTTGCGTCCGCGTGCTCCACGAGACTGGTGCTGACGTTGACGACGTGACCTCCACCCTGGGCGACCATCTGCGCGATGACCCGCTGGGTCATGTGGAAGAAACCGGTGAGGTTGACCGACGTGATCGCCACGTAATCCTCGACGGTGTAATCGGTGAACGGCTTCCCGATATAGATGCCCGCGTTGTTGACCAACGTATCGATCCGGCCGAACCGATCGAGGCCCTGTTGGACCACGAGCTCGGCAGTCTCGGCTTGCCCAATGTCTCCCGAGATCATCAGCACGTCCGGTGTTGTCGACGGCTCCACGGAAAGCGCCGTTCCCACTACCGCGTAACCCGCCGCGTTGAAGGCGGCCGCGATGCCGGCACCGATCCCTCGCGACGCCCCGGTGACGATCGCCACTTTCTTCTCTGCTCGTGGCGCACCATCGTCCGGCTCTGACGCCGGCTTTGCAGTGAATGAAGGTGTCATCGACGCTCCTCTGCAGCGTTTTCGGCACCATACGCAGAAGGCCGGTGCTTGCGCACCGGGCCTTCACTGCATGCGCGCACACGCGCTTTCCGCGAGATGTTGGACTTCCCCGGTCAGTGCGGCCAGGTGAGATCGCTTCATACGGTTCGCAGCGCAACTGTAGGCGCCATCCGAGATGCTCGGACGGCCGGCGTCAGGCCGGCGAGCGCGCCGATGAGTATGGCGGCGGCGATGCCACCCGACCATGCTTGGGCGGGGACCACGACGGCCCAGCTCTTCGAGTCGGCGTACAGGGCAGTTGTCGCGACCCCGGCGAGCACGCCGACGACGCCGCCGATGACGGCGAGCAGGATCGACTCACCAAGGAACTGCGCTCGGATCTGGCGCTGTGTCGCGCCAAGCGCGCGGCGCAGACCGATCTCCGAGCGGCGTTCCAGAACGGAGATGATCATGATGTTGGCGACTCCGACTGCACCCACGATCAGTGCCACCACTCCGAGTCCGAGGAAGAGGCTGTTGAACGCGCCGGCGGCCGCGGCTCGCGCAGTGAGCACGTCCGACGGCTGGCTGACGTCCGCCTCGTAAGGAGCCTCCGGATCGGCGGTCTGCGCGAGCAGTGACTGCACCGCCGCTTCGTGACCGGTAGCCGCGCGGACGTAGATCGTGCTCGGTGGGCCGGCGTTCTCCTTGCCGCCGACGACGCTGACGTAGCCGAGGTATGCCTGGGCAGCCGGATAACCGATGAGGGCACTGTCGTCGATGTCGGACTCCAGCGGCGCCGGATTCAGGATGCCCGCGACGTTGAACCATCGCCCGCCCAGCCAGATCCGAAGATCGGGGAAGACCCGGTCGATGCCGAGTTGTTGCGCCGCGACCGCGCCGAGCACCGCGACCGGCTCGCGGGCAGTGCCGTTGTTGAGCCAGTTCCCACGTGCGACGGCGGTGCGGAGCACCGAGGGCAGATCGAGGCTCGTGGCGCGCACTTCGAGGCCGCCGGTCTCGGCCACCGGGATCATCGAGCTCCGGTACACCTTTTCGTTGTCCATGAGGGCGGTGTGGGCCACCTGGTCGACGTTGTCGAGGAGCGTGAGCCGGGCCGGCGCTTCGCGGGGCAGCTGTGCCGGTACTCCGGTGAGGCTCTGACCCGCTTCGACCGTCAGCAGGTTCGTGCCGAGCTGGTTGATCTCCGCGATCAGTCCGGCCTGCGAGGAGGCGGACAGTCCGAGAACCGCGACGATCGCTGCCGTTCCGATCGCGATACCGAGCGCCGACAGCGCCGCGCGCAGAGGCCGGGCGCGAAGACCGACGCTCGCCACCCGCAGCCCGTCTCTCAGCTGCAGGTGTTCCGCCTCGGCGCTCATGGCGCCTGTCGCTTCGCGACGTCCGAGACCACTTCGCCGTCCAGCATCCGAATCTGGCGAGGCAGCTGGTCGGCGAGACCTGTGTCGTGGGTGACGACGATGATCGTTGCGCCCGCGTCGTTGAGCTCGCGGATGAGTTCCATGATCGATGCACCGGTGGTGCTGTCGAGGTTCCCGGTCGGCTCGTCGGCGAGCACGATCGCCGGGTGCCCGACGAGGGCGCGGGCGATCGCGACGCGCTGCCGTTGTCCTCCGGAAAGCTTGTTGGGCTTGAAGTTCGCGCGGTCGGAAAGACCCACCTGGGCGATCCCCTCGTCCGCGCGTCGGTACCGCTCGGCGACCGGGACTCCGGCGTAGAGCAGACCGTCGGCGACGTTCTCCCGAACCGTGGCGTGTTCGGCGAGGAAGAACTGCTGGAAGACGAAGCCGATCTTCCGGGCCCGAAGCCGCGACAGGTCGCGGTCGCCGAGGCGCGCCGCATCGATGCCGCCGATGCGGACGACGCCACTGCTCGGCCGATCCAACGTCCCCATGATGTGCAACAGCGTGGACTTGCCGCATCCGGAGGGCCCGACGATCGCCACCAGTTCGCCATGCCCGACGGAGAACGACACGCCTCGAAGGGCCGACACCGGCGGCTCTTCCCCGTAGATCTTGGTCACCTCGTCGAGGGCCAGAGCTACGTCGTCACTCATGACGACGGCACGACGACTTGCTCGCCCTCGTGAAGATCGCCCTCGACCTGGACGCGTCCGCCGCCGGTGTCGAACAGGCCCAGCTTCACCGCGACGAGCGCACGGGTTGTGCCGCTGCGCAGGACCTCGACCGCGAAGCCGCCGCCCGACATCCCGACGATCGCGGTGACTGGGACGCTCAGTACGTTCGCAACCCCCTTGGTGGTGATCTCGACCCTCACAGGGGCCTGGTCGAGCCCGAGCGCCGCGCTTGGGTCGTCGAGGCTGAGGTATGCAGGGATAGTGGCAGCTGCGGCGTTGCCGTTTTGTCCAACTGGGATCTCGGCGACTCTTCCCAGTCGATCGACCTTTCCGGTGATCGACGTGTTGCTCGGCAGGGTTATCCGCGCTCGGTCGCCCGTGTGCACCTCGTCCTGCTGTGACGGATCGAGGGCGAGCTGCACCTCCGGTGTGTTCGATGTGGCCTGCGCGACGAGTGCACCCGGCTCGGCGGATCCACCGAGCTCGCCGGTCACCTTGGCGATCCGAACCGGCTCGGGCAGGAAGACCGCGGCCGCGAGAGGAAACGCTGGGGTCACGTCGAGGCCTTTGACGACCTGGAGCTTTTCGAGTGCCGTCTGCGTCTTCGAGGTGAAGCGGTTGTCGTCGGGATCGATCGCGGCACCGGAGTCGTAACCGAGGTCATGCAGGTTGCCGTTGAGCTGGCGGACGTCGTTGCCCACATCGCCGAAGTGGAGGTCGCGGTAGCCCGGAAGCGCGCCGCACAGCAGCAGCACGGGCTTGTCGTCGACCCGGTAGAGCGTGCCGCCGCAGGCGACCTTGTCACCGTCGCCGGGCAGCTCGGTATAGGTTCCGCGCACCTGGTTGATCACCGCATACCGCGAACCGTCCGGCCGCGCCCCATAGCTCAGCGTCCCGAATTGGGACACCGTGTCCGAGAGGTTCCCCAGTTCGACCGTCGCCGTGTTCGCGGGCGTGCTCTGCGCGGACGGGGTCGCAGACGTCGCGTCGGACGCGGCGACCACGATGCCGACGGCCGTCACCGCGACAAGCAAGGCCGCTCCGCCCACAACCCACGTCTTGCGCGTCACTTCCCCCCCGTCACTCCCGCCGCCGCACCGAGACTTCGGCACGTCTGCATCGCGGCGCGGAGAATGGTCATGCCCTCGGGCGTGGCGGAGGATGGAATGAGATTCGTGTCGACGAGGGGCGCATCCTTGGTGGGGTCCGGGAAGTCCTTCACGCCATTGTCGCGGATGCACTGGGCGAACGCGAGGGCCGCCGATTGCTGCTGGGAACTCCTCGTCGTGCCGGTGAATCCCGGTGGCTCCAAGTTCTTGCACGCGCTCATGGCCTGCGTGAACGCAGCGGTGTTGGTGTTCACCGACGAGCCGTTCGCGACCGCGTCGATGGTGAAGTCGCCCGACGCGGTCGGGTCCGGGAAGTCGTTGACACCGTTCTGCCGCATGCACTCGGCGAACTTCACCGCCTGGCTGTGCTCAGTGCCCGTGCTCCCCGTGGTGCTGTTCTGAGTAGATCCCTTCGAACAGCCCGCGACGATCAGAACAAGCACGGCCAGGACGGCCCGCGCCCGAAGTATTCGCGTCACGAATTCTCTCCTCGTGTACTCATCGCGTTTGACAACGTTCTCGCCGGACGTGCGCGCGTCGCGAGTGGCCTAACTTCCGGGCGCGCGCATGGGCGGCAGGGTTCGCGACCCGAGATCGGGCGTAGTCCGTTGACCGGCTATGCCATCGACGATGGCGGCGGCGGCCGCAAGGCCGGCGCTGACTTCGTACTGGCCGGGTTGGCCCAACACGACGCCGGTGATCGTCGTTTGCCGGCCGGCGATCCCGCGGATTGCCCGGAAGGCGAAACAGCCTCCGGCGGCCGCGTCCGAGCCCGTCTTGATGCCGACGAACCCGTTGTGACCGAGCAGTGTGTCGGTGTTGTGCACCGTTCCCGCGACCGGCAGCGCGGCGATCGGTGTGGCGACGATGTTCGCGAAGACGGACAGGCGCATCGCGCGATCGACAATGCGCATCTGATCCGTGGCTGTCGACACGGTTGTGTCGTCGTAGCCGCTCGGGTCTGTGTAGTGCGTGCTGGTCATCGCCATCGACTGCGCGGCGGCGTTCATTTCGGCGACGAAGCGGTCCACCGAGCCCGCATCCCATCGCGCCAGAGTCGCGGCGACGTTGTTCGCGGACGGCAGCAGTAGTGCATCGAGCGCTTGCAGTTCGGTCAGTTGCTCTCCTGCGACGACCGGCACAAACGACTCGTCCTGTCGCCGGCGGTCGTCCGTGTCGGCGACATCGACACCAGTGAGCGCTATCGACGGGCCGCCTTCGCCGACCTGGAGCGGATGGTCACGCAGCACGAGATACGCCGTCATCACCTTCGCGACGCTGGCGATCGGGGCCGGGTGCTGATTCGGGCCGGCTTGGACCTGGGCCGCTCCCAGTTGGACGGCAGCCTGGCCGTGCGCCGGCCACACCGTGCGGGGTAGCCCTGCGTCGAGCGCAGCACGCCGCTCGCCGCCAGAGAGCGTGCGCAGTGATGCGGCCGTCGAGGACGCCGACGACGACGACCCGGCGCTCGACGACGAGGGCGTCGGGGCCTGGTGGTGAGCGCAGCTGCTCGCGACGGCCGTAACGACGAGCAACAGGAACGCGGCGCGCAGCCCGCGGGTCCGCCGACTCGTTGTTCGCGTCGGCGTGTTGGAGGTCACGGTGGCCAGTCAAGGCCGCGTCGTGTTGCGATGACGTATGAGATTTTCGATACGTCATCGATACGGGGCAGCTCGTTAGCCTCGGGCGTGCGTGTGTTGATCGTCGAGGACGAGCCCTTCATGGCCGAAGCCATCCGCGATGGCCTCCGTTTGGAAGCGATCGCGGCCGACATCGCCGGCGACGGCGACACGGCCCTCGAGCTCCTGAGGGTCAACGACTACGACATCGCGGTCCTCGACCGCGACATTCCCGGCCCATCCGGCGACGAGATCGCGAACCGGATCGTCGCGTCGCGCAGCGGCATTCCGATCCTCATGCTCACCGCGGCCGACCGGCTCGACGACAAGGTCTCCGGATTCGCGCTCGGCGCCGACGACTACCTCACCAAGCCGTTCGAACTCCGAGAACTCGTTGTCAGGCTAAGAGCACTTGATCGCCGGCGCGCCCACAACCGGCCACCGGTGCGAGAGGTCGCAGGGCTTCGGCTGGATCCGTTCCGGCGCGAGGTCTACCGCGACGGCCGCTACGTCGCGCTCACCAGAAAGCAGTTCGCGGTGCTCGAAGTCCTCGTCGCCGCCGAGGGCGGTGTTGTCAGCGCCGAAGAGCTCCTGGAACGGGCGTGGGATGAGAACGCAGACCCGTTCACCAACGCGGTACGCATCACGGTCTCGGCGCTGCGCAAACGCCTCGGCGAGCCCGCGATCATTGCCACCGTGGCCGGCGTCGGTTACCGCATCGAGACTCAGTCAGACACCGGGCGGAAGGAAGGAGACCTTGGATAGAGCCCCCGGTTTGAGCGTTCGCCTCAAACTCACCCTCAGCTACGCCGCCTTCCTCATGATCGCCGGCGCCCTTCTGCTCGGCGCGGTATGGGTATTCCTCCTGCGCTACGTGCCGAGAGGCGAGACCATCCTCGTCCGCGGCACGCACATCTTCTATTCGCCCGGCCGGGGCGCGCTCTTGCGCGATTTCGCTCCGGCCGCCGCCATCTTGGGGGTCTTCCTACTCGCGTTCGGTCTCCTCGGAGGGTGGCTCCTTGCGGGCCGGATGCTCGCCCCCCTGACCCGTATCAGCGACGCCACCCGCAGGGCCACGAGCGGATCACTCTCCTACCGAATCCGGCTACCGGGCCGAAACGACGAGTTCCGCGAGCTCGCCGACGCCTTCGACACCATGCTTGCGAGACTCGAAACGCACGTCACCGAGCAGCAGAGATTCGCGGCGAACGCCTCCCACGAACTGCGCACCCCGCTGGCAATCACACAGACACTTCTCGACGTCGCCCGAAACGATCCGAGCCACAACAACGGCCAACTTGTCGACCGCCTCTACGCCGTCAACACCCGAGCGATCGACCTCACCGAAGCGCTGCTTCTGCTCAGCCGCGCGGACCAACGGTCCTTCACCCGAGAGCCTGTCGACATGTCCCTCATCGCGGACGAAGCCACGGAAACGCTCGTCCCCTTCGCAGAGACACATGGCGTCACCATCGAAACTGCCGGCGACACGACCCCGACCATCGGCTCACACGCTCTCCTGCTGCAGATGACTACGAACCTCGTGCACAACGCGATCGTCCACAACCGGCCTGAACAAGGCACTGTGTTGATCACCACCAGCGTTCACCACGAGGGCGTGTTGCTCAGTATCGAGAACACCGGCGAGAAGGTCAGCGCACAGCTGGTCTCGACGCTCACCGAACCGTTTCAGCGCGGTAGCGAACGCATACGTACCGATGCAGGTGTAGGCCTCGGCCTGGCAATCGTCAAGAGCATCGCCGAGGCACACGACGGAACCCTCACCCTTGCTCCTCGGGCCGACGGGGGGCTCCGAGTCACGGTGCGACTCCCCGCAGCGCCAGCGCACGCTCGCAGTTGACCGACCAGGGATATGGCCGCACGGCCCCGAGAGGAGGCGAGCCGGCCAACGCGCCGCCACACGGCCAACCGATTGATCGACCTTCGGGTTATGCGCACCCGTATACGCAGAGAGCCGGTGCTCGCGCACCGGCTCTCTCCTGCTTTTCGTTGGTTGGTGGCGGGGGCAGGATTTGAACCTGCGACCTTCGGGTTATGAGCCGGCCCAGTGTCGTGACATCTCGACCCGTCTACTCCCGTGAAGTACGGATGACGAGGCAATTCGCGCCGTCGTTGTGACCTCTCCTCCCGTCCTATCCCGTCCAGTCCGGCAATGAACGGCACCATTCGCGGCACCATGCGCGATGCACATCGGCGTGATGCGTCGCGTGGTCATGCATCGCGCAGGTTCTATCGGGCGTTGTCGACCAGTCGCTCGTGAAGTTCGTCGGCAAGGATCACCGTGCTCGCGATTTCATCGTCGGAAAGAGCCTGCGCGCCTGCGGACCTGTCGTTCGAGCGGAGCCGGAGAAGCGTGAATCGGAGATCCTTGCCGAAAGCTCGTTCGATCTCCGCGGCGATCCACATGGAGAGTTCCTGGTCGAGCGCAACGAGATCCGCCGCGACGCTTCGTACGCCCGTGTAGTGACGAGTCGGACAAGGTCGTGGATATCGGACCCGACCTTCTCGGGATGACGGCTGTGCGGGCGACGGACCATCGCCACAGTCTTGAGCCCGACAAGTGCCGGTACTGCCGCCAGGGAGATCGTCACGTCCGCGACCGGGCTACTCGTGCGGTCGGTCACGATGACCCGTTCGGTGAGCGCGGACGCGAGCGCACCTCGCCGGGCGAGGGCGAACGCGCGACGCTCACTGTCGGCTGGGAGTGGCTCGTCGGCGAGGTCCATCACGTCGACTTCGATCGTTCCATCCCCGACCGGAACCTCGATCTCGGCCCCGGAGACAACGGTCGCGATTTCATCGTTGACGAGTCTCGCGATCAGGCCGGCTTGCGAGAGGGCGACCGTGTCGGCGTCCGCCGTGGGTCGCGTGATGGAGCCGAGGCGTATGAACACCGCCAATCCTCCGATCAACACCCACGGCTCCTCGAGCGGAAAACGACCCAGCGCCTCGAGCGCTCGCGTGAGCACTGTGTCGCGCTCGGCGGCGAGGATGATCGGGAGTCGGCTACCAGACACGACTCACCTCGGCCGGCAGATTCCGTGACCATTGCTCGAGTAGCTCGCGACCACGGGCAGGGTCGCGGGCGAGATCGAGCGCGGCGACCACCGGACTCGGTGCGAAGAATGGCTCATCGAATACAGACGCGCGGTCGTACCGCCTCCTGCACACAAACGGGGATGGAGCAACGGCAACGGTGCACGCGCGCCGATCGAACTCCGCGTCGCCGAGCAAGGTCCGCGCCAACCGAAGCGCGGACGAGGTGGGAACGTAGAAATCGGGAGGCGCGTCACTACTCAGCACGGCCGGCGCACCCCACGCCGCCGCCGCAAACGCGTCGGAGAGCACCCAACCCGGAGCCTCGGGATCGTCCAGATTGAGCTGCAATCGCTCGTTGACCCGACCGTCACCAGGATGCGGGAGCTCGGCGAGCGGCACGCGAACGGGGTGCCACACCTCGAGTACGGCGTCGAAGAGATCCGGCACCATGGGATTGCCCTCGTCGTCGGCCAAATGTGCACGACGCAGGACGGCAAGCTGCTTCGAGACCGTGCCGGGAGATCGATGCATCGACGCCGCCGCGGCTCGTACGCCGCGCCGCGCGACTCCGTCGAGCACCCCGAGCGCGACATCGAGAAGCGACGGCACCTCAAGACGCGGCGCGCCGCCACCGGGTGCCGACGGACCAATCGCGCGGACCTCAGCATCGATCAACATCGGCGGATGCCACAATCGAAGGTGCCCGCGGCCGTCGAAGTACCCGATGCCCCGCTCAGCGAGCTGGTCACGTGCCGCACGCGACAACCGTCGTCCGGCGAGCACCTTGTACGCCCCAGCCGACTCCATCCGCTCGAGTGCGAGGACGTCCGCCGCCGTCGGCGCGGCCTTCAGCTCGACGGCGACCGGAATACCCTCGATTGAGCCGACCGCGTCCCACCGCACAGGTTCTGCGGGCGCAACGTCGAAGGTCGCTGTGAGCCCGAGATCGGCCATCGCGGCCCGGAATGCTTCCCATACCTCGTCCAGGGACGGATCCACCATGCGATTATAGCGTGTTTCCTGTTTCGGCATGCAGAATCGGGAAACAGTCACCAGTTCTTCGCCGCGAGGCGTCGCAGCAGGTTCGTCTTGCGTCCATGGGTCGTGCGGACGCGCTCGACGAGGGTCGCGAACGCGTCGGGTCGCCCGAGGCGGACGTACACAGATTCGATGCGGGCCATGAGCTTCACCGCATCGCGATAGCCCCCATCGTTCTTCTTGGCGATCAAGGCCTCGACCTCGCGTTCGTAGATAGGGATCACGTCTGCGGGATGTTCGGATTCACGGGCCCGGGCAAGTTGCATCCAGAGTCGCTGATCGCATTCGCGTTCGGTCGCGGCGCGCCACGCGTCGTCGACATTGCCTTCGAACAGCAACACCTCGACGATCGTCGCGCTCAAGTGCTGCACGTGCGGGTTCGATCCGGTCCGTGCCGCGTCTGCGAGCGAACGCTGCAGAGACGCGAGCGCATCGGTACGCCAACGCTTACCGTCGACGGCCGCATCGGCCTCTCGGACGAGACGGCGGTACGCGTCGAGCGAAGGTCGTTCTTCGAACGTTATCCAGAACACGTCCACCGCCGCGTTGGTGTTGCCACGGTCGCGGTGCAGCTCGGCGAGCAGCTCGCGCAGCGGCGCGAGCTGCCATGTACGGTCGGCATGGACGGTGAGACCCTGCTCGCACCAGCGGATCGCGTCGTCGACGCGGCCGGTCTCCGCGAGCAGTCCGGCGACCTCGGCGTAGTCGTCGGGAAGACGCAGGTCCTTCGCTTTGACCGCGATCAGCTCGTCGGGATTGCGAGCGGAAAGCGCGACCCCGACCCGCGCGTTCCTCACCCGGAACCGTTCGTGCGACCAGTCCTCACCCGGTACGAGTGCCGCGAATCGCGGTTCGATCAGCCGGCGGTACTCATCGACACCCGCAGGTCCCAGCGCACTTGCATATACGAGCGCAGCGCGGTGGAACGTGTCGAGCTCGCCCGCAAGCTCCAACCTCACCAGCCGGTGAGCGAGCGCGACCGGATCGATCCGCGCGTCAGCGCACGCCCGCACGTGCAGGTCGCCGAGCCGCACCGAGATGGCGGTGATCCAACCGTCGGAGTCGTCGACATTTTGGATCGCCTTCTCGGCCCGGGCGTGTGCGTACTCGACCAGGTCGACAACCTCGATCGCGAATCCCGCGTCGAGGAGTTCCTCCAGCTCGTCGAGGGCTTCGCTCACACCGAACGCCCAATCGGGGGCGGCACGGTAGTCGACGAACCGGCCGCTGCCGAACGCGCGTTTCAAACGCTGTCGTCGTTCCCGAACATCGATCGTGGCGCCAGCCGCGGCCGCGGCCCGCACGGCAAGCCGTTCACGAAACGAGTCGTCACGGCCGGCCTGCTCGACCACCAGATCAACGAGCCGCGCCTGATCGAGACTCGCCAGATACACGCGAACCTCGTCGATCTCGCTGGAGGCACGAGCGAACGGTTCGGCCTCCTCGCCGGTCGCCGCGAGTGCGACCGCGACACTGTGCTTACAGAACATTCGCTCGGCACCGACCGGGCAATCACACGACCAGCGCGGCGAATTGCGCGAGCCGGAGAGCGTGACACGGTATAGATGCGAACCACGTACGACCGCAGTCAACGAACCATCCGCAATCTCGAGTCCGTTGACCCGCCCTTCCAACGCGTACACCACACCACGCGCCAGCGAACCCTCATCCGCTAATTCGTTGGCGAGCTCACACCACCAATCGAAGGACGCACGATCGTCGCCGCACTCGGGATCGTCGCGCGCCGCCTTCTTGGCCACCCGACGAGTGTGCCGAACACCCCCGCCGATCGCAATCTGCGACACACGACCTTCGGGTTATCGACCCGACGCGATTCGGTCGACATTCGTCGTTGACGCCACCTACGCGATCGACTCGCGGTACAGAACGACACGCGATGGGAGCAACAGGGACACGACAACACGAACAGGCCGCGCTCCGTGACCAGAACGCGTGACCTTCGGGTTGTACGGCACCACGCTCACGACGCGAACTCGCAATATCGGCACCATTTTCGGCACCACACGCAGAAGGCCCGGTGTGCGCAAGCACCGGGCCTCACCTGCACTTTCGTTGGTGGCGGGGGCAGGATTTGAACCTGCGACCTTCGGGTTATGAGCCGGCCCAGTGCCGTGACATCTCGACCCGTCTACTCCCGTGAAGTACGGATGACGAGGCAATTCGCGCGTCCGTCGTGACGCCTGCTCCCGCCCTGTCCTCTCCGGTCCGGCGAGCGACGGCACCATTCACGGCACCATCTGCGATGCGGAGTGACTGAGGTCGATCACGCGGAGAGCCGGAACGGCGGATAGCGGTCGGTGGCGAGAGCGAAGGCGTAGCCGACAACCCGGTTGTGCCAACGCATGACACCGACGACGAAGTCGAACAGCCGCCGGGGGTAGCGCCCCGTGAACAGAATCGTGATCCAGGCGACAACCGCCCCGAGCACCACCGCGACGTCGAGAACGAGCAACGTCAAGTAGTGCGGGATCGCGAGGAACCACTTCACGAGCGGCATCCAACGATTCAGGTCGGAAGGAACGTCGGGATACGGCACGTTCAGATGGACCGATTGCTCTTCGTCCGTCGACGGGAACTCGTCGCGCAGCAACAGCAGGTAGCTCATCACCCGGTTGTCGAACCGCAAGAACGCGAGGTTGAAGTCGAACCACCAGCGCGGGTACTTCTCGCGGAACACGATCATGAGCAGCGGCGGGAACACGAGCAGGCCGCTGGCCAGGCCGACGAAGAACAGCCAGTCGCCGCCTCCCCCTCCGAATGCAGGCCCGCCCAGCGCGGCGAGCACGACGAGGATCGGCACCGCGAAGAGCAGGCGGAAGAACGTCGACACTCGATTGAGTCGCCGTTCCGGGTAGTCGACGTTGAACTGGATCGGGTGGTTGGGGGTCATGGTTTGCATCGGACACCTTTCGTGGGTTGTTTCGTGGGTTGTCGATCGCGGGTGCGACCGACCCAGGACAGTGGGTTGGATCAGGCGGCGGTGAGCTCGCGCTCGGCTTCGATGCCGACGACGTCCGCGTCCTTGCGGGCACCTTCGAGGTCGAGGTGCGGAAGGATGCGGTCGAGCCACCCGGGAAGCCACCAGTTGGCGCGGCCGAGCAGGCTCATCGTTGCGGGCACGAGCACCATGCGGACGAGCGTGGCGTCGAGGAAGACGGCGACGGAGAGACCGACGCCGAACAACTTGGCATTCGGGTCGTCCGCCAGGACGAAGGCACCGAACACGCTGATCATGATGAGCGCGGCCGACGTGATCACACGGGCGGTGCTCGACAGGCCGCGCACGACGGCTTCGTGGTTGTCGCCGGTCGCCACGTACTCCTCGCGCACCCGGGACAGGAGGAAGACCTCGTAGTCCATCGAGAGCCCGAAGAGGATCGCGAACATGATCAGCGGCAGGAACGGGTTGATCGGCATCGTGCTGTGCAGCCCGATCAGGCCGGCGCCCCAACCCCACTGGAAGACCGCGACGAGCACGCCGTACGCGGCGGCGATCGAGAGCAGGTTCATCAGGGCCGCCTTGAGCGGCACGAGGACCGAACGGAACACGATCATCAGCAAGATGAACGACATCGCAACAACGGCGACGATGAAAATCGGTAGGCGGCTGGTGATGCGATCCGTGAGGTCGGTCATCATCGCCTGGCCGGTGAGCGAGACCCTCGCGCCGGAGCCCGACACCGTTGCCGGCAACACGTCGGACCGGAGGTGACGAACGAGTTGATCGGTGCGCGCGTCCTGTGGCGCCGTGGTCGGGTTGGCGGTGAGCACCGCGGTGTCATGCGCGGCGTTGAAAACCGGCGCGGTGACCGCGGCGACACCGGGGTCGGCCTGCAGCGCGTCGTGGACCCGGCCGACGACAACCGCTTTGTCCGCACCGGCCGGGACCTCGACGACGACTTGGATCGGGCCGTTGAAGCCGGGTCCGAAGCCTTCCGCCAACTCGTCGTACGCGGTGCGCTGTGTCCTGTGGGTGGGGGCGTTGCCGTCGTCGGGCGTGCCGATCCGCATGCTGAGCGCCGGGATGGCGATGATGCACAGCGCCCCGAGGCTCACGACCGCGTAACGGACCGGGTGGCTTCCGACGCGGTGCGCCCAACGCCCCGAGACGGTTTCCGCGGCGGGCTTGGCGACGTGGGCCTTGCGGTGGATCGAGAGCTTGTCGATCTTCGTCCCCGCCAGGCCCAGCAAACCGGGGAGCAGCGTGACGGCGGCGACCATCGAGATGGTCACGACCAAGGCAACTGCGGCGCCCATCGAGCTGATCGCGGGGAGCCCGGCGAGGAAGAGGCCGAGGATGGCAATCACGACGGTCGAGCCGGCGAACAACACGGCCTGGCCGGCGGAGGCGACAGCCGTACCGGCGGAGTCCTCGACGCTCATGCCGTCGTGCAGGTGCTGGCGGTGCCGGGTGACGATGAACAGCGCGTAGTCGATGCCGACGCCGAGGCCGATCATGGCGCAAAGGATCAGCGAGAACTCGGGAACGTCCATTACCGCGGAGAGCACGCCGACAGCGGCGGCGCCAACGAAGATGCCGAGGAGCGCCGTGACGATCGGGAGGCCCATGGCGACCACCGAACCGAACGCGACCAACAACACGATGATGGCGACGGCTATGCCGATCAGCTCACTGCTCGGAGTCTTCTGCGCCAGCTGGGCCAGTGATCCCGTGAGGTCGACCTCCACGCCACCGGCGCGAGCCGCGCGGGTTACCGCCGTCGCGTCGTCGAGCTGGGCGTGAGTGAGCTTGTCGAGCGCGTAGGTGACGTCGATGTACGAAGTCCGTCCGTCGGCGCTGATCGCGGCGGAATCGGCCGCGAACGGGTTGGTGACGGCGGCGACGTCGTGCCCGGCCGCCAACTGCACGCGGGCCCGGGCGACGGTGGCGGCGTGGGCGGCGTCGTCGAGACGCCCGCTCTCGGCGCGCAGCACGATGCGGGCGGACTGACCGCCCCGACTCGGGAAGCGGTTGTTCAGGACGTCGGCCGCGTGCTGCGACTCGACTCCGGGCACCCGCGAGCTGTTGTCGAACTGGCCGCCGGCGGCGCCTTGCAGCGCGACCACGGCGAACGCGGCGAGCAGCCAAACCCCGAGTACCCGGAACGGGTGGCGGGCGCTGCTGCGACCGAGGCGGAAAAGGAATGCGCTCATCGGGTCCTCCTGGGATGCGGGTCCCGCGGCGTGCGGGTACCTCAGCACCATCCCGGAGCGCGCTGAACAAGCGCCGCGCTACTGCTGAAGGCGGCGATTCAGGAGCTGAGGGCCGCCTCGGCACTGGATCGGCCCCGCTCGAACCCGGCCGCGAACCCGTCCGCGCCGAGCGCGGAACTTGCGGTTCGGCGGGCCCGCTCCATGTCATCGCGCTGGAAGGCGGGGATCCCGGCGCCGGACTCGGCTCGGAGGCGCTCGGCCTGGCCCAGCAGGACCGCCGCCGGCTCGGGTCGGTCGCCTTCCGCGGCGAGGGCAGCGAGCACGACGCAGCAGGCGGCGGCCGCGACCCGAAGTTCGTTCTCGGGGTCGATCCGGTTCCGGAACCGGCGCGGATCGCCGGCCCGATAGAGCTCCAAGGCTTCGGTGGCCGCGGCGACCGCGGCGCGGTCGTCGCGGTTGACCCGGTGCAGCACGGCCATTCCGGTGAGGGCAAGGAACATCACCGGCACACTGCGCAGCCGCGCCGCGCCATCGAGGGCGCGCTGATAGGTCGTCTCGGCGCGCGCGAAGTCACCTTCGTGCAGCAGCGCCCAGCCGAGGCGCGCGAGCAGCGATCCGGTGAACCCGCGCAGTCCGCACGCGTCGTTCGTCGCGATCGCCTCGTCCAATGCGCGGACCGCGGCACGGTAGTCGCCCGCGCGTTCGTCGAAATCGGCGACCACGTCGAGCGACATCGAGAGCATCACCGGGCGATCGATCCGGGAGAAGCCTTCGGCTGCGGCGCGGTATTGCACCTCGGCTTCCGCGAGGTCCCCGTCCATGAGCGCGAGCTTGCCGAGCGAGTATGCCCGCCCCGCGACGGCGAAGGGATCCACCGGAGACGCGCCGTAGGAGTCGAGGAGGATCAGCCGGCGCCGGCGCGCCTCGTCGAGGTCGCCGCGGGCGTTGGGTAACTCGGCGTAGAACGAGTACGCCAACGCGGTCGACTCGACGTCGTCGTGGCGACGAAAGATCTCGAGCGCGGCCTCGAGGTCGTCGTCGCAGTGATCGCGCGCACCGGCGAGGAAGTCGAGGAGCCCGCGACCGGTCAGCGCGAGCGCGCGCGTGTGTTCCGTTGCCTCCCCCGCGCACCCGAACGCGTCGTCGAGCCAGCGCTTGCCCTCGATCACCATGCCCGCGAGCCAGTGCGGCCAGCTGGTGCCCCCGGCGATCGTCAGTGCGGTCTCCGCGTCGTCGTTGGCGATCGCCCAATCGAGCGCCGCTCGCAGGTTGTCGTGTTCCTGATCGATCGCCGTCAGCCATGCCCGCTGACGATCCCCTGTGTACGCCACCGCACTCTGCGCGCAGAGCTCGGCACAATGCTTCGCCATTGCATCGCGAATGCGTCCGGCGTCGCCGCGTTCGGTGAGCCGTTCGTGGCCGTACTGGCAGAGCGTCTGCAGTTGGGTGAAGCGCACCGCGTCGCCTCTCGGCACCGCGACGACGAGCGACTTCTCGACGAGGGCGTGGATGAGATCGGCGAGATCGTCGGCGGCGAGCACGTCGTCGGCGCACACTGCTTCTGCGGTCGCCAGGTCACAACCACCCGGGAACACCGACAACCGTTCGAAGACGCGCTGCTCGTCGTCGAAGAGCAGTTCGTAGCTCCAATCGACCACGGCGCGCAGCGTCTGCTGGCGCGGCAGCGCGGTACGCGATCCGCCGGTGAGCAACCGGAACCGATCGTTCAACCGCGTGCTGATCTGTTGGAGCGGAAACGCGCGCGGTACGAGCCGCGGCGAGCTCGATCGCGAGCGGCAGCCCGTCGAGCCGGCTGCAGATGTCGGCGATCACGGCCCGGTTGTCATCGGAAAGCTCGAGCGGCGCGCCGGCCGCCTGTGCACGCGCCACGAAGAGGCTCACCGCGTCGCCGGCCGCGAGCGGGGGCACGGGCCAGATGGTCTCGCCACCGACTCGCAGCCCCTCGCGGCTCGTGGCGAGGAGGCGCAGCGCTGGGCAGCGGCGCAACAAGTCCTCGGCGATCTCCGCGGCCGTCGTGATCACGTGCTCGCAGTTGTCGAGCACGATGAGCATCTCGCGATCACCGATCACCTCGGCGAGCCGGCCCGGGTCGGGTAGCGCGAGCGCGGACGCGATGGCGGCACGAACGCCGGCGGGATCGCCTACGGGGGCAAGTTCGACCAGGCACGCGCCGAACGCCATCGCAGCCGACCCGGCGCGGGCGACCTCCAACGCGAGGCGCGTCTTGCCGACGCCACCCGGGCCCACCAAGGTGACGAACCGATGCTCGGCGGTCAGTCGCGTGAGCTCGCGCAGCTCTACGTCGCGGCCGACCAGCGGGGTCAGCGCTTCCGGAATCGAATATGTCTCCGCGTGAGAAGTCGGGTCGCTTCGAGCAATCGTCGGCGCGTCGAGTGAACGATCCTGCGCCAGGATCGCGCCTTCCAACTCGCGCAGCTCATGACCGGGTTCGAGGCCCAGCTCCTCGGCCAGAAGATGCCGACCGTCCTGAAAGACGCGGAGCGCGTCGGCCTGCCGGCCGGCGCGATACAGCGCGATCATGAGAAGTCCGCGCAGCCGCTCGCGCAAGGGTTCGGCCGCGACCAGCTCCTCCAGCTCCGCGACGGCGGCCTGATGCCGACCGAGCTGCAGCTCGAGATCGAGTCGCTCCTCGATCGCAGCCAGGCGCAGCTCGGACAACCGCGTGATCGCGCCCGCGGCGAAGTCGTCGTAGACGAAATCCGCGAGCGGATCGCCCCGCCAGAGAGCGTCGGCTTCGGCTAGCAGCGCCGCGGCCCGATTCGGATCACCGTCGACCGCGGCCGCTTGCGCCTCCACGACCAGATCCTCGAAGCGGTGTACATCAACCGCGTCCGCCGCCAGCTCGAGCGCATAGCCGGCGCCGCGCATGGCGACGAGGTCGGCCGAACCCAGCGTGCGACGCAGCTTCGATGCGAGCCCTTGGAGACCGTTGCGCACCTCGGTCGGCGGATTCTCGCCCCACAAGGCGTCGATCAACTGCTCTGCAGAAACCACTCGGCCCGGTTGCAGCGCCAATACCGCGAGCAGAGCGCGCAGCTTCGGTCCGGCGACAACTACATCTCGGCCCTCGTCATCGAGGACCTTCAGTCCACCGAGCAGCCCGATGCGCATGGGTCACGGTACCGGTGACGGTGCATCTTCAGCACTGGATCAGTCTTTCGTCAGCACCGGCCCCGACCATGGCACGATGAACGCGATCGAGCACGCCCTCCTCGCCGTGATAGCAGCCAACGGCGGCGACACCACGACAGCACTCGAGGAACTCTCCCGAGCCCAGCGCCACGCCCGTGCAACGGCTCGGCGAGAGCGTCAGATCGTCCAGATCGCGACGTTGTTCGTTACGGGGGGGCGAGAACGCGCGGCCGGCCTCACCCTCGAGCACACAGCCGAGTTCCCTGACGATGCAGACCTGCTGGCCCGCGTTTCCGGAGCACCACAGTGAGCGCCCGGTACACGTCGAAATCCGTCGGCACCAAACGCAGAAGGCCCGGCGCTTTCGCACCGGGCCTCACCTGCAATTTCGTTGGTGGCGGGGGCAGGATTTGAACCTGCGACCTTCGGGTTATGAGCCCGACGAGCTACCAGACTGCTCCACCCCGCGGCGGACCAGTGATGGTACCGGCGACGAGCCCGGTAACCAAGTTGTGATGCCTACGCCTTCGGCGTTCCCACGAGCGTGACGAGCTTCGTCGCCGTGTTCGGACCGAGCGGGCCGTCGGCGGGAACCTGGTACGCAACGTCGATGTGATCGGCGCCGACACTCAGGTCGCCCCAGCTGCCGGCGGGCGCACCCTGGCTCGCCAGGTCGGTCACCTGCCAGGAGATCCCGTCGGTGCTGTACGCCACGTACGCCTTCGACGCGGTGTTCGACACGTTCACGTTGACGAGCGCCGCGAACCCGAGCGGGCCGGCTTCGACGTCCGTCTGCGGCGCCCGACCGGTACCCGAGGGCGCGATACCCGAGAGCCCTCCGACATTCGTCGCGGCAGTCCACGTGACGCCACCGTCGTTGGAGACCGAGACATCGGAGGTTTCAGAGTTGACGCCGATGATGCGGTTCCCCGAGATCGACACGTTGTCGAACGCAGGGGTACCGGCGAGCGGAGCCCAGCTGTGTCCGTCGGTGGACGAAAGGAGTTGCACACCGCCGGACCGGTTCGTCGATTGCTCGACGACCACGAAACCGTTCTGCGTCGCGGCGACGTCCTGCAACATCATGTCGGCACCGGCCGGCACCGAGACCGGCTGCCACTTGCCGCCGTTGTCACTCACCAGCGCTTCTTGTTGCTGCAGCGCGGCGGGATCGGTGATGCCGAGCTCGCTCCACGAATGCGTGGAGACAACCGTTCCCTTGCAGGGCGTCGGAGTTGTCACGAGTCCGGCGGCGGCCTTCTGCGCACGGACGGCAGACGCCATCTTCTCGCCGATGCAACCCGACTCGTCGAGGATCTGGATGCCGTCGGCCGTCGTGACCGGCGAATAGTTGTCGTGACCGGCGATGAACGACGACGTGTCGACCGAGTACGACTCGCTGGCGATGACGATCGTGCTGTGCGCACCGTGCGCAACCTGCAGATCGTCGGCTTTCATCAGCGGCACCGACGACGCCGGCGTCGTGAACTGCACCGGCACCGATGACGGGTTCCAGTTCGCACCATCGTCGGACGACGTCGAAAGCTGGTATCCGCCCTGCGCCCCGGGGCCGGTGCTGACCGCGTACAGCACGCCGCCGGTCTCGGAGAGGTCGGCGATGCGCTGCGAACCGAGCGCGGTGTGCGTCCAGTTCACGCCGTCGCGCGTCGCGTACAGATCCGTCGGCGCGTTCGCGTTGCCGGTTGCGCCCGGCGCGGTCGACAGCGCGTACGTCACGCCGTCGCTCCCCGTGACCGTCGGCGACTGGAGCTGTACGTAGCCGTCGACCGACTTCCATACGAGGGGCGCGGCCGGCGGCTGCGACGCGGCCGGCGAGATGTTCGTGCGCGGACTGGCCGGACGCGTCTCGATCACCGCAAGCGTTCCACCCGCGAGCGCGACGGCACTGAACGCGACCAGACCGGTCTGCATCCGGCGCTTACGCCGCGACGCGCGTCGGCGCGCGTGCTCCGGACCGGGTCCGACGGTGACGAGTTCCGCCGCGTCGTGCTGCAACGCGTCGCGAAGCTGCTGTTCGATTTCCATGTTCAAGACCTCATGTGTCCGAGTGAGCGTTCCAATGAAGCAAGTGCACGATGAAGCCGGCTCTTCACAGTTCCGGGTTTGATACGCAACGCGGCGGCGGTTTCTTCGACCGACCAGTCGAGCAGGAGTCGACACACGACGACCGACCGCAACTTCACGTCGAGGCGTCGTAACGCGTCGGCGATCGCGGGATCGGAGATCGGCGGTTCCGCGGCGCGGACGTGTTCGACGAACGGCAGCGCGCGCATGACGCGTCGCCGGGTCGAGTACGCCCAGTTGAGACCGACGCGGTAAACCCACCCCGCCGGACTCTCGTAGTCGCGGATCTTCTCCCAACGGGCGTACGCCCGAGCCATCGCCTCGTCGGTCGCTTCGCGGCCGAGGTCGACGTCGCCGAGGGTGTAGCTCAACGCCCGGGCAATGCTGGCGTAGTCGCTCCGGTAGAACTCGGCGAACGCCTCACCGCCGCCCGGCCGAACGGCTGCGGACGGCGGCGGGCTGTTCTCGGGTTCGGTCAACTCCGCCAACACCTGGATGTCGTCGGCGTCGTCGAACCCGTATCCGGCCCGGTGTCCGGCGATCCGGACCCGGCTTTCTTGCGTGCGTATCAATTCCATCGGGCCATACACCTCCGGCCCGCTCCTGGGGTTCACGGTTTTTCTTTTGGCTGCAGGGAGGCGGCCCGGGCCCGGGCCACGCGCTCGGTCGCAGCGTCGTGGTCGAGGTGTGCGATGGCCGCCCGGTCGAGCCAGAGCTCGGGTTCGTTGGGCGCATCGGCGAGATATCCACTGACGACGACCCGGGCGCGCACCCGGTCGTCCTCGAGCCCCGACCGGACCGCGCGCTCGGTCAGCAGGTCGGCATCGAACGCTCGCAGGGCCGGATCACGCGGCGAACGCCGCAGGCCTTGATCGACCCGCTTCGAGCGCGGCGTCGACATCGGTGAGCGCCGGTCCGCGCGCCGCGATCCGCGCCGCCGCGTACCAGTTGCGGATCGAATCCGGGCGCAAGCGCGTCGCGTGATCCGCGTCGGCGAGCAGGCCCGCGCCGGGCGCTTTTGCGGCGCGTTCGAGCAGTCGATCGCCGAGCACTTCGCGCCCACCGAACACCGCCGCCAACGCGACAGTCGCGACCACCAACACCGGGATGACGCGACTCACGCGATACGCGGAGCCGGTCGCCGGGAGGCGCGTCGCGACCAGCATTCCGGCGACGACCCAGAACAGCGGATCGATCTCGCTCAACGGGAACAGGAACTGCTGCTGAACTACATACGCGACGACGGCACACGCGAGCGCGATCGTCACCACGTCGCGCGCCCGCAATGCGCGCCACGCCGCGAGCAGGAGCACCACCAGCAACGCCGCGTAGAGCAATCCGGCCGCGACACCCCCGCTGACGGCGACGTCGATGACGCCGTTGTGCGCGCGATCCGGGACGACCGAGGTTCCGTGACGGCGCACATATTCCGCCGAGACAACCTGCGGGAACACGACCCGATATCCCTCGGGCCCGACACCGAGCACCGGATGATGCTCGACGACCCGCGCGCCGACCGCCCAGTCGTCGAAACGCCCCTGCGTCGTGCCGTGCCCGAGCTCGAACCCATCGACGAACCGGCTACCCAGCGGCGTCACCGCGTAGAGCACGACGAGGGCGACGATCGCAACTGCGATCTCGCGCCAGCGTCGGCGCACGACACGCGGATACCGCAGCGCGAGCAACACCCCGGCGACGGCGATCCCCAACCAGGCGCCGCGCGTCTGCGACAGCACGAGCGCCGCCGCGCTCGGTCAGCGCGCCGAACCCACCGACCGCGCGCCACCACCGCGATTCACCGCGATCGAACGCAACCGCCAGCGAGAGCGGCACGAGCAACACCGCAGCCGCGCCGACGTACGCGGGTTGCCCGAACGGACCGCCGACGCGATGGCCGGCGAAGGACTCGTCGATCAACGACCAGCCCGCGCGTTCGAACGCGCACCACACGCCCAGCGCGCCCGCGGCGATGGCCGCGCCGCGCAGCACCACGCGCCGATCGCGCGGCGCGGTGAGCGCCTGGCCGCACAGGAACATCAGGGGGAACGTGCACCACGCGAGCCAACCGAGCCGCCGATCGGGTGTGCCGATCCACGCGTGCAACGAGTCGACACCTCGGATCGCGGCGACGAACAACACCGCCAACAGCGCCAGCCAGAGCACACCCGTCACGCGTTCGACGCGGACGGGCTGCAGGAACAACACGAACGCCGCGATCCCCATGATCACCGCGGTCACGGTCCAGCGTGCGGGCCCGGACGGGACCAGACCGTGCGGATCGACCGTGATCACCACGCCGACGAAGAGCGCGGCCAACGCCAACGCGAGCGCGCTCCGACGCGGGGGCGCATTCGGCCCCGTCACCGGAGCCGGCACCACCGCCGCCGCCCCGGTCATCGACTCCATCGTGTCCGGCAAGCGATCTCCGCCCCAACGGGTCCCGTGTCGGGTGGCGCGGGCAGCCTTCAGTACACCCCGCAGCGGCACGGAAGGTTCCCCGCGAGCGGAGAAAGCAGCCGCCACCTCTCGCCCTGGTATCAGGACGTCGGCCGGAAGCTCTGGGTTCCCTCGGCGTACTCGCCGCGCACCGCGTCGTACGGATCGCGCAGATCGCCGTAGTAGCCGAGTGCGTACGCGCCGCGCTGGTAGCCCGCGAGGCGCGCCACGTTCTCGGGCAGCGTCCGCGCGATATCGGGCGGGCACGCCAGGTACTGATTCTCCTCTTGGCGCAACCACGACAACGTGTAGCCGACGTTGATCCCGCGTCGCGCGTGTGCAGAACGGTTCGCGCCGCCCCCGTGGTACAGCGACCCGAGGTAGAAGAGCACCGAGCCCTTCGGCATCTCCACCCCGACCGTCTCTTCCACCGAGGGTCGCAACTTGTCCTCGAAGCGGTGACTGCCCGGGATGACGCGCGTTCCGCCGTTCTCTTCGGTGAAGTCGCTCATCGCCCACATGGTGTGGCACTCGACCTCGAAGCCCGCGGGGAACGGGAAGAAGTCGAACGCCCACTGGTCGCGGTGCACGAGCTGCGCCGGTTCGCCCGGGCCGATCTCGATCACCTGGGTGAGGTGCAACTGATAACTCGTCGCGTGGTCGCCGAGCACGCGATCGAGCGTGGCCACGACGGTGGGATGCGCGGCCAGTTCGGCGAACTCGCGCGAACGCGCGAGCAACGAACCCGTGCGGCGCGTGTTGAACCCCGTGAACTCGTCGCCGCCGGCCGCCGTCGCCGCGAGGATACGGCGCGAGATCGGCTTCGACGCGCGCCATGGTCTCGTCGGAGACCAGGCGCTCCACGACCACGCAACCGGCGGCGCGGATGGCCGCCTCGACCTCTTCGATGCTCGCGTCGGCCCCAACCTTCGGAACGTCCATGTGGGGAAACGCTAGCCCGCTACCCCACGTGGACCAGCTGGGCGTTCACCCGGAGCATCAGCTCGCGGGGGCTGAACGGCTTGAACACGTAGTCGTCGGCGCCCAGAGTGAACCCGCGCTCGGCGTCGTTCTGCTGGGCCCGGGCCGTCAACATGATGATGGGCAGCGTCTTGGTGGCCTCGGCGGCCCGGAGCTGACTGAGTACGTCGAACCCCGAGAGCCCCGGCATCATGACGTCGAGCAGAAGCAGATCGGGGTGCGCGTCCGGGATCATGGCGAGCGCGTCCTGACCGTTGGTGGCCGACAACACTTCGTGGCCCGACTGCACGAGCTTGAACTCGACGAGCTCCCGAACATCGGGATCGTCGTCGACGACGAATATCAGGCTCATGTGCGTCCTCATTCCTTCGTTGCGGCGACATGCCGGCCGCGGATCGTGAGACCGCCGTTGGGTTCGGCGGGGAGCCGGATCGTGAACGTGCTCCCCCGTCCCGGCGCCGACAGTGCGCTCACCTGACCGTGGTGACCTTCGACGATCTGCTTCACGATGTAGAGACCAAGGCCGGTACCGAGCGTTTCCGAGCCGGGCGAATCGTCGGAGCTGAAGAAGCGAGTGAACAGGTCGGCCTGATGTTCCGGCGCGATACCGATGCCGGTGTCGCGCACGTCGATGACCACTTCCGCGCCGTCGGCGTGCGCGGACACATCGATGCGGCCGCCGCCGGGCGTGAACTTCACCGCGTTCGCCACGAGATTTCGAACTGCCCGTTCCACCTGCTCTTCGTCGCCGACCAGATCGAGATCACCGTCGAGCACGATGTCGAGGTCGAGCGCGCCGTTCGCGATGGCGGGCGACATCGCGGCGCGTACGCGCTCGAGCACGGCCGCGATGTCGACCGGCCCGAGCTTGGGCTCGAACGTTCCCGCCTCCATCTGCGACATCGTCAGCAGGTTGTCGATCAACACGAGCAGCTGCTCGCCGTTGCGTTCCACGATCCCCAACATCCGACGCTGCTCGTCGGTCACCGATTCGGCCGACTCGTCGGTCAACAACTCGATGTAGCCGAGCACGCTGGCCAACGGACCGCGCAGCTCGCGTGACACCTCGGTCAGAAAATCGTTCTTGGCCCGGTCGAGCACGCCGAGCCGGCGGACCATCTCGTCTTGCAGTTGGAACGACAGCGAATGGTCGAGCGCGCGCCCGATTTCCCGCGCGAACCCCTCCATCAAGCTCACTTCGCCATCCGACCAGACGCGCGGCGACGTGCCCTCGCTCACGACCAGAACACCGGCGACGCGCGCGCCCACCAGGATCGGATACTTCAGGGCCGCGCGGATGCCGGCCTCCGCGAACGCGCTGCGCTGCTCGACACTGAAGCGAACCGAGTCGAAGGTGTCGTCGATCACGACCGCGCGCGTGTCGTCGGTGACACCGATCAGGTGGATCAGCGGATACAACTCGTCGATCGGCGAGACGGCCCGCAACGACGGAACATCTTCACTCCGGCGCCACTCGGCCGCGAGTCGTCCTTGCAACTCGTCGGCGCCGAGCAAGCGGATGTGGACCCGATCGACATCGAGCGCCGCGCCCACCACTTCGACCGCGCGTTGCACGACGTGATCGAGATCGAGCGAGGCGTGCACGACCTCCGACAACTCACGTCGTACGCGCTCGTCCTTGGTTCGCAGGATCTCGATGACGCGCAGTCGCGCCAACTCGATCACCATCGTGTTGACCGATTCGCCGACGAACTGGATCTCGGCCGCGGCCCGGTCGAGCTTCACCCGCACGGTCAGATCGCCGGCCGTGATCGCGGCGAGCGCGGTATCGAGGGCTTCGAGGGGAATCTCGACGGCCCGCGCACTCCGGCGGCTGAGCAACAACGCCAGGACCACCAACGCGAGCCCGATCACGACCAGCTCCACTGCGAAGCCGACACGCGACGCGGTCGAACGGGGCAGGACGACCACCACGACCGCGGTGGCCGCCAACGCAAAAAGGGCCACACCCGCGACGAGCTCGAAGCTGCGCGCGAGCGCGGTCGCCAGCAGCGGACTTTCGGCCGACGCGAGGCGCACGGCGGGACTACCGCCGCCGCCCACACCATCAACTGGCTCGGGAGTACGACGCTGTACTCCCACGTCGGTCACGAGCGGAACTATGCGCCCAGGCGCGTCACCGCTGCGTCACTACAACGGGACGCACCCGCGCCGCCCAGCCCCCGATTCGCCACCCCGACCCCGTACGATCCAGGCGTGCGGCCCGTTGACCACCTCGCGGGCGCGGCCCGCGCAACCACCGCCCTCATACGGTCCGGCGTGCTGCGGCCCGAGCGCCCCGACCGGTTGTGGCGCGTGGCCGACGCGGTCCACCACTGGGGCGCGGGGCTGGCCGCGGTGTTCGCGATCGGCGCCGCACGTCACGGCGATCGACCGGCGCTCGTCGACGACCGGGGCGCGATGACCTTCATCGAGCTCGAGGCCCGCACCGACGCGATCGCCCGCGGCCTCGTCGAGACCGGTGTGCGCGCCGGCGACACGGTCGGCATCCTGTGCCGCAATCACCGCTCTTTCTTCGAGCTCACCGGAGCACTCGCCAAGCTCGGCGCCAACGCGCTGTACCTCAACACCGGCTTCGCCGCACCGCAGGTGGCGGCCATCCTGCAACGCGAACGAGCCGTGCTCTTCGTGCACGACGAGGACTTCGCGCCACTCGCGGCCGCGGCCGGCATCGAACCGCGGCTCCTCGCCTGGACCGACCCGAACCGCGAGACCACCGACACCACTCGCACGCTCGACGACCTCGCCCGCCGCCACGCCGAAGGGCCCCGACTCGATCGTCCGCAACACCCCGGTCGCACGATCATCTTGACGTCGGGAACGACGGGTCCGCCGAAGGGCGCGCTCGTCGCGGCGACGCCCCACGTCAGCGGTGGCATCGCACTCCTCGAACGACTCCCCTATCGCGCCCACGAACACATGGTGATCGCGGCGCCGTGCTTCCACGCGTGGGGCTTCGCCAACGCCACGACGAGCTTGCTCCTGGGCGACACGATGGTCCTCGACCGCCACTTCGATCCGGAGCACGCACTTGCACTCATCGAACGCCACCGCGCCCAGGTGTTCGTCGCGGTTCCGGTGATGCTGCTGCGCATGCTCGAGCTGCCCGAGGAAGTCCGGGCGCGCTACGACACGTCGTCGTTGCGGTTCGTCCCGCTCTCCGGGTCGGCGCTGCCCGGCGATCTCGCCACGCGTTTCATGGATGCGTTCGGCGACGTGATCCACAACCTCTACGGTTCGACCGAGGTCGGATCGGTGTCGGTCGCCACGCCGGCCGACCTGCGCGCCGCGCCCGCCACTGCCGGGCGCCCACCGCGCGGCACGCGTGTGCGGTTGCTCGACGAGCACGACCAGGATGTGGCGCCCGGAGAAAGTGGCCGCATCTTCGTGCGCGGGCCCCTCGCCTTCTCGGGCTACACCGACGGTCGGTCGAAGGATGTCGTCGACGGATACATGCACACGGGTGACACGGGGCACTTCGACGCCGACGGCCGCCTGTTCGTCGACGGCCGCGACGACGAGATGATCGTCTCCGGCGGCGAGAACGTGTTTCCCCACGAGGTCGAAGATGTCATCGCGCGCATGCCGGGCGTCGTCGAAGCGGCCGTCATCGGCATCCCCGACCCGGAGTTCGGGGCGCGGCTCAAGGCGTTCGTCGTCGCCCGGCCCGATGCTGCACTCGATGCCGAAGCAGTGCGCGAATACGTGCGCGCCAACCTGGCCCGCTTCAAGGTGCCCCGCGAAGTGGAGTTCGTTCCGGAGCTCCCCCGCAACGGCACCGGCAAAGTCGTGCGCCGGGAGCTCGAGCAGCGCTGACGCGCGCCGGCAACGCCCGACAAGAACGCCCTTACAGCAGCAACGTCGTCGTGTACGCGGTGAGCGTGTTGTTGTCGACGTAGATGTGCTGCGTCCCCGCGTGAATGTCGCGGAAGCAGCGCTGCAGGGTGCTGCCGTTCCGCAGCGCGCTCGTGCCGGCCCACGTGTACGCGAAGCGGGCCGCGTCGGCCGCTACCCGCGTGGCGTAGGTGGTCGCCTGGCGCATCCGTTGCTGTTGCACGAGCGACGGCGCGCCGTCGGCGACCGCGCTCGCTTCGGCACCACCGAACACGTCGAACACGTACGCCCGCGCCGCGCGCAACGCGGCGTCGTGCATCGCAAAGTCGTGCTGGAAGAGCTGCTCGCCCGACACCGGGCTGAACTGACCCATCCGTTGCTTCGTCGGCACGATGGCGAGTAGCTCGTCGAGGGCGCGGGCGCCGACCCCGAGCGCGAAGCCCGCGTGGCCGGAAGCCGTCAGCCCGAACAAGCCGATTCCGTACGTCGGTCCGCCGCGTTGCGGCACCGCGGCGAGCAGCGGGAACGAGAAGCTCTCGGCCACGAACTGCTCGTCGACCGAGTAGTCGTAGCTGCCCGTGCCGGCCAGGCCGAGCACGTCCCAGTTGCCGCGCAACACGACCTGCTCGGGCCGCAGGAACACGACCCGCAAGGCCGGGAGGCCCGAAGCGTCGTTCAACGGCTCGCCGTCGGCATTGACCTCCTGCGTACCCGCGCCGAACCATGTCGAGTGCGCGCAACCGGATCCGAACTGGTAGCGACCGGTGACCACGAAGCCGTCGTCGTCGACGCGCGCCGTACCGACCGGGCCGAGCATGCCCGCGTGGATGCCGCGGGCGTCGGCGTTGAACATCGCCTTGGCCGCTTCGTCGCCGGTGTAGATCGCGGCGAAGCACGACGACGTCGCGTTGGCCATGGCCGACCAGCCCGTAGAGCCGTCGGCATAGGCGAGCTCCTCGAACACCGCGAGCGCGTCTTCGATACCGGCTTCCGCGCCACCGAGCTCACGGGGCACGAGGATCCAGAACAACTCCGCTTCCGCGAGCGCCTCCACGACCGCTTGGGTCGTCGACGTCTCCGCTTCGGCGCGGGCCGCGTTCTCTTCGATCAACGGCCGCAGCGCGCGGGCCTTGTCGACGAGCAACGACGTGTGCTCGCTCATGCGACGCTCATCTTGATGACACTGAACACCGCACCCTGCGGATCGGCGAGCACTGCGAAGCGGCCCGGTTCGATGTCCATCGGCCCGGCCATCAGCGCGCCGCCGAGCGACTGCGCCTGCGCGACCGTCGCGTCGGTGTCGTCCGTGGCGAAGTAGATGCCCCAGCTCGGCGGGATGCCGGGCATCGGCGGGTTCATCGCGCCGGCGATGCTCTCGCCGCCGAGCGTGAACTCCGTGTACGAGACCGGGTCGCCTTGGGGCTTCGCGCCCCAGCCGAGCACCGTCGCGTAGAAGGCGGCGGCTTTCGGCACGTCCGGCGAGAGCAGCTCGGTCCACGTGAACGCACCCGCTTCGTTCACGAGTTGCGCACCGATGTGATCCTTTGCCTCCCACAGCATGAGCAGCGCGCCGGTCGGGTCCTGGATCACGGCCATGCGCCCCGCCTCGACGACGGGGAACGGCGGTGCGATCACGGTGCCACCCGCGCCCGCGACCTTCGCGACGGTCGCGTCGATGTCGTCGACGCTCACATAGGAATTCCAGTGCGGCGGTACACCGTCGGGCGCGTTGAGTGGTCCGATCCCCGCGACAACCGAGTCGTTCCGCGAAGCCATCGTGTAGAAGACGGTGTTCGTCTCGTCGACCGGGTTGTCGACGAACGTCCAACCGAACAGCGCGCCGTAGAAGTCCTTCGCCGCGGCTTGGTCCGTCGTCCCCAGGTCGACCCAGTTCGGAGTTCCCGGCGCGTAGCTCGTGCGTTCCGGCATCGCAGGCTCCTCGTTGCTCCTGGTTGCGTTCGTGTCGCCGCGCAATCTAAGGCGCGCGCGCCCGAGACGAGAAGTGCCCGAAGCGGAACTACCGGTGGAGCGTCAGGCGGTCGGCGCGGGGGCGGCGGTCGTGGGCGGCGGGTTGGGTCCGCCCTTCGGACCACGGAACTGTCCGTGCCCCATGCCGCCGAACGGGCCGCCACCCTTCGGGCCCTTCGGGAACCCGTTGTTCACCAAGTCGGTGATGCCCTTGGTCAACGCCGTCTTCAACTTCGCGGCCTGCGCGGCCGTGAGGTGATGGGCGGCGACCGCGGCGTCGATCTTGGCGGAGGCCGCCGCGACCAGCGCGTTGATCACCGTGTTCACGTCGACGTTCTTGGCCTTCGCGATCTGCGCGATCGTCTGACCGTTCGCCAGATCGGTCTTGAGCTCGGCGGTCGTGATCCCGAGCGCTTTCGCAACCGGGTCGAGCGCGAGGTTCTCGATCCGGCCGAGGCCGAGCCCGAACCCGAACCCGAGGCGTCCGCCGGCCGGGCCGGCAGCCGCGCCCGGGGCACCGGGAGCCGTCGCGGGAGCGGGACCGCCACCGACGCCCTTCCCCCCACCAAATTGCGGCCAGGGGTTGTTCACGATCTTGGTGATGCGATCCTGGTCCGCGCTCGTCATGGCCGCGATGACCGTGTTGATGTCGACGCCCTGCTGCTTGGCGATATCGGCGATCGTCGTCTTGCCGTCGCTCAGCTTCTGGAGGAGCTGCTGCGGGGTGAGGTTGAGCGCCTTGGCGGCCGCCGCGATCAGCGGCGAGGCGAGCGCGCCCTGGCCCGGCCCGGCGTGGGGCTTGGCCGCATTCGTCGCCGCAACCTGGGTCGCGGCCTGCGGGAACGGTTGGGCCCCGGAGAGCCCGGGCACGCCGAGCAGCGCACCCCCGACGGCGCCCACCGCCACCGCAGTACCGGCGGCAATGCCCATCATCAACCGACTTCGCACCATTTGGCGTCCCTCCGAAAGCGTCTGGTGGACCATATTCGGTTCCCCGCCTGGGACACGCCTGGGAACGCGCGAGAAATCGCGCTGTGAGTGGCGCGTGAGTGGCCCGTGAGCGAGCCCGGAGCGCGGGCCGAGGGGCGACTGAACGCAAGCTGTGAAACCCGCTCAGGACGCGCACAGCAATCGCACAAAATGGGGTGTAACCATGAACGGGTGGCTGATACACGCGTCCTCGTCGTCGACGACGAGGCGAACATCACAGACCTCGTCGCGACCGCGCTGCGGTACGAAGGGTTCGACGTCGAGGTGGCAAGTACCGGGTCGGACGCCCTGAAGGCCGCGGCGGCGTTCCGCCCGGACCTCATGGTCCTCGACATCATGCTCCCCGACCGCGACGGTTTTGCCGTCGTGCAGCGGCTCCGGGCCGACGGTCATCACGTACCGGTGGTGTTCCTGACGGCGCGGGACTCGACCGAGGAGAAGGTGAAGGGGCTCACGGTCGGCGGCGACGACTACGTCACCAAACCGTTCAGCCTCGAAGAGCTGGTAGCGCGCGTCCGGGCCGTATTGCGGCGCACGGGCGTCATCAACGGCGACGGTTCGGCCCGGCTCACGTTCGCCGACCTCGAGCTCGACGACGACACGCACGAGGTGTGGCGCGGCCGCACCCGCATCGAGCTCACCCCGACGGAGTACAAGCTCCTGCGGTACCTCATGCTCAATGCCCGGCGCGCGTTGTCGAAGTCGCAGATCCTCGACCACGTGTGGGAGTACGACTTCGACGGCGACGCCAATGTCGTCGAGACGTACATCAGCTACCTGCGCAAGAAGATCGACAAGCTCGGCCCGCCGCTGATCCATACAATTCGAGGTGTTGGCTACACACTGCGGACCCCACCCGAGAACTGAGCGTTCATGACGCTACGCGTCCGGCTGCTCGTCGGCCTGGTCGTGCTGGCCGCCCTCGGACTCGCAGTCGCGGGCGGTGTCACGTATCACGAGCAACAAACCTTCCTGTCGAGTCGCGTCAACGACCAGCTCAACTCGGCGGTTGCGAATCCTCGCCAGATCTCGTTGGCCCTCGGCGAGGGTCCGGGTCTCGGCCCTGACGTGCCGCGTCTACTTCCCTTCGGGACGTACGCAGAGGTCCGGTTGCCGGACGGAACCGTGGAACCGCTGAGCAGCGACTCGGTGTCGAGCACGACCAAGCCCCACATCGCGGTGACCGTCGTGGTCGGTCGGATCTTCACGGTCTCGCATCCGAGCTACCGCGTCCTCGCCCGCTCGGTGGGTTACACCGGCGCTACCTATGCGGGACCGGCGACGCTCGTCGTTGCGATTCCACTGCGCGACATGAACGAATCGCTCCACCGCCTCCTCCTGGTCGAGCTGATCGTCACGCTGGCGGTGCTGCTTCTCCTCGCCATCATGGCGTGGTGGGTCATCAAGTTCGGCTTGCGGCCGCTGGAGCACATGCAGGAGACGGCCGGCGCAATCGCCGCGGGTGATCTCTCCCGGCGCATCGACATCGTCGACGAGAACACCGAAGTGGGCCGGCTCGGCGTTGCGTTGAACGAGATGATGCAACAGATCGAGACTGCGTTCGCGGCGCGCGCCGCGTCCGAAGGTCGGTTGCGGCGTTTCGTCGGCGACGCGTCGCACGAGTTGCGCACACCACTCACTTCCATCCGCGGCTACGCGGAACTGTTCCGGCGCGGCGCGGCCGATCGCCCGGAAGACCTCGCCAAAGCGATGCGACGGATCGAAGAAGAAGCCGACCGCATGGGTTCGCTCGTCGACGACATGTTGTTGTTGGCCCGTCTCGATCAGGGTCGGCCGCTCGAACGCATGCCCGTCGACCTCACGCGCCTGACGCGCGACGCGGTCGACGACGCGCGTGCCGTCGCACCCGATCGCCCGATCGACTACTCGCCGAACGGAGCGGTATTCGTGCCCGGCGACGAGGCCCGCATCCGCCAGGTGCTCGGGAACCTGCTGCAGAACGCCAACCGCCACACGCCGCCGACCACGCCGGTCCACGTGCGCGTCGTCACCGAGCCGGACGAAGCGATCATCGAGGTCGCCGACGAAGGTCCGGGCATGGCGACCGAGGACGCGAACCGCGTGTTCGAACGGTTCTGGCGCTCCGACCCGTCGCGCACCCGCTCGAGCGGCGGCGCGGGCCTCGGCCTGGCGATCGTCTCCGCGATCGCGGCCGCGCACGGCGGGCGCGCCGAGGTGCAGAGCGCACCGGGTCAAGGATCGACCTTCCGGGTGCACCTCCCGCGCAAAGTGCCGACGACACCCGAGGCCTATCAGGACGAGTTCGCGGCCGACGACATCGCCACCGCGCTGGCGCCGACGCCCGACATCCCGGTCGTCGACCTCGAAGACTCCTGAGGGAGCCCGGCGACCGGTTACAGGCGCACGACGAGCTTGCCCAGGTGCTCGCCGGAGAAGAGGCGCACGAGCGCTTCGGGCGCGCGGTCGATGCCTTCGAGCTCGTGCACGCGCGCTTTGATCTTGCCCGCCGCGAGCCACTCGGCCAGCTGCTCCGACGCCGCGGTGTACTGGTCCCAGTGGTCGAGGGTGTTGAAACCCTCCATGCGGGCGCGCTTGCCCATCAGGTAGCGGATGTTGTGCAGCGCGGGTGGCGGCCCGTCGAGGTTGTACGTGGAGATGTCGCCGCACAACACGACGCGCGCCTGCATCGCGAGGCGGCGTAACACCGTGTCGAGGAGCTCGCCGCCGACGTTGTCGAAGAAGATGTGCACACCTTGCGGCGCGAGCTCCTTGAGGCGCGCGGCGACGTCTTCGCGCTTGTAGTCGATGCACGCGTCGAAGCCGAGATCGTCGACCACCCACGCGCACTTGTCGGGCGAACCCGCGATACCGATCACGTGCGCGCCGTTCATCTTGGCGATCTGGCCCGCGACCGATCCGACGCTGCTCGCGGCGGCCGACACGCAGAAAACCTCGCCCGGCTGCGGTTTCGCGACCTCGAGCGTGCCGACGTACGCGGTGATCCCCACATGACCGAGGATGCCGAGCACGTCGATGAGGTCGACGTTCTCGGGCACCATCGTGATGGGTGGGAACGGGTTGGCCTGCACGACGCAGTACTGCTGCCAGCCGGTGAGATGCATGAACGCGCGCCCGAGCGGATATTCCTCGGGGTTGTTCGTCTCGACCACGATGCCGACGCCGTTCGAGCGCACGGGCTCACCGATAGCAACCCCGGCCATGTAGTTGCCGCGCTCGTTGATCCAGCCGCGGATCGTGGGGTCGATGCCGACGTAGCGCACCTCGAGCAGCGCCTCGCCCTCCCCGAGCTCGGGGACCGGCACTTCCGTCGTGTCGAAACACGACTCGGTGACCATGCCGACGGGCCGTTTGGCCAACACCACTTGCCGATTCATGCGCGAGGTAGCCACGAGCAGAAACTACCGGCACCGCGTAGCCTCCCGCCCGTGCTGCCGCTCGACGTCGCCGACCTCACGCCGGGTTGGTTCTCCAGCGCGCTCGGGCTCGACGTCGAGCGCGCCGACGTGCTCGACAACAGCTCCGGCACCACCGGTCGGGCCCGGGTCGCGCTGACTGGAGCGCCCGATACCGGCGTTCCGGCGAGCGTGTTCGTGAAGCTGGCACCCTTCGACGAGCTCCAGCGCGAGTTCGTCACCGCGGTCGGCATGGGCGTCGCCGAAGCCCGCTTCTACCGCGACATCGCGCCCGAGATCCCGATGCGCATCCCGAACGTCTGGTACTCCCAGACCGAGGGCGACGGGTACGTGATGGTGCTCGAAGACCTCGTCGCCAACGGGTGCCGGTTCCCGCACCCGAAAGACCCCGACATCGCCTGGCGGGCCCTCGACATCGTGGAACAGATGGCCGCGCTGCACGGCCGCTTCTGGGAGTCGCCCCGCTTCGACCAGGGCGGCGATCTCGCCTGGCTCGCCCGCAAAGGCACCGGCGCGGCGGGCGGCGGCGCGACCTTCGTGCAGATGGCCGTTGACGCGGTCGGCGATCAGCTGCCCGAGGAGTTCCACCGGCTCGCCGGCATCTATCTCGCCCGCACCGACGACATCGTCGCGTTGTGGAACTCGGGGCCGCGCACCCTCGTCCACGGCGACCCGCACATGGGCAACCTGTTCGTCGATCCCGCCATCGTCGACCCGCGTCCCGCCGCCGGCGACCGCACCGGCTTTCTCGACTGGGCGATGATCGGGCGCTCGCCCGGCCTGCGCGACGTCGCCTACGTGTTGTGCAACTCCGTCCCGGCCGCGGTGCGCAGCGCGCAGGAGCGGGCGTTGCTCCAGCGGTATTGCGAACTGTTGGGCGCGTACGGCATCGACCTCGACCCGGACGCGGCGTGGGATCAATACCGCCTGTTCGCCGTGTATTCGTGGGTGTCCGCGGCGTCGACCGCGGGCATGGGCTCGAAGTGGCAGCCGTTGCACATCGGGCTCGGCGGCACCCGGCGGGCGACCGAGGCGTGCGACCAACTCGGTTGCGTCGATCTGCTCGAGCATCTGCTCGCCTGAACTCGACGCCCGAACCCGGCGCCGTGCAGGCTCGTCGTGTCCTGCCATAGGGTGACCGCACAGGACCTTTTCCGAAAGGGGACACCGATGTCGGTGTACGACGTTCCGCTCAGCTCGATCGACGGCAATGCCGGGGTGCTCGCCGACGAGAAGGGCAAGGTCACGCTGCTCGTCAACGTGGCGTCCTTCTGCGGGCTCACGCCGCAGTACGAAGGACTCGAGAACCTGCACGAGCGCTTCGGCGCGCAGGGCTTCGAGGTCATCGGCATTCCCTGCAACCAGTTCGGTGCGCAGGAGCCGGGTACCACCGACGAGATCAAGACGTTCTGCAGCACCAGCTACAACGTCCAGTTCCCGCTCACCGAGAAGATCGAGGTGAACGGCGACGGTCGGCACCCGCTGTACCAGCAGCTCACGGCGAAGGCCGACGGCGAGGGTGTCGACGGCGACATCCGCTGGAACTTCGAGAAGTTCCTCATCTCCCGCGACGGTGAGATCCTCGAGCGCTTCTCGCCGATGGTCGAGCCCGAGAACGCCGACATCGTCGGGGCCATCGAAAAAGCCCTCGCCAACTAACCAACAGTGGGCACGCTCACATACCGCCTCGGTACGTGAGCGAACAAACAGTGGGCACGCGGACGTACGGGAGCTATCGGTGATCCTCGATGAGTTTCGGCTCGACGGCCGCGTCGCAATCGTCACCGGCGCGGGCAAGGGCATAGGCGCGGGGTGCGCACGGGCGCTCGCGGAAGCGGGTGCCGATGTTGTGTGTGCGGCGCGCACGCAGTCCGACATCGACGCCGTCGCCGACGTCGTACGCGACCTCGGGCGCCGGGCCCTGGCCGTCGCCACCGACGTCATGGTCACCGAACAGCTCGACGAGCTGGTGTCGCGCACCGTCGGCGAGCTCGGCCGCGTCGACATCCTCGTCAACAACGCAGGCGGCTCATTACCGCGGCCGTTCCTGGCCACGAGCGAGCGGTCGTTCGAGATGGCGTTGCGTTTCAACGTCACCTCCGCGTTCCTGTTGAGCAAACTCGTCGTGCCGCACATGGTCGAAGCCGGTGCGGGCGCCATCGTCAACATCTCGTCCCGCTCGGCCAGCATGGTGCAGCCGTGCTTCACCGCCTACGCAACCGCGAAGGCCGCGCTGTCGATGATGACGCGCGCGATGGCGCCCGAGCTCGCACCGAAGATCCGCGTCAACGCGATCGAAGTGGGCGGGATCGAGACCGACGCGCTCGCGCACGTGCTGTCGGACGACTCCGTGCGCGCACAACTCGAGGGGAACACCCCGATGCAACGCGTCGGCCTCCCCGCCGACATCGCGGCCGCGGTGGTCTACCTGTCGTCGAACGCGTCGTCGTTCGTGACCGGCAAGATCTTCGAGGTCGACGGCGGCGTCGAGTCCCCCGCCTTCACCATCCCCTTCGACCGCCTCTAAAGCCGAACTGGCGTGAGTTCGGTGTCATATCGACACCCAGCTCACGCCGGTTCGGGTTACCTGGTGGTCGCGCGGCCGGCGAGGAGGGGGAGGTCGAGGTAGGTCTTGATGCCCGGTTCGGCTTCGACGACGTACGGGATCGCGTTGACGCAGTGCTGCGCGGGCGGGATCAGACCGATCTCCGCGTGCTCGCCGATGACCGGCGGGTGGAGGCCGTGGAAGATCGTCTTCACGGGCGGCTCGGCGTCGAACTCCACCTCGAAGCGTTGCTCGCCGAGCGTCCAGGGGGGGTCGAGGTTCTCCGATCCCATCAACCAGTTCACGCGCACCGTCATCACCGGCTTGCCACCGACCGTGCCCTGCCACGTGAAGCGCTGCGCGGCGACGGTGCCCTTCTCGATCACGCCGACGGGCGTGTCCATGTCGACGGTCGCGACCGCGTACTCGTGCTTCGACGTCTTCTCCGGGTCGAGCGTCCAGCCGAGCTCGGCCGCGACCATGTCGATCGACTGCATGAACCCGTGACCGAGGATCTCGATCATCGGGCTCTTCGCCGCGACCTCGGGCTCCTTGCCGAACAACATGACCTCGCGCACGACCATGGCCGTCGGGTAGTTGCGGATGTCGGAGAACTCCTCGGCCCGCACGTGGCGGATGTCGCGACACAACGCCGACAACATCAGCGGGAATCGCTCGGTGATACCGCCGGGATTGATGCCCGTACCGTGCAGGGTGGCTTGGCCCGTGAGGCACGCGGCCTGCAGCGCGGCGACGCCGGGCGTGTCGGCCGGGTAGATCCAGCCGACGGGCGTCACCACGTTCTTGCCCGACTCGAGCAGCTGGATGACGTCGCGGGTGCTGGCCATGACCGGTGAGTAGACGACCGCGTCGGCGTCGAGCGCGCAGATCTCGTCGAGACTGTTGGTGGCTTTCACGCCGATCGGGCCGATCTCACAGATCTCGCCGACATCGATGCCGACCTTGTCGGCGCTGTGAACCCAACACCCCACGAGCTCCAGCTCCGGGTGCGCGAGCACGCCCTTGATCGCTTCCTTGCCGAGCAATCCGGTTGCCCACTGAACGACGCGGTAAGTCATGCGATGATTCTGTCTCATGACGAACACCGCGCACGACTGGCACGAGTGGCACACCGCGTACGACCAGGCCGACAACCCGCTGACGCGGCGCCTGGCGCAGGTGCAGCAGTGCATCCGCGCCGCGTTCGACGCGGCCCCGCCCGGTCCGATCCGGGTCGTGAGCATGTGCGCGGGCGAGGGCCGCGACATCCTGGGCGTGCTCGCCGATCATCCGCGGGCACCCGACGTCACCGGTCGGCTCGTCGAGCTCGACCCGGAGCTCGCGGCGCGGGCGCGCGCCCACGCGCCCGCGGCCGTCGACGTGTTGTGCGCCGACGCGGGCACGACGGCGTCGTATGCCGGCGTGGTGCCGGCCGATCTCCTCTT
This sequence comes from uncultured Actinomycetes bacterium, assembly GCA_963701825.1. Taxonomy (GTDB): domain Bacteria; phylum Actinomycetota; class Acidimicrobiia; order IMCC26256; family PALSA-610; genus PALSA-610. The sequence continues at coordinate 611,663 of CAVPBG010000002.1, read as the reverse complement.
GGTGTGTGGCGTGTTCGGCAACATCTCCGACACCGACATGATGAACACGATCGATCTCGCCCCGACGCTGTGCGCGCCGAACGCGCACGTGATCTGGACGCGGCATCGCCGACCGCCGGACGCGACACCGGGCATACGCGCCCGCTTCGAGGCCAACGGCTTCGCCGAGATCGGCTTCCACGCGCCGGCCGGAACGACGTTCGGCGTCGGCATGAATCGACTGACCGGGCCACCGGCTCCGTTCGTCGACGACGTGCGGATATTCGAATTCGTCGGCTACCGGGCCTTCGCCGACGCCTGTTCCCAATGCGGCTTCACCTATTCGATCGGCCGGGCCGAGATCACGCCGTGGATGCGCTCGGACGCGCGGGCCTTCGTCGACAAGCTGGCCCGCTTCGACGACGCCGCGGTTCGGAAACGCCCCGCACCCGACGTGTGGTCGCCGCTCGAATACGCGTGCCACGTGCGCGACATGCTCGGTGTGCAGACCGAACGCGTGCAGCTCGCGCAGCGGGAGATCGATCCCGTCTTCGTGCCGATGGGCCGCGACGAACGCGTCGTCGAGGACCGGTACAACGAACAGGATCCCGCGGTGGCCGCCGCGGCCATTCTCTCGTCAGCCGAGGCGTTGGCAGCACTGCTCGACGGGCTCGACGACGCGGGCTGGATGCGGACGGGAGTCTACAACTACCCCGAACCCGCGCTCCGTTCCGTCGAGTGGATCGCCGCGCACACCTCGCACGAACTGCTTCACCACCGCGGCGACCTCGGCTGAGTAGCCGTCGAGCGAGAACGCCGACGGTTACGTGGTGATCGGGACCTTGGCGTAGCCGCGGACGGTGCTGGTGTGCACCATCTCGCAGTTGTCGTGGTCGACGGCCCAGGTCGGGAACCGCTTGAACGTCTCCTCCAGCGCGATGCGGCCCTCGAGCCGCGCCAGCGCGGCACCGAGACAGAAGTGGATCCCGTAGCCGAACGCCACGTGACGACTCATGTCGCGCTCGACGTCGATCGAATCGGGGTCGGCCCACATCCGCTCGTCGCGGTCGGCGGAGCCGGTCAGCAGCGCGACCTTCGTGTTCGCGGGCAGCGTCGACCCGCCGATCTCGACCTCGCGTGTCACCCACCGACCCTGGATCGCCGACGGCGCCTCCCAACGCAGGATCTCCTCGACCGCGTTCGGGATCAGCAGCGCGTTCGCGGCGAGCTTGGCGCGCTGGTCGGGGAAGCGATCGAGACCGACCGCCGACCATCCGAGGAACCGGGCCACGGTCTCGTTGCCCGCGCCCGAGATGAGGCCCATGAACGCATGGATCTCGTCGTCGGTGAGGTACCTGGTGGACCCGTCGGCCTCGTCGAGCTCGGCCGTCATGAGCTCGCTCATGATGTCGTCGCGGGGCGTCCGCCGCCGATCGTCGATGATGGCCTGCCAGTACGAGTGGATCGCGTGCTGCAGCCCCGACATCTTCGAGCCCATCACTTCGCCCGGGTCGATGTGCAGCATCTCGTCGGACCACTCGCGTAGCTGCGGTTCGTCCGCTTCCGGCGCGCCGAGCAGCGCGGAGATGACCATGACCGGCAAGCGGGCCGCGAAGTCGGCGACGTAGTCGAACGAGTCCCGACCCGAGAGGTCGTCGAGGAACCCGGCCGCGAGCGCCCGGATCCGCGGCTCGAGCGCCGACATGTGCCGCGGCGTGAACGCCCGGCTCACGAGCTTGCGGTAGCGCGTGTGCTGCGGCGGATCCATGAAGATCATCATCGACGTCATGAACGGGTCCGGATCGGGACCCATCATCTCCAACACCGTCGTGTGTGCGGAGCTGAACGTGGCCGGATCGAGATGCGCGGCGAGCACGTCGTCGAAGCGGCTCAGCGCGTAGAAGTCGAGCCGGTCGTTGTAGTAGACGGGCGCCTCGTCGCGGAGCCGCTTCCAGATCGGATGCGGGTCGGCATCGATCTCGTAGTCGTAGGGGTCGTAGACCAGCGGAGTAGCAACCATGACGCGAACGGTAGCGCTACGCGACTTCGGGCGCCGCCTGGTGCGTGGCCCAGGCGCGATACAGCTCCGCGTAGTGGCCGCCGTGGGCGATCAATTCGTCGTGCGAACCGAGCTCGGCGAGGTGCCCGTCGTACACGACCCCGATCCGGTCGGCGCGGGCCGCGGTCGACAAGCGGTGGGCCACGACCACCACGGTGCGGCCGTGCATCAGGTGCTCGAGCGCGCGCTCGACGGCATGCTCGGTGCCGGGGTCGAGGTTCGAGGTCGCCTCGTCGAGGACCAGCACCGACGGGTCGGCCAGCGCGGCCCGGGCGAGCGACACGAGCTGACGTTCGCCCGCCGACAGCCGTGAGCCGCGCTCGCGCACCTCCGTGTCGAGTCCCTCGGGGAACGCCGCGAACCGGTCGAGGAGTCCGAGCACCTGCAAGGCATCTTCGACGTCGGCATCGGTTGCTTCCGGGCGCCCGACCCGGACGTTGTCGCGCAGCGTTCCCGCGAACAGGAAACCCTCCTGCGGGACGACGATGATCCGTTGGCGGAGCGAGATGAACTCCGCGTCGCGGAGGTCGACACCACCGACCCGCACCGCGCCCTCGACCGGATCGTAGAAACGGGCGATCAACTTCGCGAGCGTCGACTTGCCGGCACCGGTGGGGCCGACGAGCGCGATCCGCTCGCCGTCGGCGATCTGGAGCGATACGTCGTGCAGCACGGGCTCGTTCTGGCCGTACGCGAACGTGACGTGATCGACGTCGACGGCACCCGAGCGGGGTAGATCGATGGCGGCTTGGCGCTGGCGCACGGTCGGCCGGGTGTCGAGCACGCCGAAGATCTTGCTCAATGCCGCCGCGGACGACTGCACGGTGTTGTAGAGCTGACTCAACTGGTTGATCGGCTCGAACAGGCTGTTGAGCCACAGCACGAACGCGGCGACGGTGCCGACCGTCACAACCCCGCGCGTCGTGAGCCAACCGCCGTAGCCGATGATCACCGCGGTGCCCACCACGCCCGCGTACTCGATGATCGGGAAGTACTTCGACGAGATGCGAACGGTCTCCATGTTCGCTTCGTACTGGTCTTCGTTCGTGCGCCGGAACTTGTGCACGAACGCGTCTTCGCGACTGAACGCCTGCACGACGCGCACGCCTTCGAGGCTCTCCTGCAGCGTGGTCAGGTTCGCCGAGATGCGGTCGCGCACCTCGAGGTACGCGCGGTTCGAGACGCGCCGGAACCAGCGGCTCCCGAAGTACACCGGCGGAACGATCACGAGGATGCCCAGCGCGAGCTGCCACGAGACGATCAAGATGATCGTCACCGCACCTACGAACACGAACGTGTTCTGCACGAACAGCACGAGCCCCTGCGAGACGAGCTCCTCCATCGCGTCGATGTCGGAGGTCATGCGGGCGACGATCTTGCCCGTCTTCTCCGTCTCGAAATAGTCGAGCGAGAGACTCATCATGTGGCCGAACAGGCGGTTCCGGAGGTCGCGCAGAAAACCTTCACCGATGCGCGCGACGAAGACGATCGCGATGCGCCCGAGAAAGAAGCCGGCGAAGGCGAGGAGAAGGTAGATCAGCACCGACAGGTTGAGCGCGCCCGCGTCGCCGACGACCTTGCCCGCCGCGTTCTTGTGCAGGAGCCCGGCATCGATGCCGTGGTCGACCAAGGCCGGGCCCGCGAGCAGCGCCGCGGCCTGACCCATCAACACGATGACCGTGATGACGATCAGCGCGCGCTGCGGGCGCAGCATGCGGAACAAACGCCGCACGACGCGCGTGGCCTCGTCGCGCGAGAGCGTCTCCTCGGGAACGTTGTCGCCCCACCAGCCCATTAGTCGCCCACCCCGGGCAGGTCGAGCAGCTCTTCTTCGACCTCGTCGATCTCGGCGCCGCTCTGCTGCACTTCGAGCGCAGCCCGCGCCAACACTTCGCGGTAGCGCGGCGACGTGGCGAGCAGTCGTTCGTGCGTTCCGTCGGCGACGATCTTGCCGCCGTCGAGCAGCACGACCCGATCGGCCAACGCGATCGTGGCCGGCCGGTGGGCGATGATGATCGTCGTCCGGCCCTGCATCACCTCGGCCAACGCGGCGCGGATCTCGTGCTCCTTCGACGGGTCGACCGACGACGTCGCGTCGTCGAGGATGAGCACCCGCGGATCGGCCAGCACCGCTCGGGCGATGGCGATGCGCTGCCGTTGCCCGCCCGACAACGAATAGCCGTGCTCGCCGATGATCGACTCGTAACCCTCGGGCAGCTCGCGGATGAACTCGTCGGCGCCCGCGAGCCGGGCCGCACGCACAATCGCTTCGTCGGGGGCTTCGGGATCGGCGAACGCGATGTTGTTACGCACGGAATCGGAGAAGAGGAACGTGTCTTCGAACACGAGTCCGACTGAACGCCGAACCTCGCGCAGGCGAACCTCGCGCACGTCGGCGCCGTCGATGCGCACGTGGCCCGCGTGCACGTCGTAGAAGCGCGGGATGAGCCGGGCGACCGTCGACTTGCCCGACGCGGTCGCCCCGACGAGCGCCACCGCCTCGCCGCCCGCGATGTCGAGGTCGAAGCCGTCGAGCACGGCCGGGCCCCGCCCGTAACCGAACGTGACCCGCTCGAAGCGCACCGCGCCCGGGCCGTCGGGCAGCGCCCGGGCGTGGGGGTCGTCCTCGATCGCGGGATCGGTCGCCAGGATCGAGTCGATCCGGCCCGCGGCGGCCGCGGAGCGGGGCAGCTGCCCGACGAGCATGCCGATCATGCGCAGCGGCCAGATGAGCATGACGACGAAGAGATTCGCGGCGACGATGTCGCCGACCTGCAACTTGCCCGCGAGCACCTGGTGGCCGCCGTACCAGAGGATGCCGACGAGACCGAGCGCAGGCAGCAGGTCGATGAGCGGCATGAACTTCGACCGCAGCCGGGCCTGGTCCATCGAACGGTCGTAGACGCTGTCGGCTTCGGACGAGAGGCGGTCGCGCTGCATGCGCTCCACGCCGAACCCCTTCACGACGCGTACGCCGGTGACGCTCTCCTCGACGACACCCGACACATCCGACAGCTCTTTTTGCAGCTGCATGCCGACCGGGTACATCCGGTGGTTGAACCGCGTCGCGGAGAAGTTGAGGAACGGCAGCAGGCCGAGCGCGAACAACGCGAGTCCGGGGCTGCGCAAGACGAGGATGATCACGACCGCGACCATCTGGATCGTGCTTGCGATCGTCAGCGGCACGAGCAGCACGACGTTGTTGATCTGTTGGATGTCGGTGTTCGCGAACGCCATCAGCTGGCCGGTCTGCGCCTGGTCGTGGAACGCGAAGTGGAGGCGTTGCAGATGCGCGACGAGCCGCATGCGGATGTCGGTCTCGACGCGCCACGCGAGCCCGAACGCGGCGTAACGCCGCAACCCGGTCCCGATCGCCTGAATCGCTCCGACCGCCACGATCGCCGCGGTCAGCGCGAGCGTGATCGACATGTCTCCTTGCGTGATGCCGTGGTCGATCGCCGCGCCGGCAAGCAACGGGACCGCGACCCGCGCCGCGGCCCACACGAGCCCGGCGACGATGCCGAGGATCATGAGCTTCGGGTGCGACCCGACCGCTTCCTTCATGAGCCGCCAGCCCCGTTTGCGGGTCTGGGATCCTTCGAGCTTTACCGATTGCTCGCGCGCGGTCTTTTGTTGTTTCGTCTCGGCTTCGTCGTCCACCAACGAGCGAGGCTATCAGCGCGTCTCTGACGCCCCCGTCAGGTTTTTCGCGCCGCCGGGCCGGGCCGTGCGTCAGCTCGGGAACAACTCCGACACCATCTCCGCGAGCACGGTGCGCGCTTCGTCGCACGCGATGTCGCCCGCGAAGATCACGATGGGCGCACCGGTGTCGCCGTGGATCTCCGCGGCGACCGTTCCGAGGCGGGCGAATCCGTCGCCGCACAGAACCGCCGCCGCACCGGCTTCACACATCACGCGCGCGACCGCGGCACCCGCCGCGGTGTCGGCCTGCGGGACGATCACGACCCGCCCGGTCAGGTCATCCACGCGGCGGCGTCCCGGATTCGTTGCCGTTCTCGTTGCCGATCTCGGCGACGATGTCGTTGAGTGACGCGCTCACTGTTCCGAGCCGCTTACGCGACTCCGCTTCGCGCAGCACGCCGACGATCTCGTCGCCGACCAATTCCGATTTGTCGAGCAGCTCGTCGCGCAACGCGATGACGAGGTGACGGTTGTCGTCGAGCATCGTCTGCACGTCGGCCTTGGCCTGCGTCAACAACTTCTCCACCGCGGAACGGGCGTCGTCGTTGCCGAGCACCTTGCCGACGATGCCCTGCGAGAACGGCCCGCCTTCGATCGCCTGGTACGACACCAGCGATCCGGCCATGCCGAACGAGCCGACCATCTGCGCCGCGAGCTGCGTGGCGTGCTGGAGGTCGCTCGACGGGCCGGTACCCGACTCGCCGAAGAAGAGCTCTTCCGCGCTCATGCCGCCGAATGCGATTTTCATCATCCCGAGCAGCTCGGAACGCGTGCGCGTGAACTTCTCTTCGCCGTCGCTGTGCGACAACAAGCCGAGCGCATCGCGGCGCTTGATGATCGACAGCACTTCGAGCTTGCGATTCTGACCGACGAGATACGCGACCGTCGCGTGACCGGCTTCGTGCGTGGCGATCGTGCGCCGTTCCTCGTCGGTGTATTCGACGGGCTGCTTCAGCCCGATCTCCTCGGTCATCTTCGCCTGCTGCACGTGCGCCCAGTTCATTGCGGTCTGGCCGTCGCGCAACGCCCACACGAGCGCTTCGTCGAAGACGTGCTCGAGCATCACGGGCGAGTAGCCGAAGGTCATCGCCGCGAGCGCGTCGCGCCGCTCCTCCTTGTCGAGCTCGGGCACGTGCGCCTTGCGGTCGAGGTAGTAGTCGATGATCTCGCGCCGACCGGAACGACTCGGCACGTCGAAGTGGATCGAGCGATCGAAGCGGCCCGGACGCAACAGCGCCGGATCGAGATCGGCGGCCCGGTTCGTCGCCGCGATGATGAGCACGTTCGCCGGTTCGGGCACGCGTTTGGGGATACGACGGTGCGTCGGCAGATGCCGGTTCAGCGTGTCGATCCACCAGTTGGTGAGCTTGCTGCCTTCCGACGTCTCGAACGACTGCATCTGGATGAGCAACTCGTTGACGACGCCGGAGATGCCTTCGCTCGTGTTGCGCTCGATCGACCGGCCGTGGCGGTCGGAACCGAACACCTGCGCGAAGGGCGCCGATCGCATACCGCTGCGGGCGCCGGCGATCGCGTCGATCTCCTCGATGAAGCCGATCGCGCCGCCCTCTTCGGCCGCGGCCTTGCGCAACGCCTTGAAGTAGTTGCGGATCTTGCGGCCGGTCGCGCCGTAGTACTGCGCCTGGAACGCGGTCGCCGACACGAACAGGAACGGCACGCCGGCCTCGTGCGCCATGGCCTTGGCCATGTACGTCTTGCCGGTTCCGGGCGGGCCCTCGAACAGCACGCCCTTGCGCGGGTTGCCGCCCATCACCTTGCGGAAGGTCTGGTAGCCGAGGAAGAGGTTGAGCGTCTTCACGACCTCGTCCTTGACCGGGCCGAGGCCGACGACGTCGTCGAGGGTCGTCGAGATCTCGCTCGGGTCGTACACCACATGGGGCGACTTGCCCATCGAGAGCATCGGGACGATCAGCACGAACGTCAGCGCCACGATCAACGCCACGGGCAACAGGATCTGGATCTGTTCCGAGGTGAGGTGGGGCAGGCCGAACCGGATGTAGTCGCCGGACAGCATGCGGTAGTACAGGTAGAGCGCGACCGGCGTCAGCCAGAAGAACAGGCGCCAGAGCCGACGGCGACGGGTCGCCTCGCGGATCCGGCTGACATCGAGCGACGAGGCGAGGACCGCCGAGCCCCCCATGCCGGCCAGTGCAGCCGCGCTGGAAGTGAAACCGTTGTCACCCAATACCGAGTGTCGACGACGCACGCTCACTCCCCCCGACTCGCCCCTTGAACACTCAGCGTAGCCGGTCGTGTGCGTTTCGGGAAGGGCGCGAAGCCATCGTGGGGCTCGTGATACCGGTGGTGCTCAGGGTGTTCAAATCGCGCAAACGAGCAGGATTGAAGGTCTCGCTTATCCTCCGGCGCGTGAACGAACCGGTCGATGTCGTCGACGCTCGCACCGACCGCGTCGCGCAAGGCGTGACCGGAATCGCGCTGCTCGCCGCGTACGTGTTCCGCGTGCCGTGGGTCGTTCCGGTATTCGGCGTGCTGCTCGCCGTCGGTGCGCTCATCGGGCCGAAGGCGAACGCCCTGCACGCGGTGTTCGAACACTGGATCGCGCCCCGCGTGCCGGGACGCGGGGCCGTCACCGAGACCGCGCCGGTGCACACCGTCCGAGCTCAGGACGGGCTCGCGGCGGTGATCCTGCTGGTCGCGAGCCTCGGGTTCGTGCTCGGGATCGGCCTCGTCGGCTGGATCCTGACGATCGCCGAAGCCGTCATCGCGATCGTGGTCGCCACGACTGGGTTCCACGTCGCCGACCGCATCCGGCGCAAGCCGTAACGCGGGTTCAGACCTCGAAGCGCCCGTAGCCGCCGCGGTAGAAGAGCAACGGCCGGCCTTCGGTCTCGTACCCGAGCTCGACGACGCGGCCCACCACGATCACGTGGTCGCCGGCGTCGTGCTCGGCGATCGTCTCGCAGTCGACGAACGCGAGTGCGGTGTCGAGTACCGGCGCGCCGGTGCGACCGAGGGTGTACGAGATGTGCGCGAAGCGGTCGGCGCCCTTCTGCGCGAACAGCCGGCACGTCTCTTCGCCTTCGTCGTTCAGGATGTTCGCGGCCCACTTCTGCGCGGGCTGGATGCGCGGCCAGGTCGACGACGCCTTGGCCGCGCAGAACAACACGAGCTGCGGATCGAGCGAGACCGACGTGAACGAGTTGCACGCCATGCCGACGGGTTCTTCGCCGTCCATCGCGGTGATGATCGCCACGCCGGTCGCGAAGTGCCCGAGAACCGTACGGAGGGCGGCCGCGTCCGGGGCGAGGATCTGTCGATGTGCGCTCATGCAGGTCCCGGTGCCGCCATCGACCCCGGCACGGAACGCGAGAGCTCGATCTGCATGCCGTCGTAGGCCGCGGTCACCGGCGGCGCACCGATGTGGGCCGCGAAGTCGGCCGCGCCCTTCTCGATCGCGTCGATGTCGTCGTCGCTGTGCGCGGGGTCGTGATGGAACAACACGAGGTGGCGGGCACCGGCCTCGCGCGCCACGTGCACGGCATAGTCGACGGTGCAGTGACCCCAGTTCCGCTTCGGCTCGTACTCCGCACGCGTGTGCTGCGCGTCGTGGATCAGAACGTCGACTCCGTCACACAGTTCGAGCATCTCGTGCGGAATGTAGTCGTCGGCGAATTCGGGAGTGCATCCCGGGCCGTGGTCGGGCACGTACGCGACCGACACGCCGTTGAGCTCGACGCGGAACCCGAGCGTGGGGCCGACGTGGCGCACCCAACGCGAACGCACCTTGGCGCTGCCGATCGGAAAGTCGTCCTCACCGGTTCCGTGGAAACGCACCTCGGCACCGAGTTGGTTCGGCGTGATCGGGAAGAACGGCGGCCGCATCATCTGCGCGAACACCTCGCCGAGCGGCCCCTCCTCCTGACGCGGTCCGTACACGTCGAGCGCCGCGCCCTCGCGGTGCAGCGGCGTGAAGAACGGAAGGCCCTGCACGTGATCCCAGTGCAGGTGCGACAGGAGCGCGGTCCCGTGGAACTCGCCCTCGCAGCGATTGCTGTAGGCGCGCACGCCGGTACCGAGGTCGAACAGGATGGGCGGCGCGTCGTCGGTCTCGAGCGCGACACACGACGACTGGCCACCAAAACGCGCGTACTGAGGTCCGCAGCATGGCGTCGAGCCTCGGACGCCGTTGAACACGACGCGCATCCCCCCGGACATGGGCGGGGAGAATAGTCATGCCCGGACGATTTTGAACAGCGGCGATACTCTCGGCTTCCGGAGGTACCCCCACGATGGCGGTCGACGCGCAGCTCTCCAACACACAGCCCGACGCAAACGCCGGTTCCGACGGTGACGTGATCGTGACCGAGGGCCTGACGAAGATCTTCGACGGCCGGGCCGGGCCGCTCAAAGCCGTCGAGGACCTGAACCTCCGGGTCCACCGGGGCGAGATCTTCGGCCTGCTCGGCCCGAACGGTGCCGGCAAGACCACCACTGTCGGGATGCTGACCACCCGGGTCATCCCCACCGCCGGGAAGGCGATCGTCGGCGGCATCGACGTGGTGGCCCGGCCCGCCACGGCCAAGCAGGTCATCGGCGTGGTGCCGCAGACGAACACCCTCGACCGGGCGCTCGACGTGTCGGAGAACCTGTACTTCCACGGGCGCTATTTCGGCATGAGCGCGCGGGAAGCGCACGACCGGACGGCCGAGCTGCTCGAGCAGTTCCGGCTCGCGGATCGCGCCACCGCCAACGTCAACGAGATGTCGGGCGGCATGGCGCAGAGGCTCATGGTGGCGCGGGCGATCATGCACGACCCCGACGTCCTCTTCCTCGACGAGCCGACCTCGGGTCTCGACCCGCAGAGCCGCCTCGCACTGTGGGACGTGATCGGCGAGCTCCACCAGCGGGGCCAGACCATCGTGCTGACCACGCACTACATGGAAGAAGCCGATCAGTTGTGCGAGCGGGTCGCGATCATCGATCACGGCCGCCTGCTCGCGCTCGACACGCCCGCGGCGTTGAAGAAGTCGATCGACGCCGACACCGAGGTCCGGCTCCACGCGGCCGGCGACCTCGACGCCCTCGCCGTCGAGCTGCAGAGCATGGAGGGCGTCGACTCCGCCCGCGTCGTCGACGGAACCGTTTACGTGTACCTGCGGGCCGGCGGCGCCACGCTGCCGGAGATCATCACCCACGCCGACCACAAGGGCTTTGCGGTGCAGGACGTCGGGGTCAAGGAAACGACCCTCGAGACGGTCTTCATCGATCTGACCGGGAGGGAACTCCGTGAATAGCGCAACCGCCACGGCGGTCCAGGGCCACGGCGTCAAATCGTCGCGCGCGTCCTCGCGGCGCGCCTTCGGCGCGTTGTTGCTCCGCGACCTCGCCGTGCTCCGCAAGGAGATCTGGATGTTCCTCGGCCGCACCGTGATGCAGCCGCTGCTCTTGATCTTCGTGTTCGCGTACGTGTTCCCGAAGATCGGTCAGGCCATCGGCGGCGCGCGGGGCGCGGCGGAGTTCTCCACCTTGCTCGTCGGCGGCGTCATCGCGAGCTCGATGATCTTTCAGGGTGTGCAGTCGGTTGCACTGCCGCTCGTCCAGGACTTCGGTTACACCCGCGAGATCGAAGACCGCGTGCTCGCGCCGATGCCGGTGTGGGCGGTCGCGTTCGAGAAGGTCGCGTCGGGCGCGATCCAGGCGCTGGTCGCGGCGGGCGTCGTGTTCATTCTCGCCACGTTCATCCCCGCCACGCCGGTGCACCTGAGCGTCCACTGGCTCTACCTGTTCACGTTGTTGCCGCTCGGCGCGGTGATGTGCGCGGCGCTCGGTCTCACGATCGGCACCCGGGTCGAGCCCCGGCAGGTCCCGTTGATCTTCAGCCTGCTCGTGATCCCGATGACGTTCCTGGGCGCGGTCTACTACCCGTGGCAGAGCCTGACGCCGCTGCCCTGGTTGAAGTGGGCCGTGCTCGTAAACCCACTCGTCTACCTGAGCGAAGGCATGCGGCTCTCGCTCACGACCGATGTGCCGCACATGGCGGTGTGGGCGATCTACGTCGCGATCGTCGGGTTCACGATCGTGTTCTTGAAGCTCGGCATCGACGGCTTCAAGAAACGCGTCCTCAGCTAGCGAACGTCGTTCAGCTGGGATTCGGGCCGGTCGCACGCGCTTCTTCGACGGCGACGAGCGCGTCGCGGAGTTTCGCGATCCACTCGCCTTCGTTGTCGTGGACGAGGCGAACGCACCAGGCGAGCGCGTCCGAGCGGGAACGGGCCACGCCCGCGCCAACGAGCGTGTCGAGCGTCTGGCGCTCGCGCATCCGGAGCCGCGTCATGACCGGCACGGCCATCGTCGTGAACGTCTTCTCCTCGTCGCCGCAGCGCGCACCCCAGGCGACCTTGCGGCCGGTGCTGGCCTCGGCCTCGTCGGCGATGCGCATGCGCTGCTCGCGTGTCTCCTCACGGAAGCGTTGGATACGGGCCCGACGGGCGGCCGCGATCGCGGCGGTGTCGGCGTCCTTCGGATAGTCGGGCTCGGCCAGCGCGCCCACCACCAGGATCTCGTCGCGATCGGCGGTGACAGTCGGCGGACCGGCGAACCAGTCGTCGGGGAGGCGGCCGGCGAACCAGCCTTCGAGAGTTGCGGTGCTCGTTGTCGTTGCCATGTGATGATTACATCATTACCTCGCTAACTCTGCAAGCCCAACGCGCGCCCGGCCCGAGAACGGAAGGCGGAAAATTGGCCCAAGACGCGACGATGCCCCCGTGCGGGGGCGGGAGCATCGTCGATGAGATGTCCCATTCCCTGGGCGGGGATCGGGGGTACATCTCGTTCCGTTGAACGTAGTCATGCCGGGCCCGCCCTGCAAGCACCGGCGAAAGCGAGATGAAAGTGCCCGGGTCAGCCACGGTTTTCGCACCACTCGATGTGCCCATTGGCACTCCAATGGCGCAGATTTCCAAATCTCTGCCACTATGGGCGCGAATCCGGGCGGGTGGACCCGGAGGTTTTTGCGGGGAATGAGGCGCGGCACGATGATGCCCGGCGAAGAATCAGCCGACGACCGACTGCTCACGCCTTCGGAGGTCGCGGAGATGTTCCGCGTGAACCCGAAGACCGTGACGAGATGGGCGCGGACCGGACGGCTACGCGCGATCAAGACGATCGGCGGTCACCGGCGTTACCGGCTCTCCGAAGTTCGCAAAGCGGTCGAGGCCGCCAACGAACCCGAGTGACGCCCGGCGCGCCGCAACCGCGCGCCCCTGACCGTTCGGCGTCAGTGCAATGCGATGGACGCGCGGAGTCGCGCCGCGTAGTCCGCGATCTCGTCGGCGTCGGTGTACTTCTGCCGCGGCCAGAAGAAACCTCGCAAACCGTCGCCTTTGGTGCGCGGCACCACGTGTACGTGCACGTGCGGAACCGCCTGGCTCACGATGTTGTTCTCCGCGATCCACGAGCCCTGCGCGCCCAGGCCGTCGACTACCGCACTCGCGCACCGTTGCACGGCAACGAACACCGCGGTCAACAGCGGAGTCGGGAGCTCGGGCAACGTAACCACGTGCTCGCGCGGGATCACCAGGATGTGACCTTTGAACACCGGGCGGATGTCGAGGAAGGCGACGACGTCGGGCTCCTCGAGCACGAAGTGCGCGGGCGCGTTGCCGGCGACGATCGCGCAGAACGTGCAGTCGGCGCCGGCCACGGACGACTACGCGGCGGTGGGCTCGGCCGCGGGCTCGACGGGCTCGTCGATCGCGAAGCGGTAGAGGAACACCAACGCGAGTGCGGCGATCGACTGCGTGACGAGCGCCCCGATGCCCAGCACTGCGAAGCCCGCGAGGCCGACGACGATCGAGAACAGCACGGGGAACGCGAGGCCCTTGCGCACGATCACTTCGCGGCTGGCGCCCAACGCCTCGCCGATTCCCATTCCCCGATCGAGGAAGTAATACGGCGCGAGGCCGAAGTACGCGAGGAACAACATCCCGGGGATCACACAGAGCACGATCCCGATGCCCGCGACGAGCCCGAAGATCACCGAGAACAGGATCCAACCGCGGAGGCGCTCGTAGCGGAAAGCGGCGCCGACATCTGGGGTTTCGCCGCGACTGATCATCAACGCGAGCCGCGGCACACCGATGCCGGCGATCGACGCGACGACGAGCCCGAGGATCAGCTGTAACAGGAACCACCGCGCGATGGAGTGCACCAACACCCGCTCCACGATCGCGAGGACGAGCTGCGCGGCGACGGGTACGAGCACCACGATGATCATCGGCCCGAGGTGGTCGGTGAACGCGTGCCAGCCGTACGAGAGCGCGGCGACGATGTCGGAGCGCGCCACGCCGGGCGCGTCCTCGCCCGGGCGGCGGCGGCCGCGGCGAGGTCGGGCGAGCCGGATCGGGCGAGCCGAGATCGGGCGGGCCGAAGTCGGGGAGCGGCTCCGGCGGCTCGATCTCGGTCACGCGTCGGGCGATTCGTACGGACGCTCGCGCGGTTGCGCCGCCGACTTCTTCGGGATCATCACGCTGCGCCGGAAGTAGCACACTTCTTCGCCGCGTTGGTTGAAGCCGCGCGTCTCGACCGACACGACGCCGCGGTCGGGCTTGCTCTGCGACTCCTTCTTGGAGAGCACCTTCGTCTCCGCGTAGATCGTGTCGCCGTGAAACGTCGGCTTCTTGTGCTGCAGCGATTCCACCTCGAGGTTGGCGATCGCCACCCCGCTCACGTCGGGAACCGACATGCCGAGCACGAGCGAATACACGAGGTTGCCCACGACCACGTTCTTGCCGAACTGGGTCTGGCGTTCCGCGAACCACGCGTCGGTGTGCAACGGATGGTGGTTCATCGTCATCATGCAGAACAGGTGGTCGTCGAACTCGGTGATGGTCTTGCCCGGCCAGTGCTTGTAGATGTCGCCGGGCTCGAAATCCTCGAAATAGCGTCCGAACGGGCGCTCGTAGACGGTCATGGACCCGAGGCTACCGAGGCGGTGTGCCCGAGGCGCGCGCCAGCAGGCCCCGCGCGATCACGAGCCGCTGGATCTCGTTCGTCCCCTCACCGATGATCATCAGCGGCGCGTCCCGGAAGTAGCGCTCGACCGGCAGCTCGGTGGAATAGCCGACGCCCCCGTGGATCCGCAAGGCCTCCGTCGCGATCTCGAATGCAGTCTCGCTCGCGAACAACTTCGCCATCCCCGCCTCGACATCGGCGCGCTGCCCCGACTGCTTGCGTTCGGCCGCGCTGCGCGTGAGCAACCGGGCCGCCTCGAGCTTGGTCGCCATGTCGGCGAGCTTCATCTGGATCGCCTGATGCTCGGCGATCGGCTTGCCCATCGTGCGCCGGTCCTGGGCGTACGCGATCGCGGCGTCGAACGCGGCGCGCGACAAACCCACGGCGCGGGCCGCGATGTTGATGCGCCCGACCTCCAGCGCGCCGAGGATGTAGCCGAGCCCGCGGCCCGCGTCGCCGAGCAACGAGACGGCGGGAACACGGTGCGCGTCGTAGGTCATCTCGACGGTCTCGATGCCCTTGTAGCCGAGCTTGCCGATGTTGCGGCTGACCGTGATCCCGCCGCAGCGCGGGCCCGGATCCTTTTCGACGATGAGACACGAGATCCCTTCGTCGGTACGGACCGCGAGCGCGACGATGCCCGCGCGTTCGCCGTTGGTCACCCACATCTTGGTACCGGTCACGACGTACTCGTCGCCGTCGAGCACCGCCCGGCACGACAGATTGCGGGTGTCGCTGCCCGCATCCGATTCCGACAGCGAGAGACAACCGCGGATCTCGCCGGTCGCCATGCGCGGCAACCACCGCTGCTTCTGCTCCTCGGTCCCGTGATGCACGATCAGGTGCGCGGCGATCGTGTGCGTGTTCACCACGCCCGACAACGACATCCAGCCGTACGCGAGCTCTTCGACCACACCGATGTAGGTGAGGAGATCGAGCCCGAGCCCGCCGTACTCCTCTGGGATCGTGATCCCGAACAACCCGAGCGCCTTCATCTGTTCGACGATCGCCTCGGGATACGTGTCGGCGTGCTCCATCTCCGTCGCGACCGGGATCACCTCGCGGGCGATGAACCGCCGGACGGTGTCGATGAGCTCGCGGCGTACCTCGGGATCGGTACCGGTCGTGGTTTCGGTCGTCATGGGCAGCACTCTAGAAGCGGCGCGCCGAGACCGGCCGGGTCGAGTCGACGAGGTCGTGACGCCGAGGCCGATACCCTCCCCCGCCGATGATGGATCACCGCACGATCATGGGTTTTCAGCGCGACGAGGCCACGCGCCAGCGCCGTATCGACCGGGTCGTCATGCGGCGCGTCCTGACGTACATCCGGCCGTATCTGCGCTCGCTGATCCTGTTCATCATCTCGGTCGTCCTCGGCGCATTCACCACCGCGCTGCCGCCGTTGCTCGTGCGGAGCCTGATCAACACCGCGATCCCGAACCACGATCGTTCGCTGGTCATGTGGATCGCGCTCGCGGCCGTCGGCTTGGCCCTCGCCAACGCCGGACTCTCGCTCGTCCAGCGTTACTACTCGGCTCGCATCGGCGAGGGTCTCATCTACGACCTGCGCGTCGCACTCTTCGACCACGTGCAGCGCATGCCGATCGCGTTCTTCACGCGCACGCAGACCGGCGCGTTGCAGTCGCGGTTGAACAACGACGTCGTGGGTGCGCAACAAGCGGTCACCGCCACGTTGGGCACGGTGTTGCAGAACGTGATCCAGCTCGCGGTGACGTTGACCATCATGTTCAAACTCGACTGGCGCATCACGCTCCTCACGTTGCTCGCCCTGCCCGCGTTCGTATATCCCGCGCGTCGCCTCGGGCCGCGTATCCAGAAGCTCGCCCGCACGGGTATGCAACAGAACGCGGAGATGAACAACATCACCGCGGAACGGTTCAACGTCGCCGGCGCGATGGTCGCCAAGCTCTTCGGCCGGCCCGATCGCGAGCGGGGCGAGTTCGCCGCCCGCGCCGGTCAGGTGCGCGACGTCGGCATCACGACCGCGATGTACAGCCGCGTGCTGCTGATCTCGCTGGGCCTCGTGACCGCGATCGGCACCGCGATCGTGTTCTGGGTCGGCGGCGATCTCGCGATATCCGGAACCATCTCGGTCGGCACACTGGCCGCCTTCGTCCTGTACGTCGACCAGATCTACCAACCGCTCGCCCAGCTGACGAACTCGCGTGTCGACGTGCTGACCGCACTCGTGTCGTTCGAGCGGGTCTTCGAGGTCCTCGATTTTCCGGCCTCGATCACCGACAGTCCCGACGCGGTCGAGCTCGTCGGCCCGCGCGGGCGCATCGAGCTCGAGCACGTGTGGTTCCGCCACCCCGCGGGCCGCGAGGTGTCGCTCGAATCGCTGGAAGCACCGGGAACGCCGGGCGCGGACGATCCCAGCGACTGGACGCTGCGCGACGTCTCGCTCGTCATCGAACCGGGCGCCACGGTGGCGCTCGTCGGCGCCTCGGGTGCCGGCAAGACCACGTTGGCGATGCTCATCCCCCGCGTCTATGACGCGGTCGAAGGTGCGGTCCTCATCGACGGGCACGACGTGCGCGGGCTCACACTCGACTCGGTGCACGACGCGATCGGATTGGTGCCCCAGGACCCGCACCTCTTCCACGACACGATCCGCGCAAACCTGGCGTTCGCGGCGCCGGGCGCGACCGACGCCGAACTGCAACAGGCGCTCGAACGGGCCCGCATCTGGGACCTCGTGCTCGCCCTCCCCGATGGCCTCGACACCGTCGTCGGCGAACGCGGCTATCGCATGTCGGGCGGCGAGAAACAACGCCTCGCGATCGCGCGCCTCCTACTCAAGAACCCTGTCATCGTGATCCTCGACGAGGCGACATCGCACCTCGACTCCGAATCGGAGCTCGCGATCCAACGGGCGTTCGCCGAGGCATTGCGCGGCCGCACCGCGGTCGTCATCGCCCACCGGCTCTCCACGATCGTCGACGCCGATCGGATCGTCGTGGTCGACAACGGTCGTATCGTCGAAACCGGGACACACAGTGAGCTCCTGGCGGGTGGTGGCGTTTATGCCGAGTTGTACCGAACCCAGCTCGGCCGGGCGGAAGGCGACGAGCCGACCGACGAACGAGCCGACGAGAAGACCGCGTAGCTGCCGCCGCAGTCGGCCAGTACCATTGACGCCAGCCCGCGATGACTCGAAAGACCCGCTCCGAGACGTCCGATCAGGACACAAGTAGTCGTCGCACCCGTCTCGGCGCGCGCCGTAAACGGCGCACCCGCGCCACCGTCGCCATCGTCGTGGTTGCGATTGCCGGAGCGGCCGGCGCGGCCGCGTACGTCTTCAACGCGAACGATCCGCAAGCGCACGCGGTCGGATCCACCGACAACACGGCCGCGCAGATCGGCGCGAGCAAACTTGCACCGTCGTCGACGGCGCAGCCTGCACAAGTGCGCAAGCTGTCGCACGCGGCGCCGCTCAACCTGTGGGTCGGCGGCGATTCGTTGGCCGGATCGTTCGGTCCCGCGCTCGGCGATCAGGTCGGCGCGACCGGCGTGGTGAAAACCGTCATCGACTACAAGGTCTCGAGCGGGTTGTCGAGCAACGACATCCGCAACTGGTACGAACGCGCGACCGAGCAGATGGCCGCCAAGAATCCCGATGCGGTCGTGTTCATCATCGGCACCAACGACACGCCGATCGTCAACCGCGTCGACGCCAACGGCGACAAGATCCCCGACTGGGAAGCCGAGTACCGGATGAAGGTCGCCCGCATGATGGACCTCCTGGTCGGCCCGCACCATCGCACGGTGTTCTGGCTCGGACCGCCCACCCTCGGCGCCGACAACCTCGATCAGCCCGCCAAGGAGATCGGCGAGCTGATGCGCCAGGAGGCGGCCAAGCGGGCGCCCGACGTCACGTACCTCGACACGTACCAGATGTTCGCGGGCTCCGACGGCAAGTACTCGCGCACCATCCTCGACGAGAACGGCAAGGAGATCACCGCCCGCATCTCCGACGGCACGCACTTCACCGAGGCCGGCGCCCAGTACCTGGCCCGGGCCGTGTTCAAACTGATCGACTCCCGTTGGAACATCACCAAGCAGGCCGACCTGCAGGACCCGATCGGCTGGACATTCGCCGACGGCAACGGCGAGCTCGTACCGGGCTTCTCGGCGCCACCGAGGTCGCGGTACCACTCGTCCGGCAACAACAACAGCAGTTCGAACTCGGGCACCACGCCCCAGACGGAGTCGACGGTCCCGCCCGAGGACACGACCGCGCTGTCGCAGTCGCCCACCACATTCGCGGTGACGACCGTGCCGGTCACGAGCCCACCGACCACCGGGCCCAAGTCGACGAATGCACCGCCGACCACCGGGCCACCGCACACCACTCCGACCACGTAGCCACAGCGCGGCCCGCGACCGCGCGCCCGCGCATGCGGTGCGTGCGGTCGGGGCTCGGTATCGTGCGCGCATGAGCACCGATCTGGAACGGGCCGCGGTCGCCGTCGATCTCGCGGCGACCCTCGTCGACACCGCCGTGGCGAACCTGGCGCGTGGGAGCGTCGCCGACGGCAAGTTGTCGGTGGCCAAGCTCGACGAGAACCAGGTCGTCGGCTACGACCTCGCGCACGCGGCCGCCGCGGTGGAGGCGGCCCGGGTGATGCTCGGCTACGCCGAGCTGGGCGAGATCGAGTCGATGTTGGCCCGGGCGTTCGTCGCCGACGCCGTCAGCGACATCGCGGCGCGCCTCATCGGCCGTGAGCAGCTCTGGGGCGTCGACCCGGCCACGCTCGCCCCGGCGCACGACTTCGTCGCCGCGCACCGCGCGCCCGGATTCCTCGAAGCGCTCGCCGACCAGTGCGTGAAGCACGGCACCGGGCCGACGCATCTCGGCGCCGATTTCGAGCTCGTCGCCGACACGTTCCGGCGCTTCGCCGACGACAAGATCCGCCCGGTCGCCGAGCACGTGCACCGCACGAACGCCGACGTGCCCGAAGACATCATCTCCGGCCTGGCCGAGATCGGCGGCTTCGGGCTGTCCGTCCCGGAGGAGTACGACGGGTTCGCGACCGGCGGCGAGTCGGATTACATCGGGATGGTCGTGGCGACCGAGGAGTTGTCGCGCGGGTCGCTCGGCATCGGCGGCTCGCTGGTAACCCGGCCCGAGATCCTCACCCGGGCGCTGGTTGCGGGCGGTACCGAAGAACAGAAGCAGACCTGGCTGCCGCGCATCGCGAGCGGCGAGCTGATGGTCGGGATCATGGTGACCGAGCCCGACTACGGCTCCGACGTGGCCGGCGTGAAGGTGGCCGCCACCCCGACCGACGGGGGCTGGCTCGTGACCGGGGTGAAGACGTGGGCGACCTTCGCGGGCCGCGCCGACGTGCTGATGCTGCTGGCGCGCACCGACCCCGACAAGTCGAAGTCGCACCGGGGGCTTTCGGTGATGATCATCGAGAAGCCCCGCGCCGAAGGTCACTCCTTCGCCTTCGACGACGGCCGGGGCGGCACGATGGAAGGCCGCGCCATCGACACGATCGGCTACCGGGGTATGCACTCCTACGAAGTCGCGTTCGACAACTGGTTCGTCCCCGCGGCGAACCTGATCGGCGGCGACGAGGGCCTGGGTCGCGGCTTCTACTTCCAGATGGCCGGCTTCGAGAACGGTCGCCTGCAAACCGCGGCGCGCGCCGTCGGCCTGATGCAAGCCGCGTTCGAGGCCGGCCTCTCGTACGCACAGGACCGCAAGGTCTTCGGCAGTGCCGTCTTCGACTACCAGCTCTCCAAGGCGAAGCTCGCCCGCATGGCGTTCCTCATCCAGGCCGGGCGCCAGTTCTCCTATGACGTCGCCCGCAAGATGGCCGCCGGCGAGGGAACGCTCGAAGCATCGATGGTGAAGGCATACGTTTGCCGCGCCGCCGAGTGGGTCACCCGCGAAGCGATGCAGCTCCACGGCGGCATGGGCTACGCCGAGGAGTTCCCCGTGAGCCGGTTCTTCGTCGACGCCCGCGTGCTCTCGATCTTCGAAGGCGCCGACGAAACCCTCTGCCTGCGCGTCATCGCCCGCCGCCTCACCGAAAACGCCCTCGCGGATCACTGACGCTCCCAGCTGGACAGCGGGCTGAGCCTGGCGACGTGCAGGCGTTGCGAGAATGGCGCACGGGACTCCTTACGGTTGCCTCCACGGCGATCGGCGTTGCAGTCGGCTATCCGGCATGGGCGGTCTTTCCGCTCGTCTGGCTTGCGGTCCTCATGTCGGTTGGAAATCGCCGGTGGGCCTCGCCTCGCGTCGAACCGACGAGGCACGTGAACGCGAATCTCTATTACTCATTCGCTGCTTCGTTTCTCGTGGCCTGGCGTACCACCGTCAGCGGGACGCTCGGACTGACGGTCGCGCTCGTCGTCATCACCGTTTGGTTCGCCCTCACGGAATGGACGCGTGGTCACACCGAGATCGGTCGGTGGATGTAGTCCTTGCATCGCAGGCATGTGGTCACGGGGGTGGCCGGTTGCGGGGGTGGCGGGGGTCTTTGGGACTGACGAAGGCGCGGCGGCCTTGGCCGGGCACGAGGGACCAGCCCTGCTCCGTCTTGAGCTTGTGATGATGCGGGCACAGCGGATCGAGCTCATGCAGCACCGTGTGACGGGTCGTCGCCCACGGCTCACGGTGATCGATCTGCACGAACATGCTCGAACACCCGACCACCGCACACTTCGGTTTCGACCACAACATCGCGATGCGCTGCGCGGCGGTGGCACCCCGTCCGAGGTGCACGACATTCACGACGTCGACACCTTTGGTGATCACCAACTTCAAGATCGCATCACCCAACAGCTCCCGGGCGACCGATACCGGGATCGGCCCCACGCCAGCGATCTCACACACCTCGTCCCCACTGGACGCGCCGCGGATCAGCGCTTCGAGGTCCACGCGGATAGACGCGAGATACCGCTCCTTCGCGGAATGGCCCTTCGCCGAAGGGCCGTTGGCCACCGGTTCGGCCGGCGATCCGTCTGCCTCCGCGTCGGTTTCCGGGCTGGGCTGTTGGCCGAGGAGCATCAACGCGTCGAACGCATACGCGGCGCGCGGTTCGCGCTCCCCCGCCGCCCGGGCCGCGGCGAACAACCCATCGATGATCGGCTCCAACCCTTTCTCGAACGCCGCCAACGCCTCGACGGTTCCCACCGCAGCCAGGTGCCGGGCGCCCTCCGCGTCAGTGAACGACCGCAGTCCTCGATCGGCGTGGATGCGCCGATGCCGCGCATCGGGATCCGGATCTGCGGCCGCTTTCGTCCGCAGACACTCTTCGCGCAACTCGGTGAGATTCGTTTCGCCCGCCAACCCAATCAGCCGTTCTTGTGCATCCGGATTCGCGGCCGCCGCGGGCGCAATCTCGTTCACCTGCGCCGTCGACACCACCCCGGACCGCACCGCCGCGGCCAACACCGGCAGCTTTACGAGGTGCGCGGACGTCTCCAGTCCCCGGCGCGCGACCGCCGCCGACGTACCACAAAGACAGCATGACAGTGGGGTGAGACAACTACGTCCACGCGACGACGCGCTTCACCCAAAGACAACGAATGCATCGCCGACCGAACACGTTCAGGAGCAATCCCGGCGCGTGGGACCGGTTTTGCTCTAACTGTTGGGAGGTAATCGGCGGGGGTTAGACGGCGCTGCGGGACATGCCGGCGCGCTCGCCGCGCATGACGAACTTGTTCGCCATCTTGCGGCTGGCTTCGTCGATCATCTCGTCGCCGAACATCACCGCGCCCTTGCGGTCGCCCTCGGTCGTGGCCTTCTCGTACGCGTCGAGGATGTCGAAGGCGCGGTCGAACTGTTCCTGGGTCGGCGTAAAGACCTCGTTGATCACCTTCACCTGATCCGGGTGCAACGCCCACTTGCCGTCGTAGCCGAGGATGCGCGGTCGCATCGTGTACTCGCGCAACGCGTCGAGCTCCCGAATCTTGAGGAACGGACCGTCGATCACCTGCAAGCCGTTCGCGCGCCCGGCCATCAGGATGCGCGAGAACACGTAGTGGAAGTGATCACCCGGGTACTCGGGAATCGAAACGCCACCGGTGAGCACCGGCATCTCCGTCGACGCGGCGAAGTCCGCGGGGCCGAAGATGATTGTCTCCAGCCGATCGGACGCGCCGCAGATCTCATCGACGTTGATCAACCCGCGCGCGGTCTCGATCTGGGCCTCGATGCCGACGCGCGACTGCCGACCGGTCGACTTCTCGATCTGCGTCAACAACATGTCGAGGGCCTGCACCTGCGCGGCCGACTCGACCTTCGGCAGCATCAACTCGTCGAGCCGTTCCGACGCGCCTTCGACGATCGCGATGACGTCGCGGTACGTCCACTCCGTGTCCCACACGTTGACGCGCACGCACAACACCGTCTCGCCCCAGTCGAAGGTGTTGATCGCGTGGATGATCTTGTCGCGGGCGGCAGGCTTCTCCACGGGCGCGACCGCGTCCTCGAGGTCGAGGAACACCATGTCGGCGCCGAGATTCGGGCCCTTGGCGAGCATCTTTTCGCTCGAACCCGGGATCGACAGGCACGAGCGGCGAGGCAGGTAACGACTGCGTTCTGACATGGGGGAAGGGTACCGTGCGCCCATGGCGACGGTCCCAACTCTCACCCTCCACGAGATTGCCGACGGGGTCTGGGTGTGGCTCCAGCCCGGTGGCGAGTCGGGTGTGAGCAACGCGGGCGTTGTCGCCGACGACGACGGCCTCACCGTGATCGACACGCTGATGGTGCGCTCGCAATGGGAGCCGTTCGCGAATGCGGTCGCACGACTCGGCCGGCCGGTGCGCCGGCTGCTGCTCACCCACGCGCACGTCGACCACGTCGGCGGCACCCGCGCGTTCCCGATGGCCGCGGTGCTCGGTTCGCCGCAGACGAGCGAGCTGCTCGACGGCGAGATGCCCGTCGACGCGTACAAGTCGTTCATGCCCGCGTTCAAAGCCGAGTTCGACGAGCTCGCCGAGCTCGGCACGCGCCCCGTCACCCATCTCGTCACCGACGCGGCCGAGCTCACCCCGCGCGTCGAAGTGCTTCCCGCGACCGGTCACACCGAAGGCGACGTGATGGCGCTCGTCGCCGATGTCGACGTGTTGTTCGCGGGCGACCTCTGCTTCTTCGGGGTCACGCCGCTGGCATTCCAGGGGAACTGCGCGGTGTGGGCCGACGTGTTGGACGCCGTCGCGGAACTGGCCGACACGATCGTGCCCGGCCACGGTCCGGTCGGCGGTGAAGCCGAAGTGCGCGAGCTCCAGCAATACCTGCGTTACTGCGTGGCGGGCTCGATCCCTCCGGGCCCCTGGGACAGCTGGCCCGAGCGCAACCCGCGCGACACGATCAACATCGAACGCGCGCAGCTGCTCGCCGAAGGTCGCGACGAGATCCCGCCCGCGATGCTCCGGGCGCTCGGCGCGTAACGCCGGCGCGTAACTCTCGACGCCTAATCCAGGCGCTCGTGCAGGAACGCGACCGTCGACGCCCACAACCGGGCGGACAGGTCGGCGTCGTACGTTCCGAACACGTTCTCTTCGTTGGTGAACGCGTGCCCGGCGCCGGGATGCACCTCGAACTCGACGTCTTTGCCCAACGCCTTCAACTGCGCCTCCAGCGCGAGCACCGCGTCGGGCGCGAAGAAGTCGTCGTTGCCGGCGAAATGGCCCCGCACCGGCGCGGTGAGCCCCGACCAGTCCGGCGCGCCGTCGCCGAGCGGTGCGCCGTAGTACGGCGCCGACGCGCCGATCTTGTCGCCCTGCTGCGCGGTCACGAGCAGCGCCAACATCCCGCCCATGCAGTAGCCGAGCACGCCGATCTTGTCGCTCTGCACGGCCGGGAGCGCGAGGAGATAGTCGGCCGCGCCGCCCATATCGCGGGCGGCGCGATCCATCGGCAGCGTGGCCATCATCTCGCCGGCCTTGTCCATCTCGGTGTGCTCGGCGATGTCGCCCCGGTAGAGATCGGGCGCCAACGCGACGAAGCCTTCGGCCGCGAGGCGGTCGCACACGCGCTGGATCTGGGGCACGAGTCCCCACCACTCCTGCATGACCATCACCCCGGGCCCGGAACCCGATTCCGGGACCGCGAGATAGCCCTCGGCCGTGTCACCGTTGCTCGCAAACCTGACCGTCGCTCCCATCTTCGCGAGCCTAAGACTGCGATCGTTCACGGGCCAGGCACGGCATCCGAGTAGCTTCACGTTTCAATGGCTAAGAACCCGGATCCGTTGCTGGCGATCACGAGCTATCAGGGCAAGACGCGCACGCTCGACGATTGGGCGACGGTCTTCAATCTCGCGATCGTCGTGCTGCCCGACCGTCCCGAGGGCGCAAGCTTTCTCGGGATCGTCGATCGCATCTTCAACACGTTCGGCGACAGCGACGTGCGGACGATCATCTGCGTCCCGACGACCCCGCCGATCGCCAAGCGCATCCTCGGCGACCACCTCGACAAGACCCTCGTGTGGTGCGACCCGGAGCGCGCGTTCGTCGACAGCCTCGGTCTGGAGCGGCTGCCCGCGTTCGTGCACCTGCGCCAGGACACCACTCTCGTGAGCTGCGCGCAGGGCTGGAGCCCGACCGAGTGGCAGAAGGTCGCCGACGAGCTCGCCCGCCACGAGCACTGGACCTCACCCATCATCTCGGGCCCGTCCGACCCAAATCCGACTCCGGGCTGGCCAATTTCGAACTGAGAGCCGCCTGAGCGTGCACGATTTGCAGAGTTCGCAGCTCCGTGACCTGCACAAACGTTGTGGATGTGACTCTTGGGGGCGGTTGTTGTCTAGAGTCTGCGCCCATGTCGCGGCGGAGCACTAGCCCCTACCGCGGTGGCGGACGCTTTCGGGTCCGCCACCTCACGACGCTGGGCCTTGCGCTCGGTTTGGCTCTTGGAGCGACGGCAATCGCGGTCCCCGCGGGCGCCACGCCGCAGAGCGATCTGGCCGGGAAAACGGCGCAGGCGAAACGTCTGCAGGCCGAGATCGACGCGAACAGCAACCGCGCCGACGTCCTCGACGAGCAGTACCTGCAGGCGCAGAGCGCAGTCGCCGACGCGAATCGCCAGATCGCCAACGCCGAGCAGTCGATCGCCGAGGCCCGGAACCAGGAAAGTGGCCTGCGGGCGCGCCTCGGCGGCCGCGCCGCATTGCTCTACATGGGTGAGGGCAGCGGCGACCCGATCGGAATCGACGCCACGAGCGTCCAGGAGCTCGGCTCCCGCGCCAAGTACGGCGAAGCGGCGGCCGAGACCGACGACCGCATGATCGGGCAGCTGACCGTGCTCGACGAGCAGCTCCAGCACCAGACGGCCGACCTCGAGAAGCAGAAGAAGGAAGCCGAGGACCGCCAGAACGCGGCCGACTCGGCCCGGCGCCAGGTCGAGCAGATCAACCAGAAGATGCAGCAGCTGCTGAGCTCGACCAAGTCCGACATCAAGAACCTCGCGAACCAGATCGAGGCGCAGCGGGTGAAGGCCCAAGCGGCCGCCGAGCGCGCCCGGGTCGCCCAGGAGGCCCAGGCCCAGGCCGCGGCGAACAACAACGGTGGCGGCGGGGGTTCGTTCTCCAGCAACATCGCCGACATCGGCATCGCGCCCGCCAACCTGCCCGCACCGAGCGGCGGGGCGGCCGCTGCGATCGCCTACGCCCAGGCCCAGATCGGCAAGCCCTACCAGTACGCGGGCACGGGACCGGGTTCGTTCGACTGTTCGGGCCTCACGATGATGGCGTGGGCGCAGGGCGGCGTCTCGATGTCACACGGATCGCAGTCGCAGTGGGAGTCGTTCCCGAAGGTTCCGATCCCGGATCTGCAGCCCGGAGACCTCGTGTTCTTCGGCTCGTCCGGCCCGTCGAACCATCACGTCGGCATCTACGTCGGCGGCGGCACGATGATCGAGGCTCCGCATACGGGCGCTTTCGTGCGCTACTCCACGATCTACCGACCCGACCTCGTATCGACGGGTTCCCGGCCCTAGAGTTCGGCTCATGGCCGAAGCAAAGGAACGCTGGGACGAGGTCGGTGAGCGCTTCGGCGACCTCGGGCGGAACCTGAAGACGCGCTTCGACGCGAACGCCGGCTTCGGGGCCGACGAACGCGCCAAGGTCAACGACGCATTGCACCAGCTCACCGAAGCCCTCGACGCCGGGTTCACCACGATCGGCGACACGCTTCGGGACCCGGCCATGCGGGACGAGCTGAAGACCGCGGGCACCTCGATCGCCGACGCGATCGCCGCGACGCTGCGCGACGTCTCCGACGCCATCAAGCGCCACTAACCCGGCATTTCCTGCGGAGTTCTCCCTGGTGGGGGCGCTTCCCATACCGCTACCCTCTGACCACGCACGGGGGTGCAGTGGCGCGGCCGGTAGTACGGCCAGTAGCAGGGGCGGTAACGATGGATCGGCACGGACGGGTTCTGCGGCGACGCGCGCGCACGATGAGCGCGCTCGCCGGGGCGACGACGATTGCTCTCACCCTCGCCGGGTTGGCGGTTCCGGCCGCCACCGTGGCCGGGGCGGTGCCCGTGGCCACTGCGTGTTCGGTGAGCTCGGTACCGCCGTTCCTGCCGGAGCAGCCGGTCTCGATCAGCCTCGACACGACGGGGACAGCCATCGCCGGCGCCGGGAACATCGTCACGCTTCAAAACACCACGGTCTCGGTGTCAGTGCCAGGCTCCGAGGTGCAGCCCGCGGTCGACGCGGGCGTCGTATCTGATGGCGCGAGTGAGCCGGTCTCGTTCTCGGTCATGGTCGCCGGCTCCAACACGCTCGAGGTCAAGCGGCTCCTGCAGACGAGCACGAACATGACATTGCATGTCGTGAACGGCATCGCCCAGCCGCTGGCGCAGACTGTCGCCCTCCCCGACTCGACCTGGCACCTCGCCAACGTTGGCTCGCTGGCGACCTTCACCAATACGAGCACGACCGTCTCGGTCAGCGTCGCGCTGGCGGGAATCGGCACGGTCGTTGCACGTCTCGCGTGCACGCCGACCGCCGCGGCGTTCGCGAGCATCGGATCCGTGCAATTCTCCGCGACGACGCTCGCGTTCGGTTCGCAACGCGTGGGCACGTTCGGCGACAACAAGGTGGCGACGCTCACCAATCACGGCGCCAGCCCGGTCTCGGTGCTCTCGATCGGAGAGAGTGGTCCGAACCCGCTCGACTTCTTCGGCTCGGAGACCTGCGCCGGACATACGCTCGCCCCCGGCGCGAGCTGCAAGGTGACCGTGGCGTTCGCGCCCACCGGTCCCGGAGCCCGCCACGCCACCCTCAGCTTCTCCACATCGAGCGGCACGAAATCGATCGCGCTCACGGGTACCGGCACCGAGGGGTATTACGTCGCCGGCGCACGCGGTGAGGTCGGAACGTTCGGCGACGCGGTGTTCGAGGGCGACGCCACGCACGTGCACTTGTCGCAACCGATGATCTCGCTCGCGACCACGCCGAACGGCGACGGCTACTGGCTCCTGGCGCGCGACGGCGGGATCTTCTCCTACGGCAACGCCGCGTTCTACGGCTCGACCGGCAACATCCACCTGAACAAGCCCGTCGTGGCGATGTCGACCTCGCCCGGCGGCCGCGGCTACCGGTTGGTCGCCTCCGACGGCGGGATCTTCGCCTTCGGCGACGCCCGCTTCTACGGCTCGACCGGCAACATCCACCTCAACAAGCCGATCGTCGGGATGGCCTCGACGGTCACGGGCCGCGGGTATTGGCTCGTGGCTTCCGACGGCGGGATCTTCGCCTTCGGCGACGCGCGCTTCCGGGGTTCGTTGAGCGGTCACGCGCTCGAGCGCGCCGATCATCCAGATGACGCCCACGCCGACCGGCAAGGGCTACTGGATGCTCGCCGCGAACGGTGCGTTGTTCCCGTTCGGCGACGCGCACAACTACGGCACCGCGGCGGGGCAACAAATCGTCGGCATGTCGGCCACCCCCGACGGCAAGGGCTACTGGGAAGTGGCGCGCAGCGGGCGGGTCTTCAACTTCGGCGACGCCCACTCCTACGGCGACGTGTCCAACCTCGGCGTCAACGACGTCATCGCGATCGCGGGCACGTCACCCGCGCTCAACCCCGGCATCGTCGCGGCGGGCGCGGCGTTGCCGCGCACCCATGCGCTCGGCGCGCGGTTGCTCGCGCCGTAACCGACCGAGTCACGCGTCAGGGGATGACGAGCATCCCGAGCTCGGCTTCGATCTGCGGGCGCGCCTTCAGGCCGAGCGACGACCGCTCGAGCCGGCCGTTGCGGAACAGCCCGATCATCGGGATGCTCTGCACGTTGTATTCCTGGGCCAGCCGGGGCTCGTCGTCGATGTTCACCTTCACGACCTTGTACGACGACTTCCGCATCACCGCGATCGTCTCGACGATCGGCGAGACCTGACGGCAGGGCTCGCACCACGGCGCCCAGAAGTCGACGATCACCGGCAACTCGCTGCGCAACACCTCGCTCTCCCAACGCGCGGTGGTGACAGGCGGCACGATCTCGATCGGATCGTCGGGGACGGGCTCGTCGGGACGCGCACCGGCCCCGACCTCACCGAGCCACTCGTGCGCGGCGCGCAAGCCCTCGATCGCGACCTGGTGCCCGATCGGATACTCGCGGTAGACGGTGGGCACGCCGAACTCGCGCAGGTCACGCGCGAGATCGCGCGAGCGCTGGACGGGGATGAGCGGGTCGTCGGTGCCGTGCTGCACGAGCACCGGAGTCTCCCGCGCGCCGTCGGCGATCGGGCCCGTCATCGCAGCCGGGCTCATCGCGAGCACACCCGCGGGATGCACCTTCTCGGAACCGTCGGGGGCCGCGTAGAGGCCCAGCGCGAGCGCGAGCCCGCCGCCCTGCGAGAACCCGCCGAAGACGGCCTGCGCGCGATCGAACCCGAGCGCCGCACACTGTTCGTCGACCAGCGCGTCGAGCTCCGCAAGCGCGGTGACGAACTGTTCGGTGATGTCACCGCCGCCGCCCGTCATGTCGTACCACATGAATCCGGGCGTACCCGCGGCCGCGATCGGTGCGCGCGGCATGACCGCCGCGAACACTCCGTCGGGATCGATGTAGGGCAGGAGACCGCCGAGATCCTGCTCGTCCGCGCCGTAGCCGTGCACGAGCAGGAGGAGGCGTTGCGCGTTCGATCCGCTGACGATGTTCGTTACGAGCGCCATGCCCGCAGATTACGCCCGTCCACTTCCGCGCCCGTCCCCCCGGTCGCGGCGGCGGCGCCGGCTGGGCGACGCGTCGGGGGCGAGGGTGTGCGCGGCGGCGACCAGGGCCAGGTGCGTGAACGCCTGGGGGAAGTTGCCGAGGAACCGCTTGGCCTTCGTGTCGTACTCCTCGGAGAACAGGCCGACGTCGTTCGCCATGACGAGCAGGCGGTCGAACAGCGTGCGGGCCTCGTCGTGCTCGCCGGCCAACGCCAGCGCCTCGACCAACCAGAAGCTGCACGGCAGGAAGACGCCCTCGGGTTCGCCGATGCCGTCGATCGCGTCTTCCTCGGCGACGTAGCGGCGCACGAGGCCGTCGTCGGTGAGGTCGCGCCGGATCGCGTCGATCGTGGAACGCACGCGGGGATCGTCGCCGGGCAGGAATCCGACGAGCGGGATCATGAGAGTCGACGCGTCGAGCTTCTTGATCCCGAAGCACTGGGTGAACGCGCCGAGCTCGGTGTCGTATCCCTTGTCGCACACCTCGGCGTGGATCTCGTCGCGAATCGCGCGCCACCGATCGGCGGGACCTTCGTAGCCGGCGTGCTCGACCATCGCGACCGCACGATCGAACGCGACCCAGCACAGCACCTTCGAGTGGGTGAAGTGCCGACGCGGACCGCGCACTTCCCAGATGCCCTCGTCGGGCTCGCGCCAGCGATCTTCCAAAACGCCGAGCAGCAGTTGCGCGAGCGCCCAACTGTTCTCGCTCGGCGGCGTGCCCGCGCGCGTCGCCTGCCACAACACGTCGAGCAGCTCGCCGTACACGTCGAGTTGCAGTTGCGAGTGCGCGCCGTTGCCGGTGCGGACCGGCGCCGAGCCTTCGTATCCCGGCAGCCACGGGAGCTCGAGCTCGGTGAGCCGCCGTTCGCCGGCGACGCCGTACATCGTCTGCAACGTGAGCGGGTCGCCGGCCGCGGCGCGCAGCAACCACTCGCGCCACCGCAGCGCCTCGTGCTGGAAGCCGCCGATGAGAAACGCCTCCAGCGTGAGCGTGGCGTCGCGCACCCAGCAGTATCGGTAGTCCCAGTTGCGCGAACCGCCGATCGTCTCCGGCAACGAAGTGGTGGGCGCGGCGACGATGCCGCCCGTCGGTTCGAAGGTCAGCGCCTCCAACGTGAGCAGCGAACGCAACACCGGCTCGCGCCATTCGCCCGCGTACTGACACCGCCCCGACCAACGATCCCAGTGCGCGGTCGTGTCGTCGATGACGGCCGCGGCGTCCTCGGTGATCCGGTGCGGTTCGTTCGACGGAAACCAGCCGAGGATGAACGGCACCTGCTTTCCCGCCGCCACGGTGAAATGCGCGCGTGACGTTTTCCGGTGACCATGCAGATGCACGGGTGTGGAGAGCTCGACACCCTCGGGGCCGGCGACTGCGCGCCAACGATCGTCGACGAGACGCACCCACGGCTCGATCGATCCGTAGTCGAAGCGGACGATGATCTCGACCGCCATCTCGACGCTGCCTTCGAGACCCTCGACCTGGCGCACGAGCAGCGGGCGGGAGTGTTCGAGGGCGAGACAGTCGACGACCCGCACCTTGCCGGTGGCCGTCGTGTGCTCGGTCTCGAGCACCATCGTGCCCGGCCGATAGCGGCGCGTCGTGACGCAGTCGGGATCGGTGGGGGCGATCAGGAAGCGGCCGTGGTCGGGCGTACCGAGCAGCGCGGCGAAGCAGGCGGGCGCGTCGAAACGGGGCGTGCACCACCAATCGACCGACCCGCCCTTCGACACGAGCGCGGCGGTCCGCCGATCGCCGAGCAGCGCGTAATCCTCCAGTACCGGCACTGCCCGGAAACTAGCTGCCGAGCGGGTAGCTTCATCGGCAGATGTTCAGCCAAAGCGGTGCGAACGCACTCGTGGGTGTCGATGTCGGCGGCAGTGGCGTCAAGGCGGCGCTCGTCGACCTGGAGACCGGTCAGGCCAGCGGACGGATCCGGGTCGAGACTCCGCAGCCCGCGACCCCCGAGGCGATCGCGGCGAGCGTCGCCGGGCTCGTCGCGCAGCTCTCGAGCGTAGGAGCCGTTGGCTGCACCATGCCGGCGGTCGTCAAGAACGGCATGGTCCATTCCGCGAGCCACATCGACAAGTCGTGGATCGACACCGACGCCGCCGACGTGTTCGGCCGTGCGGTCGGTCGTCCGTGCTTGATCCTGAACGACGCCGACGCGGCCGGTATCGCCGAAGCGCGCTTCGGTGCGGCGCGGGGACACGATGGAGTCGTGGTCTTGGTGACGGTCGGGACCGGAGTGGGCACCGCGCTGCTGAACGCGGGCACGCTCGTTCCCAACGCCGAGCTCGGGCACATCTTCGTCGAGGAGCACCTCGTCGACGACTGGGTCTCGGACGCCACCCGTGTATCCGAGGATCTGCCGTGGAAGCGTTGGACGAGTCGACTCGACCGTTACCTCGTACAGCTGCAGGAGATCGTCACCGCCGATCTGATCGTGATCGGCGGCGGCATCGTGAAACACGCCGACAAATTCCTCGATCGACTCGACCCCGGCTGCGAGGTGCGCATGGCCGAGCTCGGCAACCTCGCGGGCATCGTCGGCGCCGCGCTCCAGGCCGCGGAGCCCGCGACCAACCAGAACGCGCGCACGGGGTAAGCCCGGCTCTTCGACCTACGACAGGGAGCGTTGAGATGCAGCTCGGAATGATCGGACTCGGTCGCATGGGCGCGAACCTCGTGCGGCGTTCGATGGCCGCGGGCCACGAGTGCGTGGTGTACGACCACGACACCGCCGCGGTCGACGCGCTCGTCGCGCTCGGCGCGGTAGGTGCAACGTCGGTCGCCGACATGGCGACGAAGCTCGCCGCGCCGCGGGCGATCTGGCTGATGGTGCCGGCCGGCGTGACCGGCGCGGTAGTCGAAGACACCGCCGCGCACCTCGAGGCCGGCGACACGATCATCGACGGCGGCAACTCGCACTACGTCGACGACATCGCCCGGTCGAACGCGCTCGCGCCGCGCGGCATCGATTACGTCGACTGCGGTACGAGTGGTGGCGTCTTCGGCCTCGACCGCGGCTTCTGCCTGATGATCGGCGGTCCCGACGCGGTCGTGCAACGACTCGACCCGATCTTCCGGGCCCTCGCGCCGGGCATCGGCACGATCGAACGTACGCCCGGGCGTGCCGGCGATCCCGCGCCGGAGGAGATGGGTTATCTGCACTGCGGTCCGGCCGGGGCCGGGCACTTCGTGAAGATGGTGCACAACGGGATCGAGTACGCGCTGATGGCCGCGTACGCCGAGGGGCTGACGATCCTGCACCACGCCAACGTCGGTGCAGAGACGCGCACCGCCGACGTGGAGACCGCGCCGCTCACCGATCCCGACCTCTACAAATACGACCTCGACATCCCGAAGGTTGCCGAGGTGTGGCGGCGCGGCAGCGTCGTCGCGTCGTGGCTGCTCGACCTCACCGCGAGCGCCCTTCAGGAGTCGCCGGATCTCGCCGAGTTCAGCGGTCGGGTCAGCGATTCCGGCGAAGGGCGCTGGACGGTCACCGCCGCGATCGACGAGGGCGTCGCCGCCCCCGTCATCGCCACCGCGTTGTTCGACCGCTTCATCTCCCAGGGCTCGTCCGACTACACGAACAAGATGCTGTCGGCGATGCGCAAGCAATTCGGTGGGCACGACGAGAAGAAGGCCTGACCCGATCATCGGATCAGGTTCCGGCTCAGTTCTGCGCGCCCGTGTGTTCGCGCTCGGGTTCCCAGTCGGGCCGTAACGGCATGCCGCTGCGGCCGTGGTCGCCGTTGCGCGTCGCCAACACCTGGAAGATGTGGTTGCGATCAGCTTCGAAGTTGCACGCCGACGCGGCCATGTACAGCAGCCACACGCGCGCCCGTCCCGCGCCGACGAGGCGAACCGCTTCGTCCCAGTTCGCTTCCAGGTTCGCGACCCATTGCCGCAACGTCGAGCGCGTAGTGCTCCCGCAGGCCCTCGACGTTGCGCGCCTCGAAGCCCGCGCGTTGGATGCGCGACACGACCGAACCGACTTCGTGCAGCTCGCCGTCGGGGAACACGTAGCGGTCGATGAAGCCCCGATGCGAGAACGCGGCGCGCGGCGACGGCCGCTTCGCGATCCCGTGGTTGAGGAGTCGCCCCTCGGGCCGGAGCAGTGTGAACAGCTTCCGGAAATACTCATCGAGCTTCGCCGCACCGACGTGCTCGAACATGCCGATCGAGCTGATCGCGTCGTACGGGCCGTCGACGATGTCACGGTAGTCCTGGACGCGGATGTCGACCCGGTCCGCGAGGCCGGCCTCGCGTACCGCGTTGCGCGCCCACTCCGCCTGGCGGGTGGAGAGCGTCACGCCGACGGCGTGCACGCCGTGCTCGCGAGCCGCGTGCATCACCATGCCGCCCCAACCGCATCCCACGTCGAGCAGGCGCTGACCGGCCCGGAGCCCGAGCTTCCGGCACACGAGCTCGTACTTGGCGGCCTGGGCCGCTTCCAACGTGGTTTCGGGCCGCGCGAAGACGGCACACGAGTACGTCATCGAGGGACCGAGGATCAGCCGATAGAAGTCGTTCGACACGTCGTAGTGGTGCGCGATCGCGGCCGCGTCGCGCTCCTTGCTGTGGCGACGCCCCCGCACCCGCGCCTCCTCCGGCGGGGGCGGCAGTGGCCGCAATCCTTCGACGCCCGCGGTGCGCGCCAACGCGATCCACTCGCGCGGCGTCACCTTGACATCAGGCAGGCTTTCGCGCAGCGCGAGCGCCTCGAAGATGTCGCCCTCGACATCGAGCTCGCCGGCCACGTACGCGCGTGCGAAACCAATCTCGCCGGGCCCGGTGAGCACGTAGCGCAACGCCTTGGGCGAGCGGACGACGAGCCGGGTCGCCGAGTCACGCGGGCCGAGATGGCTGCCGTCGTAACACTCGATCCCGATCGGCAGATCGGTGCCGAGGAAGCCGGCTATCGCGGCGGCGAGCCCGAATGGCGCGGCCTGCGGTGTCGGTTCCGGATAGGCGGGACGTTCTTGAACCTGCACGGCCACCTCCTGATGGCGATGTCACCCGTACTCGTGCTCATACCCACCAAGCACTGGGGAAATCGTCCCTGACCGAGATGCCGGATTCAAGCAGATTTTCTCAGGCGCCCTTCACGATGTGGGGTTCTGCAGCGGGCGCCAGTAGTGGCCCGCGCCGAGGAAGCGGTGCTGACCGGGCGGCCCGTCGCTGCCGGCCACGTAGTCCTCGGGCGAGCCGTGCTCCCACGCGGTGAGGATCGGCTGGACGATTCGCCACGACCACTCCACCTCGTCGAAGCGTAAGAAAGGCGTGTGGTCGCCCTGCAACACGTCGAGGAGCAGCGATTCGTACGCGCTCGCCTCGCGGTCGTCGGCCGTGGCGTACTCGGCCCGCAGCACCGATTCGCGCGACTCCAGCTCGAGTCCGGGTTGCTTGGTACGCACAACGAGCTCCGTGCACTCCGACGGGCTCATGCGGAACACCAACCAGTTCGGGTCGGCGTGCTCGAGCGGCGTGTGGCGGAACAGACGGGTCGGCGGCTCCCGGAAGCGGAACACGACCTCGTGCGCCTTGGCTGCCAGGCGCTTTCCCGACCGCAGCAGCACCGGGATGCCTTCCCAACGCCACGTGTCGACATGGAGGCGCACCGCCGCGAACGTGTCGGTGTGCGAAGTGGGATCGACACCGGGTTCGGCCCGGTAGCCGATGCGGGGCTCGCCTTCGACGAGGCCGGCCGTGTACTGCCCGCGCACGACGTCGACTTCCGGATCGACCCTGTGCACCGACTTCAACACCTCGACCTTGTGGTCGCGGATCATCTCCGCGTCCCAGAGGGCCGGGGGTTCCATCGTCGCGAACGTCATCATCTGGATGAGGTGGTTCTGCACCATGTCGCGCAGCGCGCCGATGCCGTCGTAGTACCGCGAACGCCCTTCGACACCGAGCGTCTCGGCGACGGTGATCTGGATCTCGTCGACATGACCGGAGTTGAGCACCGGCTCGATGAACCGGTTGGCGAAGCGGAACACGAGCATGTTCTGCACGGTCTCTTTGCCGAGGAAGTGGTCGATGCGGAAGATCTGGTCTTCGCGCCAACAGCTGTGCAGCTTCTCGTTCAACGCGAGCGCGGTCTCGAGGTTGGTGCCGAACGGCTTTTCGATCACGAGCCGGCGGAACCCGTCGGTCTCGTCGGCGAGCCCGGCCTTCGAGATCTTTTCCGCCGCGTCGGCGAACACTCCGGGCGGAAGCGCGAGGTAGAAGATCGCAGGTCCGTCGAGCGAAGACTTCAAACCCTTCAAGGACGCGATGGAGATGTCGCCGCCGTGGAACTCGATGCGCTCGATGAACTTCTCGACGTGTTTCTCGTCGACATCACACGCGTGCATGTCGAACGCGGCGCGCAGGTTCTCGTGGAACTGCTCGGTCGTCCACTCCTGGCGCGCGTAGCCGATGATCTTGAGGTCCTCGAGCCGTTCGCGGGCTTCGAGCGAGGCCAACGCCGGGAACAGCAGTCGAGCGGCGAGGTCGCCCGATGCACCCAGCACCACGAGCGTCGGTGAATTCGTCACGCGTCTCTCCTCGAACTCAGGTTCGGTCGGCTCGGGCTCACAACAGCTCCCGGTTCGTCAGGCTTCGGAAGGCAAGGTAACCGGGAATGATCGGCAGCCAGAACGTTGCGAGCCGGAAGGCCAACACGCCCGCCACTGCAGGCCCACTTGCTATACCCACGCCGGTCAGCCCGGCGATCAGGGCCGCCTCCACCGCTCCGACCTTGCCCGGGGTCGGCGCGGCCGAGGCCACGGCGCTTCCGCCCAGGTAGACCGCGGTGACGTCGAGCCAGGAGGCGTGCGCGTGGAACGCCGCGAGTGCGAATCCGAGGGCGACGATGTACGACGCCAGCACCAGGAATGCGCCTCCGAACATCTGCACGGCCTTGGTGGGCCGCCGGATCACGGCGAAGAGGTCGCGGCTCGTGCGCTCGGTCGGCAGGAGGATGTGCTTGCGCCCGAACGACGTCTCCAACACCACGCCGATCAGCGACAGCACCACCGCGATGAGAACGAGCAGGGCCCACCCATCGGGCAGGTGCACCGTCGGCAGCCCCGTGTGCTTGAGCAACGTGGCGCTCACCACGAGCGCGCCGATGTGGACGACGAAGCCGACCGTGCCGTTCAGCGCGACCGCGCCGACGGCGTCGCCTTTCGACACGCCGCTGCGCTCGAGATAGCGGACGTTGACGCCCAGGCCGCCGATGCCGGCCGGCGTGATCTTGTTGCTGAAGCTGCTCGCCAGCTGCGTTACCAACGTGCGACCGTACGGAAGGGGGACGAGAACGGCGCCCGACAACGACAGCGCGGCCGCGAGGAACGTCGTGCACGACGCGAACAGCGCGAGCACCAGCCAGCCGCTCTCGGCGTGGCGGGCCGCGGTCAACGTCTGGTGGAACTCGCCGATCTGCGGCAGGAGCAGATAGGTCGCGACGAGCAGACACGCAAGTGTCACTACCGAGCGCAGGCGAATGCGAGTGAGGGGTTCGACCTTGACGTGCTCCGCGCCCACGGCGTCGGCGGCGCGGTTGCGCACGTCGTCGAGCAAGCCGTGGTGATGACGGAGCGCGCGACGCGTCTTCCCGGCGAGCGCGAGGGGTTGGATGAGCGGGAGCGCAGCGCCGACGATCGGCTTCCCCAGCGTCGCCACCGCGGAGTCGACCGCGCGCTCCGCGCCTACCACCAACGCGACGGACGCGAGCAGTTCGGCCACGTCCTGGGCCAGGGCGCGATCGCTGGCTCCGATCTCGGCGTAGCCGAAGTCGACGATCCACGGTTGGCCCGCGGGATCGATCATGACGTTGTTGAGGCTGAGGTGCCGATGCGCGATGCGCGAAGTCTGGAGACACTTCACCTCGCTCCAGAGCGCGGCGAGGGTCGCGTCGGTGACCGCGTCGTTCGGCGCCGTGGGGTTTGGTGCAGAGGGGTTCGAGGCCGCGGGGTTCGACGGCGGCGGGGTTCGACGGCGGGGGGTTCGGTGCGTTCTCTACGCCGATCGACTTCCCGTCGATAGCTGCCAGAACGAGGACGCTCGGCCCGTCGGGTTCGGCCGCGATCGCGAGCGGGAGCGCGGCGTGCACCCCACCGTGCGCGGCGAGCGAGGCGAGCAACGCCTCGTGCTCGACACGCTGCTTGGCCGTCGCGAACGGAGTCTCGTCTTCGACGTGTCGGTAGGCGAGGTAGCGGCCGATCGCGGCCAGGGCATCGGCGTCGCGGCGCTCGTGGTCGATCGCCTTGACGAACACCCGGGTGCCGTTGTCGGCGGTCCCGAGGAACGGGGTCGCGTCACGGCCGTGATCGGCGATCGGCGTCAGATGGCCCACCGGATAGCGACCCGCGGCGAGCACACGCTGCACGAGGGCCGGGTCGATGACGCGACACGGCGTGCCGAGCGCGAGGTTGACGGTCGCGCCGACCGCGGCACCGAGTCCGAGCGCACCGATCACATCGAGGGGAAGGTGCGCGCCGACGTAGACCCGCGCCAACGCGACCAGCAGGACTGCACTCCACGTGAGGCGCCGAAACCGGCGCGGGAGATAGGGCGTGACCCCGGCCGCGAGCGCGGCCGCGACCGTCGTGTGCCCGGACGGGTACCCGTAGCCCGTGATGTGCGGACCACGCACGACCACGTGTTGCAACAGGTCGAGAGGGCGGCCCCGTTGCACGAGATCGCGCATGAAGTGCGCCACGACATCGGCGCCGACGCCGGCCGCGAAGACCGACAGCGCCATCCACCAGCGCCGGAAGGCCAACGCGAGCGCAGTCACGGCGACGACGGCGTACAGCGTGCCCATCTGCATCACCGTCTCGAACGGGATGCGGAAGCCGTCGGGCAGGTCGTTCACCAGGCGGAAGATGTCGAGCTCGACCCGGCTCGGGCCGTGCATGCGCGCGACCGCCGCGCCCGCGCCGAAGACCGCGAGCCCGAGTACGAGCCGGGCGAGATCGGCCGGATGCCGTTGGCGGGTGATCAAGCGCGCATGTGCTCGGAGAGATCACCGAACAACGAGGGGGCGAAGACCCGTTCGGTGAAGTGCCAGCTGCCGTCCGCGCACGCGAAACGATCGCGATACTCCCCGGCGAGGATCGGGTGCAGGCCGAGGCGCGTGACCTGGAGCACGGTGAAGTACGACCGCGCGGTCGCGGTGGTGCCTGCGACGGTCACCGTGACGTTGGTGATCTGATGCATCGTGCGCG
This sequence comes from uncultured Actinomycetes bacterium, assembly GCA_963701825.1. Classification (GTDB taxonomy): domain Bacteria; phylum Actinomycetota; class Acidimicrobiia; order IMCC26256; family PALSA-610; genus PALSA-610. The sequence continues at coordinate 572,482 of CAVPBG010000002.1, read as the reverse complement.
GCGTGCCGTCGTCGTAGATGATCACTGGTTCGTAGAGCGTGCGGGCTTCCGTGCTACCGCGCCGCACGTGATCATTGCGGGTCGAGCGCAACTCGGCGTGGGCGAACAGCGCGGCCACGCCGTCGAGATCACCGCGATCGAGACGAAAGGCGTACTCGTGGACGAGGGCCGTGATCGCGGCGCGCGCATCGGCAACCGACGGTTCTTTCACAGGCGTATGGGCATGCGGGAATAGCCGCGCACGTTGCCGGAGTGCACGCGCTCGAGCCCGGTCTCGTCGATCTCGTACGCAGGGTGCCGACCGAGGAGCTCTTCCAGGCTCACGCGCATCTCGAGGCGTGCCAGCGCCGCCCCGAGGCAAACGTGAATGCCGTGGCCAAAACCGAGATGGTGTGTGGGCCACGCGCGATCGATGTCGTACACGTCGGGGCGGTCGAACACGCGCTCGTCGCGGTTGCCGGAGCCGAGCAACAGCAACACCTTGTCGCCCTCGGCCATGGTTTCGCCGTGCAGTCCGACCGGGCGCGTGAGCGTGCGGGCCATCACCTGGGTCGACCCTTCGAACCGCAGGATCTCCTCGACGGCATCGCCGATGCGCGTCGGGTCGGCGATCACCTTGGAACGCTCGGCCGGGAACCGCTGCATCGCGAGCAGACAGTTGCCGAGCAGCTTCGTCGTGGTCTCGTTGCCGGCGATGATCAACAGGAACAAGAAGCCGACGACCTGGTCGTCGGTGAGGTGATCGCCATCGCTCTCGGCCGCGACGAGGGCCGCCGCGAGATCGTCCTCGGAACCGTTCGCGGTGCGGCGCTCGGCGACGAACGCGGAGAAGTACTTGTAGAGCTGGTACGCGGCGTCGATGCCGGCCGGCGTGACGTCCATGTCGCCTTCGTCGCGATGGAGCAGCGCATCGCTCCACGACCGCAGCAGATCCTGGTCGCCGTCGGGCACACCGAGGAGGCGGGAGATGACGTCCATCGGGAGGAGCGCGGAGTAGTCGCCGATGAGGTCGGCGGAGTCGAGCGCACCCAACCGATCGAGATAGCCGGTGGAGAGCTTGCGGATCTCGGGCTCGAGGTCGGCCACCCGGCGCGGGGTGAATGCCCGACTCACGAGCCGGCGCAGCGCGGTGTGGTCGGGCGGATCGGTGGTCAGCATCATCGGGAGCGGATTCCCCGACTCGAGCGTGATGCCGAAACGCGAGCAGTACGTGGCCGGATCGTGCAGGGCTTCGACCACGTCGGAGTAGCGCGACAGCGCCCAGAAGCCGAGCTCGGCGTCGTGATAACAGGGCGCGTCGTCGCGCAGCCGCCGGTAGACGGGGAACGGGTCGTCGTGGAACTCGTAGCTGTACGGGTTGAACCGAACCACTCCGGAAGGCTAACCAAGGGGATGCCCAACGACGTCGACCTCGGTTCCCGCTTCCTGCGCTGGGAGGAGCGCGGCACGACCGCGTGGGTCACGATCGACCGCCCCGAACGCCGCAACGCCCTGACGTCGAACATGTACTTCGGCATCCGGCGTGCCGTCGACCGGGTCAACGCGTCGCGCTCGCTCCTCGCCCTCGTCGTGACCGGCACCGGCGACGTGTTCGCGCCGGGCGGCGAGCTCGGCGGCCAGCACGACGACGGCGACATCAACATCGGCGAGCTGCTCGGCACGGGCGCGGTGCCGTTCGATTCCATCCGAGACTCACGCAAGCCGGTGATCGCGGCCGTCAACGGTCTGTGCATGGGTGGCGGACTGCTCATCGCGATGCTCTCCGACATCGCGATCGCCAGCGACCGCGCCACGTTCGGCGCGCCGGAGCTGCGGCGCGGTGTGGCGGACGCGTACCACGCCGCGATCCTCCCCGAGCACGTGGGGATCGCGATCGCGCGCGACATGTTGTTCACCGGTCGGCGACTCACCGCTCCCGAAGCCGAACGCCACGGACTCGTCGCCCGCGTCGTGCCCCACGAGCAACTCATCCCGACGACCGAAGAAGTCGTGCGCGACCTGTTGTACGCGGCGCCGCGCGCCCGGGTCGCGTTGAAGCGGTTGATGAACGCCCGCTACGGCATCGTCGACCGCATCACATTCGACGAATCGGTGCACGGCGACGAGGTGATCGAGGGCTTCACCGCGTTCATCGAGAAGCGACCGCCGGCCTGGGTCCCCGCCGATCTCCGGCCCGAGGGCCGCGCCTAGAATCCGACACAGTGGCATCACCGGCAGTGGGCAGCGAGAAGGGCGTCATGACGCGGATCCGCGCGTTCGGGCGCTGGTTGCTCCTGACGCACGAGGGCCGCATCACGTTCGTCGTCATCTACTGCATCTGCTCGGTCATCTCGATCGTGACGTACACGATCATGCGCAGCCCGCTCTACGGCCTCGGCCAGGTCGGCCTCACCGCATTCGGCCTGTGGTGGGCGAACTGGTGCCTAGGCCGGGTCGGAACCGAACCCCGGGGCTAGCTCCGTCGAACCCGCGGGTCCCGACGAGTGCCCGAGCACGCGCTCCTCGGCGTGCGACAGCTGCAGGATGCCGCCGAGGATCGCCACGATCGAAACGACGACGGCCGTGATCTCGGCGAAGCCGTGCGCGCCGACGCGTTCGTCGAGAAGGAACAGACCGAACAACGATCCCGAGATCACACTCATCGACTCGATCGAGCCGACCGCCGCGCCGAGCGCACCGGTCTGGAGCGCGCTCTGGGCGATGATCACCCCGCCGATGGCCGCCACCGCGAGCGCGTACGGCTCCCAGTGCGGCACCCACGCGAAGATCCCGCCGCCGAGATAGTGGACCAGTGCCTTCGTCAAGAGTGCGGAAACCCCGAACGCGATTCCGGCTGCGACGCCGAGCAACGCGGCGCGCGGCCGGCCACGCGTCGCGCCCCCGATGATCAAGCAGACCGCGACGGCCGCGATCGCGCTCGGTCCCGCGATCAGCCATTCGTGGGTGGCCGCGATCGACCGGCCGCCGGTCGGTGACACCTCGTAGAGGAACAGTGCGAGGCCGCCCGACAGCACGATGGCCGCGATCCAGTCGATGCGTAACACGGGACGGTGCGCGAAATGGGAACCGATGAACAGCGAGAGCAGGATCCCGATCGCGAGGATTGGTTCGACGAACACGACCGTCGCCAGCCCGAGCGCGGCCGCGTGACATAGGTATCCGCCGAAGTCGGCGAGCAGACCGAGGAGCCACTTGGGGTTCTTGATGAGCCGGAACAGCAGCCCCGGCTTCATCGAGTATTCGTCGGGGACCTTCTCCGCCTGGAGCAGCTCGACCACATTGCTGATCGCGTAGAAAAGCGCAGTCGCGAGCGCCAGGGCGGTAGCGAGCGCGACGCGGGACGACACTCGAACAAGCTAGCTATTGCCTGTTCCGGCCGCAGTCCCTTACCGCTCGCCCCCGGATGGACCACGCGCCGCCGGGTTCAGCGGGTGATCAGGCCCCCGTCGACCACCAGGGAATCGCCGTTCACGTAGCTCGCCTCGTCAGAACACAGCCATACAACGGCCTGCGCGATCTCGAGCGGCGTCGCCATGCGCTTCATCGGAAGGCGGCGCAACATCTTCTCGCCGCCGTCGGGCATCGCGTCGAGGTACGCACGCATGGGCCCGGTCTCGGTCTGACCGGGGAGCACCGCATTGACGCGGATGCCGGCCGCCGCGAACTCCTGCGCCGCTTGCTTCGTGAGCCCCAACACACCGTGTTTGGCCGCGGTGTACTGCGGCTGGCCCGGCGCGGGCACGACCCCGGCTCCTGACGACATGTTGACGATGGCGCCGCCGCGGGCCTGGGCGACCATCTGCCGCAACTCCTGTTGCATGCAGAAGAACATGCCGCTGAGGTTGACGTCGATCGTGCGCTGCCAGTCGGCGTAGGAGTGCTCGATGAACGGCTTCGGTTCCGGCGCGATGCCCGCGATGTTGCAGGCCCAGTCGAGGCCGCCGAAGCGCTCGACCGTGAACGCGACCATCGCTTCGACAGACGATCCGTCGGCGACGTCGACCGCGAACGCAGCCGCCGCCGCGCCGATGTCGGCGGCCACGCCGTTCGCCGCAGCCTCGTTCACGTCGGCTACCAACACCTGCGCGCCGCGCGCCGCGAGGAGGCGCGCGGTCGCCGCGCCGATGCCACTGCCGCCGCCGGTGACGAGCGCGACCGTCACGATGCCAGCCCGTGCGCCCGGAGATACGGACCCGAACGAACGAGGAGACCGTTCTCACGCGCGGGGTCGCACGTAGCGAGCGCGACCGTGGCGGTTGCCATCAGGTCGACGGGCTCGCACCATTCGGGCGGAAGGTCCATCACTGCTGTCGCTCCTTCCGTCGCAACCGCGCGTTCGGGCGCGAGCGCGTTGATCGCTATGCCGGTTCCCCGCAGCTCGGTCGCGAACGAGACCGTCAGCCGGTCGAGCGCAGCCTTGCTCGGCGCGTAGGTCGACGATCGGGCTTGTTGCGGACTGTCGAGGCGATCGGTGTCGACGATCGCACTCGTGATGTTGACGATCCAGCCCGCACCGCGCTCGCGCATCGCGGGGACGACCGCCTTCGTCAAGAGGTAGGGCGTGATGACGTTGACCTCGTAGGCGACGCGCAGGCGCCGCTCCGACGTCTCGTCGATGCTCAGATAGAAGCACGCGGCCGCGTTGTTGACGAGCACGTCGATCGGGCCGAGCTCGGCGGCCGCGGTCGCGACGATCGCGGGGCGGTCACAGCTCGCGTCGGAGAGGTCGGCGACGATCGGCCGGGCGACGCCACCCGCGGCGGCGATGACGTCGGCCGTCTCCTGCAGCGATCCCGCGAGATGCCCACCCGAACCCGGTTCGAGGCTGCGGGCGACCAGCACGACCCGCGCGCCCTCGGCCGCGAGCCGCACCGCGATCGCGGCACCGATCCCACGCGACGCCCCGGTTACGAGGGCAACCCGACCCGCAAGTGCATCACCCATGGCGGCTGGACAATAGTGGGGTCATGCTCGACATGATCATCCGCGGTGGCACGGTCGTCGACGGCACGGGTACGCCCGGCCGGCTCGCCGACGTCGGGATCAGCAACGGCCGGATCACGGCCATCGGCGCCATCGACGAGAAGGCGACCCGAACCATCGACGCGACGGGCAAGGTCGTGGCGCCCGGCTTCGTCGACATCCACACGCACTACGACGCCCAGGTCTTCTGGGACACGACCCTGTCACCGTCGCCCCTGCACGGCGTCACCACCGTGATCGGCGGTAACTGCGGCTTCACGATCGCGCCGCTCGGGCCCGAACACGGCGACTACCTGATGCGCATGCTGGCCCGGGTCGAGGGCATGCCGCTCGCGGCGCTGGCCGAGGGCGTGCCGTGGGACTGGCGCACGTTCGGCGAGTACCTCGACCGCATCGACGGGACGCTCGCGCCGAACGCGGGGTTCCTCGTCGGGCACTCGACGATTCGCCGCGTCGCGATGGGCGAGCGCGCGACGCAGGACGAGGCCACCCCCGAAGATCTCGACGCGATGCGCGCGCTGCTCGACGCGAGCCTCGCGGCGGGTGCGCTCGGCTTCTCGTCGAGCTGGGCCCGCACGCACAACGATGCCGCGGGCGACATGGTGCCGTCGCGGTACGCGACCGAAGACGAGATCGTCGCGTTGTGCCGCGTCGTACGCGACCATCCGGGAACCACACTCGAGTTCATCCCGAGTGTCGGCATGTTCGAGGACTTCGCGCCCGACCTGCTCACGCGCATGTCGCTCGCGGCCAACCGCCCCGTCAACTGGAACGTGTTGTTCGTCGGCAAGGGCAGCGAGGCGATCACCGAACACAACCTCGCGGCATCCGACTACGCGACCGAGCGGGGCGCACGCGTCATCGCATTGACCGTGCCGTTCTCACCGTCACCGCGCATTTGCTTCGACAGCGGCTTCCTGCTCGACACGATCCCGGGATGGGAGAAGCCGATGGCGCTCCCCCACGACGAGAAGAAGGCGATGCTCGCGTCGGTCGAGGGCCGCGCCGCGCTGCGCGAGGCCGCGTTGCAACCCACGACGGGATTCAACGTGTCGAACTGGTCGATCTACGTGATCAACGAGACGTTCGCCCCCGAGAACAAGCAGTGGGAGGGCAAGTCGGTCGCCGAGATCGCCAAGGCGCGCGGTGTCGACGACTTCGACGCGCTGTGCGACATCGTCGTCGCCGACGATCTCATGACCGGTTTCGGCTTCCCGAGCCGACCCGACGACGACGAGACCTGGGAAGTGCGGATGAAGGTGTGGCGCGACAGTCGCGCGGTCGTCGGCGCGAGCGACGCCGGCGCGCACCTCGACTTCCTCGCGTCGTTCAACTACTCCACGATCATGCTCGGCGGTCCGGTGCGTGAGCGCGGGCTCATGCCCATCGAAGAGGTGATCAACCTCCTCACCGACGTGCCCGCCCGCTTGTACGGTCTCACCGAACGGGGCCGGCTCGTCGAGGGCTGGCACGCCGACATCGTGGTGATCGATCCCGAGACGGTCGGCGCGCAACCCGTGCGGATGCGCTTCGACCTCCCTACCGGCGCACCCCGCCTCTACGGCGGCGCCGACGGAATCGACCACGTGATCGTCAACGGCACCGAGATCGTCGACCACGGCGAGTTCACCGACGCACGGCCCGGCACCCTGCTGCGCTCCGGTCGCGACACCGAGTCGGTGACCGTGCCCGGCGGAGCCTCGTAAGCCGATCGCATGGCGTCCCGCCGGTTCTTCGATCGCCTGCGGCGACGCGGCTTGCGCGGCGCGCCGGGCCGGCCCGCGCTCGATCTCGCGTCCGGGTTGCCGGAACGCGACGCGGCCCGGTTGCGGGAGGTGATCGGCGAGCTGTTGCGACTGCACGACACGATGTCGCAGCGCGCGGTGGCCGCGGCTTTGGCCGACGCGTACGTGGCCCTCTCCGACGACGGGCGGCGCAATTTCCTGCGCGTGCTCGCGCACGACTTCTGGACCGACGAGAACGCGGTCGGAGTGGCGATCGCCGGCTTGGGCGCCACGATGATCGAGACGGCGGACGGCGCCGCAGATCGGCGCGCCGCCGAGCGCCGATTGCGCGATGCGCTCGTGCCCGCGGCCGATCGCCTGTTGCGGCTGTTCACCGGTCTCGAAGGCGGCGTGAAGTTCCTCGTCGATCTGCGCGCCGACGCATTGCGGCTCGCGGGAACCGATGCCGAGCTCGCCGATCTCGGCCGCGAGCTGAAGGCGCACCTCGCCACGCTTTTCGACGTCGGGCTGCTCACGCTGCGCCGCATCACCTGGGACGCGTCCGCCGCGATTCTGGAGAAGCTCATCGCGTACGAGGCCGTGCATGCGATCGATTCCTGGGACGACCTCAAGAACCGGCTCGACTCCGACCGGCGCTGCTACGCGTTCTTCCATCCCGCGATGCCCGACGAGCCCCTCGTGTTCGTCGAGATCGCGCTGACCGTCGGCATTGCCACGGAACTCCCGCCGCTGCTCGACGCGCGCGCCCCGGAGCTCGACCTCGACCGGGCCGACACCGCGGTGTTCTATTCGATCTCGAACTGTCAGCCCGGCCTGGCAGGCGTGAACCTCGGTACTGCATTGATCAAACAGGTCGTCGAAGCGCTCCGCCTCGACCTGCCCCAGCTCCGGCGCTTCGTGACCCTCTCGCCGATCCCCGGATTCCGGGCGTGGGTTGCCGCCGCACTCGGCCCCGACGGTGGCGCGTTGCGCACGGGCGAGCGTGATCTTCTGCCGGCCGAGCCCGCCCGAGTGCTGGCGCGGTTGTCGGCGCCGGAGTGGGATGTCGACGAAGCAGTGCGGCCGTTGCTGATGGCGCTGTGCGCGCGGTATCTCACGATCGCGGTCGAGGGGCGCAGCGCCGATCCGGTCGCGAACTTCCATCTCACCAACGGTGCGAGCGTCGAGCGCATCAACTGGCACGCCGACGCTTCTGCGAACGGGCGCGCGCACTCGTTCGGGATCATGGCCAACTATCTGTACGAGCCCGATCACATCCCCGAACGCGCCGAGGCCTACGCAACGCGCGGCGAGGTACCTACGTCGAACGAAGTGCGCGACCTCGTCGCGGAATAGGCGCGGCGCGCCGGGGTCTACGGGCGGCGACCGAGGAACGCGGCAAGTGCGTCGGCGTTGGTTGCGTTCGCGGGCGGCTGCTGCTCGAGACCGAACGGGCGCTCGCCGTCGGCGCCGCGGAATGCGGGCTGGACGAAGAGCCGTGCGCCGACGAGTAGCTCGGCGGCCAGCTCGGGATCGAGATCGGTCGACTGGCCGGTCGCCCGCGCCAGGTCCCAGCCGTGCGTGAACGCGTCGGTGGTCGCAATGCCGAGATAGAAAGCGCCCGGGATCTCGCCAAAAGGCAACGTCAGCATCTTGTCGAGCGCGCCCGGCCGACCGAAGGCGTCGACGGCCTGCGCGATGCCTTCGTCGTAGATCGCGACCATGTCGCCCGCGGTGAAATCGGTTTCCGGCGGGGCTGGCGCGACGCCCTCGTTGACCGTCACCGCGAACCAACCACTGACGCCGACGAAATGGTTGATCAGCTCGCGCACCTGCCACGACTGGCACGGGGTCGTATTCGAGAGTTGCTCGGGAGTGACGTTCACGAGCACCGATCTCGTGCTCGCAAAGGCGCGTTCCAAATTCTCGGTCGTCATACCCGGAGCGTACGCCGCCTCAGCGGGGCGGGCCCGCGTCGACCACCCCGCGGAGCTCGTCGAGCCAGCCCGGAAAGTCGCCCATCGACGTCAGCCACCAGTTGGCTCCGGCCGCGGCGAACTCGGCGACCGACGCGGTCGGCGGCGGCCCCGCGTTCACGACCACGTCGAACCCTTCGAGCGAACCGCGCCGCGCGCCGATCTCGGCGACGATCGAGGCGACGTCGTCGGGATCGACGAACTCGATGCCGCCCGCGCCGACCTTCATCGGCACGACGCCGTCCCAACGGGCGGCCCGGATCAGGGCGCGCCGGTACGGCAGCATGCACGCGATCCACACCGGCGGCCGCGGACGTTGCACGGGCGGCGGCAGGAATCGCACGCGCTCGACGTGGAAGTGTGCGCCGTCGTGCTCGAAGGGCTCGCCCGACCACAATCCGTCGACCACCGTCAACGCCTCGTCGAGCCGCGCGGCAACACCGCGCGCGTCCGCGGCCTCGCCGAAGGTCGTGTACTCGTCGTCGGGAAAGCCCAACCCCGCGCCGAGAACCAATCGGCCGCCGGAGAGACGGTCGAGCGTCGCGGTCTCCCGGGCCACCTTCTGCGGTCGGCGCCGAGCGAGCGGCGTCACGCACGTGCCGATCCGGATGCGATCGGTACGCGTCGCGATCGCGCCGAGCGTCACCCACGGGTCGACGATCTCCACCCCCGCCCGATCGACCACCATGTGGTCCCACAAGAAGAACGCGTCCCAGCCCGCGCGTTCCGCCGCCACCGCGAGCTCGACCAACGCCGCGGGCTCGGCCATCGGCGGCGAGTTGATCGCGAAGCGCACGGTCCGAGTGTCGCCGAAGCCCGACACCTCCGCCAGGGGCTAGCTTCGGCGGCCTATGGAGAAGCTCGTCTACCTCATCTGGGAACGCCCGTCGATCGACCCGGCCGTGCTGCGGGCCCGCTTTCTCGACGACCTCGCGCCGCGACTCCTCGCGCTCGGCCCGCACGCGCTGCAGATGGATCTCGACGACGAGCACGCCCAGATGCAGTCGATGGTCCCGGTCCCCGGCGACGAGCTCCCCGTGCGCGCGTGCGTTTCGATCTGGCTCGACGCGCACGACACGCGCGAGCCGTACGAAGCCCTCCTGCGCGCGGCCGGAACCCGGGTGGCCGGTTACCTCGTGACGGAGTCGATGTATCGCGAATACGGCGACAACGAGCACGGCACGAAGCGCGACTGGCCCGACGGAACCCGTTCGCCCGGCATCATCACGCTCACGATCTTCGACAAGCCTGTGGGTGTCGACGACGACACGTTCTACGGGCACTGGTATTCGCACCAGTCGCCGATGTCGGAAGACATGCAACCCCGGGTGCGCTACGTGCGTAACGCCGTCGTGCGCCCGATGACACCCGGCGCGCCGCGCTACCGCGCCATCGTCGAGGAGTCGTGGCCGAGCGTCGAACACGTCACGAACCTGCACACGTTCTTCGGCGCCGGTTCGAACGAGGAGCTGGGCGAGAACATCCGGGTCATGCTCGACAGCACGAAGCTGCTCTACGACCCGGCGACGATGCGGAACTACCCCTTGAGCGAATACATCTTGAAGAGTTGAGGCTCACGCGCTGAATTCGGCGGCTTCGTACTCGAGGAGCCGTTGGTAGTTGTCGTGCAACTCGGCGCGCCGGCCACCGTCGCGGGCCAGGTTTACCAGCTCGTGCGGGTCCTCGGTCAGGTCGTACCACTCGTGTTCCTGGTCGACGAAGTCGGCGTCGACGTCGAACAGCTTGTGGCCGGGATCCTTGCCCCACAGCCCCGTTCCCGGCTTGCCGCCACCGACGCCGTAGTAGCGCGCGTACTTCGTCTGCCCGTCGAAGAACCCGCGGATCGCGTAACGCGTGTGGTTGATCTCGTCGGTGTGCGCGGTGTCGTGCGCGAAGAGCACGTGGTCGCGCACGCTCGCGGTCGGATCTGCCAGCACCGGCGAGAGATCGACGCCTTTCAGCGACGGCTGCGTATCCGGATCGACACCACCCAGCGCGCAGATCGTCGACGCGAGGTCGACATGCGTCGCCAGCGCGTCGGACCGGGTTCCGGCCTGCGTCGTACCCGGCACCCGCATGTAACACGGCACGTGCATGATCTCTTCGTAGACGAACGGGCCCTTCGAGCGCAGTCCGTGCGAGCCGCACATGTCGCCGTGATCCGACGTGAAGATCACGATCGTGTCGTCGTACGCGCCCGACTCCTCCAGCGCGCCCAACACCGTGCCCAGCGACTCGTCGGCCATGCGTTGCAGCTTCACGTAGTAGTCGAGGTGACGCAGCCACGACCTCGTGTCGCTCGGATCGATGTAGCCCCAGAGCCCGTGCTGTTGATCCCAGCGCCACTGGCGTTGCGCGGCGGGCTTGTCGAGCAGGTCGTCACCGAAGTTCGCGGGGAGCGTGTCGCACACTTCGTCGTAGCTCGTATCGAACACCGGCAACACGTCGTCGTCTTTCCACTTCGCCCACTCCAGCACCTTGCGGGCGCGCCGCACCTCGTCGGGGTGGCGCGAGTCGTAGCCGGGTTGGTCGATGGGGAACCACATGACGTCGTGCGGGTTCACCAACGCGACGGTGAGGAACCACGGTTGCGCGCCGCCCACCGCGTTCGCCGCGCAACCACGACGCCGCGTTGGCGGCGATGATCGGGTCGAAGTGCACACCGGTTCCGGCCCAACCCATGAAGTGGCGGTCGTTGCCTTCCCAGTCGGCGAATCCGTACGCGGCCATGTCGGGTGACGCATCCTGCGACAGGTGCCACTTGCCGATGTAGCTCGACCGGTAGCCCGCGCCGCGCAGGATCGAACCAATCGTGGGAACCGCCGGATCGAGCTCTTTGTGCTCGGGCATGATCACGTTGTCGACCACACCGTGTTGGGCGATGTACTGCCCGGTGAAGAGCGAGGCGCGCGAGGGCGAACAGGGCGAGCTGTGCGTGTAGTGCCGCGTGAGCTCGAGGCCCTCGGCGCGGAGCCGGTCGCGCCACGGCAGTTGCACGCTCGGCGGCAGCCAGCCGCGCTGGCGTTCCTGGTCGGACACGACGAGGAGAATGTTCGGGCCGGCGGTGTTCTTGGTGCTCATCACCTGCCACACTGCACGGAGTGGACCCCACGTCGCCAGTCCAAGCCGAAGCCACCAGACCATCGCTCTGGGTCGGTCACGTTGCCCTCGCGACCCACGACATCATGCGGTCGTTCACGTTCTACCGCGACCTCGGATTGCGGCCGGTTCACGACGCGCGCCCGACCGACAGCGCGGCGGAGCTGGAGATGCGAGGCGGCACCCACCTGGTGCTCATCCTCGACCCCGAGGCCCGTACCGCCGGCCGGGGCGCGCCGTTCGATCTCATGGCCGACGAGCTCGACGCGCTGCGCGACACGATGGCCGCCGCCGGCATCGCGGTGTCCGCCATCGCCCGCGAGGGTCACGCCAGCTTCACGTTCGTCGACCCCGACGGTCACGTCGTGACGGTCAACGACTCCCACGTCACGGGGCTGGTGTAAACCCGTCGAGGATGCCGGTGAGACCACTCGGGTGGTGCTCCCCGAACGCGAGCTGCTCCAACACGCCGAGGCCGACCTTGTCGCCCCAGCGGGCGCGCATCACCTGTTGGATGTGGATGTTCCAGGGGTCGACGTTGTCGAGCTCCTCGACCGTGTGCTTCTCGGAACCGACGGCCAACTCACCGTGCCAGTGTCCGTGGCCCCATTCGGGATGCGTGTAGCCGAGGCCGCGCATGCGGAACGTGAGCAACGGCTCGAGCTCGATGCGTTCCTCTTGGCCGTCGTGGCGGAGCAGGCGCAGCGTCGCGCCGTCGGAGCGGCGCAGTCCCGGCGCCCACCGCACCTCGTGGATCGCGCCCGCGAGATGATGAATGCGCTCGTCGGCGTTCCAGGTCGGGTCGCCTTCCCCGATCACGTCGAGAACCGCCTGACTGCCGACCCAGCGGTCGCCGTTGCCGCGCTCGAAGCAGAGGAAGTGCGTGCAGCAATCGTCCCAGTTGATCGGCGCCCACAAGAAGAAGATCTGCGGGAGCGTGTTCTCGGGCGCGGCCGGCGTGGGCGCGCCGATCGGGCGCACACCCCACGACCTGTCCTTGGTACCGCGGGTGTTCGCGAGGAGGATCCCTTCCTTGCCCTCGAGGACGATCGTGCCGTTCCACGTTCCCCACTGCGTCATGCGGGTCGAGTCCATGACGGTCTTCGTCCCCGCGGTCAGCGTCTGGCGCGGCTCTTCGAGCGCGACCGTACGGGCATTGAAGGTGACATCGGCTTCGATGCCGAGGTCGGCAGCCTCGCAGCGCACGCGCGTCGTGCGCAACGGCTCGACGACCTCGATCGACAGCGGGCCGACACGCGTTTCACTGCGATCGGCCGGGATGCGGCCCGACGCGAATACGGAGCGCTGCACGCCGTCGCGTACGACCGAGAACGCGGCGTCGATGATGCCCCGGTTGGGATACACGGCCATGCCCGCGGCGAAGTAATAGCTCTCGGTGTAGCCGTTGAACCAGAACCGGTCGTAGTGGTTCGGGTCGCCGCTCGCGGGATGCGCGATCGGCAGCGGCGTCTGGTGGATCGGATAGTCGTCGAACGGCGTGAGCACGTTCCGGACGCTACCTCTCGGTGCGCCGGTCGTCTCCCGAGCGTCGACGGGCGCGGGCTCGCCGGCTAGCTGGTCACCGCGAACAGTGCGGCGATCTTGTCGATCGCGGCCTGTTCCTCGGGCTTGATGCCCTTGGCCGCGGCCGCGACGGTCTTGGCGATGTCGACGAGCCAGGCGCCGACCTGCGCGGCCTCGTCGGCCGGCAGCTTGGCCAGCGCCGTCCGCGCGGGCTGAAGATCTGTGAGCACGTGACCGACCACTTCGTCGGGCGACTTGCCACGGTGTTCCTTCATGTCGTGGCGGGCTTCCTTGCTCTCCGCGTCCTTGGCGATCTCGGCGATGAGCGATCCGGCCGTACCCGTGACGTCCGGCCGGGCAATCGCATGCGCGCTCGCAGTCGCCTCTTTCACCATCGAGATCGGCCCGTGCTCACCCGTGATGAATATCGCCAGCGTCACGAGCAGCGGCGCGTCGGTGAGTGCGTGCCATTCGTCGGCGCTGAACGCGGTCTTGTCGGTCATTGTCAGGCTCCTCGGTCGAAGTAGGGCCGAGACTACGGGCCTCGGCCCCGAACCGTCGCTCGGCGGTGCCGGTCAGGCCGTCACCGCGTCGAACGCGGCCCGGATCCGGGTCATTGCTCCCGGGGCGGCGGCCGCATCCCGGGCGAAGGCGCGCAGGGTGACGATCACGTCGGTCGCGCCCGCGGCGACGAGATCAGGGACCGACGCCATGCTCGCCTCGAGATCAGGCCGCTTGTCGTCGCCCATCGCCATGCGCACCGGCGCCTGAACCTGCAACGTCGACGGATCGCGACCCGCGGCGCGCATTTCTTCGTGGATCTTGCTCACGCCCGCGGCGATGCCCTCGACCGTCTCGCCCATGATCGGGATCCAACCCGCGCCGTACTCGACGAGGCGCGCCAGGTTGCGACCGTGCAGCGTCCCCGCGATCCAGATCGGCACGCCGCCCGACTGCAAGGGTTTCGGCATGCAGTAGATGTCGTGGAACGACAACGTGGGCGACTCGAGCTCGGCCGGCGTGTCGCGCCATAACACGCGGCACGCGGCGAGTGAGTCGTCGAGCAGCTGCCCGCGGTTCTCGAACGACAGGCCCTGCGCGTCGTACTCCTCGCGCTGCCACCCCGTGCCGACGCCGAGATCGACGCGTCCGTTCGACATCTGGTCGAGGGTCGCGACCTGTTTGGCGAGGAACGCGGGCGGCCGCAACGGCGCGATGAGGATTCCGGTTGCGAGGCGCACGCGTTCGGTCACCGCCGCGATCGCGGTAAGCATCGTCAGCGGCTCGAACCAGGGCGCGTCGGGCGGGACCGGGAATTTGCCCCACTGATAGTTCTCGGTGTGCGGACCCATCACGACGTGGTCGACGACGACGATCCGGTCGATGCCCGCGCCGTCGGCGGCGCGGCCGAGGTCGACGAACTTGCTCCACTCCCCCGGCTCGTAGCTCGCACCGAAGTTGGCGAGCCCGATCGTGAGTGTCGGTCGGGTCGCCATCACGCACGCTCGATCGTCAGGCGGTGCGCGATGTCGCGTGACGAGGTGCCGACCCGCAGCTCGAATGTCCCCGGTTCCGCGGTCCACGCGTGTGCCGCAACGTCCCAGAACGCGAACGCGCGATCGTCGAGCGCGAGGCTGATGTCGCGCGACTCGCCCGGATCGAGCCAGACCTTGGCGAAGGCCTTCAACTCCTGTTGCGGACGGATTACCGAGGCTTCGGCATCGTGCACGTAGCACTGCACCGTCTCTGCGCCCCGCGCGTGTCCTGTGTTCGTGACTCGCACCTGCAACTCCGAACCGTCGAACGTCGGCGTACCGAGCTCGAATGTCGTGTACGACAACCCATGACCGAAGCAGAAGCGCGGCTCGATCTTGCGCGCGTCGTACCAGCGGTAACCGACGAACACACCTTCCCCGTAACGCACCTGACCGCGCTCGCCGGGATAGTTCGTGAAGGCGGGCGTGTCCTCGATGCGCACCGGGACGGTCGTGGGCAGCTTGCCCGAGGGCGACACGTCACCGGTCAGGATGTCGGCGAGGGCGTTGCCCCACTCCTCGCCCGGGAACCAGGCCTGGACGATCGCGGCGACGTCGTCGACCCACGGCATCGACACCGGTGACGCCGCGTTCACGACGACGACGGTCTTCTCGTTCACCGCGGCGACGGCGCGGATGAGCTCGTCCTGGGGCGGCGGCAACGCCATCGATTCGCGGTCGTGACCCTCGGTCTCCCAGTCGTTGTCGGTCCCGACGACACACACGACCGCGTCGGCGCGGCGCGCCAACGCAACTGCGCGATCCATGAGGTCGGGCGGCGACGGCGGGCGGCAACCGATCTCGAGACCGCCGAGCCCGCGCGGCGGGATGAACTCGACCTCCACGGTGTGCGCCTCGCCCGCGTTCAGGTTGACCGTCCCCGCGGCTTCGCCACTGCCGAAGCCCATGAAGGCGTCGCTGCGCCCGGAGGGGTTCCAGTTGTCGACGACCACCTCGCCGTCGACCGTCAGCTTCGCCCGTCCGACCTGCACGAGCGTGAAGGTCCACTCGCCGGTCTCCGGCGCAACCACGGTGCCCCGAACCTTCAACGAGAACTCGTCGGGCACACCGTTGCCGACTGGGCCGATGAACGTGAACAGCCCGCGCGCGGAATCCTCCACGTAGACGGGTTCGCCGGTGCGTTCGCGGCCGGCGTAGTACTCGACGTGCAGCGGGTCGCGCAGCACCGGCGCCTCGAGAATCGGCGTGCGCTTGAAGCTGTAGCAACCGCGCTCGTGCGCAACCTCGACTCCTGCACCCGAGAGACGCGCCCGCAAACCGGCGAGCGGCGACACCGGCGGATGAGGCGTCACGCGCGCGCTACCCCCACCCTGGATGACCATGGCCTCGGCGTTCGGGCCGATCACGGCGAGCGTTTTCAGCGCCGGTGCGAGCGGGAGCGCGGCGCTCTCGTTGCGCAACAGGACGAAGCTCTCTGCCGCGGCGCGGCGCGCAACCGCCCGATCGGCGGGGTCGTCGAGGCACACCTCCTCGGCCGGTTCGTCGTCGAGGCGGCCCGTGCGTTCGATCAACGCGAGCAGCCGTAACGCCTTGTCGTCGAGCACTGCTTCCGACACTTTGCCCGCGCGCACGGCATCGGCGAGCTTGGCGCCGAAGAACTGCGGCGGCCCGGGCATCTCCAAGTCGAGCCCGGCGTTGGCGGCCGGAACGGTGCTGTGCGTGCCGAACCAGTCCGACATCACCAGACCGTCGAAGCCCCACTCGTCGCGCAACATCGCGATGAGCTCGGCATGCTCACTGCAGTACGGGCCGTTGACGCGGTTGTACGCGGTCATCAACGCCCATACACCGGCTTCCACGACCGCGGCCTCGAACGGAACGAGCGAGATCTCCCGGAGCGTGCGCTCGTCGACCTCGGAGCTGATCGTCATGCGTTCGAATTCCGAGTCGTTGGCGACGAAGTGCTTCACCGTGCACGCGACACCTTGCGACTGCACACCGGTGATGTACGCCACCGCCATGCGGGCCGTGAGGAACGGATCCTCGGAGTAGCACTCGAAGTTGCGGCCCGCGAGGGGATGGCGATGAATGTTGACGGTCGGCGCGAGGAGCGCGTGCGCCTGCTTGCGCCGCGCCTCGACCCCGAGGCGCCGCCCGACCTCGTGCACGAGCTCGGAATTCCAGGTCGCGCCGAGCGCGGTCCCGCACGGGAAGTTGGCCGACGGCCGGCCCGACCATTGCTCGCCCCGCGCGCCGCTCGGGCCGTCGGTGACCTTCAGTGCCGGGATACCGAGCCGCTCGACCCCGGGGCCGTGCCAAAGGTCGACCCCGGCCGCCAGGGCCGCCTTCTCGTCGACGGTCAGCTCGGTGACCAGCTTGTCGGTGCGCTCGCTCATGGCGGGAATCCTCTGCCACCATGCGACGATGGAACAACTTGAAGGCAAGGTGGCAGTCGTGACCGGAGCCGGCAGCGGCATCGGTCGAGCCCTCGTACGACGATTCGCGGCCGAGAAGATGCGGGTGGTCGCGGCCGACATCGAGCCCCGCGCCCTGGCCGAAACCGTCGACGGTCTCGACCAAACCGGCAGTTTCGTCGCCGACGTGTCCGAATACGACGACGTCGCGGCCCTCGCCGAGCACGCGTACGAGACCTTCGGCGCGACCGACGTGTTGTGCAACAACGCGGGCGTGTTCGCGGGGGGCCTGATGTGGGAACGGCCGCCCGCCGACTTCTCCTGGACCCTCGGTGTCAACCTGTGGGGCATCCTGCACGCGATCCGCGCGTTCGTTCCCCGCATGATCGTGGCGGGGACACCGGCGCACATCGTGAACACCACGTCGATGGCCGGCATGTGCACCAACGCGTTCTCGGGGCCGTACACGGTGTCGAAGTTCGCGGCGCAGGCTGCGACGGAGTGCCTGGCGCACGACCTACGCGCGATCGGTGCGCCGATCCGCGTATCGGCGGTCACCCCCGCCGCAGTCGCGACGCGCATCTCGTCGTCGAGCCGGAACCGACCGGAGTCGTTCGCGGCCGCGCGTTCCGACGACGCCGACTTCGTCGAGCAGGCATTGACGGATCTCACGACGAACCTCGGCGCGCCGCCGGAGGAGGTCGCGCAGATCATCCTCGACGCGATCCACACCGAGCAGTTCCTCGTGCCTACGAAGCCGAGCTACGCCGACCAACTCCGCGTCCGTTTCGACGCGCTGGTCGAACGCCAACTCCCCCCCATGCCCGACTTCGACTAACCCACAATCGAACTGGCGTGGCTGTGGCATCAACTTGATGCCACAGCCACGCCGGTTCGCATTGCTCGGGGGCTTCAGGTCGGGCATGCCGCCATGTGTTCAACCGAGCACGACCTTGGCGATGCGGGCGCGGATCTTGGGATTTCGGCCCGTCGCTTCGGCGCGATCGACGGACTCGACGAGTTTGCGCGACGCGTTCACTCCGAGCCAACGCAACGGCTCGGGTTCCCATTGCCGAGACTCGTGCCCGACCCAGGGCAGTCGAACCAGATCGGTGTCGCGCCCGAGCACGAGATCGGCGATCGTGCGTCCGGCCAGGTTCGTCGTGCTCACGCCGTCGCCGACATACCCACCCGCCCAGGCAATGCCCGCGGCGCGATCGAAGCCCACGGACGGATACCAGTCGCGCGGCACCGCGACCGCCCCACCCCAGCGGTGTGTGATCGCGGCATCGCCCAGCGCCGGGAACAGTGATCGAAGGGTCGCGTGCAACGCGTCGAACACGCGCGAGTCGAGGTCGTACTCCGGGCGAACGCGCGAGCCGAAGTGATACGGCGTGCCGCGGCCGCCGAACGCGAAACGGCCGTCGGCAGTGCGCTGGCCGTAGATGATCATGTGGCGGAAGTCCGCGAAGGTCGGACGCGTGTCGAGCCGAGCTTCGGCCCAGAACGCGTCCGGGAGAGGCTCCGTCGCGATCATCAACGAGTAGACCGGCGCGACCGCGCGTTCGAGTCCGGCGAACTCCGTGCTGAACGCTTCGGTCGCGCGCACGACGACCTCGGCGCGAACGGTCCCGTGCGGCGTACGCACCCGACCGGACTCGATGGCCAGTGCGGGTGTGTGCTCGAAAATCGTCACTCCCGCCCGTTCGGCTGCGCGCGCGAGTCCGCGCACCAGCTTGGCCGGATGGATCGCCGCGCAATGCGGCGTGAAGAGGCCACCGAGATTGGGCCGGCATCCGATCAACGCACCGGCGTCGATCGGCGACAGCTCGCGGTAGTCCTCGGGGCCGAAGCCCCACTGCCGATGGTCGGCCAGCTCCGCCGCGAGGTGCGCGCGGTGCGCGGGAAGCGTCGCCACCTGGATCGTCCCGCCCCGCGCCCAGTCGCATTCGATCTTCTCGGCGATGACAACGCGCTCGATCTCGTCGAGGGTGTCGAACATCGCCCGTTGCATCGCGACCACCGCGCCGCGTCCGTGCGCGCGAGCAGTCGCGTCACGACTCCCGGCGAAGAGCGCGGAACACCAACCGCCGTTACGACCCGACGCACCGAAGCCCACCGTTTCGCGCTCGCACACCGCGACGCGCAGGGTCGGGTCGGCCTGCAGCAACGAGTACGCGGTCCAGAGCCCCGTGTAGCCACCACCGACGATCACGACGTCGGCGTCGACGTCGGCCCCGAGCGCGGCCCGCGGTTCACGATCGACCGGGGCCAGCGTCGCGTGCCACAAGCTCGGACCGGCGTCGGCAACCATGCCCGGAAGTATGCTCCGCGCATGATCCGCACGGAAACGCGCGACCACGTCGTCATCGTCACCATCGACAATCCGCCCGTGAACGCACTCCCGGTTGCCGGCTGGTTCCAACTCGCCGACGCACTGCGCACCGCGGGCCGCGACCGCAACACCCGCGTCGTGATCCTGCGGGCCGAGGGCAAGGGCTTCCAGGCGGGTGTCGACATCAAGGAACTGGCGGCCGATCCCACGAACGAGTCCCTGATCGGTGTGAACCGCGGCTGCTACGAGGCGTTCGGCGCGGTCTACGACTGCGAGGTTCCCGTGATCGCGGCGGTCAACGGCTTCTGCGTCGGTGGCGGCATCGGGCTCGCGGGCAATGCCGACATCGTGATCGCCTCCGACGACGCCACGTTCGGCCTGCCCGAGGTCGACCGGGGCGCGCTCGGGGTTGCGACCCACCTCGCCCGCTTCGTGCCCCAGCACAAGATGCGGGCCATGTTCCTCATGGGCACGACCGTGACCGCGGCGGAGCTCCTGGCGTTCGGCACCGTCGAACGCGTCGTGCCCCGCGACCAACTCCTCGACACCGCGCTCGAGATCGCGGCCGTGATCGTGAAGAAGAGCCCGATCGTCATGCGGCGGGCCAAGGAATCGCTCAACATGATCGATCCGGTCGACGTGAAGCGCTCGTATCGCTTCGAGCAAGGCTTCACCTTCGAGCTGAACCTCTGGGGCGACAGCGACGAGTTGCGCCAGGCTTTCGTCGACAAGCGCGACGCCGACCTCGCCTGACCAGGCCGGACGCGCCGCCGCGCGGTCTAGGGTCCGCCCTGTGCAACCGGCGCGCCGCTTCTGGGGATGGGGAGTCGAGGGCGTCGGCCCGTCGGCGGCGCAACAGCGCAAACTCGGCGGCACCCTCGCGGCCCGGTTCGGCGGCGAACCGCGCGACCCGATCGCTCCGCCCACCATCGCCGAGATCTCCTTGCGCGCGCCGCGGATCGCGCCGCCGGCGACGCTGGCCGAGATCTGCACCGACGACCCGCTCGAGCGGGCCGGCCACACCTACGGAAAGTCTTTCCGCGACATCTGGCGCGCACTGCACCGCGACTTCTCGTGCCCGCCCGACTTCGTCGCAGTGCCGCGCGACGAAGCCGACGTCGTCGCGCTGCTCGACTGGTGCTCCGACGTGCGCGTCGCGGCCATTCCCTACGGCGGCGGGTCCTCGGTCGTCGGCGGAGTCGAGTGCGACATCGACGACGACTATCGCGGCGCGATCAGCATCGACATGCACGCGCTCGACCGCGTGCTCGAGATCGATCGCGTCTCGCGCGCGGCGCGCATCCAGGCCGGCATCTACGGTCCCGCGCTCGAAGATCAGCTCCGGCCGCACGGCTTGACCCTCCGCCATTTCCCGCAGTCGTTCGAGTTCTCGACGCTCGGGGGTTGGCTCGCGACCCGATCGGGCGGCCATTACGCAACCCTGCACACCCACATCGACGATTTCGTCGAGTCGATCCGCGCCGTCACGCCGCTCGGCATGTGGGAGAGCCGCCGCCTGCCCGGTTCGGGCGCCGGACCGTCACCAGACCGCGCGCTGCTCGGATCGGAGGGAATTCTCGGCATCATCACCGAAGCCTGGATGCGGCTGCAGGACCGACCGACGTTCCGCGCGTCGGCCACCGCCCGCTTCGCCTCGTTCGAAGACGCGGCCGACGCGGCCCGCGCCATATCGCAAGGCGGTCTTTATCCCGCGAACTGCCGCGTGCTGGATCCGACCGAGGCCGGCCTCACCGGCGCGGACGATTCCGGAGACACACTCCTGCTGTTGGCGTTCGAGTCGGCCGACCATCCGCTCCGCGCATGGATCGAACGAGCCGTCGAGTGTGTGCGCGACAACCGCGGCGTGGTCGCGGCCGACGCGATCTCGGTTCGCGACGGCTCCGATGCGGAAGGCGCGCGCGCCGGCGCCGCCGGTTCCTGGCGCAACGCGTTCATCCGCGCGCCGTACACGCGCGACGCGCTCGTCGGGCTCGGCGCGATCTCGGAGACCTTCGAGACCGCGTGCACGTGGGATGCCTTCCCCGCGCTGCACGAAGGGGTACGCAAGGCCGTTCTCGATACCGCCGAAGCCGCGGGCGCATGGCCGGCCGTCGTCACCTGCCGCTTCACCCACGTGTATCCCGACGGTCCCGCGCCGTACTTCACGGTGCTCGCGCAGGGAACCGAGCCCGAACAGCTCGCGCAGTGGGAAGCCATCAAAGCTGCCGCGGGCGGCGCGATCGCGCAGTACGGCGGGACGATCACCCATCATCACGCGGTCGGACGCGACCATCGCCGTTGGTACGACCGCCAGCGTCCGGATCCGTTCGCGGCGGCGCTGCGCGCCGCGAAAGCCGCCGTCGACCCGGCCGCGATCCTCAACCCCGGCGTGCTCGTCGATCCCGTCCCCGCGGGCGATGGACGAAGCTGGAACAACGGCTGATGGCGTACCACGCCGTGATCTTCGACCTCGGTGGGGTCGTGTTCCCTTCGCCGTTCGAAGCCTTCGACGCGTACGACCACGGCAACGACCTCAAGAAGGGGACGATGCGGTCGCTGATCCGCCGCAGCAGCGAGACCGGCGCGTGGGCCGCGTTGGAGCGGGGCGAGCTGACCATGGACGAGTTCGTGGTGGCCCTCGAAGCCGAAGCGCTCGACGCGGGGTTCCGGCTCGACGCGAGACGCCTCATGGGCCTGGTCGGCTCCGCGCTCGGCCCGCGTCCCGAGATGACCCGCGCGATCACACTGATCCGGGCCCAGGGGGTGCGCACCGCCGCGCTGACCAACAACTGGACCGACGAGAAGCGCCGCTCCACGCCGAACGGACTGCGGGAGGCCGGACTGTTCGACGTCATCATCGAGTCGGCCGTCGAAGGGCTGCGCAAACCCGATCCGCGTATCTACACGTTGGCGCTCGTGCGCCTGAACGTGCTCGCGTCGGAGGCGGTGTTTCTCGACGACCTCGGGATGAACCTGAAACCGGCGCGCGACATGGGGATGGCGACGATCAAGGTCGTCGACCCCGACGACGCGCTCGCCGAGCTCGAGTCGGTGCTCGGCTTCCCGCTCCGCTGAACGAACAACGACGAACAACGACGACGAACAACGAGCAAGGACGGACATGGACCTGTTGTGGGTGCGGCACGGAGAACCGGAACGGATCGCGCCGGGCCGCGGCGTGCCCGCGAATCCGGCGCTGACCGAGCGCGGTCGCGACCAAGCCGAACGCCTGGCGGCGTGGCTCGCGCCCGAGATCGTCGATGTCGTGTTGTCGAGTCCGCAGCGCCGCGCGATCGAGACGGCCGAACCGATCGCCCGTGCGCACGGGCTCGAGCCGGTCGTCGTGCCGGGTCTCGCCGAGTACGACGCCCAATCCGACAGCTACATCCCGATGGAGGAGCTGAAGGCCTCGAACGATCCTCACCTCGAGGCGATGTACGAGGGCCGTTGGGAGGAG
This sequence comes from uncultured Actinomycetes bacterium, assembly GCA_963701825.1. Classification (GTDB taxonomy): domain Bacteria; phylum Actinomycetota; class Acidimicrobiia; order IMCC26256; family PALSA-610; genus PALSA-610. The sequence continues at coordinate 549,474 of CAVPBG010000002.1, read as the reverse complement.
TTCGGCGCGGAACCGGCCGTGAGCTTTCGCGCCCGGGTCGGGGCGACGATCGACGAGATCGTCGCCGCCAACCGCGGGCGGCGCGTCGTGGCGGTGTGCCACGGCGGCGTCATCAATGTCGCCTTCGCGATCGCGCTCGATCTCGATCGTCACCTCTGGTTCGAACCGCACTACACGTCGCTGTCGCGGATGATCGCTTCCAGCACCGGCGTTCGCTCCGTCGCGTCACTCAACGAACGCGCGCACCTCGATGCCCGGCGCGACGGCGAGAGAGAGGGCTCGGCATGAACGTCGAGATCGAATACGTCGAACGCGTCACCGTGGTCACGATCAACCGACCCGCCGTCCGCAATGCGGTGGATCGCGCGACCGCGGCCGAGCTCGCCGACGCATTCCGAGCGTTCGATGCCGACGACGCGCACGATGTCGCAGTGCTCACGGGCGCGGGCGGAACGTTCTGTGCCGGTGCCGACCTGAAGGCGATCGGCGACAACACGGGTAACACCGTTCGGCTCGAGGGCGACGGCCCGATGGGCCCGACGCGGATGCTGCTCTGCAAGCCCGTGATCGCCGCGATCGAAGGCCACGCGGTTGCGGGCGGCCTAGAGCTCGCGCTGTGGTGCGACCTGCGCGTCGCGGCGCGCGACGCGGTGTTCGGCGTGTTCTGCCGGCGGTGGGGCGTACCCCTCGTCGACGGCGGCACCGTCCGACTCCCGCGGCTGATCGGCCATTCGCACGCGCTCGACCTGATCCTCACCGGCCGCGGCGTCAGTGGTGACGAAGCGTTGCGGATGGGCCTCGCCAATCGCCTCACCGAACCCGGCGCCGCGCTCGAGCGCGCGGTCGAGTTGGCCGCGGAGCTCACCGCGCTGCCGCAGCTGTGCCTGCGGGAAGACCGCGCGTCGAGCTACGCGCAATGGGGGCTCTCCCTCGACAACGCGATTCAGGTCGAGACCGAACACGGCCTACGTGTCCTGCGTTCCGGCGCAGCGGCCGCGGGCGCGCGCCGGTTCGCGGCGGGCGCGGGGCGGCACGGAACGGCCGCGCCACCGCCTGCATGAACCCTGGGTGAACCGGCGCGTGCAGTGCCGAGGCGGGGCCTGGGATACCCCGAATTTCGTCGTACAATCCGCCCGTGGCTACAGAGCGAACTGTCGGCGATCTCATGAGTCATCCGGTCGTCACCGCACTCCCCGCGGAGACGGTTGCCGTCGTTGCGCAGCGCATGCGCGAGCACAAGGTCGGGTCGGTGGTCGTGACCGATCACGACGACCGCGCCATCGGCATACTCACCGAACGCGACATGATCCGTTTGGCGGCCGCGGGCTCCGACGCGTCCACCGCGAAGGTGTCGGAATGGATGACCGCCGACCCCGACACGATCGGCCCGAACGTCGAGGCGCGGGCCGTGTTCGCCAGCCTGGCCGAGCGCGGTTATCGCCACATCCCGGTAGTCGACGCCGACGGTCCCGGTCTGGTCGCAGGCCAGAAGCTCGTCGGCATCGTGTCGATGCGCGACCTCATGCGCGTCGCGATGATCCAACCCGCCGACGCGCAGGCGCACGAAGTTCCGAAGGGCCTCGAGGGTGTCGTCGTAGCCGACACCACTGTCGGCGACGTCCGTGGCCTCGAAGGCTTTTACCACTACCGCCAGTACAACGCGGTCGATCTCGCGAAGACGCGCCCGATCGAAGACGTCTGGCAACTGATGTTCGAAGGCCAGCTCCCCACCACCCTCGAGTCCCGGGAAGCGTTCGCGGCCGCCATTCGGCCCCGGCGCGTGATTCCGCCCGCGGTCGCGGCGGTGCTACCCGAGATTGCGCAGGCCGGTGAGGTGTTCGTACCGCTCGACGCGCTGCGCACCGCGGTGTCGCAGTACGGCGCCGCGCTCGGCTTCCGACCGTCGCTCGACATCGATGCGGAGACGCTCCGCGACAACGCGATGTCGACCTGCGCGGTGGTACCGAGTTTGATCTGCGCGCTATGGCGCCTGCGCCGCGGTCTCGAACCGGTCGCGCCGCGCGACGACCTTGCGTACGCGGCGAACTATCTCTACATGATGCTCGGAGAAGCGCCGACCGCCGAGCACGCGGCCGCGGTCGAGAAGTACCTCATCTCGACCGTCGACCACGGCTTCAACGCGTCGACGTTCACCGCGCGCGTCATCACCTCTACGGGTGCCGACCTCGGTGCCGCGGTCGTGGGTGGAATCGGGGCCCTGTCGGGTCCGTTGCACGGCGGCGCGCCGAGCCGGGCCCTGCAGATGCTCGACGAGATCGGAACGGCAGACCGCGCCGAGCCTTGGCTGCGCGACGCGGTCGAGCGGGGCGATCGACTCATGGGGTTCGGCCACCGCGTGTACAAGACCGACGACCCCCGTTCGCTGATGTTGCGCGACGTTGCCGACCAACTCGGTGGCGACAAGATGGAACTGGCGCGACACATCGAGGCGACCGCGGTGCGCGTGCTCGACGAGCTGAAGCCCGGGCGCAAGCTGTACACCAACGTCGAGTTCTACGCGGGCATCGTGATGGACCGCTGCGGTATCCCCCGCGAGTTGTTCACGCCCACGTTCGCCGCGAGCCGCGTCATCGGCTGGTGCGCGCACATCCTCGAACAGGCGGCCGACAACCGGCTCATCCGACCCAGCGCGCAATACGTCGGACCACCGCCGCCGCAGCCCGTTCCGCCGATCAGCTGAGCGTTCCGCGGGCCAACACGTCGAGCAGTATCTCCGGGAGCTCCGCGGGATACAGCGTGTCGGTGGTCGCGGTCAGCTCGGAATGCGTCCACCAACGGTGACCGAGCACCGACCGACGCTCCACGTCGGTCCAACCGTCCTCGTCGACGACGAAACGCGGGCACCGCACGGAGAAGAACTGCTCGCGCTGGCGGTAGTGGACGCCCTCGAAGTCGAAGTTCACCGTCCGGCGGAACACCACCGGTCCGAGGTCGGCGACCTCGAAGCCGGTCTCCTCGCGCACCTCGCGGCGCGCCGCGTCCTCGCTCGTCTCGCCCGGATCGAGTCCGCCGCCCGGCGCCAACCACCACGTGCCCCGCTCGGGTTCGGCCGGATCACAGCCTTGCAACAGGAGGAGCGCGCCCTCGTCGTCAACGAGCAGAACGCGCGCCGCGTCACGGTCGGTCACGGCGGTCATCCTCGCGCACGACCCACGCCGTGACAGGCTGAGCCGTGCCTTCCGATCCGGATCCGACGGACGCGATACGGCTTCGGCGCGAGCCACCCCGCTTTCGCCGCGTCGCAGTGCGACGCGTCGCGTCGCTCAACCCCCGTCTCGTCCGCGTCACGCTGACGGGCCCGGATCTCGAGGGCCTGGTCATCGCCGAGCCCGCCGCCAGTGTTCGGCTGCTGCTGCCGGCTCCCGGCGCGGCGCTCGTCGTGCCCGAATGGAAGGACAACGAATTCCTGCTCCCCGACGGCCGGCGTCCGATCATCCGAACGTTCACGCCCCGGCGCTTCGACGCCGCCGCCCTCGAGCTCGACATCGATGCGGTGATCCACGGCGCGGGGCCCGCGTCGAGTTGGGCCGCGACGGCCGGCGCGGGCGCGGCGGCCGCGCTCTCCGGTCCGGGTCGGGGCTACACGATCGAGCCCGACGCCAGCGCCTTCCTGCTCGCGGGCGACGAGACCGCGATACCGGCGATCAGTCAGTTGCTCGAGTCGATCCCGGAGTCGATCGCGGTTCAGGTCCACGTCGAGGTTGCCGCGCCCGACGGGCGGCTCGCGCTTCCCGCGCATCCGCGCGCGACGGTGCAGTGGTACGACCTCCCGGTCGGCGCCGCGCCCGGCGACGCGCTCGTCGCGGGGGTGCGCGCCGCCACGATCGCATCGGACACGCGCGTGTGGGTCGCCGGCGAAGCAGCCGCGGTGCAGCGCATTCGCCGCTATCTCTTCGATGAGCTCGCGCTGGCCCGGGCCCAGACGACCGTGCGGGGTTACTGGAAGCACGGCCGGGCCGGGACTGGCGCCGAGTGACGCCGCCGGCATCGAAGATCAGTCGACGAGCAGGACGCTCGGATCGGCCCAGGCGTAGCGCAGCGCGACGATGCGGTCGCCCGCGGGCGACGTCCGCAACTCGCGCCCGACGGGTTCGCCGCCGCGTGCCCCGTAGAACGCTTGCGCGGCGGTGTTGGGCTCCAACACCCAGAGGTACAGAGCCTGCCCCGGTCGCTGCTCGAGGACGGCCTGCACGGTCGCGGCCATGAGTTGCGCACCGATGCCGCTCCGCTTGCGCTCGTGCGTGACGTGGAGATTGTCGAGCAACGCGCCCCACACCGGATCGGAATCGAAGACCGAGTGCGCGAAGCCGATCAGCGCGCCGTCGGCTTCCACCACGATCGTGCACGTGTCGGGGCGGGGCGGGGTGAGCCGCTCCGTCCAAACCGTACGGCGATTGGAGAACACGTCGCCGTCGAGGAACGCATCGGAGTACGAGCCCCGATAGTTCCGGCGCCAACTGTCCGCGTGCAGCGCCGCGATCGCGTCCGCGTCGGCGCCGGTCGCGCGGCGAAACTCCGGCGCGGTACTCACGGCGCGGGGTTCGGTCCGTCGGCGAGGAACGCGGCGAACAGTGCGGCCTGCGCCTCCGCGTCATCGGCCGCGACGCGGACGAGCGCGGCGGCCGGAGCCGCAAGCCGCGCGCCGACCCGGATGGTTACCGGCCACGTCTCGAGGATGCGCCGGCGACACTCCTCGGCGTCGGCGCCCTTCTGCACGTCGCAGACGAGGCTCTCGACCGAGTCGTCCGACACGTCGGTGATCTCCCGCAGCGGGAGGTCTGCGCGTTCGCGAAGTTCGAGATGATCATCGACCCGAAGTCCGCGCGCGGTGTCGACTCTGCTGACGATCGCCGCACCGATCGCCGACGGTCCGATTCCGAACGGAAGATGCGTGACGAAGATCCGGTCGGCGTCCTCGCCGCGCTCGATCCGCAGCTGCGCCGACAGCAACAGCTCGGTGGGCTCCCCGGCAACCAGCGCCGCGATGTCGCCGGTGACAGCACAACCCGTCGGAAACGACGGCGGGCCCAGCGTCGACACCAACTCCGCGTCGGCGACCGACGAGTCCGACGCGGCGCGGCCGACAGCACGCGCCACCGCGGCCGGTTCGAAGGGCGGCGCCGTCCCACCCGACGTCAGGTCCCCGTTCATCAACGCAATCGGAAGGCGGGGTAGTTCGCCCCGCTCGGAAGCCAGCACGAGTGCACCCGCGAACGACAGACGCGCCTCGGTGTAGCGCGGGTTCGCGGGTTCGAAGTCGGGCGTGCCGAAGTTCCCGTGGGGATCGACCAACGGAACGTGCTGCAGCCAGTCGACGGCGAGCGAGCACAGCGCCGGGTAGCCGTACTTCGGGCCGACGCCGCGCGTCATATGAAGATGCTCCAGCACCTTCGCCGACTTCTTGTGCGGTCGGTGCGGACGGGCGTCGATCTCGTCGAGCGCCTCCAACACGAGGAGCTCGACCAGACCGAGCCCGGTGCGTTCGCTCATGCGGCCGGTTCCTTGTAGCGCGCCTTCAGGCGCATGACGTCGTCGACGGAAGCAACCCGGACCTCGACTCCCTCGACGCGACAAGCCGACGACCGCGCCGCGAGCCCGTCGTATTCGAGTCGACCCCTGCCCGCCATGACATCGATGTGTCCGTACGGCCCGTCGACCGAAGTAATCGACTGAGTTGCCAGCGCTCGCAAGGTGGGTGGGCGGGAGGTCGCCAGCCGTCTCAATGCGTCACCCAACCGACCCGTGTTCGCGGGCGCGGGGTCGGGAACGATGTCGAGGTCGCGACAATCCGCCGCCTTGCCCAAGAGAACCAGCGCACAGCCGCCCACGACGACGAAATCCACCCCGACCGCCGCCAACAGCGCCGCCGCAATCCCCGACACACCGGAAACCCTGCCATCAGATGGCAGCAAAACCGTCTCCATGTGTCGGAAACCCTGCCATCTGATGGCAGTGAAATGGGGTTATTCGGTGGTGGCGGGGGTCGCCGACGCCGTCGGGTCGTACTTGTACGCGTACCACCAGGTCGCGGCGAAGACCGCGATCGCCGCGACCACCAACGCAACCCCGCGCCCGATGTGGGCCTTGGGATGGATCACGTGACCGTTACGCAACGTGCGGGTCGGCAGGTGCCCGGGCAGCCACGACGGTAGATGCGCCGCCGGCGTGACGAGGTACACGATGCCGAGCACGAGGAGAATGACCCCGATCACGCTGGCGATGATGATGGGCGTTCGGGAACGAGTCGACATCGGCGCAAGGATAAGAGAGAGAACCTGCACTCGACAAGCGAGACGCGGCCGGGTGCCCGGGGAGGGACTCGAACCCTCACGCCCCGAAGGGCCGGCGGGTTTAAGCCGCCTACGTCTGCCGGTTACGCCACCCGGGCGGGGTGCCGCAACGGTAGGCGACGGACGAGGCGCCTGTGACCAACGGGGCTGCCGACCGGCTCCGCACCGAGGTTGGCACCGAGGTCGGCCGGGTCCGTTCGATCAGGCCGCGGCCGATTCCGGGCCCAGTGCCCCCGTTCCTCCGACCGCCGCGAGCAGGCTCTGGCGGACCCGGCGCGCCCGCGTCGGCGGTGAGCCCGTTCGCGACCACGACCCCCTCGACCATGTCGGCGACGACATCCGCGGTGGGGCGCGACCGCGAGCGCACGGCCACGACCGGGCCGCCCGGGAGGCGGCGGATCGTGCGCGCCACTCCGGCGCGGCGCGGCGGCGTGCGGAACGCCGGCACGACGAGCCCGGCCGCCCGCGCGGCCGCGCCGATGCGGCGGGCGAGCTCGGCAAACCGAAGCGGCGGTGCGGTATCCATCAGCCGTATTGAATACGGAGGGTGAGACAGCTTCGGCCCGCGGCCGAGCCCGCGATCCCCGCCTAGGCTTCGCAGGTGACCGACGGACCCGAGCGCGCGGGCGAACGAGGGCTGGAGATCGCCCGGGAAGTCGGCGCACCGGTCGCGCGGCCGCACCCCGACGTCGACCTCACGGATGTCGATTCCGGCATCGGTCGCGAGCTCGTCCCCCTCGCCCGGCCCGAGCCGCCGCCCGCGCCCGAGGTGCGCCGGTCCGACGTCGACCGCTGGGGCCGCAGCGAACATTTCCGCGCGTTGACGCGACGCGCGTTCGACCCGATCTACAAGCACTGGTTCCGGGTCGAGTGGGAGGGCTTCGAACATCTGCCCGACGAGGGCGGTGCGCTGCTCGTCGCGAATCACGCGGGCGCGATCCCGCCCGACGCGCCGTCGATCATGCACGGCATCGAGAAGGACCTCGGTCGGCCGGTCTACGGCCTCGCCGAGAACCTGTTCCGTTCGATGCCCGTGGTCGGCACGTTGTGGTCGCGCAGCGGGGGCGTCGCCGCGCATCCCGACAACGCGTACCGGTTGTTGCACGACGAGGAGCGTCTCGTTCTCGTGTTTCCCGAAGGCACGAAAGCCACCGGCAAGGTGTACGCGGATCGGTACCGCCTGCGCCGGTTCGGGCGCGGCGGCTTCGTCGAGATCGCGATGCGCGCCGGTGTACCGGTTATCCCGATCGCGGTGATGGGCGCGGAAGAGACGATGCCCGTGCTGTTCAAGAGCAACCGCCTCGCGAAGGTGTTGAACCTCCCCTACTTCCCGATAACCGCGAACATGCTCGCGTTCGGTCCGGCCGGCATCGTCGCCTACTTCCCCGCGAAGTTCCGCATACGCGTGCTTCCACCCGTCTATTTCGATGTCGCGCCGAATCAGGATCGCTACTCGCGCAGCCGCGTGATGGAAGAGTCGGAACGGATTCGCCGCATGGTGCAGGACGCGCTCTACGACATGCTGCGCAAGCGTCGCAGCGTGTGGTTCGGCTGAGGTCGGTCGAAGATGCGCGTACTCGTCACCGGGTTGTCGACGTACTGGGGCGGTCGGGTCGCGCAGGCGCTGGAGCAACGGTCGGATGTCGAGGTCGTCGTGGGTGTCGATACGCGAGACCCGCGTACGCCGCTCGAACGCACCGAGTTCGTGCGCACCGACTCGTCGCACTCGATCCTCGCCCGCATCGTGCGCGCCACCCAGGTCGACACGATCGTGCACACCCACCTGGTCGTCGACTCGACGCGCGCGACGAGCCGGACGTTGCACGAGATCAATGTCATCGGGACGATGAATCTGCTCGCGGCCGCGGGCGCGCCGTCGAGCCCGGTGCGCAAGGTCGTGCTGAAGAGCTCGGGGCTCGTGTACGGCGCGCACAAAGCCGATCCGTATTTCTTCCGCGAGGACATGTCGCGCAGCGGGCCCGCGAATACACCCGTGGAACGTTCGTTGCTCGAGGTCGAAGCGTTCGTGCGCGACTTCGCCGACGACAACCCGCACGTCGACGTCAGCCTGCTCCGCTTCGCGAACGTTCTCGGCGTCGACATCGACACACCGTTCAGCGCCGCGCTCCGCCGCCCCTTCGTGCCCGAGATCCTGGGTTTCGATCCGCGCTTGCAGTTCATCCAACAAGACGACGTGGTCGACGCGCTGATGTACGCGATCAACAACGACATCCCGGGCGTCTACAACGTGGCGGCCGACGGGAACCTCCCCTGGAGCGAGATCTGCGCGATCGTCGGCAAGCGGCGGGTGGCCCTGCCGTTCGCGTTCACGAACCTGGCCTCGGAGCCGGCCCGACTGATGCGGCTGTGGGACCTGCCGCCCGAGGCGATGGACCTGCTGCGTTACGGCCGCTCCATCGACAACGAGCGGTACAAGCGGGCCGGGTTCCGGTACGCGTACACGACGGCAACCGCGGTCGAGGCGTTCGCGCAGGCGTTGCGCCTGGCCGGCACGATCGGCGACAGCCAGCCCCTGTACCGCTACGAGCGCGAGGTCGAGGACTTCTTCCGGCACTCGCCCGCGGTGGTCCGCCCCGACTGAACGTCGGCACGCGGCGAACGCGTAGGTTTGAGCGCATGGAGAACGTGAGAGTCGAGACGAGCGACGGCGTCGCGGTGGTAACACTCGTCGACGTCGAACGGCGCAACGCGATGACCGCGCGCATGGTCGACGAGATCGTCGCAACCTTCGACACCCTCGAAACCGACGGCTCGACGGCCGCGGTCGTGGTGACCGGCGAGCCGCCCGCGTTCTGTTCCGGCGCCGACGTCTCGAGCCTCGGTGCGCTGGCCAACGCCAAGACCGACGCGGAGCGGCGCTCCGTCACCTCGATCTACGAAGGTTTCCTCCGCGTCCTGCGCTCGCCGCTCCCGACGATCGCCGCGGTCAACGGCGCCGCGGTCGGCGCGGGGATGAACCTCGCGCTGGCGTGCGACGTGAGGTTGGCCGGCGAATCCGCACGCTTCGACACCCGGTTCGTCAAGATCGGGCTCCACCCCGGCGGTGGCCACGTGTGGATGCTCGAACGCGCCGTCGGTCCGCAGGCCGCGGCCGCGATGGTGCTGTTCGGCGTCTCTGTCGACGGCAAGCGCGCGGCCGAGATCGGCCTCGCGTGGGAGTGTCATCCCGACGCCGAGCTCCTCGACGCGGCGCGCACGCTCGCCGCGCGCGCCACCCGCGCCCCGATGGGCCTGCTCGACACCGTCAAGGCCACCCTGCGCCAGGCCCCGTTCCAGCCCGACTTCGAAGCGGCGGTCGCGACCGAAGTCACCCGCCAGGCCTGGAGCCTCGGCCAAGGTTGGTTCAAGACCCCGGGCTGAGCAACCGCGGAGCCGCGCCTCAGCGGTGGACGAACTTGCCGACGAGCACGTGACCGCGCTCGCGCCACTCCTCCATCGTCATCGCGAACCGGATGTGATCCTCGTACACACCTTGGATCTGCAGGAACCGCACGGCAGTTCCCTCGTCGCGGAGGCCGAGCTTGTCGGCGACCCGCCGACTCGCGGTGTTGCGGGGCACGATGGCCGCTTCCAACCGATGCAACTGCAACACGTCGAACGCGTACTGCATGATCAACACGACGCCCTCGGGGACGTAGCCGCTCCCCGCGAGCGCCTCGTCGATCCAGTAGCCGACGTAACCCATCTGGAACGGACCGCGCTGCACGCTGCCGAGACTGACCTCGCCCGCGAACCGGCCGTCGAGCAGGAACAGACCGAAGCCGTACGCGGCATCGAAATGACGCTGGCGATCCCAGGCCCCGCACCGCGAACGGAACGCCTCCCGGTCGAGCGCGGGATCGATGCTGCCCGCGTCAGGTCGCGGCTCCCAGCGTTCGAGCCACACCCGGCAGCGCATCCGGACCTCGCGCCACTGATCCCAGTCGTCGGGACGAAGAGGTCGCAGCATCACGCGCGAACCGATCAGCTCCGTCACGACGATTTCCCTCCGACATCGACAACCGCACCGGCAACACCACCGGGAACACCACCGGGCACACCAACGATCGCAGCTTTGATCGCGTCGAGCGAGCCCGGATCTTCGAGCCCGGACAGATCACCGGGTTCACCACCGGCGACCATCGTTCGGATCGCGCGCCGCAACACTTTCGCGCTGCGCGTCTTCGGCAGCGCGGTCGTGAACCGTACCGCCGCGGGTTTGAAGGTCGGACCGAGCGCGTCGACCACTGCAGCGGTCAACTCGCCGCGCAAGGCGTCATCCGGAACTGCACCCGGCTTCAACACCGCGAAGACCCACAACGCTTCGCCCTTCATCGCATCGGGCACGCCGACGGCGGCCGCCTCCAACACCGCGGGGTGAGCCACGACGACCGTCTCGACCTCGGCCGGGCCCAGCCGCTTTCCCGCGACCTTGATGGTGTCGTCGGAACGGCCATGCAGGAACCATTGCCCGTCGGAGCCGACGCTGGCGAAATCGCCGTGCCACCACACGCCCGGATAGCGCGACCAGTAGGTCTCGAGATAGCGATCGGGATCGCCGTAGAGGCCGCGGGTCATGCCCGGCCACGGCTTGGTGCACACGAGCTCGCCGACCGTGCCTCGACCCCGCACCGAATGGCCCTCGTCGTCGAACACGTCGATTGCCATACCCAACGCGGGGCCACCCAACGAACACGGCGAGAGCGGCTCCACGACGTGGGGCGACAGGAAGCACGCGCCGACCTCGGTACCGCCCGAGATGTTCACGACCGGGCACCGGCCGCCGCCCACGACGTCGAAGTACCAACGCCACGGTCCGTCGTTCCACGGTTCGCCGGTCGACGCGAGGATGCGCAGCGACGAGAGATCGTGGCTCCGAACCGGATCGTCGCCGTGCGCCATCAGTGATCGGATCAACGTCGGCGACACACCGAGCACGTTGACGCGGTGCCGTTCGACGAACGACCAGAGCCGGTCGGGCCCGGGATAGTCGGGCGCGCCGTCGTACATCAACAGCGTGCCGCCCGCGGCCAGCGTTCCGACGATCTCCCACGGGCCCATGATCCAGCCGATGTCGGTGAGCCAGAAGAGGCGCTCGCCCGGCCGGAGGTCGGTCTGGAACGCGACCTCCTCCGCGACCTTCACGGTGAAGCCCGCGTGCACGTGCACCGCGCCCTTGGGCCGGCCCGTCGTGCCGCTCGTGTACGCGACGAACAACGGATGCTCGCTGTCGACGATGCGCGCCGTGAACGATGCCTCGGGCAGATCGTCGAGCCGGATGTCGCGACCGTTGTGCATCGGAGCATCGGTGCGACCACTGCTCACGACGACCACGGTGTGCACACTCGCCACCTGTGCGACCGCGGCGTCGGCCGTCTCCTTCATCGGAACGACTTTGCCCCGCCGCGTGAAGCCCTCGGCGGTGACGAGCGCGACCGCGTTGGCGTCGCGCAGACGGATCGCGACCGCGTCGGCGCCGTAACCGGAGAAGATCGGGAGAAACATCGCACCGAGCTCGGCGATCGCGAAGAGCGCGGCCACGGTTTCCGGCACCATCGGCATGAACAGTCCGACGGCGTCGCCCACGCCGACACCGCGCGCCGAAAGTCCGGCGGCAATGCGATCGGTGAGGGCCCGCAACTCCGCGCCGGAAAGCGTGCGGGTCGCGCCGTCCTCGCCTTCCCAGATCACGGCCGGGCGGTCGGCGGGCAGGCGATCGAGGCACATCGACGCCGCGTTCAACCGGCCGCCGACGAACCACGTGGCCCATTCGATGCCGGCCGACGTGTCGAGCACCTGCGCATACGGCGCCGCGAACGGCAATCCGAGGAACCGCACGACCGCGTCCCAGAACCATTCCGGTTCGTCGATCGAACGGGCCAGCAGAGTGGCGAAATCGGTGATGCCCTCGGCCGCCATGAAGCGCGCGACGTTGCTGTCGTGCACCAGCGCCTCGTCGGGGCGCCACACGACGCTGGATTCGGCCATCGATCGCCGAATCTACCCGTGCGACGGAGCGGGTCTACCCGTGCGACCATGCCGGTCCACCGCCGGATAGCGTGCCGCTCATGCCCCCGCGCGCCGCTGACGATCCCCTCGTCTGGCTCGACCTCGAGATGACGGGCCTCGACGTCGAACAGCACACCATCGTCGAGATCGCGTGCATCGTCACCGACTCCGACCTGAACGCGCTCGACGACGGTATCGACATCGTCATCTTCCAAGACGCCGACACGATGAGCCGCATGGACGACTTCGTCCGCAAGATGCACACGAAGTCGAACCTGCTACCCGCGATCAGCGCGTCCGACGTGTCACTCGCCGTCGCGCAGACCCGCACCCTCGCCTACGTGCGCAGCCATGTCCCCGCGCCCGGAGTTGCGCCGCTGTGCGGCAACAGCATCGGTACCGACCGCCGATTCCTCGATCGGTACATGCACGACCTCGACACGTACCTGCACTACCGGAGCATCGACGTCTCGTCGCTCAAAGAGCTCTGCCGGCGTTGGTATCCCGAGATCTACAGCAAGCGACCCGGGAAGTCGGAGCAGCACCGTGCGCTCGACGACATCCGCGAGTCGATCGAGGAGCTGCGCTTCTATCGCGAGCAGCTGTTCATTCCCGCGACCGGGGCAAAAGACCCCGCCGCGGACAGCGTCGCCCGCGTCGTGAGATCGGCGACCGCGGGTTCGGCCACGACCACTCCTTCGTACGCGGAGTCCTTCGCGCGGTAGAGCGCGATATCCGCGGCGCGCAGCAACGACTCCGGGTCGACGGCCGCGTCGGGGAAGACCGCCACGCCGATCGTCGCGGTCAGACCCCAGTCGGCGGGCAGGAGCGCGTTGCAGCGGAACGCGATGTGCTCGCGCATGTTCTCGGCCATCCGGCGCGCGTCGAGCACGTCCGGGACGGGCGCGAGCACCACGAACTCGTCGCCGCCGAGCCGGACCACTTCGTCGTACGCCGCGCGTCCGGTCGCGCAGCGCCTCCGCGCATTCCACGATCACCGCGTCGCCGGTCTCGTGACCGAGCTCGTCGTTCACGGCCTTGAACCGGTCGAGGTCGAGCAGGAGCAGCGCGACCCGTTCCCCGTAGCGCGAGGCCCGGCTGAGGTGTTGGTCGAGCGCGCGCTGGAGCCGACGCCGGTTCCCGAGCCCGGTGAGCGGTTCGGTCTCGGCCTGCTCCCGTAGCGCCTGGGTGGTGGCGATGCGATCGAGCGAGCACGCGAGGTACTCCATGACGCCCTGCACCGCGAGCTCGTCGGGCGGCGACTCGTCGACCGAGCGGATGCGCGCGGTGAGCCGGCCCGACGCGCCGAGGTCGAGCGTCACGCTGTCGACGGAGTGCGGATTCCCGTCGCCGTCCCAGTAGCCCGACCGCAGACGGAGCGGTGGGCCGACGGCCACGTGGTCGATGACGAGCTCCGCCGCGATGACCGCGGGGAACGATGCGAGGGCGAGGGCGAGCTCTTCGAGCCCGTCGACGATGTGCTCGTCGGGCAGCTGGGACGCGACCCGCGACGCGGTGGCCGTTGCGGCTTCGCGTCGCAGTTGTTCCGAGTGCGTCACGCTCGCGAAGCCCTGTGAGACCTGCTCCGCCACCCGGCGGAAGAACTGATCGGAGGGACCGAGGTCGGCCTTCGCTTCACCCACGACCAGGACACCGAGGGTGACGCCGTCGCCGAGCAGCGGGAACCGGACGTCGCCCGACGGTCGCGCACCCGCGTGCACATCGATCGGCTCCCGGCCCGGGACCGAGACGTTCGCGCCGACGCCGTGCACGGGATACATCTGCGCGATGACGTCGACGACGTGCTGCACGTAGCTCGTCGGATCGACGCGCGTCGTGTCGATCTTCGCCAACTCGAGGAGGCATGCGGCTTCCAACAGCTCGACGAGGAGCGCGCGATCCGGGCCCGCTTCCTGGAGCCGTTCCAGGCTGCGCACCTGAATCGAGTCGAGCCGGGCGAAGGTCTCGTCGCGCGTGCTCACGCTTCGACCCCCAGCAGATCCGCGATGCGCTCCAGCTGACCGTCGACTTCGCGCGTCACCGCGTCGAAATCCTCCGGCCGCAGGCTGATCGCGAGCAGCAGCCGGTCGAGGTCGGGCGCGGTCGGATAGCCGGGCATCGGCGCGTGTTCGAGCGCCACCGCTTCCGCGACCCGCAAGACGCGTCCCAGCGCGTGCTTGGGTTCTTCCACGCCGTGTTGGTGCAGCGCGATCGCTTCGACGAACGGCTCGGGAAATCCCCATGCGTCGAGCGCGGCCGCGCCTTCGTCGGCGTGGGTGACGCCGAACGCCGCGAGCTCGGCCGCGACCTGATCGGAAACCGTGGGCGACTCGGTTGCGGCCGCGAACGCGTCAGCGTCGCGGCGGTGCAGCAGCACCGCGCCCAGGTCGTGGAGCAGCCCAGCCGAGAACGCGTCGGCGGTCGACAGCCCGACTCGGCGGGCGATGACCGAGGCGGCCGACGCGGTCGTGATCGCGTGGCGCCAGAACCCGTCGGGCCCGAGCTCGGCGCGACCGTCGAGGAGGCTGCACGCGGCGCTGACCGCGAGGGCGCGCACAGTGTCGAAGCCGAGCATCACCGTGGCGTGCCGCGTGCTCGAGACGCGGCGCGGCGAACCGTAGAACGGGCTGTTCGCGAGGCGCATGACCCGCGCCGCGAGTGCAGGATCGGTCTCGACGACGCGCGCGACATCGGCCGCGCCCGTCCGAGGATCCGAAACGATGCGCAGCACCTGCTCCGCGGCCGCCGGTTGGGCCGAGAGCATCAGCAGCTCTTCCGTGTAACGACTCACCATGAGGGTTGTCGGCGGGCCACCGGGGCGACCCAAGACCCTCTCTGCCCCAGTGACGCCTGCAACCCCTATAACGCTGCAGCCCCTACAACCCGGCAACCCCTATAACAACGTGCCCAAGGCCCCGAGCAGCGTGGTCACCGACTGTTCGCGAGCCGAATGACCCATTAGCCCGATGCGCCACCCCTTGCCGGCCAGCTCGCCGAGCCCGCCGCCGACCTCGATGTCGAAGCGCACCCGCAGCTCGGCCCGCAGCTTGGCGTCGTCGACACCGTCCGGGAGCCACACCGAGGTCAGCTGGGGCAGGAGGCGCTCCTGGGCGAACGGCCGGAACCCGAGGCCGGGCAGCGCGTCCTGCAAGGTCCCGCCCACGAGGCGGTGCCGGGCGTGGGCCGCGTCGAGGCCTTCTTCGAGCACCACGCCTAAGCCCGCGTGCAGGGCGTAGAGCATCGAGATGGGTGCGGTGTGGTGATACCGACGGGCGGTTCCGACGTAGTCCGCCAACAGCGCGAGGTCGAGATACCACGACTGCGCGGGCTGCGACCGACCCCGGATCCGGTCGACGGCCCGCGGCGAGAAGCTGACCGGCGAGAGTCCCGGGGGCACGCCGAGGCATTTCTGGGTGCCCGAGTAGACGGCGTCGATGCCCCAGCCGTCGACATCCACCGGGATACCGCCGAGCGAGGTGACGGTGTCGACCAACAGCAGGGTGTCGGTCTGTTGCAGCGCGGCGAGCGGCGCGATCTCGTTCTCGACGCCGGTCGATGTTTCCGCGTGCACGACCGCGACCACCCGCGCCTGCGGCTTGGCGCGCTGCGCGTCGAGCAGCTGCTGCGGGTCGATTGCACGGCCCCACGGCGCGTCGACGCGAACGACCTCGGCGCCGGCACGCCGCGCGACCTCGCACATGCGTTCGCCGAACACGCCGTTGACCCCGATGATCACGGTGTCGCCCGGTTCGAGCAGGTTGACGAAGCAGGCTTCCATGCCCGCCGAACCCGTGCCGCTGATCGGCAGGGTCAGTGTGTTCTCGGTGCGGAAGACGAGCCGCAACCGATCCGCGATCTCGTCGAGCACCGCGAGGAAGTCGGGATCCAGATGCCCGAGCACCGGACGCTGGAACGCTTCCATGACCTCGGGATAGGGGTTCGAAGGCCCCGGACCGAGCAGCAACCGATCGGAATGAACCACGCCCGGACATTACCGAAGACGAACCGGCGTGAGTTGTGGGCGCATCGCGCCCACAACTCACGACAGTTCGAGGGGTGGGAGATCTAGGCGGCTTGGAATTCGGCGAGGCAGGGCAAGCGGTGCCAGCCGCGGCCGAGGACGTGCAGCGCGTCGTCGATGCCGGGGTGATCCCCAACGACCATGCCCCGGGCGAGAAGGGCCGCGGCCCGCGCCACACACGTGACGTCGGTGTCGGGCAGATGGAGATTCGCGTCCTGCGCGACCGCTTGCACCTTTGTTGCAGCGGCGAGCGCGGCGACCGCGCCGTCGTGCAAGCGATGCGTGCGACGCAACGTCTGTTCGATCATGAGCATGGCGCGCGTCGCTGCGACTTCGTCGGCGGTCGACGTGAGCACCGAGTGCAGATCGGCGGCGATCGAGCGGATGTCGTCGAGGGTCAGCTGCGTGAGTGCCTGTTCGAACACCTCGACGTCCACACCCGTTATGTCGGCAATTCGCCGGACAAGTAAAGCGGGGTTTTTGCCCCGATCAGCCGGACCGATCAAACCGACCGATCAGACCGCGTCGCGGGCCAGGCCGTCGAGGATGTCGGCCTCGGAGACGAGCAGCGAGTCGAAGCCCCAGTGCCGCATCACGCTCACCACCACGATCGCGCCGCCGACGATCACATCGACCCGGCCCGGCTCCAGGCCGGGGTTGTGCTTGCGCTGGTCGATCGCCTCGGTCGCCAGTGTGCGGAAGACCTCCTCCGCCGCGGCCCGGGTGAGCACGAAGTGGTCGATGAGATCGCTGCGTTCGGCGTCGACGCCGAGCTCCACCGCCGCGAGCGTCCACACCGTTCCGGCGGTGCCGACGAGGGTCGACGCATTGAACGTGGCGGGCAACGTGCGCCCGACGTCGGCGAGCTGGTCGCGCACCACCGAGACCGCTTGACTCAATTCCTCCGCGGTCGGCGGGTCGGAGTGCAGGAACTGCTCCGTGAGGCGTACGCAGCCGATGTCGATCGAAACGAGTCCCCCGGGCTCGTCGGTGCCGACGATGAGCTCGGTCGAACCGCCGCCCACGTCGACGAGCAGGTACGGGCCGGGCTCGGAAAGACCGTTGGTTGCGCCGAGGAATTCGAGGCGGGCCTCTTCTTCGCCGGGCAAGAGCTCGGGCCGGACGCCGAGAATCTCCTCGGTCGGATCGAAGAGCGCGTCGCGGTTGCTCGCGTCGCGCGCCGCGCTCGTCGCCGACGCGCGCACGCGTTCGACCCCGAGCTCGTCCATCACGCCGCGGTACTCGCGCAACACCGTCAGCACGCGTTCGATCGCGTCGGGGTGCAACGTTCGATCGCGATCCACGCCCTGGCCCAGGCGCGTAATCCGCGTCCGCCGATCGAGGGTTACGAGCTTGGCGTCGCGACCGTGCCCGTCGACATCGGCGACGAGCAGACGCGTCGAGTTCGTTCCCATGTCGACGGCGGCAACTCGTGTCATTGCAGGTTCTCCTCCACCCACCGACCGACGGGGTCGTCGCCCCCCGCGAGGTGATACGCGAGGTGCGCGTGCAAGCACTTGACCCCGCGCCCGGTACCGCCGACGCCACCACTCGGGCGCGGACCCACGTGATCGGGTGCGAGCGCGGCATCGCGTTCGCGGGCGTAGCGCGCGTGCGCGGAGCCGAGCGCCTCTGGATCGACCGCGGCTTCTGCGGCGCGCACCCCGCCGGACGACTCGAGCCGGGCGACACGTAGCGAGAGGTCGGGATCGACGAGCCAGTAGCGCGTCGGCATGGGCGTGCCGTCGTCGAGCAGTGGCGCGTTGCGGATGACGACCGGATCGCCCTGCCCGTTGCGCACGACGACCTCGAAGCCGGCCCGCGGCACGCGCCCGAGCAGCCGGGTCAGCACCTCTACGTCACGCTCGGTCGGCGAATCCGTCGTGGCCACGGCCCGAGCATACGGAACCCGAACTCGAATCGGGTCGCCGGCGGCACGGACGACCCGGACCGGGGTTACGGCGAGGTCGTGGAGGTGGTGCCGGACGGAGTCGGGGCGCCGGGAACGACGTCGTAGACCTGCTCGCCCGGGAGCACGTAGTGGAACTGCTCGCGGGCCATCTGCTCGATGGCGGCCGTGCCTTGCAGCAACTGCGCTTGCGCGGCCAGCTTGTCGTTCTGCTCGCGGAGCACGTTCACGTCGTGCTGCGCGGACGCCACCTGGCTGCGTTGCTTCAGATACGCACGCGTCGGAAAGACGAACACGAACAGGATCGCGACGAACGCGAGCGCGGCCAACGCCAAGCGGGCCCGGGCGCCGCGACTCATCCGCGCGCCTTGCCTTTCAGGGCCCGATGGCCGAGGTATTCGGCCGCGTCGCCGAGCTCCTGCTCGATGCGCAGAAGCTGGTTGTACTTGGCCACGCGGTCGCTGCGGGCCGGCGCGCCGGCCTTGATCTGGCCGCAGTTAGTCGCGACCGCGAGGTCGGCGATCGTGGAGTCCTCGGTCTCACCACTGCGGTGCGACATCACGCACGTGTACGCGGCGGTGCCGGCGAGTTGCATGGCGTCGAGGGTCGCCGTGAGCGAGCCGATCTGATTGACCTTGATCAGGATCGAGTTCGCCACCCCCGCGTCGATGCCGCGCGCCAGGCGCTCGGAGTTCGTCACGAAGATGTCGTCGCCGACGAGCTGCACCTCCGAGCCGAGGCGGCGCGTGAGCGTGGCCCAACCGTCCCAGTCGTCCTCGGCCATGCCGTCCTCGATCGAGACGATCGGGTACCGATTACAGAGATCGGCCAGGTAGTCGACGAGCTCCGCACTGGTGAACGTGCGCTTCTCGCCCGCGAACTCGTAGTTGCCCGCGTCGAACACTTCCGATGCGGCAACGTCGAGACCGAGCGCGATCTCGCGCCCCGGTTCGTAACCCGCGGCCTCGATCGCGGCGAGCAGCAGCTTCAGCGCTTCCTCGTTCGACGGCAGGTCGGGCGCGAATCCACCCTCGTCGCCGAGACCGGTCGAGAGGCCGCGATCGCGCAAGAGCCCGCGCAACGCGTGATACGTCTCCGCGCCCCAGCGCAGGGCCTCGGAGAAGCTGACCGCGCCGACCGGGAGGAGCATGAACTCCTGGATGTCGACGTTGCTGTCGGCGTGCGCGCCACCGTTCAACACATTCATCTGCGGCACCGGCAACACGTGCGCGTTGGTGCCGCCGACGTAGCGATACAGCGACAGACCGCATTCCTCGGCGACGGCCTTGGCCGCCGCGAGCGACACACCCAGGATCGCGTTCGCGCCGAGGCGCCCCGAGTTCTCGGTGCCGTCGAGCGCGAACAGGGTGGCGTCGAGCCCCCGCTGGTCGGCCGCGTCCATGCCCATGACGGCATCGCGGATCTCGCCGTTGACGTTGCCGACCGCGTCGGCAACCCCCTTGCCGCCGAAGCGGTCGCCGCCGTCGCGGAGCTCGACCGCCTCGTGCGCGCCGGTGCTGGCACCGCTCGGTACCGCGGCCCGGCCCCGGGCCCCGGAAATCAGCTCGACCTCGACCTCGACGGTCGGGTTGCCGCGGGAATCGAGGATCTCCCGGCCGGCGACGTCGTCAATGATGCTCACGAAAACTCCTGGGGCCAATGTTGCGAATGTATACGCTCTCGCGCTCCCAGTGGCAGCGAACGCACGTTCGGCGCCGATCCAGGCCGGCACGGGCGCAGCATTCTGCCGCCTGAAGCGGGGCGACTAAGGACCGGGGACCGGGTCGGCGGCGCGGTCCCAGAGACCGGAAACGACCGCCGGTTCCGCCTGCGCGAGATCGATATCGGCGGCGGTCGCGAGCTGCTCCATGCGCGTGAAGCGTGCTTTGAAGCGCCCGGCCCACGCGGCCAACGCGGACTCACCGTCGAGGCCGGCCTCGGCCCCGGAGACGGTCAGTGCGGCGAGCGCGCGCCCGAGCGCGTCTTCGTCGTTATTCGCGTCGGTCCCGCCGGGCGCGAGATCGGGGACCAATCCGATCGACGCCGCCTTACGCAACAGCTTCTGCACGTAGATCAGCGCGGGCAGCCCGGGCGTGATGCCCTCGACGAGTGAGGTGTGGCCCTTCTCGCCCTTCTTGATCTGCTCCCAGTTCGTGATCACCGCGTCGGGCGTGTCGGCCTCGACGTCGCCGAACACGTGCGGGTGGCGGCGCACGAGCTTCGTGTGCACGCCCCGCGCGACATCGGCGATCGTGAACGCGCCGGCTTCCGACGCGAGCACGGAGTGGATCATCACCTGGAACAGGAGATCGCCGAGCTCGTCCTCGAGCGAGTCGTACGCGCCGGGCGGGATATCGCCCTCCGGCGCGTCGGGCGGGAGCTCGTCGATCGCGGCCGCGACCTCGTACGCCTCTTCGAGCACGTGCCGGCGCAGCGAGTGATGCGTCTGGGCCTGATCCCAGGGGCAGCCGCCGGGGCCGCGCAGCCGTTCGGTCAGCGCGAGCAGGCGAGCGAGCTCGCCCGCCACCGAGATGTCGCCGGTGTCGACGAACACCGACGTGAGGTGATCGGGTTCGACGGCCTGGTCGAGCTCGGCCAGCGCCACCGGGATGAGCTGCTCGTCGGGCAGACCCAGGCCCTGGAGCACGACGACTTCGTGGTCGGGCGGCAGCACTTCGAGCAACGCGAGCTTGACGTCGGAGAGGACGAACCGCGTGTCGCACTGCGCGAGCAGCATCGGGCCCGCGACGCCCGCGGAGTCGACCGCGAACGAGCGCGCATCGATGACGCGTGCGCCGGTCATGGGATCGACACCGAGCCGGTTCCATGCCAGGTCGGCAAACGACAGCCCGGGCACGATCTCGATGTCGATGCCCGCACCGCGCAAGAGCACGACCGTGCGCTCCGCCACCGACGGGCTGCCCGGAACCGCGTACGCAACCTCTCCGTTCTCGTGCGCCAACTCGACGACCCGCGCCGCGATCGCCGCGTAGACCGTGTCGAGATCGTCGCCGGAGTCGTAGAGGAGATCGAGCGGCTCGAGCACGATGCCTTCGCGGGCCAGGTCGTCGACCGCGGGATGACGCGCGGTCCGGACGTAGCGCACCGGGATTCGCTCGAGCGCGGCGCGCGCCGCGGGCAACAGGAGATCGACTCCGGCCGGACCGAGCCCGACCACGACGACGCGCGGCCTGCTCACCCGGACGGGACAGGTGCGACGGTGGTCGTGGTGGTGGTCGTCGGACCGGCGCACGTGTCGCCCGCGTCACGGCATACCCGCGGGTTCGGCGGGGTCGGCGGGATCACGGCGAACCCGGTGTTGCCGTTGGCGTCCGGCGCGCTCTTGCCCCAGGTTCCGTAGCGCGGGTCGACCGTGACGTGCATCGCCTCGATGCGCGCCGCCACGACCGCGCTCGCGGCCTGGGCCAGCGCCTGACCGCCGTACGTCGCGACGTCGGCCGCGGTCCATTTGCGCACCAGGATCAGGTGGTAGCCGAACTGGCTGTGCACGGGTCCGATCACGGTGCCGAGCGGCGCGCCCTGCGCCGCGTCCTCGAACACCGGGATGAACTCGCCCGGACTCAGGCAGCCGAGCGCACCGCCGACTTTGCCCGAGGTGCTGTCGGTCGACTGCGCCTTGGCGACGTCGGTGAACGTGACCTGCCCGGAGTTGATCAGCGCGAGCTCGGCGTCGGCCTGGGCCTTCGTCTTCAACAAGATGTGCGAGACGAAGCGACCCGACGGACACGTCTCGAAGTAGCTGAGGAGCGCCCGGGTGCGCGCCCCCCGGTCGACGAGGGTCGTCGCGTACGCCTTCGGGAACGCGTCGAAGACGGCCTTGGTGAACAGATTCTCCTCGTCGGTGGTACCCGTGCCGATGTCGTCGGTCGTGAGGGTGAGCTTCGCGTTCTCGAACTCCGCGTCGACCGCGACCTGGTTGATGAGCTGGGTCAACCAGAGGCTCGAGAGCTGCTGGTCGGTCGAGCCGGTTCCGTCGACGTTCGGGAAGTTGCCGGTCGACTTCAGCTCTTGGACGAACTGCTCGTTCGACGTCAGGTGGGTGAGCTCCGCGGTGAACTCGTCGCGCGTGATGTGGACGACGTGGTCGCCGTTGGCGTCGTGGTACTCGACGGTCGCGGCGTCGGTGCTCTTGTTCGAGCACCCGGCGAGGCCGAGGCCCATCACTCCTACGACGAGCGGCACCGCGAGGCGGCGGAGGCGGATCCGGCGAGCAGTCATCCGGCGGAGGTTACCTGGGCGGTCTCCGTTTCCCCGGTCTGCTCATCGTCGGGCGGGGGCGGCGCGATCGCGTCGAGCAACCTGAGCAACGCCTGGGCGATCGAGATCTCGCCGGTGGCCGTGACGGGTATGACGACCGCGTCGGGCAGGACCCGAACCCGCGCCACCATGCGCTGCAGCCGGGCTTCTTGCGACTTGAGCAGATGCCAACCGTCGAGGCGGGCACTCCCCTTCTGCACCGAGACCGCGCGGATGCCGAGCCGGAGACACGCGGCCCGCAGGCGGGCCACGTCGAGCAGGGCCGCGGCCGGCGGCGGCGGCGGTCCGTAGCGGTCTTCCCACTCGGCCCGTACGTCGTCGACGTCGGCTTGGCTCGTGACCGCGGCCAGGCGCCGGTACGCCTCCATCCGCACGTCGTCGCGCGCGATGTAATCGGCCGGGAGGTGCGCGGTGACGGGCAGGTCGATCTGCACCTCGGCCGGGTGCTCGGGCAGCTCGCCGGTGAGCTCCCCCACCGCTTCGGTGACCATCTCGACGTAGAGGTCGAAGCCCACCGCCGCGATATGCCCCGACTGCTCCGCGCCGAGCAGGTTGCCCGCCCCGCGGATCTCGAGGTCGCGCATCGCGATCTTGAACCCGGAACCGAGATCGGTGAACTCGCCGATCGTCTTCAACCGCTCGTAGGCCTGCTCGCTCAGCGAACGGTCGGGCGGATACAGCAGGTAGGCGTACGCACGCGACCCTCGGCGCCCGACGCGACCGCGCAGCTGGTAGAGCTGCGACAGACCGAGCATGTCGGCCCGATCGACGACCAGCGTGTTGACCGTCGGCATGTCGAGACCGCTCTCGACGATCGTGGTGCAGACCAGCACGTCGTATTCGTGATCCCAGAATTCCTGCACGACGCGTTCGAGCCGGTTCTCGTCGAGCTGACCGTGCGCGATGGCGACGCGCGCTTCCGGCACGAGCCGGCGCACGTCGTCGGCCACGTGCGCGATGTCGTGCACGCGGTTGTGCACGAAGAGCACCTGACCTTCCCGCAGCAACTCGCGCCGAATCGCCTCCGAGACCGCGCGCTCGTCGAACTCGCCGACGTAGGTGAGGATCGGCTGGCGATCCTCGGGTGGGGTGTTCACCAGCGAGAGATCGCGGATACCGGTGAGCGACATCTCCAGCGTGCGCGGGATCGGAGTTGCGGTGAGCGTCAGCACGTCGACGTTGGCGCGCCATTCCTTGATGCGCTCCTTGTGCTGCACGCCGAAACGCTGTTCCTCGTCGACCACGAGCAACCCGACGTCTTTGAACGCGATGTCGGAACCGAGCAGACGGTGCGTACCGATCACGATGTCGACGGCGCCGTCGCGGATTCCCTTCACCACCTCGTTCTGTTCCTTGGTGGTGAGGAAGCGCGACAGCACCTCGACCCGCACGGGATAGTTCGCGAACCGCTCGCGGAACGTCTGGCCGTGCTGACTCGCGAGCAGCGTGGTCGGAACGAGGATCGCGACCTGCTTTCCGTCGAAGACGGCCTTCGCCGCGGCGCGCAAGGCGACCTCGGTCTTGCCGTAGCCCACGTCGCCGCAGATCAGTCGGTCCATGGGAACCCCCCGTTCCATGTCGGCCTTGGTCTCGACGATCGCCTTGGCCTGGTCGGGAGTCTCCTCGTAGGGGAACGCCTCTTCGATCTGGTGTTGGAACGGCGTGTCGGGCCCGAACACGTGACCGACGGTCGCGAGCCGGCGCCGGTAGAGCACGACGAGCTCGCCCACGATGTCGCGCACCGCCTTGCGCACCTTGGCCCGCGTCTTGTCCCAGTCGGCGCCGCCCATCTTCGAGAGCTTCGGTTCCTCGCCGCCGGTGTACTTGCGGATGAGCCCGATGTCTTCCGAGTCGACGTAGACGCGGTCGCCGCCCTTGAACTCCACGACCAGGCGGTCGCGGGTGACGCCGAACATCTCCTTCGTCTCCATGCCGTGATAACGACCGACGCCGTGCACGCGGTGCACGACGTAGTCGCCGACGGTCAGGCCTTCGTAGTGGTCGAGACCCTTACGCGCGCCGCGCGCCCGGCGGTGCACGCGGCGCCGACCCGTGAGGTCCGCTTCCGCGACGAGCGCGACCTGTTGCGTCGGCAGCACCGCGCCGCGATCCAACGGCGCCACCACGATATGGATCCCCGGGGCACGCAACACCGCACCCGAATCCGGGATGTCGGTGATGCGATCGACGACGACACCCTCGTCGCCGAGGATCTGCTCGATGCGATCGGCGCTGCCGGTTCCCTCGGCCGCGATGAACACCTTGAAGCCCTCGCGCTTGAGCGCGTTGAGCCGTTGCGCGAGTGCGTCGGAATCGCCGACGACCGGATCGAACGCGCTCGCGGCGAGGATCGGCGTTTCCGGCGAATCGGGAACCGCGAGCACGGGGACCGGCTGCGCTTTGGTGTGCGCGAGCAGGCGGTCGAACGGGAGCGAGAGCCGGGGCGTGTCGTCGTTGTCGACGTTCGCGCCCCACGTGGTGGCGAGCGTCTGCGCGAGGGCGGCCTCCTCGTCGAGCAACTCCTGGGCGCGGTCGCGCAGCCGGCGGGGCTCGACGATCGCAACGAGCGCCGACGTGGGGAGCAGATCGGGCAGGAGCCGCTCGTCGGAAGTGAGCCACGGCAGCCACGACTCCATGCCGTCGAAGGTGTTGCCCTCGGCCAGCCGCTCCCACTGCTCGCGCCCCCAGGGTTGGGTGACGAGGAGCTCGCGCGCCCGCGCCCGCACCTCGTCGGTCGGCAGCAACTCGCGCACCGGGAAGATCCACGCCTCGTCGACCTCCGCCGATGATCGCTGATCGGCGACGGAGAAGTGCGAGAGCCGGTCGACCTCGTCGCCCCACAGGTCGATGCGCACCGGGTGGTCGGCGGTGGCGGGATAGACGTCGACGATCGAGCCGCGCACCGCAACTTCGCCGCGCGCCTCGACCTGGTACTCGCGCCGGTAACCGATCGTCACCAACTGCGCGACGAGCTCGTCGCGGTCGATCTGCGCGCCCTTGCGCACCACGACGGGTTCGACATCCTCGACGTGCGGGCCGAGCCGTTGCACCAGCGCGCGCACCGGCGCGACGATCGCACGCGGCAGATGATCACCGCCGACGCGCAGCCGCCAGATGACGCGCAGCCGCCGACCCATCGTCTCGGTCGCGGGCGAGACCCGCTCGAACGGCAGCGTCTCCCACGCCGGGAACAGCTCGACCGCGCCGTCACCGAGAAACTCGCGCAGGTCGACGGTGATGCGTTCGGCTTCAAGGGCGGTCGGCACCGCGAGCACGACCGGCCGGCGCGCCGTGGCCCGGGCGATCGTGGCCGCGAACAACGCGCGTGCGGGCTCGGGGACCGCGACCGAGCGCGCGAGACCGCCGGTGGCGGCCGCGACGACGGGATCGTCGGCGAACAGGGTGGTGAGACCGGCAAGGGTCGCAGGCATGGGCGCGCGTTCTACCCGGGAACGCGGACGCGCCCCGGGTCCGCTCAGCGTAGACCCGCGCTGTCGTTCCAGGGCTCTGCGTTCCAGGGCTCTCGGCGTTCCAGGGCTCTTGGCGTTCCGGGGTACTCGGCGTTCCGCGGCTGTCAGCCCGCTTCGGGCGTACGGGCGTTGTACCGGTTCATCGCGGCCTGCACCCCGTCGCGCACGATGAGCTCCACCGCGTCGGCTGCTTCCTCGAGCGTCACATCCATCGCTTCGCGGTCGCGCTTGGAGACCTTCGACAGCACATGGTCGGCGCCGCGTTCCTTCGAGGGCGGCTTGCCGACCCCGATCCGCACCCGCATGAACTCGTCGGTGTGCAGGTGTTGTTTGATCGAGCGCAGGCCGTTGTGGCCCGCGAGCCCGCCGCCGACCTTCACCCGCAGCGCCGCGGGCGGCAGGTCGAGCTCGTCGTGCACGATCACGATCTGTTCCGGCTCGACACCCAGGCGCCGCATCACTCCCGCGACGGCTTCACCGGAGTCGTTCATGTACGTGAGCGGGATCGCGAGCGCGACCCGCTGCGAACCGATCCGCACCTCGTCGCTGCGCGCCCGGCCCTTGGTGCCGTGCAACTTTCCGCCGTGCCGGCGCGCGAGCAATTCGACAACGTCGGCACCGACGTTGTGCCGCGTGTGTGCGTATTCGTTGCCGGGATTGCCGAGCCCGACCACCAAGAGGTCGACGGGCACCAGGACCCGCTACTCCCCGGACGGCGCCTCGGCCGGCGCGGCCGCGCCTTCGCCACCTGCGCCCTCCGCACCTTCGCCCTCGGCACCCTCGGCGGCTTCGGCGACACGCGGCGCAGAGATCTGCGCGACGAGGTCGTCTCCGTCTTGGAGCACCGTGACACCGTTCGGCACGACGAGGTCGCGGACGTAGACCTGACCACCGATCTCGAGCGCGCTGACATCGTGCTCGATCGACGGCGGGAAGTCGGCGGGCTTGGCCTCGACCGTGAGAGTGTGGACGAGCTGTTCGAGGATTCCACCGCGGACCGCGCCTTCCGCCTCGCCGTGGAGGTGAACGGGGATCTCGGCCTGGATCGTCTGGTCGGCGCGCACGCGCACGAAGTCGACGTGGATCACGGTGCCCTGCACCGGGTGGCGCTGCAGCTGGCGGGCGATCGCGAGCTCTTCGGTGCCGTCGATGTTCAACGTGATCAGCGTGTTCATGCCGCTGCCGCCGGAGAGGATCTTCACCAGCTCGCGCTGGTTGACCGAGACCGACACGTTGTCGGTGCCGAGCCCGTACACGATGGCCGGAACGAGGCCCTCCCGGCGCACGCGACCCGCGGGCCGCTTCCCGGCCGCGGGGCGGCGAACTGCAATGAGCGTGGCGTCAGCCATGGCGCGTCAATCCTCGTCAGAGAAATGGTGAACAGGAGATTGTCGCGCAAACCGGCTGGTCGGCGGGAATCCCCTGCCCCGGGCGCCGGATCGGCCGTCGTTGCCTAGATCTGGCTCTCGTCGAACGAGTTGGGGATCTGGGCCGGGGGTGTGCCGACCACGATCGCGATCTCGGTCAGGTTGGCCAAGGGAATCGTGCGGGGGTCGCCGGTGAAGCGCGTGCCGTTCACGTAGACCGCAACGGGGGTGGCCGGCGCGCAGTAGGTCGCGAAGCAGTTCGCGTCGAGCTTCACGTTCCACTCGATGAAGAACTGCCCGAGCGTGTTGTCCTTGTGCGTCGACGACTCCGTGTGCAGGATCCCGCTGATGTCGTGGGTGTGCAACGGCGAGATGCACGGCTGCGCGCACGCCACGACGATTCCGCCGTAGCCCGTCGCGCCATCGACGGTACCGGTGTGCACGCGCGGGTTGGTGATGTCGATCCCGATGCCCGCCGGAACCCGGATGCGGATGCCGTTGACGAACACGTCGAGGTGCGCGTGCACGTGGTACTGCAGCTGCTCGGCGTCCTCGGGAACGAGGCCGGCCTTAGCGGCCAGCGCCATCGGATTCTTGGGCGCCGGGTACGGCTCGGGATCGGCGAGCGAAGGAGCCGGAGTCGTGATCGGCGCGACGGTCGTCGCATCCGACCCGGAGGACTTCGACGAGCTGCAGGCGGCGAGCGCCGATGCGAACACGAGCGCGCCGAGGAGCGCGAACGCGCGCCGCATGGGTGACGACATCACATGTTGTCGCCACCGAAGAGCTCACTCACGGAGCCATCTTCGAACACGGCGTCGATCGCCTCGGCCAGCAGCGGTGCAATCGAGAGCACGCGCAGCGTGTCGAATCGCTTCTCGTCCGAGATCGGCACCGTGTTGGTGACCACGACCTCGCGGATCGGTCCGTTCTTCAAGCGGTCGACGGCCGGCCCCGACAACAACCCGTGCGTGGCCGCGATGTAGACCTCGACCGCGCCCCGGTCGATGAGCAGATTCGCGGCGCTGACGACGGTGCCGGCGGTGTCGATCATGTCGTCGACGATGATGCACGTACGGCCCTTGATGTCGCCGACAACTTCGGTGGCGACCGCGACGTTGTGCGTCCCCTTCGGGCGCCGTTTGTCGATGAACGCGATGTCGGCGCTCAACCGATCGGCGAACCGGCGGGCGAGCTTGCCACCACCGGCGTCCGGGGCGACGATGACCGCGTCGTTCTCGACGTTCTTCTTCAGGTATTCGGCGATGACCGGGACCGCGGTGAGGTGGTCGACCGGGCAGTCGAAGAAGCCTTGGATCTGGCCGGTGTGCAGGTCGACGGTGACGACCCGATCGGCACCCGCGGCGGTGAGCATGTCGGCGACGAGACGCGCGGTGATCGGTTCGCGGCCCTCGGCCTTGCGGTCCTGACGGGCGTATCCGTAGAACGGGCACACCGCGGTGATGCGCTTCGCCGACGCGCGCTTCGCGGCGTCGATCATGATGAGCTGCTCCATGAGCAGGTCGTTGATCGAACCGCCGTGCGTCTGGAACACGAACACGTCGGCACTGCGGATGTTCTCGCCGTACCGGCAGTAGATCTCACCGTTCGCGAACGTGGAAAGCACGCATTCGCCGAGCGGAACCCGAAGGTGCGCGGCAACCTCGTTCGACAGTTCCGAGTGACCCCGGCCCGCTACGAGGACCAGCCGCTTCTTCGTTATGACTTCCATCAGCCGCCATCCTCGCGCGTCGACCGGGTGTCGCGCGCCGGCACCCCGCGTACGTGGCGGCCGGCGGCCACATCGTGGGTCACCACCGAGCCCGCGCCCGTGTCGGCGTCGTCGCCCAGCTCCACCGGCGCGACCAGCGAGGTGTGCACGCCTGTGTGCGCGCCGTCGCCGATCCTGGTGCGGTGCTTGTTCTCGCCGTCGTAGTTGGCGGTGATCGTGCTGGCGCCGAGATTCGCGCCCGATCCGATGTCGGCGTCACCCACGTAGGAGAGGTGCGGAACCTTCGTGCCCGCGCCGATCTCGGAATTCTTGATCTCCACGTACGTCCCGACCTTCACGCCCGTGGCCAGCCGCGTTCCGGGCCGGACGAAGGCGAAGGGCCCGACCTCGCAGTCGTCGCCGATCTCGCACTCGCGGGCCACGGCGTTCGACATGCGCACGCCCTCGCCGACCACGACATCTGTCAGCCGACAGTCAGGCCCGACGACCGAACCCGCGCCCACGACCGTGCGGCCTTCGAGGATGGTCCCCGGCAGCAGGCGAATGTCCGACTCGAGCTCGACCGTCGCGTCGATATAGGTGCGGGCGGGATCGACCATCGTCACGCCGGCGCGCATCCAGCCGCGGTTGATCCGGCGGCGCAGCTCGGTCTCGGCCTGGGCCAGCTCGACGCGGTCGTTGACCATGATCGCCTCGCGGGGATCGTCGGCGCCGATCGCGATGACGTTGTGGCCCGCGTCGCGCAACACCGCGATCGCGTCGGTCAGGTAGTACTCGCCCTGCGCGTTCTCGGGGCTCAGGCGCCGCAACGCCGGCGCGAGCAGCCCGCGCCGGAAGCAATAGATCGACGTGTTGATCTCGGTGATCTCGCGTTCCTCGTCGGTGGCGTCGGCGTGCTCGACGACCCGCGCGACGCGCCCGTCCTTGCCGCGTACGACCCGACCGAGCCCGGTGGGATCGTCGACGGTGGCAGTGAGGATCGCGGCGGCCGCGTCCTGCACGCGGTGCTCGGTGGCGAGGCGGGCGATCGTCTCCGCGCGCACGAGCGGCGCGTCGCCGGGCAACACGAGGATGTCGTCCTCGGCGTCGAGATCGTCGAAGACGGTGAGCGCGACGCTGACCGCATCGCCGGTACCGCGCTGCACACGTTGCTCCACGAACTCCACCGGAACTTCGGTGACGAGCTGATCGTGCAGGGTCTTGGTGACGCGTTCGGCCGCGTGACCCACGACCACCACGATCCGTTCGAGGGGCAGCTCGGCCAGCGCATCGACGACGTGGAGCACCATCGGCCGGCCACACAAGGGATGCAGCACCTTGGGCGTTCCCGAACGCATGCGCGTGCCCTCCCCCGCGGCGAGTACGACTGCGCTCAGGGGGCGGTACTGCTTCATGCCAACTCCCTTTTTGTTGTCGAGCTCGGGGGGAAGGTTTCGAACCTTCGCTAAGGGCTTCAAAGGCCCCTGTGCTGCCGTTACACCACCCCCGAATCACTACCAATCTACCGACGAGCCACCGATCGAACGGACGCAATCCGACCTCGCTGGGAGGCTCCGTGACGGCGTCTGGTAGCGTCGCTCTCCGTCATGGGATCGCTGATCAAGAAGCGCCGCAAGCGCATGCGCAAGAAGAAGCACAAGAAGCTGCTGAAGAAGACCCGCTGGCAACGTCGTCAGCAGGGTAAGTAAGCAGCGGCCGCCCCATCGGGGCGGCCGTTTCGCGTCCGGACTCAGCCGACCTCGACGCCGACGGGGGTTGTGGAGGCGAGCCAGACCGACGCGTCGACGTCGGCCGCGATGCGGGTGCGGGCCCGTTCGGCGGCGCTCTCGTGTTCGAACACCAGCGCGTACGACGAGCCGCTGCCGGCCAGGATCGCGGGGGCCTCGCCCGCGGCTTCCACGGCCCGGCGGAACTCGACCAGCCGGGGCTCGACCAGTTCCGCCGCGGCGCGCAGATCGTTCACGTCGTCGTGGGGGCCGCCGAGCTCGTCCCAGGCGCGGTACACGTCCGCGGTCGAGCAGCGGAACGCCGGCGTCACCACGACGATGGCGAGCGGCAGGTATTCGGCGCGCAGCAACTCGTCGCCGATGCCGCGCACCACCGCGAATCCGCCGCGGAGGCAGAAGGGCACGTCGGCGCCGAGCGTTGCCCCGATCGCGGGGTCGCCGCCCAACGCGGTGAGCACCGCGGCCGCGTCGGCTGATCCCCCACCGAGCCCCGCGCCCGACGGGATCCCCTTGTGCAACGCGATGGCGACGGTCGCGCCGCAGGCCTCGGCCGCGCGCCACGCGAGGTTCGCCGCGTCGGCCGGGACATCCGCGGCGAACGGTCCGGTCACCGTCAACGACAACGCGTCGGCCGGCGTGATCGTGAGCGTGTCGTGCGGCTCGCTGATCGACACCATCGTCGCGTCGAGCTCGTGGTAGCCGTCGGCACGCGTCCCGGTGATGTGCAACGACAGCGTGAGCTTGGCGAACGCGTCGACGACGACTTCCTCGGGAACGGGGTCAGGCATTGGCGAGCCTCGCCCAGTCGGCCAGCGAGAGCGTCTCGGCGCGCGCTTGCGGATCGACATTCGCCCGCGCGAAGCGTTCCGCATCGACGCGCCCCTGCAGCGTGTTGCGCAGGATCTTGCGGCGGGTCGCGAAACCGGCGCGCACGAGGTCGAACAGCGCGTCGACATCGGGAACCTGTACCGGGGGCGTCTCGTGGCGTACCAACTGCACCAGCGTGCTCTCGACATTGGGCTTCGGGACGAAGACGCTCGGCGAGACGGTGCCGACCACCGTGGCCCGGGCGTAGTACGCGACCTTCACCGACATCGCGCCGTAGGCGTCGTCGCCCGCGCTCGCCGCCATCCGCTCACCGACCTCGCGTTGCACCATCACCAGTATGCGCTTGATCATCGGTGCAGTTTCCAGCACGCCCACGACGAGCGGGGTGGCGACGTTGTACGGCAGGTTCGCGACCATGACCCACGGATCGTCGCCGAGCCGCGCGTGCCAGTTCACGCGCATCGCGTCGTCTTCCACGACCTCGACGTCGAGACCGGCGACGACTTCGGAGAGAATCGGCACGAGGTGCCGGTCGAGCTCGATCGCGCACACGTGCGCACCGGCCGCGGCCAACTCGACGGTCAGCGAACCGATGCCGGGTCCGACCTCCACGACCCGCTCGCCGGGCTGCAGGTCGGCCAGGCGGACGATGCGCCGCGCGGTGTTGGGGTCGGCGAGGAAGTTCTGACCCAGTGCCTTCGACGGCTTGACCCCGTGGCGCGCCAAGAGCTCGTGGATCTCCGAGGGCCTCACCGGTCGATGCCGAACACCCGCATTGCGTTCGCCCGCGTGAGCGCCGCGATCTGCTCCGGCTCGACCCCGCGCGCTCGGGCGAGGGCCGCGCCGACGACCGCGACGAGCGCGGGTTCGTTCTGCTTCCCGCGGAACGGTTCCGGCGTGAGGAAGGGCGAGTCGGTCTCGACGAGGACGCGGTCGCCGGGAGTGATGCGGGCCGCGTCGCGCAGGGCCTCGGCGTTCTTGAACGAGACGATCCCGCTGAACGAGAGGTAGCAGCCGCGCGCCAGCGCCAACCGCGCTTCCTCCGGACCACCCGTGAAGCAGTGGAAGATCGTGCGCTCGGGAACGCCTTCGTCGTCGAGGACCCGGAACGTGTCGTCCCAGGCATCGCGCGAGTGGATGACGAGCGGCTTCCCCGTGTGCTTCGCCAACCGGATCTGGAAACGGAACGCGATCTCCTGCTCGGCGCGGGGCGAATGCTCGTAGAAGAGATCGAACCCGCACTCGCCGATCGCGGTACACGCGTCGGAGACGGCGAGCGGCTCGAGCTGGTCCCACTGCACTGCCAGCTTCGACGCGTCGTGCGGATGCAATCCGACCGCGGCGTACACGTCGGGATGCATGTCGGCGAGCATCAGTGCCGCCTGCGACGTCTCGAGATCGGTACCGACGCAGACCATCCACTCGACCCCGGCGGCGCGCGCATTCGCCACATGCTCGTCGCCGCCCGCCAGCTGCAGATGGCAGTGCGAGTCGACCCACACCGCGCTCACGTGTCCTTGCGGGGAAAGAGCGGTTCGCCCTTGTCGAGCTTTACACCTGCGGGCAATCGGCCCCACGCCGCGGCATCCGGAAGCCGTTCGTCTTCCGGCCGACCGGTGAGTCCGAGGCGCCGCCACAGCTCGCCCGCCGCGTTCGGGATCACCGGCGACGCCAACAGTGCGATCACGCGCAGCGACTCGAGACAGTCGCCGAGCACCGCGGCCACCGCGCCCGCGTCGCCCTGCTTGTTCAGCTCCCAGGGCTTGGAGTCCTCGATGTACGCGTTGGTGGCGCGGATGAGATCCCAGACCGCGCCGAAGCCGCTCGCGAAATCGAGCCGGGTCAACGAGTCGGAGAGCCCCGCGAACGCGCCCGCGGCCGACTCTCGCAACGGCCCATCGGCGCGCACTGCGGGAACGATCCCGCCGCAGTAGTTCATCGCCATGTTCAGGACCCGGTTCGCGAGGTTGCCGAAGTTGTTCGCGAGGTCGGAGTTGTAACGCTGCACCATCGCTTCGTAGGAGAAGTCGCCGTCGGGCCCGAAGCGTTGGTCAGCCATGAAGTGGTAGCGGAAACCGTCGACCCCGAAGTCGGCGATGAGGTCGGCCGGCGCGATCTGGTTGAGGCGCGTCTTGCTCATCTTCTCGCCGCCCACGAGCAGCCAGCCGTGCGCGAACACACAACGGGGCGGTTGCAGGCCGGCCGCCATCAACATCGCGGGCCAGTACACCGCGTGAAAGCGCAGGATGTCCTTGCCGACGAGGTGATAGTCGACGGGCCACCACTTCTCGAAGCGCGCTTCGTCGCTCGCGTAGCCGACCGCGGTGCAGTAGTTGAACAACGCGTCGGCCCATACGTACGCGACATGCTCGGTGTCCCACGGCAGCGGAACGCCCCAGTTGATCGACGTGCGGCTCATCGAGAAGTCCTGCAGGCCGCCGCGGATGAACCCGAGCACCTCGTTCATCCGCGACTCCGGCTGCACCGCGTCGGGATGTTCGGCGTAGTACGCCAACAACCGATCGGTGTAGCGCGACAGCTTGAAGAAGTAGTTCTGCTCCACCACGTGCTCGACGGGCCCGAGATGGATCGGGCACTTCCCGTCGACGAGCTCGGCTTCGGAGTAGTACGCCTCGCACGACACGCAGTAGATGCCTTCGTACGTGCCGAGCTCGATGTCGCCCGCGTCGTAGATCGTCTGCAGGAACTGCTGGACCGCGGCGTAGTGGCGGGGTTCGGTCGTGCGGATGAACTCGTCGTAGGCGATGTCGAGGCTGTCCCAGGTGGCGCGGAACTTGGCCGACGTCTCGTCGACCAGTTCCTTCGGAGTCACGCCGCGGGCTTCGGCCGCGCGCTGCACCTTGAGGCCGTGCTCGTCGGTACCGGTCAGATAGAAGACCTCGTCGCCCCACAGGCGGCGCCAACGCGTGAGCACATCGCCGGCCACGGTCGTGTAGGCGTGACCGATGTGCGGGACGTCGTTGACGTAATAGATAGGGGTGGTGACGTAGAAGCGCGGCATGGAGACCTCTCATTGTGCCTGACCGCATTGTGCCCGACTCCCGTCCGGGCCCGGTGCGCTTAACCGGTGATCTCGACGACGTCGCCGACCTGGAGCTTCCAGCGCTCGAAGCTTCCCGCCCGCGCCTCGATCACGAACGCGGCGCGCCAGACGGGAACCGACATGCGCCGCCGCTCGAGCGTGCTCATGCGCAGCACGACCCCGGTGCGGTCGCAGAACGCGACGTCGATCGGGAATTGCATCCCGAACGTGTGCACTTGGCGACAGGGCCGCAACACGAGCGCGCCCTCGATGTCGGCCCGGCCCGTGAGTCCGCGGCGCCGCTCGGTCCGCGTCGCCGCGACCTCGGCCACCGCCAGAACGTCGTCGTCGCGTACCAACCAGGTCATGCCCGCGGCCTATACGTTGAACCGGATCTCGAGGACGTCA
This sequence comes from uncultured Actinomycetes bacterium, assembly GCA_963701825.1. GTDB lineage: Bacteria > Actinomycetota > Acidimicrobiia > IMCC26256 > PALSA-610 > PALSA-610. The sequence continues at coordinate 514,371 of CAVPBG010000002.1, read as the reverse complement.
CCGTCTCGTACCTCGTAGTCCTTGCCTTCGACGCGAATCTTCTTGAGCTCGCGCGCCTTGGCCCACGAGCCGATGTCGAGCAGCTCCTGCCAGTCGATGACCTCGGCCCGGATGAAGCCGCGTTGCAGATCGCTGTGAATCACTCCCGCGCACTCGGGGGCCTTGGCTCCGGCGCGGAAGGTCCACGCGCGCGACTCGTCGTCGCCGGTGGTGAAGAAGGTGCGGCGACCGAGCAGCAGATACGCGGCCTGCGCGACGGCGTCGAGCGCGGACGGGCCGAGCCCGTACGACTCGCGCATCTCGGCCCGGTCTTCGGGCGCGCACGCCGCGATCTCGGCCTCGATGTCGATCGGCACCGCAAGGATGTCGTCGCCTTCGGGCAGCGCGACCTCGGTGGTGAGCTCTTCGCCGGTGTTGGCCACGAGCAGCAACGGCTTCGTCGTGAGCAGGAACACCGGCGCGAGGTACGCCAACTCCTCGGGCGTGAACGAGCCCCGGCGGATGGGTGTGCCGTCGGAGAGGATGGCGAACGCCTTCTCGAGCACCACGACCTCGGCCGCGATCTCCTTGTCGCCGCTCTTGGCGGCCCGGCGCTGCTTGTTGAGGCGTTGCTCGACGCTCGCGATGTCGGCGATCACCAGCTCGAGCTCGAGCGCGGAGAGATCACCTTGGGGATCGGGGGCGACGCCACCGTCGGCGAACGCGCGCAGCACGATGAGGATCGCGTCGCAGTTGCGCAGTGTGCCCAGGACCTTGCCGCCGAGCCCTTCTCCGGGCTTGGACCCGGGCGGGAGTGCGAGGTGGGAGAGCTCGAATCCGGCCGCAACGGTCTTCTTCGACTTCGCCATCTCGGTGAGGGCCAGGAGACGCGCGTCGGGAAGGCTGGCGACCCCGACTGCGGCCTCGTACTCACTGGGGACGGGCAACCCGGTCAGGGCGCTGAACAAACGGTTCGCGCCGGCACCGGTGAATCCCACGAGCCCGAGGTTCTCCATCGGGCCGCAGGCTACCGATCAAGTAGCCTCCATCCCCCTATGAGCAAGAAGACGAAGAAACGCAAGCTGAAGGCCCGCCGGAACAAGGCGAACCACGGCAAGCGCCCCCGCGCCGGCCGCTAGCGGGCGCTCTCCTGCACCCAGCGGGCGCCCTTTTCGAGCGCGGGTCGCGGGACATCTTCCAAGAGGCCGAGGAACAGATCGGTGATCGTGGTCGACGCGAGCTCGGCCCGCCACGCCTGATCGGCCCGGTTGAACGCGCTGTGGATGCCGCACGCCTTGGTGTACTCACGCGCGGGCATCGCCATGGGCCCGCGCCGGCGAATCTCGCTGCAGCGGAAGGCCGACTCCTCACCGTCGATCGCCTCGACGACTTCCAACACGGTGATCTCCGACGGTGGTCGCGCCAGCCGGTAGCCGCCCCGGGCGCCCTTCACGGTGCGCAACACCCCCGCGCTCGCCAGCGCTTGTAGGTGCTTGGCGAGATAGGCGGCGGGGACGCCGTGGTATTCGGCGAGCTTGGCCGCCGGGAGCGCAGAGTCGTCGGGCAGCGCGGCCAACAACACGCACACGTGCACGCCCCACTCGACTCCATCCGACATCCGCATAACACGGATAGTAGCTGTCCGGAATCCGGCGAATGCCGTGAGTCACCCGACCCCCCCGCCATCTGTGGGCACGCTCACGTACCGAGGCGGTGGGTGAGCGGGCCCACAGTTGGCAGATCGGCGCCGTCGCTACGATGCCTGCCGTCATGGCCACCGTCGACGAAGTCGAGCTCCTGCCCGATGCCGACCAGCACAAATTGCTGATCGCCACGCTCGAGCGCGTCAACCGAACCAGCAACGCGGCCCGGGCCGCCGCCCTCCAGGGCAACGCCTTCGACGGCACCGCGCTGCGCGACATCGTGAAGACCGAGGTCGAACGCTCGAAGCTGCCCGACACCCTCGTCCGCCCCATCGCCGACCGGGTCGAGGAATCGCTGCGCCGCCGGGCCGGCAAGCAGCAGAAGTTCTCGCAGTATCAGGGCCTCGCCATGCCCGCCTCCGCCTTCAAGTGGGGCGGATCCGACCGGGTCACGATGCTCACGGCCTCGGGCCGGCGCACCATCTCGGTCCGGGTCGACCGCAGCCGTGGCGACCTCCGGCCCCCGCTCGCGGGCCGTCCGGCCGCGCTCGTCTACCGCAACGGCGAGTTCGAGCTCTGGGCCACCGACGTGGAACGCAAGTCGGAGGACGACTAGTCCCGATCGGGAACGCCGCGCTTACTCCGAAACGCGGCGCACGTGCATCGGCAACTTGGCCGCGGGCTCGACGAGCAGCGACTGCACGCCCCGCCCGATCACGCCGCGCTCGTCGTGCAGACGTGTGTCGGCCATGCCGACCCCGTGCGGCTGTGCCCATGCGCCCGCGTCGAGGCACACCCAATCGCCGACCGGATGACGATGCACGTGCACGGTCAGCTCCGGGTTGATCGCGTTGGCGTTGGTGAGCCGCACCGGATTGGAAACGCCGCTGCCGAAATCGGCGGCCGCCGCGACCCGCGCGATCGGCGAGATCGGCTCACCGGCGATGACGGGGCACTTCAAACGGAACCACGCGACCCCCGGACCGGGCTCGAGCCACGTCCCCACGACGAGGCGGACGTCGTGCACGTTCCAGAACCCGACCGCGCCTTCACCGAACGGGAACTTCTGATTCTCGACCGCGTCGGGACCCGGGGGCGCGTCGATCTGCGGATGAACCGCGCCGCTCGTGTCGACATCGTCGGAGCGAATCCGTAACACCATGGCGCGCGCGACCTCGTGGTCGCCTTCGTCGCACAGCATCGCTTCGATCCATTGCACTTTGCGGCCGGGCCGGATCGTGCGCACGCGCATCTCGAGCGGCGCGAGCGGGACGGGCCGGAGCAGCTCGACGGTCAGCCGCGCGACGAACGCGGCCGGACCGGGATCGTGCATCTCGCACACCGTCGCGAACAACGCACTCGGCGCGCCGCCGTGCAACGCGTTCGGGCTCCACGGTCCGCGGGCGAGCGGGGTCGGGATGTAGCGCGTGCCGTCGCGTTCGAACAGGGCGCCGTATTGCGCGATGGGATCGTCGGGCGCGACGCCGGAGTTCGAGGGTGCGGGCACCCGGGCAAACTAGCGATTGCTGAGATGCCAGTCGCCGCCGTCGGCACTTCCACCGCCGCCACCACCGCGCTTCCAGAACTGCCACCACTTGCGTCCCGACCCTGACGCCGACCCCGACCCCCGGCCGAGATCGCGCAACGCCGCCGGCTCCGCCGCGTCGACGATCATCTCCGCGTCGTCGAGCAGGTCCTGGATGTCTTCGGGCTTCTCGTTCGGCTCGGGCTCGACCTCGGGCCGCATCAACGGCGCGGAGACGAACGAACCGTCGATCAGCGTCTGCTCGTACGACGCGCAGTTCTCCGGGCACCGCCACGGCGCTTCGGGCGCGAGGTCGAGCACGCAGAACCGGGCGACCTCACCCCCGGGATACGTCCGGCTCTCGAAGTGCCGGCAGTCTTCTCGCATAGGCATGTCGTCAACTCCTCAATGCCACGACGGCAGGCGGCGGAGGTACGCGAGCATCGCCGCCGACGTCTCCACGGGCCGTTCCTGTTGCGTCCAATGACCGCAGTTCTCGATGATGACGCGCTCGAGATCGGGAACCCGCTCTTCCATACCCACGGTCATCGCCGGAGTGAGCACCGGGTCGTCGGCCGCGGAGATCATCAGGCACGGCATGTCGACCGTCCGACCCGCGATCTCCGTGGTCAGCTCCCAGTTGCGATCCATGTTCCGGTAGTACTCGATCGGCGGCGTGAGCGCGCCGACCGGACGGAACGCGTCCTTGTAGACGTCGAGCACCTCGGGTGGGAACGCGTCGGGGTTCTTCAGCGTCGCACCGAAGATCATCTCGACGAAGTCGTCGGCACCGCGTCCCCATGATCCGAGCACCCACTCGGCCACGCCGCGTTCTTGGAACTGGATGATGTAGATCGGCGTGTCGACGAATATCTGGCGCAACAACTGCACGGGCGGCACCGGCGGGCGCGGGAGGTCGGGGGTGTTCACACCGATGACCCCCGCGAGGCGCTCCGGATACTGGCGCGCCATGATCCACACGAGGAGCCCGCCCCAGTCGTGTCCGGCTACCACCGCGCGCTCGCACCCGAGCGCGTCCAGCAATCCGACCATGCAGGCGTTGATCCAGTCGCAGTCGTAGGTGACATCGGGCTTGTCGCTGCGTCCGTACCCCGGCATGTCGGGCGCCACTACGTGGAAACCGGCCGCGCCCAACACCGCGACCTGGTGCCGCCACGAATACGCGAGCTCGGGGAAGCCGTGCATCAACAGCACCACCGGTCCGTCGGTCGGTCCCGCTTCGAGGCAATAGAGGCGGATCCCGTTGGCGATCACGTACCGGCTGCGCACGGAACCGACCCTAACGGGAACCGCCGGCCCGGGCCGCGACGTCGGAACCCCAGACGCGCAATCGAGGAACACGCCGACGAAGGGGAACACGCCATGCGAACTCTCACGAAGACTGCGGTGACCAAGACCGCGGTAGTCGCGGCCACCGCCCTGGCTCTGGTCGGCGCGGCCGGGTGCAGCAGCGGCAGCTCGAAGCCGGACGCGTCCGCGGCCCTGACCGCGGTGACCACACCGAGCGCGAACGGACCGACGGTCAACGTCTCCGGTCACGGCGTGGTCGAGGCCACACCCGACGTCATGACCGTGACGATGGGTGTGCAGACGAGCGACCCGTCGGCGCAGGCCGCGCTGCAACGCAACAACGACCGCGCCAACGCCTTGATCACCGCCCTGAAGGCGCAGGGGGTCGCGGCCAAGGACATCCAGACCGTCGACCTCAACGTGTCACCCAACTTCGACAAGAACTTCCATGTGACGGGCTACTCCGCGTCGAACACCGTTTCCGCGAAGCTGCGCAACCTCACCAAGGCCGGTGAGGTCATCGACGCGGCCGCCCTCACGGTGGGTCAGGACGTCCGCTTGCAAGGCGTGACGTTCTCGATCGACAACACGAGCGCGGGTCTGGCCCGAGCGCGCGCCGACGCGATCAAGGATGCCCTCACGCAGGCCAAGCAGTTCGCGGCCGCAGCCGGGGTGAAGCTCGGCTCGATCAAGACCATCGACGACACGGGCTCCAACGTCTCGCAACCGCTCACCTACAACCAGGGCGGCTTCGCGGCTTCGGCAGCCAACCTCGCGGTACCCATCGAGGCCGGAACCCAGCAGCTGAGCGTCGATGTCGTGGTCGTGTACAACATCGCGAGCTGAACCGATCCGAAGCGAAATCGAATCGCGCTCGACCGGGGTGACCGGCGGGCCACTCCGGGGTACGTTCGCGGTACTCGAACGCCGTCGCGGAGGTGGGGCCACATGGCGGAAGCGGCACGGTTCGCGCACCACATGAGCGACGAGGACGCGCTCATGTGGAACATCGAGAAGGACCCGATCCTGCGCTCGACGATCCTCGCGGTCGCGCTCCTCGACTCCGTGCCCGACTGGGATCGGGTCCGGCGCCGCATCGACCGCACGACGTGTTTCATCCCGCGGTTGCGCCAGCGCGTCGTCTCTCCCCCGTTCCGCATTGCCCCGCCGCGCTGGACGGCAGAGTCGACGTTCGATCTCGACTTCCACCTGCGGCGCACGCGGCTCGCGGGCCCGGGCACCATGCGCGCGCTGCTCGACGCGCTGCAGCCCATCGCCACCTCGAGCTTCGACCGCGCCCGGCCGCTGTGGGAGTTCACGCTGTTCGAGGGGCTCGACGGCCCCGACGGTGAGCGCGCCGCGTTCGCGATGAAGGTCCATCATTCCGTCACCGACGGCGTGGGTGGCATGGCGCTGCTCGCGCACTTCGTCGATCTCACGCGCGACGTGCCGGAGCGACCCGAGCACGAGGTTCCCGCCGCGCTCGCCCCCGAGAACACGCGCATGTTCGACGTCATGCGCCACTCGGTCGGGCACAGTCGCCGGCGCGCGCTGGGGATCGCGCAGCGCATACCGATGGGAGCCGCGCGCGCGACCGCGGGCGCGATCCAGCATCCGATCGGGGCCGCGACCCAGGCCGTGCGCACGACGCGTTCGATCGCGCGGCACGCTCGCGCCCGCGACGAGACCGATGTCGCCGATCATGTTGGGTCGCGGCCTCGGACGGCGGCTCGAAGTCTTCGACGTTCCGCTCGACGACCTGCGCCGGGTCGCGAAGGCCACCGACGCGAGCCTGAACGACGTGTTCGTCGCCGCGGTCATCGGTGGGGTCCGCCGCTACCACGAACGGCACGGCGCCGCACCCATCGAGCTCCGCATGACGCTGCCGATCAACCTGCGCCAGGGCGACGACGACGCGGGCGGCAACCGCTTCGCGCCGGCCCGTTTCCCCGTCCCGACGGCGATCGAAGACCCGCGGGCCCGCATCGCGGCGGTCGGCGCGCTCGTGCGGGAATGGCGCGCCGAACCCGCGCTGCAGATGACGAGCACGCTCGCGGGGATCTTGAACCGGCTGCCGACGGCCACCACGACCGCGCTGTTCGGCGGCATGCTCAAATGCTGCGACTTCGTGACCTCGAACATCCCCGGCGCACCCGTGCCGGTGTACATCGGGGGTGCCCGGGTGGAACGGCTCTACGCGTTCGCACCGCCGGCCGGTTCGGCGTTCAACGTCGCCCTGATCTCGCACTGCGACACGTGCTGCGTCGGCGTGGTGATCGACACCGAGGCCGTACCCGACCCCGACGTGTTGCTCCGCGGCCTGCGGGCCGGATTCGACGAGGTCCGGGCGCTGGCCTGAACCCTAGAGTTGGGTCATGAGCCCCGCCGCCCAATCCCCCGAAACCCTGAAGCTGCCCCCCGAGCTCTTGCCGAGCGACGGCCGATTCTGTTCGGGACCGTCGAAGGTCCGGAACGAGGCGGTGGCCGCGCTCGCGGAGGTCGCGCCCCGATTCCTCGGCACGAGCCATCGCCGTGACGGCGTGCGCTCGGTCGTCGGCAACATTCGCCGGGGCATGCGCGAGCTCTTTGCCCTGCCCGACGACTACGAGGTGCTGCTCGGCCTCGGCGGCTCCACCACGTTCTGGGACGCGGCGTCGTTCGGTCTGGTCGAACACAAGAGCACGCACCTCGTGATCGGCGAGTTCTCCTCCAAGTTCGCGCAGGTCACACGCGACGCGCCGCACCTCGACGTGCCGCAAGTGTTCGAGACCGCACCGGGCGAGACGCCCGTCAAAGCCACGACAGTCGAAGGCGACGTGTACGCGTACCCGCACAACGAGACGTCGACGGGTGTGATCGTCGACCTGCACCGGCCCGCGGGTGACGCGTTGGTCGTCGTCGACGGCACGTCGGCGGCAGGCGGTATGCGGATCGATCCCGCCACCTTCGACGTGTACTACTTCGCGCCGCAGAAGTGCTTCGCCAGCGACGGCGGGCTCTGGTTCGCGCTCTGCTCGCCGGCCGCGCTCGAACGCATCGCGAAGATCCAGGGCACCCGCTGGATGCCGGCCACGCTCGACCTGTCGATCGCGGTCGAGAACTCCCGTCTCGAACAGACGTACAACACGCCCGCGCTGGCAACGATCTATCTGCTCGACCAGCAGCTGCGCTGGATGCTCGACAACGGCGGTCTCGAGTTCGCGGCGGGGCGGTGCGACACGTCAGCCGCGACCGTCTACGGCTGGGCCGACGCGCACACCTACGCCACGCCGTTCGTCAAGCACGCCGCCGACCGCAGCCCGGTCACGGCAACGATCGACTTCGATCAGCGCGTCGACGCCGCCGCGCTCGCGGCAACGCTTCGCGCCAACGGCATCGTCGACGTGGAGCCGTACCGCAAGCTCGGTCGCAACCAGCTCCGAATTGCGTTGTTCCCCGCGATCGAGCCCACCGATGTCGCGACCCTCACGCACGCGATCGACTTCTTGTTGGAGCGCATGGCAGGCTGACCGGATGCTGCTTCTCCACGAGGTCCACACCGTCGCCGGTCTCCACGAAGACGAGTTCGAGGATGCGTTCCGGGCCGGATGGATGAACGCGCTCGCCGACGACAAGGACGCGCGGCTCCTCTACTACCTGAAGCTCGCGCACGGCACCGGCCGGGCGTACCACCACACGAGCATCACCGCCCTCGCCGACGGTGCCGCGTACGAGCGGCTGGCGAAGCGCGTGCAGTCCGGCGACCTGCGGAGCTGGGCCGCCGCCGTCGACGGTATGCGCCACGAGGTGAAGGGCAAGCTGCTCCTCCCGCTCGACTGGGCGCCCATGCACGACCTCGACCTCGCGACGGTCCCGACCGACGGCCGCGAGCACGAGCCCGTGCTGTACATGGAAGACAGCGCGTGGCCGCACGAGGCGATGCTCGACACCTACCTCGAAAAGGCCCGCACGCACTACGCGCCAAGTCTCGAACAGCGTTCCGAACGCTCGCTCCTCACGCTGCTCGGGGTCTTCCAGGCCGCGCTCGGCGCACCCCGGCGGCGCGAGGTGATCCTCTGGCAGCGCGTCGACTTCCCCGAGCGCCTGCCCGGCCTGTTCACCCGCGAACTACCGGGCCACGTGAAGGGCCCCGGCACCTGGATGCACGACGCCCTCGAGGTACGCGACGACTGGGAGAGCCGGCTGCTGCGCAGCTCGGCCTGGTCGCCGCTGGGCTGAAGTTCCTCGGGCTGAAGTTCCTCGGGCTGAAGTTCCTCGGGCTGAAAGTTCGTCCGGCTACAGCGCTCAGGAGATCTTGCTCGGGTACGGACCGTCGAAGGCCGTACCGCCGAGCTTGCCGCCGAGCGCGGGGCACTCGCCGCTGAACGTTCCCCAGGCACAGGAGATGATCGGCGCGACCCACGCGTGGACCATCCATACGTCGGTAAGCAGCGTCTTGGTGCCGCCCATGTCGGCGCACTGCTGACGCGTCGACTCTTCGCCCGCGATCACGAACCCGCCCCTCAAGCAGAGGCCGCCGTTCGCGTTGTGCTGGTGCCAGCGATCGTTCGGGCCCGCGAAGCCGGGCGGCGGACCGCCGTGGTGCCACACGAGGTAGCTCAGGCCGACGATCTTCGAGGTCGGGCTGGTGCCGTCGTACAAGAGCTCCGACGGGTGCGCGGGATCGAAGCTCGATGCGTAACCGATGTTCGTGTAGTGCGCGCCGATGCAGGGCACGTACGCGGTCGACTCGCGGTAGCCGCCGGCCTCGGCCTGCGCGACGGTGGGGAATTCCTTCACCACGTTGCGGGCCTGCGCGAGCTGCGTGTTCAGCGTGGCCTGCTCCGCGGCAGTCAACGGAAGTTGCGGAACCTTGCCCCGGGTCCCGTGCTCTTCGGCCGCGACCGAAGCCGCGCTGTTGACCGCGGCACTGCCGCCCCCTCCGGCGCCGACCTCACCCGGCGACGCCGCGGTCGGAGCCGCCTCTTCGCACGGCGACTTCGCCGCGACGGTCTTCACCGCCGGCTTCACCGTGGTCGATGTCGCGGGCGCCGACGACTTGTTGCTCGAGCTACCGCACCCGGCAGTGGCGATCGCGAGCACCCCGAGTACCAGCGCGATCTTCGAGATGCCGATGCGAGCCTTCATGCGATCCCCCCGGAGCGTCTGTACCGGCATCGTAGGACCTCCGGCGACCCGGGGTCAGGCGCGAGAGCGCGACCGAGACTCCGACAGAGCCAAGCCCGTTTCCGAGAGCAGGACCCGGCGGGGCCCGAGCGGGAACTGGAGTTCGCGGGCATCGGACCACGGCTGTGCCCGACGCCGCGAGCGCAACCCGACGACCGCCTGTACGGCCAACGCACTCAGCGCCAACCCGCTCACGATGGCCACGGGAACCGCGGCGGCTTCGAACAGGGTCACGGCGCCCACCGCAAGCGATGCCCACACCGCGATCATGAGCACGATCCGTGTCTTCATGGTTCCCCCTGCTCCGGCCCGGTGGTGTCCGTCAGGTCACATCGGAACCGGTCGCGCGCACCTGAGCGCTACGCGGGGAGACAGGAGCCGGCGCGGCTCGCCACCGCAACCGTCCGGCGCCACTGCCGGATCTCGTGCAGGTCGAGTCCGTTCGTGAGGTAGACGAACGACACCCCGGTCGCAGGGTCGCCCCATGCGATCTGTCCGGCCGCACCGTTGTGGCCGAACGCCCGTGGGGAGACGGTTTTCCCCATGCCGCGCGCACCGGCCCGGCCGTCGTCGCCCGCGATCACGAGGCCGAGCGAACGATTGGCGGGCGTACCCATGTAGTCGGGGAAGTGGTTGCGCACGTGCGCGGTCACGTCGGCCAGGACTTCGGGTTTCCAGATGCCGATCGGGTCGGCGAGCAGCGCCTGGTAGTAGAGCGCGAGATCGGCCGCGTTCGAGACACCGCCACCGCCGGGCACACCGACGGCGCGTACCGCCGGCTCGTTGAACGACATCAGCGCGTCGGGGGTGACGTCGGTGAGGGGGAGCTTGCGGATGCCGATCGCGGCTTCGAGCTCGTCGGGAGTTGCGGGCGCACCGGTCCGGACGAGGTCGTTGATGTCACCCTGCTCTGCGACCGGGACACCGACCTGCAGGCCGACGAGCCCGAGCGGATCGAGGATGCGCTCGCGCAGGAACGTGCGGAAGTCCGTGTTCGTGCAACGCTCGACGATCTCGGCGAGCACCCAGTGCGCCGACGTGGGGTGATACTCGAAGCGCGAACCCGGTTCCCAGTTGCAACGCCAGCTCGCGAAGCGTTCGAGCCGGCGCTCGCGGTCGTCCCATTCGAGCGGACCGAACGGCGCGCGCGGAAAGCCCGACGTGTGCAGCATGACCTGCTCGACGGTTATCGACTCCTTGCCGTTCGCCGCGAACTCGGGGATGTACGCCGCGACCGGCAAGGTGATGTCGACGAGTCCTTCGCCGATCAGGATCCACATCGCGCCGGCGACGACGGCTTTCGTCGCGGAGAACACGACGTAGCGCGACTCGACCGGCGCGGCGCCGAACGCGCGCCACACCGCGAGCTCACCGTTACGGGCCAACGCGATCTGGCACGACGGCAGTCGTTCCGCGTCGACGTCGAGTTGGACCCGGGCGAACAGCGCCTCGAGCGCCACGGGATCGAAACCCAGCGCCGCGGGATCGGCGACGGGCACACGCGAATACGGGGTCTCGGTCATAGTGGCGCGGATGCTACGACCCGACCGCCGGGGCCACAACGCGCCGCCGAGAAGTGACGAAGATCATCCAATCGCTCAAGATTCGGACCCGGTTCTGCCGTTACCGAAGTATCAATGCCAAGCAATACAACACACGCTGAGGGGCAACCACGCGCACGCCAAAAGTTGGCGTGCGCCACGACATCCGCCGATCGAGGCTTCGACGACGGGTGATCGGAAAGGTTGGCGAACATGCGTGAACTTCTCAGCAGCCGAGGCGGCGTCCGGCGCCGCTTGGCAACCCTGACCGTCGTCGGCATCTCCGGCGCTTCGGTGTTGGCGATCGGCCTCGCCACGACCTCGGGGGCCGGCGCGGCCAACGCGCATCCGGCCCCGGCGCCCGCGCCCCATGCGGCGTGCGTCCCGCTCCCGGTGCATCACGGTCGTCACCACGGTCACCACCATGGGCGCTTCTTCTTCCGTCACCACCGCGGCGTGGTGTTCTGCCGTCCGGGCACGACTCCCACGACGGTCCATCCGACGACGACAACCACGACGGTGAAGCCCACGACGACCACGACGACCACGACGATAAAGCCGCCGGTCCTGTCGAAGCCGCCGGTCACGACCACCACCACAGTCGCGCCAACGACCACCACCACAGTCGCGCCGACGACCACGACGACAGTGGCGCCCACGACGACCACGACCGTCGACCCGCCCGCCACGACGACCACCACGGTCCCGACCCAGCCCTGCTTCGGGACAATCGTGAATGGTCGCTGCGTAGCGGCCGGCTAGTTATTCAACATTCGTCGCTTACACGCCCGCGGGGGTCTCTCCCGCGGGCGCGTCGACGGGGACGGGCACGTCGACGGTGGGCTCGCCCGGCAGGTCGGGCTGGTGACCATGCCCCCGGCCGTTTCCGTTGCCACCGGTACCGAGCGTGCGCATCAGCGTTGCCGCGAGGCCTTCGATCGCACCGCCGCCGCCGGCCACCAGCACCTCGGGCACGATCGTGATCTTGCCCTCGGCCACGGCGTTGGCCACCGCGACGAGCGCGGTCGCGGTCTGACCGAGCGCCTCGGTCTGCGCCTCGAAGCCCGCGGCGCGAGCCAGACCCAATGCCTCGGTCGCCTTCGCTTCGGCCAGACCGATCGCCTGCGTCTTCGACGCTTCGGCTTCACCGGTCAGCCGCACGAACGCGGCTTCACCACGAGCCTGCGCCTCGCGCGCCTGCGCCTCGTTGTTCTTGATCTCGATGCCGACCGCCGACTGCGCGAGGGACGCCTGCATGTCGGCTGTTCCCTTCGCCTTCTCGCGTTCGACACGTGCGATCTCGGCGCGTTCCTCTTCCGCGTACGTCGTCTTTTCCTGGTTGGCGATCTCCCGCTTGGTCAGCACCTCGACGAGCTCGAGCGGGAAGTCGACGTCTTGGATGTAGACACCGCGCGTCTCGACGTCGTACGCGGCGAGGTAGGTACGGATCGCGTCGAGCGCGCTGGCTTGCACCTCGGGCCGGGTCTCGATGAAACGCACGGCCTCCAGGTTCTGGATCGTGTTGCGGAAGTGGTTGCCCACCGCCGCCTGCAAGACCTCGTTGACGAGATTCTGCATCGTCCCGACCATGGAAATGACCTTCGGTGCACGCGTGTCGGGCACGTGAATCTGCACCTGCAGGTCGATCTTGAACACGAAACCCTCGCGGCTCTTGGCCTCGATCGGCGAGAGGTGCGCGTCGAGGTTGTGCGCGGTCGAGACTGCCTCGGCCCAGTTCAACGTCAGGATCGACGTGGGGACGATCTCCGCCGCGTACACACGCGGGTTGATCGGGTACTTGCCCGTGCGCAGCGGCTCACTCCAGATGCCGCGGTGACCCGGATGCACGATCGACCCGAACTTGAACTCCTCGCCCGACGTGTCGAGCGTCGGTAGGCCGACGTACGCCTTGATGACCGCTACCTCGCCCTGGTTCACGATGAGCATCGGGACCATCTCGACGCGCGTGAGGAACGGGTTCAACAGATAGGCGCCGTACAGCAGCGGGTCGTGCTGCAGACCGATGTGGCCGCCCGCCTCCAGGAACTTCTGGAAGTCCTGGTAGTTGTTGTGCAGGTCGTTCTTGGAGCCCAACAACACCTCGATGACCTGCGAGTCCTGCAACGCCTCCGCGCCCTGTTCCATGCGCGCGATGTCGTCGTAGCCACCGAGCCGGCTCGCGATGTCGCCCGACGGCAACGGCGGCCCTTCGAGCGTGGTGACGATGCCGATCATGTCCTGTGGCCCACGCGGCGCGATCACCACGACCTGGAGTTGTTCGGGACTCAACCCGAACGAATCCGGCCGCAGGACACCGCCCGTCGCCTTCGCCCGCTCCGACACGTCGGGCGATACGGGCAACCCGTAGACCTTGCGGGACGTCACGACCATGAACGCGACGGGATGGATCGGCAACAACGTTCCCGGCGTGAGCACCGGACGTTGCACACCTTTTTGCCCGCCACCGTTGATGAAGTCCTCGAGCTCGGAGAAGTTCCCGAACTCTGCTTTGTACGCCGCGCTCTTCGCACCGATCGGCAACGGCGCGCCGACCTCCGCGATGACCACACCGATCTCGCCCGCGGGCACCTGCACCCACGGGAACTTCTTCACGCCGAAGACCGGCCACAACTTGAACCGCAGACCCGGCGTGAGGAGCTCGGCCTGATAGCCGGCTTCGCCGTGGAACGCGATCGGGTTGTCGGCCGGCAGCTTCTTCAGCGAGAAGCGCTTCTGGACCAGCCCCACCTCGACCGGGCCGATCGTGTGAAACGACTGCAACGCCATGATCACCAAGAAGGCGATGACGATCGCGATGAGGACGATGATTACCAAGGACACTTCAATTCCCTCCTGTGACTACCCACGTCCGCCCCGGCCGGTCGGCCGGAGGTGAGCGGGCGTCCGACCACGCATGGCCGGGTGTCTGAGCGGTGGGTTGGGACGCCGCCAGGTCCCGTGTCGTCGTGTCCCGACGTCGCTTTGGACGATACGCCGGTCCGGGTGAGTTGGAGTGGATCCGTACGCGCGATTGACGGATTGTCGATCCGGCCGCTCAGAAATTCGGCGTTTGGATTTCGGGCGCCCACACCGTAGGCGCCCGCTGCGGACTACGCGCCGCTCCAACACCCCATGATCGTCTCCGCCACGTTGATGGCCACGTCGCCGCGGGATGCGGGCGGTACGCCGAACTGCGCGGGGAGCTTCGTCACGTCGATCAACAGGACCTTGTAGTCCTTGCGGACGACGACGGAACCGTCCTTCACCTGGAACGCGCCCTGGCCGAGGCCGAGGAGGTTCTGGGTCTTGCCGAGCTTGGAGGCGAGATCGTCGAAGTACGAGGTCGTCTGCTCTTCGTTCGAGACTTCCTTGACCGCCAACGTCATCTGCGCGCCGCCCGGGTACATGTAGTCGCACGAGTACACATGGTCGACCCAGGTCGGCTTCGACAGTGTCGCCTTCACGCCGGTGGCGCTGGCGTAGATGTCGTTCACGGCCTCCGTCTCGCAGACCATCTTGGCGGAGACCGACGGCTCGTTGGTGGCCACCTTGGCGACGTGAACCGTGGTGGTCGGGCCCGTCGGCGTCGAGGGGCCGGCGGCCTTCCCGGAACTGCCGCCGCACGCCGCGAGGACGAGGGCAAGGGACACGGAAATCGGGACGACCAACCTGATGCGCACGCATCGAGCGTACAGAAGGACAACACCCGGCAGGCGTCGGGTGTGCGTCGGGGTGACAGACCGCACCCCGAGATAGCGTGCCCGCGTGCGTCGGTTGGCCGTCCTAGCGCTTGCGGCCGTCGGCGCAACGGCCGTGGCGACCATCGGGACCCTCGCGGTCACGGTCCTCCCGGCCGCCGCCCACATCTGCCCGATCGCGGTGCAGATTCCGGTCGGCAAACCTTCGACGATCGACGTCGGCGTCACCGTGGAAACCACTCCGGTTCCCGATGTCGAGATCACGATCCCGACGGCGCTCCGTCTCGACCGGGTCGACCCTTCTGCAGGCTGGACGTTCACCCGCGCCAAAACCGCAACGGGTACAACGGTTCACTACCGGGGCGGGCCCGTCGGCCGGTTCGAGTGCAAGTACTTCTCGTTCCTGGTGACGGCGCCCGTGTCGGGCGGCTTCGGCATCCCGGTGGTGCAACGCGACGCCGCGGGAACCGTCGTGGCCAATTCGGTCCCCGACCTCAACAGCCCCACCAGCCGCATCCTCGACCAGTTCGTCTACGCGGGCATCGCGCCGCCCAAGAACCCCAGCAGCTCGTCGGGTCCCTCGGCCACGACCATCGCGGGCATTGCACTGGTGGTGCTCGGCGTGGCCGCGGCCGTCGTCGTGCGGCTGCGCGGTCGGCGCGACGGTTACGACGATGACGACGAAACCGGAGACGGCGAGCTCGATCGCGACGCCGAGCTGCAGGCCCGTCTGGAACGGTTCAAGAAGCGGACGCCGGATCCTCGACCGCGCGAGTGACCGCGTCTTCGGGGAGGTAGGGCGCGATCGCGGCGAGGAAGGCCGGGTCGCCGGTGGTCACCGCGATCCCGCGCCGCACCGCCTCGTCGAGACCGACCGTGCCCGCGAGGATCTGCAACTGAGCGCCGAACGCCGCACGGATCTCGGCCGCGGCCGGTTCCGCTCGTCCGCGGGCGGATCGCAATATTGCGGGCGCGGGATCGGCGAACAGCGACCACACGATCGGTTCCTCGTAATCCGTGACCACGAAGGTCAGCGCGCCCGCCGCGAACTCGGGCGCGACCGGCGCGGCGCGCGTCGCCAGCTCGCGGAGTGCGACCTCGAGCACGTCATCGGGATCGAGCTCGCCCACGATGCGCGCCAACTCTTCGTCGGAGAGCCCGGAGACGAGCAGCGAAAGCCATTGCCCCCCGCTGTCGGCTCTCTCGGTCGCGGCCCGGCTCCGGATCATGCGTATCAGCGCGCCGACGAGGAGACCACCGCCCAGACCGACCGCGATCACGACCTCGACGCGCGTGAGCCAGGGTGGCCCCGCGTCGGGGAGCTGCGACTTCCAGAGCGCGGAGAGGTCGGTGGCGCCCCCGATGAGCAGGACGAGCAGCGCGACGAAGATCACGCCGTAGAGCGCCTCCGCGCGCCGTCGCCACAACGCGATGATCGTCGGTACGGCCGCGATCCACACCGCGACCGAGACGAAGCTGCCGCCGAAGAACTGCACCGTCTTCGAGACGTTGGTGCCGGGACGGGGGATCTCGAAGCCGATCGCGTGCGCCATGTCGGAGAGCACGAGGATCGCGAGGAGCACGGCGAGCACGCGCCACCACTTCGGCGTCAGCGCCACGACCAGACCGACGACGAACAGCACCACGATCGGCGGCACCCATGGCCACCCGCTCGGACCGGGCACCCAGTCGAGCGCGACCGCGATCCGTACCAGCTGGTCGTTGTATTTGAAGTCGATCGTCTGCTGCGAGAGGTGCTCGAACGCGCCGGGGGCGGCCGCGACCGGCGGCGGCGGCTGCGCGCTCATCCAGTGGATGCGGTGATCGTGCCAACGCGCGGTGTGCCCGCTGGAGATCTTCTTCCAAACCGGTGTGGCCGACACCGACGTGTCGATGTTCGGCGGGACCGATCCGCCCTGCTTCGTCTTGTTGATGTACGTGGCCTGGGAGTGCAGGTTCTCGAAGACCCCGTTCGGGCCGATGCGCAGGTACGCCTCGCCGAGGTAGCCGAGCACCGTGATCTCGGTCGAGGTGCGGTTCGTGATCTCGAACTTGTTGCCGAGATCGACGACGCGCGCGGTGATGCCCGGGATCTCGGGCGCCATCGCGACGATGTGGCTGTGGTAGTTCGTGGGCTTGGGGCCAGAGATGGTGTGCGCGGACGCGGGCGCCGCGGCCAGACCGACGACCGCGGCCGCGACCACGGCGACCGCGGTGATCCGGAGGGCCAACCATCGGTGCACGGCTCCACGCTACGGCGCGCGCCGACCGGATCGGGGGCCGGGCCGTAGCCCGACATGCACAGAGTTCAGGGGGCGCAGGGTCGTAGTCTGAACGCCGGATGAGAGCAGGACGCCTGGTTCGGCTCGGTGTCGTGGGCGTCTTCGCGGGGATCATGCTCGTCGCGATGGCCGCCCCGGCCTGGGCCCACGCCATCTTGAAGAGCGGTGACCCGCCGCTGAACGGGGTATCGGCCACCGCGCCCGCGCAGGTCTCGTTGACGTTCAACGAGAACGTCGAGGTCACGTTCGGCGCCATCCGTGTGTATACGTGTTCGGGCTCTCGCATCACCACCGGCGCGCCCCGCCACTCGCCCAGCACCGACCACACGGTGGTCGTGAACGTCCCCAAGCTCGCGCCGGGCGTCTACCTCGTGTCGTGGCATGTCATCTCCGCCGACTCGCACCCGGTCTCCGGCTCCTACTCGTTCCGCATCGGTACCGGTCCCCCGCCGAGCGTCAACGCGTGCGCGACCGAGACCAACGCCGCGAGCAGCACGACCGTCGGCGTGTTGTTCGCCGTCGCGCGCACCGGGGTGTTCACCGGCCTCGCGCTCCTCATCGGCGGCGCGGTGTTCCTCGTGTTGATCGCCGGGGGCACCAAGGCAGGCAGCTCCACCCGCAAGACGGTCTGGGTGGGCTGGTTCATCCTCGTGATCTCGACGATCGCGGCGTTGATGTTGCAAGGACCGTACGCGGCGGGCGCGGGCATCGGTGACGCCGTCAAGTGGACGGTCGTGCACGCGGTGTTGAACACGCGCTTCGGCCACGTCACCGAAATCCGACTGGCCTTACTCGTGGTGGCGTTCGCGCTGTTGCTCTTCATGCCCGAGATCGACCGGCGGAACACGGCCCCGAAGTGGTGGATCGGCGTCGGCTCCGTGGTCGCGATCCTGCTCGCGGGAACGCCGGGCTTCGCCGGCCACGCCGCCACGGGGACGTTTACGATCTTCGCCGTACCACTCGACACGCTGCACGTGCTCGCGATGAGCGTGTGGCTCGGTGGGCTCGCCGCGCTGCTCGTCGCAACGCTGAGCGGCGGTTTCAACGGCGGGCTGCGCTCGGCGCTGTCGACCTTTTCCCGGCTCGCGTTCTGGTGCGTGGTGGCGCTGATCCTGAGCGGCTTGTTCGCGTCGTGGCGCCAGGTCGGCTTCCGGATCAACGGTTACACCGGCACCAGCTACGGCCACATCCTGCTGATCAAGCTCGGGCTCGTCGTGTTGCTGATCGCGTTGGCCGCAGTGAGTCGGTCGATCGTGCGCAAGCGCCGGGCCGCGCCCGTCGACGCGCCCGAGAGTGCGATCGCCGCCATCGACGAACGTACGGTCAAGAGTTTGCGGGGCTCGGTCGCGGGCGAGGTCGCACTCGGGCTCGCGGTGCTGTGCGTCACCGCGATCCTCGTGAACGCGCAACCGGCGCGCAGCGCGCTCTCCCCCAAGCTGTTCTCGGGATCCGTCGCCGCGGGTACGGGCAACGGGGCGATGATCATCGAGGTCACGGTCGACCCCGCGCACACGGGCGTGAACGAGGTGCACGTGTACACGCTGACGCCCAAGGGCGCCGACCTCACCGTGCGGAACATCGCGGCGACGTTCCAGAGCTTCGACGGCTCGACCACGGTGCCGGCCAATCTCGTGAAGGCCGGACCGAATCACTTCCTCACGAACAACGCGACCTTCACGACGTCCGGGAAATACAAGATGAGCGTTCAGGTCACCCAGGTGATCGACGGCTTCATCGTGCCTACCGCCGGCCTCTTCGTCGTCCCAATCAGCTGAGGAGCGGCAGCGGAGCCGGGGCCACTACCCGCGCAGCCGCTCTGGCCGCGGCGCAGCGCGAGCGACCAATAAAAATGTTAGTTCTTGTCGCGGGCGGCCTGTACGAGCTGTTCGGTCTGCTCGCGCTGCTCGTAGACGAGGCGGATGATCCAGTAGCGCAGGTAACGCGTGAGCGAGTTGCGCAGCCAGATGATGATCCCGACGAGCGCGAGCCCGATACCGATGATCCCGAAGATCTGCGCCCGCAGCGCGCTGACCGCGGCGCCGTCGCCCTTGGCGTCGAGCGCGCTCCACCACGAGATGATCGCGATGACGAAGCCGAGGATCGTGAGGCCGATGCCCCACTGCGATCCCAGTCGCTCGGGGTTCGCGCCGCCGCCCGTCACCTTCAGCTTCCCCACCTCGGCCTCGAACTCGGCCAGGCGGGACGACGACATCGTGCCGCCCGCGTCGGTCTGCTGGTCAGTCATGACTGGGATCTCCTCATCGGGACGGCCTCACTCGGAATGACTCGGGGAATCACTGGGCGGGGCCGGGTGATCGGCGCCAAGATACGCGTCCGAGAGCTCCCCGGCGATGCTGGCCGGCGGACCGGTGTGCAACAGGCGGCCGTGGAGCATGATCCCGGCCCGATCCGCGAGCCCGAGAATCTCGTGCGCAAACTGCTCGACGATCAGGATCGACAGACCGGAAGCCGCGATCCGGCGCACGTGGTCGTACAGCTCCTCGACGATGATCGGGGCCAGGCCCATCGACAGCTCGTCGATGAGCAGGACGGCGGGCTCGGTCGCGAGTGCACGCGCCATCGAGAGCATCTGCTGCTCGCCACCCGACATCGTGCCCGCGGTCTGCTTGCGCCGTTCACCGAGGCGCGGGAACTGCGTGAAGGCGACGTCGAGCACGTGGCTGTACGAGTGCCCGGTGTACGTGGCCATGCGCAGGTTCTCGGCCACGGTGAGGTTCGGGAAGATGCCCCGACCTTCGGGGATGAGGCACACGCCCGCGCGGGCGAGCGCATCGGACGTGGCGCCGGTGACGTCGCGACCGCAGAGCAACAAGCCGCCGGAGCTCGGTGTGATCTGCCCGGACGCGACCGCCAGCGTGGTCGACTTCCCCGCGCCGTTCGGTCCGAGCAGCGCGAAGACCTCGCCGGCTTTGAGATCGAGGTCGATGCCGTGCAGCACGTCGATGCGGCCGTAGCCGGCGCGCACCGCGGCCAGCTGGAGCACCGGAATCGCGCCCGCGGCGTCGACCGGAACAAGATCCTCTTCGAGGAAGGTCACGGCGCCGTCTTCGCCGTGCCGAGATAGGCGCGCTGCACCGAGGGATCGGCCTGGATCTCGGCGGGCGTGCCCTGCGCGATCACGTGCCCGAAATCGAGCACGCTGATGTGGGTGCACGCTTCCATGACGAGCGGCATGTCGTGCTCTACGAGGAGCACCGCGAGACCGTCGGCGGTGAGCTCGTGCAACAACACGCCCAACGCGTCGGTCTCCTGCTCGTCGAGGCCGGAAGACGGTTCGTCGAGCAGCAACACCTTCGGATCCGTGGCCAGCGCGCGGGCCAGCTCGACCAGGCGCGCGCTTCCGGTCGGGAGCGCTTCGACCCGGATGTCGGCCACCTTCGCCGCACCGACGCGTGTCAACAGTTCGGTGGCGACCGCGTCGGAGTCGTAACGACTCTTGGCCCAACGCCGCCGCATCTCGAGCGCGACGAGCACGTTCTCCCGGGCGGTCATGCTGCCGAACGCCTCGAGTCGTTGGAACGTGCGGGCGATACCGAGTCGGGCCCGCCGGTACGGGCGCCGTTTCGTCACGTCGTTCCCGTCGAGCACGACCCGCCCGCCGGACGGCGTCTGGAGCCCGGTGATCACGTTGAAGAGCGTGGTCTTGCCCGCGCCGTTCGGCCCGATGAGTCCGGTGACACAGCCCGCGGGGACCGAGAACGACGCGTTGTCGACCGCGAGCAGGCCGCCGAACTGGACGGAAACCTCTTCGACGACGAGCAGCCCCACCGCTATCCGCCTTCCACGGCGACGGCACCATCCGCGGCGCCGGCACCGTTCACGGAGCCCGCGCCATTGCCGTTCAGGACGGCGGCTTTCAGCGCGATCGCGGCCCGGGGAACGTCGTTGCTGATCCCGAGCCCGCGGTCGACGAGCAGCACGTCGGCCTCCGCGAACGGGCGTTGCAGCCCGAGCTCTCCGACTTCGGGTTCCGCGTTCGCCGCGGTCATCTCCTCGTAGTCCCGACGCGCATCGTGGCGCCACGGCAGCAGGCGGGCGAAGCCCTCGCCGATCGGGACCACCGCGCCGGACGGGTTCTGGATGATGCCGAGCACAGCCAGCCCGGGTGCGAGATAGCTGAGCCCGATCCACAGCGAGATGTGCCAGTCGTTCTGGATGATGACGAGACCCAGGCCGAAAATGCCCGCGAACAGCGCGCCCGCGACGAAACCCACTCCGCCGATGACGAGCGCGAGCACGATCGGGAGACCGGCGATCATCTCGAAACCCTGCGAGCCGCTGAGCGTGCCGAACGTCATCGCGAAGAACGCGCCCGCGAAACCGGCGATGCCGGCCGACAAGGCGAACACCGCGAGCTTCGTCTCGAGGATGTTCACACCCACCGTCACCGACGCGGCCTCGCTGTCGCGCAAGGCCACGAGTCTTCGCCCGAACGCGCTGCGCCGGAGCGCGACGACTCCCACACCGCATATCCCGAACACGACCGTGATGAGCATGAGGAGCGACTTCTGCGACGAGAAGTCGATGCCGAGGATGTGCACGGTGTCGACGGAGACCTGGCCGGGCCCGATCGCGAACGGTTGCGCGTAGAACACCTCTTCGACCATCGCCGCGAACGCGAGCGTGGCCAGCGCGAGATAGAGACCCTGCAGGCGCATGGCCGGGAACGCGAAGAGCGCGCCGATCGGGGCGGTCACCAATGCGGCGAGGAACACCGCCCAGATGCTGCCGTGCGCACCACCGAGCCGGGCGTACGCAACCGCGCCGATGCCTGCGTACGCGAGCGGCGCAAGGGATACCTGACCGGCCCAGCCGGTGAGCGGAACGAGTGACAGCGCCACCAGCGCCGTGCACATCCCGATCGCGAAGTTCCGCAGGTTGGTCGTGTTGAGATGCGGGCTCAAGAGCGCCATCGCCGCGATGAGCACGGCCATCCCGATCATGGTGTCGCGCACCGACGAGACGCGTTCGACGCGCGCCACGGGGTTGATGCGAGCGAACTGCACCTCTGCCCGCGGAAGCAGCAACAAGACGATGAACAGCATGATCGTCGGCAACGCGTCGGGCACGTTCGTCCAGCGATCGGAGAACTTGAGGAACCCGCCCATCCACTGCGTCGCCAGCGCGAGGATCAGGGCTCCGACATACGTGAGCGGGAGGCTGCGCAAGCGGCCGACGACCGCAGCCGCGAACGCGGTGATGATCAGGAACGTCAACGTGGTGGTCGACATGTCGGCCGTCTCCGGCGCGAGCAGGATGCCGGCCAACGCGGCCAACGAACACCCGAGCGCCCAGGCGAAGCTCGACAGGGCCGCGGACCGGGCGCCGCCCAGTGCGGCGAGCTCACGGTTGTCGACGACCGCGCGCATGGCGATGCCGACGCGCGTGCGGAACAGCAGCAGGCGCAGACCGATGGCCAGCGCCACCGCGACCATGATCGTGATGAAGCGGTGCCACGTGAGCAGCACCTGACCGATGTGGAAGCCCCGGCCCTCGAACAGCGCCGGCATGGTGTGGGCGGTGTTCTGGTTCCAGAGCATGTTCGCCAGACCGACGAACGCGAACATCAACCCGACCGTGACCATGAGCTGCACCACGAGGGGCTTGCCCTGGAGGTGGCGCATGATCGTCCGGTCGAGCCCGACGCCGAGCAACGGCGCGATCACCAGCACCACGAGCGGCAGCGCGATGACCTGCGACATCCCGTGGTGGACGGTCAATTCCCAGTCGACGTACGCGAGGAACATCCCGATCGCGCCCTGGGCGAAGTTGAAGATTCCGGTCGTCGTATAGACAACGACGAGCCCGCTCGCAGACATCGCAATGATGCCTGCGAGCGGGAGCGCCAAGATCACCAGGTTCGTCAGGCTCGTCCCGGTGACCGGGTTACCGGCCCACGCCGCCTTGCTGACGCCGACGACGAAGATAATCGTCCCCGCCCAAACCAGCAGGTTCGACCACCGTTGTGACACGCCTGTTTCCCTTCGAACGATCTACGACGAACTCGTTCTAGCCGTGGTACTCCTTGGCCGCGTCGATGGTCAGCGCCAGCGCGGGCTTGTTGTCGTCGCAGTCGAACTGACCCTTCACCGGCGGGTCGATCTGCACGAACTTGCCGTTCTGTACCTGCATGCCGATGAGGCACGTGCTGCCGATCTGGCGACCGACGTCGATCTTCGGCGCCATTCCGTTGGCATCGAAGTCGTGCATGTTCTTGATCGCGGTGAGCAGGTTGGCCCGGGTGAGCGAGTTCGGGTCGCCCGCGTGCGCCTTCACCGTGTCCTCGATGGCCCGGGCGAAGATCATCCCCGCGATGAACGCCTGGGCGCCGAAGCCGTCCGGCGTCTTGTCGTACTTGAGGAACCCGTCGAGCGTGGCGTTCGATCCCTTGTCCTCGATCGGCAGGAAGTTCAGCCACACGTACTGGCCATCCACGGCGCTCCCGCCCTCGGAGATGAGCCGGCTGTCGTAGCACTGCACGGAGCAGTCCCAGACCTTGACCGTGCTCACACCCTGAACCTGCGCTTCCTTGCGCATGAGGACGGTGCCCTTGTAGTCGACGCCGTTGCGGGCGTACGTGGAGTTGTGCGCCTTGATCGCCTGCGCGACCTGGGTGTAATCGGTCTGGATCGCCGTGCCGCTCTCACCGAATTCGGCGTCGCTCGCGATGCCCATCTGATTCTCGGCCCGGAAGATCGGCATCGTCGACGCGATCGTGGAGGGCAGGTCCTTCGGGATCGCGAACACACCGTGCAGCGCGGTCGGGCCGAACTTCTTGAAGTAGTAGTCGTACTGCGTGTAACCGACGTGATACGTGCGCGGGCCGGTACCGCTGTAGGGGCACGACGCACCGGTCGGCAGCGTTGCGAACGAGACCGGCGAGCACTGCTGCGCGGCCTCGGTCTGCAGCTCGGCGATGTCGGGCAGACCCGTCGCCACGCCGGCCTTGTCCTTGCACGTGTTCATCGGGGTCACGTCTTGCAGGAACAGTGCCGTGGTTCCGACGGTCGCCATCGAGTCGCCGCACGCGGTGGCCAACGCGTTGGTGGCGTCGGTCGGGCTCAGCTTGGAATCGCCCTCTTTCACCACGACCTTGCGGCACGCGAGGCCGCCGATGGAGTTGATGTAGTCACCCCACGCCTTCATGCCGTCCCACGAACCCTTGAACAGGCCGGGCCGGATCGCGTTGTTCACGTCGGCGATGACCGTGACGGTGATCGTCGTGGGCGTGACCCCGATCTCGCTGCCCTTCAGCGGAACGTTGCAGTTCGCGCCGGTAGTGGTCGGCGTCGACGAGCTGGCACCGCCTCCACCGAGACCGCCGTTGCCCGTGTTCGAGGTACCACTCTTGCTACTGCCGCCACCACACGCAGTGACAACGAGCACCAAAGCCGTCGCGAGGACGCACCAACGCAGCCGCATTCTTTCTCCCCCAGGTTGTATGACGGGCCGAAGCGTACGGACATTGTGCACGTGTGTCGATCCGGAAATCGGTCAGGCCCTTCGCGAACGTTCAGCAATCCGGGCGCGAAGACTGGGTGAACGCGCGCGGTGGACCCGCTCGGGGCCGGTTTGGCATCCTGGCCCGGTGGCCGTCACGATCCCGGTTCAGCGCTACACCTCGGCGGAGTTCGCGGCGCTCGAGAACGAGCGTCTGTGGCCCCGGGTCTGGCAACTCGCGTGTTCCGTCGACCATGTGGCGAGTCCGGGCGACTTCCACGAGGTGCGCATCGGGCCGCTCTCGGTGTTGCTCGTCCGGGGCGCCGACGGCGAGTTGCGCGCCTTCCAGAACGCATGCCGCCACCGGGGCAGTGCGCTGTGCGAGGGCACCGGCGCGGGCCTGACCGAGATCCGCTGCCCGTTCCACCGCTGGTCGTACGACCTGGCCGGACAGCTGCGCGAGGTGCCGTCGCGGCGCGAGTTCGGTGAGCTCGGGGCCGCGCCCGCCGACTCCGCGTTGTTCCCGGTTCGGGTCGGCACGTGGGGACCGCTGGTGTTCGTGAACCTCGCGGCCGATGCCGAGCCGCTCGCCGATTTTCTCGCGCCCGTACCCGACGACGCGGCCTGGGCCCGCGTCGACGAGTTCCGGTGCACCGCGGCGGTGTCGATCGCCGCGTCGTGCAATTGGAAGACACTCATCGACGGATTCAGCGAGACGTACCACGTACAGGGACTGCACCGCGAGATGCTCCCGATGTGCGACGACGTCAACGGTCCGCAGGTTGTGTGGGACCGGCACGGCAAGCTCGTGCAGTCGTACGGACTCCCCTCACCGCGCTTTCGCGACCGGCCCGACGACCAGCGTGTGTGGGAAGGCTTCGTCGAGGTGATGGGCGTGCGCGTCGGGAACGCCGAGCAACGCGACGCCGGTCCCGCGCCGGCGGTGCCGAGCGGCGGGACGATGCGCACCGCGATCGCGGAGATCGTGAAGACGCGCGGGCTCGACGCGGGTCACGACTGGTTCGCGACGCTCGACGACGGCCGGCTGCTCGACATGGAGCAGTACAACCTCTTTCCGAACATCACCGTGTTGGTGTTCTCCGACATGATGCAGGTCGTGCGTGCCCGGCCGGGTGCGACCGTCGACACCGCGTACATGGACGCGTTCTCGTTCGACCGCGTGGCGCCGAGCGATCCGCGGCCGCGCACGAAGCCCTTCGACATCGAGCTCGAACCCGGCGCCGATCTCCCGATCGGTCTGGTGCTCAACCAGGACCTCGGGAACTTCGCCCGCAGCCAGCGCGGACTGCATCAACCCGGCCTGACGCACCTGAAGGTGTCGCCGACCGAGGAGTGCCGCATCGTGAACCTGCACCGGAACCTGGAGCGCTGCCTCGAGATCAGCCCGACCGAGATCGGGTCGGCCTAGCTGTCCACCAACACACCGTCAGTCCTGCACCAGTACACAACGCGTGCCGGTGTAGATCGTCGGCATGCACTTGTTGCAGTGGATGCACAACGATTCGCGCTGCGGGTTCTTGTGCATCTCGACGAGGAGGTCGGGCTCGCGCAGGAGGGCGCGGCCGATCTGCACGAACGCGAATCCCTCGTCGAGCGCATGGGTGATCGTGTCGAGCCGATTGATGCCACCGAGCAACACGAGTGGCATCGACAACGCTTCCCGGAACTGGCGGGCGTAGGGCAGGAAGTAAGCCTCTTCGTACGGGTACTCCTTGAAGAACTTCCCGCCGAACAGCTTGATCCCGGTCTTGAGCACGCCCGGGAACATCTCGGCCATCTCCGCGACCGGTGCTTCGCCGCGGAAGAGATACATCGGGTTCTCGAACGAGCTGCCGCCGGTGAGCGTGAGCGCGTCGAGCGATCCGTCGGCCTCGAGCATCCGCGCGAAACGCGACACTCTCCTCGAGCCAGAAGCCGCCGCGAACGCCGTCGGTCATGTTGATCTTGGCCGTCACCGCCACATCGGGGCCCGCGGCTTCGCGCACGGCCCGCACAACCGCGAGCGGGAAACGCGCACGGTTCTCGAGACTTCCACCGAAGTCGTCGGAACGCTTGTTCAACTTGGGCGACAAGAACGCACTCAACAGATAGCCGTGCCCGATGTGCACTTCGATCGCGTCGAAGCCCGCGTCGCGGAGCACCGTCGCACCATGCGCATACTGCTCGATGATCGTGGCGATGTCGTCGGGGCTCACGGCCCGAGTGCGGCGCATCCCGAGTGGGGAGAACACCCGCGACGGCGCGACGGCCGGCGACTTCGTCCCCATCGGATTCGCGACGGGGCCCGCGTGGCCGATCTGCGCGGCCACGGCCGCGCCCTCGGCGTGCACCGCGTCGGTGAGCTCGCGCAGCCCGGCGCCGACTTCCGGGTTGTCGAGCACGATCTGATGACCGTCGGTGCTCCCGGCCCGGGTGATCGCGCAGTACGCCACCGTCGTCATGCCCACACCTCCCGCGGCGAACGTGCGGTGGAATTCGACGAGCTCGGGCGTGACGACGCGCCGGGGCGTGCGGCCCTCGAAGGTCGCGGCCTTGACGATCCGGTTCCGCAGCTGAACCGGGCCGAGGCGGGCTGGGGCGAAGGGGTCGGTGCTCACCATGCGCGGACCGTACTCTCGACGCGCCACAATGACCCGGTGGATATCGAAGACTTCTACAGCGCCGATCCCCGCCGTCGACAGTCCGAAGAGCTCGAGTTCGGGAGCGACTGGCACGAAGGTGGCGCCCGCACACAGGTGTCCTGGGTGGAGGTGACGGGCGAGCTCTACGCGATGCGCGACCCGTTGGGCCACCTCGAGACCGAGCTCTTCGGCGAGGAGAGCGTCGACAAGGTCACCGACGAAGACCTCGGGGTCGAGGTGCTCGGTACCGTCACCGGCCGCGACGCCGTCGAAGCGGTCATGAGCGGCTGGGAAGCGGCGATGCCGAACGGCGCCGACAGCTTGGCGTGGGTGCGCGATCGCGTCGCCAACGCCGCGTCGGAGCTGAACGACCCACCCGCGGCTCCGTCGCGCGATCTCCCCTAGCCCTTCCCTCGCCCTTCCTCAACCGGCGGGTTCGACGCGCGCCGCGAGCTCGCGGCGCAGGACCTTGCCGACCTCGCTGCGCGGGAACGCGTCGACGCGATGGAAGGCGACGGGGACCTTGTACGGCGCGAGGTGCGTGCGGCACGCGGCGACGAGCTCGGCGTCGGTCACATCACCGCGGGTGATCACGAACGCGACCGGGACTTCACCGAGCCGCTCGTCGGGGATGCCGACGACCGCGGCGTCGGTCACGTTCTCGACGAGGCGAAGCACCTCCTCGACATGTTCGGGGAAGACCTTGTTCCCGCCGCGGTTGATCACGTCGCCCGCCCGGCCTTCGATCCACACGAAACCGTCGGCATCGATGCGCGCCAGGTCGCCGGTGTCGACATATCCCTCGGCGTCGACCCGAGAGGCGTCAATGCCCACCGCGGTGGACGGCGGGCGCACGAAGAGCGCGCCGATTTCCGCGCCGATTTCAGTGTCAGCGTGGGTGTCGGCACCGGCCTCGGCGTCGGGACCGGCGGGGACGACGACGATCTTCAGCGCAACTCCCGGATGCGGACGGCCGACCGCGCCGATCTTGTCGGGGTGCTCACGCGCGTCGGCTGCCGTCCAGCCGATGACCTCACCGATCTCCGCTTGCCCGTAACCGTTCAACACCACGACGCCGAACTTCTCGGTGAAGCGCCGGGCCTGCAGTGGTGAGAGCGGCGCGGTGATGCTGCGCACGTAGCGCAGCGGCGCGAGGTCGGAGACGCGCGCGTCGTCCGACAACATCGCCAGCGCGGCCGGCGGCAGCACCGTGGAACGAATCGCGAAGCGGGCGACCAGCTCCGCGAACAGCACGGGATCGAAACCGTCCATCACGACGATCTCGGCCCCGGCCCGCAATCCGAACAGCACGTTGTAGATGCCGGCGTTCAGGGCCAGCGACACCGGTACGAGATTCGGTGCCGGTGCCCGGCGCGCGTCCGCCGCCCCGTCGCCCCGGAGCGGGCGCAGCACCCGGTCGAGGAGCTCGAGGTAGTTGTCGTGAGTGTGCAGCACCGGCTTGGGGAGACCGGTCGTACCCGAGGTCCACGTGACGAACGCGACCCCCGGCGCATAGGTCTTCGGGTTCTCGAGGCGCCGAAGCTCGCCCGCGGTCAGCAGCGCGGCCGGCGCGGTCGCCGAGAGTGCGTTCTGCAATTCCCGCTCCGGGGACCGGGGATTGACCGGTACGAACACCGCGTCGGCGAGCCAGACGCCGAACATGGCCACGACCGCGTCCGGCCCGTTCGGGAGCTGGACGGCAACCGCCTGACCGGGCGCGACGCCCGCGGTCCGCAACGTTTCGGCCACCGCCCGGGCCGCGGCGCGCGCCTCGCCCGCGGTCAGCGCGGAGTCCGGGCCGTGTACGAGAGGCTGCTCGCCGAGATTGGGATGATCGATGAGCAACGCGGCGAGCGTCACCGGCCTGACCTGCGCTTTCATACCCACAGGCGGTGGTGGCCCACCGCGTCCCGCCGGACGCCGTTCGGCGGCCTGTCCGAGAATTCGAGTGCCGACCGCCTAGGCTGTTGAGGCAGCTGTGTGGGCGATCTCGGCCTCGGACCGCCATTCTTCCACGATCGGCTGACGACACTTTCAATCATCTTGCGAGCGTGCGCCGGCGGGCCCAGCGCTCTCGCCGCCGGATGAGGAGACGACTATGGCAACTCGGCGAACGACCTCGAACAAGAGGGAGCGTGAGCGCTCCAAGCAGGCCAAGGCCACGGCCAAGCGCGAGCGCCGCCAGGACAAGTCACCGGACGAGAACGAAGATGTCGTCGAGTTCGACGAGAACTCGGCGACCACCGAAGAGCTCATCGAGCGCATCGCCGCGATTCACGAGCGCTTCGAGGCGGAGCAGATCAGCTTCGAGGACTTCGACGAAGAGAAGACCGAGCTGATGGCCCTACTCACGGCGCGTCTGTCGGAATAGTCTTCCGCCGACATATTTTTGCTGAGGCGCCTCGGTTTCTGTCGAAGCATCTCGCGTCAAGGAGCGGCGTGAACTCATCGCTGAGCGGTACCGAGGCACCGGTTGCGGTGCCCGAACGGGTCACGCCGACGCGTATCGGCCGCGAGGCCGACGACAAGCTCAACGTGCGGTCGTCGCTCGCGTTCTTCTTGTTGCATCTGCTGCCGCTGCTCGCCATCTTCACGGGCGTGACGCGCACCGCGCTGATCCTCCTGCTCGTCACGTTCACGACGCGCATGTTCTTCATCACCGCGGGCTACCACCGGTACTTCTCGCACAAGTCGTACCGACTGAATCGCGTGTCGCAGTTCGTGCTCGCGTTCGGCGGCACGATGGCGTCACAGAAGGGGCCGCTGTGGTGGGCGGCGCACCACCGCAATCACCACCGTTTCTCCGACACCGAACGCGACGTGCACTCGCCCCGGCGCGGCTTTTGGTGGAGCCACGTCGGCTGGATCCTCTGCGACAAGTACAACGAGGCCGACCGCAGCCAGATCCGCGACTTCGCCCGCTACCCCGAGCTCCGCTTCATCGACAAGCACGACTGGATCGGTCCCTGGACACTCGGCGCGATCTGCTTCCTCATCGGCGGTTGGAGCGGTCTGCTGATCGGGTTCTTCCTGTCGACGGTGTTGTTGTGGCACGTCACCTTCACCGTGAACTCGCTCGCCCACGTCATGGGCCGCCGGGCCTACGACACCGAAGACACGAGCCGCAACACGCTTCTGGTCGCGCTCGCGACCGGGGGCGAGGGTTGGCACAACAATCACCACCGTTATCCGTGGGCGGCGCGGCAGGGTTTCCGCTGGTGGCAGATCGACGTGACCTACTACGTGCTCCGCGCGCTCAGCTGGGTCGGGATCGTGCGCGATCTACGCCCGGTGCCCGCAACCGTCATCGACGAAGCGCGCGTCGCCAAGGCTCAACGTCGAGCTGCGGGTACTTCTCGCCCGTCTCGCTGACGAGGGTCTCCGTCCACACGGGATGACCGGGGGGCGGGAAGCCGAACAACTCGAGCTCACGCGGAGTCGACGACTCGACGAACTGCACCCACGACGGATGGGTCGCGTTCGACTGCACCGAGTGGTACCCGATCCAGTCGTTGCCCGCGACCTTGTAGCTGACGTTCAACAAGAACCGATGACTCCCGGGCCGGGTCAGATCGGTGCCGCGATGGAACACGTCCGGGCGATAGACGAGCAGTGAACCGCGTCGTCCGATCGCGGCGCGTTCGGCGGCGTAGATCTCGGGATCGCCGTCGGGCATGAAGATCCAGTTGGTCGACCGGCCGACGGAATCCTGGCGCCGGACGAGATGCGTCGGCGCGGTTCCTTCGTCGACGTCGGACAGATACAGGAACGATTCCACGTGCCACCACGGTGGCTCCATGCGCGGTGGCAGGAACGAGTGGTTGCGGTCGGTGTGCATGGGCTGCTCGAAGTTCGCGTCGCCCGCGTACTTCGCGCTGATCTGCGTCTGGTACACCCGCAGATCCTCGGACTCCAACGCGCGTTCCATGAAGTCGACGATCGACGGATGCACGCAGAGGCGACTCAGGTTGCCGCTGCCGTAGAACGGGAATTGGTGCGAGAAGCGATGCTGTTCGGGCCGGAAGGCGGGACCGGTGGTGGGCATCTCGGGATACCCGCGCCGGAGCTCGGCGGTGCTCCTTCCCGGCGGCCAGTAGCGCTCCGGATCGGAGTGGAACTTCTCCGGATCGGGGAACGCGTACTTGAGATCAGGAGTCGCGGCATCGATGTCGTCAATGTCGACGAGACCGTCGAGCAGGACCCATCCGTCTTCCCGCCACGCCGCGACCTCGTCGTCGCGGGCGATTCGCCCTCCCATTGCCGCCTCCCGATTTGCCTGGCCGAATTCGCGCCGCGCACCGTGCGCCGACGGGTTACCCTCGACCTTATGGCCGACAAGTCACCCAAGAAGTCGAACAGCAAGAAGGCCGGCAAGAGCTTGAAGGAGAAGCGGGCCGACAAGCAGGCCAAGCGCGACGACAAGCGCCCCGGCATCAGCGGCTAGTTCCTTCCCGAACCCCGAAAGACACGGTCGCGCGCTCGCGCGCGTGTACCGTCCGCGGGGTGCCGAACGGGACAACGCTCTTCCGTCGTCACGACACCGCACTGTTCGCCATCGCGCTCTGCGCGAGCGTTTTCATCGCGCCGCTCTCGTCATGGTCGGCCGGCGGCGCGGTAGGCACGACACCGCAGACGATCACATTCGGCGCGCTGCCCGATCGCACCCTTGCCGATCCGGGGCTCCAGGTCTCGGCGACGGCATCGTCGGGGCTGGCCGTGACGTTCACGTCGAAAACCCCGCAGACGTGTTCGGTCGTCGGTCCCACCGCATCCATC
The DNA here is from genome assembly GCA_963701825.1 of uncultured Actinomycetes bacterium. Taxonomy (GTDB): domain Bacteria; phylum Actinomycetota; class Acidimicrobiia; order IMCC26256; family PALSA-610; genus PALSA-610. Next base: position 482,347 of record CAVPBG010000002.1, on the reverse strand, counting down.
ATCTCGCCCGCCGCGGAGGGCGTCTGCACGGTGCAGGCCGATCAGGCCGGCGACCCCACGTTCGCGGCGGCCCCGCCCGTGCAACAGAGCTTCAACATCACCAAGGCCGCGCAGACGATCAGCTTCCCGCCGCTGGCCGACGTTTCACTCGGACAGCTCACGGTCACCGTTTCCGCGACCGCGTCGCCGACCGGGTTCACGGTCGTGTTCACGACGACCACGCCGACCGTCTGCACCGCGGGCGGAACCCACGGCGCCACGATCACCTTGGTCGGCGGCGGCACATGCACCGTCCAGGCCGACCAACCCGGCAACGCGATCTTCGCGGCCGCGCCGTCGGTGCAACAGAGCTTCGGGGTCGGGAAGGCCTCGCAGGCGATCACGTTCGCCCCGCTCGCCGACACCTCGATCCTGCAATCGCCGGTGACGGTGACCGCCAGTTCAACCGCGTTGCTGACCGTCGTGTTCAGCACCACGACACCGAGCGTGTGCACGTCGAGTGGAACGAACGGGGCGACGATCACGCTCGTCGCCGCGGGCTCGTGCACCGTCGAAGCCGATCAACCCGGTAACGACACGTTCAACGCGGCCACACCGGTACAACGCTCGTTCAACGTCACCCGCGCGCAGCAGGCGATCACGTTCGCCGCGCTCAGCCCGCGGACGATGCTGCAGTCGCCGGCGACCGTGTCGGCCACCGCGTCGTCGGGCCTCGCCGTCACGTTCTCGACGACCACGCCCGGCGTATGCACTTCGGGCGGCACGAACGGGGCCACGATCACGCTCGTCACCGCAGGCCTCTGCACCGTCCAGGCCGACCAGGCGGGCAGCGCGACGTTCGCGGCTGCACCACTCGCGCAGCAGAACTTCACCGTCACGAAGGTCGACCAGACGATCACGTTCAACTCCCTCTCCGATCGCACCGTGCTGCAGACGCCATTGCCCGTCGCGGCCACCGCGTCGTCGGCGCTCACGGTTGCGTTCTCGACGTCGACCCCGACGGTCTGCACGACGAGCGGCGCGATCGTCACGCTGCTCACGCCGGGCGTATGCACGATCCAGGCCGATCAAGCCGGAAACGCCACGTACAACGCGGCGCCGTCGGTCGGCCAGAGCTTCACGGTCACGAAGGCCGATCAGACGATCACGTTCGGTCCGCTCGCCAACGTGCCCGTCGGGCCCGCGATCACCGTCGCGGCCACCGCGTCGTCCGCGCTCGTCGTGGCGTTCAGCACGACCACGCCGACGGTTTGCACCGCGACCGGCACGAACGGCGCGACGATCACCCCGATCGCGTTCGGCACCTGCACGGTCGAGGCCGACCAGGCGGGGAACACCACGTACAACGCGGCGCCGGCGGTGACGCAGAGCTTCGGCGTAGGCAAGACCGATCAGACAATCGCCTTCGCACCGCTGCCGGCGGTGCTCGTGACCCAAGCTCCGATCACCGTCGCGGCCACCGCATCGTCGGCGCTCGTGGTGACGTTCTCCACGAGCACGCCGAGTGTGTGCACGAGCAGCGGGACCAACGGCGCGACCATCACGATCGTCGGTGCCGGAACCTGCCGGGTTTCCGCCGACCAGGCCGGCAACGGTGCCTTCAACGCCGCGCCCACGGTCACCCAGACCTTCGCCGTCACCAAGATCGCGCAGACGATCACGTTCGCCGCGCCTGCGGGCCAGAAGCTCGGGCACGCGCCCATCACGCTGACGGCCGCCGCGTCGTCGCACCTTGCGGTCACGTTCACCACGGCCACGCCCACGGTGTGCCAGACGAGTGGCGCGGGCGGGTCGAAGGTTGCCCTGCTCACCGCGGGAACCTGCACGATCCGGGCCGACCAACCGGGCGACGCGACGTTCCTGGCCGCGCCGACGGTAAGTCGGAGCTTCGCCATCTCGAGCGTCGTCGTCGCCCAGCCCCGCTCCGGCTACTGGATGCTCGGCGCGGATGGTCACGTGTACGCGTTCGGCGACGCGCCCGCCCTCGGCTCCACCGCGTCGCCCGCGGTCGCGTTCGCGGCGCGGTCCGACGGAACCGGTTACTGGGTCGTCGACGCCGCCGGCAACGTGCACGCATTCGGGACGGCCGCGATCCGCGGTAGCCGACCCGCGCTCGCGGCGAACGAAGTCGTGTCGACCATCTCCGGGACTCCTTCCGGCGACGGCTACTGGCTCTTCACGAACCGCGGACGTGTGTTCGCGTACGGCGACGCGCACTTCTTCGGTGACATGAGCGCGGTGCAGCTGAACGGACCGATTGTCGCGTCGATCGCAACGCCGACCGGCCGGGGCTACTACCTCGTCGGGTCCGACGGCGGCGTGTTCAGTTTCGGCGACGCGCGCTTCCACGGCTCGATGGGGGGCGCGCACCTCAACCAGCCGATCGTCGGCCTCTCCCCCACGCCCGACAACCACGGCTACTGGCTCGTCGCCTCCGACGGCGGCGTGTTCGCGTTCGGCGCGCCGTTCCGCGGCTCACTGGGCAACGTCACGTTGAACAAGCCGGTCAACGGCCTCGTCGCGTACGGCAACGGGTATCTGATGGTCGCGTCCGACGGCGGCGTGTTCTCGTTCTCGAACAAAGCCTTCGTCGGCAGCCTCGGTGGCAACCCGCCCGCCGCCCCCATCGTCGGCATCGCCGCCTTCACCACCCCCTAACCCGCGTACTGGCGTGAGTTGGGCCCGCTATAGGGGGTCCAACTCACGCCGGTTCGTGGGGTGGGGCGTAAGTTTGGGGGCGTGGACGTGAACGCGACGGACGTCGTGCGGCGGGGGTTGCTCGATGCCGAGCAGCTCGCGGCGTTGCAGGCGTGGACGGACGAGATCGAGGCGTGGCCGACGGGGTCACACGTGTGGGGGCATTACGCCGAGCACACCGAGCGCGGGCCGCGCATCTGTCGGACCGAGAACGTGTCGGCGTGCCATCCGGGGATCGCCGCGCTGGTGTCCGGACCCATTGCCGACATCGCGGCGACGCAGCCCAACATCGGTGAACCAGTTACCGCGTTCAAGGACAAGCTCAACTACAAACAGCCCGGCGGCGCGGGATTCAGCCCGCATCAGGACAAGGTCGCGTATCCCGGCGCGGGGCGCGTCATCTCGATACTGGTTGCGATCGACGACTGCAGCCTCGAGTCGGGGTGCCTGTGGCTGGCGGGCGGCGTCGGCGAAGTGCTCGCCGTCGACGATCGGGGCGTCGTCCGCGCCGACGTCGCGCACGACCTCGACTGGTTCTCGGCCGAGCTCGAGGCGGGCGATGCGGTCTGTATCGACGGGCTGGCGCCGCACTACAGCGAGGCGAACCGGGGCAACCGCCCCCGCCGCGTACTGGTGGCGAGCTATGCGCCCACGGCCGAGAACTACACCCGCGCGCACTACTACGCGCAGCGCCGCGATCGGATGCGCACCGAGACCGAGCGCGACGGTCGGTTCCGCATCAGCACGCTCGCCGATTTCGACGGCGCGGAAGTGGCCACCGAGGCCGCCGTCGACCACTGCACGCACCCGTAAGACCCGCGGCCCCGGCCCAACCCGGCCCGAGCCCTTCCACTGGCTACAAGAGCCGTGAAAGACTCGGGCCATGACGATTCGATACGGCGCGCGCCCACCGGAACAGCAACGCAACCGTGAGGTCGAGGCGACCTCCGCGAAGATCTGGTCGACGGCGGTCACCGTCGTGTGGGAGACCGACCTCGACGCGATCCGCGCGGTGCTCCCACCGCCGCTGGAACCGTCGGAGGCGCTCGCGCGCATCCGCTTCGCGACCGTCGACATGGGCACCGGTATCCCGGTGTTCGGCGCGGGTTGGTTCGGCGTGCGCGCCCGTCACGGTCGCGTCGAAGGCGAGTACGCGCTGTTCATGCCGATGACGACCGAGCAGGCGACGGTTGGGGGCCGCGAGACCTACGGCGAGCCGAAGAAGATCGGCGGCGTCACGATCGACATCACCGGCGATCACGTCAACGCGCGCTTCGACCGCATGGGCTTCCCGTTGGCCGCAGTGGAAGGCACGCTCGGCGCGGCGGTCGACATCCCGGTCAAGGACAAGGTCGACTTCTACTTCAAGATCAGCCCGTCACCCGACGGCAAGGGCTTCGACACCGAACCCGCGCTCGTGCACGTGCGGCGGCGGGAGGAGGCGCGCGACGGTCGGACGATCGACGGCACGCTCGCGCTGCACGACTCTCCCCTCGACCCGATCGCCGACATCCCGGTCGGGCGCATCGTCTCGATGCAGTTCGCGCAGGTGGCCACGACACAAGAGGCGGAAGTGGTCGAGCGCGTCCCCGCCGACTGGTTGCTTCCCTACGTACACCAGCGCTACGACGACCTGTCGGTGCTTGGCCAGCGGGACAAGAAATGAGCGAGTCCGCCGACGCGAATCAGCGCTACACGATCATCTCCGCCGACGCCCACGCGGGCCTGCCCTGCGAGGAATACCGGCCGTACCTCGACAGCCGCTACATCCCGCAGTTCGACGAGTTCCTCGCCGAGCGGCAGGCGAACCGCGACCAGCAGATGATCCTGAACTACGACTACATCAACGAGTGGGAGACCACCCACGAAGAAGGCCTGCGCGGCGCGTACGACTCTGCGCAACGCGACAAGGAGATGGACGCGGACGGAGTGGCGGCCGAGGTGATCTTCCCCGACGCCGACGCGATCACCGGCATGGAATCGCCGCCCTTCGGTGCCGGCCTCTCCGCGGGAATGATCGAAGACCCCGAGCTCGCGTTCGCAGGGCGCGCGCCCACAACCGCTTCCTCGTCGACCTCTGCGCGGAGAGCCCGGAGCGCCGCGCCGGCGTCGGCCTGGTGCCGATCACGCACAGCGTCGAGCGCGCCGTCGCCGAGATCGAGTGGCTCGCCGACAAGCCCGGCATCGGCGGGATCATGATCCCCACGATGTGGCGCGATCACACGCCGTACAACGACCCGTCGTACGACCCGGTGTGGGCCGCGTGCGAAGCCGCGCACTTGCCCGTGCACACGCATTCGGGCGAAGCGCCACGCGAGGAGATGAACGAGTTCATCGGCATCTACCTCGCCGAGGTCGTGTGGTGGACGCACCGGCCGATCTCCCATCTGCTCTTCAGTGGTGCGTTCGAACGCTTCCCCGGGCTCAAGTTCGTCGTCACCGAGGGCGCCTGCTACTGGGTCGCCGACATGAAGTGGAAGTGGGATCAGTATCTCGGCGGCGGCCACACCACGAAGAAGATGGCCGCGCTGATGAAGGGCATCCTCTCCAAGCTGCCGTCGGAGTACTTCGGCACGAACATCTTCGTGGGCGCGTCGACGATGTCGAAGGAGGAGATCCGGCGCCGCCACAGCATCGGCTGCGACGTGGCGATGTGGGGCACCGACTACCCGCATCCCGAAGGAACGTGGCCGCACACGATCGCGCGGTTGCGCAGCGACTTCGGCGACGTCCCGATCGGCGACGCCCGCCAACTCCTCGGTGAGACCGCGGCCAAGTGCTACGGCTTCGACCTCGAAGCACTGCGCCCGATCGCAGAACGCGTCGGCCCGACACCGAAAGATCTCGGCCAGGACCCCGCCCTCGTCACCACCTCGGCAGAACTGCGCCGCGCCGAATGGTGGAAGGACGAGTATCACGTGAAGTGGAACGGCTAGTCCAGGCCATTCTTATTGGTCGCTCGCGCTGCGCCTTCGCCAGAGCGGCTGCGCGAGTAGTGGCGCAGGCTCCGCTGCCGCTCCCTACCAGGCTTTGATGATCTGCTCGGCGTCGAAGGCGTTGCACGTGGAGTCCGCGGGATAGTCGGCAGGGTCGAGGGGTTCGAGCACCTCGGCGACGCTCGGCCCGATCTGGTCGCCGATCAGGCGCAGCGCGTCGAGGTCGAATCCGTACACCTCGGCCGCGGTGGTCTCGAGCATCATCCGCGTCTCGGCGGGCGGGCACGGCGCGAACGCGGCGCGCAACGCCTCGGTCGTGTACGGGTACGAACCTTCGGAGTGCGGGTAGTCGGCGCCCCACATGATCCGATCGACGCCGACCTCGTAACGCAACGCGCTCTCCGACGGACGCAGGAAACTCGCACCGACCCAGAAGTTGCGCTGGAAGTATTCGCTCGGCGTCAACGACATCGCGCCCGCGACCGCGCCGAAGAACACGGCCTCGGCCGCGCCGCCATGGGTCATGCGGCGGTGGAACCAGTCGAGCGTGTCGACGCCGCGCGGGATCCAACTCGTTCCCTGCTCGGTGAGCACGATGCGCAGGTTCGGGTGACGCTCGAGCACGCCACCGAAGATGAGATGCCACACCGCTCGGTGCGAGAACCAGGCCAGCTCGATCAGCATGATCGCCCGCGCCGCCTCGGCGTCACCGAAGTCGGGCAGTCCGCTGCCGCTGTGCACGTTCAACACCACACCGAGCTCTTCGCAGAGGTCCCACAGCGGTTCGTACACGGGGTCCCACAGCGGCGCGATCGCGGAGTTGGGCGGCACGTTGGGCAGCAAGACCCCGCCGAAGACGTCGAGGTTCTCCTTGCCCCATCGCACTTCGGCGAGCGCATCGTCGACGTCGTTCAAGAAGATCTGCGCGAGGCCCGCGCGGCGACCCGGCGCGGCCCCGCAGAAGTCGGCCATCCAACGGTTGTGCGCCTGCAGGCCGGCCCAACGGTGGTCGTAGTCCGCCGCCGTCGGCTCGAGCGCGGTCAGGTGGCTCTGCGCGAAGAACGGCGGCACGGTGTTGGGGAACAACACCTCCGCGGCGAGACCCTGCGCCTCCGTCTCCTTCAGGCGCCGCTCACTGTCCCAGTTCCGGTACGCGGTCGGCGCCTGCAGGTCGGCGTACGGGTTGACGTACGCCGCGGCCCACGCGTCGAACTCGTCGTGCCAACGCGACGCGAGGTACGGCTTGTACTCGTACAACTCCGCGCCGGCATGACCGTCGACGGAGATGATCGTGTACTTGCTCGAATCCGGCACCTCGGCCACGGCGTCCTCCCCTGTCAACTGGGAAGAACGCTAGCCCGCGACTACGGGGCCCGGGCCGGGCGCAGGCGCGATCAGCGGTGTGTTTCGCTGTGCGTCGATCCGGGCCCGCAGTTCGGCTATCGGCAGCGCCTTGGCCCACAGGTAACCCTGCGCGCGCGGGCACCCGAGCTCGACCAGCAACCCCGCCTGCTCCGGGGTCTCCACGCCCTCGGCGACCACGTCGAGGCCGAGATCCTGTGCGAGCCCGATGACCCGCCGGACGATGGCCGCGTCGCGCGAATCACTCGTGAAGTCGGAGATGAACGTGCGATCGATCTTCACCCGATCAATGGTGAGCGAGCGCAACAGCGTCAGCGACGAGTGACCGGTACCGAAGTCGTCCAACGCGACCTTCACCCCGAGGTCACGCGCCGCCGCGATCTCGCGCGCCGCGGCGGCGATGTCGGGGAGGACGGCGGTCTCGGTGATCTCCAGGCCGATGAGGTTCGGATCGCAACCCGTGCGCTCGAGCAACTCCTCCAGCTGCTGCGCGGGCTTGCCGCGAGTCAGGTGGGTGGCCGACACGTTGCACCAGATGCGGAAGCCGTCGCCGAGCCCGGCCGCGGCGAGCTCGGCCCGCGTCGTGACTGCGCTGGCCACGATCGCGTCGTCGAGCGCGAACACGAGCCCGGTCTCTTCCGCGAGCGGCACGAACTTCCACGCGTCGAGCACGCCGCGCTCGGGGTGGTCCCAACGGGCCAACGCCTCCGCGCCGACGAAGAGCCCCGTACGCAGGTCCACTTCGGGCTGGAACCAGGCGACGATCCGGCCGTCGGAGATCGCCCCGCGCAGCGCGTGCTCGTCGTCGAGCCGCGACTCGATCGCGGCGCGCAGCTTGATGTCGAAGACCTCGATGCGGTCGCGGCCGGTCTGCTTGGCGCGGTACTGCGCGGCATCGGCGAACGACAGCAGCGTCTCCGCGTCGTCGGTCGTGTCGAGGTTCGTCGCCACACCGATGCTCGCCGACACGTTGATCAGACGATCGCCGGCCTGGAACGGCTCGACGAACGCGGCCGCGACCCGCTCCGCGATCACGAGCGCCTCGCCGTTGCTGTGCAGCTTGTCGAGCAACATCGTGAACTCGTCGCCGCCGAGGCGGGCGAGAACGTCGTTGGTCCGCAGCATGCGCCGCACGCGCTCGCGCGATCTCGACCAACAACATGTCGCCGGTGGCGTGCCCGAGCGAGTCGTTGACGACCTTGAGCCGATCGACGTCGAAGTAGAGGACACCCACGATCGTGCCGTCGCGCCGGGCGTCTCCCACTGCGCGTTGCAACATGTCGACGAACGCGGCCCGGTTGGCGAGGCCGGTCAACTCGTCGCGGAGCGCGCGCCGGGTGAGCTCGGCATTCGCCTCGCGTAGCTGCGCGTTCGCGTCGTCGTTGATCTCCCGCAGCTGCAGCTCGCTGACGACAACGCCGTGTACCTCGTGGTGCAGGGAGGTCATCACGACGAAATAGATGGGGACCGCGAATCCCAAGAGCCGCGTCACCCGATCGCTCGACGACATGAAGACGATCGCAATGGGAACGAGCAGCGGAATCTGAGTGGCGTAGAAGTAGAGGCGGCGCGCCGCGGTGCCCACGACATAGGTGGCCGAGCAACCGAGGACGAACAAGAGATACACCGCGCGCAGGTCGACGTTCCGGGGGCCGGGCAGCGCGAAGATCGCGGGCGACGACCACGCGACCGACACGAGGATCCCGCACACCAGCGCGGGCGTGTACCGGATGAAGACTTCGCCCCGGTGCCGCCGACGGAGATAGCTCGTCGCCGCGAGCATCGTGGCGACGTTGGTGACCGACACGAACGCCACGAGCGCGACGCGCCGCGAAGCCGGGACCGAACTGCCCAGGATGACGGCGAGCAACGTCGACGCCGGAATACCGAGCAACGCGCTGCGCCACTGCGCACGAATGATCTGGTCGAGGCACGCAAGGCGCGCCGCGCCACTCAGGGGAGTCCGGCTCACGCGTGCGATATCGGGCGCCCAGCCACTCCCCTTGACGGCAGGAGGTCTTCGAGTGACAGATAACGCGTTTTGCCCGTTTTTAGAGGAGCGACAGCGGAGCCTCTGCCACTACCCGCGAAGCCGCTCTGGCAGAGGCGCAGGCGCGAGCGACCAATCAGGATTGGTCTTGGACCCGGGAAAGCTCCTCGAACCAGTCGGGCTCGAGCAGGGCGAGGTGCAGCTCCAGCGCGTCGACGGCTTCGATGGCGGAGCCGGAGTGGCGGAAGCTCGGGACCGGTAGCGACCACAGTTCGACCACAAGGCCGGCCGCGACTGCGGGCAGCGCCAGCGCGGCCGGAGTCATGCCGACGAACGTGGTGTCGCAACCGGAGCAACGCGCTCGATACGACCAGGTCTGGTCGTCGACACAGTTGCGCACCACGACCCGGTTCGCGCGAACCCGGACCACGCCGCATGCGGGGCAGGTGACGCGCACCCAACGGGAGATGTTCTCCGAGGTCGTGACGGTGCCGCCGGACGGGCGGGCACTGCCACACGGCCGGGCTTTACGAGGGCCTCGCGAGTGTCCGGTCTTCATGTTCTTGCCTCCTGCTCGGTGGCTGGCCTGGTAACTGGGGCGCCAATACGGAGCATGCGCCCCGCCCGTGTTCCAGGTGTCACCGCTGACAGACAGCCGCCGATACCACTGATCGCGACTTACGCGCTCCGCCCGGCCAGTGCTTCAGCGCCGCGATGCACGATCTCGCCGGGCCGCATCGACTGCGCAACCGCGTCGTCGTAGGAGATGCGGCCCTCCGCGACCAGCTCGTTCAACGCGGCCTCGAGCGTGATCATGCCCTCGGCCCGCCCGCTGCGGATCACGTTGCGCAACTGGTGCGTGCGGCCTTCCCGGATGAGGTTGCGCACCGCGTCGTTCGCGACGAGCAACTCGAACGCGGCGACGAGACCGCCACCGGTGCGCGGGAGCAGGCGCTGCGACACCACGGCCGCGAGCGACGCCGCGAGCTGCACGCGAATCTGAGTTTGCCGCTCGGGCGGGAAGACGTCGGAGATCCGGTCGAGCGACTGCGACGCGTCGTTGGTGTGCAGGGTCGCGAACACGAGGTGACCGGTCTCGGCGAGCGTCAATGCGAACTGAATCGTCTCCGGGTCGCGCATCTCGCCCACGAGGATGACATCGGGGTCTTCGCGCAACGCCGATCGGAGGGCACGGGCGAACGAGAGCGTGTCGACGCCGACCTCGCGCTGATCGATCGCGGCGACGCGGTGCCGGTGCGTGTATTCGATCGGGTCCTCGATGGTGAGGATGTGGACCGGCCGCCGCACGTTGATGTGCTCGATCATCGAAGCGAGTGTCGTCGACTTGCCCGATCCGGTGGGGCCGGTGACGAGCACGAAGCCCTGCTTGAAGTCGCACGCGGCCGCGAGCATGGTGGGGATGCCGATTTCACCCGGCGTCGGGACGGCGAGCGGAATGGCCCGAATCGACATCGCGAGGTCGCCGCTGCGAAAGAAGCAGTTCGCCCGGAAGCGGTGCGTGTCGGCGTACGCGAACGAGAGATCGAGGTCGCGCTCCGCGTACAGCTTCTCGAGCATCTCGGGCGTCAGGAGATCGCCGATGATCTCCGCGCAGCTCGCGGCCCGCAACACCGGCGCGCCCTTGATGGGAACCAGCCGGCTGTCGACGCGCACGCGCGCCGGCGAACCGGGAGTCAACAACAGGTCGGTCCCGCCCAGGCGGATCACCTCCTTCAGATAGATCTCGATCGCATCGACCTTGACGCCGATCGCTGTCATCTGCGTTCACCTCTTCCGCGTCGCGCCTCGGGAGGAGACTCGCTCCTCCCGGGGCCGGCGCGTGTCGGTTGGCGTGACTACGGACAGATGGTCGAGGAATAGATGCCCGACCCGTTCGAGTAGGTCGCCGTGGCGGCACCGGAAGCTGTACCACTACCGGACGCGAGCAACTTCGCGGTTTGCAGTAGACACGATCACCTGCGCGCCGGTCGTGGTACTCGTCCCCGGGTACGCCTGGTTCTGCGCGTAGTACGCCTGGGTCGCGGTGTTGATCGTCCGGACCTCGATGCTGCACGCGCTCGCTTTGCTCGTGTTGGTGATTCCGCCGACGGCGAACACCACGACCGCGGCGAGAACACCGAGGATCACGATCACGACGAGCAGTTCGACCAGGGTGAATCCCTTTTCGAGCAAGTTCTTGTCTTCGAAACTGATCTGGCTGGGACTTCGCACTTCAATAGCCTCCTGAATGGGCAGCGCGTTGCTGCCGAATGTGATGAAAGAAACCGGGCCCGATGGATCGGGAGATGGCTCAGGGTTCGGTGCCGTGGCACACCACCTCCCCGCCTGCGGCGCGCGCCGATCCCGTCATTTGATGTTGCTCAGTGACGGCGCGGAATAGATCCCGTACATCGCCTGCACGAGCGCGATGGCGACGAAACCGACCACGAGACCCATGGCCACGATCACCGCGGGCTCGAACAGGGTGGTGAGCTTCTTGAGCTTGTACTCGAGCTCTTTGGAGTAATAGTCGGACGCGTTTTCGAGCTGCACGTCGAGCGTTCCCGTGTTCTCGCCGACGCGCATCATCTGGATCGCGGCCTCGGGGAACAGCCCGGTGTCGCCGATCGGCCCCGCGAGACCTTCGCCTTCGAGCATGCGCACCTGCGCGCTCTGGAGGCCCTCTTCGAACACGCTGTTGTTCGCGCCGCGGATGGCGGCGGCCATCGCGTCGGGCAGCGGGACGCCGGCGCGCGACATCGCGCCGAGGATCCGGGTCACCCGCTCGACGACCGAGTAGAGGACGATCACCTTGACGAGCGGGATGCGGAGCGTGACGCGGTTCCGGATGCGTCGGCCCTTCTCCGTCTTCCACACCCAGACTGCCACCGCGCCCATTGCCGCGAACCACAACACGTAGAGCCACCAGTAGCTCTTGGTGAAATTCGCGAGCCCGATGAGGATGCGGGTCGTCAACGGCAACTTGGCACCCAGCCCGCTGAAGAAGGTGGCGAACTTCGGCAACACCCAGACCGCGAGCACGGCAACCGTCACGAACGCCATCCCGAGCACGACCATGGGGTACGCGAGGGCTTGGTTGATGCGGCTGCGCGTATCGAGATCGCGCTCGAGATAGTTCGAGACCTGTACGAGCGCGAGGTCGAGGCGGCCCGTCGTCTCCGCGGCCTTGACGATGCCCAGGTAGTACGGCGGGAAGAGGCTCGCGTTGCGGGCGAGCGCGTCGGAGAACTGCGTCCCCTGCGAGATCGCCTCGCTCGCTTCCGCGAGGACCTCCTGCCAATGCCGGTTCGTGCTGCCTCGCGCGATCACCTGCAGCCCGTCGGTGAGCGGAATGCCGGCCGCCACGAACGCAGCCATCTGCCGCGAGAAGTTCATGATCTCGGACCGCTTGACGCGCTGCTTCGTGACCTCGATCGAGAGCAGGCTCTTGCGCGCCCGCTTGATCTTCTGAACCTCGAGGTTGCGTTCGAGAAGTTCGTCGCGCGCGAACGTCTCGCTGAGCGCGTCGATCTCGTCTTTGACCTTGGTGCCGTCGGCGGCGACGGCGGTATAGCGGAATCGTGACACTGCTGGTCCTTCGCGCGGGAGTTAGAGCACGTACACGGTGCGGAGCACCTCGGCGATCGTGGTGACGTTCGTTTCCACGAGATCCACGGCCTGGTCGCGCAGCGTGCGCATACCGAGCTCGGCCGCGGCCTCGCGCAGCGCGGCCAGCGAAGCGCGCGCCACGATGAGCTCTTTGAGGTCGTCGGAGATCGGCAGCACCTCGTAGATGCCGATGCGGTCGTAGTAGCCGGTCTGTCCGCATACGTTGCAGCCGTTGCCGTGCATGAAATTCGTCTTCTCCGCGCTCCCGCCCGCGTCGTCGTAGAAGGCGCGCTCCTCGGGAGTCGGCGAGTACGGCGCGATGCAGACCGTGCAGATCTTGCGGATGAGCCGTTGCCCCACGACTCCCAGCAGCGACGACGCGACCAGGAACGGTTCGATACCCATGTCCATGAAACGGTGGAGCGCGCTCGTCGCGTCGGTCGCGTGCAACGACGACATGACGAAGTGCCCGGTCATCGCGGCCTGCACCGCGATGCGCGCGGTGTCGACGTCGCGGATCTCGCCGACGAGGATCGCGTCGGGGTCCTGGCGCAGGATCGCGCGCAGACCGGTCGCGAACGTCACGCCGGCCAGCGTGTTGATCTGGATCTGGTTGATCGAGGGGAACACGTACTCGACCGGGTCCTCGATCGTCATGATGTTGATCTCTTCGCGATCGATCTCGGCGAGGGTCGCGTACAGCGTCGTGGTCTTGCCCGAGCCGGTCGGTCCCGCGCAGATGACCATCCCGTACGGCGACTTGATGAGGCGGTCGTATTCCGCGTACGTCTCGCCCGACATGCCGAGCTCCGCGAGCGTGAGCAGGGCGCGAGTTCGGTCGAGGAGTCGCATGACGCACTTCTCGCCGAACACCGTGGCCGTGGTCGAGACGCGCACGTCGAGGTCGTGTCCGTCGACACTGATCTCGATCTGGCCGTCCTGTGGGCGGCGGCGTTCGACGATGTTCATGTCGGCCATGACCTTGATCCGACTCACGAGCGCGGTCGCCATCGAGACCGGGAGCGAGAGCACCTCGTGCAGTGCGCCGTCGGTGCGCACGCGCACGCGCACGCGTTCCTGTTGCGGTTCGATGTGCACGTCGGAGGCGCGGTCGCGCACCGCCTGCTCGAAGATCAGGTTGACGACCTTGACGATCGGCGCATTTGCGTCGACCGCGACTTCCGGACCGTTCGACCCCGAGTGGCGGACGCGCTCCTCGGTGCGCTGCTCGAACTCCTTCAGCGCGCCACTGATCTCGGCCTGGTTGAGGTACGCCCGGTCGATCGCGTACGACACGTCGGCCGGCGGCGCGACGACCAGCCGGACGGGAGTGTGCAAGAGCGCGATGAGCTTGGCCTGCAGCTCGCGGTCGAGGGGATCCCCGATCGCGATCTCGATCCGGCCGCCGACCTTCCGCAGCGGCAACGCGCCGAGCGCACGCGCGTCCTCCTCGCTCATGAGGCCGACGATCGCGATGTCCGGTCGGGCGCGCGAGAGGTCGACCGCTTCCAGGCCGACCTGTTCGGCGAGCGCGGAGCTGAGCACGCGCTCGGAGATGATTCCGAGCTCGACAAGGATCTCGCCGAGCCGTTTGCCGCCCGACGTCTGCGCGCCGAGCGCGTCGCGCAGCTGCTGGCCCGACATGTCGCCCCGCTCGACGAGCAACGCACCGAGCGGCGTCATCGGCGCCTCGGCGCTCGGCGCGCCCGTGCCAATTCCCGCGTCACCCGCGCCGGGACCTGCACCCGAATCCGCCCCGGGCGCGGCGGAACCCGCCGGCACGTCGGGGATCAGCTTCAGGTTGCCGCTCATCGCTTCACCCGGGGTCGGAAGAGAGTCCTAAACGACCCCCAGTGTCTGCTTGCGCGCATAACGAGACCGTGACGACTCCGCAACCGATCCCCACCGGTCAGCGGCTGAGCATGAAGTCGACCGAACCCATCGGGGCGGCCGAGCCGAAGAAGTGCGCGGTGCCGAAGGCCGAGATCGAGCCGTCGAGGCCGAGGAGGTAGTAGCCGTCGTTCGAGGCGATCGCCCGCATCCGCACGGTCGGTGCGTACGCGCCGCCGGTCAGGTTCCGCAGGGTAGGCAAGCTGCCCTCGAACGGCACCCCGAACGCGAAGATCCCGCCGTCCGAAGCGACGAGCCAATAGCCCCGACCGTCGCTCGCGCTCGCGATCGACATGACGGGCGCCGACAGCTTCATGCCACCGGTCGAACCGTGGAAGCGCGCGTCGCCGTAGGAGAAGACCCCACCGTCGGCCGCCACGAACCAGTAGCCCTTCCCGCTCTTGGTGATGGCGATGTCGAGCACACGGGCATTCAGATGGATGCCGCCGGTCGATCCGTGGAACCGGGCGTCGCCGAAGGTGAAGATGCCTCCGTCCGCGCCGAGCAGGATGTAGCCCTGTCCCGATGGCGTCGCGGCCATGCCGACGATGGGCGCATTCAACGGGAGTTGATTCACGCCGCCGAAGTAGCGCGCGTCGCCGAAGGCCGACACCGCGCCGTTGGCGGCAACCAGCCAGTAACCACGACCGGTTGCCGTGCGGGCCGATGCGACCGTCGCGGAACCACCCGCCGAGTCACTGCCGTAGAGCTGCGCCTTCCCGAACGCGCGCACCGCTCCGAGCGGGCTCACGATCCAATAGCCGTCGCCCTTGCTGCCGTACCCCGGTATCTTCGGCATCGCCGCGTACACGGCGGCGGCCGGGTTGATCAGGCCGTGCCCGTACTGCGTGTCGACACCGGGCGGCCCGACATCACGGGCCGTCGACTCGAGGATCGAGGTGACACCCGCGGGCGTGAGCTTCGGGTTCTCGGCGATGATCAGCGCGGCTTCGGCCGACGCGTACGGGGTCGCCATCGACGTCCCGCTCGCCACTGCGTAACTCGTCGGCGACGTCGACCACGTCGAGAGGATGTCGTTGCCGGGCGCGCTCACGTCGACGTAGCTGCCGGTGTTCGAGAACGGTGCCCGCGTCAGGTTCTCCTGGAACGCGCCGACCGCAATCGCTTCCGGATATGCCCCCGGATACACGGGCGCGTCGCCGCTGTCGCCGCTGTTCCCCGCGGCCGCGAGCACGACTGCACCTTTGCTCAGCGCGTATTGCATCGCGATCTGCATTCCCGCGGAGGGCCCGCCACCGAGGCTCATGCTGATGACGCGCGCGCCGTGATCGGCCGCCCAGATGATTCCCGCCGCGACATTCGACGACACGCCGCTACCGGTCGCGTCGAGCACGCGCACCGGAAGGATGTGCACTCCCGGTGCGGCACCCGCGATGCCGCGGCCGTTGTTCACGCGCGCCGCGATGATTCCCGCAACATGTGTTCCGTGCCCGTCCGGGTCGTAGCGGCCGTCGTGCGCGGAGTCCACGTAATCGATACCCGGGAGCACAACGGAGCCGAGATCTTCGTGCGCGGCGTCGACACCTGTGTCGATGAT
Organism: uncultured Actinomycetes bacterium; assembly: GCA_963701825.1. Classification (GTDB taxonomy): domain Bacteria; phylum Actinomycetota; class Acidimicrobiia; order IMCC26256; family PALSA-610; genus PALSA-610. The sequence goes on along the minus strand of CAVPBG010000002.1, from coordinate 466,305 downwards.
CGCGACGGTCACACCCGCGCCGCGCGTCGCCGACCAGGCCGACTCGAACGACGTCTGGTTGAGCGCCCATTGCTGCGGACGCAGCGGATCGTTCTCGCCGCCGGTCACCATCGCGCCTTCGTGCACATCGGTTTCGACGCTGAGCACGCGCGCGCCGTTCTGCAGGACCGCGTTGGCGTGCAGTCCGGTTACGGCCCGACCGCGCACAACGGTCAGGTCGCCGTTCGGCTGGCGGACGATCGACCAGACCTGCGGACCGGTAGCGGCCGGCGCTGTCGTGGTCGTCGAACCGGTGGTCGCCGGTCCCGTCGTCGAGGGTCCGGGGACGCTCGTCGCCGGGAGACTCGAGGACCCGGCCACACTCGAAGAAGGGTGCGTCGCGGATGCGTTACGAAACGCGTTCGAGAACCCGTTCTTGGCCACGTTGGTGACGACGAACCCGGCGACGGCCACGGCCCCGGCCGCGACCGCCGCGAGGAGGACGACCGAGGTCTTACGGCGCGGCGCCTTTTTGCGAATCATGATTCGGTGCTCCGATGCGAACGTTCGGGCCCTGCGGAAGCGGCCCTCCCGGTGGCATCGCCCGCGACGCTCCTCTCGGAGCGTGACGACACCGTCACACGCTGAGCACGGACGGAGGTCGGCAAAGCCGATGATGCGGCCTATCTCCGCAAATTGCGGTTAGTAGCTGATTACTTGCGCAGAGCGGCGTCGTACGTTCTGACCTGCGCCTCGTCGAGACCCCGCGACTCGCTCACTTCCGTTCGTTCGGCAAGGAGCAGCGACGCGATGCCGCAATCGACTCGCGGGGAGTCAACTCGAGGACTGCACGGCCGGTCCGCAGCCCCACCAACCGAGGCCCGGGACGAGGCCCGACTGCGGGCCCTGCTCGCCAGCCTGCGCGACATCGTGTTGGTGCGCGACGCGGCTGGGATCCTCACCTACTGCAGTCCGTCGGTCCACGACGCCCTCGGCTACGAGCCCGCCGATCTCGAAGGAACGCGTGAACGGGACCTGATCCATCTCGGCGACCTGGAAGCACGCGATGACCTTCTGGCCGGCGCGGCGCGCGACGGCGCGCGCCTACCGCCGATCGAGCTCCGGATGCGCGACCGCGCCGGCACCTGGCACTGGTTCGAAGCCATCGAGAACAACCTGCTCGACGACCCCGACGTCAACGGCATCGTCACGAACGCACGCGACGTCACCGCCCGCAAAGCCGAGAGCGCCGAGCTGCTCGAACGAACGCTGCGCGATCCGCTGACCGGTATCCCGAACCGTCTCGCGCTCATGGAACGCCTCGAGGTCGCGCTGTCGCGCGCGGCCCGAGCGCGCGATCTCCTGGCCGTGCTGTTCGTCGACCTCGACGACTTCAAACTCGTCAACGACAACTACGGCCACGACTTCGCCGACCGCGTGCTGATCGAGGTCGCGCGCCGCTTGGAACGCCTGCAGCGTCAGTCCGACACGGTTGCGCGCCTCAGCGGCGACGAGTTCGTCGTGGTGTGCGACGGATTGCACGACGTCGATCAAGCATTCGCGATCGCGTCGCGGATCCGCGACACGATCGAACGACCGATCACCATCGATACGCACGAGTGCCTCGTCACCGCGAGCATCGGGATCGCGACGATCGACGGCAAGAACGACGAGCCCGTCGCCCCACTGACGATGCTGCGCAACGCCGACGCCGCGATGTACCGCGCCAAACGCGAGGGACGCGCGCACTGGCACCGCTTCGACGACGTGCTCGTCGAGGAGGCCAGCCGCCGGTTCGAGCTGGAAGCCGAGATCGTCCCCGCACTCGAACGGGGCGAGTTCGCGCTGCACTACGAACCCATCCACGAGCTCGCCCGCCACACCGTGGTCGGCGTCGAGGCGTTCCTGCGGTGGGAGCATCCGACACGCGGTTTCCTCCGGTCGGACGACTTCCTCGAAATCGCCGAACACACCGGAACGATCGTCCCCGTCGGCGCATGGGCGATGCGCGCCGCGTGCGTGCAGGCGCGCCGCTGGCGCGACGCGGGCTGGCCCGGATGGATGTCGGTCAACCTCTCGGCGCGCGAGCTCGCCGAACCCGGACTCGTCGATCTGGTCGGTGAGATCCTCGACGACACCGGTGTGGAAGCCGATCGGCTCTGGCTCGAGCTGACCGAGCGCACGCTCATCCGCGCGAACCGCGCCGCCGCGGTGCAGCTCACCGACATCCAGGCCCTCGGGGCGCACGTCGGCGTCGAGGGCTTCGGAACCGGGCACACCCCGCTGCCGAAGCTGCAACAACTGCCGACCGACTTCTTGAAGATCGACCGCGAGTTCGTCGCCAACCTCACCACCGACGGCGACATCCATCCCGCCGGGTGTGATGTCGTCGCCGCGCTGGTGCAGGTCGGCACCACCCTCGGCCTCTCGGTGATCGCCGAAGGCATCCAGACCGAGCTCGAGACCGCTCTCCTCGTCGAGTGCGGCTGTCGGTACGGCCAAGGCGCCCTTCTCCTATGACGCGGCCTCTCGTCGACTCCGGTTTCGCCCGCCTGCGCCCCGCGAGCCCGCTGGGCGACAGCGTGATGCAGAGCGACTTGTCGCGGGCGATCAGCAATCGGGAGCTCCGCCTTCACTACCAACCGATCGTGAAGCTCCAGACCGACGCGATCGTCGGTTACGAAGCGCTCGTGCGCTGGCAGCATCCGCGGCGCGGACTCCTCGCGCCGTGTGATTTCCTGCCGATCGCGCAACGCAGCGAGATCGGGGCCGACATCGACAGTTGGGTTCTGCTCGAGGCCTGCCGGCAGGCGAGCCACTGGGCCCAGACCGGCCACTCGACGACCATCTGCGTGAACGTCGTACCGGAGCGTTTCGGCGCGCCGGGCTTCGTCGAGCAGGTCGAGGTCACGCTGGCCCGCACCGGGCTCGAGTCGAACCGCCTCGTCCTCGAACTGACCGAAGGCAGCGTCCTCGTCGACATGGGCGCGGCGCGCGATGCCGTCGACGCGCTCAACCGACTGGGCGTGCGCGTCGCGCTCGACGACTACGGCACCGGTTACTCGTCATTGGCCGCGATCGCGTCACTGCCCGTCGACGAGCTCAAGATCGACATCAGCTTCGTCGCCGGCCTCGGCTCGAACCGGGCCCGAACCGCCATCGTGCGCGCCATCGTCGGACTCGGTGCCGCGCTCGACATCCCGGTCGTGGCGGAGGGCATCGAGACCGCAGCCCAGGCGTTCGCACTGCGCGCGCTCGGTTGCGAGTTCGGTCAGGGATTCCATTTCGGCCGGCCCGCCCCCGGCCCGGCCCTCATCGCAAGGACACCATGACGGAAAAGCTCGACGTCGCGTTCGTCCGGGGTACCGGAGAAGATCTCACGCTCTCGGTCCTGGGCAGCTTCCAATTCCGCGCCGGCGACACCGCGTCGGCGCTGCCGAGCGGCTCGCAACGCCTGCTCGCGTTGCTCGCGCTCCGCGACCGATCCGTGACGCGGTTGATGATCGCAGGAACGCTGTGGCCCGACTCGAGCGAACAGCACGCGTCGGCGAGCCTGCGTTCCGCGCTGACGCGTTTGCGCGGAGAGGCCCGGGCCGCGGTCGACGTAGCCGACCTCGACATCAACCTCGCGTCCGGGGTGCTCGTCGACATCCGCGAGTCGAAGGCCTTCGCCCATCGACTGCTCGAACCGAACGCGCCTCATCTCGCGCCCGAGGCGACGGCCGCCGCGGTTGCGTCGCTGTCGGCCGATCTGCTCCCCGACTGGTACGAGGACTGGGTACTCATCGAGACCGCGGAGTGGCGGCAGCTGCGCCTGCACGCGCTGGAGGCCATGGCCGCGAACCTCGCGGCCGAGGGCCGGTGGGCGGAAGCGATCGCGGCCGCGCAGGCCGCGATCCGCGGCGAGCCGTTGCGGGAGACCTCGCACGCCGCGCTGATCCGCGTGTTCCTCGCCGAGGGCAACCAGACCGAGGCGATCGGGCAGTTCAACCGCTACCGGACGCTGCTCAACGAAGAGCTGAGCCTGGAGCCGACCTCGCAGATCTCCGACCTCGTCACCACGCTCGGGCGGCGCCAGAGCGACCACGACCTGAACGCCGTGCACGACCGCCGCAGCGAGAGCGAACGGCGCGGCGCAGGGCGAGCGCCGGTCGGGCCCCGGTGGCCGGCGCGGCTGACGGTCATTGACCGACGAGAACCCGTTCCAGCTCCGGGCGGATCTCGAACAGGATCTGACTCACCCGCGACTCGGAGATGCCGAGCGCGGTACCGATCTCGTCCATCTTCACGCCCGCCATGCGCTGGGAGATGATCCAGCGCGTGCGTTCCGGCATGCGCTTGGTCGCGTAGGCGAAGGCGTCGGCGGCCTCGATCTCGGCGAAGGCGGGGTCGCCCTCACCGATGGATTCGAGCCGCAGGTCGAGCACGTCGGCGTCGTTGATGTTGGAGCGCCGCTCGTAGTTCTTCCCGCTCGGGCGGCCCGAACGGCGGCGCATCGCGTCGATGAGCCGGAACTTCAGGTTGCGGTTCACATACTTGAGCCACGGCGACTCGGGGCGATACGTGTCGGCGAGATTCAACAGCCCGGCCAGGGCCTCGGCCTCGATCTCCTCCCGCAGCCCGAAGATCCCATGGTCCCGGCAGTACGTGCTGACGATGAGTTTGGCGAGAGGAATCGCTTCTTCGACCAATTCGTTGCGGCGCAGGATGTCTTCGGCACTGGGGACGGCGGCGGTCGGTGCGACTGTCATGAGAAACCAAGACCTTCGGCGCGATAGCGGGGTCTCGCTCGGTGCGAGTCCGTGCCACCACCGTCGTCCGGGGCGTGTTACGACCGTGTGACCCACCCGTCACACGTCCGCTCGGCCGCACCGGTCGGTACTGGGTTTCCCGCCTACGGGCTCCTCGGAGATCAGATGTAGGCGTTGCAGTCGTAGCGCTTCTCGGCGACCACGTGCCCGTTGTCGAGGTACCGCACCACGACCTGCTGGGCCGGTCGCACGATCGGCTTCAGGAGCCCGGGCGGCTCGCACGCCTCTTTCAGGCGACTGTTCGACAGCTTCTGCAGGCCCGCACCCGACGCCGCCGCGGCGACGGTCTGGGTCGAGACCCCCGCGGCCCGGGCCGCGCTGATGTCGACGTTGACGGTCGCATCGGGCTTGCGCAGCGGCGACCCCGTGTACTGGGGCCGGAACGAAACGGGAAGGAGCGCCCAGAGGTACAAGAGCCCGGGGAGCATGACGGCATAGCGCAATACCCGTTTCACGGCGGTCAGTGTCCCATCGAAAGGCCCGACTTTGGTGGCAAACGCGTTTTCGGCCCGCCGCGTCCCTACAGTTGCGGCCATGAAGGGCCCGATCGGTGGCGAACAATCGCCGCGCGCGGCGAGCGGTATCGGGGCGCTGACGCGCAAGGACCACTACCGCGAAGCCGCCCTTGCGCAGAAGATCGAGGACGCGTACCGCGGGTTCTCGACCACTCCGTCGGCGCGCGCCCGCCGTCGGCATCTGCGCGCCGCACGGCGCCACGAACGCGCCCTTGTCGCCCAACGGCGCCGACCGCAGAGCGTGCTGACCGCACTGGCGATCGCGCTGTTGGTGATACTCGCGGTGATCGCCGTCAACCGCATCTCGCTGACGCTCGCGCTGGTCGTCGCCGCGCTGCTCGTGATCGACGTGCGCGTGCTGCGCCGTCGTCGACGCCGACTCCGGCGCCGATAGTCGGCCGCCCGATCGGGCGGCACAGTCGCGCACTACCGGGCACTACAGGAACGGCCCTCGCGTGGGGTGCGAGGGCCGAACCCTTGAGCCAGATTTTCTCGGGCCACGCAGGGGACGCGGTCCGAAATGAAGCATCGGAAAACATGCGCCTCCCGTTGAGCGAACGCGCTCCACGGTGACCTCTGTCTCACACCGTCGGTGACCCGCGGGTTACCAAACGGGCGCCGCGTTGCAGTTGAGTCCGGTCGTCGCCTCCTGCGTGGCAAGCGCGGCGCTGAACGACTGTGAGGGCTCGGTCGTGCCTGACGGCGCAGAAGTCGCTAACTTCAGCGCGGGGCGCAAACGCCGGACCCTTCCACCTCCGGCGGAAAAGCCCTAGACGATGCCCTCTCGCCCGCATACGAGAGGGCATCGTCGCGCTCGGGATCGTCAGCGCGACGAACTTCAGCCCGCGAACTTCAGCCCGCAAACTTCAGCGTGACGCGCGGAGTGTTCCGCGGTGCCGGTCGCGGCGGAGGTTGCGTCGCTCCCGTTCGCTGAGACCGCCCCACACGCCGTGCGCGACCTTCAGTCGCAACGCGAAATCGAGGCACTCGTTCTTCACCGGACATACCGCGCAGACGGCTTTCGCGTCGCGCACCGACTCCCCGCGTGCGGGGAAGAAGTCGACCCGGCCCGCGTGGTGCAGGCACGCCGCGTTCTCCTGCCAGTCCAACGCGAGATCGGGTCCGCCCAACTCGAGATCGGGATCGGTCACGGAAGGTTCGGATCGCGATCGCATCCGCTGATTCTCCGCCGGAACACCTGTGCGAAAGAAGTGGACAACCATGTGACTTGCCTGTTGATAACCCGGCGCGAAGTGCACAGTCGCCTCCACCAGGCGCGTCCAACGACTCGCGGAGATGGGAGCGGCAGCGGAGCCTCGGTCAACACCCGCGAAGCCGCTCTTGGCCGAGGCGCAGCGCGAGCGACCCATAAGGATGTCGCTCCTCTACATAATTTCCTCACGTCGTTCACAGGTGCCTTTCAAGGTCGGCGCGGATACTGCTCGTGGTCTCGGATCTCGGTCGGTTCTCTCGCACCCCGCCCCGCAGGGGGCCGACCGAGGCCGAGCTTTCGTCCGCGAAGGACCACGCGTCGACAGGTAGAGCCCGTGAACGACATTCCCGAAGAATTCGTGTGGATGCTGCAGGCGAGCTGCCGCGGCGCCAACACCCGCGAGTTCTTTCCCTCCAACGGCCTCGGCGTCGAAGCCGCCCAACGCGTGCTGCCGCGCCTGCACGGTGCGGGAGGAGTGTCTCGAGTACGCACTGCTCCACCGCATCGAACAGGGTGTGTGGGGTGGCGCTTCGGAGCGCGAACGACGTCGGATCTTGCGCCAGCGCCGCCGGGCGAATGCAGGCGCGGGCGCCGGCGTCCAGGGTTAACGGTTCGGCGTCGACCGCGCAGTCAGGCGGCGGTCACGCTCACGGTCAGCGTTCGTTCGCGGTGTGCACACCGTTGAGCTGCGCGAGCACCCGGCCGTAGCCGCCCTGCTCCGCGATCGAACGGGCCTCGCGTTCGAGGCGCTCGATCTCGGCCGCGTCGCCGCGTCGACCGCGTCGGCGGAGCGCGTGTGCACTTCCGACCATCGCGTCGGCCACCCAGTACGGAGCTTCGATCCGAGTGGCGATCGCGATCGCCTCGGCGAAGTGCTCGAGCGCGCGATCCGGACGGTCTGACGCGTCGTCGAGGACCCCGAGCCAGTGGTGGCCGGAGCCGAGCAACGCGCCGCCCACGCCGAACGTGACGACGAGATCCGCGCACGGTTCGATGAGCTCACCGATGAGGCGGATCAGGTGATCGTCGCGAGCCGCGACCGCTACGCCCGAGAACAGCGTCATCCCCGACAGCCAGAACACGTCGCGCGGGAGCAACTCGCCACTCGGGCCGATGACATCGTGAGCGACGATCGCGCCGCGCTCCGGCTGTCCGGTGTCGGCCAGCGCGACCGCGAGCAGCGCGGCGCCCGCGCGGAAGACCGAGCTGCCGTCGCGGACCTCGCGCAGGACGCGCAGCTCCTCGGCCAGGCGGCCCTGCTGGTAGCGGACGACGAAACGCTGCAGGATGAACGCACCCGCGGAGGTCTGTTCGAGCTCGGTACCCCGCAACACGGCGCCCCGCGCGAGTTGCTCACCGGCTATGAGATCGCCGTGCCAGATCATCTGCGTGGCGCGCAACGCGCTCGCCCAGTAGATGTCGCGGGGGCTCCCGAACTCGGCCGCCGCGCGTTCGTACGCGACGAGCGTCGCGTCGAATTCCTCACGCTGCCCGCTCTCGATCAGATCGCCGAGCTGCGACCGTTGCAGCAGTAGCTGCAGCTCGCCCGGCTCGGTCGCGTCGTCGAAGCACCCGCCCGCGTATCGCGCGATCGCCAACCGCTCGGCGCGGGCCGCCGGTAGATGGGTGTACCAGCGATGAAGTGCGAGTTGCGCGGTGGCTCGCGCGTGAGGATCGCCGAGCTGCTCGGCGAGCGCAACGGCTTCGCGCGCCAGCTCTCCTTCGCGCACGGGCTCGCTGTGGTAGAGGTTCGACGCCATGGCGTTGAGGATCTGGACATGGCGCAGCACGTCGTCGTCGGTGACGCTGACGACCGCTTCCTCGAGCAACGGCAACGCACCCGATCGGAGCTCGGGGGTGGAGGTCCACGGACCGTCGGCTGCGAGCGCGATGTCGGCGAAGAGCGCGTCGTCGCCCACGCGGCGCGCCTGCTCGGCCGCGGCGAGGAATGCTTCGCGGGCATCGTCGCGCCGGCCGTCGCTCGCCAGCACGCGCCCGTGCGCGAGGAGCATCCGCGCCGTGTGCGCGGGATCGATGCGGCAGGCCTTTTCGTCGCGGAGCTCGAGCGCGCGTTGATACCAGCGCGCCGCTTCCGCGAAGGCGAAGCGGCTCGCGGCGTCGTCGCCGGCCCGCTCCGCGTACTCGGAGGCCCGCTCCTGCATGCCGAGCGGTACCGCCTCACCGAAATGGCGGGCCACTTCGACGGAGTGGCGCGCCGTGAGCGCACCCGACGCCACCAATGCTTCTCCGGCCCTTCGGTGCAGTTGCATCCGGTCGGCCGGCGGTATCGCCGCGTACACCGCGTTGCGCGTCAACATGTGGGGGAAGTCGTAGCCGTCGCCCGCGCCGACGTCTTCGACGAGGAGTCGCGCCGCGAGGCTCTCCTCGAGCGCGTCGAACACGACCGCGCTCGACACCTCGCACATGGCGGCGAGCAGATCGACGGACACATCGCGGCCCAGCACCGCCGCGGCTTCGAGCACCTCGCGCCCGCGCTCGGTGAGGCGGTCGATCCGGCGATCGACCAACGCGCGCACACCGGCGGGCGCGATCGTCGCGAGGGCGGTGGCGAGATCGTCGTCGGCACCGTCGCCGGCCGGTTCCTCGTCGAGCTCGCGCAGCAGCTCACGCAGATACCACGGATTGCCGCCGGTGATGTCGCGGAGCGCGCCCGACGCGTTGATGATCTCCGGCATCGTCTCCGGCATCGCCGCGGCCCGGATCAACGCTCGCACTTCCAGGTCGCCGAAGCCGTCGACCCGGATGACCGTGGTGTTGGCGCGCGATGCGAGGTGCTCGACGAGCTCGGCCCGCTCGCCCATCGACTCGTCGTCGCGCAACGTCGCGACGAGCAGCAGGTGCTCGAGGCTGGGATGGCGCAGGAGGTGGCGCAAGAGCATGAGGGTCGGGCGGTCGGCCCAGTGCATGTTCTCGATCACCAACACGATCGGCGACTCGGCCAGCCGCTCGAGCGTGGCGGCGATCGCGTCGAACAGTTGGAGGTGCGCACCGAGCGCGTTGGGTTCGCGTGTCGGCGCGGGCTCCGGCTGCTCGTCGACGAGCTCGGGCAGGACCAGCCGCAACCGGGCCGGGAGCGCGTGTCGTTCGGTCTCGCTGAGTCGTTCGACGAGCGCCCGCAGGATCTCGGCGACCGGCTGGTAGTCACCGGCCGGGTTCGGGTCGCAGAAACCGACGAGGGGAACTGCACCCTGGCACCGGATGCGCGCGCAGAACTCCTCGACGAGCGTGGTCTTGCCGATGCCCGGCGGACCGACCACGAGCGCGGCGCGCCGGGGCGCGGTGCCGGCCTCCGCGTACAGCTCGACGAGATCGCGTAGCTCGTTGCGGCGTCCGATGAAGCGGGTGCTCGACCAGCCGCGCTGCGCCGACAGGTGCGTCAACGAACGCGGCGCGACGAAGTCGAGGGTCGGCCGCTGCAACAACACGTCTTCTTCCAGGCGCCGCAGCCGAGCCGACGGTTCGAGCCCGAGCTCCTCGTCCAGCCGGTGCGCGAGGTCGGCGTAGGCCCGGAGCGCTTCGGCGTGGCGGCCGCTGCGGTACAGCGCGTGCATGAGGCTTTCCGTGAGCCGCTCGCGCAGCGGATGCTCCTTGATAGCCGCACCCAGCGCGTCGATCACCAGGGCGTGCTCGCCGAGCGCGAGCCGTATCTCGGCCAGTTCCTCGATGGCCACGACCCGTAGCTCCTCGAGCCGGGCGATCTCGCCCCGGGTCGCGCCGAGATCGCGGGCGTCGGCGAGCGCGGCGCCGCGCCAGAGGTCGAGGGCTTCGGTCAGCCGGGGCACGGCCGCGCTCGCGTCGCCGTTCGCGTCGGCTTCCCGGGCCAGCACGAGCAGCCGCTCGAAACGCTGCACGTCGAGCTCGTCGGGTTCGATCCGCAGCAGGTAGCCGTGCGGGCCCGCGGGCAGCCGCCCGCTGGGCGCGCTCGGGTTGCGGGCCGGTTCCAACACCTGGCGCAGGCGTCCGACGTGCACCCGTAGAGCGGTCGCCGCGCTGGGCGGCGGCTCTCCGTCCCAGAGCTCCTCGATCAGTTCCTCGGCCGGCACCGGCCGGTTGGGGCGCATGGCCAGGAGAACGAGCAGCTGGCGGGGCTTGGCCCCGCGTAGCGTCACCGCCGAACCGTCATGACGGACCTCGGTAGGACCGAGGATTCGCAGCTCCATCGGCGCCCCCGCCCGACTACGGCCTTTCGGCGAAGGTACACCCCTGTCAACGGCAGGTGTAGCGGCTGAGTGGCTGCTGTGGCCGTTTACCCCCGCGTGGTCACTCGGGTTTTACGAGCCGTTTACGGGTCTGCCGTAGAACGCGGTCAACGAACCGCACGGATTCCAGCTGCGGTCGAGACCGGGAGCCACATGGCAGAACGACCGTCGAACCCCATTCCGATGATCCCGACCAACGCGCTCGTGATGGCGACGAACCGCGGACTCGCGAGCGAGGACTTCCGCGCCAGCGTGCGGCAGATGCACGCCGAGGGGTACCCGCTCGTGAAGATGGTCGAGGCGCTCGGCCTCGAGGACGACATGACGGCCCGGATCCGGGAGATCCTGAACGGCCTGGCTCCGGACGTCGTCGAGGGCATCCGCCAGGCGACGCTCGAGATGCTCGACTCGACTGAATACATGATGCCGCTCGACTGCACCGTCACCGACAGCGAGCTCGACCAGGGCGTCCCGGTCGAGGTCGAGGTCCTGCCCGAAGACGGTGTCGACACCATCCACGTGCGTCCGCTCTTGAAGAGCTGACGGGCTCGAGCGGCGGGCGGGGATCGCGATGGTCATTTCGGCAACGACGACGGTAGGGGCGATGGAGCGTTCGGAGATGTCGGCTTCGGAGCTGTCGGCTTCGGGGCAGAAGGCGAACCCGGTGCGCCTGCTCCTCGTGGACGACAAGGTCATCTTGCGCGAAGGGATGCGGGCGTACCTCGAACAGCAGTCGGGATTCGAGGTCGTCGGTCAGGCCGGGAGCCTCGCCGAAGCCGTCGCGCTCGACATCGGTCCCGACGTCGTGGTGACCGACGCGTTGCTTCCCGATGCGCGCGGGAACGCAGTCGTCAGCGCGCTGCGGAGCCGCTACCCGGCGGCGGCGATCTTCGTGCTGACCGATGCCGAGCACCAGTTCCCGCTCGACAGCATCGGTGCGATCGGGGTCGGTGGATTCGTCGCCAAGACGGCAACGGCCGCGGAATTTTTGTCGGGGTTGCGCAGTGTCGCCGACGGTGTGCCGTATGTGCAGTCGACGGTGCGGGTGTGGGGGCACGAGACCCAGGCCGAGGCGTGGGCCGAAGCCGAGAGCGACGCCCGGGAACGGGCGACCGTCGGTTCCTTGACGACGAAGGAGCAAGAGGTCCTGCGCTACCTCGTGCTCGGGCACACCAACGCGGAGATCGCGGCGTTGTGCGGCGTGAGCCTCCGGACCGTGGAAGCGCGGCGGGCCCGGGTGCTGCAGAAGCTCGGTGTCCGCACCCGGGCCGACCTCGTACGGGTCGCCCAGCACCAGGGCGACATGAACATCGAGCGCGCGTAACTGCTACACGTCGGTAGTACGCAGCTGCTCGACGAGGAATCGATTGAGCAGCTGCGTGATCGGCGCGGGCATCGGGTCGAACTGGATACCCGCGTGCGCGGCGCGGCCGACGGTCCAGGTGCGGACCACGACGCCGGTGAACTTGACCGCGGTGTCCGCGAGCTCGAGATCGATCGCGAGCTGGGTACCGACGGCGAGCGACCCCGCCGTCCGGACCGCGCAACCCGACGCCGACAGGTCGACCACATCGGTCTCGAATTCCACGAGCCCGACCTTCGACGCGCTCATGGTGACCATCGCGACGAGATCGACGCGCAGGCGCGGCGCCAACCGCCGCTCGGTCTCTTCGGACGCATCCCGGCGGACGATACGCATGAGCGAACCGCTGGCCGCGAGTACCTGCGCCTTGCCCGCGACGAGGCGGTCGCCTTCGCCGATCAGCAGCGTGACGGTGTCGCGCTCGCGGAACCGGCCGTCGACGATCGTCCAGCCCCGGAGCCCCACGAGGCGATCGCTGACGTAGGTAACCTGCGCACGCCACACCTCGCCGACCGCAGACTCGACGCCCACGACGGTTGACACGGTCAGCGATCTGCCTCCGGACGCGAAGTTGTCGTATGAGCGCCGTGTGTCAACCGCCATCGCTCACGAACATCGGCATTTCGACGGCGTGACCCAAACCGCGGCCGGCCCGCGTGACCCTTTTCACCGGCGACCGCCGGCGTGGACACCCGTCGACATGTGATCTTCGTCTCACGACGCACCGCGGGAACGTCCGGCCGTCAAGCGCCCGGCCCGTGCCGGTCGTAGCACTCGCATGGCGCTTGCTCCTCTCTCCCTCCCCCCGAACGTGCACCGCGGCGGCCGGCGTGTCCTCTTCGCCGACGACGACGCCGGGATGCGCGCGATCGTGTTGTTGAACCTCCAGGCCGAGGGCTTCGAGGTCACGACCGTCGAGGACGGCGACGACGCGCTGCGCGAGGCCGAACGGCTCCTGCCCGACCTGATCGTGCTCGACGTGATGATGCCGGGCCGCGACGGCTTCGACGTCTTGCGTGCGCTCAAGGCGCAGCCGCTCACGGCAGTGATCCCGGTGGTCCTGTTGACCGCCAAGGCAACCGACTCCGACGTCTGGGAGGGCTGGAAGTCGGGCGCCGACTACTACATGACCAAGCCGTTCAACCCCGAGGATCTGGCCCGGTTCGCGCACCATGCCCTCGGATTCGGTGACGTCTGATGGCGCGCACGTTCCCGCGCGATCTTCCCGGCCGCGGCTCTCGTACTCGTGACCGCGCCCTTCGCGGTCGCGCCCGCCGCGCACGCGGCGCCCGTCGTTGCCCCGCTCTCGGGTCCGCGCCAGGCGATCATCGTCGAGGGCGCGAGCGTCGCCGCCGCCACGAGCGCGGTGCAGGCCGCGGGCGGAACGATCGAGCTCGCCCTCCCCCTCGTGAACGGCGTATCGGCCGAGATCGGACCGAGGGGCCTCGCCGCGCTCTCCGGCGACCCGACTCTGCAGGTGATGCCCGACGTGACGTTGCGGCCGACCGGCGGGTCGTTCAACGCGGCACCGGGCGGCGCACGCGCGAACGACACGCAAAGCGTCGACACGCAGATCGCCGCGCTCGACCCGGGTACAGCCTGGTCGCCGACTGCGGGCCAAGGAGTTGCGGTCGCGCTCGTCGACACGGGCGTGACCGATACACCCGACCTGCACGCGCCGCGCCTCGTACGCGGGCCCGACCTCTCCGGTGACGGCGACGGGATCGACCGCTACGGGCACGGCACGTTCATGGCCGGGCTCATCGCGGGCGACGGAACCGCGAGCGCCGGTGCACCGACCCGTCACCTCGGGGTGGCGCCGGGCGCGACGCTCGTATCCGTCAAGGTCGCGGGCGCCGACGGGTCGACCACTGTCGCGCGCGTCATCGCCGGAATCGGCTGGGTCGTCAGCCACCGCGACACCTACGACATCGGCGTCTTGAACCTCTCGTTCGGCGTCGACGCGCCGATGCCGTACGAGTTCAATCCGCTGTCGGCCGCGGTCGAAGCGGCCTGGGCGTCGGGGATCACCGTCGTGGTCTCGGCCGGAAACGACGGCGCGGGGCACGTGACGTCGCCCGGCAGCGACCCATACGTCGTCACCGTCGGCACGGCCGACACCGCGGGTACTGCGGCGACGAACAACGACGTCGTGCCCGCATGGTCGGGCCGTGAGCAGTTCAGCGGATACGCCAAGCCCGACGTCGTGGCGCCCGGCGTTTCACTCGTGTCGTTGCGGGCACCGGGATCGACGGTCGACGTCACGCACCCCGAAGGCCGTGTCGACAACGTCTACTTCCGCGGCACCGGCACTTCGATGAGCACGGCGATCACGTCCGGCGCGGCCGCGGTGTTGTTGAGCCGGCACCCCGCCGCGACCCCGGACGACATCAAGGGCGCACTCGTCGACGGCGCGGTCGACATCGCGGGCCGCACCCCGGAGATCGATCTCGCCCGCGCCGACCGGGCGACCGCCCGCCCCGGCTGGTGGCAGCACTTCCCCGTCGCGTTCCACGGCTTGGGCCGCGGCTTCACGGACGGCATGCCGTGGACGTCGTCCCGCTGGACGTCGAGCCGCTGGACCTCCTCGCGCTGGACCGCCGCGCTCTGGACCGCGACCCGTTGGACCGACGCGGAATGGGCGTCGTCCCGCTGGACGTCGTCCCGCTGGACCTCGAGCCGGTGGACGTCGAGCCGCTGGACCTCGAGCCGCTGGACCGCCGACTCCTGGCCCTCGAACAGCTGGGGATGACGGTGACGACCGCCCCGCGCCCGAAGCGACTCGAACATCGCGTACGCGCCCTCATCGGCGCGCAGCTGGTGTTGGCCGTCGGGCTCGGCTGGGTCGCCAACGACCGCGGTATGGCGATCGGTCAGTTCTGGATCGGGGCGACGCTCGCATTGGCGTTCGCGCTGACCGGGTTCCTGTCGATGTCGCTCGAGTTCCACCGGCACCGTTTCACGTTCACGCTCGCCGAAGCCGTGCTCGTCGTCGGCTTCTTCGTCGCCGGGCCGATCGGTCTGGCGATCGCGGCCGCGGTCGGCGAGGGCGTGAACATGCTCGCCCAGCGGCACGCGGCGCTCAAGGTCGCGTTCAACGTCTCGAACCGCCTGGTCGCGACGACCGCGGCCGCGATCGCGTTCGCGGGCTTCGGCAACCACGACGTGCACGACGCGGCCGCGTGGGGTGCCGCGCTCGGCGCGGCCTTGTGCTTCTCGATCCTCGACGTCGCGTCCACGTCGGCGGTCCTCTCGATCGTGGAGGAGACCCGCTTCCACAACGTGTTCGTCCGCTCGGCGACGGCCGGGCTGCTCGCGACGCTCACGTCGGCGCCGGTCGGGTTGGTCGTGCTCGACCTCGCCGCGCACGGACCGTTCGTTCCGCTGCTCCTCGCGCCGATCGCGGCCGCGGTCGCGCTCAACGCCATGTACGCGGTCTCTCGAGCGCGACGAACACCTCCGGTTCGAACGGTTGTACGAATCGTCGGCGCGCACGGCCAGCCTCCTCGCACTCGACGACGCGCTCCGTGCTCTTGCGGTCGAAACGCGCTCCCTCGGCACGGGGATCGCGGCCGTATGTTGCGCCGCGGATTCCGACGGCGTGTGGCGGGGCGCGTACGCCGACGACGACGGGGAACGCCTCGCCGCACCGGACACCGTGGCGCTCGCGACTGCACTCGCGGCACGAGTCGGCAACCGCGAGGTCGAGACGGCCCGCGCGCCGGAACTGACGACGATCGCGCCCGGGGCCGGATGCGCGGTAGTGGTTTCGTCGCCCCACGAAGAACGCGGGCGATCCGGTGACGACCGACACGTCGTGCTCGTCGTGCTGCGGGAAGGTGCGACGAACGCGGGAGCGAAGAGCCGCGTCGAGACGCTCGCCGCGTTCGCGCAGAACGCGGCGCTCATCGTGTCGAACGCGCTCCTCCACGAGGAGCGCGCCGTCGCCCTCGCCCGCCAGGTCGACCTGAACCGCCAGAAGAGCGACTTCGTCGCGGCCGTCTCGCACGAGCTGCGCACTCCCCTCGCGGTGATGCTCGGTTCGGTGCACACCCTCGAACGACTCGACGGCCGGATGACCGACGAGCAGCGCACGCAGCTGTTCGACATGACCGTCGACCAGGGCGGTCGGCTGCAACGCCTCATCGACGAGCTGCTCCTCGTCGCTGCGGCCGAGCACTCCGACGTGCAACCGCGCCACGAACGCATCGAGATCGCCGAGCTCTTCGCGCAGGTCGCGGCCGCCACCGCCGCCGCGATGGACACCGCGCGCCTCGCCTGGTCGACGAACGGCGCGGGCGCCATCGTCTCCGATCCGTCGAAGGTCGAGCGCATCCTGCTCAACCTCGTCGAGAACGCGGCGAAGTACGCACCGGGCGCGATCATCGAGCTGAACGCGCACCGTTCGGCTTCGGGGGTCGAGTCCGGTTGCGATTCGACGGTGCGTTTCGAAGTCGTCGACCACGGGCCGGGCATCCCCGAGTGCGACCGCGAGCGCGTGTTCGAGCAGTTCGTGCAACTCGACCAGTCGTCGACGCGCCGCAAGGGCGGGACAGGCCTCGGGCTCCACCTTTGCCGCCAGCTCGCCGAGGTCGTCGACGGCCAACTCGCCCTCGAGCCGACTCCGGGCGGAGGTTGCACGTTTTCCCTCACGCTTCCCGGTTCAGGTACGGCCGCCGGAACGACCACCGACTTCGGCGCTCCGCACACCGCCCCGAGCTGCGAGTCCGACCCGACGGGCGCGTCGTTCGCGAACGTTCGCATCCGCCCGCACGGCTTCGCACTCGCTCGCCAGGAGCCGGTCCGATGATCCGCGACACGCGATCGGCGCGGCTCGGTACCGCGCAGTGGCGTTCGGCAGCACCGCCGTCGCGGTCGCTCGCCTTTTCGCGCGACGACATCATCGGCGCCGGTCATGCGGCGGGGGCAAGCACGGCCGCGCCCGACGCGCGCACCGATCGGGCGCTCACGATCGCCGTCACCTCGCCGCGGGCCATCACGTGCAAGCGTGGGTTCGCGGCCAGCCTCGCCGCGCAACTCGCGGGGCGCGTCGCGGGCGAGGGTTCTTCGGTCTGCGTCGTCGACACGGATCTCGACTCGCGCGACGTCGGTGTCCGATTCGACGTCGAGGGACCGACGCTGCTCGACGTCGCCAACGATCTCACCTGGCGCGACGGGCGCCGACCGCTGTCGGACATCATCGCCCGCGTCGACCCGCCCGGGCTTCATGTTCTGCCGACCCGACTCCCGCAGAGCGCGTTGGTCCCGCTCCTCCACTCCAAGACCAGCGCGCTGCTCGCACCCCTGCGCGCCGCGTTCGACTACGTCGTGATCGACGCGCCGCTCGCGGTGGGGCTCGGGCCGCTCGACTGGGAGCGGGCGATGCTCCGTCACGTCGACGTGTTGCTCGTCGCGGTCACAGCCGAGGCCTCCGCGCTCGGCGGCGTCCTGCGCTACCTGAACGCGATCGCGGCGGCCAAGAACAACGGTGCACTTCCGACCGCGTTCGACGCGCACGTGGTGCTGACGGGCCGCGACGAAGACGGCACGCGCTCGCTCCTGACGGAACGCGACATCGACCGCAAACTGCGCGGAATCCCCGTCATCGCGTCGGTCCCGCAGCTCTGGGGACGCCAACGGCCGGAGACCCCGCTCGACCTCGGCGGCCAGAACGCGGTGCAGCGCGATTTCGCCGGCATCGTCGACCGGCTGACCGAAGAACGCGCCGGCCGCCGACGCTGATCGGCATTTCCGCGATCCCGCCCGGAATCGTTAACCTCCCGGATCGTTCGAGGGGTGGGGATACGGGTGCCGGAATCGCAGCGAAGAACATGGTTACGCGCCCGAGATTCACGCGCCCGCCGCCCGCGGCACCGCGTCCTCGGAATCGCGGTGCTGCTCGGGGCGGTCCTGGTTCCGATCGCGGCGTCGCACCCCGCACCCGCGTGGGCCGACGTGACGACGAACAGCAACGACCCGTTGCGCGACGGCTGGTATCCCGACCAGACCGCACTCACACCCGCCACCGTCACCAGCCCCACGTTCGGCCGGCTGTTCGACGCCGCGGTCGACGGTCAGGTCTACGCGCAACCGATCGTCTCGCAGGGCACGCTGCTCGTCGCGACCGAAGACGACAACGTCTACGGGCTCGATCCGCTCACCGGCGCGCCGCGTTGGGAGCGGACGTTCGGCGTGCCGTTCAACGCCTCCGACATCGGCTGCCCGGATCTCGCGCCGCACATCGGTATCACCGGCACGCCGGTGGTCGATCCCGCGACCAACATCGCGTATTTCCTCGACAAGCAATACGTGAGCGGGACTTCGGGCGCGAGCGAATACCTCGCGCAGGCGATCGACGTCGCGACCGGTACGGACGAGCCGGGCTGGCCGATCGTCATCCAGGGCTACGCCGACAACGCGCCGCACATCGCGTCGCACCTGTTCAGCCCGCGCACGATCCTGCAGCGGCCCGGGCTGCTACTCATGGACGGCGTCGTGTACGCCGCGTTCGGATCGAGCTGCGACCTCACTCCGTATAACGGCTGGGTCATCGGCCTCTCGACGACGACGCACTCGATCACCACGATGTGGAGCGACGAACGCGACGACGTGTCGGGCGGCGGCATCTGGCAGGCGGGTTCGGGCCTCATGTCGGACGGCGACGGGCAGATCCTGTTGTCGACCGGCAACGGCGGATGGGACCTGACCGGCCCGCGCCCCGGGAATCAACCGCCGAACGATCTCGCCGAAGCGGTGGCCCGTCTCGTCGTGCAGCCGAACGGCACACTCAAGCCCGTCGATTTCTTCGCGCCCTACGACGGTCCCGCGCTCGAGGACAACGATCTCGACTTCGGTTCCGGCGGCCCCGTCGGCCTCCCCGACGCGTACTTCGGCACCGCGTCGCATCCTCACCTCCTCGTGATGGAAGGCAAGGAGGGCTACGTCTATCTGCTCGACCGCGACAACCTGGGCGGTTACCTACAAGGTCCGGGCGGCGGCGACGGCGCGGTGGATCGCATCGGCCCGAACGGCGGTGTGTGGAGCCGGTCCGCGGTGTGGCCGGGCGACGGCGGCTACGTGTACCAGGTGACTGCGAACGGCGCGGGTGGTCAGACGAGCGGCGCATCGGGGTTCCTGCGCGCGTACAAATACGGCGTCGACGGTAACGGCAACCCCGCGCTCAGTCTCGCCGCGTCGAGCAGCGACACGTTCGGCTACGGGTCGGGCGCGCCGGTCGTGACATCGAACGGCGTCGAGTCGGGTAGCTCCTTGCTCTGGGTCATTTGGGAGCCCGACGGCAGCGGTGCAAACGCGCAGTTGCGCGCCTACGACCCGGTTCCGGTGGACGGCGAGTTCAAGCTCCTGTGGAGCGGCGCGATCGGCACCGCGGCGAAGTTCACGACGCCGACCGTCAACGATTCGCACGTGTACGTCGCAACCCGCGACGGCCACGTCATGTCGTTCTGGTCGCCCGTCAGCGCCGCCTTGACGGCGCCCCCGCCGACCTTCAACCCCACCGCCGTCGGCGACTCCTCCAACGCGACCGTGACCTTCACCGCGCGCCAGCCCACGCAGGTGACGGCATTCAGCTCCACTGATCCTCAATTCACGCTGGCTGCCTCGACGCCTCCGACGCCCGTGTCGCTGGCGACCGGCGACACGATCTCCGTTCCCATCACCTTCACTCCGACATCGGTGGGCTTGAAATCGACCACGTTGCACGCGGACACGACGGGCGGACCGGTCGACATCGCCGCGACCGCGGTAGCCGCGTCGCCGACCGCGTTACTCGTCGCGTCGCCCGCACAGCTGAGCCTCGGGGGAACGACACCGGGCGGAAGTCCGTTATCGGGCACGGTGATTCTCACCAACGCGGGCGCGGTGCCTCTGAACGTGGGCGATACGGATCTCCCCGGCGAACCGGGCGAAGGCGGCGACTCGCCGTTCACGTTGTCGGGTCTCCCCGCGCCCGGAACCCAGATCGCGGCCGGCGCGTCGATCGACATCGACGTGACGTTCGCGCCCGCGGCCGACGCGGAGTCGAAGGAGTACGACGAAGAATTCACGGTGCACTCCGACGGTGGCGACCAGACCGTCGACCTGACCGCGGTCGTGGCGACGAGCGCCGACGTCAGCATCACGCCGCTGTCCATCGACCTCGGCGACGTTCCACTCGGAACCCTTGCCGAATCGACCTTCACGCTCCACAACTCCGGCGGCCTGAGCGCGACCTTCGTACGGTCGAAGCCGCCCGCCAAGCTCGTCGGCTTCTACGCGTTCACGCCGCTGGCGGAGGGCACACCGCTACCCGCGGGCGGAACCCTCACCGAGATCGTGCGGTTCGTCGCCACCAAGCTCGGCACCTTCTCCGATTCGTGGTCGCTGAATCCGGCCGACGGTCTCGGCGTGCGCAACGTCACCTTCACCGCGCATGTCGTGGAGAACGGCGGACTCCCGCAACCGGCGGACTCCGCATGGAAATTGAGCGGGACCGCCAAGCGCGTCACGGCTCCGACCGCAGGCGCGCTCCAACTGACGGCGCCGACCGCGACCGCAGTCGCCGGCAGCGCCTTCTACTCGAAGAGCGTTCCGAGTCGGTACCTCCACGTGGCATTCGACGCGACAATCGGTGGAGGATCAGGCGCGGACGGACTCGCGTTCGTGCTCGCCGACGCCGCGCACGCGACACCGAGCGCGCTCGGCGCGGTCGGGGGTGGGCTCGGCTTCGCCGGCATCCCCGGGGTCGCGTTCGCGCTCGACACCAATCAGAACGCGGGCGACCCCGCCGCGAATTTCGTCGGGGTCAGCGACGGCCCGAACGCGCCCGGCGCCACGCTTCTTCATTGGGTCGCGACCAGCGCCGCCATACCCGCACTCGAACAGGTCAATGCGAGCCCGCCGACGGTCCGCCGCACCACCCACGTCGACATCCAGATCGGCGGCGGTTTCGCCAACGTCATCGTCGGCGGGGTCGTGGCGCTGAGCGATGTCCCCGTCGCGCTCCCGCCCCAGGTTCTGGTCGGCTTCACCGGCGCGAACGGCGGGCGGACCGACGACCACACCGTCACCAACGTGAAGGTCTCGCTCGTGGGTCCGGCCACGACGCTCACCGCGGCGCCGCCGGCCACGATCAACACCGCGAACGCAACGTTCGCGTTCACGGCGAGCGTCGCGGGTTCGACCTTCCGCTGCTCGCTCGACAACGCCGTAGCGCGCCCGTGCCCGTCGCCGTACACCGTTACCGTTGCGCCGGGCCAGCACAAGCTGTCGATACAAGCCGTCGACCCGACGGGCATCGCCGAAGCGCGTCCTCTGCTCGCGCGCTGGGCCTATGCGCTCCCGACGCTGCACCACGGGTACTGGATGCTCGGCGCCGACGGCACGGTGTACGGCTTCGGCGATGCGCACACCTACGGCCACCCAAACGATGCAACCGCAATTCACCTCACCCCCACGCACACCGCGCGCGGTTACTGGATCGTGAACCGCGCTGGGCGCGTGTACGCGTTCGGCGATGCGCCCGCGCTCGGGAGCGCCCCGGCCCTGGCCGCGGGCGAACAGGCCACGTCGATCAGCGCGACGAATACCGACCGCGGCTATTGGATCTTCACGTCGGCCGGGCGCGTGTTCGCGTTCGGCGACGCGCGGGCGTACGGCGATCTGCGCGGCGTCCACCTCAACGGCTCCGTGATCGACTCCGTGCCGACCGCGTCCGGCCACGGCTATTACATGATCGCCGCCGACGGTGGGGTGTTCGCGTTCGGCGACGCCCGCTTCCACGGATCGCTGGGCGCGACGCGCCTCAACCAACCGATCATCGGACTGGTACCCACGCCGACGGGTAAGGGCTATTGGCTCGACGCGTCCGACGGCGGCGTGTTCGCGTTCGGCGACGCACCGTTCCGGGGTTCCCTCGGATCCGTCCGCCTCAACCGGCCCATCGTGGGCATGGTCGCGTTCGGCAACGGATATCTGCTCGGCGCCTCCGACGGCGGCGTGTTCGACTATTCGAGCTCGCCGTTCCTCGGTTCGCTCGCCGACCACGCACCGAGTGCGCCGATCGTCGGCCTCGCGGCCTTTGGCCAATAGCTCGGACGGAACGTGCGCGAACGCGCCGTAACATTCCGGCCATGACCGAGGTGACGGAATCGACAGGTGGATCGGCCGGCGAGTCGAGTGGGTCGACGGGTGGCGACGAGAGCCCGTTCGCGGCGATGGACCCGGAGACGGCCGCCAACCCGCAGCCGATGTTCAAGATGCTGCGCGAGACGATGCCGGTGATGCCCGTCGAGGGTGTGGGCGTGGTGCTCAGCGGAAAGACGGAGATCGACGAAGCCTTCCGCGACCCGGAGACGTTCTCGTCGAACATGTCGGCGGTCGACCTGAAGAACATCCGCCCGCTGATCCCGCTGCAGATCGATCCGCCCGATCACAAGAAGTACCGCAAGGTCCTCGATCCGATCTTTGCGCCGCGGCAGATGGCGCTGCTCGAGGAGCCGGTCACCCGCTTGGTCAACGACCTCATCGACGGATTCGCCGGGCGCACCGAGATCGACTTCGCCAAGGAGTTCTCGGTCCCCTTCCCGTCGCAGGTGTTCCTCACGCTGCTCGGCCTTCCGCTCGACGAGCTGCCGCGCTTCCTCGCGATGAAGGACGGGATCATCCGCCCCGACGCGGTCACCGGCACCGCGTACGGGAGCGACGAGATGCACGAACTGCAGACCGCGACCGCGAACTCGATCTACGAGTACTTCGACGGCGTGCTCGACGAGCGCGAAGTCGAACGGCGCGACGACATCTTGAGCCAGTTCCTCGACTCGTCCGTCGACGGGGAGAAGCTCAGTCGCACCGAGATTCTCGACATCTGCTTCTTGTTCCTGATCGCGGGCCTCGACACCGTCACCGCCACGCTCGACTGCATGTTCGCGTTCCTCGCCGCCCACCCCGATCACCGCCGCCAGCTCGTCGACGACCCCACGAAGATCCCGGCCGCGGTCGAGGAGTTGCTGCGGTGGGAGACCCCCGTCATGGGCGTGGCCCGGGTGGCGGCCCGCGACACGACGCTCGGCGGCTGCCCGATCAACCAGGGCGACCAGGTGATGGTCATGCTCGGTTCGGCGAACACCGACGAGGTGGAGTTCGCCGACGGCGACGTCGTGCGGTTCGACCGCGAGACGAATCGCCACCTCGCGTTCGGCGGCGGCATCCACCGGTGCCTCGGATCACACCTCGCGCGTCAGGAGCTGCGGATCGCGTTGCGCGAGTGGCACCGGCGCATTCCGGAATACTCGGTCGTCGCCGATCACACGCTCGCGTACACATCGGGGATCCGCTCGATCGAGCACTTCCCGATGGTGATCACACCCGCCTCGTAAGGCGCGGGTGTACGGGTCAGGCGCGCTTGTGGTTGCGACGCGTCTTGGCGACTGCGAGCGCACCGGCGCCGGCGAATGCCACACCGATCCACACGAGCTCGACGTCGTTCCCACCGGTGAACGGCAGACCACCCGTGGTCGGCTCGGTCGAGGTCGCGGCGGCAGCCGGCGTAACCGACGCGGCCTTCACGTCGACCGAGCTCGGCGGGTAGTCGCGAGCTGCGGCGACACCGGCCGTGCCGATGACAACCATCGTCGAGAGGGCCAGGACGGCACCCATCCTGCGTGCAGACGTGCGTACAGACATCTCTCGGCCTCCCAAGCCCAGTCCATCCAATGCTCTCGGAATCCATTGCCCGAAGGGCATTCCCGAGAACACTCCCTGCGTTCAATGTAGCAGGTCGCACGCCGCAACCCAAGGGCGGGGCGGAACTCCGGACGCCGACCCTCGGAATTCGGCGGGCCGATCGCCACAACCCAGGTCTGGAGCGGGTCAGCGGCCGGCGAGAACGGCCAAGTTCCCTTCCCGGACCGCGCGTCTCATGCCGCGTCTAGCGCCGGAGCCGCACGTTCAGGTGCCACCGACCGCCCGATTCGGGCACCTTGACGGTCACCGTGCGCGCGGTACGGGACACGACAGCGCCCGGGTCCGAGGTCGCGTCGGCCACCCGCGCGTTGGTGAAGTCGGCGTCGACGACCACCGAGTCGTGGTTCGGCAGAACCTGGGGCAGATAGTCGAACTGGTACGAACCGCCCGCAAGGTCGACACTGCCCGAAAGCTTCAGCGCGATCGTGACGGTCCCTCCCGGCGGAACGTCGACGAACTTCGACCACACGTTGCGCCCGAACTCGTGCTCGGTCGAGAGCGCCACCGCCTGACCGTCGATGGTCGCGCCCTGCAAGGCGAACGGCGAGTAGAGCGACACGATGGTTCGGTTCGTGCCGAGCGGCAGGTTGTTCGAGTTGCCGATCACGTACGCGGGTTCGCCCCTCGACGGTGCATCGTTGCGCAACGTGAGGGTGGCCTGCGCGTCGACATGGCCGGTCTTCCCGTCGACATGGGTGACGTAGTGGATCGACCGGTGCATGAAGTAGTCGGCCTTGCTCCCCGCCGCGTTCTGCAACGTGGCCCCGAATGAGTCGTGGCCGTCGACGGGCGGAACCGCGGCGTCGCCGCCGATGCGCTCGATGAAGCTCTGTCCCGACGGGTCGCTCAGCCAGAACGCCATCCCCTGCGAGCGGATGACGGGGCTCATGATCCGCGAGATCTCGGTCGGCTGCGCCGACGTGCCCGACGTGAGCTTGTCGAAGGTCGAGCGCGCGATGTTGCCGAGCAGATCGGCGCGCTCGTTCTGATCGGTGACCTCCGTGTACTCGTCGTGCAGCAGGAACTTGGCGACGTTCTGCGAGTCGAGCGCGAACGACAGCCCGGGAACCTGGACCGGACCGGTGAGGGTCAAGAGCCCGGCCATGGCGTCCGGCCCGACCTCGATGACACCGTCGATCTTCGTGCCGCCCGACTGCGGATACAGCTGACTGATCGCCTGCGCGACCGTCGGGAAGTCCGGTGACATCGTCACGTTCTCCCACGTGTTCGCGACGCCGTACTTGTCGTAGCGAGCCTGGTAGTCGACGAGGCCGGTGAGCTTCTTCGGCACCACGCCCAGGAAGTCGAGCGCGGGCGCGGGCCCGACCTTGTCGAGATGGATCCGGCCGTCGACGGCGCGCAGGATCCCGTAGTTCGCGATCAGGCCCCCCGACCCGCGTGCTTCGGCGGGCGTGACGAACGCGACGAAATACGTCTTGGGGCCGTCTTTTCCGAGCAGCGACGGTGCCAGCTTGAGCGCGTCGTCGGCGGTACGCGCGCTGTCGCCCGCGCTCTCCACGACCTTCTCGAACCGGATGATGGCGTGCTCGACCGGCGGCGCGAGCCACTCGTCGGGAATGTCGTGCAGCTGCGTACGGATCGTTTCGGTCTTGTTGGCCGCGTTGTCGAACACGGCCTGATAGTCCGCGACGGTGGTGAGGTCGAGACGGCCGTTCGTGAAGCGCAACTTGTCGGGATCGACCCGGGTCAGCGCGTCACGCGCCACGTCGACCGCTTGCGCGCCGACATCGGACACCACATCGAGCGCGTGGATCTGCGGCGCGACGACCGGTACACCGCGGCCGGGCCACGCCCACCACGAGTGCGCAAAGTGCCGCGCCCGGCGGAACTCGCCGCCCGCAAGATCGAAGTCGGTGGCTGCCGCATGGCGGTCGCCCTGGCGCGACGCGGCCACACCGGCGCGGGCGTCGTGTTGGGCTTCGTCGAGAATCTCGTCGGTGTGCGCGGCGACGTACAGCGCGCCGATCAAGACCACGGAACCGAGCACGAGCACTGTCCCGAGGACCCGGCGCCGGATGTGGTTCCGGCCCGCCGACGCGCGCCACGTGCCGGATGCCAGGATCGGCACGAGGCCCACCGCGGCCACCGCGGCCGAAGCACGCTCCGGCGCCGAACCCGGCAACCGCAGCAGACCTTGCACGACGACCGCACCGACGACCGCGGCCGCAAAGGGCGTGAGCTTGTCGCGGGTGATGAGCTCGTACAGCGCGAGGACCAGCAGGATGCCGAGCACATGCAGCGTCCAGTTGCCGCCCGCGACGAGCAGCGCGAGTGCACCGATGCCGAGCGTGTACGGCGCAGCCGCGGTGGCGGCCCAGGCGACGGCGGCCGCGAGCAATCCCGACAGCACGTGGTCGACCACGGGAACGCCTGTGGGTGAGCACGAAACCGTCGCTCCGAGCGCGCCCGAGACGACAACGACCGCGAGCACGGGTGCCGACGCGCGCAGGCGTTGCAATTGCGTCACCGGCACGGAGCAACGCTAGCGGGGGCGTATGTGCGCATTGGACACATCACCTGTGATCGGCCTGAGACCGCCTTGCGTGATGGCGCGTGACCTAAACAAGATGCTCCCGACCGGATTCGACAAAGATTTGACCGAAGCACGTTGCGGTCTTTCGCCGGAATTCCGGCGAACCGACGAGAGGCTCGAAGTGGAACCGATCAAGATCGGCTGGCTGGGTTCGGCGCTCGACGGGCCGGACGGGGGTTACGACCGGATCCACCGGCTCGCATTCGACGAGGCGGCGGAATCGGGGCTGCTCGATCGCCCGGTCGAGTTCGTGCTCCATCCCGAGAACGGCTTGCCGCAGGGTTCGGCCAAGAACGCCACCGACGGGTTCCGCTATCTCGTCGACGAAGGCTGCATCGGCGTGGCCGGCGCGTACAGCTCCGACAACGCGATCACGGTGGGGCCGCTCGCCAACGAGTTGCAGATCCCGTTGATCAGTTGGTGCGGCACCGAACGCCTGCAGGGCGACTACTGCTTCCGGCTGGGCAACGGCGACTGCGGTGGCGACGCCGCGCTCGTCGTGGCGTGGCTGCAGCGGCAAGGCCACGAACGCGTCGCGGTGTTGAGCGAGATCTCGCCCAACGGCGAGGAGTACTTCCGTTTCTTCCGCCAGGAATGCCGGCGTCGGGGCGTGAGCATCGCCGCGGTCGAGACGGTGAGCCAGAGCCCGGAGAATCTCGCGACGAATCTCGCGAACCTGCGCCGTGTCGACGCCGACGCGCTCGTCTACATGGGCTACGGCATGCTCGCCGCGAAGGGCCTGCTGCGCGCCGCGCTCGACGAGCTCGACTGGGACCCGCCCCGCATCATGGGCACCGCGTTCATGTTCTATCTGATGGGCTTCGACAAGTTCGAGGGTTGGGTCGGAGTGGATCAGTTCGATCCGCGCAACCCGCTCGTCGACGGGTTCCACGAACGCTTCGTCGCGCGGTACGGACAAGACCCGCCGTTCTGGCCGAACGCGATCCCGGTGCTCGCGTACGACACGGCGCGCGTCCTCGTGGAAGGTCTCTTCCGCGCGCCGATCCTCTCCGGTCCCGGCCTGAAGGCCGGCCTCGAAGCGATCCGATTCATGCCGAGTACCACTGGTGGCGCGCGTACGCACATCGCGTGTTCGCCGTACGAACACGGCATGTTCCGCGGCGACTGGTTGCTCTACGGCCGCGTGCGCGACGGCGCGCTCGAGTTCGAAGGACTCTTCGAAGGCTGAGTCAGACCCAGAAGATCAGGGCCGGATTCGGGTCAGTTGGCCCGGCGCGTCGGCGCGGGCGTGACGCCGTTGCGGACGATGGCGCGCCGGACGACCGGGTCTTCGCGGCTGAACCGCGTTGCGTCGCGCACCGCCCGCATCTCGCGCAGCGCACCGAAGCACTCGTCGAGCTCGCGCTCGACCGTCTTCAAACGGTTCTGATCGGCCGGTGACAGCCCGAAGCTGGTGCCCGAGCGCGTGAACAGCGCGGTACGCTCGATGGCGAGGCGATTGACATTGCGTTCGATGTTGCCGCGATCGGCGTTCATACACGAACTCCTTCGTCCCGTTGCTTGCGCGGAATGCAGCAGAGAGTGCGACTCGAGCGCCGCTGCGTCGGTAGCCGAGAAGAGTGATGTTCATCTTACCCGGTCGGGTTCGATCCTCGATCCGCGCCGGTCGTGACGCGGACGCGCGCAACAACGCACGAAATCAGTGACGCGGGCGTGCGACCCGGGTCGTTGCTCGCCGCGCGGGGCTCGCGTCGGCAGCTTCCGCGCCCGAAGCGGTCCCGGGATCGAGCGAATCCGTCTCCGCGGAAACGCGAAACAGACGTTCGCCGTCCGGCGCGTAGTAGATGTCGCCGGTCCGGTGCGCCAGCGTTTCGCCGGACGCCGCCGCGACGAGCCAACCGTGGGAGTCGTGCGCGAAGAGCGCATCGTCGCCGGAGCGGAAGAAATCGCGGCGCCCGGGGGCATACGCGAAGGGTGTGTCGTCATCGGCCTTGTAGAGGTAGCGCATCTACTCCAAGACTAGCACCGCAATACCGGAATCCCATTGCTAGTATTCACCCGTGGCGCAGTGGAGTTTCCTCACCAACCACGCCCGGGCGCTGCTGTGCATCGCGCACGATCCCGACCTCCGACTGCGGGACATCGCCGAAGCACTCGGGATCACGGAGCGCAGTGCGTACGCGATCGTGACCGATCTGAGCAACGCGGGATATGTACTGAAAGAACGAGACGGACGGCGCAACCGCTACTCGATCCAACACCACATGCCGCTGCCGGACCCGACGCACCGCAAGCGCACGGTAGGTGAGGTACTCGATCTCCTCGTCGGGAACGCGCGCCCGAAGCCACGTGCGCGCGTTCTGCGACCGAAGCCCAGCCGCAAGAGCACGCGCGCGAAAAATTAGGTCGCGGCAATACAATGCAAGGCGAGGCTTCTTCGCCGGGCAGATGGTTCGCCGACCGGGGCTCGGATCGGTCGCGCACGCATGGATGGGGCACTCGCCGTAGTCGCCGACGACGTCGAGCGGCCGATGTTGGTTGCCGCGCCCTCGGGCGAACGGTCTGCATTACATGCGCTCTCGAAGGTGCGCGTCCTGCAAGCGGTCGGGCGCCGATCGCTGCCCTCACTGATCGAGGCGACGGTAATTCCCGCAGTGTTGTTCTACGTGTTCTTCACCACGTTGGGACCCACTCCCGCGATGCTCGCGGTGCTGGTGTGGTCGTACGGCGCAGTCGCGCGGCGACTGATCAGTGGGCACGGGATCCCGGGCATCCTCCAACTCGCCGTGATCGGACTCACCGTACGAACGATCGTCGGCATCCTCAGCGGCACGTTCATGTACTTCCTGCAGCCGGTCGCGACCACGCTCGCGCTGGCGCTCGTCTTCTTCGGTTCGTTGATGTTCGGCCGGCCGATGATCGCCCGCATGGCCTCCGACTTCTGTCCGCTCGCGCCGGAGATCGCCGGGCGGCCGGGCGTGGTCCGCCTGTTCAGCGGGCTCACGCTGTTGTGGGCGATCGTCCACCTGCTCAGCGCGGCGACAACCTTCACGCTCCTCGTGAGCTTGCCGACCACCACGTTCGTCGCGGTCCGGAGCATCGTGAGCATGACCATGACGGCCAGCGCGATCGTCTTGACCGTCTCGTGGTCGATCAGGACCGCGCGCCGCGAAGACCTCGTCTTCGCGCGCGTCTCCGGCGTCAACTAGCCGGTCTCGGTCACCGGCTTCACGCGGCACCGGACGCGGCGCGTTCGTACACCGCGAGATGACCGTCGATCGTCGCCGCGAGATCGAAGTCCGCGGCCCGATCGAGTGCGGCCCGCCGGAGATCGTCACGCGCGATCGGATCGTGCAACAGCGCTTCGATCTCGGCCGTCAAAGCCGTCGCGTTGCCGGCCGGGAAATACCGCGCCGCCGCGCCGGCAAGCTCCACGTGTGCGCCGATCGCCGACGCCACGACCGGCCGGCCGCGCACGAGTGCCTCGAGCACCGTCAGGCCGAAGCCCTCGTAGCGCGACGCGCACACGACCATCTCCGCCCGGCGGTAGAGCGCATCGAGCTCGGCATCGGAGACGCGTCCGACGACGACAACCCCCGGCCGCTCCAACTCTCTCGCGGCGCGGGGCGTCAGCCAACCGCGCGGCCCGGCCACCACGAGCGAAAACTCGGGCCGACGGGCGCGCACGCGCTCGAACGCGTTCACGACGGTGGCCAGGTCCTTGCGCGGCTCTACCGTCCCCGCGGTCAGGAGATACGGACCGCGCACACCGCGCGCCCGCAGCTGATTGCACGTCGCCGCCGCGGGAAGACCCCCCGGCGGGCGGACCGCGAGCGGGACGCGATGAATGCGCGCCCGGTCGAAGCCCTCGCGCTCGAGCTCCTCGCCCGTGAACGCCGACGGCACGATGATCGCGGTCGCTTCGCGCCGCGCGATCGCGAGACCACGTTCGTGGAAGCGGACGCCGTGCGGGGAGAAGGCCTCGGGATGGCGGAGGAACGCGACGTCGTTGATCGTCACGACGAGCGGCGCGGTGACGGGGGGAACCGCCAGGCTCGGCGCGTGGCACACGTCGACATCGAGATCTATGCGGTGACGGCGATAGCGATTCCACATCTCGTAGCGCCAGCGTGGCGCGCCCGGCCCGAGACTGTGGAACTCGACCGCGTCACCGAGTGCCGGCCGCGCGCGCCGCGGACACGACGAGAACGCCACGACGTCGGCGCGCTCGGGGAGCTCGGCACAGAGCATCTCGGTGACGCGGCCGATCCCACCCGGGATCCGTTGCGCGAGCTGACCGACATGGACCCCGACGCGCAACCGCGGTTGTCGAACACGCGCGTTCGGATCCATACCCTTCCAGACGTTCGAAACGCCCTCCAGGATCCCTGCGGTATTCCCGAAGCCACACGACCGGCTCAGAGGTCGTTGGCGTTTCTCGGCTCGGCTTCCACCTTGGCGACGCGCCATTCCGGCAACCCGACCTGCCGTGCGGCCAGGAGGATGAGGCTCCGCCCGGTAACGGCCGCCTGTTCCGCGTTGAGTGCCGCTCGGCCCGCCCGCACCATCACGCGCGCGGTCCAACGCCGAGACCCTCCGGACGCCGCGCCGTCGTGGACGTGGGCCAGCATGACTGACAGCCTGGAGATTCGACGATCTCCGACATCCAGGTCGGGCTCTCCGTCAGCCGCCTCAGCCTCGAGCAACACGGTCCACTGCATCGCGTTCGACTCCTCAGGGCGCAGGCTGCCGACTCGAATGGCAAGCCTAGAAGAAGGCGTTGCGCTGGTATCGTCATTCGAACCGAGTGCGACGCATTCATTCGATGACGCGACCGCCACTGGACGAACTGCGCGCCAACTATCCGACCGGCGCGGTTCCGTGACACGTAGGTTGTGCGACCGATGATCGAAGGCCATGAGCGGACTCGTCCCGAACGGCGCGAGCCCGACCTCGAGCCGCCGACGCCGACGCCCACGCCGCGAGACGAATTCGAGATCAGTGCGGTAGCCGATCCGGAGCTCCCGCCCCTTCTCGCCGAACCCCGCGCCCTCGTTGGTGTTCTCGTCGCCGCGGCGTTCGTGTTCGTCCTGGCGCCGTATCTCTCCTCGTTCCTGCAGCGCGTCGGGCCCGGCGCGCTCACCGTCGGTTCGCTCGGCACCAACTTCCCCAACCTCGGCCACGCGCTGCCCTTCACGTTGCGGGCCTCGGCGGTGACCGTCTCGTTGGGCGCGGTCGTCACGTATGTCGCGGCGCGGGTCAAGCACAAGGTCGAGTGGACGGACCGCGCCACCACCGCAGCTCTCGTGTTCTTGGTCCTCTGCGCGGCCGCGATCTACGGATGGTTCGGCTTACCGCACAATGCGCTGCCCACGAACTCTCGCTGGCACTGGGTCGACATCTATTTCGATCGCCGTGAGAACTGGTACTACACGCTGGTCAAGTACCCGCACATGTTGTTCTACGACAACCCGTACATTCTGCAGGGCCTCAACGCGGCGTTGAACGTTTCGCTCATGTACGCGGTCGGGCGCGCGGCATTTCGTTCCAGTCGGCTCATCTCGGTGCTGCTCGCCCTGAGCCTCCTCGCATCGTCGCTCGTCCTGATGTTCGCGAATACC
The DNA here is from genome assembly GCA_963701825.1 of uncultured Actinomycetes bacterium. GTDB lineage: Bacteria > Actinomycetota > Acidimicrobiia > IMCC26256 > PALSA-610 > PALSA-610. The sequence goes on along the minus strand of CAVPBG010000002.1, from coordinate 434,326 downwards.
GCCGAGGACGTGCAGCTCAACCTCGCGGTACTACTGCTCGCGTTGTTGTTCTATATCCGCCGTTCGACGCCGTGGCTCGGTTTGGCGCTATTCGTCGTGGTGCTCGGTCGACCACAACTCATCGGAGTGTGGGGCGCGGTCGTCCTCGCCGAACTTCTGGTCGGCGAGCGCAGGGAAGGGGCCGGCCGGATCCGATCCGTCATCTCCGACCGCTTCGTCGTGGTGAACCTGGCGGTCGCTTCCGCGCTATTCGTGGTGTGGGATCTGTTCCTCGTCGTGCGGCACCAGAACTGGCTGCTCCACAACGGCGTCCTGATCGACAACTACCTCACGTCGCTCAAGCCGATCTCCTTCGAGGGATTCAAGATCGCGCCGTTCAGCGGCGTGTACCTCCTGCACAGCCTCTGGATGTATCCCTTCGCGCTCTGGATCGCGGCGGGCGTCGCGCTGTTCCGCGCCCGTGAGCTGCCCGTAACGGCACGACGCGCGCTCGTGTTCGCGCTGATCGTCGTCATGATGGGTTTGCTGATCTCCGAAGCCGAGCCACTCTCGTATTACAACGTGCGATACCTCACGTACGGTTTGCCGTTCTTGATGGTTGCCGCGTTCGCAGTGTTCGACCTGCCCCGCTCGACGAACCGGCGGCCGATCTTCGGTGTCGCCGGACTCGCCGCGCTCCTTTGCCTGAGCGTCACGACCACCCGTTGGATCGCGCTCGACGAGCGACGCGCCTTGCTCGCGACGCCCATCTCGCGGGCGTACTCACATCGGTCGACGATCAAATCGATCATCGGCGACGCGCCGGCCGGGACAACTGCGGCCGGTATCGGCACGCGCAACTACATCTCGTACCTCCTCCGGCGGCCATTGAAGGACATCACGTACGTCCCGCGGCGCGGCAGCGACTTCCACGGTTACGTGTTCACCACAACGGCCGTCGTCCCGATCGGTGAGGTCGTCTGGCGCGACGAACCACTCATCCTCGTCAAGGTGCCTTAGCCAGACCGACGCTCAGACGATGCGCGTGGCGAAGACCGCGAGGCGGTGGTCGTGCGTTCCGATGCCGGTCTGGAACGTTCCCGCGCACGTGACGAGGGTGAGGTGCGACAGCCCGTCCTTCGACCGTTGCGGTGTGGTCCCGGCGACCGGACCCGCGCCGTAGATCTCGGTGAGCACCGACTTCTGCGTCGTCTGGTCGAGCGTGAAGCTCACCGAATGGGTGACGACGAACCGAACATCGAGCCCGGTGCGCGTGTCGTGCACGACGATGATGCCGCCCGGCTTCAACATGCCGATCGACCCGAACACGCCGGGTGTGCCGCGCGGACCGTCGACGTGTCCGGCGATCAGCGCGGTGCTGATCGCGCCCGGAACCGCGCTCCCGCGGTACCAGAACGCCTCTTCCCAGACCGGGTCGTGGATACGACCTTCGGGCGCGTCCATCACGTCACCCGGTGTCACACCGACACCGAGCACGTGCGCGTTGACGCCGATCGACGGGATCTCGAGCTGCAGCGGTACCGGAACGGGACCGGCGCGCACATTCAAGCTCGCGGCTTCGAGCGCGGCCGGCACCGGCAGCGGCTTCACGAGGCGCGGCGCGATCACCCGGTGGGGCACACCGGTGGTGGTGGTGAAAACCGTCGCGGGCGGAGTCGCCTGTTGCGTGCTCGATCCCGAACACGCGGCGAGGAACGTCGAGAGCACGAGCACCGCGATCGCGGCACCTCTGCCTACCGAACCCGAACGCGGGGCCGGCGGAACGGAACGCGTCACCGCCGGGCGAAGTGCGACCGACGCTTCACGACGAGTCCCATTGCGGTCGCACCGCCGAAGGCGATGATCATCAGGGCCGACCAGGGGAAGTGGCTCTTCGTCAACGGTGCGACACCCGTGCGGGGCGGCCCGAGGATTCCGACCGTGAGCCCGAGCGTGGTGGTGGTCGCACCGGCTCCGGCTCCGGCTCCGGGGGAGGGGGCGGGCCCGCCGCCCGGGATCGTCGAGCCCGGGCTGACCGCCGTGGTCGGGGTCACGGGCGCGGTGGTTGTGGGCGGCGTGAGCGACGTTGCGCACGTGGGGTTGGTGAAGTGGTCGTTGATGAGCGTGACCGAACCGTTGCGCGCGAGCGCCCGGCCGTGCACCGTCACCGCGGCCTGCATGTTGATCGAGGTGAGGGCGAGGATGTTGCCGACGAAGGTCGAGCCGCTGCCCAGGACCGCCGTGCTCAACACCTGCCAGTACACGTTGCACTCCTGCGCGCCGTTGATCAGGCTCACGACGCTGCCGGAACCGGTGGTGAGCGACGAGTTCGTCTGGAAGATCCACACGGTGTTCGGGTCGCCCTGACCGTTCAGGGTGAGCGTGCCCGTCAGGCTGAGCGGGCCCTTGGCCGTGGCCGCGTACACGCCGCCGACGAGTTGCACCCCGGAGAGGTCGGCACCGGTCGTGCCGGTGAGGGTCGGGCGCAGGTGCGCGTTGTCGTACGCGTTCGTCAGGTCGAGTTGAGCCTGCGCGGCGTTGCCGTTGTCGACCACGCCGGGCGCGATGACGAGGCCGGGCGGGAATCCGGTGATGGCCGGATTGGGCGAGGTGCCGAGGTTCTGGTGCATCGTCGAGTTGCCGACGTTCGTGACGCCTTGGCCCGCGAGCACGGAGTACGCACCTGCAGTTCCGAGCGGCACCTTGGCGACGATCGCCGCGTTTGCCGGGCTCGAGAAGGCGAACGTCAACACGCTCGCCAGCGCGACGGTCAGCAGGGCGATCCCGCTGCGCCGGAGGGAAAGCGAGCGGAGATCCGGGGAATTACTCGTCATCAGAACTCGATTCGTGCCGAAGCCGAGGCGGGTGAGTACCCGGCCTCACCCCTCCTTCGTCAAGAGAATCGGCGGAAACCAGAAAAATTTCCCCGGATTGCTCACGGAAATGGCCCGGTGAGAGAGTGAACCGGAGGCCGTTCGGCGTAGCCGGGGCCCGATAAGGCGGCAGCTACTATTCGGCCGAAGCAGCAGAAGATCGCGGAGGTGCGTTCGATGAAGGTGCACGAGAAGCTCTACATCGGTGGCGAGTGGGTCGATCCGGCCACCAAGGACGTCATCGAGGTGATCTCGCCCCACACCGAAGAGGTCGTCGGTCGGGTCCCCGAAGCATCGATCGCCGATGTCGATCGTGCGGTCGGCGTCGCCCGCGCCGCCTTCGACGACGGTGAGTGGCCGCGGATGAAGCCCGAAGAGCGCATCGCGGCGGTGCAGCGCTTCGCCGACGCCTACATGGGCCGCCTCGGCGACATGGCGTCGATCATCACCGAGGAGATGGGCTCGCCCATCACGTTCTCCAACCTCGGCCAGTCAGCCGCGGCGTGGATGATGCTCAACACCTTCATCCAGCTCGCCTCGCAGTACCCGTGGGAAGAGACCCGTACGGGCATGCTCGGTACCGACGTCATCGTCCGGTCGGAGCCCGTCGGCGTCGTCGCCGGCATCGTGCCGTGGAACGTCCCGCAGTTCGTCACGATGGCCAAGCTCGGTCCGGCGCTGCTCACCGGTTGCACGTTCGTGCTGAAGCCCGCGCCGGAAACGCCGCTCGACTCGTACCTCATGGCCGACCTGCTCGACGAGGCCGGCATCCCGAAGGGCGTCATCTCGATCCTGCCCGCCGGTCGGGAAGTCGGCGAGCACCTCGTGCGCCACGCCGGCATCGACAAGGTCGCCTTCACCGGTTCGACCGCGGCGGGCCGGCGCATCGCCTCCATCTGCGGTGAGCAGTTGAAGCGCGTGAGCCTCGAGCTCGGCGGCAAGTCGGCGGCCATCATCCTCGACGACGCCGATCTGGCGGCCACGGTCGAAGGTCTGAAGATGGCGTCGCTGATGAACAACGGTCAGGCATGTGTGGCGCAGACCCGCATCCTGGCGAGCAAGAGCCGTTACAACGAAGTCGTCGACGCGGTCACCGCGATGGTCGGCGGCCTGAACGTGGGCGACCCGGCCGACGAGGCCACCGAGATCGGCCCGCTCGTGGCGAAGCGCCAGCAGGAGCGCGTCGAGAAGTACATCGCGCTCGGTCAGGAAGAGGGCGCCAAGCTCACCGTCGGCGGCAACGGTCTCCCGTCGGGCATCGACCGGGGCTGGTACGTGCAGCCCACCGTCTTCGCCAACGCGACGAACGACATGCGCATCGCCCGCGAAGAGATCTTCGGCCCCGTCCTCGCGATCATTCCTTATGACGACGTGAAGGACGCGGTTCGTATCGCCAACGACAGCGAGTACGGATTGGCCGGCTCGGTCTGGACCGCCGACCTCGACCTGGGCATGGACATCGCCCGGCGGGTGCGCACCGGTACCTACGCGGTGAACCAGTACACGATGGACTTCATCGCCCCGTTCGGTGGCTACAAGGCTTCCGGCATCGGGCGCGAGTTCGGCAAGGAAGGCATCGAGCATTACACCGAGGTCAAGACGATCATCCCGCCCGGTGGCGGTATCGGCGCCGCGAGCTAACCCGCGTAGTCGTCACGCACGCAGCTCGTCGACCCGCCGTTTGTAGAGGGCGGTCGGGTCGACGAGGCTGCAGTTGTCGCACATCTCACCGCTCGCGGTACGGAACCACAGGCAACAGCTCGTGCGATTCCAATACCAGCCCGTGCGGCCCGAGCCTTCGACGGTCGTGAAGTAGCCGAGCCCGTCGAACCACTGCGAGCCCGCGCCGAAGAAATCGTCGGCCCGCGCTCGTATCGAGGTCCGCTCGGCGGCCGTCGTCGTCGGACTCGACTCCACCCCGCGGAACGCGACGGCACACGCGGCCGCGACGTTGCCCCAGAGCAGGCGTTCGCCGACCCGGAACACCGCGTGCACTGCCGCGACGAACGGTTGCAGGTGTGCACCGATGAGTTCCGCGGCGAGGGTGGGCGCGTCGGCGGGATGTACGCCTGGGTCGAGGTACGCGACCGCCGAGGTCCGGGGCTGGTCGAGCCGGACTGCGGTCGCCTCGGGCGCAGAGTTCGGGATGGGCAGACCGAGCGCGAACGCGGCCAACGAGTCGCCCGCGACCCGGAACGCGTACGCCTCCGCGAACAGGGAGGCCGCGATCGCGTCGTCGTCAGTTTCGAATCCCGCCCTCGTATTGCGCACGATGGTTGCCAGCGTCTCTCGGTTCGCGACGAGTGCATCGCAACCGATCCAGTCGTGTCCGTTGTTTGTCGCGGGCGCCGGGCGCGCGCCGAGGTAGGGGACACGCGCGTTCACCGCGCCCAGAACGTCGTCGAGCGTGAGCTCTGGGTCGCGCACGCGCCGCCGGTCAGTCCGGGCCGATGAGACCGATGTCGTACAGCACGCGGTCGAGGAGCGCGCCCGACTCGATCGTGCCGTACCGCAGCGGGTGCGCGTCGTCGACGCAACTGGGCAGCGGGTCGAGCGCGAACCACGGAGCGGGGTGACAGAACTGCACGACCGAGTAACGATCGGCGGCCGCCGCCGCGTCGGCCACAACGCGATGCATGCCCGCGGGAATGCGGCCGTTGCTCAGCCGCTCGAGCATGATTCCGGAGTTGACGACCACGTAGCCGTCGGGCGGCACGACGTCGTGCCAACCGGTGGGCGTCTGCAACTGCAGGCCGCGACCGGTCGCGCGCGGCAGCGCGGTGACGAGGTTGATGTCGGTGTGCGCGTCGGCCCACACGTACTCCGCCGCGGGCGCTTGCGTCATCGGTGGATAGTGGATGGCGCGGGTGAGGTGCGAACCGTCGGCGAGGATGTCGTCGAAGTAGCCGTCGGCAACGCCCAGGCCCGCGGCGACGATGCGCAGGAAGCGGGTCTGCAGATCGAGCAGCCGGCGATGGAACTCGACCAACACCGCGCGAATCCCGGGCACGGAATCCTCGGGCAGCGCCTGGTCGAGGTAGCGGTGCGGGTAGCGCGTGCGCAACGGATGGTGGCGCGGCACCTCCTCGCCCCAGTTGAGCATCTCCTTCCAGTCGGCGAGGTCGCTGATCGCCGCGGTCTCGACGAGGAGCCCCGTGTAACCGGTCTGGCCATGGCTCTCGGGAACGCGCCACCGTTCCTTCTCCGCGACAGGAAGTGAGAAGAATTCAGCCAGTCGCGTATAGGTCTCGTCGAGCAGATCGCTCGGTATGTCGTGACTCGTGAACACGAAACCGGTACCGAGGCTGCGCATCACGCCGTCGACGACCGCGCGCCGCTGCGCGCCGCTCCCCTGTTCGAACGCGATCAGGTCGACGTCGAGCACGTCGGTCACCGCCATCGGGGAGCACAATAGAGGTGTGCGCACACTGATCCGCAACGGCATCGTCTTCCCGATGGTTCCGGGCACGCGCACCGCGCTCGATCCAGGGTCGGTCCTCGTCGACGGCACCGACATCGTCGCGGTCGGCCCGGTCGAAACCCTCGATGCCGATCCACGCGCCGCGGGTGCGGAAGTCGTCGACGCGACCGATCACGCGGTGCTTCCCGGGCTGCACAATTGTCATCTGCATTCGGGTCTGCTGCGCGGGACCGCGGAGTCGATGTCGTTGTGGGATTGGTTGAAGACGTACGTGGATCCTGCGCATCGGGCGCTGACTCCGGAGATCGCGCGCGGCTTCACTGCAGTGTTACGCCGAGGGTCTGCTCGCGGGCACCACGTCGGTGATGGACATGTGGCGGTTCATGGAGGGTTCGGCCGAGGTCGCGACCGAGCTCGGGCTGCGGGCCACGCTCGTCCCGTACGTCGCCGACGAGGAGGGCTTCGACTTCTTCGAGAGCATCGCGTCGAACCGCCGGCTCCTCGAGTCGCACGCGGTCGCCGCCGACGGCCGGGTCCGTTCCTGGGTCGGACTCGAGCACCTCATGTACTGCACGAGGGAGTGCTTCGCGCAGGCCGTCGAGCTGATGGACGAGTTCGGCACCGGTCTCCACACGCACTCGTCGGAGTCGATCTGGGAAGTCGAGGAATCACTGAAGCGCTGGGGTCGACGCCCCATCGAGGTGTTCTACGACCGCGGCATTCTCGGCCCGCGCACGGTCGTCGCCCATTGCGTGTGGCTCTCGGATCGCGAGATCGAGCTCCTCGCGCAGACCGATACCGCGGTCGCGCACTGCCCCACTTCGAACATGAAGCTCGCGTCGGGTCCGGCGCGCATCGGCGACCTGCGCCGCGCCGGCGTTCGCGTCGGGCTCGGCAGCGACGGCGAAAAAGAGAACAACAACCTCGATCTCATCGAGGAGATGAAGGTCGCGTCGCTGTTGCAGAAGGTCACCACGCTCGACCCGACGACGGGCGACCCGTGGGACGTGTTGGCCATGGCCACGGCCGAGGGTGCGGCCGCGCTCGGACTCGCGGGCGTCACCGGCACGCTGGAACCGGGCCGACGCGCCGACGTCGTGACGGTGTCGTTGCGCGGGCTCCACACCACACCGATCATGCACGGCGCGTTCTTCAACGCCGCCGCGCACCTCGTGTTCTCGTCGTCGGGCCACGACGTGCGCGACGTGTGGGTCGACGGCCGAGCATTGGTGCGCAATGGCACGCCGCTGACGTTCGACACCGACCACGTGCGCGCCGAAGCCCAGGCCGCGGCGGAGGAACTGTTCGAGCGGCGGGCCCGGTTGCGCGAAGCAGGGTGATCCTCGACCCCGGGTGATCGTTACGCGGCGGTGATCCACGTACCGGCGCGCACACAACCGACCGGTGCGAGGCGCTGACTCACGGCGATGGTCTCGAAGCCGTCGGAGAGCTCGAACTCGCCCTCGTCGACGCGCAGAACGCTGACGTTCGCGACGCGACCGGGCGCGAGTGTGCCCAGTTCCGCCTCTCGATGAATCACGCGTGCGGGGTTGCAGGTGGTCATCGCAACCACATCCGGCAACGAGACGCCGAGCGCCCACATCTTGCTCATCGTCTGCGCCAGCGAAACCACGGGATGATCGACGTTGAACACGTTCAGGTCGGTCGAGATCGTCGTCGGCAGGAAGCCTTGCTCGAAGAGCGTGCGCGCAGTCGCGAACCGGAAGTCGGTTCCCGAGTGACCCACGTCGAGCTGCACACCTCGTTCGACCGCCTCCCGCAGCTCGGCGGTGGCGTTGCCGTCGGAGTCGAGCATGCCCGACGCGCCGCGGAACGCGTGCGTGATCACGTCGCCGCGCCGCAGCGCGCGCAGCAACACCGGTGTGGGGATCGTCGGCGTGAACGGAAAGCGCCCGAGATGCACCATGATCGGGCGATCGCCGGCCACCTGCTTGGCCGCGTCGAGGAACGGCGAGACGTTCGGGTCGTCGACGTAACACGCCCGCACCTTCATGCCGACCACGACGTCACTGTTCGCCTCGAGCACGGCCGCGGTGAGATCGAGGTCGAGGTTGCGCAGGTCGTTGGCGATCTCCAACTTGTGACAGATGAAGTCCTTGGTGGCGAAGTAGATCTGGCACGGATCCATGAGCGCGAGCACCTGCGTGCGCACGTCGGGATCGTCGATCCACTTACGCGCGAGCCCGAACGTGGCCGCACCGCTCGTCCCCGCGTCGACGACCGTGGGAACGCCGCTGTCGACGCCGACCTGATCCGGCGGCAGGCAGAAGTCGCCGAGCCCCGGATAGACGTGCACGTGCAGGTCGATGAGCCCGGGTGTCACGAGCAACCCCTGCGCGTCGACAAGCTGCGCGCCCGCGGGCGCGTCGATGTCGGGCGCGACCGCGGTGATGATGTCGCCTTCGATGAGCACGTCCGCGATCTCGTCGCGTCCCGCGGCGGGGTCGATCACGCGCCCGCCGCGCACGAGCACGACGGTCGTGGTCGCCGTGGCGATCGTGTCCATCAGGGCGACACCCCCTGGATCCGCGCGCTGGCCGCCCGGTGCCGGCGCAGCATGTCGATCTCGCCCGGCGCCGTGATCGTCCCGTTCTCCACGACCACGTTTCCGTGAACGACCGTGTGCCGGGCCGACACCGGTCCGCACCGCAGCCACGTTTCGATCGGGTCGGTCAGTGCACCCGCGAACGCGATGCCTTCGAGCGGCCAACACACGAGGTCGCCGACCGCGCCCGGCGACAGTTGTCCGAGCTCGCCTTCCCGGCCGAGACAGCCGGCCGACCCGCGCGTCGCGATCTCGAGCGCGTCGCGCGCACCCATCGACGTCGGGCCCTTGCGCAACCGGCCGAGCAGCAGCGCGTTGCGCGCTTCCATCCACAGCGACGCGGAGTCGGTCGACGCGGAACCGTCACAACCGAGTCCGACCGGCACGCCCGCGGCGCGGAACTCGGGCACCGGCGCGATGCCGCCCCCGCCGATGAGCATGTTGGAGCTCGGGCAGTGCGCCACACCGGTTCCCCATTTTCCGAGACGCGTGATCTCGTCGGCGTTCGGGTAGATGCAGTGCGCGACCCACGCGCGATTGCTGCCCCAGCCGACCTCCTCGAACTGCTCGATCGTGCGGCGCCCGAACGTCTCCTCTGCGAACGTGTCCTCGTCGGGATCTTCGGCGAGATGGGTGTGCAACCGCACATCGAGGCGTTCCGCCAGCTCCGCGGTCGCGCGCATCAGCTCGGGCGTCACCGAGAACGGCGAGCACGGCGCGAGCGCGATGCGAACCATCGCACCCCATCCCCGATCGTGGTGCATCCCGACGAGGCGTTCGCTGTCGGCGAGGATCTCGTCGTCGTCCTGTACGACCGAGTCGGGCGGGAGGCCGCCGTCCTTCTGCGAAAGGCTCATCGAGCCCCGCGTCGGATGGAAGCGCACTCCGACTTCCCGCGCGGCCCGGATCTCGGCCGAGATCAGGTCGCCCGCGCCGCGCGGGTGCACGTAGAGGTGATCGGTCGTCGTCGTGCAGCCGCCGAGCGCGAGCTCCGCGACCCCGATCCACGCCGAGACGTACGCGGCCTCCTCGTCGAGCAACGCCCAGCGCGGATACAGCGTCGTCAACCATTGGAAGAGCGTGCCGTTGACCGCGGGGCGATAACTGCGGGTGAGGTTTTGGTAGATGTGGTGGTGCGTGTTGACGAGTCCCGGAGTGACGAGACACCCGGTCGCGTCGAGCACCCGGGTCGCGGCGGGCGCGGACTCGGTCGAGGCGCCGACCGCGGCGACGAGCCCGTTCGTGATCGCCACCCAACCGCCCACGAGCTCGCGGCGTTCGTCGTCGACGGTGGCCACGAGATCGGCGCCGCGGACCAACAGATCGCAGCGCGGCGTGCCGGTCGGGGACCCCTGAGTCACGGTGACGACCGTCGCCCACCGGGCGGCGACTGGTCAAGTCGCACGGGCATCGTTCACACTCCCGTGATACGGCCGCAACAGCCGCTCGCGGCGGATTGGCGACGATGGAAGAGGTGCGCGCCCCGCTCCCGGTTCACCCCGTCGACCTCGAGCCGTTCCGGCTCGGAGGGCCCAACGATCGCGGTGCCGTCGCGGCTGCGCTCGATGCCGCGTGTCGCGACTCTGGCTTCCTCCTGGTCACCGGGCACGGCGTGCCCGAGAGCCTCTGCGGGGCGGTGCTCGACAGTTTCGGTGCCTTCTTCGACCGGCCGCTCGAGGAGAAACGCCGGTTCGTCGTCGCCGACGAGAGTGCGAACCGCGGTTACACCGAGCTCGGCAAGGAAGGGCTCGCCTACAGCCGGGGCGAGAAGACGCCGCCCGACCTGTTCGAGGCGTTCAACGTCGGGCGGGAGGACGCCCGTGGGCCCGTCTACGACCGCGCGCGCGAGTTCTACGCGCCGAACCTGTGGCCGCCGGAACCGCCGGGGCTGCAGTCGACGTGGCTCGCGTACGAGTCGGCGGTGCGCGACGTGGCCGACTCGCTCCTGCGGGCAATGGCGCTCGCCTTGGAGCTGCCGGAAGGGTGGTTCGTCGAACAGCTCGACGACGCGGTGCTCACGACCCGCGCCATCAACTACGAACGGTCGGCCGGTGCACCCGCTCCCCTGCCCGGGCAGGCGCGGATGGGCGCGCACACCGACTACGGCGTGTTGACGATCCTCCTCGCCGACGACGTTCCCGGGCTGCAGGTCTTCCGCGCCGGCGAGTGGCACGACGTCTCGGTGCCACGCGGCTCGTTCGTGTGCAACCTGGGCGACATGCTCGAACGCTGGACGAACAACCGCTGGACGTCGACGCTGCATCGGGTGCTCCCGCCGCCCGCAGACCAAAATGGTCCCGTGCGCCGTCGCTCGATCGCCCGCTTCCTCGACTGCCCGCCCGAGCTCGTCGTCGACTGCATACCGACCTGCGTCGGGCCCGGCAACCCGGCGCGCTACGAACCGGTCGTCGCCGGCGTGTGGTTGCGGGAGAAGCTCCTCGGCGGCCGGGCGCGTCGCCAACCTGATCTCGGAGAAGCAGTGGTATGACCCAAGGTGCCTACGGTCCCGACGAGCTCGACGCCGCGTGCGCGGCCTTTGCCCGCGACGGATTCACGATCCTGCGCGGCCTCTACGCCGACGCCGACCTCGACGAGCTCCAGCTCGAGTTGGAACAGCTGCAACGGAAACTCGTCGCCGGTGAACTGCCGGAGGCGTGCGGAACGGTGATCCTCGACGACCCCGACGCGGTCATCGACGGCGAGCCGTTCGCGCATTACGTGTGCGAGCTCACGCCGGTATCGGCCCGGGCGCGCACCGCGGTGACGCATCCCGTGGTGGTCGACACGGTGCAGCGCCTGATCGGCGCGGATGCGTGGCTGCTGGAAGAGGACCGCTTCGGCGTGGTGTACCAGGACGCCCGGCCGGGGGAAGGCTCGGGCTACTCGCGTATCGGCTGGCATTCCGACGCGCAGTCGGGGCCGAACCTCGACTGGTGGCCGTCGGTCGCGTTCACGATCCACCTCGACGCGACGTCGCCGCAGAACGGTTTCCTGCGCGTCGTGCCCGGTTCACATCTGGGCGGTACCGACGACATACCCCTCGGATTCGAGAAGGTGCCGGGCGAGGTCGCGGCGTACTGCGATCGCGGCGACGTGTTGTTGCACCACTCCGACCTGTGGCACAGCGCGGCCCGCGCGACCGACGACGGCCCGGGCGGCATCCGGCGCCACATCCGCGGCGGTTGGTACGGCGGAACCCGTCCCGCCGAGAAGCACGGCCTCACCGACTTCGTAAAGAACGCCCGCCGCTAATCTCCCGAACGCACACTCCTGCGCCTTCCCCCGTCGCGATCGGGCATTCATGTGCCCGTGCGTACCCTCTGGGGGCATTCAATGGCACATGAATCAGCGGTCGGGCTGCTTTCGCGGCTCAGCGCATCCCGGTTCGGAGTCTTTGGCGGGCGGGAAGCCGTCGCGATCGGAGTGACGCGCAAGCAGCTCGCGGCGCTTCACGAGTCGACTGCCATCGAGCGACTTCTGCCGGACACCTACCGCATGACAGCGGTCCCGAGGTCGACCGAACAGTCGTTGAGAGCCGCGCTTCGTTGGGCCGCCCCGAAAGCTGCGGCCGCCGGCCTGTCGGCGGGCGCGCACTATGGGCTCGAACGGGTGCAGCCGCCGCGGCCGGAAATCGTCGTACCGCGGGCGAGTCGAGTTCGCTCCGACCAGGTGACGGTCCACTACACCGACCAGTGGGCTGCTCTGCGCGTGCGTCAGTACCACCGGCTTCGGATCACCGGGGTGGAGGCGACGTTGGTGGCGCTGAGTGCGGCGCTCGAACCGGAGGACTTCGAGATCGCGTGCGAGGACGCGGCGGGGAGGGCCGGCGCTACCTGTTCGACTTCGCGTTCGAACGCGACCGCATCATCCTCGAGACCAACGGCCGGCGCTGGCACGACGACCCGAGCGACTACGAACACGACAACGAAAAGTGGAGCGTTCCTGCCCGTTTCGGCTTCCGCATCGTGATCGCGACCTGGGACAAGGTCACGCGCCGTCCCCGCGAGCTCCTGTCCGAGCTGACGGCGACCCTCGCTAGGTGACCACGGCCGCAGCCGGGCGAGACGCATCTCTAGACATCGGCCAGGCCGTTCTTGAAGTCAGCTATCTCGATCGGCGGCGCGGGATCCACGTTCCATCCGTACGCTTCCAAGACCTTCAGCGCCCGAATACGAACCACGACGAGACGCGCGTAGCGTCCGTCGACCTGGCGAAACGCGATGCTCCAGCCGCGCAGCGCGCGCTGATCACGCGTGCGTATGACCGCGTCAATGCTGCCCCGGTCCAACCTTCGGTGGCTGAGGCCGAAGGCAAGCGAGACCACGACCGCGTCTCGACTCACAGTCAACCGCCCGAACGGAAAGGGGGTACGAGTGTTGAGTTGGCCGGGCTTCTTGAGCGCAAGAGCCGCCACTCGTAACTTCGTCGTGGAGTTCCCTGAGGTCCTACTCAAAAGAGAGATGTCACGAAGTCCACCGCGCCTCCGACGAAATGCCCGGTGCCGCTAATGATCTTGCCACCCACGTTGACGACGCACTCCTTCGCGGCACCGGCTATGCCCAGGATTTGGCCTCCCGGGTCGGGCGGCCACGCGATCACGTGAGGCGGATCGTTCTCACTCCAACACTGCCAGTAGTCCACGAGCTTGCGAACCGACGTCGTGGCTTCGATGAGATGGCCCTCAACCGGAAGGCCGCCGCTGACGCCGACGCCGATGAAGAGAGTGACGATACCCGTGAAATCGGCCGTGCTGGTCGGCGTCGAGGTCGTCGTCGCGCCGCAGACCTCGACGCTGCCGGCGATCCCCGAAACCAGATCTCCGAATAGCTCCGCCGAGAAGCCACCACAGACTGCTGTGCCGTCCAGCTGGGAGCCCGTCTGCGCGTTGCTGAGCAGATACCCGACGGACAGGCTCACGCTCCACGGCCCACCCGCACCAACGGAGAGTGTTCTCAGGCCCCAGATCGCGCCGCCATCGTCGACCGCGCAGAGATCAAAGCCCCGCACCGCGCCCAGCTCCTCGAGCCCAGTACCGCAGATCCCGACCGAAGTCGGTCTTGTTTCGGCTTCGGCGGTGTTTCGTAGGAGGTCGAGGATCTCGTCCGTGATCGACGGCCCCGATGCGGTGGCCGGTCCGGGAACATCGGGAGATCCGTGGCCGAATTGATTGTCTCCGCCCGAGAACGGGCTCTTTCCCGAGCTCTCACCGCTCGGGTCGAGCTCGTTGATCGGGTCGTTGTTCGCGTAGTGATAGGGGTTGGCGACCGTCGCCGTTCCGGACACGCCTTCCAACGGGTCGGGTGTGAGGAAGGCGCTCGTCGACGCGTCGTACTCACGAGCGCGCAGATCGACGAGTCCACCGAACGACACTTCACCGCGGTACCCGAGGAGCGGTGTGAAGCCGCCCGTCGCCGGGACTCCGAACGCGTCGTACGTCGCCGATTGCGTGACGTCGGCCGTGGGCGTGGTCAACAGTGCGGACCCGCGCACGTCGACCGCGATGCCGTGGGTCGTCGGGCCTTCGCGCATCGCGGCCCAGGTGAGCGGACCGCCGACGACATCGGCCGTGTTGTCCGCAGACAGATTGGCGATGTCGACGAGCTGGTCGTTGTCGTCCCAGTCGAGTCTCGTCGTCGTGGTGCTCGTGCCGTCGTTGGTTCCGACGCTGACGATGTCGCCCGTACCGTCGCGCGTGAAGGTGTCGGTCGTCCCGCCGCTCGCGTAGGTCGACATCCGGCCCGCGGCGTCGTACGAGTACGTCGTGGTGCCGGCGGGTGACGTCTCGCTCGTTCGCCGGCCCGCGGCGTCGTACGTGTACGTGGTCGTGTTGGCTCCGGCGGTCGAGCTCACGAGCTGACCCGCGTCGTCGTACGTGTTCGTGGTGGTAACGCCGCCCGAAGTTGCCGTGGCCTGCCGACCGAGCGTGTCGTACGTGTAGACCTCTGGCGCCCCGGTCGACGGAACCGCGCCGCGCAGCTCACCGGCGGTGTCGTACGAGTACGTCGTCGTCACGGTTCCGACCTTTTCGGTCGCGACGCGCCCGGTGCTGTCGTAGGTCAAGGTCGTGGTCTTGGCCGCGCCGCTCAGAGTCTGCGCGAGCTTCGTCACCCGGCCGCTCGTCCACGTCCACGTACGCGTACCCCCGGTCATCGTCTCGTGCGTCACGTGACCGTCGGCGTCGTAGGTGTACGTGTCGGCCGGATCGGGCGGTGAGGTCAGATCGTTGTACACGACGTCGTCGATCGAGACCGTACCGACGTTCGCGGTGTGGGCCCAGACGATCTTCGCCTTCCCGTTGGCGGTGACCGCGCTGTCGGTCGCTTGGAGGTTCCACGCCGTCGGCTCCGCGGTGTTCGGATCCCAACGCCGCACGGAGAGCTGCGTTCCCTGCACACGGAATCGCAGCGTGTGCTGCGCGGTATCAACCGAGCCGGTGAAGGTACCGAGGGCAGTCGTGACCGATCCGACCTTCTTGTACAGCGTGATGGTCGAGGATGTGTTGAGGATCTCCACGAAGTAGTAGTTGGTGGCGGCCCGCAGACGGACATCCAGCTTGCCCGCGTTCACGTTGTCGGCAAACGCGTACTTGAAGGTGATGTCGCTGTCGGCCGTCGCGGGTGCGTCTCCGGTCAGCGTGACCGCGGCGGTGGGGTGGTTCGAGAAGGTGAACGCGGCCGCGTTCTGCTGAACGGTGGCCGTGGTTCCCGCGCCCGCCACTGTGACGTTCCACTTCGTCCCGTCGAGGGCCGATCCGTTCGGCGCGGTGAACGTGTCGGCTTCGGTCTCGCCCGGAACGATGGAGGAGACCCGGCCCATGCTGTCGTAGGTGTAGAGGAACGACGAGCCGTCGGGCGCGGTCATCGACGTCCGCCGGCCGGCGGAGTCGTATCCCATCCGGGTCACGCGGCCGTCGGGCGCGGCGATAGCCGTGAGATTTCCGCCGGCCTCGTAGGTGTAGGTCGTGGTTCCGGTCGCGTCGGTCATCGTCGCCTGCCGGCCCGCGCTGTCGTAGGCGTAGTCGACGTGCGATCCGTCGCCGTAGGTGAGTCGAGTGAGCTCGCCGGCCAAGTCGTAGGTGCTTGTCGCCGAGCGACCCGACGGATCGGTGATCGACTGGCGCCGACCGGCGCCGTCCGAGGTGTAGGTCGTCGTCCGGCCGAGCGCGTCGGTGCGACTCGTGAGCTGACCCGCGGCGTCGTAACCCCACGACACCGTCTTCCCCGCCGCGTCCGTGCGGGACACCATCTCGTCACGGTTGTTGTACGCGTAGGTGGTCGTGTGACCGGTGGCGTCCGTCACCGAGGTGAGGTTCCCGTCGCCGTCGCGGGTGTAGGAGATGGTCCCCTGCCCCGCGCGCGTCTCGGACGCGCGGTCACCGCGGGCGTTATACGTGTAGGTCGTGGTAACGCCGGCCGGGTTCACGGTCGTGAGGAGGTCGTTGTCGGCGTCGTAGGTGTTGTGCGTCACCAATCCGCCCGCGGTCTGAGTCGTGGTCTCGTTTCCGGCCAGGTCGTACGTGTGCGTGGTCGTGCCGGCCGGCGTCGTCTCCTGCGCCAACCTCCCCGCCGCGTCGTAGGTCTTGGTCGTGGTCACCCCGTCAGGTGTGGTGATCGTGTGGACTCGCTGGCCATCGGTGTAGGTCATCGTGGTGACACCACCGCGCGGATCGGTGATGCTCGTCACGAGTCCCGCGGTGTTGTACGCATAGGTCGTCGTGAGCCCGCCGAGCGTCGTCTTCGAAAGTGTCCGGCCCGCGGCGTCGTACACGGTGTGCGAAGCCGCACGACCGAGCGCGTCGGTCGTGTCGGTCGGACGGCCGGCGGAGTCGTACGCCGTGTGCGTGACCGCGCTCGTCGGATCGGTGACGGACGTCTGGTTGCCGTCGGCGTCGTAGGTGTACGCGCTGACCCGATTCAGCTCGTCCTTCGTCGTCGCCAATCGGCCGAGATCGCCGAACGTGTTCGTCGTGCTCGAGGCGTCCGGGTTCGTCACTCCGGTCATCTCGCCAAGTGCGTCGTAGGAGTGGGTGGTCGTATACCCCAACGGCGTGGTCGTGGTCGCGAGACGACCGGCGCTGTCGTAGGTGTTGGTCGTGACGGCACCCGTCGGATCCGTCGTTGTGAGCAAGCGACCGGCGGCGTCGTAGGTGTACGTCGTCGTCTTGTTCCGCGCGTCGGTGGTGGTGAGGACGTGTCCGCCTGCGTCGTAGGTATTCGTGGTCGTGTGCCCGAGCGGATCGGTCTCTGTCAGCAGCCGGCCCGCGGTGTCGTAGGTGTCCGTTGTCGTCGCCGCCAGCGGAGTGCTCGGGGCCACAGTGCGCGTGTGCACGCGTCGATTCGCGTCGTAGCTGAAGGCGGTGACGACTCCGTCGGGATCCGTCTGCTTGGTGACGAGTCCGCCGGTGATCTCGAACGTCGTCGTTTTGCCCAACGCATCGGTCGTGGTAGTCGGAACACGATTCGAGCCGGTGTACGTGTTCGTCGTCGTACCGACCGCGGGGTCGGTGACGGTCAACAACCGATTGCTCGAGTCGTACGTGGCGGTGGTGGTCACGCCCGCAGCGTCCGTCGCCGAGGTGACGTTGCCGTTCGCGTCGAAGGTCTGCGCCGCAGTTCCGCCCACGCGGTTCGTCGCACCGGTGAGGTAACCGGTGGCGGGGTCGTACGTCCGCGACATGACCTGGTTCTCGGAGTCGGTCGCCGAGACGAGCCGGCCCTGCGGATCGTGCGCGAAGACGAAGATCTGCCCGGTGTCGGAGTCGGTTGCGGTGGTGGTGCCGTCGGAATCGTTGTACGCGTACGAGGTCGTGGCGTTGCCGGTGCCCGAGGTCTGAGTGACGACACGCCCGCTGTCGTCGTACGTGTTCGCGACGACGATCACGCCCGCGGCGTCGGTGACCGAGTTGATGCGGCCGTTGTCGTCGTAACCGTACGTCGACGACAGGGCTCCGGGCTTCGTCGCCGTGAACAGCGCGCCGGTCGAGGGCGAGTACGTGTACGTCGCCACCCGTCCGTCACTTGACGCAACCTGCGTCAAGCTCCCGCTGGAATAGGTGAGGGTCAGCGTCGGGCCCGATGAGCTCGCGATCGACTGCAGGACGCCGTCGACATTGCGCGTCGCGGTCGCCGTCTGCCCGTCCCAGTTCGTCTGCGTCGTCAGGTTCCCGGATGTGTCGAACGTCCAGACCTCGCCGTCGAACCACGTCATGGTCCAGGTGCCGTCGCCGTTTTGGGTCAGATTCGCGGCAACATCGTCGGGGCGGACGAAGCCGCCGCTGCCGTCGCTGGTGAAGTCCGTCGCGCGTCCGTCGGCGGCGGTGTAGGTCGCCGTCCCGTCACCGTTGTCGACGATCGTGTCGGAGAACGAGGTCGTCCAACCTGTACCGAGCACGCCGGTCGCGTCGCTGCGCGAGTTGTACGTGCGGACCCAGTCCATGCCGTACGCCCCGGACGACGCCGTGAGATCGGTCTCCTGTTGCACGAAGTTGCCCGACGCCGTATCGACCGGATCGCCGGTGTCCCACTGGCTGCGCCGGTGGCCCAGCATGCTCTTCGGGTTCCGTTGGAAGAAATTGCAGTCGTTGTGGGTCGGGCCGCTCGCCGGCAGTACGGCGGCAGAGGGCAGACCGGCGACCACGCGAACGCGGTCGTTGTTGGTGTCGGCGATGTACAGGTTGCCGGCCGCGTCGAGATGCACGTCACTGGGGTGGGCGAGCTCCGCGTCGCTCGCCGCGGCGCCGTCACCGGAGAAGCCGAACGTACCCGAACCGACGACCGTCGAGACCGTGCCCCCGGAGATCTCGCGGACACGGTTGTTCAGCGTGTCGGCGACGAAGATGTCACCGGCGCTGTCGACGGCCAGACCGCGCATGCCGCGGAACTCCGCGCTGAGCGGTGGCCCATCGTCGCCGTCGTATCCCGGGAAGCCGTCGCCGGCGATCGTCGTAATCGTTCCCGACTTGGTGATCTTGCGTATGCGGTTGTTGCCGGCATCGGCGAAGATGAGGTCGCCGTTCGGAGCCAACGCGAGGCCTGTCGGCTGGGAGAGCAGCGCCGACGTCGCCGGTCCATTGTCGCCCGAGAAACCCTCGGTGCCGTCTCGGCTGCCGGCCACCGTCTCGATCACGCCCGCGGGGGTGATCATCCGAATGACGTTGTCGGCGGTCTCCGACACGTAGACGTCGCCGTTGGTGTCGACCGCGATTCCCTGCGGGTTGTCCATCGTCGCATTCACCGCGAGGCCGCAGTCACCGTACGGATCGTTGCTGACGAGCAGGCCGGCAACCGTCGAGATCGTATTTCCGGAGATCTTGCGGACGAGCCCGGCCGTCTGCGCGACCTGGATCGAGCCACCGCCCATCGCGACGTAGACGTCGCCGTTCGGCGCAACCGCGAGCGCGCGCGGCGCAGTGAGCTGACTGTTCGTGAACTTCGTGGTGATAACGCCGGCGGCGACGTCTCGCATCCGTATGTTGCCGCTGTCACCGATCGACAGGTTGCCGCTCGGTTCCGGTGCCGCGGCGAGGGGCGCGGAGAGATACGCGCTCGTCGCCGGACCGTTGTCGCCTGCGAACGTCGTGCTGCGATTCCCGGCGTAGGTTGTGATGTCGCCGCCGATGACGAACTCGCGCACCACCTGATTGTTCAGCTCGGCGACGAATACGTTGCCACTGCCGTCGACGGCGAGGGCGACCGGAGAGTCGAGCTCGGCCGAGGTCGCAGAGCCGCTATCGCCGCTGTACCCCGCGTTCCCGTCGCCGGCGACCGTCGTGATCGTTCCCGACGACACCTCGCGGACACGGTCGTTCGCGTCGTCCGCGATGAGCAGGTTTCCGCTCCCGTCAAAAGCAATCCCCTCCGGGTCGACCCCGGCCGAGGTCGCGGCACCGTTATCGCCGGCTGCGGCCGCCGAGCCGTCACCCGCGACCGTGTGGATAGTGCCCGAGACGACCTCGCGCACGCGCGCGTTGCCTTCGTCGGCGATGTACACATTGCCGCTCCCGTCGAGCGCGACATCGGTCGGCCCGGAGAGGAAGGCGCTCGTCGCCGTCCTCTCGTCACCGTTGTAGCCACGCTGAGCGAACACGCCGGCGACAACTGTGGACGTGCCGTCGGGCAGCATCTTGATTACTTCCTGGGATGTGAAGTCGGCGGCGTAGACATCGCCCGCGTCGTCGACGGCGATCCCCCAGAGAAAGCCCGTACTGAAGCCAACCGCCTGAATGATCCCATCGGGCGTCACTTCGCGGATCTCACCATTTCCGGTGTCGGCGATGAAGACGTCGCCCGCGCTGTCGACCGCAACCCCGCGCGGCTGGTTGAGCGTTGCATCGACCGCGAGGTCGCCGTCGCCGTCGTTACCGCGGTCACCGTCGCCCGCGATGGTCGTGATCGTCCCCGCCGCGGAGATCTCCCGAATGCGGTTGAACTGAGTATCGGCCACGAAGACGTTGCCGTGAGTGTCGGTCGCGATGCCCGTCGGCTTCGGCATCAGCGCGTCGACCGCTGGTCCACCGTCGCCGATACCGCGGCCGGCGACCGTCGAGATCGTCAGTTCGTCGGCGCTCGCGGGCCGTGCCGCACGCGCGACCAGCCCCCACGTGAACACCAACGTTGCCAGGACCGCTATGAACGCGCGCGCGTTTCTACGACGAAGCACGAATCCATCCCCCATCCCCATGGTGACGTAATCCAACGCAGCCGAGACGCGAGCGTCACCGATCGACGGAACGGGTCAACCCCAACTCACCGAAACGAACACGGTGTCCGCTGCAGTGTCGCACCTCGCCGGACGGAAGCATCCGCGCACAGAGCAACCGTCGTCAAGAGGTTTCTTTGACCAAAACACGCAACTAAGTCACGCGCTATAACGCGGCGCGTAAGAACCCGCAGCATTCGTCACTGAACTCGGCAGAATGCGCGCGGCGCGCGATTATGTCGTCGCGAAAGCGACGCGCGGTTTACGCGGGAACGTCGGCGAAGCGGGCCAGGACGAGGCGTTCGATGCCGCTGATCGTCGTGTAGAGCACCATCGAGAACGCGGTTATCAGGACCGCGGCGGTCCACAACATGTTGTAGTTGCCGGCCGGGCTCGACAGGAGCATCAGCGACCCGAGACCCTTTCCTGTCGCCAACCACTCCGCGAGAAGCGCGCCGACGAGCGCGAGAGGCGCGGCGATGCGCAGCGAAGCGAAGACCGCGGGCAGTGCGTTCGGGAATTGCGCTTTGCGCATCGTCTTGAAGGGGCCCGCGCCGTACGCCCGGAACAGGTCGATCGACGCCTGAGGTGTGGCGCGCAGCGCGAGGGTCACGTTTACGAGCGTCGGGAAGAACGTGACGATCCCGGCGATGACCGTGACGCACACCAGACCGCGGCCGAAAATGAGAGTGATCAACGGCGTCATCGCGACGAGTGGCACCGAACGCAACACCATCGCCACCGGCATGACTGTCTGCTCGACCGAGCGTTGAAGGTTGAACAGCACCGCGCAAAGCAGAGCCGCGAGGGTTCCCGCGCCCAGCCCGATAAATGCATCGCGCAGTGTCGTCCGCGCCGCCGGATACAGATTGCCGCGCGTCGGTGAGCTCATCGGTGCGGGGGCGCTCGACTTCGCGGTCACGAAATGCCAGACATCGAGCGGGGTCTTCCCGATGAAGTGGTCGATATGGAACACGATGAGGAACAGCCACCACACGCCGAGAAGGAACGCGACCGAGATTGTCCACGACAGGAGCCGGCGTCCGGCCCGCAACCACCAGCTCTGTCCTTTGCGCGCCGGGCTCAAGCTCGGCGGGGGCAATACCTCGACCGGAGTCACGACATCGGTGACACTCATAGCCGTGTCGACCTCGGTGCCCACGGGCTGACCAACCGCCCGACGAATCCGGTGATGCCGTACGCGACACCCGCGAGGGCGGCCGCCACGATGGCCAGGCCCCAGGTGCGCGGAATTTCCAACGCGGTCTGCGCGGCGACCATCGCGATACCGAGACCGCGCTCGCCGCCGAAGTAGTCACCGATGATCGCGCCGAGGATCGCGGCGGGCGCCGCGATCTGGAGTGCGGCGAACACACTCGGGAGCGCGGCCCGAAACTGCACCTTCGTCAGCTTCTTCACTGAGCCGCCGCCGTAGGCATGAACCACGTCGAGCGACGTCTTGTCGGCACTTCGCAGCCCGACCAGCGTGCCGACGAGCGTCGTGAAGAAGACGGCCAGCGCCGCGAGGGCGATGTTGGGCGCCTGTCCGTGAAACGTTACGGAGAGGATCGGCGCAATCGCGAGAATCGGCAAGCAATACGACACGATGCCGAGCCGCGTGAGCGGACGCTCGAAGAAAGGTGCGATAAGAAACGACAGGGCCAGCCCGATCGCCAGGAGGTTGCCCCAGAAATAGCCGACCATCGCCTCGTAGAGCGTGTCCCGGGCGTTGTGCCAGTAGAAGATGAATCCGTCGTCGACCATGTGCGACACGATGCGCGTGGGCGGCGGGACGAGACCGTTCTTCCCACTGAAGAAGACGAGTCCGACGATCTCCCAAACCACTAGGAGTCCGACAACCCCCACCAAGCCACCCCACCAGGCCGGCCTCTCGCGCGCTCGCGCCGCGCGCCGCTCGGCGACCGCGGCCGTCGCCATCAGTGATCGCCCACTCCCTGTCCGAACAGCAGCTCGCTGAAGCGATCGCAGAGCTCATGGAAGTGCGGATCGCGCAACATCTGGGGCGTTCGGGGACGCGGGAGGTCGATCTCGATGCACGCGGTGATCCGACCCGGGCGGGGGCTCATGACGGCGACGGTGTCGGCCAGGAACACCGCCTCGGAGATCGAGTGCGTAACGAGCAGCGTCGTGCATTGCCGCTCCGTCCAGATCCGTTGCAGCTCGAGATTGAGTCGTTGGCGCGTCATCTCGTCGAGCGCGCCGAACGGCTCGTCGAGCAACAGGATCTTCGGGTCGACCACGAGCGCGCGTGCGATCGCCACGCGTTGGCGCATGCCGCCCGACAGTTGCGCGGGCCGCGCATCCTCGAAGCCCTCGAGGCCGACAAGCTTGATCAGCCCGTCGATGAGGTCACCCGACGCCTTTATCCCGGCGAGCTCCAACGGCAACTTGATGTTCGTGACGACCGATCGCCACGGAAGCAGCGCGGCCTCTTGGAACGCGATGCCCAGATCGTGGTTCCGGCGGGCGGACGCGGGATCCTCGCCGTGCACGAGCGCCTGCCCGCTCGTCGGCGCCTCGAGATCGGCGAGGATCCGCAGGATCGTCGACTTCCCACACCCGGACGGGCCGAGCAACGTCGTGAAGGAGCCCGCGGACGCCGCGAGGTCGACGCGTTCGAGCGCGACGACCTCGGATCGGCGCGTGCGGAAGACCTTCCCGAGTTGGCGTAACGAGATTCCATCGCCCACAACGATGGAAGGCTCGTTCGCCGATTCGGTCCCCGTCAAGGCGTGAGTCGTCGCCACTGCATCACGCCGTCGTGTAGGTCTTGAGCTCGGGGTGTTCGGAGTACACCTCGGCGAGCACGCTCATGTCGAACAGCTTGTCCTTGGTGATGTCGATCTTGGCGAGCGCGAGCGTGCTGATGTTTTCGTCGATCAGCGCCGGCGTGATCGTGAAGAGACCGTTCGCCTTCGTGTCGGCCGTCGAGATGAGCAAGTTCTCGGCCGTCGACTCGAGCGTCTGCTCTTCGACGGTGAGCTTTTGATCCTTGCCGTAGACGTTCGCGGCCAGCTTGGCGCCGATGGTCGGGTCCGTAAGGTTCTGCTGCCAACCCTTGATGTCGGCGACGAGCATCGCCTTGACCTGCGCCCGCTTGGTGGCGTCGGTGAGGCTCGACTTCTTGACGACGTACGTCTCCGACACCAACGGGTACTTGTAGTCGGCGAGGAGGAAGGTCACCGTGTCGACGCCTTGGACCTTGAGCTGGTTGGGCTCGTTCGTGACGAACGAGAACCAGCCGTCGACCTGTTTGGACACGAGCGGCGAAGGGTCGAACTGCACCGGCACCTTCGTGATCTTGCTCGGATCGAGCGCATTCGCCTTCAAGAAGGCATCCCACACGGATTCGTTGGTGGCCTGCACGCCGATCTTCTTGCCGATCATGTCCTGCGGCGTGTGGATCGGGCTGCTCGCCAGACTCATGACCGCGAACGGGTTCTTCTGGTATTGCGCGCCGATGGTGACGAGGTCGGCGCCCTGGTTGATCAGCGCGCTCGTGATGTCGGGCGCGGAGATGCAGACGAGCGCCTTGCCGCTCTGGACAACGGTGTCCTGGGCGACGGTCGGACCACCGGACAGCAGCGTGACCTTCGAGAAGCCTGCGTCTTTGTAGTAACCGTTGGTGTCGGCGATGTACTCGCCCGCGAACTCGACGTTCTTGATCCACGAGAGCTGGAACACCAACTCGCCGAGGTCGGCCGGCGCGCCGCCCGCGACCGTCGTCGACGACCCCGACGCCGCCGGCTTCGAGGAGCTACCGCACGCGGCGAGGATGGCGGACATCCCGCCTGTCCCCAACAGCGCGACACCGATACCGCCCGCGGCACCGCGCCGCAGGAACGAGCGCCGATCCAACGAGAGCTCTCGTAGGTCGAATTCGTCGGACACAGACCCTCCCCATTCCGCTTCCCACACCGCCCGGAAGCCCGCTGCACGATTTGTCGAACCGCACCATAGGAGCCGGGCAGTTTCGGCACTGTACGTCGATCGTTAACGCAAGGTTTCGGTACTCCCGGCGGGTGTCGAATGCGCCGCGGCGCGTGCCAAGATCGGCATCATGCGCGATCTCCGCGACCTTCCGAAAGCCCACCTGCACATCCACCTCGAAGGCGCGATGCGCCCGGAAACACTGCACGAGGTCGCGGCGGAAGCCGGCTTGGAGGTTCCGCCCATTCGGGGCTTCGGCAACTTCTCCGCCTTCTCCGGTATGTATCAGGCCGCGTGCGCAATCCTGACCTCGCCCGCCGCGCTCGAACGCCTCACCCGTGAGGTGATCGAGGACGCGGCCCGCGACGGCGCGGTGTGGATCGAACCCGCGGTGTACCTGCCCCACCACAACGCGCGCATCGGGCCGCCGGTCGAGACGCTCGAGATCATCCTCGGTGCTGCCGCCGACGCGGCCCGCGCGAACGACATCGGGGTCGGCATCATCGTCGCTGCCGATCGCACCGTCGACCCCGCCGACTCCGTCGACCAGGCCAACATCGCCGCGAAATATGCCGACCGGGGCGTGGTCGGTTTCGGGCTCGCGAACGACGAGACCGGGCACCCGCCGGAACCCTTCGCCGAGGCGTTCGCCATCGCCCGGGCCGCCGGCCTCTTGCGCGTTCCCCATGCCGGCGAGCTCGCGGGCCCGGCCTCGGTCAAGGGCGCGCTCGACGCACTCGGCGCCAACCGCGTGCAGCACGGCGTGCGCGCCATCGAAGACCCGGAGCTCGTGCGGCGGCTCGCCGACTCACCGGTCTGCCTCGACGTGTGCCCCACCTCGAATCTCATGCTGGCCGTCGTCCCCGACATCGCGTCGCACCCGCTCCCCGCGCTGCTCGAGGCCGGGGTGCGCTGCAGCCTCAACTCCGACGATCCCCTGCTCTTCGGCCCGAACCTGCTGGAGGAATACGAGCTGGTGCGCGCCACGCTCGGACTCGACGACGCGGCTCTCGCGCACATCGCGACGTGCGCGATCGACGCGTCGGGCGCGCCGCCCGAGGTCAAGCAGAAGACCCGGGCCGGTATCGCGAAGTGGATCGCCGCCTGATCGTCGAATGCCCTACGAAATGAGCGCGGTCGGCACGATCTCGCCGGTGGTGCCGTCGATGAGGCCGACATCGGTCACGTGCGGCCCGGGCAGGCACGCGAGCGACGACAGCATCACCTGGAACAGCGGCTGGCTGAGCATCGGCGCGAAGAGCCCGATCTCGATCGCCGCGTCCTGAACGGTCTTCTGCGCGGCCGCGACCTCGGCCGCGGGCAACGGCGAGAGGATGCCCGCGATCGGGAGCGCGATGCTCGCGAGCACTTCGCCGGCGCGCGTGACGGCGAGCCCACCGCCGGAATCGATCACCGTGTTCGCCGCGAGGGCCATGTCGTGCGGATCGCGGCCGAACACCACCAGGTTGTGCGTGTCGTGCGCGACGGTCGTGGCGATCGCGCCGGTCCAGTTCCCCCAACCCGAGAGCAGGGCCGAATACGGGACGGGCGTGATGCGGCCGTGGCGGTGCACCGTGACCTGGATGATGTCGCCGTCGGGCGGGTCGACGAATCCGTCGGTGACCGAGACGTCGCTCTCGTCCCAGCGGGTCATGACCGAGTCGGCGATCACGCGCATGCGGTGCCAACCGTCGGGCGCGTCGAGGCGCAACAACATGTCGGCCGGTTCGAGGTGCGCGAGGTGCATCGTGTCGAGGGGCGGGTTGCTCGGGCCTTCGACGACGTCGACGACCATCTTCCCCTGCGACGCGACGAGCGCGCCGTCGAACAGAACGTGCGCGGCGACGAAGTCGACGAGATCGTCGAGTACCACGATGTCGGCGCGCCGGCCCGCGGCGACGAGTCCGAGATCGGCGCGCTGCAACCGGTACGCGGCGTTGTAGGTGGCGCAACGCAACGCGAGCACCGGATCGAGACCGTGTGCGACGAGCCTGCGCAAGAGGTGATCGATACCGCCGTTGGTGAGGAGCGTGAGCGCGAACAGGTCGTCGGTTGCGGCCACGAGGTGCGTCGGTGTGAGCGGGAGGCTCTTCACCTCGGTGATGATCTCGGGCAGGATCTCGTCGATCATCCCGCGCAGTTCCACCGTCATGCCGTTGCGCAGACGCTCGAGGCAATCGGGTTCGGTGAAGATCTCGTGGTCGGAGGTCATCCCCGCCGCGAGGTACGCCTGCAGGACCGGACCGGTGAGCCCGGCCGCGTGCCCCGACACGAGCTTGCCGCTCTCGAGCCCGGCGGCGACGACGTTCACCATGCGGTCGGCGCCGCCGAGCACGCCGATCATGTCCATGACCTCCGCCAGCCCGCCGACCTCGTCCCAGGAGAGCATCTCGGTGATCTCGGGCCCGTACAGGTCGGCGCCCGAGAGCTCGAGGCCGGGCTGGGGCGGAACGCACGACGGCGCCTGCACGATGAACCGGACCGGCAGCCCCCGACTCGCCTCGACCGCATAGCGAACCCCCGCGACGCCGGCGACGTTCGCGAGCTCGTGCGGGTCGACGAACACCGTGGTGGTACCGCGCGGGCACACCGCTTCCGCGTAGCCGCCGGGCGTGAGCATCGACGACTCGAAGTGCACGTGCATGTCGATGAAGCCCGGCGCGAGGAAGCGCCCGCTGCAGTCGATCGCGTCGAGAGAATCGGTGCGCGAACCACGCGGGTGAACGCTGGCGATGAGAGAGCCGACGATGCCGACGTCGGCGGCGCGTTGCTCACCACATCCGACGTCGACGACCGTCCCGCCGGTCAGCAGGAGATCGAACGGTTCCCGCCCCTGCGCGGCCGATACGGCACGGGCGCGGATCGCGGGGTCGACAGTATCGATGTGCATGAGATTCTCCGGTCGTCAGTCGTCGGTCGTCAGTCGTCGGAAGCCACGAGCTCGGCCAATATGCGGCGGAGCTCGATGGTCATGCGGTCGGCTTTCACGTGCACCTCGGCCGTCGGATCGAGCGGCAGCCGACGATCGCGGTAGCGCTCCTGCAGACCCAGGTCTTCGTCGAGGATCTTGCGTTCGAACGCGATGCTCTCGGCCAGGCGATCGTCGTCGCCGTCGAGATCGTTGCGGTGCACCGTCGTGTAGATGCGGCAGTTGTCGTCGTCTTCGGGTTGCACGTAGAAATCGAGTACGTTCGTTCCGCCCGCCTCGACGTAGTCGATGCGGAGGCAGATCGAGAACGGCGCGCGGTAGCGGTATTCGAGAATGCGTTCCTGCAACAACGGACGGATGCCGGCCGCGACGCCAGGGTCTTCGCGGTTCGGGAACGGGTGGCGGCTGCGCACGTTCATGCCGAACCCGCGCCGCTCGACGGTGAAGTCGAACGTCGACGACTCCGGCGTACCGATCGTCGCCGCGTGCACGAACGGGAAGTGCGCCATGTCGCAGAAGTTGTCGATCATCAAACCCGCGCCGACGCGCGCCGACACCGGCTCGAGCGATCCGTGCATGAACGTCGGGTCGTCGGCCTCGGGAATCTCGAGCAATTCCGTCACCGGCGTTTCCGGCGCGATGAACACCATGCCGTGCCGCTCGGCGAGTCCGCCCGGGGTGGTCGCGACCCGCGCGGCGGCAGGTGTTCGGTCGCGCCGAGCGAGGGGATCCCGCGACAACTCCCCGCCGCGTCGAAACACCAACCGTGGTACCCGCAGCGCAGGAATTTGCCGTCGACGAAGCCGGCCGAGAGCGGCGCGAAGCGGTGTGGGCAGCGATCGACGAACGCCGCGAGGCGCGTGCCGCCCGCGCCGTCGGGCAATCGCACCACGACCCAGTCGTCGCCGAGCAGGCGGACCACGCGGGGGACGTCGGTGACTTCGCAACTACGGGCCACCGCGTGCCAGGCGCGCCGGAGCGCGGGGTGCGTGTTCCCCAGCGCGCCTTCGGTCACTGCGCGAGTTCCTTGTCGAGCGCGTCGATCTCGTCGTCGAACAGGCGGTGCAGCGCGGCCTTCTCCGCCGGGTCGAGCCACGACGCGTCGACCCCGTTGCGCACGAGGTGCTTGGCGACCTCGGGCGGGTACTCGTTCTGCCCGACGAAGTCGACGTACTCCTTGCCGATGTCGGTGCGGAACATCGTCGGGTCGTCGGAGTTGAGGTGGACGAGCAGCCCCGCCTTCATCATCCCGTTGATCGGGTGCGTGGTGAGATCGGGCCAGCCGTACACGACCGCGGTCGAGGTGGGGCAGCACGTGAAGTGGATGCCATCCTCGACACAGCGCTCGACCACCGCGTCGTCTTCCAAGATGTGGTAGCCGTGATCGATCCGCTCACAACCGAGCAGGTCGAGACACGTCGAGATGTTCTTGGGCGGTCCGTCTTCGGCCGCGTGACTCGTGAGGTGCAGACCCGACTCGCCCGCGAGCCGGAACGCCTCGAAGAACCGCTCCGGCGGATCGGGCGCCTCGGCCGCGTCCATGCCGAGCCCGATCACTTCGTCGCGGCGGTTGGCGAGCACTTCCTGGGTCATCTGCAGCGCGACCGCGGGCGAGTCCTGGCGGTACACGTCGGCGATGAGACGGCACCGAACGCCGAAGTCCTCCTCGGCCGAACGGCAACCGTCGATCAGGCCGTCGATGATCGTCGACATCGCCACGCCGCGCGTCGTGTGCAGCGTGGGATTGAAGAACATCTCCCGATACTTCAAGTTGCCCGACTTGGCGCCGTCCTCCAGCGACTCGTACGCGATGCGCCGCGAAATCCGCCTGGTCGATGACGGTCGAGTTGACGAGCCGGAAGATCTCGAGGAACTCGTAGATCGTGTCGTAGTCGTAGATGCGGTCGACATCGGTGGTCGGCAGCGTGATGTCGTGCTTGGCGGCCAGATCGGCAACCGTCTGCGGCCGCAACGTGCCTTCCACGTGGCAGTGCAGCTCCACCTTCGGCAACCGGCGCAGGTATTCGGTGTAGTCCATCAGGGGGGCTCCTCAAACAGGGGACGACAACGTCGACGCGGACAACACGCTACGCAAGGCGTCCGGACTTTCCGCGGTCGCGTCGACGATTTCGCGTAGCCAACGTCGGTATTCGATGGATACCCGGTCGGTTCGCACCGAAATCTCGAAGCCGGGGTCGAGGATTAGCTCGGGCGGATCCTGGCCGCAGACAACCGGTTCGTCCTCGTCGAGGACCACCTGCTGAAACGCGAGATATTCCGTGTCGAGATTCTCCAGATCCGGCCCCTCGAGATCCGGCCCTTCGAGATCCGGCCCTTCGAGATCCGGCCCTTCGAGATCGTCGTCACGCGAGACGAACCAGAACGCGCGACATGTGCGGTCGTCGATCGGCGACGCGGTCATCCAGAGCCGGCGGCGAGCGCCCGATTCGAGATGGAATTCGATGTCGACGGTGCCGGGCATGGGCATGCGATAGCGCGAGTGGCCGTAGAGCGCCGCGTGCTCGGGCTGCATCGGCGGCGGGTCGTAGTGAAAGCGCAGCTCCCCGTCGACGCGCGTCACCACCGGGATCGGCGGAACCGGGTCGTCCCGCCGGCCCAACGTGCCGTCGTGAACCCAGGCGAAGTCCGCGAGGTCGACGAAGTTCTCGACCCGGCGCAACGCGGAGGTCGGCCACGTGTACGGCGCGCCCATCAGCACCCGCATCGTCGTGTCGTCCCACGCCGGGTTGGCGGGGATGGTCGTGCCGGCCCGGTCGTCGAAGCGCACCCACACGAGGTCGTACGCCACCACGACCTCGAACGTCTCGAGGCAACGACCGACCGGGAGCGGACCACCGGGAGTCGCGGGGATTTCGACGCACTCCCCCGCCGTCGAATAGCGCCAGCCGTGATACGCGCAACGGATGGCGCCATCTTCGATGGAACCGATCGACAGGCGTGTCGAACGATGCGGGCAGCGGTCGACCGCAGCCATGACCGAACCGCCGACGTCGGCGATCGCGAGGTCGCGCCCGAGCAGGCGGACGGCGAGCGGATGCGGGGCCGCGTTCTCCATCTCGGCGCGGCTGCACACCGGATGCCAGAAGTACTCGAGCGCGCGAGCCGTGCTCATGTCTCCGGGCTCACAGTCCCAGGGCTCGGGCCGGGCCCGATTCGGGGATGAACGAAATCATTCCCCGCCAGCGTCCGCTCCGCCTTCGCAAAATGTCAACGCGAATCGATTGCATTCGCGTGAAATCGGCCCCAGGGCCGACCTCGATGCGACAAGCTGCGCCTGTGCTCCTCGTCAACCCCGGCCGCCGGCACGACGAGAGCCCCCGCCGCCCGGCCGCGGAGCCGGCCGCGCTGCACCGTCGCTTTCCGGGTTACGCCCCGACGCGACTCGTCGACGCGCCGGCCCTCGCCGCCGAGCTCGGGCTCGCACGCCTGAGCGTCAAGGACGAGTCGGCGCGCCTCGGGCTGCCGTCGTTCAAGATCCTCGGCGCGTCGTGGGCGGTGTACCGACTCCTCGTCGGTCGGCTCGGTCACGAGCCGCAGTGGTCGACCTTCGCCGATCTTCGGCGCGCGTTCGCGCCGCTCGGACCGCTCACACTCGTCGCCGCCACCGACGGCAATCACGGCCGCGCGGTTGCGCACATGGCGAACCGGCTCGGTTATGCGGCACGCATCTTCGTGCCCGCGGGCACGGTGCCGGCCCGCATCGAAGGAATCGAGAGCGAAGGCGCGTCGGTCACCGTCGTCGACGGAACCTACGACGACGCGGTGCGCGCGTCGGCCGCGCTCGCCGCCGACGACGTGCTGGTCGTGTCCGACACGTCGTGGGCGGGCTACACCGATGTCCCGCGTACGGTGATCGAGGGGTACGCGACGATCTTCGCCGAGATCGACGAGCAACTCGCCGGCGCGCCGCCCGAGGTCGTGGTGGTACCGATGGGCGTCGGCGCACTCGCGGCCGCGGCCGCGCAGCACTACGCCGCCGCCGCGCTCATCGTCGTCGTGGAACCGTTGTCGGCTGCATGCGGACTGCACTCCGCGGTGGCCGGCCACCCGGTCGAAGTCCCGGGGCCGCACGATTCGATCATGGCCGGGCTCAACTGCGGCACAGTCTCGATCGTCGCCTGGCCGACGGTCTCGGCCGGGGCCGACGTGTTCGTCGCCGTCGACGACGCGGCCGCCGAACGCGCGATGCGCGACCTCGCCGCGATCGGTGTGGTCGCGGGTGAGACCGGCGCGGCCGCGCTGGCCGGTCTGCGCGCCGCGGTCGACGCGAGCCTCGCCGCCGTGCGGGGCCGACGAGTATTGATCCTGTGCACCGAAGGCGCGACCGACCCCGTCGCCTACCGCCGCATCGTCGGACGCGCCCCGTGATGGCAGCAAAATTGCTTCATGGAGACGAACACCCTGCCATCAGATGGCAGGGAAATTGCTGCATGGAGACAATTTCGCTGCCAACGCGGGCGGGCGTCGCGGGCGGGTGCGCGGCCTTAGGCGCCGAAGAGGGTGCGGACGGCGGCGCGGAAGTGGTCGACGTCGACACCGAGCGCGATGCGCCACGGTGCGAATCCGGCGGCGGCCGATTGCATCGAGCCTTCGAGCGCCGCGAAGAACGGGGCGCGGAAGTCGACGACGGTCGTGCCCCAGGCCGCGTCGCCGCCGCAGTCGACGGCGAGGGGCAGCAACGGCGCGTCGTCGATGATCGCGGGATCGGAGAGCGCGAGCACCGTGAGCAGGTCGTGGCACGGCGTGTCGGGCGCGGTGAACGTCGAACCGAATTCGCGGTAGAAGCGCAGCGGCGCGTCGAGGAATTCGGCCGCGGCAGTGCGGTGCTCGGCCAACAGCTCGAACTCGTCCGGGCGCAACGTGGCGACCAACGTGACGTCGAGGCCGACAAGCAGCGGCGGTTGCGACCACGACGCGAGCACGGTCCGCTGCGCGGCGAGCGGATCGTGGGCGATGTTGGCTTCGCCCCACGGCAGCGCATTACCGCCCCGGCGTGCGGAGCCGCCCATCACCAGGAGCTCGGCCACATTGCCCGCGAAATCGGGGTGGTCGTGCAACGCGATACCGATGTTGGTGAGCGGCCCGAGCGTCACCACACTCAACTCTCCCGGCCGTTCGCGTACGAGCCGGGCCAGCATGTCGACCGCGGGCTCGGCGACGGCGCGCCCCGGTGCCTCGGGGCCGGCCGCATTGCCGAGACCGTCGTCACCGTGGATGAAGGTTGCGGGGCGCAGGTCGGGCGCGGGCAACAGCGGGCCGCGCGCACCGGCAGACACCGGTACGTCGTCGCGGCCCGCGGCATGTGCGACGCGCAGCACACTCGACACCGCAATGTCGATGTCGACGTTGCCCCACACCACGGTGATGGCGACGACGTCGAGCGCGGGATCGGTCAACGCCCACCACAGTGCGACCGCGTCGTCGACACCGCCGTCGGTATCGATGATTACCGGACGCGACACGTTGGTCGCGTCTCAGGCGTCGCGGTTGTCGACCGCCACGACGGGGTCCTGGCACGACCACGGGAAGTTGATCCAGCGATCGGTGTGCATCCAGACGTATTCGGGCACGATGATCGACCACGGCTTGTGGTACAGCACCGCGGTCCGGGCCTCGGCGACGTGTTCGGAGATCTCCTTGCGCACGAGCTCGAGCGTCTTGCCGGTGTCGGCCACGTCGTCGGCGATGAGCACGCGCAGGCCACGGATGTCGACGACGTCGAGGGTCGGCGGGAGAACCACCGGCACGTTCAGGCGTTGTTCGACGCTCGTGTAGAACTCGACGTTCATCGCGAAGCAGTTCTTCACCGCCAGCGCGTACGCAAGTGCTCCGGCGACGGTGAGGCCGCCACGGGCGATGGCCAGCACCACGTCGGGCCGGAAGCCGTCGGCCGCGATCTCCGTGGCGAGCTCGCGCGTGGCGCGGCCGAAGCGTTCCCATGTGAGGATCTCGCGATCCGGTGCCGGTTCGTTCTTGTCGGCCCGGTCGGTCAGATCGATGTCCGCCACGCCCCCCAAACTAGCGACCTACCAAGCGAGATGCGATGATCGAACGCGCCATCGACGGCAGCGGACTCGAAGCCGTACAGATCCGCACCGCCGTTGTCGACCTGTGCGACGCGTGCGAGGCCATCGACGCCGACGGTTGGTATCCCGTCATAGAGGTCGTGCGGCCGTGGTCGCGGCACAACCCACGTATCACCGGCGAATTCGCCCGGCCTCGGACGATTCGTCGCTACCTCGAGCGCGAGCTCGCGGCGTTGTTGGCGCTCGGCGCGACGATCACCGTCCGGGCGTCGCGGCCCGCGACGCCGCTCGACGACCCCGCGCTGCTCCGCGCCCTCGACGAAGTCGTGTGGGAGATGCGGGCGAAGAAGCTCTTCCTGTTCGCGCCGGAGCGGATGGCGCTGTCGATGGAACGGCTCGCGCACTACACGGGCACGCCCGCCGAATCGTTCCAGCGCTACGTGCTCTTCACGAACTACGCGATGCACGTGGAGGAGTTCCGCGCTCGCTTCCCCGACGCGGAGGGGCCGCAACGAGCCGGCGTGCAGATGCCGGCGTGGCACCAGCGCACCCCCGATCAGGACGGCGTCACGATCGTCGACATCGGGGTCGGCCCGTCGAACGCGAAGACCGTGACCGACCACCTCGCGGTGTTGCGGCCCGACGCGATGTTGATGATCGGGCATTGCGCGGGGCTGCGCAATCATCAGGACATCGGCGACTACGTGCTCGCCACCTCGTACCTGCGCGACGACCACATCCTCGACCACGCGCTGCCGACCACGATTCCCGTCATCCCGAACCATCGCTTGAACTCGTACCTCCTCGACGCGCTCGACTCGCACCAAGCCCGTTACCGCATCGGCACGGTGCTCACGACTGCGAACCGCAACTGGGAGCTCGAGATCGCGGCGATGGAGCACACGTTCGAGCAGTCGCGCGCCGTCGCCGTCGACATGGAGTCGGCGACGATCGCCGCGAACGGCTTTCGCTATCGCATCCCGAGTGCAACCCTGCTCGCGATCTCCGACAAGCCGTTGCACGGGTCGCCCAAGCTCGCCGAACAGGCCAAGAAGTTCTACGACGAAAGCCGCCGCGCGCACCTCGACATCGCACTCGAGTGCATCGATCGTGTGCGGCGTGAACATCCGGCCGGCATCCCGAATGCCGACATCAGAAGCCCGGGCGAGCCGCTCTTCGGCGCACCCGCAGTCGAATAGAGAAAGGCCGAGACATGGGACACGTACACCACGGCGAAGACGCTTCCGACGACATTTCCGTCAATCCGCTCTTCGCTCGCAACTCGGAGCACTCGATCCCGCGCTGGCGTATACCCGACGGCGAGATGTTGCCCGAGACCGCGCGCCAGATCATCCACGACGAGCTCTACCTCGACGGCAACGCCCGCCAGAATCTCGCCACGTTCGTCACCACGTGGATGGAGCCGGACGCCAAGGCGCTCTACATGGAGTCGTTCGACAAGAACATCATCGACAAGGACGAGTATCCGCAGACCGCGGCCATCGAGGAACGCTGCTTGCACATTCTCGCCGACCTGTGGAACGCACCGGATCCGCACGCCGCGATCGGGACCTCCGCCACCGGGTCGTCGGAGGCGTGCATGCTCGCGGGACTCGCGTTCAAGCGCCGCTGGCAGTTGGCCAGACGCGCCGCCAAGAAGTCGACGGATGCGCCGAACATCGTGTTCAGCTCGTCGGTACAGGTCGTGTGGGAGAAGTTCGCGAACTACTTCGAGGTCGAGCCGCGCTACGTGCCGATCACGAAGGAAAAGCCCTACCTGACTCCGGAGGGAATGCTCGCCGCGGTCGACGAGAACACGATCGGCGTCGTGCCGATCTTGGGTGTGACGTACAACGGCGTGTACGAGCCGGTGAAGGAGCTCGCGGCTGCGCTCGACGATCTGCAGGAACGGACCGGCCTCGACATACCCATTCACATCGATGCCGCGTCGGGCGGATTCATCGCCCCGTTCCTCGACCCGACCCTGGAGTGGGATTTCCGCATCCCGCGCGTGCATTCCATCAGCGCGTCGGGCCACAAGTTCGGCCTCGTGTACCCGGGGCTCGGCTGGGTCCTGTGGGCCAATCGCGACCTCCTGCCCGAAGAACTGATCTTCAACGTCAGCTATCTCGGCGGGAACATGCCGACGCTCGGCCTCAACTTCTCGCGCCCGGGCGCGCAGGTGTTGCTGCAGTACTACAACTTCTTGCGCCTGGGCCGCGAGGGCTACCGACGCGTGATGCAGGCATCGAAGGAAGCGGCCCACTACCTCGCCACCGAGCTCGCGAAGATGGACCCGTTCGAGGTCCTGACGGACGGCTCCGACATGCCGCTCGTCACGTGGACGATGAAGGCGGGCAACCATTGCAACTGGGATCTGCACGCGCTCTCGGCCAAGTTGCGCGAACGCGGCTGGCAGGTGCCCGCGTATCCGATGCCCGCCGACATCGAGAACATGACCGTTCTCCGCGTCGTCTTCCGCAACGGTGTCTCGATCGACATGACACGCCTGTTGCTCGACGACATCGCGAAGGCGTTGAAGTTCCTCGACGCGTTGCCCGTCCCAATTCCCGAGAGCGTCGCGCGCGAGGGAATGGGCACGCCGTTCCACCACTGACTACGCGTCGAACTCCTGCACGAGGACGGCCGGCGCCTGGGCGCGCCAGGAGTCGGTGATCAGTTCGGCGAGCTCGTCGGCGTCGACGGCCGCGAGCCGCACGACCAGGCCCGCGTAGTTCTTGTAGTGCGGGTCGCGGACGAACGTCTCCTCACTCGGATCGGTGGCGAGGATCGCTTCCTTGTCGCCGAGGTCGGCGGTCTGCACGACGACGAAGTCGGGATTCGGCACCCGCGCCTTCTTCGGATGGATGCGTTCGAGCCAGACCCACGCGATCTTCTTCTGCTTCGCGCCGTTGCGCACCGAGAACGAGAACCGGTCGTCGTCTTCGGTCGTCTCCGGCAGCGAAAGCGCAACGCGCCGCACGTCGTCCTGCGTAGCCACGCCCCAAATCTTCGCGCGTCAACCACCACGATCGCGACGGACTTCGGACGTTCAGGAGGTTCCGATGCTGAAGCCGCCGAGGGAGATCTTGTTGCCACCGCCGTTGCCGTCGGAGTCGTTCGGCAGATAGCGCGCGATCGCGGCGGCCAGGTTCGCGAGCGGGAGGGTCTGCAGGAAGACCTTGCCCGGACCGGTGAGCTTGGCGAGGAACAGCGTGTCCGCGCCGAACAACATGTTCTTGATGCCCTTCACCCGCTCGATCTCGAACGACACCGAGGCGTCGAACAAACCGACGTGCCCGGGGTGCACACGCAACACCTCGCCCGCGGGGAGGTCGTACTCGACGACTTCTCCGTCGAGCTCGATCCAGGCCGAACCGGTGCCCGATACCCGCTGCAGGATGAAGCCTTCGCCGCCGAAGAAGGCCGCGCCGAGTTTCTGCTGGAACCCGATCTCGAGCGTGACGCTCGGCAGGCCGCAGAGGTAGCCGCCGCGGTGGACCATGTACTGCTGCGTGCCGTCGAGCTCCAGCGGCTTGATGTGGCCGGGGACCTTCGTCGCGAACGCGACGAGACCGGAGCTCCCGGCCGCGGAGTACTCGGTCATGAACAGCGTGCCGCCCGCCACCGCGCGCTTCACCGCACCGAACATGCCCTTCGCCCCGGCTTTACCGGAAGCCGCAGTGTGGAGCTCGATCGAGCTCGTCATCCACGACAGCTCGCCGCCCTCGGCGACGACCGACTCACCCGGCTCGAGAGTCACCTCGAGAACCGGCATCGTCGTGCCAATGATCTTGTGTTCCATGTCGAGGCCTCCCGCCACCAGGTCCGGTATATCGAGAGAGGCGTATCACTGATGGATGAACTACTGGAGGATTTCGTAGGTTGGCTCACCACCAGCGCGTGCGCGAGCCCAGGGCTTCCGCCCGGCAACTCACTGGCGAGCCGCCGAATGCGTATGGGGGTGCTCAGCCGGGTGGCACTCTTACGAAGAAAGAAACGGACCGCAGGTATCCCGTCTGATCGGTCCTTGGTCGCCTCTCGACGAATGCGAGGCAGTTCCAATCGAGCGAGCGGGCTGTCGCTAGACCCGTACGCACGAATAGGTCCCGAACCGCACGGTCGAGTGGTCACCCGTATCCCATTCCGACCGCTAAACGTGTGTTCCGCGGTGAACGCACCGACAAAGGATGAACCGCAGCGCGGAGGAAAAAGGTAGAGGACGACCAATTGGGCGCTGGGCGTTCTCGCCAGTCCGTTTGCAAGTTTGGTGTAGCTTTTCGGCCCACTACACAGAACAGGGCGGGGGCATTGTGTTTCGTCGGTTGGCAATCGTGACAGTGGTTATCTGCGGTGTTGCCGCAGTGGCAGCGTCGGGTAGTTCAAAGTCGAGCAGTTCGTCGCCAAATGCCAGCGCCCCGAGTAGTAGCGGCAGCCACCCCGCGACGGCGGACGTAACCATCACAAAGTGTGCGCTCTCCTCCAACGAGTTTGAGGGGCCGAACGCAACGCTCCAAGTCCTCAACCACTCGTCCAAGTCGTCGGACTACATCATCACTGTTGCCTTCGATTCTCCGGACGGGACAACGCAGTTAGACACAGGCGATGCCACGGTGTCGAACCTCGCTGCGGGCCAAAAGACAAGCACCGATGCGCCGTCGCTCAAGGCCGAGCTACGAACTAAGAAGTTCGTGTGCAAGGTCGCAAACGTGACGCGGACCTCCGCAGTCGATAGCCGCGCAAGCCATCAAGCCACGCAATCGCTAACGCTGGAAGCGCCACTAGGTCTGACAAGTCGTGTGCGATAACCACGCGGTCGAGGTCGCCGCGCACGGGATAGCGCACCGCGCCGAGAACGTCTCCGAATAGGTGCGCCGTCGCGGGTGACACCTTCGCTGCGGCGAAGATGATGCCTACCGCTACGACAGACACCCCGAGCGTTCGCGTAGTGGCTCGCCACTCGACGCGGAACGCGGCTCGCACCAGCTCAACAATCGCGACGATGAGCAGGGGAACGAAGACAAGCCCGGCGATGTCCGACAGCTTGCCCGTCACACCGTCGGCGAACACTCGCTTGAGCCAGTGGTCATTGAGTACCAGGAGCCCAACCGCGAGGAGGGGTACCGGCCGCAAAAGTAGGTCCCCAGGCATCTCGCGGCGCATACTGGGAGCCTAGGCAATGCCTGAGTTCAGGCGACCTAAGCGCCAGGCTCGCGGATGTTCTTATCGGCAAAGAGGCCGCGCCACTCGCCAAGTGCCCCATCCATCGCTTCTCAGCGCGTCGATGCGGTGAGACGCGTGGTTGTCATCGTCGTACTCGATGGTCAGTGTCACGCGGTACTTACCTTCGCCCGGCGGTGGCTGGTGAAACTCGCATACCGAGGCGTGCGGTTTCTTGCCGTCTCGTCCAGAGTGCTTGTCGGTGTTCGACAGGTCCCGCATGATGCACAGGTTCGGGTACGACGCGCGGTCGTCCAAGTCCCTTGCTTCGGCGTCGGTGATGAGACTCGCCTTCTGTAGTGCTTCACGCACTTCCCAACAGACATCCGCAAAGTCTTCAATCCGCAACTTCGCGGCGACGTTGTTCAGGTCGGTGCGAGTGCCGTGGTACGTCGCGTAAATGTCGTTGCACACGTCTAACGCGCCTTGCCACTTGTCGGCCCAGGGGCGTTCACGGTTCCAACCGACGATGACCCCGCCGGGATTCACACCGACCGAATGCAGTCGCCGCAGGCGGATACGCGCTGACATGGGCGCCCGAACCCGCACCCTCATTTTCGTCCATGACGCGCCCTCAACGGCTTTGCCTTCCACCGATGGTGACGGTGCCGACCTTGCTTCCTGACGGAATGCCCTTGAGCCGTATCGGTGCCCACAGTTCCACAGCGCGTGAGCCCCCCGAACGTGATGGTCGAGTCGATGCCCTGGAGCCCGCGGACGTAGGTCACCTTCGGCTCTGCCCACCCAGGCTTCTCGGTCAGGTGCCGCGGGAGTGGGGTCGAGAATGTCGGCCACCCTCCCGCTCAAGCGTGCGAGGTCGCGACCAGCCTCGGCTGCGGAGCGGGTCGTGTAGACGCCGACCACCTCCACGCCGTCCTCGTCGTGAACGATGACCCGGAAACCCTGGTGGTCTTTCATGGAGGCGCTCCGCCTTGTGGACAGTGCTGTTGGGGGTTGCAGCGTTGTCATTCTACCTGGGGGTCCGCCAGAAGTGTCAGGGTCCACGACTGCCGAGATGTGCCTATGCTTGTGACTCGGGATTCTTGTGTTCCATGTCGAGGCCTCCCGCGCCACCCGCCAGTGGGTGTCTCATCGGCCATTCTCTTACAAGGCCGCGGGATTCGCGCGGCTCAATGCCGGGCGCGATACAGATCGCGGACCAAGCCGACCTCGGCGGCGTGGTGCACCAGCTCGTCGAAGATGTGCATCACGAACGAGATGACGAGGTCGTCGCGATACGGACCGGCCGTGGGACCGAGGGGACGGAAGACGGCTTCGGCATCGATCGAACCGACGAGCGCGACCCACGCCCCGTAGGCCGACTCCAGCCGGGCGAGTCCCCCGGCCGCGGTCGGCGGCTCGTCGGCATCGCCGTCGACGGCGTCAACCGCACCGACGGCCAACGGCTCGTGCCCCAACCACAACCAGTTGCGTTCCTCGCCGAGCGTGTCGGCGATGTGCGTCAAACGCCACTCGATGGTGCTGACGCCGGGCGCGGGTGCCCAGCGATACTCGTCGTCGGTGAGACCCTGTACGCGCCCGCGCAGACGATCCATCGCGTACGGGAACGGAACCCAGGCGAGGAGCTCGTTCACGTCACGGCTTCAACACCACCGCGGCTTCCGGCGTGGCCACGCGGAACGTGAAGCTCTCTTCGATGTAGAGGTACACGTTCTCGGCGTCGTGGTGTTCGTATCCGACCGAGAGATCCTCGCCCGATTCGAACAGGAAGTCGCCACCCCGCAAGCTCACGACCACTGCGCCGACGACGCCCGGCGCCCACACGATCGGGCCGCCGAGGAGCTCCCGCAGGTGATCGAAAACCGTCAGACCGCCGTGCTCCGTCGACTCGACGACACCCGTGTAGCTGTCGGGTCCGAGCGCGATCCCGTACGGGCCACTGACACCGACCGAGAGCAACGTCTCGACCGCTTTGGCGACGTACTGCGGATAGTCCGCGTACTTCTTGCCCGCCGCGACCGGCTTCTGCTCGCACGCGTCGGCGATGCCGACGATGCCCGCGGCCGGCCAACCATGGAACACCGCGGTGTTCTCCGCTTCGGCCATCCGCTTCGCGGCGGCGTCGACGCTCGAGAAGTCGAGATCGACCGCCCCACGGTCGAGGTCGCGCAGCTCGGAACGCGCAACGGTGAACGGCGCGCGCAACTCGGCCAGCCCGAGCACACGGCGCTGTCCGGCCTGCAGATCGGCGACCGGCGCGTCGACCGCCGCGATCCGACCGAGGTCGACGGCCGAGTGCTCCCAGCCGTGCGGGCCGGAGAAATCGACGAGGCGGCGCGCGGCCAACCCGGGCAGCAACCGCTGCTGCACCTCTTGGTCGAGCTGTTCCCAGCCTTCGTCGCTGATCGGTGCGTACGAACGGAGCAGGTGGTTCATCGTGTGCCTCTCAGGCTGCCAATGCCGAGCGATCCGGCGGCCGCGGTGCCACTTCCCCCGCCCGCCTCGGCCTCGGTCTCGATTTCGGTGATGGATCCGGTCGTGAAGAGATAAGTACGCAAGTGGCGGTCGAGCACCGCGTCGCGCCGCCGCAACCATTCGATCGTCATGACCGCGTGTTCCTTCTCCTCGTCACGGTTGTGCGCCAATACCGCGGCGAGATCGGGGTCGGTGGTCGCGTCGACGCGCTGGGCGTACCAGTCGACGGCTTCCAACTCCTCTTGGATCGAGGTCAGGGCCCGGTGCCGGTCGATCGTGTCGGTCGAAAGTCGATCTTCGGGTTCGTGGAGTCCCACGCTCTGGGCCATGGATGCCGTCCTTTACTTCGGGGGGCGCACTATTTGCGGTGCGATGCAGAGGGCGCGCTACGGAGTCTGGACCGCGAGCCCGGCCTCGGTCTACCCAAGCGTCCCGCCCACTACTACCGCAGTACTACCCGGCCGCGAGGAGATTTGCCCGGCCCGGGGATAAATTCCGACGTTTCAGCCGGGGGGAACCATCGATGAAATATCGCGCACACGCGATCGGGATCGTGCTGTTGGCCGGCGTGCTCGCGGCCTGCTCGTCGTCGGCGTCGAAGGGCGCGGCGCCGGGCGGATCGTCGACGACGGCTGTGGGAACCACGGTGCCGACCCGCTGCGTTTCGCCCGACACCGGTAAGCCCGTGGCGACGCGCGTT
Organism: uncultured Actinomycetes bacterium; assembly: GCA_963701825.1. GTDB lineage: Bacteria > Actinomycetota > Acidimicrobiia > IMCC26256 > PALSA-610 > PALSA-610. Next base: position 392,507 of record CAVPBG010000002.1, on the reverse strand, counting down.
CCCGGGATTGCGAGTGACTGGACGCTGACGTCGTTCGACGACGCCAAGATTCGCATGCACTGGTTCCCCGCGCCGACGGCCACCGCCGCGCATCCGGAACCGACGATCCTGATGGGGCCGGGCTGGGGCGAGTCGGGCGACACGAACACGACGACCGTCGGCTTGTTCGGTTCCGTCGGCATCGGTTCGCTGAATCACGCCGGGTACAACGTCTTGACCTGGGACCCGCGCGGTTTCGGCCAGTCGACCGGCACGGTCGAGACCGACAGCGCGAACTTCGAGGGCCGCGACGTCGAGAGGATGCTCGACTGGGTTGCAACGCAACCGGTTGCGTTGCTCGACGGTCCCACCGATCCCCGCGTCGGCATGGCCGGCGGCTCCTACGGCGGCGGCATTCAGCTCATCGTCGCGGCCATGGACTGCCGCGTCGACGCGATCGTCCCGATGATCGCCTGGCACTCGTTGGTGACCAGCCTCGACAAGGCCAATACGCCCAAGACCGGCTGGGGCGGAATACTCACCTCGGCCACCGCGGGCCGCTCGGTGAACCCGCATATCACGTCGGCGAACAAAGCGAGCATGACGACGGGCGTCATCGGCGGCGACGATCTCTTCTGGTTCGAGTCGCGCGGGCCCGGCGATCTGGTGAAGCAGATCAAGATCCCCACGCTCATCGTGCAGGGCACCGCCGACAACCTGTTCACGTTGCAGGAAGGCATCACGAACTACGGCATCCTGCGCGCCGGCAACGTCCCGTCCGCGATGCTGTGGTTCTGCGGCGGGCACGGTGTGTGCCTGACGAACCCGGGCGACCAGACGCGCGTCGGCACGGAAACCATGGCGTGGCTCAACCGCTACGTGAAGCGCGATACCGCGGTGGCGACCGGACCGCGTTTCGAGTTCGTCGACCAGAACGGCACGACGTACACCGCGAGCGACTATCCCCTGCCGACCGGAACGCCCGTCACCGCGAGCGGCGCGGGCACGTTGCAGTACATCGCGACGGGCGGCTCGGGGCCGGCCCATCCCGCCGCGGGCAACAAGGATCCGTTGGCCGGCATCGCGAGCTCGATCACTCCCGCCCAGGCGACGAACGCGGTCGACGTGAAGGTCAGCTTCTCCGCACCGGCGGTGGTTGTCGGCGCGCCGAAGCTGACGCTGACGTACTCGGGAACCGCGCCCGCGGGAACGCGTCCGACGCGCGTGTTCGCGCAGATCGTCGACGACGCGACCGGGATCGTGCTCGGGAACCAGATCACGCCGATCCAGGTCACGCTCGACGGTAAGACGCACACGACCTCGGTGCCGCTCGAAGTGGTGGCGTACACCGCACACGCGGGCGCGCACGTCACGCTGCAACTCGTCGCCACGACCGTCGCCTACGCGCAACCCCGGCTTGGCGGCAGCGTCACGTTCGCCAAGATCGGGATCAGCCTCCCCGTCGCCGCGAACCTCACGGCAAAGTAGGCCTCACCGCAACAGTCGAGCTCAGGCCGAAGTCGTGATCGCCTCGATGCAATCGAGCCAACGCTCGGTGAAGTCGTGCGCGTCGATCCCGGCCACGACCCGCGTCGGCCGGCCGTCGGGATGCTTCTCGAAGTAGAGCAAGCCGTCGTCGTCGCCGACGTGGGTGCGCACCCGCATCTGCTTGACCCGCGCGCCCGACCAACCGACACCGACTGCGGCGGTAACCGGGTCCCAGTGGAAGTTCACGAGGTCGCGCACGAGCGCAGAGTGCGCAGCCGCCAGCACCGCGAACTGGTTGTCGTCGCGTTGCGCCTCCGACTGCCGGGCGAGGAGCACCCCGATCGGGCCCGCGGCGCGCAACCGGTCGAGCTCGGCCCGCCGGAGTTGGGCCTGCATCGCGACGGAGAGCGGCACGAGCGTGGTCGTGGCCGCGCCGAGGACGATCTCGGCCGCGTCGACGTCGGACTGGATGTTGAAGTCCATCTCCGGGCCCCACTGCGGATAGCCCCGCGTGGGCGGGGCGAGCCATCCGCCCATCACCACGACGTCGGCGCCCGTCAAGCTCCCGGGCGTACTCGTTTCGAGCGCGGCCAGGTTGGTGAGCGCGCCGATCGCGATGACCGTCGCGCCCCGTTCGAGGCTGCGGGCCAGGAGATCCTGCGCCGCGCCCGGTCGGGCCGGCTCCCGCGGGATACCGGCCGGCCACTGGCGCGGATCGTCGATCGTCGACGGGTATTCGAGCTGCGTCGTCATCGACCGCGCCGCGCCCGCGACGACGGGGATGTCGGCCCGCCCCGCCACACCGAGCATGTGGGCGGCGCAGGCGGCCCGCCCACCGTCGGCGTCGAGGTTCGTGGTGATGCCCGTGATCTCGACCCCGGGCCAGCCGAGCAACATCGCCAGCGCGCACGCGTCGTCGGGATCGCCCGCGAAGTCGGTGTCGACGTGGACGAGCCGGGGGCCGGAGGCAGCGTGCTCGTCGGGATCCATCATCCCCTGGTCTAGCCGCGACCGCTCCTCGGGGAGTCCCGACGCCCACGCGAACCAGGAGTAGCCACGAGGTGAACAGTCGGACTCGGCACCGGCTCGGCCCGGTCCCGCGGAGCCAAACTCGGCGCCGATGCCCGAGATCAACATCTTCCGCAACGCCCCGGACAGCCTCTCGCTCGCGCCCGGCGCCGTGTTGTTCCTCGAGGGCGACGAGGGCGACATGATGTTCGCGGTCGCCGAAGGGCAGATCGACCTGACCCGGAACGGGACGGTCATCGACGAGATCGGGCCGGGCGGAATCCTCGGCGAGATGGCGCTCATCGACTCCTCGCCGCGCAGCGCGACGGCCAAAGCCGCGACTGCGGCGCGCGTCGTCGCCGTCGACCGCAAACACTTCACCTACCTGGTCCAGGAACACCCCACCTTTGCGCTCCAGGTCCTGTCGGTGATGGCCGAACGCCTCCGCCGCGCGAACGGGTAGAGATTCTTTACTGGTCGCTCGCGCTGCGCCTCGGCCAGAGCGGCTGCGCGAGTGTCGCCAAGGCTCCGCTGCCGCTCCCGGTCCTGTCGGTGATGGCCGAACGCCTCCGCCGCGCGAACGGGTAGAGATTCTTTACTGGTCGCTTGCGCGGCGCGTCGGCCAGAGCGGCTACGCGAGCAATGGCCGACGCTCCGCTGCCGCTCCCGGTCCTGTCGGTGATGGCCGAACGCCTCCGCCGCGCGAACGGGTAGTTAGTAGTTAGCGGGACCGGGCGCGCTGAGCTTCGGCGTGCATGAGGCGGTGGATGCGCGCTCGGGGCGCGCGGCGCGGGGGTCCGTGCGCGCCGGCCATGATCAGCCGCCAGACCCGGGCCCGATGCGGGCGGAACGGTTCGAGAAGTTCCAGCATGCGCGCGTCGTCGGCGCGGGGTTCGTGCGCGAGCGCGTACGCGACATGATTCGGGAGGTGCCAGTCGCCGACGGGAACCGCGTCGGGATCGCCGGAAACGAGATGCGTCACGTGGGCAGCCGTCCACGGGCCGACGCCGTTGAGGCTGCGCAGGCGGCGGTCGAGCGTGGGGATATCGATCGCGGCGGCGCGATCGAGGCGCGTGCTCTCCGCGGCGACGCGCCGAACCGTTCCGGAGCGTCGCCCTTCCACACCGAGCCGACGCCATTCCCAGTCGGGCAGCGCCACGAGCTGCTCCGCGGTCGGCGGTACGACGAGATCGTGACCACCGGGCGCCGGTGAGCCGTACCGGCGCACCAATCCCTGCCACGACTGCCGCGCCTCCACGCTTGTGACGCGCTGTTCGATGATCGCGGAGACGACGATGTCGAGGACGCAACCGATCCGGACGAAGCGCAGGCCGCGCAGCCGGTGGTGCAGCGCGGCGACGAACGGATCGTCAGGCAAGAATTCCGAGGGGCGATCGTTCACCCCGGCGATGTCGGCCGCGTGTTCCAACACCCACTCCGAGCCGGGACCACACGCGCGCACGACGACAGAGCTCGCGCCGCGGTCGACGCGTACCCGAACAGTCGCGGCGCCGGCGGGAGTGTTCCGCGCGTGCCACCAACTGTCGCCGGCGATGCGACTGGACGGGTCACCCCGGCCGTGGATCGTCGGCCCGAACGTGAGCCCCGCGTCGAGCGGCTCCGGACAGGGGAGCGTCCGGGTCGCGATGGTCACCCGCGGATCATACGGACTGGCGGCGACACCGAGTTGCTTACCGCGCCGAGCCGGTTACGCAGGCGGGACGGAGCGCGCCTGCAACTGCGGCGTACGCAACGGGCCGCCGCTCTCGGCCGGTCCCGCCGCCGGCGCGCCGCCCTGCAGCGCGGCGTTCACCGCGTCGCCGTCGACCGTCTCGTGCGCGATCAGGTCTGCGACCAGGCGGTCGAGTGCGTCGCGATGGTCGGTGAGCAACGAGATCGCGCGCTTCTCCGCTTCCTTCAAGAGGTCGGACACCTCTTCGTCGATGACCCGCTGCGTCGCTTCGGCGTAATCGCGGCTGTGGACCTGCTCGTTGCCGAGGTACATCGGCGAACCGCTGGCAAACCCGATCGGCCCGAGGCGTTCGCTCATCCCGTACTCGCGCACCATCCGGGTGGCGAGATCGGTCGCGCCCGCGAGGTCGCTCGACGCGCCCGACGATGCCTCGCCGAGCACGAGCAACTCCGCCGCCCGACCACCGAGGCGGATCGCGAGCGAGTCCTTGAGGTAGCTCTCGCTGTACAGGTGCCGTTCGTCGGTCGGAAGTTGCTCGGTGACACCGAGCGCCTGTCCCGACGGAAGGATCGTGACCTTCGCAACCGGGTCGGCGTTCGGCGACAGCGCGGCAACCAGCGCGTGTCCCGACTCGTGCACCGCGACCGCGTGCTTCTCGCCGGGCAGCAGCGCGTTCGTCGCCTCGCGCCGGCCCAAGAGGATCCGGTCGCGCGCTTCGGAGAAGTCGGCGGCCGAGATCACATCGCGTCCGGCGCGCACGGCGACGATCGCGGCTTCGTTGAGCAGATTCGCGAGGTCGGCCCCGGAGAAACCGGGCGTGCCGCGTGCGACCACATTGAGGTCGACGTCGGGGGCGAGGTGCTTGTCCGTCGCGTGCACGGCCAGGATCGCGGTGCGTTCGATCAGGTTCGGGAGTGGGATCTCCACCTGCCGGTCGAAACGGCCCGGCCGCAGCAACGCGGGATCGAGGGTTTCGGGCCGGTTGGTCGCGGCGAGCACGACGACGCCCGCCGTCGGGTCGAAACCGTCCATCTCCGCGAGCAACTGGTTGAGGGTCTGTTCGCGCTCGTCGTTCGACACGAATGCGCCACCCCGGCGCTGACCGATCGCGTCGATCTCGTCGATGAAGATGATCGCGGGCGCGGCCTTGCGCGCCGCGCTGAACAGGTCGCGTACCCGCGACGCTCCGACACCGACGAACAGCTCCACGAAGCTCGAGCCGGTCAGTGCGAAGAACGGAACGTCGGCTTCGCCGGCAACCGCCCGCGCCAACAACGTCTTGCCGGTTCCGGGCGGGCCGACCATCAACACGCCGCGCGGCGCGACCGCGCCCGCGGCCGCGTACCGTCCCGGGTTCTTCAGGAAGTCGATGACTTCGCTGATCTCGCGTTTCGCGCCTTCGTAACCGGCGACGTCGACGAAGCGCGTCTTGGGCCGGTCCTGGTCGTAGACCTTCGCCTTCGAGGAACCGATGCCCATGACACCGCCCGCGAGCGAACGGGTCGCGCGACGGCTGATCCAGAAGTACGCGCCGACGAGGATGAACAGCGGCAACAGTCCGCCGATGACGCTCCAGAAACTCGTCGAGCTGGCCGTGCCGCTCGTGGTGACCTTGTGCGCCGTGAGCTCGGCCGTGATCGTGTCGTCGTTCAACGCGGTCGGGATCCGCGATTCGTACTTGGTCTTGTCGGTGAGCTCGCCCGTCACCTTGCCCGACTGGTCGATGACCGCGGTGCTCACCTGACCGGCGTTGATCTTCGTTCTCCAGTCGGAGTACGTGATCGATGTCGCCTTCGTCTTCGCGCTGGGGGTGAACAGCAACAACAACGTGATGACGATGCCGGCGAGCCAGAGCGCGTGCATCCAGGGCGGCGCGGGCTTGCGTTTCGTCGGCGGCCGCGGTGGATCGTTCGGCGGGCCGGACTTCGCGGGACTTGATTGGTGGATCCACGACAATGACATCTGCAGCTCCCAGTTACCCCGTCAAGATGTAGCACGAACGTGGGCCGAATCGGACTTCGCGAACCACCCGGCGCGGATGGCGAGGGCGCCGGCGACGATCCAGGCATCGCCCGCGGTCAACCCGACGCGCTGGAACAGGCCCTCGTAGGAGCCGACCAGGGTGAGGGCGAGGGCGAGAGCGCTCACGACCCCGGCGGTCAGCGCGAACCGCGCCCAACCGTGCTCTCCGAGACGCCGGAGCCGCACTCCCATCAGCAACGCGGTCGCGGCCAGCGTCACGTAGCCCGTGCCCGCGCAGACACCGTGAATGCGGTCGACCGTCGCGGAGTGATGCAAGGGGAAGGCGGCCACGGCGGCGGTCGCGCATCCGGTTGCGGCCGCTGTGATCCAGGCCGGCCCGAAGCGGAGCGCGCGCAGCGCCCAGGCGTAGGCGACGAGACCGACGGCGAACACGAGAAAGGCGGTCGTCATCGCGACACGGGTCGACGAGTGCACGGCCGCGAGATCACTGATCGGGTCGTGGAGCGCGGAATAGTGCGCGTGCACTGCACTGGCGCCGACCCAGGTGCACACGAACACAAGCGGGCCGACGATCCCGCCGACAGCCGCGCGCCGGACTGCGGCGGGAACTCGGACCGATGCCATGAGGATCAGCTCGGACGCTAGCGGAGGCGCGAATTCGCCAGTCGGCCGGCGCTCGCGACCCGATTCCGACGGCGCGCACCCCCAGTCGGCCGCCGCGCGCCGCGCGCAGGGCACCATGGGGGCGTGGATGCCAAGACGACGGCCTACGACGGCGTGTTCACGCCCGGTCGACGCGCGCTCACGCTCGGGCTCGTCTTCACGGTCACCCTCGTCGGATTCGAGGGCCTCGCGGTCGCCACGATCCTGAAGGTCATCGAGGACGACCTCCACGACATCACGTTGATCGGCTGGGTGTTGAGCGCGTTCTTCCTCGGAACGTTGTTCGGCGTTGTGACCGCGGGCTACGACGCCGATCGCGTCGGGCCGGCCCGGCCGTTCTTGATCGGGCTCGCACTCTTCGCGCTCGGCCTCGGCTTGGGCGGTTCCGCGCCGAGCATGCCGCTCCTCGTCGGCGCGCGCTTCCTGCAGGGCATCGGCGCCGGCGCAATCCCCACGGTCGCGTACATCGCGATCGGTCGTGCGTACCCGAGCGCGCTGCAACCGCGCATGTTCGCGGTGTTGTCGACTGCATGGGTGCTGCCGGGACTCATCGGTCCCGCGATCAGCGCGGCCGTGGCGGACACGTTCGGTTGGCGCTGGGTGTTCCTCGGCCTCTTGCCGATGGTCGCGCTTGCGGCGGTGATGACGACGCGCGCGCTCATCGCGCTCGGTCCGGCCGGCGGCGACGACCCCGTTGATCGCCGAGTCGGCGCGCTGGTCCTCGTGGTCGGCACCGCGCTCTTTCTCGGAGGCCTGTCGACGCATTCCGTGCTCGTCGCGGTTCCGCTGGTCGTCGGCGGCGGGATCGTCGCCGTACGGGCCTTTCTGCGCCTCGTACCAACCGGCACGGTCCGGCTCGCGCGCGGACTACCGGCCGCCGTCGCGCTGCGCGGCCTGCTGACCTTCGCGTTCTTCGGCACCGACGCGTACGTCGCATGGACCGTCACCTACGCGCGGCATTCGAGCACCGCACTCGGCGGTATCGCGCTCACGGCCGCCACGCTCACGTGGACGACCGGCTCGTGGATACAGGCGCGGACGGTGCATCGCACCGGACCGCGCCGGCTGGTGCGCACCGGTCTGGTCACGATCGCGGGCGGGATCGCGTTGATGATCGCCGTGGCCCAGGGTGATGTCGCGACGGTGTTCGCGGTCGTGGCGTGGGCCATCGGCGGACTGGGGATGGGCATGTGCTACTCGACGATCTCGCTCGTCGTGCTTGCCGACGCGCCGGCCGGCGGCGAAGGAACGGCGACGGCTTCGATGCAGCTGTGCGACACGCTGGGGCAGACCCTGGGCACCGGATTCACGGGTGCGGTCGTGGCCGCGGGCGCGTCGCTGGCGTGGACGCGCGGCGGTGCGCTGACGGTCGCGTTCTCGGTGTGCGCGGCGGTCGCAGTTCTGGCCGCCTTCGGGACGCGCCAACTCCCCCGTCTGCTCTCCGACAAGAACCGGTAATCACGGGTGCTACCACTACCGGCCCACTGACGGGGTAGCCGGGTGGTCAAACGTCCGGCTGCGCTCTACCTTCAGGGCAGCGTTTGGCGGAGCGGCGGGTGAACAGGAGTTGGTCATGCGGGTCGAGCACATGGTTACGACGTTGTCGTGGATCCCTTCGTATGCGGTGCCGGGTCTGAACAAGGCGGTCTTCGAATCGGGCTTCACGCATTACGACGAGCCGCCGCCCGACGCCCTCTACGACCTCGAGGACATGAAGCGCGACGACCGGTTCCGGTACGCGAACCGCTTGCACGCGTGGATCGATGTCGACGACGGTCGCATCGCCGATTGCGGCTACCACGGCGGCAGCGTGATGGGCGCCACGACGGTCCGCCTCGGATCGAAAGATCTGGCGCGCTTCCAAGCCGTTGAGTTCGAAGAGCTGCGCGCCGAACCCGAGATCGGTGAGAGCTCCGTCAAGTTCGTGCAGACGTTCGGCGGCCACGTCGCGCTGCCCGCGCCACGGCACGTGAACCGGCCGCCGTTCGTCAAGCTTCAAGCGCCGACGGTATGGACGACGCTGGCGCTCACGTTGCACACCGACGGCCACGCCGAATGGGAGTTCGTCGGCGCGAGTCCGTTCCCGCGACACTGGGTCTACGACCACGAAGGCAAACTCGCGGCCAAGGCCGGCCTGGCCGACTTCAAGGAATGGTGGCGGCACTCTTTCGGCAAGGAGACCCCGTGGGGCGAGACCGACTCGCCCACCTACGTCACCGCGGTCGAGACTGCACTGGAGCGCGACCTGTCCGCGCACATCATGCAGAACGGCGAAAAGCCCAAGGTGCGCACGATCAAAGAAGGCCAGGTGCTGATGCAACAAGGCGAGCTCGGGAGCGAGTTGTTCCTGCTGCTCGACGGTGTGCTCGCCCTCGAAGTCGACGGCGAGGCCGTCAGCGAGGTCGGCCCGGGCGCGATCCTGGGCGAGCGGGCGATCATCGAACCCGAAGGCCGGCGCACGGCGACGTTGCGGGCCCTCACCAAGTCGAAGGTCGCCGTGGCCGACGTCTCCCAGATCGACCACGACATGCTGCGCGAACTGCGCGACGGCCGAAAACATTGACAGTTCCGGGAACGGGGGCTTCGCCCTACGACGCGGTCGTCGTCGGCGCAGGGCCCAACGGGCTGGTCGCGGCGGCGGTGTTGGCCGGCGCGGGCTGGCGCGTTCTTGTCGTGGAGGCCGCGGCCGAGATCGGCGGCGGTTCGCGCTCGAAGGCACTCACGTTGCCCGGCTTCGTGCACGACGTGTGCTCGGCCATCCATCCGCTCGCCATCGCGTCGCCCGCGCTGCGCGCGCTTCCCCTCGCCGAGCACGGCGTGGAGTGGGTCCATCCCGACGCGCCGCTCGCGCATCCGCTCGACGGTGATCGGGTCGGGATGCTCGAACGTTCGCTCGCGGTTACCGCCGACGGCTTCGGACCCGACGCCCGGGCGTACCGCAAGCTCTTGGGACCGTTCGTGCGGGCCGGTGACTCGCTGGTCGAGGCGCTGCTGTCACCACTCGACCTTCCGCCCCGCCATCCGCTGTTGCTCGCCCGGTACGGCCTCATCGGGATCCGTTCCGCGCAGAGCGTCGGCGGCCGCTTCACCACCGACGCGCCGGCCGCACTTGTCAGCGGTCTCGCCGCGCACTCGATGTTGTCGCTCAAGGCACCGGTCACCGCGGGCTACGGGCTGTTCCTCGGCGCGCTCGCGCATCAGGTCGGCTGGCCCATGGCCAAAGGCGGATCCGGCGCGATCGCCGACGCGCTGGCCGCGATCATCGTCGAACGCGGCGGCACGATCGAATGCAACCATCGCGTCACCTCGTTGCGCGAGCTGCCCGCGGCACGAGCCACGCTCCTCGACCTCACGCCCCGCCAGCTCCTCGCGATCGACGACGGCCGCCTCCCGGCCCGCTACCGCAAGTCCATCGGACGATTCCGGTACGGGGCGGGTGTGTTCAAGATCGACTGGGCGCTCGACGCACCCGTGCCGTGGTCGAACCCGGAAACCCGGCGCGCGGCGACGGTGCACATCGGCGGTACCGCGCCGGAGATCATCGCCGCGGAGGACGAAGTGCAGAAGGGCCGCAACCCGGAGCGCCCCTACGTGTTGTTCGCGCAGCCGTCTTTGTTCGACCCGACACGCGCGCCGGCGGGCAAGCACACCGCCTGGGCGTACTGCCATGTTCCCGCGGGCTCGACCGCCGACCGCACCGCGGCGATCGAGGCGCAGATCGAGCGGTTCGCGCCCGGGTTCCGCGACTGCGTCGCCGAGCGGCACGTCATGGACCCGGTGGCCATGGAGAGCTACGACGCGAACTACGTCGGCGGCGACATCAACGGCGGCGTGGCCGACCTACGGCAATTCTTCGCCCGCCCGCGGCTGTCCCTGCATCCCTGGGCCACCCCCGTCGACGGCTTGTACCTCTGCTCCTCGTCGACCCCGCCCGGCGGCGGCGTCCACGGGATGTGCGGCTGGCACGCGGCCCGGCTCGCGTTGCACCGCCACCGCTGAGCGCCGATAACGTTCGAGCAATGACACTGCGAGTTCTCGTCGCCGAGGACAATCTCCTCGTGCGCGAAGGCATCGTGAAGCTGCTGAACGCATGCGCGGAGACAACCGTCATCGGCGCGTGCAGCACCTACGACGAACTGCTCGCGGCCACCGACGCCGACACTCCCGACGTCGTGCTCACCGACATCCGCATGCCGCCGACCGGAACCGACGAAGGCATCCGGGCCGCCCGCGCCCTGCGGGAGTCGCATCCGGAAGTGGGCGTCGTGGTGCTCAGCCAGTATGCGGAGCCGGCGTATGCGGTGGCCCTCTTCGACGAAGGCTCCGACCGGCGGGGCTACTTGTTGAAGGAACGCGTCTCCGACGCCGACCAGATCATCCACGCCATCCAGGAAGTCGCGCGCGGCGGCAGCGTGATCGACCCCATCGTGGTCGAGTACTTCCCCGCGCGCCGCGCGGCGCGAACCACGGCGGCGGTTGCCCTGCGCACCGAGTAGGCCCCGCGCGAACGGAGCCGCCGCTAGGAACCGATCGGGCTGCGGTCGAGTCCGAGCCGGCGCGCCGCGGCCGCGGCCTCGCCCCGGTTGCTGACCCCGAGCTTGGCGAGGATGTTCGACACGTGCACGCTCGCGGTCTTCGCGGAGATGTACAGCGCGTCGGCGATCTGGCGATTGGTGCAGCCTTCGGCGACGAGCGCGACCACATCGAGCTCGCGCGCGGTGAGACCGTAATGGTCGGCGGGCGACGCGACGGTTTCCGCCGCCGGGCCGAGATCGAGCCGGGCCCGGCGGGCCAGACTGGCGATCGCGTCGCGCACGCAGACCCAGCCGATGTCGTTCACGAGCGTGTACGCGGCGCGGGCACTGGCGGTGGCGGAGTCGCGATCGTTGCTCCGCACGAAGGCCTCCGCGGCGCGGAACCGCGCGTACGCCTCGCGCGGCCGCATGCCGTAGTTCGACCAGAGCGTGGCCGTATCCAACCACTCGGGTCCCCGGTCGGTCGACTGGGCACGGGCGATCTCGGCCGCGATGTGCGCGTTGAGCGCGTCGAGTGCGCCGGGCCGGCCGCCCTGCCAGCGGTCGTTCCGGACCGCGTGGTCGAGTTGGCCGCCCAGCTCGCGCACGTCGTTCAACACCGCCGCGTGCTCGTCGGGCTCGCGCGTGCGCGCCGCCAGCGACGCGCCGGCCGCGAGCCCGTCGATGATGACCTCGATGCTGAGATCGGAACACAAGCTGGCGTCGGTGATCGCTTGAGTTTCGCGTTCGGATTGAAGAGCTCGCGCCAGCGCGTCGGCTTCGGCGCCGCTCCAGCCCGCGATCGCGACGAACGCGTGGTCTGCCGCCAGATGGTCGCGGGGCGCGCCCACCGGACCCATGAGCGCGACGAGGCGGTCGGCCTCGACGCGGGCGGTGTCGAAATCGGCCCGGCCCACGGCGAGCTGGCAGCGCTGCGCGGCCGAGCGCCACGCGTCGATGCCGAGCGGATCGGCGCTCTCCACCTCGCGCAATTGCTCGTCGGCCTCGTCCCACCGGCCGAGAACGCGCAGGGATTCGATCGCATTGAGGCGCAGGAAGATCCCGAACGCCCGGTCGAGCCCATGGGCGCGCGCCATGCGCGCGCCTTCCAGCGAGAGCGCCAGCGCTTCCTCGTCGCGCGCCATCGTCTGAAGCGCGCCGCCCTCGTTCACCGCGGCGCGGGCGAGGTCGGTCCAGGATTCGGTCTCGCCGCGCGAGCTCGCGCGCCCGGTGCAACTCGGCCAGGCCCTCGTCGCGGCGACCCATCCCGGCGAGCGTTGCGCCCAAGGAGTTGTGCGCGTGACCTTCGATCACCGGTTCGCCGACGGCCTGCGCCACCTCGATCGCCTGCGTGCACACCGCGATCGCCTCGTCGCCACCGCCCGCGAGCATCAGCTGCTGACCGAGCGTGGCGAGCACTTTGGCACGCGCCGCGCTCGGCTCGGGGGGAACGAGCCGCACGGCCTCGCGGCAGTGTTCGAGGATGTCGGTCCACGCCCGCGACAACGTCCACAGGTAGCGGCCGTAGCGTTCGTGCAACAGCCCGGCAACGACGGGATCGGCTTCGGGATCGACCTCGTCGAGTGCCGCGCGGATGTAGTCGAGGGCCCGGTCCGCGCTGCCCGACATCTCGGCTTGCGCGGCCGCGTACCGCAGCATCTCGACATGGCGCATCCCGGTACGGGCCTCGGCGTCGGCGACCTGCGACCACAGGGCGAGCACGCGCTCCGCGTGTTCGAGTGCGTCGCCGTACGCGTAGATGCGCTCGGCGGCACGCGCGGCCTCGAAGGCGGCGCTCAGCGCACCCGACGCATCGCCCGCCGCATCGCGGTGGCACGCGAGCTGGGCGTAGAGCTGATCGACTCCACCTTCGAGCCACTCCGGATGCTCGGCGAGCGCGTCGGCCACACGCGTGTGCAACGCAACTCGGTCGCCGGGGAGCAGATCGTCCTCAATGGCCTCGCGTACCAGCGCGTGGCGGAAGCGGTACTCGAGCCCGTCGGCGTCGGTAACGAGGATCTGTTGCGCGACTGCTTCCCGAACGCCCGCGAGCAGATCGTCGACCGGCATTCCCGCGGCCGCTTCGAGCAGTCGATGATCGGCGGAACGCCCGATGACGGCCGCGCACCGCAACGCGCGCTGCGCCGCCTCGGAGAGTGCGTCGACGCGGGCCAGCACGATCTCGCGCAGCGTCGGCGACATCGACGCGCCACATTCGTCTTCGGCCGCGAGCAACTCCTCGGCGAAGAACGCGTTGCCGTCGGAGCGCAGGTACGTGCGGTCGACGAGCTCGATCGACGGCTCGCGCCCAACGATGCCCGAGATCAGCTCGCGTACCTCGTCGCGGTCGAACCGTTCGAGATCGATCCGGGCCGCCACGCCGGAACGGTCGAGCTCGATCAGCAACGCGCGCAGCGGATGACGACGATGAAGATCGTCGGAGCGATACGTGCCGACGAGGAGCAGTGACGCGTCGCGCAGGCTGCGCGCCAGGTACACGAACAGCTCGCGCGTCGATCGATCGGCCCAGTGGAGATCCTCGATGACGAGGAGGGTCGGAACGCGTTCGCCGAGGCGTTCGAACACACCGAGGATCTGTTCGAAGAGCACGCCGACGTCGACGCCTTCGCGGGTCGGGGCGTGCAGCTCGGGGAGGAGCGCAGCGAGCTCTTCCCGACCCGGGCCGACGATCGCATCCAGCGTGGCGTCGTCGAGCGTGCGGTGCAGTGTGCGCAACACCTGCACGATCGGGCCGAACGGCAATGCGCGATCGGCGAGATCGAAGCACTGACCGACGAGCACCAACGCCGACTCCGGCGCCCGCGCGCCATCGGGTTCGGAAACCCGGGCCGCGAGCTCGGCGACCAGCCGTGACTTGCCGACCCCCGCCTCACCGCCGATGAGTACGGTGGCGGCGCGCTCGTCGGCCACGGCGGCTTTCCAACACGCGACGAGCCGGGTGAGCTCGGCGCGGCGACCGACGAATCGAGAGCTCGAGACGCGGGTGGGCACGGCATTCAGTATGTTCCAGCCCCGATCGCCGCCGGTCCCAATTTCCCCGACCGGCGACTTCAGGGGGAGCGCGCCCGGGCTGGGCCGGCTCACGCCGACGCGGGATCCAAACGGCCCGCGGCCTGATCCCGGCGCCGCCGCCCCGGACGGGTGATCCCGCCCAGGCGATGGATCCGGAGCCACGCCCGACTCGGCCGCCGACCCTTGCGGGCGAGGCGGCTCCGGCTGGCGGCGCGGCGCTGCTGGTCGACTCGGCCGTTCACAAGCTGACGCGTGATCTCCGGGTTGTCGAACATGACGCTCTCCTGCCTGATCGTGCATCTTCATGATCGGGCTAAGACCCCCCGCGCCACATCGGGCAGATGCCGTATTCACGCGTCACGGCGCCCCACTTTCGGTACCGACAGTTGTGGCAGAAGGTGGGCGCGTACTGCCGGTTTCGGCGCCAACAGTTGGCAGGAATTGGGCGCGAACGCGGCGACTAGTTCGAGCGGATCGGCATGCCGAGGATGGTGCGCGACGCGTCGGTGGGAACCACCCAGCGGTCGCGGCCCTCCTGCTTGGCGCGGTACAGCGCGATGTCGGCGTCGGTGACAACGGTGTCAACGTCGTGCGTGCTGGTGGTGACCGCGCCACCGATGCTCACGGTCACTTCGGCGCTCCCCTTTTTCAGCGTGATCGCACCCCCGGCGACCGCGGCCCGGATCCGTTCGGCGACGACCATCGTCCCCGCGATGTCGGTCGCCGGCAACAGGACGATGAACTCCTCGCCGCCCCACCGCCCGACCTGGTCTTCGGTCCGTAGGCACGCCGCGATGCGTTTCACGACATCGCGCAGCACGATGTCGCCTCCGTCGTGACCGTAACTGTCGTTGACCGCCTTGAAGTGGTCGACGTCGATCATCAGCACACCGAGCTCGGGATCGTGCCGGCGGCGATCGCGGATCAAGCGCGCCAACGATTCTTGGATCGCACGTCGGTTCGCGATGCCCGTCAACGGATCGGTGCGCGCGTCGCGCGCCGCGAATGCACGCGCTTCACGGTTGCGCACGAACAGCACCAACAACGCGCCCGCCGCCAGCGCGAACGCGCTCAGGAACGCCCACGGGAGCACGCGGCTGCTCGCGCTGATCGGCAAGAACAGCGTCGAGCGCGACACGACGAGCACCAATCGCCACGGAGTGCCGGTCACGGGCGCGACCGCGAACTGGGTCGGTACACCACTCTTCGGTTTGTAGATACCGCTGTCACCATGCGCGAGTGACCGAGAGAGTGCGGGATCTACCTGCGCGAGCGAACCCGTCGCCTTGGTGCTCCCCACGATGATTTTGCCCGTCGCGTCCACGAGGTAGACGGCGCTGTCGACGTACGGCAATACATGATGCATGTACAGACCCATGGGCTGGGTCACGAGGTCGAATGCGCCGCTCACGACTCGGCGCCCGTACCTCGTGTTGAACGGCGCCGCGAACGCGACGATCGGAACTCTCTGCGCAACCGACGGCACGATGTTCGAGACCGCCGCGGTACCGCGCAACGCGGAGCTCAGGTGTTTGTACTTGCTCCCGATCTGGGTGCCGATGAGACTCGGTGCCGCGGGCGCGACGTCGAGCGCGTTACCGGCCGAGTCGAGCAACACTGCGGGCCCGAAGTCGAAGTCCTGGAGAAAGTCGCGGAACGCGCCGTCGGAGACGACCGGACCCGACAACGATTGCTCGGCCAATGTCGTCTCCCGGCCCAACACGAAGCCCGTGTACGACTGCACGAACGATGCCGCCGTCGCACCCCGTACCGAGAACCGGGTAGCCAGATCGTTGCGCGACTTCTGCTGCGCGCTCTGTTCCAGGCTGACCAGCCCGAAGACCACCAGCGCGAACACAACCGCCGCCAGGAGACGGAACGGCCAACGGCGCGCAGACGGACTCGGCATGCCTCGACGCTGTCCGCGCGCCGTGACGAGCGCGTCACCGGACCGCAACCGCGTGCCAGTCTGCCGTGGTGAGCGGATCCGGGACCCTCTGGGACGACCGCGTGTGGCGGCGCTTCTTCGCCGCGCACGCGGTCAGCATCACCGGCACCGCACTCACGACCGTCGTCCTGCCGATCGCGCTCTACCAGCGCACCGGTTCGGCGGGGCTGACCGCGCTGCTCGCGGCCCTGCAGACGGTGCCGTACCTCCTGTTCGGGCTCTTCGCGGGCGCAATCGCCGACCGGCACGATCGGCGGCGGATCATGCTCACCGCCGACGTGTTGGCCGCGCTGATCGTCGGGAGCGTGCCGGTCGCCGACGCGTTCGGGGTGTTGACGACGCCGCATCTCGTCGTCGTCGCGGCCGGTCTCGCCACGTGCTTCGTCTGGTTCGACGCCGCGAACTTCGGCGCGGTCCCCTCACTGGTCGGTCGCGAGCGGGTGGTGCGCGCCGCGTCGGCGATGTGGACGTACGACTCGTTGGCCCTGATCGTCGCGCCCGCGGTCGGTGCCGTCATCGCCACCAGCGCTACGCCCTCGATTGCGCTCGCGATCGACGCCGTCTCCTATCTCGCCTCCGCGCTCCTCATCCGCGGCATTCGGCGGCCGTTCTCGACGCACCCGAACGCGGCCGGCACCGACGACACCGGCGACCACGTCGAACACCAGACCCTGCGCCGAACCGTCGCCGAGGGACTGCATTACCTCTGGGAGCAACGCGTGCTGCGCGCGCTCACGCTCGCCGGTTTCGGCAACAGCGTCAGCTTCGGCGCGCTGCTCGGTCTCACGGTTCCCTACGCGGTCCGCCAACTCGGGCTCTCTGACCACGACGCGCGGATCGGCGTCCTCGTCGCGGTCGGCGCGGTCGGCGCCCTCGCCGCCGCGCTCGCCCTCCCCCGCATCGCGCACGGCCGCACGCCGCCGCGCGTCACGACGTACGCCCTGACCGGCGCCGCGATCACGATGCTCGCGCTCGCGTTCACGACATCGTTCGTCGTGGCCTTGCCCATCTGGCTCCTGTGGCAAGCCGGTACCGAGCTCGCGATCCTGAACGGGATCACCTACCGCCAGACGACGGTTCCCGACGAGCTCCTCAGCCGCGTCAATGTCGTGGCCCGCATGGTCGCCTGGGGCGGTCAACCGTTCGGCGCGGCGCTCGGCGGGATCCTGGCGACGGTCGCCAGCACGCGCGTCGCCATCGCCGTCATGGTCGTTCCGCTCGTCATCGCGGTCGCGACCACGGCCCGTACGCTGCATCGCGCCCGGCCCGCCCGGTAGACCTGGCAGCATGAGCGTGTGGACACGCCGCGCGATCGACATCACGACCGACGCTCCGGTTGCCGCTCCGCGCGCCCGTGACCCGTGGGCCTTGGGGTTGGCCGGACTCCTTGCCTGCGCCGGCGTCGCGCACTTCGTCGCGCCCGACACCTTCGATTCCATCGTCCCGCACGTACTGCCCGGATCACGCCGGTTCTGGACCGCGCTGAGCGGCGTCGCCGAACTGGGGCTCGCGGCCGGGGTCGCGCGTCCGGCGACGCGCCGCACGTCCTCGACACTTGCCGCGATCTTCTTCGCGCTGGTGTTCCCCGCGAACGTACAGATGGCCGTCGACTACCGGTCGCGTTCCGCGTTCGACTTCGCGCTCGCACTCGCCCGCCTCCCGTTGCAGATCCCGTTGATCTGGTGGGCGTGGCGCGTGCGCATACGCGCAAGCCCCTGAAGCGCTGAGACGCGCGTCCTCGGACCGACGATCCGCCCGCGCGCTCCTGGTCAGCGCAGCCAACGACGTGCGCGCGTGACAATTCGGCGCCTCGTCGACGATCGATGCATAGACCGGCCGACCCCCGGGAAAGACAGTGTTTCGAACAGGGTCGTGTTCATGAGTCGGCTCATCCGACTCCCGGCCCGCAACGAGAAGGTGCCCCGGCTGCCTCCCGTCCCACCCGGGGCACCTTCTCGCGTTGTTTCACGAACTGGCGTGACTGTGGCATCCATTTGCTGCCACAGTCACGCCGGTTCGGTCAGGGTCAGCGCACCGCGCGGGCGAGCTGCGCTTTCGTCATGCGGGAGCGGCCGCGGATGTTCTTCTGCTTCGCCTCTTCGTAGAGCTGGTCGCGCGTCCGGCCCGAACCACCGTGGGTTCGGCGGTAGCCGGCGCGCTGTTGCGAGGAGATGTCGGTCTTCGACAATCGTGAAGCGGTCTTCGCCTCACCGGTCCGGGCCCGGGCCTTGTTGACCGTGCGGGCCGCGATCTCCTCGGCTCGCTTCTTGGGCACACCCCGGTCGCGCTCGGCGTCGAGAATGTGTTCGTACTGGCGTTCGCGCTTGGGTGAAGAACCGCGGGGCATGGCGTCGCCTCCTCGTGTACGGCAGTGACGATTGCTGCCGTACCCGAGTGCGCCGAACTCCGAAACGCGCGTCAGATCTCGAGCGGTTCGTATCCCAGTTGCTCGATGAAGCTCGAGAGCTTGCCGGGCCCGACCCCTCGACGCACGCGGCGCATGTAGAACGCCGACATCATCACCAGGCTGGCGAGTGCGCCGGCGATCGAGCCGAGCTCGACCCGCAGGAACAGCTCGTGACTGATGACCGCAGTCGTCGCGACGAACGTGATGAGACCCACCAACCAGGCGTACATCGTGAACGCGTGACCCGAGAGTGCGATCAATGCCTGCGACATGGTGAGGGAGATGATGAACAGGCCGCTGCCGGTGGCGAGCAACGCAACGTCGCGGCTGCCGAGGTTGAACTTGCTCCCGAAGAGCATGCGGCCGACGGTCGGCCCGCCGATCCAACCCGCGATCACGCCGAGCACCGCGATGCCGGCGACGAGCACCACCAGACGCCGTACGCCGACGCGGAATTCGTCGGCCCGGCCTGCGCTCACGAGTTGGGTCAGGCCGGGGAGGAGCGCGGCCTGCACGGCCTGGAACAACACGATCGGTATGCGCGACAAGAAGAGGCCGACGATGAAGTCGGCGACCGCGACGCGCTGACTCGACGTGGCGAGCAGCGTCGCGCCGATGAACGGCGCGTAGCCGAGCAGCTGCGCGAACAGCGACCCGCCGAGTAGATACCCGAGGTTGGTGGAGATCTCCCGGTAGGGCGCGGGTGGACCCGGCACCATGATTCCCGTCCGCCCGTGCAACGCGATCGCCGTGGCGATCAATGGGGGGATCGCAAGGCAGAGCCCGAACCAGACCGGGTTCGTCGCACCGAGGAGCGCGAGCGGGATGCACGGTGCGAGGCGCAGCAACGCCTCCGCGGCCATGCTCACCCCGTAGGCACCGAAGTGCCCGGTGCCCGCGAACGCGCCGCGCGCCAGGTACTCGATCCCGAACGTGAACAGCGCGATGACGAGGCACACGACGAGACCGGCGTGCCCGGCGAACAACTTCGAGACGAGCGACGTGGTGAACGCGGCGAAGATCACTCCGATGGCGATCGCGACCGCGAACGCGCCGCCGATGGCGCTCGCGCGCCTGACGATCGGTGCGCCGCCGATCCCATGCACGCGCCGCGCCGCCATCGCCCGCCCGACCTCTTGTTCGAGAGGCAGGAAGATGCCGGGCGCCAACACGAACACCACCACCCAGAGCGTGTTGAGCGCGCCGTAGTCGAGCTTGTTCAAGCCCCGGAATGCGAGGATCTGGAACGCGTAAGTGGCGAGTCCGGACACGACGAGTCCGGCGCCGACGGCGAACGTGCCCTCGGGCACGGGTGCTCGCGCCGCGAGGCGGCGGCCGCGCTCGAAGCGCGACAGTTTCACCGGGGAGTCGCCGTCGGTTTCCAGGGTGGAGACGCTACGCGATGACGGCCCTCATATATCGATCAAGGGGTCCGGCCCGGGCCCCGAACCGGGATTTCCGGCCGGGCGATGGGTATCTACCAAACGATGTCGAAACGGACGCACGTGCGAGTCGAGTGCCGGGACTGTGGCGTCGTCCTGGTCGAGCTCGGCGACGTGACACTGCGGCTCTGCGTCGACAACGGCGAGTGGTCGTACTGCTTCCGCTGCCTCGAGTGCGGGCTCGTCACACCCCATGCATCCGAGCAGGAGTCGGTTCGCGGCGCGATCGGCGCGTTGGTGGCCGTCGGAGTGCCGGTGCAGCGCTGGCGGATGCCGGCCGAGCTGGTGGAGCGCCGAACGGCTGCGCCCGGGCCCAGGCTGACACCCGACGACCTGCTCGCCTTCCGCATGCTGTTGGAACGCGACGACTGGTTCGACGACCTCACCTGAGGCCGAGAGTCCGACCCCGGAGATCTTCCCTGGAGGTCTTCCCTAGAGGTCTTCCAGGCGCGCGGCCAGATCGCCACCCAGGCGTTGGGTGAACGCGACCGGGTCGCCGTTGGGCACGAAGATGACCGTGTCGATGCCGAGCTTGGCGAACACGCGCATCTCCTCGACCACGGCATCGGGATCGTACGGATTGCTCCGGGAGAGCATCGTCTTCTCGATCGTGTCGTAGTCGCGGCCTTCGGTCTCGCAGTGGGCGCGCAACACGTCGAGCTTGTGGCCGACCTCGTCGGCGCCGGTCGAGAACAGGTTGCACGCCTGCGCGTACTTCGCGACCAACCGGAGCGTCTTGCGCTCACCACTGCCCCCGATGAGCACGGGCGGACGCGGCGC
Source organism: uncultured Actinomycetes bacterium (assembly GCA_963701825.1). Classification (GTDB taxonomy): domain Bacteria; phylum Actinomycetota; class Acidimicrobiia; order IMCC26256; family PALSA-610; genus PALSA-610. The sequence goes on along the minus strand of CAVPBG010000002.1, from coordinate 371,569 downwards.
GCTGATCGGGTGCGGATTGCAGATCGTCTCCGCGAGCTGGAAGTGCTTGCTCGTGAACGGGCCGTCGTCGTCGCTCCACATCTGGAAGCAGACCTGCAACGCCTCTTCGAGGATCTCGAAGCGGTCGGCCGTCGCCGGGAACGGCACACCGAGACCTTCGTGCTCGCGCTGATACCACGCCGCGCCGATCCCGAGCTCGCCGCGGCCGTTCGAGAGCACGTCGAGCGTGGCGACGGTCTTGGCCAAGAGTCCGGGATAGCGATACGTCACGCCGGTGACGAGCAGACCGAGGCGAATGGTCGCGGTACGCGCCGCGAGGAAGCCGAGCGTGGTGTACCCCTCCATCATCGGTTCGGTCGCGGGCGCGAGCGCGTCCATCTGGAAGAAGTGGTCCATCACACTCAGGTGCGTGAGCCCCGCTTCTTCGGCCGCCTCGCCGACACGGCCGAGGGTGGAACCGATCGCGGTCGGCCCTCCGGGGAAGTCCCAGGTGACGATGTGCAGTCCGATTTTCATGCGACTTCCTTCGGGGAGAGGGGAACTTTGGGGGAGACCGGCTCGATGTGGGTCATGTCGGCGTAGCGCGCACCGGCCGCGACGTCCTTGGGAAAAGCGGTGTCGAGTGCGGCGAGATCGTCGGCGCTCAGCCCGACGTCGACCGCACCCGCGTTCTCTTCGAGATACTTCACCCGCTTGGTACCCGGAATCGGCGCGACGTCGTCGCCCTGGGCGAGCACCCACGCCAACGCGAGTTGACCGGGCGTGCAACCTTTCTCCGTCGCGAGCACGCCGACTCGATCGACGAGGTCGAGATTGCGGGCGAAGTTCTCGGGCTGGAAACGCGGCGTCGTACGCCGAAAGTCGCCGGGGGCAAGATCGTCGGGCGACGTGATCTGACCCGTGAGGAAGCCGCGCCCGAGCGGACTGTACGGAACGATGCCGACGCCGAGCTCGCGAGCCACGCCGACCATCTCGGTTTCGAGGTCGCGACTCCACAGCGACCACTCGCTCTGCAACGCGGCGATGGGATGCACGGCGTGCGCACGGCGCAGCGTGTCGACGCCCGCTTCCGACAATCCGATATAGCGCACCTTGCCCTGCGCGACGAGGTCGGACATCGCGGTGATCGTCTCTTCGATCGGAGTCTTGGGATCAGTGCGGTGGACGTAGTAGAGGTCGATCGTCTCGATACCGAGACGGGCGAGCGACGCGTCGCACGACTGCCGTACGTAGGCCGCGTCACCGCGCACCGCGCGGTATCGCGGGTCGGTTGCCGACCGCTCGATACCGAACTTCGTCGCGAGCGTCACCTCGGCGCGCCGGCCTTTGATCGCGCGGCCGACGAGTTGCTCGTTCGTGAAAGGCCCGTACATGTCGGAGGTGTCGAGGAAGGTGACCCCGAGGTCGAGCGCACGGTGGATCGTCGCGACCGACTCGTCGTCGTCACCCGCGCCGTAGGCATCGCTCATGCCCATGCAGCCGAGCCCGACGGCCGAAACCGCGAGTCCGGAGCGGCCGAGCGTGCGAGTGGGAATCGTCATGCGGTGCTCTTTCGGTAGAGATCGATCTTGAAGTTGATGGCACCCAGGCAGTCGTTGAGGTGCTCGAGATCGTGCAGGACGTGCCGGCGGTGCTCCTCCAACAACTCGAGCCGGGCGCGTTCGGTGCTCGGCCCGCGGCGGATCAGCGCGACGTACTCCTGCATGCGCGTTATGGGCATGCCCGTCGAGCGCAGCTTGCGGAGGAAGTCGACCCGGAGCAGATCTTCGTCGCGGTAAATCCGGCGTCCGGCCTCGTCCCGGCCCACCGGATCGATGAGCCCGATGCGCTCGTAATACCGCAGCGTGTGGGGCGACACGCCGGTGCGCTCGGCGGTCGCCGCGATCGAGAGGTTGGTCACTCGTCGACCGTATGCCTTAGAGCGCACTCTAAGTCAAGCGGCTCGCAGTCACCCGTGGAGAGCGGCCTCGGGGTCGGGGTACGTCTTCAGCTCGATCACATTTCCGCTGGGGTCGAGCACCTTGATCTTGGTCTGCTCGAGCGGGGTACCGGCGTGGTCGGTCGCCAGCTTGCTGACAACGGTGACCCGACGCCCGGCGATCCGCTTCAGGATCGCGTCCATCCCGTCGGCATCGAGCGTCACCCCGTAGTGCCGCACGCCGTGTTCCCGCGGCGGCTCGACCTGGTCGGGCACCTCGTGCAGCGTCACCTGCATCCCGAAGAACCACACATCGGCGTACGAATCGCGAACCCGCCCGACTTCGCAGCCCATGACATCGACATAGAACTCGATGCTTTCCGCGAGCTCGCGGACCGGCAGGGAGAGGTGCAGGATCGGGTTCGCCATCTCGCCCGGCATGCGCGAATCCTAAGAAGAGCTCAAGGCCCACGCGTCGATTTACGCGCGACGATGCGAGCGCCCTCTAGGAGATGCGGCCCGCGCTCTGCGGGAAGGCCGGCGGTTCTCCGTACACGAGCGTGAGATTGCGACGCGGCTCGGCACTCGGATCGGCGAGCCGGAATCCGACCCCGCGCGCCGTCAACAGGAATTGCGGCCGCGACGGATCGCTCTCGATGCGAGCTCGTATCCGGCGGATATGTGCAATCAGGCGCTCCCCGTCGTCGGGTACCGAGTCGGGCCATACTTCGCGCTGCAACTCCAACTTCGTCAGAACGTGACCGCCGGCGCGCACGAGCGCAGCGAGGATCTCGAACTGAGTGGCGGTGAGATCGATGCGGCCACCGCGCCATCTCGACTCGCGCTTCGACACGTCGAGCTGCAACGGCCCCCAACACAATGGGCCGTCGACTGACGGCGCTCGGTGCCGCAACTCGATGAGTGCCAGCGCTTGCGCAACTACTCGTGTCGGCGACATCTCGAGACTCAGATGCGCATGCACACCGAACGTTTCCGAATCACTGCGTTGTGCCAAGAACATGCGAATCGTTTCCGAACTCTTGCCGACGACGCGCAGCGTCTCCGCGCACGGATCGATGAGCTCGTCGGCGACGACGATGTCGGCGCAGTCGCCGAAGCTGGCGAGTTGCAAACGGGAGAACGCGAGCATCGGGGCACAGCCGCATTCCGCGAATGCCCGAGCGAGGGGCAACGCTCGTTCGGGGCTCGTCGCGAGAACGACGGTTGACGCGGGAGCAGAATCGCCGGTGGCGCGTTCCATAGCTGAACTGAGAACCCTTCGGCCGGGTACGAATTGCTTCGTACGCTTCCCTGGCTTCAATCCGCCCAAAGACAGTGACCCGTTCCAATGTTCCGGTTCGGCGCGAGATCGGCCCGAGCAACTCGGGGCGCAACCCGTCGGCTCCCCCCGGCGGTCTCCACCCAACCACAACGCCGAGTACCCCGGACGGGGCTCGGTTAACCAACTTTTCCGCACGCGGCGCGTGCTTTTCACGCGCGGCGGCGTCGATTGACCGCGGCCCGGGCCAAGACTGCGGATTAGCCGAGAGTCCGGCGCCGGCGGCGGCTCAACACGGCGCCCACGGCAAGCAACACCGCGCCCCACCCCGCGAGGGTGGTGGAGCTGGAACCCGTGAACGGCAACGTGCCGGTTGCGGCGGTTGCCGACGCGGGCTCGGCCGCGGGCGCAACTACGGGCACCACGGCAGGTGCAGTGGCCATAGGGGCCACGACAGTGATCACGGGCGGCGTGGCGGGCGGCTGGGCCGGCGGCGCGGGCGGAACGGGCACGGGCACGGCCGGCGGGTCACACACCGTGTCGTTGAACGACTGGCAGATGCCGACGGTCGAGTGGTTGCCGATCGATGTCGCGTCGTTGGTCACGACCGTGGCGAGCACCTGTTGCGTCGGGGCGACCTCGTGTTGCGCCAGGATCATCCCGCGCTGCACGAGCGTCGAGCTTCCGACCTGACGGGACGGGAGAACCATGCGCCCGGCGCGGTCCGCCGTCGTCACGTTCGCACTCGCCGAAGATCCCGTGGAATTCACCGACGAGACCACGGTGTTGTCTCCACTGTCGGAGGTGGCGATCCCGATGTTCAACACGCCGCTCACCTGGCGTACGTGCACGCCGTTCGGGAGCGCGTTCTCCTCGGGTGCGAACGAGCTGTCGAATCCGACGAACATGTCGTTCGCACTCAGCGAGCCGCCGAGGTCGAAGGTGACACCGTCGATCTCGACGGTCTGCGCGAAGGCGGCGAACGGGTTCGCGCTCTGCAGCCAACTCGGGTCGGTGAGGTTCGCGAAGAACGAATCCAACGACGACTCCGCCTGCGCGAGCTGCGTTGCGCTGTCGGCAGCACCGGTCGAGGAGCCGGCCAGGCTGGCGTTGAAGCCGCTGTTGGCGAGCGCGATCCCGAAGTTGGCTACTTGCGCGGTCTGGGCGACGCTGGCGCTCTGGCTGCCGCTCGCGGTCGCCTGCGCCGTCTGGGCGATGGTGGTCGTCGTTGCGTTGCCGACGCCGGTGGCGCCGCCGGTCGACACCAGCGCCGTCGAGCTACCCGGCGCGGCCGACTGCGACCCGAAGAGGATCGGAACGAGGCTGTTGAGCAGCGCCGCGATGATCTGCTGCTCTTCGGGCGTGAGTGCGCTGTCGTCGAGCGACGCGAGGCTGAAGTTCGCACCGGTGTTCGAGATCGCAACCCCGAAGTTCACGACGACCGCGCGCTGGTCGATCGACACGACCGCGTTTCCCGACGCGCCGGCCGACGCCGTCTGATTGATCGAGGAGTTCGCGCGGTCGCCGGTCGCGGAGGAGTTCCCCGTTGCCACATTGGCGAACGCGGCGTCGGCGGTCGCTCCGCCGGAGGGGCCGACCGCGGCGATCGTGATGTTCAAGCCGGTGTTGCTGATCGCGATCCCGATGTTGAGCACCGTGCTCGTCTGGTTGCTCGCTTGGCCGTTGGTCACGATCGCGCCCTGCACGATCGCGGTGTGAGCCGCGTCGCCGGTCGCCTTCGCCAGGCCGGTCGTGTCGTTGGCTGCGGCCGAACCGGGCGCGGTGAGCGCCGAGCCGCCGGCGGTGGCGCCCGCGGCATTGTTCCCGGAAGTCGAGTGCGCGATCCCGACGTTCACGACCAACGCGATCTGCAGGATGTCGACGGTCGCGTTGCCGGTTGTCGATGCCGCGACCTGTTGGTTGATCGAACTGGTGCTCTGGTCACCGACGGCGGTGGAACTTCCGGTCGTGGCTCCCGCGTTCGATGTCGGCGCGGTCGTCGGGTTCGTCCCGGTACCGGTGGTCGTCGCGGGCGGGGTCGAGGTCGTGGAGGCGGGCGTGGTCGGCGCGGTTGCGACCGCGTCGTTCGATCCGGTGTTGGCCGTGCTGGTTCCGCTCGTCACGACCGTGGCGCCTTGTGTGTTCGTGTCGTCGGGACCGGCCGCACCGGCCGGAGTGGGTGCCGTCGGCTCACTCTGCGGCACCGTCGGCGGCGGGGTGGAATCGGTCGTGTCGATCGTCGCCGCCGGCGCGGTGTCGGGCGGCGTCGATCCGGTGGCGGTCGCGGCGGGCGGATCGTCGGCGAGTGCGTGCGCGCGTCCGCTCAACAGCAGTAAGGCGCAGAACCCGAAGGCCACGAGAAAGAGTGCTCGAACCGTGACCTTCGATGTCGTCGCGAACACGTTGCTCGTCGGCATGTTGCTCCTCGGGAAGTGGGGAGGGGCCGTGGGCCCCTCCCCCTGTTCCGAAACGACAATCACCTGATTGGCGCTTGACCAAACGTCAGTGATGCGACGTCAGTGATTGATCGTCGTGTTGCTGCTGTTCGACGTCGTCGAGACCGAGCCGCTGTTCGTCTGCGACACAGTCACCGAGTTCGAGTTGGTCGACGATGCCGAGCCGCTCGTCACGGTTGCCGTCGACGATCCGGTGTTCGAGCCGGAGTTGGTGTTCGACGCGGTGCCACCGGTGTTGCCGGTCGAGTTACCGCTCGAGTCACCACCGCCGCCGATGCTTCCGCCACTCGCGTGCGCATCGCCGTTCTGCTCGCTCGAGTTCGAACCGGTCACCTCGGACGATGCCGAGTTGCCACCGGAGTTCGCCTTCGACGACTGGTGGGTGTCAACCTTCGACCCCTGGTCGACGTTGAGGACGCCACCGGTGAACGAGCCACTGGGGCCGTCGCCGTTGATGGTGCTACCCGACGAGTCGGAGCTCGTCGTGACGCCACCGGAGTTCGACTGGGTCACACTGGCCGAGTTGGTGTTGCCGGAGGTCGCGTCACCGGATCCGCTCGACGCCATCGACGTGCCGGAGTTGGTTCCGGTGTTGCCGTTGGTTGCGCTGCCACCGGTGTTACCGGCGGTGTTCCCGGAGCTGTCACCCTCGCCGTCGCCACCGATGTAGCCACCGTGAGCAGAGCCGTCGGCCCCTTGCTGGTTGGAGTTCGTTCCGTCGACCGACGACTGCGCGTCATTGCCGCCGGAATTGGCCTTCGAGTGTTGATGGGTGTCGACCTTCGACCACTGCGACAGGTTCAGTGCGCTGGCGGTCGGGTCGAGGCCTCCGAGGGGACCGTGTTCCATCGCGCTCGCAGCTGCACCAATCGACAGCGCACCTACGCCGGCGACCACCATGCAACACAGCCTGACCTTCTTCTTCGTTTGTAGCACTGTTGTCTCCCAGGAGTTGCTGTTCGAACAGACGCAGACCGCAACCGCGATCAACGACGCCCGCCGGGCGAGCGCCTGCTCAACCAACCAGAACGAGTTGCGCGCGTGAAGGACAAACCGTGTGCAGTTCGCGACACCTTCGCGACAAAGCCGCTACCAAAGAATGCGTGCGCAATACTCAGATTCACGTGCGCGGCAACGGCAACGTGTCACGGGCGTTGCCGACAGCTTCGTGAATTCGCCACGGGATCGACGGGCGACCGCCGGTGTCGTCGGCCGCGAGCAGAAGCGCGCCGAAGAGCGAGACGTTCTTCAGGAAATAAATGCGTTGCCCGGCCCGCGCTTTGGGCTCGGACTCTTCCCAGAAGCGATGGCCCGCGAGCGTCGTGGGAACAAGCGATTCCGCGAGCACGAGCGCCGCGAGACGCGCGGAATCGAGTCCGCCGTAGACGAACATCGCGCCGAGCATCGGATGCGCGACCCCACGCAAGACGTCCATCTGCTTCTCCCATCACTGTGTCGCAGGAACGCGAAACAGCTACCCGGCCGACGCCGCCGGTAACCGCGTGTGATTCGGGTATACAAAAGCGATGGCGGACTCCGCTCGTGACGGTTCTCGGGTCCGCCCGCGCGCCGTGCTGCAGGCAGTACTGCGCGAGCAGACCACGGAACAGGTCGGGCTGGCCGCGTCGGGTGCCGCGTTCTGGCTCGTCATCAGCGTGTTCCCGACTGCGATCGCGGCGGTCAGCATCTACGGACTCGTGGTGAGCCCCGAACACGTTGCCGACAACCTCTCCGGACTCGCGAACAACGGCCCGCAGTCGCTCGGCGCCACATTGGCCGATCAGCTGCAGAAGGTCGTCACCGCGAACCGCGGCGGGCTCACCGTCGGTCTCGTGGTGTCGGTCGTGCTCGCGCTGTGGAGCGCGTCAGCCGGCATCTACAACCTCGAGCGGGCGGTCCGGGTCTCGTACGGCTTGGGCCCCGCGAACTACGTCCGCGCCCGCAGTCACGCCCTTCTCGGCGCCATCCTCGGCGTTCTCGCGCTGGGCGTCGCCGCCCTGGTGTCGACCACGGCCGCGATCGTCGTCGACCACGTCCCGGTCGTCGTCGCGGTGATCGTGGGGGTACCGTTGGCGCTGGGCCTGATCGCGGCCATCGCCGCCGCGCTCTACCGCCTCTCGATCGGGTCGACTCGGGTCGGCCGGCTGCTCCCCGGCTCGGTCGCCACGAGCATCGGCCTGAGCGCGGTCGTCGCCGGCTTCGCCGTCTACCTCCGTTTCTCGACGCGATACACCGCGGTCTACGGCGCCCTCGCGGGAACCGTGATCGGCATGATCGGCACCTATCTCGGGGTCTACGTGGTGCTGCTGGGCGCGGTACTCAACGCGCAGCTCGATGACACGCGTGTAACTCACCCGGTGCCGGAAGTACGCGCGCTACCGTGAATGTGACACGCGTGTCAGCTTGACCTGACCGCGACGCAGTGACTCGTCCGAAGGACGCTTGACGACGTCCCCGGGAAATGACCAAAGGAACGACGTTGACCGTTGCCGCGCCGAGCGCACCCACGGACCACTACACGATCATCTCGGCCGACTGCCACGGCGGCGGCTCGACCGCGCAGTATCGCGACTACCTCGAGGCGAAGTACCACGACGCCTACGACGAGTGGCGCGGCGCGTACAAGAACCCGTACCGCGACCTCCAAGGCGACTCGCGCACGCGTAACTGGGACGACGCCCGCCGCTGGACCGACCTCGAAGCCGACGGTCAGGTGGCCGAGGTCCTGTTCCCCAACACGATCCCGCCGTTCTTCCCCACGGGCGTGGTGATCGCGCGGCCACCGACGAACGCGGAGTACGAGTTGCGGTGGGCCGGCATCAAAGCGCACAACCGTTGGCTCGCCGACTTCTGCGCGCTCGCACCCGACCGCCGCGCCGGCATCGCGCAGATCTGTCTCAACAACGTCGACGACGCGGTGCAGGAGATCCACTGGGCGCGCGAGCACGGGTTGCGCGGCGGAGTCCTCGTTCCGAACCTCCCGCCCGATCAGTACGACGTTCCGCCCGTGTACGACCCGAGCTACGACCCGATCTGGGCCGCGTGCCAGGAGCTCGGCATGCCGGTGAACAGCCACTCCGGCACCGGATTGCCCGATCACGGGAAATACCCGTTCGCACAGGTGCTCTGGGTGATCGAGACGCCGTACTTCGCGCACCGCCCGTTGTGGTTCATGATCATGGGCGGCATCTTCGAGCGCTTCCCCGCGCTGAAGTTCGTGATGACGGAGTCGGGCGCGAGCTGGGTTCCGGAGACGATCCGGCAACTCGACGGCCTGCACATGGCGATGGCGATGGGCCGCACCGGAGAAGTCGGGTTCGATCCCGCGTCGGCGCTACCGATGAAACCGAGCGAGTACTTCGCCCGCAACTGCTGGATCGGCGCGAGCTTCCCGAGCCCCTCCGACGGGAAGTCGCGCACGCGCATCGGCATCGACAAGTACATGTGGGGCAGCGACTACCCGCACCACGAGGGCGCGACACCGTTCTCGCGCGAGAGCATCCGGCGCGCGTTCCACGATGTCGATCCCGCGGAGTTGCACCAGATCTTCGCGGTCAACGCGGCCGAGGTGTACGGCTTCGATCTCGAGAAGCTCGCGCCGCTGGCCGCACAACACGGCCCCACGGTCGCCGAGATCGCCGAGCCCTACGAAGGCATCCCCAAGGGCGCGACCAGCCCCTGCTTCTACCAGAAGTAGAACAACGCGCCGCGCGAGCGACCAATTAACGCGTTCGGGGGCCGGGGTCGGCGCCGAGGGTGATCGTGGCGGTTGCGGGTTGTCCGTTGCGCGTGTACTCCACCTCGACCTGATCACCGGCCTTCTTCGTCAGCGTCACCGCGATCAGCTGCGAGACCGTCGAGGCCTGGGTTCCGTCGATCTTGGTGACGACGTCGCCGGCCCGCAGGCCGGCACGCGCCGCGGGGCCGTTGACCGAGACCGCCTCGAGGTAGAGCCCGCTCGGCGCCGGGCTCGCCTGCACGCCGATGTACGAGTGCGTGAACGAGCCGTTGGCGATGATCGCGTCGGAGATCGTCTTGGCCATGTCGGAGGGGATCGCAAACCCGAGACCGATGCTGCCCGTGCCGCCTGCTGTCGCGCCCGCGGTCGGAACACCGACGAGCTCGCCCGAGCAGTTGACGAGCGCGCCGCCGCTGTTTCCGGGGTTGATCGAAGCGTCGGTCTGGATCGCCGACGCGAGCACCGCGACCTCGTTGTTGTCGGCCGGGACATCGACGGTCCGGTTGAGTGCGCTGACGATCCCACTCGTCACCGTGCTCGAAAGCCCGAGCGGCGCGCCGAGCGCGATGACCGGCTGGCCGACCTTCAGCCCGTCGGAGGAGGTGAACGGGATCACGGGCGCGTTGTCGTTCGGGGCCGCCTTGAGCACGGCGAGGTCGGCAACCGGGTCGCGGCCGGTGATCGTCGCCGGTTCCGTCTTGCCGTCTTCGAAGAGCACCGAGACCGTTCCGCCGTTCGCGGCGACCGCGATCACGTGATTGTTCGTGAGGATGTAGCCGTCGGAGCGGATCACCTCACCCGACCCCGTCCCCCCGGACCGGCCGTTCGCGGCGCTGATCGTCACGATCGACGGCAGGGTCTTGTGCGCGACCGAGCTCGCGTCGCACACCGATGCCGTCGACGGCGACGAATCGTTCGACCCCACGGCCCACACGATGAGGCCGCCGATCAACACGCCGACGAGCGCGGCCGCGCCCATCAGGGCCGCCGGCCCCCAGCGGCCGGGCTGCCGATCGGTTGATTCCGCGACCATTGCGCCTCCGCTGACCGCCGTCTGCCGGCGACTCCGTGCCGTCATCAGCCAAGCGCGCCACCGCGAGCGCGTCAACGAGAACCGCACCCCCGACCCCCTGCGCACCCGTTACGGGTGAGATCACTTCTGCCACACCCGTGACACGTACAGCCACCGTCGGTTACGGTTCAGCACGGGAAGGGACGAGACAAAAGTCGAGAACGCGTGGCCACCTCTGGAGAGGGGGTTTATGCGGACGTCGCGCATTCTCGCGTCAGCGGTAGCGGTGGGTGGCCTCTACGCGATAGGCGCGATGCTCAGCTATCGATACCTCAGCGTGCCCGGCTCCGGCGCGTCGTTCTTCCCCGCGGCCGGAATCACGCTGGCGGCCTTGCTCTCGACGCCCCGCCGGCTGTGGCCGTACTGGTTGGCCGCGGTCGCGATCGCCGAGATCGTCGTCGACCTCGAGCACAACCACCTCACCGTCTTCATGGCCCTGGGTTTCGCGCTCGCGAACGTCGTCGAGCCGTTCGTCGGCGCGAGCCTCGTCGGCACGGTCGCCCGGCACCGGCAAACGCAGCCCAGAGGGTTTCTCCTCTGGTACGTGATCTGTGCCGTCATCGCGGGACCGTTCGTCGGCGGCCTCATCGGCGGCCTCGTCATCGCCATAAGTGCCGGGCGAGGCCTGCCCTCGACCGCGGCCGAGTGGTGGCTCGGCGACGCGTTGGGCGTGCTGGTGATCGCGACCCCGATCCTCGCCTGGCGGCGCCGCGACTTCTACGACATCTCCGCCTCGCCCTTCGAGATCGGCGCCCTCGTGGTCGCGGGGTTCGTCGTCACGATGGTGCCCACGATCTACTCGCACGAGTCGTTCGCCTACCTCGCCCTTCCGGTCCTCATCCTCGCCGCGCTGCGCGGCGGTCCGTGGGCAGTCGGCCTCGCGGGCGTGGGCGTGGCGATGGGTGCGAGTTGGTCTGTCGCGAGCGGGCATGCCGCAACACTCATCGCGGTGCGCGGACCCGAAGGTGCTCTGATCGATACGCAGTGGTTCATCGCGGTGACGCTGCTCGCGGCGTTGACGCTGGCGGTCACGGTAGGTGAACGGGCCCGCATGGAACGCAAACTGCGCCGGCACGAGATCGATCGCGTCCGCGCCGACCTGACCGCGATGCAGGCCGCAGTCTCGGAACGCCGACGCATCGCACGCGAGACGCACGACATCGTCGGTCACGCGTTGAACGTCATCATCCTCTCCGCGGCCGGCGCGCGTCGGGTGCTCGAGCGGAATCCGCACCAGGCCCAGGAGTTGCTCTCCACACTCGAAGACGTCGGCCGCGACGCGTTCCGTGATCTCGACGTCGCGCTCGGGCTGGCCGACCAGTCGCCTGACTATGCGCCACTCAAGGGCATTGCCGATCTCGACGAGCTCGTCGGCCGGCTGGTGCAAGCCGGCATGCACGTGGAGTACATCGTCGAGGGACCTGCTCGCCCACTGCCGCGACTGGTCGACGGATCGGCGTACCGCATCGTGCAGGAGTCGCTGACGAACGTCGCCCGGCACGCCGTCGACGCGCGCACTCAAGTTCACGTGCGATTTGCGTCGAATACATTGTTCTTGACGGTCACCGACCAGGGCCGCGCCGTGAACAAGCCCACTGCCGGCGGCGGGCGCGGCCTGACCGGGATGCGCGAGCGCGTCGCCGTGCTCGGCGGCCGGCTGGTTGCCGGACCGATCGGCGACAACGGCTACGCGGTCATCGCCGAGCTCCCCCTGGAACAGGTCTGACGTGCCGACCCGCGTGCTGATCGTGGACGACGACGTCGCCACGCGCATCGGGTTGCGGGTGATCATGGACGCCGAGACCGACATCGAGGTCGTCGGCGAGAGCGATTCCGCCGAAGACGCGTACCGGTGCATCGAAGAGCTCGCACCGGACATCGTCCTGATGGACGTACAGCTCCCGGGCGAGGACGGAATCCTCGCGACCGAACGCATCCTTTCGCGGGTCACCGACAACGGCCCGCGGGTCATCGTGCTGACGACCTTCGAACTCGACGACTACGTGTTCCGCGCCCTCGAAGCCGGCGCGAGCGGTTTCCTGCTCAAGCGCGCCCGCGCCGAGGATCTCACCGACGCGGTGCGTCTCGTCGCCGACGGCAACGCGCTGCCGGCACCCATTCCCGCGCAACGGCTGATTCAGCGCTTCGCGCGTTGGTCGGTGGAACGACGCGCGAGCGTCGAGACGTTGACCGAGCGCGAACGCGAAGTGCTGCTGCTGATCGCGCGCGGTCACTCGAACCAGGAGATCGCGGCCGAACTTTCGATCTCACTCGCCACGGTGAAGACGCACGTCAAACATGTGTTCACGAAGTTGGCCGTGCGCGACCGCGCCCAGGCCGTGATCGCCGCGTACGAGAGCGGACTCGCCGGGCACCTCGAATAGCGCGCGTTCTACCGAACACATCTGCACTGATCACGAACCGGCGGACGCGCCGGCCACGCGGAGTGATTGCTGATGCGAGAGGTGCGTGAGCGGCAGGATTTCACCCCTGGGGATGATGTCGCGACGCGACGCAGCGGCCAAGGTTCTCGCTGGCGGAGGGGGAGCCCCCCATGGCGAGCGTCGAGCGTGGAGTCTTCGGAGTGTCAACGATGCCTGTGTCGGCGTCGTCGACGCGTCGAGCGTCGAGGTTCGTCGCCCCCCCGCCGCCCTCTTCGTACGTCGCCCGTCCGCATCTCGACGCGCGCCTGAACGAGGCGGTGCGTTCGCGACTCACTGTCGTGAGCGGCCGCGCGGGTTGCGGCAAGTCCGCTCTCGTCGCGAACTGGATGACAACGATCGACGAGCGCGATCGAGCATGGATCACGCTCTCCGACAACGACAACGCCGCGCCGGTGTTCTGGAACAGCGTCGAGGCCGCACTCCGACACTTCGGTGAGCTCCGCTTCGATCAGTTCCGCCGCATGTCGGTGCAGCGCGACGCGTTCCTCGCGCTCGACGACGTTCAGGTGCTCACGTCCGAAGACGGTCGCAACAGCCTCGCCGACCTCGTCGCGCTCGTGCCGCAATGGATGCACCTGATCGTGATGTGCCGGGAGCAACCGGCGCTCTCACTCTGGCGGCTCCGGGCCGCGGGCGATCTGACCGAGATCGGCGACGAGGATCTCCAGTTCAGCCTCGAAGAGACCACACGCGTGCTGGAGATCGAGGAGATCGTCGACGTCGACGCGGTCGGTTTCCACACCCGCACCGACGGCTGGATCACCGGGCTCAAACTGATGACTGCGGCCCACCGTGCGTGCCGGCCGCCGGTTGACGACATCCGAGAGTTCCTCTTCGAAGAGGTGTTCGCCCCGCACACCGCGAGCGTGCAGCGCTTCCTCATGGAGACCGCGTGCTTGACGACGTTGTCTCCCGTCCTGTGCGCACACGTGACCGGACGCGCCGACTCGGCCGAGCTCCTTCGTCAGCTCGAACGCAGCAATGTGTTCGTGACGCGCGACCCCGACGAGTACGGCCGGTACCGGTACCAGCCTCAGTTCCGGGCCATGCTGCGCGACGAGCTCGATGCCCGCGATCCCGATCGCGCCCGTGCGATCCATGCCGCGGCCGCGCGGTGGCATCAAGAACGTGACGACCCGGCCGCTGCGGTCGAACACTGGCTCGCAGCCGGAAACCTCACCGACGCGGCGCGGTTGTTCCCCGAAGCCCGATTCAGTGCCTCCGACGCGAACCGCGACGAGCTCGTGCGCGCGCTGTTGGCGAACATCCACCCGTCGATGGGGGCCACCGACGTGTGGCATCTCCTCGACTACGCGACCGCACTCGTCGGTGTCGACGAGCTGATCGCGTCGAACGACGTGCTGGACCATGTCGACGCCATCTTGCAGTTGGATCCCGATGCCCCGGCGACGTTCCGGGCCGCAATGTTGCGCGCCCTCCTCCGCGTCGGGTCGGGCGATGTCGAGGGAATGGTCGTCCAGCTGGAACGCGCCGCGGCCATCCTCGACGCCAAGCCCACGCTCGCACGGGATCGTCGGCTCGAGACCGGCCTCGGTCCGTGCCAACTCCAGATCTGGTTGGGCCACGGCTACCGCTGGCTCGAACGGCCCCGGGAAGCCCGGCGCGCGTTGCAGCGCCTTCCGCTCGGCGCCATCGATCGGCGCGATATCCACTTCCGCGACTCGGCCCGCGCCGCCGCCGCATTCGCGAGCGGCCGGCTCCGAGAAGCCTCGGAGTGGGCGACCTGCGCGATCGAGCGCGCGCACCAACTCGGCGAGGGCGGCGATGTGACCGTGCGCGCCGCGCACCACGTGTACGCATCGCTCCTGCGCGAGCGAAACGAGCTCGCGGCGGCGCGCACGGTGCTCGACGCGCTGGCGCAGTCGGTGTCAGGACCGCCGACCGGAGTGTTCGCCGTCCGCACGCGCCTCGCGCAGGCCGAGCTGCTGCGCGCCGAGGGCAACCCGTCGGAGTCGCTCGAGATCCTGTTGCAGATGCGACACGACTCGGCGCGCGCGCCGAGCGCGGCGGTCGACCGCTGGATCGCGCGGTCGACCATGTTGTGCCTGCTCGCCATCGGCCGAACCGATGCGGCGCGAACGATGCTCGGATCGCCCCCGTTCCCGGGCGGCCTCTCGAGTACCGCGGCGTTGCTCGAGCTCGCCGACGGTCAACCGGACGCCGCCGAACGACACGCGGCCGTGATGCGCGTCGATACGCCACGCCGGCTTCTCACCGCCTCGCTCGTGCGGGCCCGCATCGCGGCCGCTCGTGGCGACGAGCCGCAGGTCGAGCACCACCTCCGGCGGGCGCTGCGCATCGGGAGCCGCGAGCGTTTCGTCCGCACGATCGGCGAGATCGCGCCGGATCTCGTCGGGCGTTTTCCGATCCTCTGCCGGACCCCCGACGAAGCGGACTACGTGCTGCGGCTGCGGCTGGCGACGAACAGCCGGCTGGGGATCATCGACGGGGAAGGCACCGGCGCCAGCGAAACGCGACTCAGCACCCGTGAGCTCGAGGTCTTGACCTATCTGCCGACGCAGCTCTCGGCGCGCGACATCGCGCTGGCGCTGCACGTGTCGCTGAACACCGTGAAGACGCACATGCACAACGTGTACCGCAAACTCGACAGCGACTCCCGTGCAACGGCTGTCGAACGCGCCCGCGTGCTCCGTCTCCTACGCTAATTCCTCCACTTCTTCCCCTACTTCACCCCGGTCGGGTGACGATCGGAGCGCTCCGGGGCGGCACGCTCGGCACGAGTCTGCATCGGAGTGCGATCGTGCCACGACACCGATATGAAATCCGCCTACGGGGCCGACTGACCCCGACCATGGCGGCGGAGTTCGAACAGCTCGACCTCAATACCACCACCGCGCCCGTCGACACCGTGTTGGAGGGCACCGTCGACGACGGGGCGGCGCTGCACGGCGTCCTGCGCCGGATCGAGGCCCTGGGGCTCGAGTTGGTCGAGGTGCGCCGCCTCGTCGACGTGCCCGAGAACGGAAGCTCGGCCCGCGACCACCGGACTACAGCAGCTCCAGCTGACGAGCCCTGACCACGGCGTCCCGCCGGCGTACGACCCCCAGCTTCCGATACACCGCCTTCAGGTGAGTCTTGACGGTGTTGACCGAGACCAGCAGCTGCTGGGCGATCTCCGCGTTCGACATCATCGTCGGGAGATAGTCGAGGACGGCCCGCTCCCGATCGGTCAGCGGTTCCAGGAACGCCGGCATCTCCTCGCGCCGAAGATCGTCGACCAACAGGACGGCGTAGCGGTTCTCGGCCGCGAGCTGCCACGAGTACCGGTCGATCACTTCGCCGACCGGCACGGCATAGGCCAAGAAGGGCGCGCGGAGATCTGCGGGTTCCGCCAGCGCGAGCGCCCGGCGGATCGCGGACAGCGCGAGCCGCGGAATTCTCGGTGCGATCCGCGGCGATCGACAGGAGCGTGAGCGCCTCGATACGCGTCCGCAGATGCGCATGCGCCTCGCGCCCTTGGTCGAAGTGCCCGAGCAGCTCGACGATCTGCGGACTCCGCCCCCGCGCGAACAACGCGCGAGCCGCCGCGACCTGGCGCTCGGCCGATCCGCGTGACACGTCGTCGATTGCGCCCAGTGCGATGCGCACGTACGTCCCGAAAGCCGATGCGGGCGCGTATTCGCGGCGTTGACGCTCGGTCGTGAGTTCGAGGCGATGGGCCGCCTCTTCCAGGCCCAGCCGCACCGCATGGGGCGAAGACGCGGCGGCGACCTCGGCGAGAAGCAGGGCGCGGGCCGATTGGAGCCGTCCCCGCTGCGCTTCGCAGAGCACCCGCGCCAGGCGACGCGTGTCCGGCGCGTCGGAAGCGTTCCCGGCCGATGCACCGGGTTCGTCCGAGTCGCCGCTTTGCGCGAACAAGGTGTCGCACACGTCGAGGCGCCCCCGGACCGAGGCGATCAGGCCGATGAGCGCGTCGCATTCGGCGACGATCCACGGCGCCGCGTTCCGACTCCCGCGGAGGCGGGCATCGAGGATGGCGCGCAGGGTCGCCTCGTCGTCGTCGGTCTCGAGCAGGATCTCCGCTTCGCGCAGGCGCGCAACCGCATGCAAGAGCGCGGTGTCGGCCTCGTGCTCGAGTTCGGCGTCGCGCAGGGCACGGCATGCGGCGAGACCGCGGGCGTCGATCCCGAACGCCCGTGCGTACAGCACGTCGAGCAGCAAACGGGCGACGCGGGTCACCGCATTCCCGGCTCCCGGCTCGAGCAGCGCGTCGAGTCGGGTGCGCCACAGGGTCGCGTTCGGGCGATCGCCGTCGACGGTGGCGTCGATGGCCGCCAGCAACGAGAGCTCGGCCACCTCGGCCCGCGGCGCGCCCGGCGGCACGGCGATCGTGACTCCAACCGACCCGCCGAGCGCGGCCTGCACCCAACGCCGGCAGGCCAACGAGCTCGCCCGCGACCAGTCCGCGGCCGCAAACGCGTGCAGCTCCGCCTCGACGGGCATGTCGTGACGTTCGAACCATTCCGCGGCCTGCTGCGAGAGCGCGCGCTCCAACGCGGGATCGGCGTGCCGCAGTTGCGCGTGCAGCAGCGCGCCGAACAGTGCGTGGAAGCGATACTCGTCGACCGGGCGGTCGGCCCGGGTGACGAAGAGGCCGGCCCGCTCCAACTGCGCGAGCTTCGCGCCCGCGTCGGCGTCTCCCGACAGCACGGACGCGAGCTCGACGGTCAGCGGCTGCGCGACGCTCGTACGCAACAAAAACCGCTGCAGGTCTTCGGGGAGACGCTCGAGCACTTCTTGCATGAGGTATTCCGACATCACCGCGTCGGACTGGACCGTGTCGGCGACGAAGCGGGCCGGATCGCGCTCGTCGGCCAGCGCCAGCGCCGCGAGGCGCACGCCGGCCGCCCACCCGCGGGTGCGCTCGTGCAAGGACGTCACCTGCTCGTTCGTGAGCGACAATCCGTGGGCGTCGAACACTGCGGTGGCTTCGGCCGGAGTCAGCGCCAGCTCGTCGGTCCGGATCTGATGGAGCCGACCCTCGACGATCAGGCGCCCGAGCGGCAGCGGCGGGTCGGCACGAGTCGACACGACCACGGTCAGGCCGGGGGATGCACTGTGCAGCAGATGCTCGAGCGTTGCCAGCGACTCGGGCGCGGTCAACTCGTGGACGTCGTCCAACACGAGTACCTGCGGAGCGGCCCGGCCTTCCAAGTTCTCGAACACGCGGTCGATCACGAGCGCGTCACCGCGCCGGCTGCGGCGTTGCTCGCCGGCCACCGCATCGAGGCCGAGCGCGTGCGCGATCAGCCGCGCGAACCGGCCCGGTTCGTTGTCGCGGGCGTCGACGGTCAACCAGGCACCCTCGCCGAGCCGGTCGTTCGTGAACCAGTCGGCGAGGAACATGGTCTTGCCCGATCCCGCGAACGCGGCGACGAGCATGACGTCGCCCGGCCGCAGATCGGAGATGCGGCGGTTCAGGCGAGGCCTACGGAGCCACGGTGCCGGCAGGCGCGGGACGCATGTCCTGGTTCCCACCGGAAGCATCACAGTCATGATTCGTCCCCCCTGCACGGTCGCAACGCCGCATCGTTGTCCCGAGGACGAGTGTGGACGCGAGAAGGTGAGGCGACATCACCCCACCCCGGGTGATTTGGGTGAATCGAGGCGTCGACCACCTCACCCGCGACCGGGAATTCAGTGGAATTTCGCCGCGGAGCCGGTGCCTACGCGTTCAGGTGGAGTGCGACGCCGCGTGTTCGGCCGACGACGCCCGCGCCACGAACTCGACGACCCCGATCAACACGAGCAAGAGGATGCCCAGTGCAATGACTGTGATCCCACGCGGGTGATCCCAGAGCAAGAGGATGAGCAGAACGAGCAGGAGGCACGCGATGCGCAGTTGCCCCCGGTGCAGGGAGACCCAGGCCCCGAACGCGCCGAAGCCCACTCCGTGCGATCCCGCCGCGTCGCCCGCATGGCCAACCGTCGAGCGCGCAGTTGCCCGCGCCTTGGTCGCCAAACCCGACGGGCCCCATAGCCACGCGACGAGCGCGACGACAAGGCCGATCACGATGAAGAGCCGCACCCCGTCGTGCAGGAACCGCACGAGCGTGTCGAACACCGCGGCCGCGGCCTCGCGCGGCAACGAGGGCGACGTGACCGCGTTCAGGTGCAGCGTGCGCACCAGTTGAATCGACGCGCCGATCACAGCCAGCGCGACGGCCGATCCGATGCCCCAACGCAAGAGCGAACGGCGGCGGTTCGACGAGAGCGCGAGCCCGGCCCCGAGACATACCAATGCCGCGATCGGCAGTGCCCAACTGAGCTGGTCGAGGAGCCGGACCGCGCGTTGCGCGTGATCGAGTTGCTCCGCGTCCATCAACTCGAAGCGCAGGTTGAGCCGGTCGGCCGGAATGCGATCGAAGACCGACACTCCGTGTTCTTGGAGTGCGGCGCGGACCTCCGTGGCGAGCGAGGAGAGGTCGAGCACCACCTTCCCGTTCTGGTTGGAGACGACCTTGCCTTGATTGGTCAGTGCCTTGCGCAACTGCTCGTGCGCGAGCCGGTTCGCCGCGACCCATGCCGTTTGGAACTTGTCCGACGACAGGACGGCCACCGCGGACCGGAACACGACGTCGTGGAGGGCCGAGACCAGCGGGTCGGCCAGGAAGCCCGCCTTGGCGGGCAGCGCGTTCTTGGCGGCCTGCTCGACGTTCACCTGATCGAACAGGGCGTTGGTGATGTCGGTCGCGACGGTGTTGATGATCACGGATCCGACGCGAGCGGGGTGACGTTCGCGACGTACCGGTCGGTGCTGAGCAGCTCGTTGCGTAACCACACTGCGATGACGCTGATCGGCGCGAGGACACAGCTGATGACGATGAGCGTTCCCGCGGTCCAGCGCCGCCACCGCGGCGCGCGGGCCGGCGCCTCGGACGCGATCTGGGTCATGTTGTCCTCCGGGCATGTCCGATGTTCGAGACGAGCAAGGCGACGATGCTCACGAGATACACCTGCCCGAAGAGGGCCTCCAGGATGGAGAACATGCGCCCCACGTCATAGCGGGCCGTGAGGTCGCCGTAGCCGAGCGTCGTCAGGGTGACGAAGCTGTAATACACGTAGTCCGCACCGCTCGCGCCGGTCTGCTGTGCGAAGAACGAACCGTGACCCAGCTCGCCGATCGACCAGAACAACAGCGCGAAGAAGAGTCCGGCGAGAAGGTAGACACACATCGCGCCGGCAACCGTCGCGAATTCGATCTCGGGCTGCTGCAACAATCGCCGCACGATCGCGACGGGGGCAACCAGCGCGAGCGCCGCACCGAGAATCCCCGGCACGGCATCGGCGACCCGACCGTTCACGGCCCACGACCCCGCCACGATCAGAATCGCGGCAACGGTCGCGCCGCCCGCGAGACCCACTGTCCGCGCCTTGGCCTGCGAAGCCCGCAGGATGACGACCAGGGTCACGCCTTCGAGCGCGACCGTCACGAGCCCCCCGATGGCGCTGTTTCCCGCGGTGGCGAACGTGGCGATGCACGCGACGATGAGCGCCGCGGACAAGACGTAGCGATCTTCGAGCTTGCGTTCGGATCGAACGATCCTCGTGGCCCGCTTGCTCCGCACGCGTCACTCAGGACGCGGTCGGTGGCGCGGTCTCCCGGCCGAGCTCCCGGGCGAAGAACTCGAGCGCGGTCTTCGTCTTGGTGCGTTGCTCGCCCGTCAGGTCGAGGCCATGAGTGGAAAGGAATGCCCGCGCCGCCGCGGCCGCTTCCAAGGCGTCGCGCGGCGCGACTCTCGTCGACAACTCGAAGATCATCGTGTTGTCGGGGTAGTGCCAGAGCTCGCCGACGAGCTTGCGCTTCACCTCGGCCGACGCGGGCTTGCGCACCTTCAACACCAGGATCGGACCGAGGGGATGCAGGTCGTCGAGCGTGAGACCGTCGGGCGCGTGCGCGGCGAAGAACTGGCGCTGCTCCTTCGAGAACAGCTTGCGGATCGGGCGCCCCTCCTGCATCGTCTTCCGGACGACCGCCTTGCCCATCGGTTGCTTCATCGATGCGGAACAGACGAATCCGCCCGGCAGCGCATCGACCTCAACCGCGACGTTGTCGGCATTGCGAATACCGGCGGGCAGCTCGTGCGGCACCACCGGTCGGAGCTTCACCACCGAATCGTCGCCCCGACCCTGGATGCGCCGGGCGCGCACGACGAGTCCGGCCCGCTCCAACGCCAGGTCGGGGGTGTCGAAGAAGTACACGAGGCGGACCTGGGAATCGAGCGGATCCATCTGCAACGCGTCGACGGTCGATCGCCGATGCGAATCGGGAACCGTGAATTTCAGTTCGACGCTGTCCGATTCGTTCGCGAGCGCGAGCATCTCGCCGAGCTCCTCGTCGGTGAGTCGGGTCGGCGTCGAGGTCGACGTCATCGCAGGAGGACCGACTTCTGCTTCTCGAATTCGGCGTCGGTCAACGCGCCGCGCTCGCGCAGGTCGACCAGCTTGGTGAGCTCGTCCGCGGTTGATCCTCGAGCCGTGACGTCGTTGACGTAGCTCCGGAAGGCCGCATCCTGCGCCTCGGCCTGTTTCATCGCGCGGTTCTGCATCTTCGGACCGCGGACGATGAGGTACGTCAGCAATCCGATCAGCGGGAGAAACAGCACGAACAGGAACCAGAGCGCCTTGGCGATGCCCGACAGCTCGTGATCGCGGAAGATGTCGATGATCACCGACGCAACTGCGAAGAACCAGATCACCAACAAGAAGAAGTACAGGACGCTCCAGAAAATACCGAGGAGCGGGTAGTCGTATGCGAGCATGACCTCTCCATCGCCCTTGAATCGCTGACGTCCGAAGGTTGCGCCCGGCACGCCTACCGCCGCCTCACCCGAAACGGGCGATACGGGCGGCCCCGCCACGAGTGGGGTGATCAACCACCCGGGGGGTGCGTGTCGCGGTACGACTTCACCGCCGCGAGTGTCGTCGGGAACAGCCGCCCGTCGTCGACCAGCTCCAGCCAGCGCGGCGTCAGCTCGGCGGTCGCGAGCGCGCGGGGCGGCAATGCCGCGATCCACAACTTCACACCCCGCTCCGCCAGCTCGTGCTCGAGCATCGCCACCTCGTCGATCACCGTTATCGACAGCAAACCCTGCGCGGCGGCGTCGAGCACGAGGATGTCGACACCGCCGCGCGCGTCTACCGCATCGAGCATCTTGCGGTTCACCGACCGGACGTTCGCGGTGTAGAGCGGTCCGTCGAGTCGGAGCGCCAGCAGCCCGGGCACCACGCCGGTGTGCGATCCCGCGACGCGAACATCGGCGCCGTCCGTCGTGACCTGCAACTCGGTCAGCCCACTGCGATCGAGCTCGCGCAGCACGACGAAGAGCGTCGACAGGACGCCGACGAACACCGCCGGCAACAGACCGAAGCCGAGCCCGGCGCCCGCGGTGATCACCACGACCAGAACTCGGTTCGGCTGAGGCGCCAGAACCGGACGAGCTCGGCCGGTTTGATCAGTCCGATCACGGCGACGAACACCATTGCGCCGAGCGTCGCCTGCGGGAGATTGCCGAGAACCGGGCCCAGCACCAGCGCGCAACCGACGGCGAGCAGAACGGTGACGAGCTCGCTCAGCTGCGTCTGCGCGCCCGCGCCGAGGTTCACCGCGGTCTGCGAGAAGCCACCCGCCGACGGCATGGCCCGGAAGAACGCGCCCGCCAGGCACGACACACCGGTCGCGCTCAGCTCCTGGTCGTTGTCGATCGCGGGCTCGTCGGCGCGGCGGACGGCGCGCGCCACGGAGACGCTCTCCAGGAAGACCATGATCGCGATCGCGAACGCGCCGGGAAGCAGTGCGCCGATGTTGTCGAGCGCCGGCGCGACCGGGAGTGGCAAGCCGGAAGGTACGGGCGCGATCAACGCGACGCCGTGTTGATCGAGCGACGCGAACGCGACCAGGGCGATGCCACCGGCGACGGCGATGAGCGGACCGGGAACGCGCGGCGCGACGCGCGCGACCACGAGGAGAACGACGATGGTGGCCAGCGAGAGCACGACGGTGACCATGCTCACCTGGCTCCGTTGATCGAACACCGTCCGGAGTTCGGCGAAGAAGGTGTTCGCGGCCGGATCACCGGGCACGCCGACGAGCTTGGCGAGTTGGCCGGCGGCGACCGTGAGCCCGACGCCCACCTTGATGCCGGTCAGCGTGGCCTCGGAGATGTTGTCGATGATCGTCCCCAAACGGAACGCTCTCGTCGCGATCAAGATCGCGCCGACCAGGATCGTCAACGTCGCGAGCGTGCGCTCCGGATGCGTGCTCCCCGCCGCGACACCCGCGGCCAACAACGTCGAACCGGTCAGCACCGCGACGGTTGAGGTCGTGCTGACCGAAAGCGTGCGCGAGCCGCCGAGCAGCGCGTACACGACCATCGGAACCATGCACGTGTAGAGGCCGACCTGCACGGGAAGGTCGGCGATCGTCGCGTACGCCATGGCCTGCGGAATCACGACCGCGCCCGCGCTCAGGCCGCCGATGACATCGCGCACGAGCAAGCTCCGGTCGTAGTCGCGCAGCCAACCCAGCGCCGGAACGAACGAACTGATCCGCGTCGCGCGCCGCCGCGTCCCGGTCTCGGTCACTGCGGTCTCAGAAGCCCGAGATTCCCTGGCCCACCAGTTTGAAGCCGATGACCAGGCAGAGCACCGACATGATTACGGCGTTGTTCGCAGCCATCCAGTCCTTGAGGCTGTCGAGCACTGCTTTGGCGCGGTCGCCCATCGCGAAATAGATGACGACGGGGGCCGCCACGCCGATGCTCGCAATGAGCGCGAACACGCCGTACGCAATCGCCTGCTGACCGCCGGCGATACCCGTCTGCGCAATTGTCGCGGCCGCACTCACCGCCAGCACCGTGTTCTTCGGATTGAGACCCGCGAACAGCGCGCCTGCGCCCGCCGCCTTCAGCGGAGAGAAGCCGTCGATCGCCTTCATCCACGTCGGAGGCTCGGGCTCGACACCCGCGCGCGGCCGCTTCCGCCACTGCCCGACCGCGACGAGCAGGATCACGACACCGAACACGATCTGCGCCACGTTGGCGCCGTTCGATGGAGAACCACCGTCGCCCGACTCGGCCGGGCCCGCGATCGCCAGCACGATTGCGCCGACGATCGCGAGTCCGACGAGCCAGCCCGCGACGAACACCAGCCCATTGACCCTTCCGCGCGGCGTCACGAGCATGAGCACCACGGCGATGATCGGGATGGGGCTGATCGCCACGCCGATCGCACTCGGAAGGATCTGACCTATCGCATTCCACACGGCGCGAGTTATGAATCGAACTGCGAGGCGAGATACGAATCCGGTCGGCTACGACTCGTCGAAGACCTCGCGGAGCTTCGCTTCGTCGGCATCGGACAGGTTCGTGCTGATCAGGTGCGCCTTCTCGTCGATGAACGCGTCCTTCACCTTGTCGACGACCGCGTCGGTGGTCAGCAGGAACAGCGCGGACGAACCCGGTGTCACCTGACCCCGAACCGAGTCGATGAAGTCGTCGTCGATGCCGACGTCGGTCATCGCCCCTCCGAGCGCACCCATGGCGGCGCCGACGGCCATGCCGAGCAGCGGGACGAAGAACAACAGTCCGAAGAGCAGTCCCCAGAACGCGCCGCCGAGGGCGCCCGCGCCGGCCAGGTTGTTCAGCTGCTTCGTCTTGGGCTGCTTCTTGTCCATCGGCCACGAGACCTCGGCCGCGTCGTGCACATTGATGAGATCCTGCTTCTGCAGTTGACCGAGTTTGGCGGCCGCGCGCGTCGCGCCGGCCGCATCATCGAACTTCCATACCGTCAGCGTTGCCATGCTGGGTCTCCTCCCGGGCCGGGTTCCGATTCCAGTCGCCACATTCGTTGGCGCCACCATCGTCGGCCTCGGTGCCGGATCAGTGGTCACCCGAGCGGGGTGACGTCGACCCACCGGCGACCACCGCCGCTCGCCTCCGAACCGAAAAGATCACGAGTCGGGTGGTGGTTGCCTCTGGGCGCGCGCCGCGCTGACCGCTTCGTCGATCGTGTCGTACATCGCCGCACTCTCCTCGGGCCCGGTGCGATCCAACACGTCCCGCACCTGTCCGATGTCGCGCGCGAGCATCAGCGTCGTTCCGTTCCGGCGGAGTGTCTGCGCAAGCTGAGCCAGCATCGACGCGGCCGTGACGTCGATGAACGGAACTGCTTCCGCGTCGACCACGAGTGCCGTCGTACCGTCGATGCGCGCCAACTTCTGCAGCTGCTCCCGCACGTGGTCGGCGTTCGCGAAGAACAGTCCGGACTCGACCCGCGCCACCGCGACGCCGGGCTCCTGCTCGACATCCGCATGGCGCGCGGTGTCCTCCCACAACCCGGATCGGCCCGGGACCCGACCGAGGGTCACCACGTTCGGGCGCGCCGATCGGTACAACAGCAGGAGCAGTGACACACCGATTCCGATGAACAAGCCCGGCAACGTGTCGAACAGGAGTACGCCGAACATCGCCGCAATTGCCGCCGCGAAGTCGGCCCGCGACGCGTGGCCGTAGATCCGGGCCAACCGACTCGACCACACCCGCGACAACCGCTGCAACGATTCCACGTCGACGAGTTCGATCACCGCGGCGATGACCACTGCGCCGAGGGTCGCCTCCGGCAACTTCTCGAAGAGTCCGGTGAGGAAGAGCAGCGTCATCACCGTCATCACCGCAACCAGGAGGCCCGAAACCTGCGACTTGGCGCCCGCGCCGCCGTTCACCGATGTCTTCGACAAGCTGCCGTTCACGACCATCCCCGACGCGAGCCCCGAACCGAGGTTCGCCGCGCCGAGCCCGATGAGCTCGCGGTTGGCGTCGATCTCGTACCCCTGTTGCGTCGCATAGGTCTTGGCCGCGCCGAGACCTTCGGCAAATCCGACCAGCAAGAGACCGACCGCGGGGCCGATCAGTTCGAAGTAGTTCTTGGCCGCGGGGACGTGTTGCGGCAGGCCGAGGCGCGGGAGGCCCGACTGGATGCTGCCGACGATCGCTACGCCGTGCTGCTCGAGGTTGAAGATCGAGACCGCGGCAACTCCGAGCAAGACGACGATCAGCGAACCGGGCAGCTACGGCAACCACTTGCGCAAGGCGAGAACGAGTGCCAGCGAACCGAACCCGACGATGACCGTCGCCCCGTTCGCCTGATCGAGATGGCGAATGACGTCGAAACACTTCTCGAAGAAGTTGCCCTCGCCTTTCTCCTCGCCGAGCAGCTTCGGGACCTGACCCACGATGATCGTCAACGCGAGACCGACGATGAATCCCTTGAGTACCGGTTCCGAGATGAAGCTCGACAAGAAGCCGAGGCGCGCCACGCCCGCGGCGACCGCAATTACTCCCGTGACGATCGCGAGCGCGGTGGTGATGCCCACGAACTCGGCCGAGTTGCCGCGCGCGAACGTGGCGACGATGCCGGCCGACAGCGCCGCCGTGCCCGACATCGGACCGACGATCAGGTGCCGCGACGAGCCGAACGCCGCGTACAGCACCAACGCCGGGAACGCGGCGTACAAGCCGACCACCGGCGGAACGCCGGCAATCGTCGCGTAGGCCAACGATTCCGGAACGAGCACCGCCCACACCGTGAGCCCGGCGAACGCGTCACCGCGTAGCCATTTCGTCGAATAGCCGCGCAGCGACGAGAAGATGAACCAGCGGCGAGCCGTGGTCGTGGTGTCGGTCACCGGCCGTACACGCAGCGGAACCCGAGATTGCCCGTGGTGCTGTCGAGGCCGTTACCACTGCGCGCCGACACGCGGTAGCGGCGGCAGTAGCTCGCGTGGCACAGGTACGAGCCGCCGCGCATGACGCGGTGCGTACCCCGTTCTCCGCCCCGCGGATCGACCCGGGCCGAGACCGCGTAGTAGTTCGGGTCGTACCAGTCGGAGCACCACTCCCACACGTTGCCGGTCATGTTGTACAGGCCGTAGCCGTTCGGCGGGAACGCGGCGACGGGCGCGGTACCCACGAAACCGTCGTCCGAGGTGTTGTGCGTCGGGAACGTTCCCTGCCACACGTTCATGCGGTGCTCGCCGTCCGGCACGAGGACGTCACCCCACGGAAACGCGGCGCCGTCGAGTCCGCCCCGCGCCGCGAACTCCCACTCCGCCTCGGTCGGCAGGCGCGCGCCGGCCCAGTGACAAAAGGCGTCGGCGTCGCGCCACGAAACCTGCACCACGGGATGATCGGCCCGCTCGTCGACATCCGACTGTGGGCCTTCCGGATGCGCCCAGTCAGCCCCGAAGACCTGCCGCCACCACGGCGCGCTCGCGACCGCGCGCGTCTCGGGAAAGTCGTCGGGCAACAGACCGCCGAACACGAACGACCAGCCGTAGCGCTCGGCGTCGGTGACGTAACCGGTCGCGGTGACGAACTCGGCGAAGCGCGCGTTGCTGACCGCGGTCGTGTCGATGCAGAACGGCGACAGCTGCACCTCGTGCACCGGCCCTTCGCCGTCGTCGGGGTACGCCCAAGGGTCGGCGCTGCCCATCCGGAACACGCCACCGGCAATTTCCGCGGTCTCGACCTGCGACCGGTCCGGCGCCCGGGCCGAGACCCGGGTGTTTCCCGGTTCCGCGCCGGCTTCGGAATTCCCCGCTCGGTGCCCGAAACCAGTTCCTCCGGGGCCGGGACGCGACGGGCCGCAGCAGGCACTCATCGCGCCAGAATTCCGTCGGGGACGCGGCCGTCGCCTCACCTCGGGCGGGTGATTCGGCACCGCCCGACGACGCGCCACGCTGGGGTGTGGTCGATCCGACGACGGACGAGCGGGCGTCGAGGTATCGCCGCGCCCACGCTCGAGTCGAGACCGCTCGGTCCGACCTCGGCGACCGCGCGAACCAGATCGAGGAAAAGGTCCCCGCGGCGCGCGCGGCGATGCGCGCGTACGAACACGACCGGGCCGTGGGCGGCGAGATCATGGCGGGCGCGATCGCGTTCCGCACCTTCGTGTTCCTGCTCCCCCTCGTGCTCGTGTTCATCACCACGCTCGGGTTCGCGGCCCACGCCGACAGCCAGGGCGCGGGGAACGTGGCCAAGCAGGTCGGGATCAGCGGGCTCGCGGCACAATCAGTGACGGCCTCGGCGCGCGTGTCCAACGGAGGGCGTTGGGTCGCGCTCTTCTTGGGGCTGATCGCGCTCTACAGCACGTCGAAAGCGCTCGCCCGCGCCCTTCGCATTGCACACGCGCTTGCGTGGGGGAAGCCCGTCGCGCCACTGAAGCGCGCGTGGCGCGCCGGGCTCGTGGTGGTGGGCTGTGCGGTCGGCGTCAGCGCGCTGGTCTCGCTCGTGTCGCGCCTCAACGAGTCGCATCGGCTCGCCGGCCTCGTCCTGGCCCTGCTCAGCGTCGGCGTGTACGCGGGCATCTGGTTCTGGCTTTCGCTGCTGCTCCCGCATGGCGACGCGCCCTGGACGGCATTGATCCCCGGCGCGCTCCTCGTCGGCTTCGGCGTGCAGATACTCCACCTGGTCACCGTGTACTACGTCACCCGGAGGGTCAGCACGTCGTCGTCGCTGTACGGCCCGATCGGCGCCGCGGTAGCGATACTCGGCTGGGCTTATCTCGTCGGCCGGCTCACCGTCGCGTCGGCCGTTCTCAACGCGTCGCTGTACAACCGGAACGCTCAGGCTTCGGCGAAGTAGTCGCGGAGGCGCGCTTCCTCTTCGCCACTCAGGTTCGTGTGGATGAGCTGGGCCTTCTCGCCGGCGAACGCGGTCCGCAACTTGTCGGGCACCGCCGCGCTCGACATCACGAACAGTGCCGACGTCCCGGGCTGCACCTCGCTGCGGACCGAATCGATGAAGTCGTCGTCGATGCCGATGTCGGCGAGCGAACCGCTCATCGCGCCCAACGCCGCGCCGACCGCCATCCCGAACAACGGTACGAAGAACAACAAACCGAAGAGGAGCCCCCAGAACGAACCCGACAGCGCGCCCGCACCCGCGAGATCGTGCAGCTGCTTCGTCCGCGGTCGCTTTCGTTCGAGCGGCCAGGCGACCGTCGCCGCATCGTCGATCTTGATCAACTCCTGCTTCTGCAATCCTTCGAGCACGCCCGCCGCGCGTTCGGCACCACCCGGTTCGTTGAACTTCCAGACGGTCAGCGTGGCCATGGTGATGTGCTCCGGTTCAGGCGCGCCAGGGTTCGGCCCACCTGATCCTTCCGTCCGCAGCCGCGCCGCGAATCACCCGCGAGGTGAGCCCGCGCGTTTGCGCCTGCGTCGCAGTCGTACGACGCGCGCGATCTGAGTCGAGGGATCAACCCGCACCACTCTGCGCGAACACCCCCAGGGGATGACGGCAGCCTCGGTGTTTCTCCGTATCGTCGAGATCGAGGGTTCTCGCCTCCCAGCGCCCCTCATCGAGACAACAGGAAGGCCGCCCCGAAATCCCGCCAGGAAGGGGCGGCCTTTCGCATAGTGCGGGTCTCCGCGGTCGCTACAACTCCGACTTGATGCCGTAGCGCGCCTGGTACGCGGCGAAGCGGGCGCGAGTGTCGGTGAGGTCGAGTCCGGTGTCGGCGAACTCGTAGTCGTGACGCCCGTGCCGCTCGCGCGGGCGTGCCGCGAGGTATTCGCGCATGCGATCTTCGGCCGCGCTCGTGAGCGTCGCACCAATGCGTTCGTACACAGAAGCGATGGTCCGCCACGGGTCGCCGACGAGATCGTTGAAACGCACGTCGATGATCCGGTCGTCGGGAATCGTGCCGTCGGCGCGCCATTGCATGACGAGATCCATCGCGATCGCGGTGCCGCCGACCGCGCTCTTCACCACGGCATCGACATCGACGGTGTCGCTGTGCATCCATTGCAATGTCGCCATGATGCTGACCAGCGACGGCAACACCTGCAACGGATCGCGGTGTGTCAGCACGACGTGCGCATCGGGATACTCGGCAAAGAATTGCGGCAGCTTGGCGAGGTACGACGGTGACTTCAACACCCACCGCTCCCCCGGACAACGCCACTGCAGCAGTTGTAGAAAACGACGGTGCGCGTGGAACATCGGCGCGAAATCGGTGCGCACGAGCCAACGGCCGTAGCTCGGAATCGGGTACGAGCCCATGAAGTGATCCGACGCGAAACGCAGCATGTCGATCAGCGGATCTTCGTTCGGGACGTCGCCACCGTTCTCGTGCATCGTCTGATACTCGGGCGCGACCAGATGCCAGAACCTGTACTCCTGATCGGCGGCGGCAATGCGCGGATCGGTCGTGTACGTGGCGCGCTCGGGCGGTGGGCACGGGTGCAGCAACTCCCACGTACGCGCGACGCGATGCGCGGGATCCTGCGCGAGCAGCTCGTGCAGGATCGACGTACCCGAACGCCCGGTCCCGACGACGAGCAGAGGGGCTTCGATCGCCACATCGCCGATCTCGGGATGGGCGCCGAACGTGGCCTGCATCTCGAGGCGGTTCACCAACGCGCGGACGATCTCGTTGCGGGCGAGTATCCGGCCGAGCAGATGCAGGTCGGCTTCGGTCTCGAGCGCGGTGACGAAACGTTCGAGCCCCGTTCGCCAGCCGTCCGCGCCAAAGTCGTCGTCGCCGAAGTCGTCGAGGCCGGTCAACGTCCGGGCGGTGTCGAGCAGCGAGTCGCGGTCGAGCGAGACGAGCGCGGCCGGCGACCCGAGTTGACGACCGAACGCGTTGAGCTCCGTCACCCACTGCGGGCGCGGTTTGGGCGACCACACCATGATCAGACGTAGCGGGCGAGGAGCGCGGCCCGCCGCCGCGCCAGCTGCTCGCGCCGCTCGACCCGATCGACCACCGGACTCGAGGCCGGAAGGCGCTCGCGCAATGCATCCATCGCGACCACCCGCACGTCGGGAACCGGACGGGAACGCGTACCGATCGAGCGATATACGAGCATCCCTTCCGGTTGGCGCTCGGTATCGATCCAGTTGCGCACGCCCGGATCGTCGTGTGCAACCACGAACCGGACGCGGTCGTCGTCGTCGACGAACGCCTGCGCCAGGTTCAGGCTCGTCTGGCGATTGGCGAAGTCGCCGGAGTCAAGCCGATAGCGATGGTGCACGGTCCAACCCCAGTAGTCGGCGTCGGGGACGTCGGTCGTGATGAGCAACACCTCGTCGGGGCCGAGGTCCCACCAACCCGCGCCGTACGCGATCGTCGGCGCGCCGCCGCGGGGTGTCGACGGCGGCGCAACAGTGTTGTGCGCCAACGCGTCGCGGGCACGTTCCACGTAGGTGCACCAGTAGTCGATCGAGCTCTCGACCCAAGTGGCCGCGCGTTCCAGCGCACTCGACATGTCGAACGCGGTCGGCGCGTCCGGCGCGATGCCGGTCGCATCGAGGCGCTCGATGGTGAAGGTCGCGGCACGGTCGTGTTCCCAGTCGCAGAGGTATTGCCGTACGAGCAGAAGCCGCGCATCCGGGTGCGACTCGATCCAATTGCCCGCCCGCGGTTCGGGGGAGATCCAGAACTCGACCGTGCCCTCCGCCGCGACATCGAAGTCGGCCAGCGTGCACTCGGAGAACACGCCGTACCGGCCGACGTGCATGTCGCCGTCGACGAGCGAGAACAGCGCGGCGCGCACGCCATGCACATTGCCGGTCACGCGATACGTAGCCGTCGGGTCGATGGCGGCCCGCGTGTACACGTTGTCGGGATTCGGTCCGCCCCACTGCACCCACGGTTCCTCGTAACGATGGAACGTGGGACTGATGACGTCGGCGTGCTCGATCTCCGCTTGCAACGCCATCACCAATTGGCGCGCGACGTGGCGCGTGCACAGTGCCTGGTCGGCCCCGGATTGGGGAAACGGTTCGCGGGCGAGCCGGTCACCGACACCGCCCAGCCGTGCGCAGAACTCCCGCCATGCACCGGGAACGTCGATGTCGTCGTCGGCCACCCCCGTATCCTCGCAGCACCCCCGCGTTGGCAGGAATTCCAGCGCCGGGCGCCACTTTCCCTGCCATCAGATGGCAGGGTTTTTGCCGCATGGAAGCAATTCCCCTGCCATCTGATGGCAGGGTTTTCGGGGGGTTTGGGATTAGGGGGCGTTGACGAGGGTGCGTTGGAGCGCGCAGAGGGCGGCGGTGGGCGGACCGAGTCCGATGTACGAGCGGTCGTAGGGCGCACCGCGACACGCCTGCCACGCCTCGGCCCAGTCCTCGGCGCCGCCGGCTTCCACCCAGCCCGGACCGGTCACGCGGCCGGCGAAGAACGTCGCCGCGACACAGCCGCGGGCCGCGCACCACGTGGCGCGTCCGGCCGCGCCGAGGCGGGCGAAGTCCCACGCGTTGCCCGCTTCGTGCAGTGCGATCTCGAAGTAGGTCGCGCTCGCCAGCTGCGCACGCATGAATATCTGGGTTCCCGTCCCGCGAAAGGTGAGACCGAGAAGCCCGGCGCGTGATCCGGTGCACACCACTGGCCACGACGGCGGCCACACCACTGCCGCGACCGCCGCGACACAGCGTTGCTCGGGCGTCTGCGGCTGCGGCGGAGAAGGTGGCGGAGGCGGAGGGAGCACGACCGCGCGCGGCGCGGTCGTCGACGTGGTTGTCGCGACCGTGGTGGGCGCGCTCGTCGTGGAGCTCGGACGCGCGCCGGGCCGGCGCGTCGCGGGCGGACGCGCGGCCGCCGCGACCGAGATCAGTGGCGCGGATCCCGCGTTCGCAAGCGGCACGACGCGGCGCGACACCGGCGCGGGAACGACGGCGGCCGACGGGACCGAGGTGATGGAACCCGACGGCGAGTCGCGGGCGAAAAGGGAGTACGCGCCGACCGTCAGCAGCGCCATCCACCACACGACGAGCGTCCGCCGCATTCGGGCACGACTCGACGGGGAACGCAGCGGCCGCGGCAAGGCGGTACTCCCTTCCCACCCGGCCCACTCCGTTCGCGCCACCGTTCGAACCGGCGCGACTCACCCGGACATTCATAACCATCCGACTCTCGCCGCGCATCATGCGTCGCGGGGTGATATGAGCCGGTCCGGTCGGGCCCCGGCACCGCGGCGGCGGCCCGCAGCCGCCCGCCCCACCCGAGGTGGGTGAGGTGCGATCGCGACCGGTCAACCACCCTGGCCACACCCCGTCGCGTAGGAAAGGGATCAGCACATGGTTTGGGTCATCGGAGGAGGAATCCTCTACCTCGTGTTACTCGTCGTGTTGGGAACCATGACGATCCGCAACGGCCACTGGGTGTTGTTCATCCTCGGGATCGTCTTCCCGTTCTTGTGGCTCATCGGCGCGGTGATGCGCCCGAGAATGCGATCCGTATAGCGAGCGCCCAGAGACCGTCTGCAATGATGCGAGGTCGATCGCAACGTTGTGGAGGTTGAGATGGAAACGATCGTTGTCGGGCTCGACGGCGACAAGGGCTCGGCGGCCGCGGCCGTGTGGGCCGCGACCCAGGCCGCGTCGCGGGGCGCACACGTCATCGCGGTGCACGTGGTGCCGAGATCCGGGCTGTGGTCGCTGTCGGCGTTGCAGGTCGACACCGACAAGATGATGGACGAGCTCCGCGGGCTCCTCGACGGCACATGGTGCGCGCCGCTGCGCAAGTCGGGCGTCGAACACTCCACGCAACTGTTGCGCGGCGATCCCGCGATCGAGCTGATCCGGGCCGCGACGCGCGCCAAGGCATCGATGCTGGTGTTGGGCTCGAAGAGCCACACCGGCCTGGCCGATCTCGTCGTCGGCGGAACCGTGCACAAGGTCATCAACCGGACGACCCTCCCCGTCGTCCTCGTTCCCGGGGCCGCGCGCCCGGCCAAGGCCGCCGCGAAGAAGGCGCCCGCGCAGAAGGCGAAGAAGGCGAAATAGGCGAGGAGCCGAACTCGCCGTCGGAAAATCCTCTCCCCGACGATGAGTTCGTGGGTAGAACACGGTCTCATCCTCAACGGACCAGAGGAGATGTTCTGTCGTGGGCGATTCGGCAATCAGCACGCGCGCTCTCGCGCGAGAGTTCGACGACTTCGTCGCGGTCGACGGCATCGATCTCGACATCGGCCGGGGCGAGATCTACGGATTCCTCGGCCCCAACGGCGCGGGGAAATCAACCACCGTGCGGATGCTCTGCACGCTGATCGCGCCGACGGGTGGGAAGGCCACCGTCGCCGGGTTCGACGTCGGTTCGCAACCGGGCGCGGTTCGGCTGCACATCGGCGTGGCGTTGCAGGACGCGGCGCTCGACCCGAAGCAGACCGGTCGTGAGCTCCTGCGATTGCAAGGCCTGCTCTACGGACTCCCGAAGAAGGCGATGGCCAAGCGCGTCGAGGAGTTGGGCGAGCTCATCGATCTGACCGATGCGCTCGACAAATCGATCTCGACCTACTCCGGCGGCATGCGCCGGCGCCTCGACCTCGTCGCCGCCTTGGTGCACAACCCCGAGATCCTTTTCCTCGACGAGCCGACCACCGGGCTCGACCCGGTGAGCCGGACCGCGGTGTGGGCCGAGGTGCGGCGGTTGAACACCGAACTGGGCATGACGATCTTTCTCACGACGCAATATCTCGAAGAGGCCGACGAATTACTGCGATCGGGTCGGCATCATCGACCGCGGCCACATCGTCGCCGAAGGCACTCCGGAAGCTCTGAAGCGCTCGGTCGGCTCCGACATCATCATTGCGCGCGTCGACGGCGATGCCGGGTCCCTCTGTGTCGCGATCGAGCAACTCGACGGTGTGCAGAGTGTCGAGGCCCACGGCAACGAGCTGATCATCGCCACCGACAACGGCTCCGCCGCGATCAGCCCGGTTGCGGTGGCGCTGAACGATTGCGACGTCGTGGTGCGCGACCTGACGCTCCGCACGCCGACCCTCGACGACGTGTTCCTCGATCTGACCGGGAGCCACATCGAACGCGGCGACAACCAGGAGACCACGTCATGACCACTACGACCGATGTCGTCGCGTCGACCGCTTCCGCCGACGCGTTGCGGGCCAAACCAGCCGGACTCGTTCACGACGTGAGCGCGATCGCGGGGCGCGCGCTGCGCGGAGTACCGCGCGACCTGGAAGCCGTCACCCCGCCGATCTTCATCGCCCTGTTCTTCTTCGTCGTCAACATCGCCACGCTGTCGAAGCTGACGCGCGTGGCCGGTTCGGGCTTCGACTACAAGGCGTTCGAGATGCCGACCGCGATCCTGCTCGGCGTGACCGGCGTCTCACGGGCACCTGCCCTCGTTCTCGACATCCAGAATGGCTACTTCGATCGGCTGCTCATGACGCCGGTGAGCCGCCTCGCGATCCTGCTCGGGCACATGGTCGCGGACGTGACGGTCGCGATGGCCCTGACCATTCCCGTGCTCGCGCTCGGTTTCGCGATCGGAGTGCGCTTCGAAACCGGCGTGCTCGGCGTCGTCGTGTTCATCATCATCGCCGCGCTGTGGAGCCTCGCGTTCTCCGGCTTCGGCTACGCGATCGCGCTCAAGACCGGCAATCCCGCGGCGGTGAACTCCATCTTCTTGCTGTTCTTCCCGTTCTTGTTCTTGACCTCGTCCTACGTACCCCGGTCGCAACTCTCGGGCTGGCTGCACCCGGTCGCGGGACTGAACCCGGTGACGTATGTTCTCGAGGGACTGCGTTCGCTCGTGACCCAGGGCTGGATCTGGGGCTCGATCGGGAAAGCGCTCCTGGCGATCGCGTTGCTCGGGGTGCTGAGCATGTCGCTCTGCTTTGCCGCACTGCGGGGCCGCACCCGCAGGGGCTGACGGTCGGTTTCACGCGAACTGAACGTGCAGCTTCGTCCATCCCGCTTCCGGAACAGCCAGGGTCACTTCCCAGATCCCGGAATCAGCATCGAAGCTCACCTCGACATCGGAGTCGCCGGTCGCCGGTGACCACGAACGCGCGTGGATCGCACGCCGCGACCATCCGCAGACGCGCACCAGTTCCCCCGCGCCGAGCACGGTGACGACGACCGAAGCCCCAGCGACGGCAATGTCGGCAATCCGCGCCTCGCCCGCAGTCGCGTACAACGCGGGATCGCCGATCACGGCGATGCCGTCGGCGAATACCGGGGCGAGCACGCGGTAGTCCCACTCGGCGGCGGCGAGCTCCACTTCGTACGCGCCGGTTGCCGGCACCACCGCGACGGTTCCGGCCCGCCAGTCGAACACCGCGACGGAATCCGTCGTCGGTCGGTCTTCGCCTACGTCGGCGAACGCAATGCGCGCGTGCCCGGTCGCCCCTTCGGATCCCACGTTGGCCGCCAGCACGTATCCCCAACGTCCGGCTTCGTGCTGCGTATGCGCGCTCCCGACGATGAGCTCTCCCGACCACACCGGCCCGGTGTACGCGGCGCGATCGGTCGCCGCGATCGGCACGGTGGGCCGGACCAGAACGCCGTCGGCGCGACACGTCCGATGGATCAGGGAGATGTCGGCCTCACCGATGCGGTCGCCCACGCCCACCGGTCCCGCCGACAGCGCGGAGAGCAAGGCCTCGACCTCGCGCGTCTCCGATGTGGGCGTGGAATGGAACACGTCCTTGTACGGCCAGAGCCCGAGCCCACGCGCCATCACGTTGGTGTGCAGGAACCAGGCCCACAACAATTCCGGACCGACGAGGTAGCCGTGGTCGCCGCTCGTACGGATCGAGGTGACGTTCCGCAGCCGGCTGACCTGGGCGAAATCGGCGGGCGACGCCATGCACCACTGCGCGCTCAGGTCGCGCGCGCCGAGCGCGGCGTCGATCCCTTCCTGCCAGGCCGCGGCACGGCCCGGCGCGCGCAGCCCGCGTACACCGAGGAAGCACTCGATGAGCCAGTCGTGCTCGAAGACCTGCACCCCCCACGTGACGGCTTGATCGAGCAGGCGCTCGTACAGCTCGGGGCCTTGCGGATGCGCGCGATCGCCGTCGACCCACATCGCGATCTCGGCGCCGTAGTCGGACTGCGACGAGAGATGGCGACAGTGCGCAACCAGCGGCCGGCGCCCGAGCCGTTCGTGCAGCGCGGCGATGCCGTCGGGCAACACGTCGGCGCGCGGCTCCCAACGCACCATGCCTGTCGGCGGCACGACCCACTCGTCGGTGTCGAACGGCCGCAACACTTCGTGCGGATACCACCAGGAATCGAGCTGCACCGCGCCCACTCGGGCGCCGCGCGCTTCCAGATCGTCCACGGCAGCGACGACCGTCGAGGCGGGATCGAGGTTGCCCTCGGTGCGATACCAGTACGCACTGCCGTTGTCGGTCCAGTACGACAACCGCGTACCGAGCGCGTCGGAGTCGCGCGGCGCGGCGGGGACACCGGATGCGGCGCGCAACAGCCGACCCCAACGCGCGAAGCACTCGCGCGGACCGTCGCCCGCGATGACGGCGAGCTCGGTCCCGAATCCGGCGGGCACCTCGTCGACATCGCCGTGCCAACCGACGCGCAAGCCATTTCCGGCCTGCTCCTTGCCCGCGGGAACCCCGACGACCTGTTCGTGGAACGCGTCGAGCGGGGCGAGCAACACGGTGCGGCCGTCGGGCGCGACGAGGCCGAGCGGAAGCACGACCGCGGGCCGGATCGGGAGTAGCCGCCAACGCGACAGCGCGGCGTCGCTGAACACCGGCAGCGCGAACTCCGTGTACTGATGGCCGAAGGCGTGCATGTCTTCGGGCGCGCCGTTCGCGAGGCGCGCTCCGGGATCGAAATGCCACGCGACCGCGGGCGTGGCGAAGTCGCCCGAACCGATATCGCGCCGCGCCTGCAGCGCTTCGATCCGCACGACGACGACCGGCTCCTCGCCGAGCGCCCGGAGCTCGCTGACGATCCAATCCGACTCGACACGCAGACCCGAGGCGGAAGCCGTGACGACCGGTACCGCGGGCGCACCGGGCGCGCCGAACGTCGCCGGGCCGAACCAGTCGGGCTCGGTCCAGCCGATGCGCAACTCGCCCGCGTCGGTCAGGCGCACGCGGAGCGGCCCCGCTTCGAGTTCATGGATGATCTCGCCGAGTTCGGTCACGACCAGCATTGAATCGGCTCGGCGATCGATGGGGCAATCGGCCGGCCCCGGTTGCGTGCACGCCGAGCGCCTCGAGCGGCGGGTACCGAAGGTGACGGCCGACATCAAGCTGCGGGCCGCACTTTGCCGACGAATTGTCGATGGCGCGCGTGCGCCGGGCGGCCGGGCGTTAGCGTTGCTCCGGGCTCGAGCGTGGATCGTCAGCCTCGAATCAGCGCGGGTTGGTCAGAGTTGAAGGAGCGACACGTGGAGCTCAGCACCGAACGCCCGATCGACGTCGACGCAGTCGAGACGATCTGCTGCCTGCCCGACGATCTCTACCGGCTGCATTGGGTCAGCTACGCGTACAACGACCTCTCGCAGCGTCTCGCTCCGGGACTCGGGGAGAACGCATCGTGGCCGACATTCGCGCGCTGGTCGGCGTTCACCATCGGTGAAGCCCTGCGCCTCGACGAGGTCAACCCGCGGCTCGAGGAGGTGCTGCGCGAGTGCGCGCTCCCGGCCAGCGTGTCGGGACCGTTGGTGCAGATCCAAAAGCGTCTCCGCAGCCTCGACGACGGGGCAATGCCCACCGTCCTCGCGCTGGGAAACCGCATGGTGTTTCACGAGATCGGATGGAACGTCGCCCACTTCGTGGCCTGGCTCGAGACGCAGACCGAGCGCGACGCGAACGCCTGGGCCGCGTACCGGGCCCAGGTCAAGGCGTTCGCGGCCAACGACTTCTTCCGGCCGTGCTACCCGGAGTGGCTCCGCGACGGCATCGGTTCGTATTACGAGGCCTGGTGGGAAACCGACCCCGCGCGGAAGGCGCAGCACGTGTTGCGGGGAAACATCCTGATCGGGGCGTACGAGCAGTGGCGCGTCGACTCGTTCTTCGAGGTCGCGCTCGACTTCAATCCCGGCAGCCTCGTCAAGGATCTCCGCGTCGACAAACACGATGCGATCGGCACGCACCTGATGGGCGTCCGCCACGCGGGCACGCGCCGCGCGCTCCGTCATCAGTGGGCGGTCTTCGAATGGATGTCGGATGCGTACGCCGCGTTCCTGACCCGCTTCGTGCTCACGTGGGACGCGCCGCTCTACAGCGGCCGGCCCACTGCGCTGCGCCTGGGCTGCGACCTCCCCGCATGTCGCAGACCCGCACCCGGAACCGAGAACGTCCTGGAGCTCGACCCGGCCGTCAACCGGCTGTTCGACGCGTTCGATCAGTCCGACGGTCAGATCCAGGGCGGGGGCGCGCGCAACTGGCGCCGCTTCACCGATCGGATGAGTTTCATCGCCAATCTGTTCCGCTCCCAACAACAGAACCCGAACCTGCGGGTCGCGCCCTCGTTCGCCGAGAAGCGGCTGCTCGAACTGCAATTGAACGACGATCGCCTCGACCAGCTGCGTCAGATCGGCGACGCGCGCACCGGCGAGCTCCTCGACCGCAGCCGGATCAAGAACGAGGACCCGCAGGAGTTCGCCCACGGATTCGTGTTGCGGGGCGCGCCGTTCCAGATGCTCAGCCGGGATCAGCCGACGATCGAATATCCCGACTGGGTGCAGCCCGACAAGCTCCGCCGCGGCCAGGAGTTCTTCCGCGATCACACGATCGAGATCGCGTCCGCGCTGTTCTCGGCGTCGCTGCCGCGGGCGTACACCGCGGCGCGGGGCGCGCGCGTGCTCTTCGCCACCGCCGAGCTGGTTTCCGACGTGAGCCGCCGGATCGCGGAGACCGCGCGCTTGCTGTTCGACGTGATGACCCCCGACCCGAACGGTCTGCGGCCGGGAGCGCGCGGCTACACGACGACGCTGACGGTGCGCGGGTTTCACGCGGCGATACGGGAGATGCTCGCCGACCAGGAACCGTGGCACTCCGACTGGAACGAGACGCCGATCAACCAGGAGGACCTCCTCGGCACACTCTCGACGTTCACGGTCGTGGTCATGGACGCGCTCACCACAATGGGCGTGGAAGTGTCGGTCGAGGATCGCGACGCGTACCTGCACGTGTGGCTGGTCGTCGGGCACCTCCTCGGCATCGACTACGACCTGCTGCGCCGCAATCCGTTCAACAAGCAGCTCGAACCGCTGACGTACTTCGAGATGCAGCTGTTGAGCGAGGCGATCTTCCGGCGCCAAGCCGCACCGAGCCCGAGTGGTCAGATCCTGACCCGGGCACTGCTCGACACGCAGGAGAAGGCGCTCCCCCGCGCACTCCGGCCGTTGCCGCCCGCCGCGATCCGGCGCTTCCTCGGCGACGACGCCGCGAACATGCTCGACGTCGCCCCGGCCGGCCCGGTGCGCGTGATGCTCGGCGCGCTCGGGCCGCTCGGGTCGGCCGCCGACTGGATCGCGCGCGGCCGTGTCATGCGCCCACGGCTCGGCGACATGACAACACAGTTGCTGCGCCAGTTCATCGCCGAGCAACCCGACGGTTCGGCCGCGTGGTCGGTCGCGGCCCTCGATCCGGCGTTGCGGCTCACGCCCGGCCCGGCCGCGAGCGCGCCCGATCCGGGTCTGTGGGAAGCGCGCGCCTGAGCTCTGCGGCGGCGCGCTGCAGGAACGCGGCCGAGTAGGTCGCGGCCGTCTCGTCGACCTCCGCGAGCAACTCCGCGGCACGGTCGGTGGCGCCGGTTCCGCAGAGGAGCCGCGCCCATTCCACGCGCGTCTCCGCGACGAGGAGCGGTGCATCGGCCTTCTCGTGCGCGACGACGGCCGCCGCGAAGTGCTCGTCGGCAACGTCGTGATCGTCCATGACCGTCGCGAGAACGCCGAGGAAATGCTCGGCAACCGGCTTGGCGACCGTGGTGTTCGCGAACGATCCCGCGAGCGGCGCGAGGGCTTCGTAGAGCGGTCGCGCATGAGTGGAATCGCCGGCGCGCGCCGCGAGGTAGGCCAGGTTGCACAAGGTTGCACCTCCGAGCAGATCGCGCCGCGGGGGAAGCGGCTGGCGGAGCAGGACGTCGCGATAGTGGGCGAGCGCCTGCTCGCGCTCGCCCGCGTCGTATTGGTAGCGCACGAGCGAGTAGCCGAAGTCGATCCCCGGCACTCCGGCCAGCTCACGGAAGTCGGCCAGCATCTCCGGGAGCCGACCCTGCCAGCGCCGGATCTCGAGCAGGAGCTCGGTGAAGAAGATCAGCGCCTCGCTGCCCTGGTTCGCCCGCTGGCCGAGCTCGAAGGTGGCATAGGCGCCGTGCTCGGCCTCGTCGAGCGCGCCCTCGAGGATCCGGCGCGACGTCCGCATCATGCTCGTGTGGAACAGCAAGCTCGGCTGGTTGAGCTCTCGGGCGAGCAGGCCGGCGCGTTCCACCATCGCGTTCGCGGCCTCGACGTTGCCCGCCTCCATCGCCGTGCCGCTGCGGTGGAATGCGGCTTGGAACTCG
Source organism: uncultured Actinomycetes bacterium (assembly GCA_963701825.1). Classification (GTDB taxonomy): domain Bacteria; phylum Actinomycetota; class Acidimicrobiia; order IMCC26256; family PALSA-610; genus PALSA-610. The sequence goes on along the minus strand of CAVPBG010000002.1, from coordinate 330,330 downwards.
AGCGCAGGGTCGTGCATCTCCTCCGCGATCGCGAGCAGCTCGTCGCAGTCGGCGACGCGTGCCGCGAGCGTGTCGGGCGAACCGATGGTGAGGTTGCGCAGTAACAGCACGTTGGCGATCGTGCGCCGGTCGCCGACCCGGCGCGCCATCGCCAGCGCGCGGTCACTCAGCTGGTAGCGCTGCTCACCGTCGTCGGCCCACACAAGCTCGGACGCGAGCGTGGCCAAGAGTTCGGCGAGAACTGCACTGTCGGCGGGCGGCTGCGCGGCGATCGCAACCTCGAGTGCGGCGACGAGCTTGTGATCGGTCCGGCCGATGCGGGAGAAGAACCCGCGGTTCACCGCGAGTGCCGCCTCCGCCATGCGCGCCCGGTCGTCGAGATCACGGGCGAGCCCGAAGGCCCGTAACAACGTGCCGCGCGCCCCGGCCTGCCCGGAACGCAGCTCGGCGCGACCGAGCCGCAGCACGAGATCGCATTCGTCGGCGGCGTCGACGACACCACCGCCGCCCGACCTCGTGAACTCGAGCGCGACCAGCCCCCGCCGGCACAGGTTCGCGGCGTCCTCGAACGCGAGGCTGCGCAGCGCGGCGTCCGATGCCTGCACGGCGTACCGGACCGCCTTGTCGGCGACCCCGGCGGGCGCGGCTTCGAGGAAGTGGTGCGCGAGCTCGGGCAGCCGCGCGTCGACGTCGTCGGAATCGGATCCCAGCGTCTCGAGGGCCTCGCCCACCCGGCGATGGAGCCGCACGCGCCGCGTCTCGCTCAGCGACATGTAGAGCGCCGACTGCACCAACGCGTGCGCGAAGCGGTACTCATCGAAGCCCGTCTCCTGCACGAGGCGCGCGCCCAGCGCACGATCGAGCAGGTACAGCGCCGCGTCTTCGTCGGCGTCGCTGACGGCCCGCAGGAGCGCGAAGTCGAAGTGCCGACCGACCACGGCCGCGGTGATGAGCAGATCCTCGACTTCGGGAGGCAGCCGCGCGAGCCGTTGGGTCACGACGTCGCGCACACTGGGCGGAAGCGATTCGCCCACCACCCCGCGCTCGCGCAGCTGGACGAGGGCACCGGGCTCGGCGAGATGGCGGATCAACTCGTGCACGAAGAACGGGTTGCCGGCGGTCTCGGTGTGAATGAGCCCGGCCAGCTCCTCGGTGAGGCGCTCCTCGGGCAGGCCCGCGTTGCGCACGAGCAGGTCGTAGACCGCGCCGGCATCGAGACCGACGAGCTCGCACCGATCGACGCGGCGCACCCGGGAGAGGTCGCCGAGCACCTCGTCGAGCTCGTCGCCCCGTTCGGGCTTCGTGTCGCGGTACGTCACGACGAGCAGCAAGCCTTCGAGATCGGGGATGCGCACGAGGTGGCGGAGCAACAGCAACGTCGGCTGCGCGGCCCACTGCAAGTCGTCGAGGATCAACATGATCGGCTGGCGCTGCGCGCTCGTGCGGAGCCAGTCAGCGACGGCCTGGAACATCTGATAGCGCTCGGTTTCGGGGTCGGAACTGATCGGCGCCTCGACGTCGGCGATGCGCGTGCTCAAGACCGGCAACAGGCGCGTCAGCTCACCCGCGTGCGCACCGAGCCGACTCGCCAACACATCGTCGGGAGTGTTGGCGACGAAGTACTCGAGCGCGTCGACGAACGGTTGGAACGGAGTACGAACACCTTCGTCGCAGCGCCCGTACAGCACGGTCCAATCGCGCGAGTGCCCGAGCTGCGCGGCTTCGGCCGCGAGCCGGGTCTTGCCGATCCCGGCTTCTCCGGAAACGAGCACGACGCGGTACGCGCCCTGTTCGACGGAACGCCGACCGCGCTCGAGGAGCTCGAGCTCCGCGGCACGGCCCGCGAACCGGAAATGATCCTCGTCGACGAGCAGCGCGGGCAGCGGCGCGACGGGCTCCGACTCGGCCCGCGCCGGAAGCCGTCCGGCCGCGACCATCGCGGTGGTGCCGTCCTCGAGCGTGACGCGGGCGGGCGCGTCGAACTGCAGCTCCGGATCCGGGCCGGCCATCAGTACCGCGGCCTCCGACGCCGCGACACCGCCGCGCGCCGCGACGTAACGCAGCGCCGACGCCTCGCGCACGATCGCGGTCATCGCGGGTGCATCGGCGTGGGGCCAGTCGCCCACGCTGAGGCCGATGGTCGCCCGGTGGTCGCGGCGGAGCAGCTCCGCCGCGCAACGCACTGCATCCGCGCCGGCCGAGAACGCGAACCCGACTTCGCCCGCGGCCGCCCCCGCGATCTGGATGCCGTCGGAAGCCGCCACGTCGGCATCGATCGCGGTACTTGCGACGAGCACAGTGGCGGTTCGGGCCGGCGCGCGTGAGCCGGCTCGGGGCGGGGCCGTACCCGCAGCACTCCGGCCCCGCGCATCGAGCTCGTGCTCGAGCTCGAGCTCCGGTTCGTGGCGGATGATCGCCGTCTCCAGACGGCTCAACGCGACGTCGGGCTCGATGCCCAACTCGTCGCCGAGCCGCTCGCGCAACTGCGTGTACACGCGCAACGCCTCGGCCTGGCGGCCCGCGCGATACAGGGCCATCATGAGCTGGCCCGCCAACCGTTCCCGCAACGGGTAGTCGTCGACCGCGCGTTGCATCCGGCCGACGAGCGCGGCGTGATCGCCGAGCGCGAGGCCGATGTCGAAGCTCTCCTCAATCGCGTTCGCGCGCAGCTCCTCCAAGCGGAGCGCTTCGGCGCGCACGACGTCGACATCGTCGAGATCGGCGAACGCCCCGCCCCGCCACAGCGCTTCGGCCTCCGCGAACGCGGTGGTCGAGACCGAGCGCGATTTCGCCTGTCGCGCGAGCGTCACCAGTTGCTCGAAACGCAAGGAGTCGAGCTCGTCACGCTCGACCCGGAGGCGGTAGCCCGCCCCCTCGGTCGCCAGCCGATCGCTCGGCGCGGCGCGCGATCGCTCGGGTTCCAAACGGGCCCGCAACCGGGTCAGATGCACCCGCAGTGCGGTCGCCGCGCTCGGCGGTGGATCGTCCGACCAGAGGCTCTCGATCAGGACGTCGCTCGACAGGACCCGATTGGGTTGGGCGAGGAACAGGGCGAGCAGCGTGCGCAGCCGGCGGCCGCTTCCGAGCGGGAGCGGCGCCCCCGCCTCTTGCACTTCGAGCGGCCCGAGAACCCGGAACTCCACACTCGCCTCCGCCGCAGATGCCGTACGACTGCACTCTCAGCCGGTCCCCACCCCTGAGCGCGAATGCACCCAAAGCGTACTCCCCGGGAAGTCCGCACTTCTTTAGCGGAGATGTAACAGACCCTGCGTAGAACTGATCACAGACCGGTTCACCTGTGGATCCCCCCGAGCGGGTGCGCCGGTCGCCCATCTCGACGCAAACAAAGGAGCCCACCGTGAGTGTCTCGCTGCGAGGGAAGCCTTCGATAGAGCGGCTGCGGCAGCTCGAGACGCTCCACGGCTCCACCGACAAGGAGCTGGCCCAGGTCGCACGGCTGAGCTACGAGTTCGTCGTCCCCGCGGGTGCCATCCTCGTACGCGAAGGCGACCGGCCCCGCGGCTTCTTCCTGATCGAGACCGGGCGGGCCGCGGTCAGTGTCGACGGCGTCGAGTGCGACGTGTTGGAACCGGGGATGTTCTTCGGCGACACGGCCATCGTCGACCGCGGGCTCGAGCCGGCCACGGTCGTGGCGCTGGCGCAGACGGTCGTGCGTTTCTCGACCCGGCGCCAGTTCCAACAGCTCACCAAGACCAAGCCCATCGCCAACGCGATGATGCAAACCTTGGCGAACCGGCAACGGCTCGCCCTCCAGTACGGCGCCCGGCGGATCGCAACCCCGGTCGCCGTATAGGCAACACACCCGGCGCGAACAGTGAGCGGGTCGACGCGGAGGACGGACGCGTTGACGTGGTGGAAGTCGCGCCGGGTGTGTGGGCCTTCTTTATTGGTCGCTCGCGCTGCATCTCGGGAAGCGCGGCTTCGCGGGCGTTCCCGAGACTCCGCTGTCGCTTCCGGATCAGTCTCCACGGGCGCGGGCGGTCGGCTATTGCGGCTTCCTCGGGGCATCTGACGCGACCTTGACGGGGTCGCGTTCGGGGTAGACCGGACGCAACCCGCCAGTGCGACACGGAGGAATCTCATGAGCGACGCGATCGACCTCGCGAACGGTTCGGGCACCTGGGGTCTCGGTGGAGACCTGACCATTCGCCGGCTCGGCTTCGGTGCGATGCGCATCACCGGTGCCGGGATCTGGGGCGAGCCCGCCGACCACGACGAGTCGATCGCCACGCTGCGCCGCGCCGTCGAGCTCGGCGTCAACCTGATCGACACGGCCGACGCGTACGGGCCCGATGTGAGCGAGCGCCTCATCGCGGAGGCGCTGTACCCCTACCCCGACGATCTCGTCATCGCGACGAAGGGCGGCTTGCTGCGCGGCGGGCCGAACCAGTGGAGCCCCGACGGCCGGCCCGAGCACCTACGGACGGTGTGCGACGAGAGTCTCGCCCGGTTGCGGTTGGAACAGATCCCGCTGTACCAGTTCCATCGTCCCGACCCCGCGGTGCCGCTCGCCGATTCGGTCGGCGCGCTCGTCGAGCTGAAGAACGCGGGCAAGATCCGCCATATCGGCTTGTGCAACGTCAGCGAAGCGCAGCTCGCGGAAGCGCTCGCGATCACGCCGATCGTCTCCGTGCAAAATCGTTACGGCCACGCCGACCGCAGTTCCGAGGAGCTCGTCGACCGCTGCGAGGTCGAGGAGATCGCGTTCCTGCCGTGGGCGCCGCTCGGGGGCGGGAACGTGAGCCACCCGGAGCTCGACCGCATCGCGGCCGCGCACGACGCGACCCGCGCGTCAGGTCGCGCTGGCGTGGCTCCTCGCGCGCTCGCCGGTGATGGTGCCGATCCCGGGCACGGGCTCGGTCGCACACCTCGAGGAGAACGTCGCGGCCGGATCACTGCAGCTCACTCGCGAAGAGGTCGCCGAGCTGAACCGCGGGTAGGCCTCAGGAGTTCTGTTCGAGCCACGCTTCGAAGAGCGCGGCGTACTGCTCGATCGCGGCGTCGGCCGCGACGCGATCACCCGTGGCGAGCAGATCCATGAGCACGCCGCGCGTGACCGCGAGGTCGAGGCGAGCTTGTGCGTCGACGACCGCGCCCGGCGCGCCTTGCGCGCGTCGCATCGCGGCGACCGGTTCGAGCCATGACTCCACGATGCCGTCGAGGAGGTCGATGGTGTGAGCGTGCGCCTGCAACGCCTGGCCGTAGATCTCGAAGAACAGGCGCTCGTTCGGCCAGAGGGCGGGGTCGGAGAGGTGGCGCCACATCTCCCACATGACCTCGCGCGGCGAGAGCGCAGGATCGACGTCGAACGAACTGAGCATCTCGCGCTCGGCGCTCCTCGACCGCGCGGATGATGGCAACGAGGAGACCCTCTTTCGAGTCGAAGTGGTAGATGAGCATGCGGTGACTCGTGCCGATGGCCGCGGCCAGGCGCCGCAGGCTGAGATCGGCCACCCCGTTCTGGGCGACGTAGTCGATCGCGGCGGCGAGCAATCGCTCCTTCGCCACATCCCCGGTCTCGGTCACTCGACTCCCTCGTACATGCGCTCGACCCGCACATCCGTGGCCCACAAATCCGGTTGACGGGCCTACCCTCCCAATGTACCATCTGGTACACGTACCAAGTGGTACATCAGGAGGACACAGTATGCACCGCCGCCATATCGAAGTCACGGCGCTGACCCCGGCCTCGGCGGCCACTGTCTACGACCTGCTCGTCGACGGCCCGAGTTGGCCGCGCTGGAGCCCGATCGAGAGCTTCGAGCTGGAACGCCCCGGCGACCCGGCCCCGGAGGGCGTCGGCGCGATCCGCGTTTTCCGGCTCGGGCGCACGACGGGCCGCGACCAGATCCTGGAGCGCGTTCCCAACGCTCGCTTCACGTACTCGTCGCTCTCGGGCCTGCCCGTGCGCGACTACGTCGGCGCGGTCGAGCTCACCGGGACCGTCGGCGGGGGCACGGGCATCCACTGGGAGTCGAGGTTCTTCCCGAGCGTGCGCGGCACGGGTTGGATCGTCGAACGCAGCATTTGTCGATTCCTGCAGAGATGCGCGGACGGCCTCGCGGAGTACGCGGGCACCGTGCCTGCGGAAATCGGGAAGACGAGTAGCGAGAACACCGGCACCAATACGCGCGGAGCGGGTGCATGAGATGGCCGCGGTGGAAGCGGTGCCGGCCGACGTTGTGGCGCGCGCGGAATTGCTGGAGGCGTTCCGGCGCCGTGAGCCCAGCGCGGTCCGGGCGCTGTATCGCGAATACGGCCGCCTGGTCTACGCGGTCGCGGATCGTGTGCTTCGCCGCGACGACCTCGCCCAGGACGCGGTGCAACAGACCTTCGTGCAGGCCTGGCGCGCAGCCGACCGCATCGATGTCGACCGCGACCCGACGAGTTGGCTGATGACGATCGCGAAGCACGCCGCGATCGACATGTTGCGCTACGAGACCCGCCGCGCCGCGCGTTCGCTCACCGACGCGGTCGCGAACGACGCGGCCGTGGCGACCAGCTCGATTCCCGATATCGAGACGCTCGACACGGTCTGGCGGGTACGCCGCGCCATTGACGAGCTGCCGCCCGACGAGGCGACGGTTGTGCGGCTCCAACACCTCGACGGCCTGACCCAGGTCGAGATCGCGACGCGGTTGGGCATCGCGTTGGGAACGGTCAAGTCGCGATCTCACCGCGCCCACGGCCATCTCGCGGCGCGGTTGCGCCACCTGCGCGGCGCCTGATCAACCGCCGCATCAGCCCGGCGGTCGCGGTGGGTCGAGGTCGAGCAGGACCTGTTCGACGACTTCGGTGAGCGCGGGGTGCGCGTACAAGACGGCGTGCGCGAGCTGATCAACGGTGTTATCGAGACACATCGCCTGCACGAACGGCTGAATGAGGATCGACGCCTGCGGACCGATGACGTGGGCGCCGAGTACGAGCCGGCTCGTCGGATCGGCGAGCACCTTGGCGAAGCTCCTCGTGTCTTCCATCGCCCAGCCGTAGGCGGTATCGGAATAGTCGCGGCGGCCGACGATGTACGACGTCCCTTGTTCACGCAGTTCCTGTTCGGTCGCGCCGACCGCGGCAACCTGCGGGTCGGCGAACACCGCGCTCGGGACGACCGGCGTCTCCATGCTGATCGGCGCGTCGGGATGGAGCACGTTGTGCCGCACCGCACGCGCCTCCGCATTGGCGACGTTCTTCAGTTGCGCGTGGTTCGCGGCGTCGCCGATCGCCCATACGCCGGCCACGCTGGTGGCGCCCGTCGCATCGGTGACGACATGACCGTGCGCGTCGGTTTCGAGACCGCCCGCGGCCGCGTCGAGGTGATCACTGTTCGGCACACGGCCGACGGCAACGAGCAGTGTCTCCGCCTCGATGCGCTCGTTCACCCTGCCGCGCGTGATCTCGACCGAGATCCCCGTCGGCGTCGGCCCGACGCGATCGACGCGCGCCCGAGCCGAACGTCGACGCGCGCCGAGAGGTCTTCGGTGAAGCGCCGCCGGATTTCTTCGTCGTGTGTTGCGAGCAGCGTGTCGCCCCGGTTGACCATCGTCACATGCGTACCGAGCGCGCCGAAGATATGGGCCATCTCCGCCGCGAGCGGGCCACCGCCCAGGATCACGAGCGACGCGGGAAGTCGTTCGATGCGCATGATCGAATCGGAGGTGTGGAACGCGACCGCATCGAGGCCGGGGATCTCCGGCACGCGCGGCCGCGAGCCGACCGCGACGACGAACTGGGGTGCCCGGAGCTCGTGCCCGTCGACCTCGAGCACCTTCGGCGCGACGAACCGCCCCTGCCCGAGGTACACGTGCGCGCCCGCTCGGCGCCGGTACGCGATCCCGCGTTCGTGCAGCGGGTCGATGCGGCCGAAGACCCGGTCGCGGATCGCGGGCCAGTCGGCGCCCGCGAACGTGGCCGCGATTCCGAAGCGGCCCGCGTGGCGCACGGTCTCGGCGACATCGGCGGCGTACACGAGCATCTTGGAGGGGACGCAACCGCGGTTGAGGCAGGTTCCGCCGAAACGGTCGGTCTCCACCACCGCGATCGACAGCCCCGCGATCTCGTCGTTGGGCAGCATGTTCCCGCTGCCCGCCCCGACGATGACCAGGTCGTAGTCGGTCACATTCGCCTCTTTCGCCGCTTCGCTCGACGGTCTTTCCCCGCCGCCGAGTCTTGTTGATGGAGGCCGACCGAACCGTCGCTGACTTTAGTGCTAAACCTATGGGATGGCTCGCTACCGCACCGGGATCACCAGTGTCCTACCCCCTGACCAGGCGTTCTCCGCGCTCAGTCGGTTCGATCGAGCCGCCGACTGGGATCCCGGCGTTGCTTCGGCATCCATGGTCACCCCGGAGCCGGTTGGCTGCGGATCCCGCTTCTTGTTGCACGCGCGCTTCCTCGGGCGATCGATCCCGCTCGTCTACGAGATCGTCGAGTTCGCGGCCGGCACCCGCCTGGTGTTGCAGGCCGAGAACGCGCACCTGCGGTCGGTCGACACCATCACGTTCGCGGCGATCCCGCGCGGCTCCACCACCGGCACGAGCGGCACCGAGGTCACGTACGACGCGCGGCTCGCGGCGAAGGGAGCGGCGCGCGTCGCCGGTCCGTTCCTCGCGCTCGCCTTCCGTCGCATCGGTGACCGGGCCGCGGCCGGGCTCCGGAAATACCTGAACGCGCCAACCCCGACCGCGGAGACGCCGCGGTGAGGAGCACGACCGCGGCACAGTCGTCACCCGCGCGACACACCCTCCACGACGCGCTCAACGCCGCGCTCGATGCCGCGCTCGATCTCACCGTTGTCGGCAGCTTCAGCCGCATCGGTTACGCGGCCCGACGCGCGCGGTTCGGCTGGGACCGCGTGGCCCCCCAAGATCTCAGCGGCCGAGTGGTCGTCGTCACCGGCGCGACGAGCGGCCTGGGGCTCGCCGCGGCCCGCATGGTCGCGCGCCGCGGCGCCGACGTGTTCCTGGTCGCGCGGGACGCGGCTCGTGCCGACGCCGCCCGCCGATCGATCGTCGCCGACGTGCCGAACGCGCAGATCGAAACGATCATCGCCGATCTGGCCGACCTCGACGCAGTTCGGGCGGCAGCGACCCGGATTGGCGCCGCGACCGAGCGCATCGACGCGCTGATCAACAACGCGGGCGCGCTCGTCCACCAACTGGAACGCACTCGCGACGGGATCGAGCTGACCGCGCAGGTGCACGTCGTCGCGCCGTTTCTGCTCACCACGATGCTCCTGCCCCGACTGCACGCGGCCGGAACCGCGCGAGTCGTCACGGTCTCCTCGGGCGGGATGTACCTCCGACCCCTCGACGTCGACGCGCTCGACGCGCCTCCCATGCCCTTCGACGGTGCGCGCGCCTACGCGAAACGCGAAGCGGGCCGAGGTCGTGTTGAGCGAGCAGTGGTCGCGACACGCGGCGGGCCGCGGCATCCACTTTCACGCGATGCACCCCGGTTGGGCGGACACGCCGGGAATCCGTTCGGCACTGCCCCGCTTCCATCGGCTCCTGCGCCCGCTGCTGCGTTCGGCCGACGAAGGCGCCGACACGATGGCCTGGTTGGTCGGCGCACGTGAAGCCCTCGAGTCGAACGGCCGGTTCTGGCTCGATCGGCGCCCGCAGCCGACGAGCATCCTGCCCGGAACGCGCCCGACTCCGGCCGCCGCGACCCGGCTGTGGAACTGGTGCATCGAGAAGTCCGGAACCGCGGCCGCGATCGGAACCGTGTCGTGAAGATCGCCGTCGTCGGGACCGGCATATCCGGCCTCGTCGCCGCGCGTCGGCTCGATCCCGACCACGACGTGACCGTCTTCGAGGCCGACCGCCGCGTCGGTGGGCACGCGAACACGGTCGAGGTCGAGGTCGACGGCCGGCGCCATCAGGTCGACACCGGCTTCATCGTCTACAACGAGGCCAACTATCCGGGATTCGCCGCCCTCCTGCGCGAGCTCGGCGTGGTGACCCAGCCCACCGAGATGAGCTTCGGCGTCACCGACGCCCGGACCGGTCTCGAATACCGCGGCTCGAATCTCAACACGCTCTTCGCGCAGCGCCGGAACCTCGTCCGCCCCTCGTTCCTCCGACTGCTCGCCGAGATCGCCCGGTTCAATCGGGCCGCCCGTGCGCTCGTCGCGGAAGAGGCCGCGACCGGAGGTGAAGCGGCCGACGGCGAATCGATCGAGGACTTCTTGGCGCGCGGTCACTACTCCCGGTCGTTCGTCGAACAGTTCCTCGTTCCGTTCGGCGCCGCGATCTGGTCGGCCGACCCCGCGACGTTCACCCGCTTCCCGGTACGCGCCTACGCGCGTTTCATGCACAATCACGGACTCCTCGAGACGTCGGCGCGGGCGGCTGGCCGGGCGCAGTGGCGCACGATCACCGGCGGATCGCGGCGCTACGTCGAAGCACTCACCGCACCGTTCGCGGCGCGGATTCGCGTCGGTACCCCGGTCCACAAGATCGTCAGCCGCGCCGCCGCTCCCGACGAATCGATCGTGGAGCTGCTGACCGATCGCGGACCGGAGCGCTTCGACCGCGTGGTGCTCGCGACGCACAGCGATCAGGCGCTCCGGCTGCTCGGTGACTCGACCCCCGCCGAGCAGTCGATACTCGGATCAATCCACTACCAGCACAACGTCGCGACGCTCCACACCGACGCGCGCTTCCTGCCGAGAGAACCGCGGGCCCGCGCGAGCTGGAATTACGCGGTGGATCCGGCCGGCCGCCACCCTTCGGTCACGTACTGGATGAACTCGCTACAGGCGATCAAATCGACCCGGCCGTTGCTCGTCACGCTCAATTCCGCGGGTTCGATCGCACCCGACCTGGTACTGGCGCAGTTCGACTACCACCATCCGGTCTTCGACGCGGCCGCGATGCGCGCGCAGCGCCGCCGGCCCGAGATCCAAGGTCGGCGGGGCATCTACTTCGCCGGCGCGTACTGGGGCTACGGCTTTCACGAGGACGGGCTGCAGAGTGGTCTCGACGTTGCCCGCGCGATCGGCCCCGGCCGATGAGCGGGGTCGCGATCTACGAGGGGACGGTGCGGCATCATCGCGTCGGTCCGGACGCGCGCACGTTCACGCCGCGTCTGTTCCTGGCCTATCTCGATGTCGACGCGCTCCCCCATTCGCTCGACGGCCTACCGGGTTGGTCTGCCCGCCGCCGCGCCCCCGTGCACTTCCGGCGCGAGGACTTCTTCGACGGCGGGCCCGGCCCGCTCGGCGACGCGGTCCGCGACCTCGTGGAAAGCCGGCTCGGCGTACGGCCGCTCGGCCCGATCCATCTCCTCGCGCACGTCCGAACCTTCGGCTGGTCGTTCAATCCGCTCGCGGTTTACTACTGCTGGCGGTCCGGCGCGCATGCGCTCGAGGCGGTGGTGCTCGAGGTGACGAACACGCCGTGGGGTGAACGCGCGTGGTACGTGTTCGACGCGACGCGACCTCACGCGACCGAGACCGTCGCCAAGGCGATGCACGTCTCTCCGTTCTTGCCGATGGAGCTCGAATACCGCGTCTCGTGGACTCCACCCGACGCCGATCTCCGCCTCGACATCGTGGTCGAACGCGCCGGGACGACGGTTTTCTCCGCCGCGCTCGCGCTCCGCCGCCGGCGCCTCGATCGCGGCCGTGCGGTGTGGCTGCTCGTGCGCTATCCGCTCATGCCGCTCCGCGTGACGTTCGGCATCTACCGCCACGCGGTCGCCCTTTTCCTGCGGCGAACCCCGTTGTACCGTCACCCCGCGCGTTCCGTACAGGAGGTCGGTGCATGAGCGGGCGACTGCCTGCTGCGCTACGCGAGCGAGCGGCCCGAGCCGCTTTCGAACGAATGGTCGCGCACGCGCCCGAGCTGCGCGCTCGCTTCGTGGTGCACGATCCGCGTGCATACGAAGCCGTGCTGCGCCGGGGCAGCGTCGGCCTGGGCGAGTCGTATGCCGACGGTTGGTGGGACACCGACGACCTCCCCGGGCTCCTGCGGCTCGCGCTCCGTAGTCTGCGCCCAATGCACGCCCGTAGCGATCGCATGCACCGACGCCTCAGCCCGATCGTCGACCCCGTCGCCCGGCACCGGCGCGCCGATCCGCGCCGTGACCGGCGCAACACGCGGGCGCACTACGACATCGGGAACGAATTCTTCCGCCGGGTGCTCGACGAGACGATGGCGTACTCCTGCGCGATCTTCGACGACCCGCAGACATCGCTCGCCGACGCGTCGCGTGCGAAGTTCGACCGGCTGGCCCGGCTGATCGACCTGCAGCCCGGCGACCGACTGCTCGAGATCGGCACGGGCTGGGGCGGATTCGCGCTCCATGCCGCCGAGCACTACGGATGCCTCGTCACCACCACGACGATCTCGGAACGTCAGCATGAGCTCGCCCCGCGCGGGTCCGCGCCGCCGGTCTCGCGGATTCGGTCACGGTGCTCGACACCCACTACCGCGACCTGCGGGGTACCTACGACAAGGCGATCGCGATCGAGATGATCGAGGCCGTCGACTGGCGCGAGTACGACCGCTTCTTCGAGCACATGCGCACCCACCTCACCGACGACGGCGTGCTGGCCCTGCAGGCGATCGTGGTGCCCGACCAGAGCTTCGACCGACTCAAGCGGAACACCGACTTCATCAAGGCGGAGATCTTCCCGGGCGGTTGCCTGCCTTCGGTCGCCGCCCTCACCGCCGCGGCCGGGCGCAGTGGTGACATGACACTGCACGCGCGCGCCGACATCGGCCTCCACTACGCCGAGACGCTGCGGCGCTGGCGCGCCAATCTCGCCGGCCTCACCCCGGAGCTCCCCGCGTTGGGCCTCGACGCGCGTTTCGCCCGTCTCTGGGACTTCTACTTCGCGTACTGCGAAGCCGGATTCGACGAGCGCTACATCGGCACCGTGCAACTGTTGTACGGCGTCGGTGCCGACGTCGGCGTCCGCACCGGGGTGCGCCCGAACCGAGGCGGGCGGGTCGACGACCGGCGCCGATCCCCGCGCCCGACGGCCACGGTATGAGCGTCGGGTGACGCCTTCCTCGGCGCGCGACAACGACGACGATCGGCTGAGCATCAGCGCGGCCGCCGATCTGCTCGGCGTCCACTACATGACCGCGTATCGGTACATCCGCACCGGCCGCCTCGACGCCACACGCGAGGGAAATCAGTGGTTCGTCTCGCGGTCGGCGATCGCAACGCTGCGCGCCGCGGGCGCACCGGGGCGAAGCAAATCCGGCACGCCCGCCGCTCATCATCGCGACTACGTGCGGGAGCTCGTCGCCCAGCTGGTCGACGGCGACGAAGCCGAAGCGTGGCGACTCACCCAGGACGCGCTCGCGTCGGCCGTCACCCCCGAGCATCTGTACTTCGACGTGCTCGGACCGGCGCTGCGCACGGTCGGCGCCGACTGGGAGGCGGGCCGGATCGGAGTCGCCGAGGAGCACCGGGCCAGCGCCGTCGCGTACCGGCTCATCGGTCGACTCGGACCCACGTTCACGCGCCGCGGACCGACGCGGGGCGTCATCGTCCTCGGCGCCGCGCCCGGCGATCGCCACGGCCTGGCAACCGCGCTCGTTGCCGACCCACTGCGCGGTCGCGGTTTCGCGGTAGCCGACCTCGGGGGCGACACCCCGGCCGAATCGTTCGCCGAGATGGTGGTGCGTCTCGTACGCGCGCAGGCCGTCGGGATCGTCGCGTCGGTGCCGATCGACGCGGGCGTCATGACCACCACCATCGCCGTCATCCGCGCGGCGCGGGACCTCCCGATACTGATCGGCGGGCGCGCGGTCGCGAACGAGGCCGATGCGATCGAGTTCGGCGCCGACGGGTACTCGGCCACTGCGGTCGAGGCCATCGCCTGGTTCGAGTCCGTCGCCGCCGCGGGGCACCGCCCCGGGAACACGGAACGCTGACTGCATCTGTCGGCGCGCCGACGGCCACCCGCGTCGGTTCTCAGTGGAGCGCGGGCCAGAGGTCGCGGTGCACGACCTCGTAGTCGCCGAGGATCTGCTCGGCGACGCGCGCCGAGTTCACGACGGGGTCGAGCTCGAGTGCTTGCAGGGCCGCGGCGCGCGACCCGAGCAACGCCGCGTCGGAGACGAGCTGCTGGATCGTCACCTCGGTGTGGAGCGCACCCGCAATCGCCGTCGGCAGGTCGTTCGTGCAGTCGCCGACGATGCCGTGCGAAGTCGCGGTCGCGCTCACCTCGACCGCGCTGTCGCGGGAGCGCGGGTACGAGGTCGTCGTTCGGCAGGATCGCCGACGCCAGGCGTTCCGGCGTACCGGAGATCGCGGCGCGCAGGATCGGTCGCAACGCGTCGTCGGTGACCCAGTCCAGGAACGGTGGGAGATCGAACGAGCCCGCGACGATCGCGTCGATCACCTCGTCGATCATCGACCGCATGGCGTGTTGCCGGGCCGCGATGTCGAGCGGTGCCGCGAACTCCGTGGCGCTGGCGAAGTACTCACCGGCGTGGCTGTCGCTGGTCGCAACGATCGCGCCGAAGCGGTCGTGCAGATGCTTGACGAACGCGAACGTCTCGCCGTCGCCGTCTTCCAGGCCGTCGACCGCGTCGTGCAACTGCGGAGTGACATCGTCGCCGGTCTTGCGGTCCCAGGCTTGGAGCAGGAACGTGAAGTGGTTGAGACCGGCGGCCCGGGTGTCGATCCGGCGGCCGAGCAAACGAGAGAAGCGATCGTTCGCGATCTTCACCTCGTGACACAACCCGACGATAGGTTGGTCGAGGTGACGCCGGAACGCGGTGCAGATCCGGCCTTCCGGGTTCGTGAAGTTGACGAAGAGGGCGTCGGGCGCGAGCCGCTCGACGTCGCGGGCGATCGACGCGACGAGCGGAATCGTGCGCAGCGCGTGCGCGAGGCCGCCTGGGCCCCCGTTCTCGCCGTAGAGGTGATCGACGCCGTAGCGGCGCGGGATCTCGAAGTCGGCGAGCCAGCGATTGAGGCGGTCGACCTCGACGGACACAACCACCGCGTCGGCGCCGGGGAGCGCGTCGACACGGTCGGTGAAGCGTTCGATCGTGATGCCGCGTGCAGTGGCCGCCTCGAGCGCGCCGGCCAGCCCGGCCATGCGTTCCAGCGCGGCCGGTTCCAAGTCGACGAGCCGAACGGTCGCGGCCGTGAACACCGGGTCGGCGTAGAGGTCGTGCAGCATCGTCAGCCCGAACGACGCGCTGCCCGCGCCGATGAGAACGATCGTGGGCGCCTCTCGCACGCCGCGGACCCTAGTGCTGCTCGCCCAGCCGACGCCGTGACAAGCCCAGCTGACGCCGTGAAGCATAAGTTGACTCCGTGAAAGCATGGCGGGTTCATCAGTACGGCGCACCGCTCGAAGTCCTGCAACTCGACGACGTCGACACGCCGGTCGTCGGGGAGGGCGAGCTGAAGATCCGGGTCACGTCGGTGACACTGAACTTCAACGACCTCGACGGGATTCACGGGCGCTACAAGACGGTTCCGCGCCCGGTTCCCTACATCCCGGGCATGGAAGTGCTCGGCATCGTCGAGGAATGCGGCGCCGGGCTCGACAAATGGATCGGCAAACGCGTCGTCGCGATTCCGTCGGGTGCGTTCGGCGGGTACGCGGAGTATGTCGTCGCGCCCGCGGCGATGGCGTTCGAGATGCCCGTCGAGATGCCGGAACCGGACGCGGCCGCGATCTTCATGCCCTTCCACCTCGCGTGGCTCGCGCTCTACGAGCGGGCCCGCGTGCAAGCGGGCGAGACGCTGCTCGTGCACGCGGGCGCGGGCGGAGCCGGTTCGGCAGCCATCCAGCTCGGCGTGAACGCAGGCGCGCGCGTCATCGCGACCGCGGGTTCGGCGGAGAAGACCAAGCTGTGCCTGGAGCTCGGCGCCGCACTCGCGATCAACTATCGCGAAACCGATTTCGCCGACGCGGTACTCGACGCGACCGACGGCCGCGGCGTCGACGTCGCGTTCGATGCCGTCAGCGGCGAGGTGACGCTGAACACGTTCCGGTGCATGGCGTTCAACGGACGGCACATCCTCGCGGGCTTCGCGTCGGGCATCGAGCTCGAGGACGAGGGGCTCGTGCCCCGGCCGGTGCTGTTCGGCAACTTCTCGCTCGTCGGCGTGTGCCACGCGTACGTCGACGATCCGGTCGTGTTCAAGCGTATGACCGGCGGATTCAACTTCCCGTCGCATCACGACGGCGAAAAGCTCCACGCCCAGCTGCTGGATCTGTTCGCGGCGGGCACGCTCCGACCGATCGTCGGCCAGGAGGTCAGATTCGACGAGCTCCCCAACGCGCTCGACGCCATGGAACGACGGCAAACGATTGGTCGTTCGGTGATCCGGGTCCGCTAGGCGCAGAGTCGCGACGCGTGTCGCGCGTCGGCGCGGTATCGAAGCGGATGTCGCCCACGAGCACGGCGATGGCCACCACCTCGACACTCGTGTGGCTGTATCCCGCCCGTGCGTTCATGAGCGCGATGGCCTCGGGAATCGTGCAGTGCGCCTGGCCGGCAACGGCCGCCGCGCCACGCTCCACACGAGCGGCTCGCTCCCGGGACGGAGCAGCTTCGAAGTCCACGCCGGTCGTCCGCACATCGGGCACCAGCCGGACGGGATTTTGCGGCTTGGCCGGACCGAGTGCGCGAACACCCCGGCGGCGCGGCGACTCCGGTCAGGGGTCGGCCGGTTGCACGGCCCGCGATCGGTGACTCCGGCCGAGCAGCGCCAGAATCCCCCACCCCACCGACATGACGAGCCAGAAGCTGATGAGGCGGTACACGAGCACCGCGGCCAACGCCTCTCCCTTGATCCCGGCCGAGAGGAGGGCGGCCGACAACGCGACCTCGACCACGCCGAGCCCGCCCGGTGTAAGACCGAAACTGCCCGCGGTCATCGCCGCCGCGTACGCGAGAAAGAGCCCCGGCCACGGCACCTGCACGCCCGTGGCCTTGATGGCAAAGGCGAGGCAGAGACAATCGGCCACCCAGTTCCACACCGCCAGCGCGAGAACCTCGACGTACTGCAATCGCGGAAGACTCAAGCTGCCGACGCGATCGAGGAAACGTTCCAGCGCGAATTCCGCATCCGGTCCGGGGTGTTTGAAGATCCGGCGAGAGAAACGAATGACGCGGGCCACGATCCGGTTGAGCAGGCGCCGCGCCGCGGCGTAGCGCAACGCGATGATCACGACGACCGCGGGCAGTAACGCGATCCCGGCCGCGACGTAGCCGGCCGTCGACGCAGTGGTACTGCTCGACGCGATCGCGCCGCCGACCAACACGAACGCGAACGCGAGCGACGAGAACACGCCCGACACGGCCAGTGCCCACGCCGCAACCGCGGGATCGATCCCCAAGCGGCCGTAGCGGCGGTAGATGAATCCCGTTGCGAGCTCGGGCCCCGCCAACGGGAGTGATACCGAGATGGCGTTTCCTGCGTACGTCACCGCGAGCACCGAACGCAGCTGCAGCTTGGTGCCCCCGGCCCGCAACAACCGGCGCTGGATGCGCGCGAACGCACCCATCGACGCGAGCTCGGCCACAACCGCGAGCGGAACCCACGCCCAATCGAGATGACCGAACGTCGCGAGCGACTGCGAAAGCGTCGAACGACCGGTGATGCCGACCACCGCGATGCCCACGATCGCGATCACGGCCAACAACATGCTGCGCCAGCGACGCGTATTCAGATCGACGCGGATCGTGTCGACGGCGGCCATCGCATCTTCACTGGGGAATGGTGCGTCCTCGGTCGGGCCGGGCGCGTCCTCGGGAGCGGCTGACTCCTCCGGGTGCGCGGTCACTCCCTCATCGTCTCGCAACACACGGCATCGCAACGCCGCGGCGGCCGCGCTTCTTTCCGGAC
Organism: uncultured Actinomycetes bacterium; assembly: GCA_963701825.1. Classification (GTDB taxonomy): domain Bacteria; phylum Actinomycetota; class Acidimicrobiia; order IMCC26256; family PALSA-610; genus PALSA-610. Next base: position 312,474 of record CAVPBG010000002.1, on the reverse strand, counting down.
GTCTTCACCAATCCACAGAAAGTCCACAGATCGCTCACCGGAAACCTGAAGCCCGCTCCCGGAAACTCTCCAGGTAGTTCGGTTGCGACAACGACGTTGCGCCGAGAGCGTCGCCGAGCGACGCAGAACCCCCCAGCTGATCTCGAGGACAACATGCAAGGCCGCGATAGTGATGGCTGACGACGAACTGCTGACACCGGCCGAGGTCGGTCGTCTCTTCCGAGTGAATCCGAAAACGGTCGCCCGTTGGGCAAGCTCCGGAAAGATCAATTCGATCCGGACCCTGGGCGGCCACCGACGCTTCTATCGATCCGAGATCAAGCGCGCGATCGATGACGCATACGGCGCGGGCGCAACCGACGGGTTCGACCCGACCGCGTAACCCGCGCCCGACAATTTCTCCTTGGCCAGGGTCTCGCGCTTTGGACCCTCTTGGCGCTTTGCAACTCCCATTGGTGGTGGATAGCAATGAAGTGCGAGAACTGCGGAGCCGAGGTGCGTATCCGAGGCGAGTGCGAGCCGGCGCGGTGTGAGGTGCGCGTCGCGGATGCCTTCGGGCCCGCGACGTTCCTCATCATCGACGGCGGCTGGCTCGTGCACCGTTGCACGATCGTCACGATGTCGCACACCGACGCCAATAGCGCACAACCCGCGAACTAACCGACCGGCGCGTCACCAACATCGAGCGCGCGCAGGTCGGCGACGATGTCGGCGAAGAGCGCGGGATCGGGATTGCGATTGTTGACGAGGCTCACGCGATCGGTGATGCCGCGGGCGCGCGCCACGATCTGCGGCGCGATCTCCCGGCGCGGCCCGACCACGGCAATCGCCTCGACGAAGTCGTCGGGAACGAGTGCGGCCATCTCCGACCACCGGCCTTCCTTCGACAGGCGATTCAGGTCGTGGTGGAGTTCGCCGTAACCGTGGATCTCGAGGACGGGCGCGTACGCGGGGGTCGACCCGTAGAACGCCAACTGATCCTTGACCGAGCGCAGCGCGATCTCGTGTTCCTCGTCGGTGGTCCAGGTCACGACCATCATCACCCAGACGATCTCCAGCGCCGCGGCCCGGGTCGCCGATGCGCGGCCCCGGGCGAGTGCGGGAAGCACCAGGGCCTCGAGGGAGCGGCGCGAGTTGAACGGATGCACGATCAAGCCGTCGGCAACCTCGCCCGCGACCTCGATCATCCGCGGCCCGAAGCCACCGACGAACACCGGGGGCGGACCGTACGGATTCGGTCCCGGATTGAACGCGGGTGTCATGAGCGTGTGCCGGTAGAAGTCGCCGTCGAAGCGCAGGTCCGAGCCGCCTTCGAAGCAGTCCCAGATCGCGCGCACCGCCAAAACCAGCTCACGCATGCGCGCCGCGGGCTGCGACCACACTTCGCTGAACCGGTTCTGGATGTGTGGACGGATCTGCGAGCCGAGGCCGAGCACGAAGCGTCCCCCGCTCATCTCCTGCAGGTCGTAGCCGACGTTGGCCAGAACCATCGGGTTGCGCGCGAAACCGATCGCGACCGCGGTTCCCAACCGCAGGCGAGCGGTCGACTGCGTGGCGAGCGCGATGGGAAGGAACGGGTCGTGCTTGGCTTCGAAGGAGAATCCCGTGTCGTAGCCGATCCGTTCGAGATCGGCGAACAGTTCACCCGACCGGGAGGGCGCGGCCGTCGGGACCGTGGTGGCGATGTGCATGCCCGGCGTCCCCGATGACCTAGTTGTGCCCGAGGAGGTGCTCACGGCCACGCGCCGCGAACTCGCGCGCGTAACGCGTCGGCATCGTCCCGGCCGAGCTGCGCAAAGCCCGGCTCGCGCGCTCGTCGCCACCACACCTCGTCGGTGCACTCCCAGTGTTCGTGACGGAGGACGCGCTTCAGCACCTTCTGCGTCGCCGTCGAGGGAAGGCTCTCGGTCACGCGGACGAACCGCGGGATCCACTTGGGCGACAGGTCGGGCTGCGCAGCGAGGAACTCCGAGAACGCGTGCGGATCGAACGGGGAATCGGCACGCACGAGCAACGCAGCCATGACTTCGTCGCCCACGTCGACCGACGGCACCGCGTACACCGCCACGAGAACGACTCCGGGATACCGCGCGAGCACGAGCTCGACCGGTGTGGCCGCGAAATTCTCGCCGTCGACGCGCAACCAGTCGCCGGAACGGCCCGCGAAGTAGAAGAACCCGTCCTCGTCGCGGTAGCCGAGGTCGCCCGTCCAGTACACGCCGTCGCGCACCCGTTCCGCGTCGGCTTCCGGATTCTTGTAATAGCCCTCGAAGCCACCGCCACCGTCGGGATTGACGATCTCGCCGATCGCGACGTCGGCGTTCACGAGTCGACCCGCCGAGTCGAACTCCGCGCGTGGGCACTCGATCGCCGATTCGGGATCGAGTACCGCGGCGCGGATCGGCGCCACGGGCACGCCGAGCGAACCATTCGGCGTGCCCGGGATCCGGCTCATGTTCAGGCCGCCCTCGGTCGAGCCGTATCCGTCGGCGACCACGCAGCCGAAACGCGTCGCGAAGCGGTCGATGTCGAGTGTCGCGGCTTCGTTCCCGAACGCGATGCGCAGTGTGTTGTCGGCGTCGTCCGCACGTTCCTCGGTCGCCAGGATGTAACTCAGCGGCTTTCCGACGTAGTTGAAGAACGTCACGCCGTAGCGGCGTACGTCGGGCAGGAAGTTCGTCGCGGAGAAGCGGCGGCGCAGCACACCGGTCGCGCCGGATGCCAGCACGTTCGCAAACCCCGCCACCGCCGCGTTCGAGTGGAAGAGCGGCATGACCGAATAGCACACGTCGTCCGGGCCGAGGCCGAACATCTCCGCGAGCTTGCCGCCGTAGGCCGCCAACCGTTCGTGACCCATGCGCACAGCCTTCGGCGCGCCCGTGGTGCCGGAGGTGAAGATCAACATGAACGGGTCGGTCGGCGCGGGGTCAACCTCGGGCAACACTGCGCCCGCGAACGGTGCGAGCGCGTCGGACCACGCGGGGTCGTCGACCACGTACATCGGCACGCCCGCGGTCGCCGCACCGGTGGCGTCGAACAAGCCGAGCTGAGACCTCTCGGTCAACAAGAGTGCGCAATCGGTGTGCGCGATGTCGCGCGCCAAGTCTGCGCCCCGCCGCGTCGGGTTGATGCCGACGACGGTCGCGCCCGCCAGCGCCGCGCCGCACAGCGTGAACCAGAACTCGGGGATGTTGTCGAGCAGCACCCCCACATGAAACGGCGCATCGGTGGGCGCGTGCGCACGGAGGAATGCGGCGCGCTCGGCGGCCTGCGCGACCACTTCCGCCCATGTCCACGACGAATCCTCGAACCGCAGACCAGTCCGCGTGTCGCCGGCCCGAGCGCGGACCAACGTTCCTATTGTCGGCATCCGCTCATTCTGCCCGGCGGTGCCAATCTTCCGGTCTTCGGCCGTACGCCATCACCGAGATCGGCGACAAGATCGCGAAATCCGCTGCGCGCGCTTGGGCGATCGCGTCCCGGGGCTCGAAGCCCGACGGGAACACGTCCGCGGGAAGCACGTCGAGCGCGCGATCGAGGGCCGCGACGTACCACTCGGCCGAATCGGTGCCGCCGTGCATGGTCCAGACCTCTCCCCACGCCTCCACGTCGACGAGCCCGTGCCGCGCGAGCGCCGACACGAGTCGGCGGCCCCACATTCCGTCGTAGCCGTGCGCGCTCGCGCTGAGGTCACGCAACGTACGCGAGAGCGTCGCGAACGGTTCCGGCACGATCTGCGCGTCGAACTGGATCCAGTCGACGTCACACACCACCACCCAGCCGCCGGGCTTCGCGGCCGCGATCATCGCGTCGAGCACGGCTTCCCGTGACGCGAGGTGCTGCAACGCCGCGCGGGCATGAACCACGTCGAACTCGGAGTCGCCGATCGGGTCGCGGGTGACGTCCCGCGTGCACACCTCGACGATGCCGGCGCTCGGCGGTTGGAAACGCGTGTCGACGTCGATCGACACGACGCGGCCGCCCGGGCCCGCTTGTTCGGCCATCCACGCGGCAATCGTGCCTGCACCGGAGCCCACGTCGCAGCAGCTCCAGCCCGGCGCGATCCCGACCTCGGTCAGCGCGCGGTGCGAGCGGTGGTCGGCAACGCGGGCCAGCACGCGCAGCCGATCGTGTTCCCGGCGCACCTGATCCATGTCGTCGTTGACGCGGTACGACTCCGGTTCGTCAGCCACAACGACCGGCCAGCTCGCGATACGACGCGTCACGATCCACCCGCGGTTCCGGCGGCAATCCGAGTACGCGCTCGCCGATCATCGTGCGATGCACCTCGTTCGTACCTCCACCAATCGTTCCGGAGAACTGCTCCAGCAATTGCAGCGGCCACTCATCAACGAGTGAGCCGGCCGCGCCGAGGAGCGCGACGCCGAGCTCGGACCGCTCGCGCTGGGCTTCCGACCACAGCACCTTGAGCACCGAGCCGTCGATGACCGGGGTCTCACGGGCCGGGACGGCGGCGCGCGCCGGACCGGATGCCTGCAGCCGCAGGCGCATATACCGAAGCATCTCCTCGCGGGTGAACGCCCGCGCCAGTCGCTGCCGCATCACGCTGTCGTCAGCGCGACCGCTATCGCGAGCGAGAGACGCGAGCGCGGAGTAACCGAGCGCCGCCGCGTTCCCGCCACCGATCACCGACGCTTCGTGCGCGAGCACGGCTCGCGCCGGACCCCACCCGTCGTCGACCGCGCCCACGACGTTCTCGGCGGGAACGCGCACGTCGGTGAGGAACACCTCGTTGAAGTGCGCGGCGCCGGTGATCTGTCGGAGCGGTCGAACGTCGACGCCTGCGGTGTGCAGATCGAGCAGCAGCAGCGTGATGCCCCGATGCTTCGGCACGTCCGGGTTCGTCCGGGCGAGGAGGATCGCGAAGTCGCACCGATGCGCGTTCGACGTCCACACCTTTTGGCCGTTGACGACGAACTCCGCACCGTCGCGGACCGCGCGCGTCGCGAGATTCGCGAGATCACTGCCCGCGCTCGGTTCGCTGAACAACTGGCACCACGTGTCGTCGGCGCGCAGGAGTGGGCGGAGGTAGCGCGCCCGTTGCTCGGCGCGGCCGTAGCGGAGCAGAACGGGGCCGACCATCCCGATCGTGGAGGCGACGAAGCCCGCGCTCACGGCGAACCGCGCCTGCTCGCGGGCGAAGATCGCGGCCTCCTCGGGCGTTCCGCCGCGGCCGCCGTACTCCCTCGGCCAGGCGACGCCCGCCCACCCGCCGTCGAACAGCTCCCGCTGCCAGGCGCGGCCGACTTCGAAGTGCTCCGCGTCGGTCGTGGCCGCGTCCAACCGCGCCCGCTGGGCCGGCGCGTGCGCCGCGAGCCAGGTCACGGCGTCGACCCGGAACCGCTCGGCGTCCATCGGAGCATCCCAACATACTTCTGGACACGTGTAAAGTTTTTGGGCAGGATCAGCGGGTGTTCCACGATCCCACCACCTTCGCCCGCGGCTTCCCCCACGACACGTTCCGCGCCCTGCGCGCCGACGATCCGGTGTCGCATCACGATCACCCCACCTGGAAGCGCGGGTACTGGGTCATCGCCCGCCACGCCGACGTGCAACGCGTCTCCCGTGATTCCACGACGTTCAGCAACGCGCCGAACCCGTTCCTCGACGCGGAGATGCCCGAAGAAGGCGACGCGGCGATGGCCGAACTGCTCATCAGCCAGGATCCGCCGACGCACACGAAGCTGCGCAAGATCATCAACAAGGGCTTCACGCCGCGCCGCGTGGCGCAACTCGAAGACCGCGTGCGCGAACGCGTTGATCGCATCGTCGACGCGCTCGCGGGCCACAACGAGTGCGACCTCGTCACCGATATCGCGCTCTGGCTCCCGTTGCACGTCATCGCCGATCTCGTCGGTGTCCCCGAGGACGAGCGCGAGCAGGTGTTCCGTTGGACCGAGCTCACCTTTGGGTTCGACGAGACGGTGACGGCCGAAGAGCGCTCCGACGCCGCAACGGCGATGTTCGTCTACGCCGACAGCTTGTGCGAGCAGCGCCGCATCGAACCGCGGGACGACTTGTTGAGCGTGCTGCTCACCGCGGAAGTCGACGGCGAAACGCTGACCCAGCTGCAGATCGACCTGTTCTTCATGCTCTTGCAGAACGCGGGCAGCGAGACGACCCGCAACCTGATCACGACCGGACTCATCGTCCTGTTGCAACACCCCGAGCAACTCGCCGCGCTGCGGGCCGATCCCGCACTGCTGCCGAGCGCGGTCGAAGAGCTCCTGCGCTGGGTCAGCCCGGTCATGCAGTTCACGCGCCGGGCGACGCAGGACACCGAGGTCGGCGGACGCGACATCGCCCAAGGCGAGCGGGTCGTCCTCGTCTACCCCTCGGCGAACCGCGACGGACGTGCGTTCGACGATCCCGACCGCCTCGACCTGACCCGCACTCCCAACGATCACGTCGCGTTCGGCGCGGGCGGTCCGCATTTCTGCCTCGGCGCCAATCTCGCCCGCTTCGAGGCGCGGATCATGTTCGAGGCGTTGCTGTCGCGCTTCGACGACCTCGAGGTCGCGGCACCGGTCGACACGCTCCCGCGAGTGCACTCGAACCTCATCGACGGCTACGCCCACGTACCGATTCGTTGGAGCGCGCTACACGCCCCGGACTCCCGCGCATGAGCGTGAGCACGGGCGCGGAGATCGTCGTCCGACCGCTCTCGGCGACGCAGGCCGCGACTCGCCGCCGGCTCCTCGCCGCGGCGCGTGAGCTCGCGACCGAAGGCGGCTATGAAGCCGTAGGAATGCGGGCGGTGGCGGCGCGCGCCGGCGTCTCTGCGCCGACCGCCTACCTCTACTTCTCGTCGAAGGACCACATCCTCGTCGACGTACTCGTCGGTCTCGTCGGCCACACCACCGACACGCTCGCGGCCCGCCCGCGCCGGGGCCGATCGCCCGTAGACCGCGCCGTGGCGACACTGCGGCGCGCCGTGCAGAACGTCGAGAAGGAGCCCGCGCTCTACATCGCACTGACGCGCGCGTACATCGCGGGATCGCCCGAGGTCGCGCACGCTCGGGGCGTGCTCGAGGCGTCGACCCGGCAATGGATCGACCTCGCGTTGGGCGACAACGACGTCGGCGATCGCGCGGCAATCGTGCGCATCCTCGAAGACGTGCTGTTCGCCAACATGGTCGGGCTCGTCACCGGCGGTCGCGCCCCCGCCGATATTGCCGACGAGTTGGAACTGGCGACCCGAACGATCTTGGCCGGACCGGCCTGAGGGCGACATGACACCTCCCGATCCGCGCCCGACCACCACCAAGATTCGCGACTTTCCGGGCGAGACGCCGCTGCAGGTGATGGCCAAACAGGGCGACTACCAGTCGACGACGATGACGTCCCGCGAACGATTCCCCTACTACTCCTCGTTCCCGTTCTCGTGGTACCGCGCGTGCGACACGACCGACATCGCGGCCGGACAGGTCAAGCCGATCCGCTTCCTGGCCCGCGACCTCGTTCTCTGGCGCGACCACGACGGCCGACCGCACGTCATGGACGCGTACTGTCCGCACCTCGGCGCGAACCTCGCGCTCGGCGGACGCGTCGAAGGTTGCAACCTGGTGTGCCCGTTCCACTGGTGGGAGTGGGACGGCGACGGCCGCAACGCCCGCATCCCGTACAGCGATCGAACCAACGCGAAGGCACGGGTGCGTTCGTATCCCACCATCGACGTCAACGGCTTCGTGATGTTCTGGTATCACCCCGACCCGCGCCAGGCGCCGTTGTGGGAGATCCCGGATCTTCCCGAGTACGCAACTGACGAATGGACCGACCCGATCGTCGCGGCCTGGGACGTGCGGTGCCCGTGGCAGGAGCTCGCCGAGAACGGTCCGGACTTCGTGCACCTGAAGACCGTGCACGGCGCGGCAACCGTGCCCGAGATCGAGCGCATCACGTACGACGGGTGGTTCAACCACCTGCGCGCCCGCGTCGACTTCGCGACGCCGCGCGGTCCGCAGCCCGGCCGCATCGACACCGACAGCTGGGGACCGGGCTTCTCCGTCGCTCGCTTCAGCGGGATCATCGACACGGTGTTCCTCGGAACGACAACCCCGATCGACTGGGAATGGACGCAGTCGATCAAGGTCTACAGGGTGAAGAAGCTGGGCTCCGACGCCGACGCACTCGAGAAGACGCAGCGCGTCGGCGAGGCCCTCGTACGCGACCTGCAAAAGCAGATGGCCGAGGACAACGTGATCTTCGACAACAAGATCCACGTCGCGAGCCCGGCGCTCGCCGACGGCGACGGCCCGATCCTGCCGTTCCGCAGATGGGCCGCCCAGTTCTACGTCTCCGACACTTCCGACTGGCGATGATTCCGCGCGACGTGAGACCGTGCAACGTTCGGTCCCAGAGTTCGTTTCGTCACTAGGAGAGCCCCGTGAGCGAGTCCCGTCGGTTCGAGGAGAAGGTCGCACTCATCACGGGCGCGGCGTCGGGTATCGGTCGTGCGGTCGCGGTGCGCCTGGCATCCGAGGGCGCGCGGGTGTTCGGCCATGACGTCAACGCCGAGGGCCTGGCCGAGACCGCCGCGCTCGTGGCCGGCGCGGGCGGAACCTTCGAGATGCGCGTGGGCGACATCTCCCAGCCCGCGGAGTGCCGGGCGTCGGTGGCAACCTGCGTCGAGACCTTCGGGCGCCTCGATGTGCTCGGCAACAACGCGGGCATTGCTCGCGCGGATCACGTCACCGACGTGACCGAAGAGCAGTACCGCCGCATGATGGGCGTCAACGTCGACGGTTACTTCTTCACCGCGCAGGCCGCGATCCCGCACCTGCTCGAGACCGACGGCAACATCGTCAACGTCGCATCGAACGCCGGGGTGATGGGTCAGGCGTACACCGTCGTCTATTGCATGACCAAGGGCGCGGTGGTGCAACTCACCCGCGCGCTGGCGATGGAATACGCGAAGACGAAGATCCGGGTCAACGCGATCGGGCCGAGCGGGATCTTGACCACGCTGTCGGAGAACTTCCACATCCCGGACGACGTCGACGGCAGCCTGATGCGGCCGTACATGGGCTTTCGCCCGATGGGATCACCCGACGACATCGCCTCGATGTTCGCGTACGTCGCCTCCGACGAAGCGCAGAGCGTGCACGGCGCGATCCTCGCAGTCGACCGGGGCGTGACCGCGGGCTGACCGGCGTGCAAGAGTGACGGCGTGACCTACGCATACGACCCCGAGTTGACCGCCATCGTCGAGATGCTCCCGAAGAGCGACTTCGCCGACGTCGCGCAGTCGCGGGCCGGGCTCGCCGCGATCCTCGATCCGATGAACGCGAACGTCGACACCACCGGCGTCGACGTCCGGGATCACGAGATTCCGGGACCCGATGGTGAACCCGCCGTTCTCGTGCGCGTGTACTCGCCGACCGGTGCGGTGCCCGAGACCGGCCGGCCCGCGCTGCTCGACATTCACGGCGGTGGCTTCGTGGTCGGCGACATCGAGATGGAGCACGCCTTCGCGACCGCCGTGGCGCGGGACCTCAGTGCGGTGGTCGTGGCGGTCGAGTATCGCCTCGCCCCCGAGGATCCGTTCCCGGCCGGGCTCGAAGATTGCTACGCCGCGCTGGTGTGGATGCACGAGAACGCGTCGGATTTGGGTGTCGACACCGAGCGCGTCGCGGTGGGTGGACAGAGCGCAGGCGGCGGACTCGCGGCCGCGACAGTGCTGCTCGCCCGAGACCGCGGCGGCCCCGCGATCTGCTTCCAGTTCCTGGGCATCCCCGAGCTCGATCACCGGCTCGAGACCACGAGCATGCGGACGTTCGTCGACACGCCGATGTGGCACCGCGCCAACGCGGAGCTGAGTTGGAGCTACTACCTCGGTCCCGAACCGGGCGAGATCTCGCAGTACGCGTCACCGGCGATCGCGACCGACCTGAGCGGACTCCCGCCCGCGTACCTGACGACGATGGAATTCGACCCGCTGCGCGACGAGGGAATCCTCTATGCGCTGCGCATGATGGAAGCGGGCGTGACAGTCGAGCTGCACTCCTTCCCCGGCACTTTCCACGGTTCGGCCGCAGTACCGACCGCGGCCGTGTCGCGCCGTGCGCACCAAGAGCTCATGGTTGCACTCCGGCGCGGCCTACGCGTCGCCGACTGAACCGCAGGTAGGTCAACCCGCGGTCAACCGCGCGTCAATCCCCGGTCGCCACAATTCCAATTCGCCTGACATCGGGGCGATTGCGAACCGATTCCGTACAGAGTCGATGCCGACCTGCTCATGTTCCACGCGTTTCGGTCCGTATCTTCGATGACGTGATCCCGATGTCGACGTTCCTGCGCCTGTCGCTGTTACACGGTTGGGTGCCCGCAGTGGTTTCGGTCGCGGCGTGGGGCGCACTCGGTCTCGGCGTCGCGTGGCGGCAACGCAAGCCGTGGCATTGGATCGTGATCGCGGCGGGCGCATTCGCCGCGGTCGGAGTCGCGGCAGTGATCGTCGACGTGCCGGCCCGCTTCGGCAACACCATTCCGCGTTCGTTTCTCGCCTGGGTTGCACTGCCGCTGTTCGCGCTGGGGGCGGCACTGTGGCAGTGGCCGGTCGCCAACTGGTGGCGGCGAGCCGTGGCCGTCGCCGCGGTCCCTTCGTTCGTCGTGTTCGGCGCACTGCAGATCAATGCGCACTACGCGTATCTGCCGACCATTGGCGACGCGCTCGGGGCGCCGCTACCGGGCCAGGTCGACGCGCGAACCATCGACGGTCTGTCGCCTCGCCTCACCGACCGCGGTGTGGTCAGCGAGATCGACATCCCGGCGACCGTCTCGCACTTTCGCCATCGGCCCGCGTGGGTGTGGCTGCCGCCCGTGTACTTCGCCGCTTCGCACCCGCACCTCCCGGTGCTGATGCTGCTCACGGGCACACCGGGAACGCCGACCGACTGGATGCGGGCCGGGGGCGCACTGACCCTGGCCAACGCGTCGGGCGCGCGGACACGACGGATACGCACCGATCATGGTGTTCCCCGACAGCAACAGCACAATCGGCGGCGACACCGAGTGCGTCGACGGTCCCCGCGGCCGCGCCGAGACGTATCTCACGGTCGACGTGCCGCGGTTCATGCACAAGCGTTTCCACACGTCAACCGAAGCCCAACGATGGGCGATCGTGGGCGCGTCCGAGGGTGGTACGTGTGCACTCGTGCTCGTCGCACGCCATCCCGGGGAGTTCGCGACCTTCGGCGACTTCTCCGGCGACGCGGTGCCGAATCTCGGCTCCCAACAGCGGACGCTGCGCGTGTTGTACGGCGGCTCCGAGATCGAGGACCGCGCGCACGATCCCAATGCGTGGTTCGATGTCGACGCCGCCGACGGCGTACGGGGATTCGCCGCCGCCGGGACCGCGGAACACGGCCATGTTCTCGTCGCGACGCAACTCGCCGACGCCGCGCGACGCGAGCGCGTCCACGTTCACCTCGACCTCATCCCGGGCGGGAGCCACAACTTCCGCACCTGGAAACATGCACTCCGCGACGCCTACCCGTGGCTCGTCGCCCGACTCGGGCTGCCGAGTCGACCGTCGACCGTGTCTCACCACTCTGATTGAGCGCCGAGACCTGGTCTGAATGGACTCGGTCCGGACCCGCGAACGATTACTGTGCCCGGCCAATGAGAATCAATCGGGCTGTCGCTCTCGTCAGTGTCACACTGTTCGCCGTCGGCGGATGTTCGAGTAGCTCGTCGCATAGCAACGCCGGCACCTCAACCGTCTCAACCACGACCTCGACTCAGTCGTCTACGACGACCACTGCGGTCGCGCCGACGACGACCGTCACACCGACGACCACTCACCCGACACCGACGACGATCGCGACGTCGACCGACGATGTCGCGCGCGCCTTCTTTGCCGGGTGGACCGCACACAGCGTCAGCGTGATGCAGAACTACGGAACCACAGCCGCCGTCACCCAGGCCCTGGCCGGGTCGACCGGCGGCACGACCGGATTCGTGTTCTCGGAATGCAGCGGCGCCGCGGGCAGCATCTATTGCACCTGGGTACGAACAGCCGAGAGCGTCGTGCTGCAAACGGACGACGTCTCGCCGACGCACCGCGTTGTCAACTTCACGCGGCAAACCCTCGACGGCGCGGCCGTCGCCGATGAGTTCTTCAATGCGTGGCAGGCGGCTTCCTTCTCCGCGCTCCCGGTCCTCGGAAACACCGCGAGTGCGGCCGCGGCTGTCGCCCAGAAATCACAACGCGAACGATCGTGGTCGCCGTCGCCCTGCGACGGCGCGGCCGGGAGTTTGTACTGCACCTGGCGGTCGGGATCGGCCAAGATCGTCCTGCAAGTCGTCAGCATTCAGCCGCCGGTGAGAGTGATCTCCTTCCAATACTCGGCGTAGCATTCGGCCGATGGCGAGCGCCGGGGATGCCGATGGCGACGGTCGCGTCTCGCTGTGCCTCCGCTTCGGAGTGACGGGTCATCGCGCGATCGAAGATGAGCTCATCGTCGCCCAGGGCGTCGCGCAGACCATCGAGGCAATCGTGCACGACATCGTCACCGACGAGATCCGGCCGTGGTTCGAGGTGGTCGCGGTGTCCGCGCTCGCCGAAGGTGCGGATCGTCTCGTCGCGCGCGCAGTACTCGCCCGGAGCGACGGCGCGCTCGAGGTCGTGCTTCCACTGTCGGTCCCCGACTACGAACACGACTTCGCGTCGAACGAGTCGCGTGCCGACTTTCACGCACTGCTCGCCCGTTCCCGCACGGACCCCTTCGTCGTCGCAAATTCGGCCCGCCCGGATGCGTACCTCCTCGCGGGCCGCGAGGTCGTCGATCGTTGCGACGTACTCGTCGCGATCTGGGACGGTGAACCAGCGCGCGGCCGAGGCGGCACCGCGGAGATCGTCGAGTACGCGCGCAGCAAGCAGGTTCCCGTGGCGGTCATCGATCCGACCGATCCGGGCGCCGCACCCGCGGACCTCCCGCGCGTGGAAGATCGATCGCTCGCACCCGAAGCCGTCGCCGAGCTCGCCGCGTACGACGCGATCGAGGTGACCCGCCCTGCGCCTCCGTCGAGTACGGGCGGAAGCGAGGGCCGATGGGTCGAGCCGTACTACCGCCGCGCCGATGCAATCGCGCTGCACTTCCAGACGCGCTATTGGCGGGTTGCCCGCTGGCTGTGGACGCTCGCGCCCGTCGCCGTCATGATCGCGGCCGGTCAGGTGATCTGGGGCCAGGATCACGTGTGGCTCGTGTTGATCGAGGTCGGGGTGCTGGCCGCGATCATCCTCCTCGTCGGCTACGCACGACTGACCGAGGTGCACGAACGGTGGATCTCGAGCCGCTTCCTCTCCGAGCGGCTCCGCAGCGCGTCGTACATGGCCACCGTCGACGTCTCGTGGTCCGGCGGCGGGCGCGAACCCGACGAACCGAGCTCCGACGCGTGGATCCGCCGTGCGTTCACCGAGATCTGGATGCGACGGCCCCATTTCGCGGTGACCGCCGCCGACGTCGAGTCGCGCAAGGCGCTGCTGACCGACCGCTGGATATCGAAGCAGATTCAGTACCACGCCGAGAGAAGCGCGCGGACGAAGACGCTGCACCGGCAATTGGGTGCGATTGCGATCGTGCTTTTCAGCGTCGCCCTCGGCGCGGCCGTTGCCCACTACTTCGCCGAAACGCTGTTCGGCGATCGGGCCCGGACACTCGGCCAGGCGTTCGCGTTCGTATCGATCAGCGCACCCGCATGCGGGGCCGCGTTGCACGGCTACTCCGTGCAACGCGACTATCGGCGCCACAGCGAGCGGTCGGCGCGCATGGCCGCCGACCTGGAGCGCCGGCGCGCCGACGTGCTCGGGGCCCGCGATCTTGCGGCCCTACAGACTGCGGTTATCGAGGTCGACCGGGTGATGCGAGAGGAGTGCGCCGACTGGTTCGGTGCAGTTCGTCTGCACGATATCGAGATGCCGGCGTAGGCGTCACGGCTGGTTCGCCGACTGCGCGGTGAGGTTGAAGGTCCGCGGGAGGCGCCGGATCGCGATCCGCTCCAGATCGGAAATCCGGTCGGAGAGTTCCGAACTCCACAACCTCGTGTTGTCGTCACTCGTGACCGCCGCGATCTGAGTGGCGTCCGGACTGAACGCGGCTTGATAGACGTGCGTGGTGTTGACGGCATCGAGAACTTCGAGCACGGCCAGCTGCGTCCCGGTGGCGGCATCCCACATGCGAACCGTGCCGTCGTCGCTGGCGGTGACGATCTTCGTGCCCGCGGCCCCGAAGTCGGCGTCATAGAGCGGCGACGCCTGGGGTTCGTGTAGCACGACCACCGCGCGCCCCGTCTTGGTGTCCCAAACCCGCGCCGAACCGTCGACGCTGGCCGTCAGGATCCGGGTGCCGTCGTGACTGAAGACCGCGCTCCGGAGCGCGTTCTGATCGGGCTCGGTGAACGCCGCGAGCCGGCGCCCGCTCGCGGCGTCGTAGACGCGCGCCGTTCCGTCACCGGACGCAGTCACGAATCGGTTTCCGTCCGGACTGAACTCGCCGTCGTACAACGTCTCGTGGCCGGGTTCTCTGATCGTCAGTCGCGTGTTCCCCGTCGCCAGATCGACGAGTCGCGCCGTTCCGTTGAGGCTCGTCACGAGCACGGCCTTCCCATCCGGCCGAAACGCGACGTTGGCCACGATGGAACTCGTCGCAGGCGTCGATCCCGTCGGGCCGGCCGGAATGAGCACGGTTGGCGTCTGCACCGTGGCGGTCGGATCGAGCAGTTGCACCGTTCCGTCGTCGTTCCCGGTGATGATGGTGCGACCGTCGGGGCTGTACGCCACGCTCTGCGCGCCGAAGTCTGCACTCAGGTTGCGCACCAGCGCGCCGGTCGCAGTGTTCCAGAGCACCACACCCACGTCGCCGACCGCCACGATCTGCTTCCCGTCGGGCGCGAACGCGACCCGATTCACGCCCGCGATGCTCGGGAGGACCGCGTCGAGCTCTGCGGGACGGGGGTTCCAGATCTTCGCGGTGCCGTCGCCGCTCGCGGTCACGATCCGCGTGCCGTCGGCGTTGAACGAAGCCTGCTCGACGAAGGCCGAATGCCCGCGCAGCACGCTCAGGATCTGTCCGTTCCCCGGTTCGGTGCCCGGGTTCCAGACGCGCGTCAGACCGTCGTCGCTACTCGCGACCACGGTGGTCCCGTCCGGGCTGAAACGCGCGTCGGTGAACGCCTCCGAAACCGGGTTCGTCAGGCTGTCGCCGATCGCGTCGCCCGTCAACGATCCCCAGATGTGGACGCCCGAATCGTCGGCCGTGACCACTCGGGTGTTGTCGTTGCTGAACTTCGCGCTCAGGACGATCGTGTTGCTTCCCGGTCCCCCGGCCGCGATCCGCACCAACAACCGCGGCTTGGCCGTCGCGACCAGGAAGACCTTCACCGCGGTGCCACCGTCGCCCGCGGTCACCACGTAGCGCCCGTTCGGACTGAACTCGGCATCCTCGATCGGGGCGCCGTTGTCGATCTCCGATACCGGCTTCCCCGTCGCTACATTCCACACAATCGCCTTGCCGTCGCGGTCGGCCGTCAGGACTCTCGAACCATCCGCGTTGAAGGTCGCGCGCGTGACTTCGGCTCCGCCCGGCTCCTTCAACTCCTTTACGACAGTGCAGGTTGGAACGCTCCACAGGCGCGTTATCCCGTCCTTCCCGCCCGTGACGACGCGCGTGCCGGCTCGGTCGAAGACTGCAGTGGTGAGCGCGGCGTGGTCCGCGGGAACGAGGTCTTTGATGCGGCGACCGGTCCCGACGTCCCACAAGGTCGCGGTGCCGTTGTCGCTCGCGGTCACCACGGTCCTGCCGCCGTGATCGAACTCGGCGTCGTTCGTCCGGTCCCCCACGTTCAGCGTCTGCAGCACCTGCATCCGCGGCAGCGCGTCGCGCAGCGCCGCATCTGCTTGGGCGGTGTTCTTCACCTTCAACGCCTGCATGGCCAAGCCCGTACCTTGCTCCGGGTCGGTCGAGAGTGCGACTTCGGCCTGCGCCGCGAGCTGGCGGGAGCGCGCGGTGCGCTGATTCGCAACCGCGGTGTTGCGCTGCACGAGCGCGACGCCGGCCAACACGAGGGCAACGACCAGGGCGCCCGACACCGCGGCGCGTGTTCGGCGGAGACGGCGAACTGACGCGCGCCGACTCTCCAGGACGAAACGTTGATGCAGAGCCGTCGCGGGCGGAGTTTTCCCCGCCTGTCCGGCCAGCCACTGTTCCGCGGCGTCCAACTCGCTTCCGCGCAACAGGAAGCTGGCGTCGTCCGAGTGCTCCTCCCATTCGAGTGCTTTCCCCAGCCACAACGTGTGCTGGTGGACCCAGTCGAGATCGGTCTCGATCGCACGGATGAGCGTGTCGACCGAGTCGGTGAAGTTGTCGGTGAAGAGCCCGACTTGCGGGATCCAGTTGCGCGTTGCCAGCTCGATGTCGAGCGTGGCTACATCGGTTTGTTCGAAGTGCACGGGAACGATGCGCTTGTTCAGGGCAACCGCGTATTCGAGCTCCTTCGCACACTCCGGCGACGCGGCGGAGTCGGGGCTCATGACGAAGACGAAGGCTTCCGCCTGCAGAATGGCCGCCTTCAACTCATCGGACCAACGCGAGGCCGGCGCGATGTCGTCGACGTCCAACCAGACCGTTTTGCCGCGTTCGCCGAGCGCGGCCGCCAGCCGGCGTACGAACTCGCTGTCGCGACGGGAGTAGGAGATGAATGCGTCAGACATGACTGCGACCTCCGCCCGGTAAGTACTTCACGTCAGATGCGAGTCAGAGCCGAGCGGCGCGCCACTGCTGATTCTCGCGTGCGATCCGATCCTCGACACTGGTCACAAAGTGACTCCACTCGGCGGGCGTGTCGTCCGTGGGTGCGAGTGGCTTCAGGAGACTCAGATCGGTCGCCACTCGTGAATACGACCGCGCGGTACTCGACAGTCGCCGGACCGAAGACCATGTGAGAACCGATCCGGCACCCGCGCCGCCGATTGCGACCACGGCGGCCGCGCCACTGCTACTCACGAGGAACACACCGGCAACGACGGCCACCGCGACCAGGACGTAGAAGGCCGCATCCCAGCGCTGGGCCGCGGTCGACGCGACGCGACTCTTGGCCGCGTACCACTGGTGCTGATCGACCAGCCGACCGTCGACATACGACTGCGACCGGATCGCAAACGGAGACTCGCGCAGGAGACGCATCGCGGCGGAGATCTCTTCTCCCGGCTCGGGCGGCTCGAGCCCGGCAAAGTCGCTCGAGATGGCGCGGAGCGACTCGATAAAGGCGACTGTGGCGGCGTTTTCGTCCAGTTCGGGCGGAAAGGGAGCGGCCGCCACCGCGAAGCACCACGCCCGCGACTTGATCGTCTCCGCGCACGAACGAGCGCTGTACCAGACGTTCTCGACCTGCGAGGTGCGTTCCACCACTCGCAGGAGTGCGGCGGCCGCGACGACCGCACTGGCGGCCAGGCCCAACCACTTCCACGGTTCGACGATCGGCAGGAGCACGCCGAGCGCCACTCCGATCAGCGGAAGCGCGATCTCCGCGAGTTGCAGGCGCACAAACTTGCGCTGGGCCGATCGCGCTTGCGCGTCGGCCGCCGCGTACAGGGCGGGCATATCGCTCTCAGTGAGAGCGATATCGCCCCGGACCCGGGCGTTGCCACCATCCACTGTGTGACCATACGCGATGGAGCCCAGGCGCGTAAATCTCTGATCGACTCAGAACCGGCGCGGTCGATCGGCGCGCACCGCCTCGCCCATGGCGAGCGCGATCTGCTCGAGCAGCGAACGCGAGGTGGCGAAGTTGAGACGGACCATGCGCTCGTTTCCGCGACCGAACGGCGGCCCGTCGCTCAGCGCGACGCGGGCCCGCTCGAGGAAGAACCCGGCCGGGTCGTCGATGTCGAGCGTGTGGCAGTCGAGCCAGGCGAGATAGGTCGCCTCCGGGGCGCGGTACTCGACGCCCGGAACGTGGGCAACCAAGAGCTCGCCGAGCCGAGCGCGGTTGCCGTCGAGGTACGCCAGGAGCTCGCGGAGCCACGGTCGGCCATCTCTGTATGCCGCGGTCGATGCCGCGATGCCGAGGGGCGTTGGTCCGGCGACCCGGAAGACGGGCAGGCCGCGCCACACCTTCGCATCGGCATGATTGCTCGTCACAATCTGCGCGCATTTCAAACCCGCGATGTTCCACGCCTTCGACGCGGAGGTGACCGTGACCGTGTGGTCGGCCGCGGCTGCAGAAACGGTGGCGTACGGCACGTGCCGACGACCGGGATATACCAGCGGGGCGTGCACCTCGTCGGCCACGACCCGGGCGCCGTGCGCATCGACGATCGCCGCCAGCGATTCGAGCTCCTCCACCGTAAAGGCGCGTCCGGTCGGGTTGTGCGGGTTGCACAGCAACAAGGCGCGCGCGCCGGCGCGAAACGCCGCGGCGATGGCGTCGAGATCCAACGTCGAACGGCCGTGGTCGTCGACCAGCGGGACCGGAATCACCGACCGCCCACCCAGGTCGATGACCTCGAAGAACGGCGGATACGCGGGCGTCGGCACGACGACGCTCGCGCCGGACGGCACGAAGACGTCGAGCGCGCCCGCAATGCCGATCAGCACGTCGGCGACGAGGAAGATGCGCGGCGCGGGCACCTCCCACTCGTAGGCCGCGGCGAAGAACTCCGAGCACGCGGTCGTGAGCTCGGTGGTGTCCGCGGCTACGTAGCCGAAGTCCTCGCGTTCGATCGCCTCCAACAGCGCGGAACGGATCGGTGCCGCGACGTCGAAATCCATCTCCGCGACCCATGCCGCGAGAACGTCGGGCCCATATAGCGACCACTTCACCGTTCGCCGCCGCCGCAGCGCCTCGATGCTCACCTCATCGAACCGGCCCGGTCCCGTCACGCCGCGCACCTTACGACGGCCCCAGGAAATGGTTATGTTTTGCGGACACGGTGATCTCGGGGGAACGGAGCACGCATGTCAGAGAACCTGCGGATACTGGCCAAGTACAGCGCGGCGATGGAGTCGGGCGACGGCGACGCGGTGTTCGAATACTGGTCCGACGACTTCGTCAGTCACGTCACCGAACGCGTGAGTCCCGAGCAGGTCGGCAACGACGTGCGCGGGCAGGAGCAGGAATGGTGGCAGCAGGTGAAATCGGCGTTTCCCGACATGACGTTCACCGTCGATCTGCTGGTCGAGTCGAACGACATCATCGTCTCGAACTGGACGGTCAAGGGCACTCACACCGGCACCGCGTTCTATGACGTACCACCGTCCGGCGAAGCGGTCACGATCAACGGCACCGGCATACTGCGCATGCGCGACGGCAAGGTCGTCGAGCACTGGGGTGGTCCGCACTGTCAGCAGGGCCTCGGATTGATCCGCTGACGTGGCTCGCTGGCTCGTCAAGTCCGAACCCGACGTTTTCTCCTACGCCGATCTCGTGCGCGCGAAACGGGAAGGCTGGGACGGGATCCGCAGCTATCAGGCTCGGAACTATCTGCGCGAGATGAAGCGGGGCGAGCAGGCGATCTTCTACCACTCCAACGCGAAGCCGCCCGGCGTCGCCGGGATCTGCAAGGTCGTGAAAACCGCAGAACCCGATCCCACGCAGTTCGATCCGACGAGCAAGTATTACGACGCCGCGAGTAAGCCCGAGGATCCGCGTTGGGACTGGGTCACGATGGCGCCCGTGCGCGCGCTGCCATTCGTGTCGCTCGACGAACTGCGACCTCTCCCCGAGCTCGCGGAGTGCCGATTGCTGGCGAAGGGGAACCGGCTGTCGGTGCTCCCGCTGACCGACGACGAGTTCGACACGATCGTCGACTTCGCCCTGCGCCGGCGCGGATCGTGAACGGCCGCGAGGCGCGCTACGCCGGCGGTTCCGCCTTCAGGGCCTGGACAATTGCCTGGGCGATCCGCGCGTGCCCGGCCGCGTTCGGGTGGTCGCCGTCGCTCGCGAGCAGCGGGGTCTCGTCGTCGTCGCCGTCCGGGCCGCCGAACACGGTCCGCAGGTTGACGTAGACGGAGTTCGTGGTCAACGCGATCGATTGAATGGCGTCACTGAGCGCATCAGTCAGGACATCGGCGGCCTGAACGTAGGCCGGGCCCCGCGCCTGCGCGTACTTCCCCGCGAGCCACACGTTCCAGTAGTCGAGTAGGACGATGGTTACGTTGCTCGCCGCGAGCTGGCGGACGCGGGCCACGATCGCGTTGATGTTCTGCGTGACTTGCGGCAGCTTGATCTCGTAACACGTGATATCGGTTCCGCAGGCGGGCGTGATCTCGATGTCATTCGCGCCGATCTCGATCAGCACGGTGTCAGAGCTCTTGATGTGCGCGATCGCGCTCGCGCCGCTGTCGACCTGATCCAACACGTCCTCGCTGTGGTAGCCGGGAACGGAATCGTTGAACTGCGTGACCGGATGACCGGTGACCTGCGCGACATCGTCAGCCAGGAGTTGCGGGAACGGAGTGCACTGGCACGCCGTCCCGTAGGGCACGGAATCGCCGAGCGCGGTGACGCGCGACATCTCAGCGAGCTCGGGCGCGACGCCGGGCGCGGTGGTCGTGCTCGGCGGCGTCGTCGTGCGCGTTGTCGGCGTCGAGCTCGCGGCGCGCGTCGACGATGGATCGCTCGAACACGCCGCGATCAGGAACACGGCGAGGATTACGCCGAGACATCTCCGCACAACGAGCCGCAGCCTACGAAGGCGACGAACATGCCTCCGAGTTCTGTTGAAGAACAAAGAACCCGCTGTGATCCGCGTCCGCGCGGCAGGCCGTAACCTGAGCCGTGATTCTGATCGACGCACAGGGCCTGCGAGCGTCCCGCCCGAACCGCCCGCTGTTCACCGACCTGTCGCTCACCCTGAGCGACGGCGACCGTATCGGCGTCGTCGGTCTCAACGGGTCGGGGAAGAGCACGCTGCTCGCCATGATGAGCGGCGAACGCGAGCCCGAGGCCGGGATCGTGCGCCGCGGCCGCAACGCCCGAGTCGGTTCACTCCCGCAACTCCCGGTGCTGCCGGACGGCACCGTGCGCGCCGCGGTGTGCAACGGCCTCGACCGGCAGGAGTGGCAAGGCGAAGCGATGCTGTCGCGCCTCGGCATGGGCGACGTGCTCGACGCGTCGACCGACGAGCTGTCCGGCGGGCAGAAGAAGCGCGTTGCGCTCGCGGCTCTCCTCGCGCGGGAGTGGGACGCGCTCATCCTCGATGAGCCGACCAACCACCTCGATCTCGACGCGATCGCCTACCTCGAGGAATGGCTCGCCGCGTTCCCGGGCGGCCTGCTGCTCGTCACCCACGACCGCCACGTGCTCGACCGCGTCACCAACAAGGTTCTCGAGATCGACCGCGGCGCGTCCTACCTCCATGTTCCGCAGGACCGCACCGGAGGGTCGGGATACGCGGCGTATCTCGCGGCGCGCGCCGAACGTGAAGTGCAGGCGGCGACCGAAGAACAGACCCGCAAGAACCTGGCCCGCCGAGAGCTCGCGTGGCTGCGCCGCGGTGCGCCGGCGCGCACGTCGAAGCCCAAGGCGCGCATCGACTCGGCCAACGCGCTCCTGGCCCGGGGTCCGCAGGCGAGCGCGCGGGAGGGCGACATCGGCCTGGCGCTGGGCAGTACCCGGTTGGGATCGAAGGGTGTCGAGATTCACGGGGTCGGTTTCTCGTGGCCGCGCGCCCGCGACGGCGGCGACTCCGGATCGCCACTCGTGTTGAAGCCGTTCGACCACATGTTCGAACCGGGTGATCGCGTCGGCGTCGTCGGACCGAATGGTGCCGGCAAGAGCACCCTCCTGGATCTGATGGCCGGCCGACTGCAGCCGACGCGCGGCACGATCGAGATCGGGCGCACGGTCAAGATCGGGTACTACGACCAGCTCGGCCGCGATCTCGACCTGAACCAGCGCGTGCGTGACGCGGTGGCCGGCGACAAGCGCGAGCCCACCCTCGACGACGTGAAACTCATGCGCCAGTTCTGGTTCGACGGCGACGCGGAATTCGCGCCGATCAACACGCTGTCGGGTGGCGAACGCCGACGTTTGCAGTTGCTGCTCACGTTGATCGAGCAGCCCAATGTTCTGCTGCTCGACGAACCTACGAACGATCTCGACCTCGACACGTTGCGTGCGCTCGAGGAGTTCCTCGACGACTGGCCGGGCATCGTCGTGGTGGTCAGCCACGACCGCGTGTTCCTCGATCGAACAGTGACCGAAGTGTTGGCGATCGACAACACCGGGCGCGCCGCGGTGGTGCGGGGCGGTGTCGCAGGCTGGCTCGCGCAACGCGCCGCGCAGGCGTCCGGCACGCCCCGACCCGCGGGCTCGACCACCACCGCGCCACCCACCCGCAAGAGTGCGCCGACGCTCCCGACGACGGTGTCGAAGAAGAGCCCGAGCACGCTGCGCCGACAACTCGGGGTCGCCGATCGCGAACTCGCGGAAGCGATCGCGGCGCGGGACAAGGTGCAAGCCGAGCTCGTCGCCGCAGGCGGCAACCACGAGGAGCTCGCGCGACTCAGCGCCAAGCTCGCGACCAGCCAGAGCCGCGTCGACGCCGCCGAAACGCGCTGGCTCTCGTTGGCCGACGAGGCCGAATCACTCCAGATGGACTTCTGACGCTCGTCAAGATCGAGTGACCGAACGGCGCGGCTTCGCGCCGGCGGTCCTGATCGCTTTGCGCAGCTGGGCGATGACCGCGGCTTCGTGGCCAACGGCGCGGCCGTCGTTCGTGGCGCGACCGAGCGCGAGGCCGAACATCGTTTCCCGGGTC
The DNA here is from genome assembly GCA_963701825.1 of uncultured Actinomycetes bacterium. Taxonomy (GTDB): domain Bacteria; phylum Actinomycetota; class Acidimicrobiia; order IMCC26256; family PALSA-610; genus PALSA-610. The sequence goes on along the minus strand of CAVPBG010000002.1, from coordinate 289,694 downwards.
ATGAGGTACAGCGCGCGCTCTTCGGCGTTCAGGACTGACGGCGCGACATTCTCGGGCCGGACCAACGCCGCGAACTCCGTGACGACCGGCCCGATCTCGGTTCGGAGGCTCGGGTCGTTCGCCATCGCCAACCACGCTTCGAGCACGGCCTTGAAACGGGGGTTGCCGATCTGGCGCCACGTCGCGTCGAACAGCTGCATCAGGTTCGTTGCGGTCGGGCGGTCCTTGCCCCGCATCTCGGTGTAGAGGCGGCGCAGAGACTCGGCGAGCAGGTTCGAGAGGCTCGGATAGTGGTGGTGGAACGCACCGCGGCTCACTCCCGCACGGCTGCACACTTCGATCACCGTGACCGCGGCCCACCCGTGTTCGATGAGCAGGTCGATGGTGACCTCTTCGAGCGCGGCGCGTGTATTGGCCGTGCGGTCGGCCTGCGTGCGGCGCGCCCCCGCCGCGGATGCGCGCTCGATCACCGGCTGACTCTTCGGCATCGGCTCAGTATCGCTCGACCGCGAGGGCATGACGGCCAACCTTCGTATGGACGATGAGATCGCCGGCGCGCGCCTCGACCTCCGCGGGCGCGCCCTCCCGTGACACGGCGCGCCAGCGGCCGGGATCATCGAGGCCGGTCACGCGCATCGACGTCGGTTGTCCGACGACCGCGTCGTTCATCGGTTGTAGGGCCAACAAGAGCTGTTGCGTATCGCGCTCCCACTCCGCGCGTGTCAGCGCGACCGTCGGAAAGTCGACGTCGCAGACGGTCGGCTCGCCGAACCGATCTGCGGAGGAGACGTTGCCGAGCCGCCACCACGCGCCTTCGGTCATCACCTCGGCCGCGGCCATCATCGCGTTGTACTGGCCGCGCGGATGTTGCTCCCCGAGGTCGAAGTCCCAGGTGACCTCGCCCCGATCGCGATCCCAGGTCGGCGGGTAGTGCTCGTCACACGCGGTTTGGAGCGCATCGGCCAAGTCGTTCACGGCCCAGTTGCGCGCGAGGAGCAACGCCATGGCGGTAAAGCGCGGCCCGATGACGGGAACCGGCCCGTTCACCTCGAGCATTCCCATCTGCACTCGGGCGGCATCCCAGAGCCGGCGCGCTTCCTCGGGGACTTGCGGCGCCAGGTAGATCGCGGGGATCGCACCGCCGATCGCGGGCAGTTCGAGATGCTCGTCGATGATCGGGTCGTAGTAGAAGGTGACCATCTCCGGGGGCTCGGCGCCGTCGAGATGCAGGTATTCGCGGCGCGCGTGCTCCCACCAGATGTCGAATGCCTCGTGGTGTCGCGTACCGAACGCGAGATCGGCGAGCTGGAGGCCGAAGCCGGCACCGGCCAGGCAATACGGCCAGATCTTCGTGTTCTCGCAGTGACAACCCTCGGGATGGGCGCGCCATTGCGCGGCCAGATGCTCGGCGATCTTGGTGTGCCACCACGTGTAGGTGTGCTCGCCGTCGCGAACGATGTCGAACGGCGCATCCCAGCGCGCGTTGCCCGTCACGCGACGGTGCAGACCGAGCATGACGAGGAAGAAACCTTTGAAGAACAGGTTGCCGTCGGCACCGATGGGATCCCATTGCAGACCCCACGGCTCGACACCGTTCGCGGTCCAGCCCGGCGCGTTGTAGGTCCCCCACTGCGACGCGGGGATGAGCATCCGATACGCGTCGGGATAGTTCGCGCGCTCCGGATCGTCACCGATCTGCGTGAGCCAATCCTCGGCGGCCCACCATCCGGTGTGCCGGAAGATGAGCTCGTCGAGGATCTGCTCGTACACCTCGCGCCAGGCCGGAGTGCGGTCGGCCATGACCGCGACCGCGTACGTCGAGTCGATGAGATCGAACCGGTGGTAACAGAGCATCGGCGCGTCACTGAGGTTGTCCCAGTGCGCGTGCGGATGACCCTCCCGTTCCCAACTGTCGGGTGTCGTCGCCTTGCGGTGCAGATAGCGGAGCCACCCGAGATTACGGTCCGACAGGGGCGGCAAGCTGGTGCTCACGAGAGCCGCGCGAACCGCTCGGCGTCGGCCGCCGCGTAGCGCGCTACGGTCGCGTCGACCCACGCTGCGTTCTCGATCGCGGCGACGATTGCGTCGACCCGACCACCGGGCAACGCGCACGTCATCTCGTCGACACCCATTCCGGTTCGCGCCCGACTCAATGCGCAACCCACACTTGCGGCGGGACGGTTCTGCTCCTTCGCGATCGCGACGATGTGACATTGCGGCTTGCCCTCGATGACCAGGTCGGCAACGGCATCGCCGATCGTCATCACGCCGCGTGCATTCGTCCGCACCAGCACAACGTCGGGTGGAGCACTCGCGTCGGCGAGCGGACCGTAGGTGATCGTCTCCGGCCGCATCTTCACGACGGGAATTTTGGGAAAGATCTCGGGCGCGACCCATCCGGCCTCGACGAGCGCGCCGACATCCGCGCGCTGCGCCGCAGTCGCGAGATCGATGAGTCCGTGGGTGAGGCTGCCGATGCTGCAGTTGCCGTGGTCATCGGGGCGCGTGCTGAACGTACGGTCGAGCGCGTGCACCCAGAACACGCAGCCGGCGGGAACCCGACCGGTGCGGCCGTCGTCGGTCGGAGCCGGCATCGCTTCCTCCGGATCCGCGAACGGTGGCGTCGCGTTGTCCGCCTCGGCGGAGAACGTGATCGAGATGGGCGCGACGGTGAGGTGCAACGCCGCGCGCAGGCGTTCGCTTGTTCGTGCCCACGGATTAGCCGTCTCTGATGCAGTCATCGCGGTGAATGTATCACATTTACATACAGCCACAAATGTATGTTTCTCGCCGCCCGCCCAGGCATGCGGCCGAGTCCGGTCGGAGCGCAGTTACGGCGCGGCGTTCAAGGTGCGGTCGTCGATGGTTACCCCGAGCTCGTCGGCGTGGGCCAAGTAGGCGCAGACTTGTGCGCCCTTGAACAGCAAGTTCAACATTGCGCCGAGAAGGGTGAGCACGATCCCGTAGACGACAGCGCTCTGGTGACCGCTGATGATCTGGCCGACGACGATGACGGCTGTGGGCGGCACGAGTGCATGCCACTTCACTGCGCTCCACGTGTGCCGTAGGTAACGCATCCCTATCGCGAATGCCTTGAACGGACTCGCGGTGGTGAACACCAGCGTGGGCATGACGAAGGTCAGCAGGAAGTCGAGCCCGAACGACCAGACGGCGACGGTGATCTCAATTTCGTAGGAGCTCGGTGTGGAAGTCGGACGATGAACCAATCCGAAGCACGAGCGGAATCACCACCCCGCCGATCAGGAGGGGAAGGGCCACGGCTGCGACAACCGCGACGGGCAGGAAGCGGACGAAGTACCGCCAGCTCCGCGACCAGATGCGCCGCGCCGAGGGTCGAGCTCCGGCAAACGCCATCGCGTACCACTCACGCTGCATTCCGAGAAAGCCGAGCGCAAACGCGTACACGGGCAACAGCGGGCCGATGCGAAACGCCGGGCCCCACGCGCCCGAAAGCGGCAACCACACGACGGCGGTCAGGATCGGCAGCCAGGGCTGGCGCATCCATACCCGAGCGCTCGCGGCGGTATCCCGGCCGAACCGCGCCCACCCGGACTCCTCACTGCCGCCCACGTTCGGGCTGAACCGCACCGTCGCCGAGTCGCGCGTCCAGAACGCGCCCTCGTCCCCTTCGCCCGCCGTCACCGCCGAATAGTGCCCGATGACCGACCGGCAAGCGAAACTCGGTCACCCGCACAGTGGTCGTAGCGTTGGGGCGATGCAGTTCAGTCCGGAGTTGCGCGACGAAGTGGCCTCGGGCCGCATCACATTGTCATTCCGGCTCTGGAGTCGTCCGAAGGTGAAGGTCGGCGGTCGGTACGCGTCAGGCGCAACACGTATCGAGGTCGACTCGATCGAGCTCGTTCCGTTCTCGAGCGTGACACCTGCCGACGTGCGCCGGTCGGGCGAGAGGAATCGCGAGTCGCTTCGTCACCGCGCCGCGCATTCGGGCCCGATCGACGACGACACCCTCGTCTACCGCATCGAGTTCCACGTCGTCCGGTAACGCGGTGCCGCGCGCAACCGTCGGAAGGCAGGTGTACGCGGGTCGGTCGCTACGATCGCTTCATGCCTGCGGCCGATGACGACACCCTCGCGCAGCTGGGGCATCTCAACTACATGGAGTTCAGTCGTCAGATGGCCCGCGCCGCGGGCCGGGACGGCACCATCTATGAGAACGACGGCATGCTGTTCTACGCCGGACACAGCTCGTTTCCCCTCCCCTACAACGGAGTTTGGCGAATCGACGAGACGGTGCCGGGTGCCGATGTGCTGGCCGCCTCCGAGGAGTGGTTCGCCGCACGCAGCCACGGCTACAGCGTCGCCGTGCGCGACGACTGCCGCGCCGACGACGATCTGCGCGCCGCCGCCGAAGCCGCGGGCCTCTTCGCCGCGGTCAACCAGCCCGAGATGATCTGTCGTGCCCGGGTCGAGGACCGCGCGTTACCGGACGGCGCGCGGCTGCAGTGGGTTGCAGAACAACAAACCTTCGACGACTTCCTCGCGGTGAACGACACCGCGTATCAGACGCTCGGATTGCCCGAGCGCGTCATTCTCGACGGGGGCCTCCAGCTCGATCCGTTCACCGCGCCGAACGTGTTCTCTGTCGTCGCGTACGCCCACGACGTGCCCGTCGCCGCCGCACAGACCGTCCTTTCGCACACCGTCGCCGGCGTGTACTGGGTGGGGACGGTTCCGGAAGCGCGCGGCACCGGGCTCGGCGATGCCGTCGCGCGAGCGGTGACGAATCGCGCGTTCGACGAAGGTGCTCGCGCGAACTCGCTGCAGGCGTCGCACATGGGCGAGAAGATCTATGCGCGCATGGGCTACGAAACGTTCTACCGATATACCGACTTCATCCGGATGGCCCCGTCGGAGGCGCGCCGTAACCGGTGACGACGAGTTTGCCGTCGTCAGTCTCGATACCGACGCTCCACAGACCCGGTGTCGGTTCGGTCACAACCCGCACGGGTACGTCGGCATCGGCGATCCAGTTGTCGAAGCGATCGGGGTCGCGCGGAGTGACCGCGAGGGATGTCACGCGCCGCGCGACGGCTTCGATCGCGTCGGTGCGCAGCGACCAACGAACCAGGCGGTCGCCGTCGGCCGTCGATGACGTCGAAGCCCAGCGCACGAAATCGATTCGCGGCCTCGTCGAGACTCGATACGCCGACGATGATCTGGCTCAGCACCGGCCCGGGCGTCACGATCGAACCGCGTCCCAGCGAGCACCGACGTCGACGAAACCCATGCGCTCGTACCAATGACGGGGCCAGTCGTCGGCCCGAGCCAACAGCCAGACGAGGTCACATCCCGCCGCCCGCGCCCGCCGGATCGCGTCGCCGACGAGTGCCTTGGCGTGTCCCTGCCCGCGCGCGTCGGGCGCCGTCATCACTGCCTCGACCGCGGCGGTCGCGCCATCGATACGGAGCTGCGTACCCGCGACCGGGACGCCGTCGTCGCCGAGCACCGCGAGGTCGACGATGCGCAGATGCGCGTCCGCGAACGACTCGCGCTGCACGAGGTCGCGGACGGACGAGTCGTCGATACCGGGATGGTCGCGCCGCCAACTCGGCTCCCACAATCCCGCCATCACCTCTTGCGTGACCGACACGACCCGCCCCACCGGAACGGGCGGATCAGGCACCGTCCGGTCGAACACCTGCATACGCAATTCCTCGATCGCCCAACCCAAGTCCGGGGGCGGCGGTCGCAGCGTGACGGCGCGCCGGTGTGAGTAGCCGACGAGCACGCGGTCGGCTTCACTCACGATGGTCGTGACATCCGCGTCGCCGGTGAACCACAACGAATTGTGTTCCCACGACGCCCGCACGCGCGGGTCGAGGCATGCGACCCCTCCGTCGATCGGCAGCACGACCGCGGCGCGCCGAACGGCCACGCTGAGCTCGAACGCGGTTGCGCGTGCAAGATCGTCGTCGACCGCCGGAATCCCCCGCGGCGGCACGAACAGACCATCCACTCCCGGTCGGTACGGCAAGACGCTCGTGACCGCGCCCACCGGCAACGGTCCGTAGAGGTGGGGGAAGCGCATCGCGTCCGGCGCGGCCGATTCCCACCGCACCTCGTCGCGTAGGCGAGCGCGATCGACGACGAGGAGTACGAGGTCGCGGCGAGTCGGGAAGAAACGCGCGGCCGAGCCTGCGACCTGTGCGGGTTCCGACAAGTGGATGTAGCCGTCGGTCAGCAGCGAGGCGTCGACCACGGAACCCGCGTCGAGCGCCGCTCGCCATTGCGCGGCGTCGATCAGATGCAGCAGAGGTTCGGTCGTCACGCCCCGCATACTGACGGATGGAGGAAGCGATGGCGAGGTTCTCGTACGATTCAGCCGATGGATGCGTTGTCGGCTCCGGGGCGCGTCGCGAGGCTCTCGTGGCGCGCGACACACGGGATCTCGTATCGCCGCGTGCCCACGATGCAGCATCCGATCTCGCAACCGTGTTCGTTCGGTCAGATCGAATCACCGGAATACGCGGAATGGTGCCGCCGACTCCGGCTGCCGGTGCTCAAGCACCGAAAGTTGTGGGAGTGGTGCTACATCCTTCAGGTCCTCGAGTCCGCGGACATGTTCCGACCCGGGCGCGTCGGCCTCGGCTTCGGAGTAGGACGCGAACCGATCACCCCGTACGCCGCGAGTCAAGGATGCAACATCGTGGCGACTGACTTGCCGGCCGCGGAGTCGAAGTCGGAGGAGTGGCGGGATACCGGACAGCACGCCGACCGCTTGGCCGATCTCAACGAAGAAGGCTTGTGTCCGCCGGACGTGTTCGAACGCAGCGTCACGTTCCGTCCCGTCGACATGCGAGAAATCCCCGCGGACCTGAACTCGTTCGATTTCACGTGGTCGTCGTGTGCGATGGAGCACCTCGGCTCGTTACAAGCCGGCATCGACTTCTTCGAGAGGCAATTGGCGTGTCTGAAGCCCGGCGGCGTCGGCGTCCACACCACTGAGTTCAACGTCGACCCGATAGGTCCGACGTTGAGCGACGGTCACACGGTGCTGTACCAGCGCGAGCAGCTCGAGGAGCTCACCGCGCGCATGCGGAAACAGGGCCATCACATGAAGACAACGTTCGCGCTCGGCACGACGCCGGAAGATCTGCACGTCGACATCGAGCCGTACACGAACGTCCACATCCGCACCGAGACCTACAACATCGTGCACACGTCGTTCGGCCTCGTAGTGCAAAAGGGCTGATCCGCTCGAGCTCGGCCACGATCCAAGCGTCCGAGCATCAGACGCCGGACATCGCCTCGATCCGACCGGAATCCACCGCGGCGCGCAACGCCTGGAAGTCCTTCTCGTTCTGGTCTGCGTATCGCGCCGAGAACTCGACGATCGCGTCGTCGAAGCGACCCTTCTTCCCGAGATACGCCGAGATCGCGACGGGATCGCCCGAGCGCGCGTGCGCTCGAGCGAGCGTGCGACCACAGAGCTGCCCGTAGAGACCCAAACCCGGAGGGCGGTAGCTCTCGACGACGGCCGAGCCCTTCATGTCGCGCAATTGGCGCCAGTACAGGAACCGGCCCGTCTCGGCGACCTTGGTCCAGCCCAAGAAGATGTCGCTCGATGCCTGGATCAGGCGTTGCCCCTGTACGACCCGCTCGCCGGGTTGGTCGTAGCGACTCTTCGGAAGGTGATCCTCCAAGACCGACGCCGTCGCCTCTTTCACCTGCAGGAAGAGCGGATCATGTTCGTCACGCCCTTGTAACAGGGCGATGTAGGCCCGCGTACCGACACTGCCGACGCCAACGACCTTACGCGCGACATCGACGATCTCGAATCGCTCCAGGAGTTGTCGTTGATCATCGCGCAGAGTCGCGCGGTAGGCGTGAAACTGAGCCTCGATCGTGTGCTGGATGTCGTCCGGTGACATACCGAGACTTGGCCCCAGCTCTCGGGCGGGCACGACGATTGGGGGTTGACTGACGATGCGATAGCGGCCGTCGACGAACTCGCCGAGTTTGGCCAGCGTGTCGAGGCTGTCGTGTGCGTGCGCCTTCCCGGTCGTCTTGTCCAACGTGCGTTCGCCGGTCTTCTGCAACCGCTTCTTGTCTGCACCCTTGTACGTGGCGATGGCATCCGTGACCGTACGCCGTAGGTCATCCTCCGAGACGTGCGCATACCAGACGGCCATCGTGCTCATCGCCGCGAACTCGGCCATCGCTTGCCGATACGCCGCAACCGACGCGCGCGTGACGGCGCGTGCATCGTCGTCCGTGAAGCCATTGTTGCGCGCCGCGATCGTGAAGCTCGCGGCCATGCGCTTGACGTCGTATTCGAACGGACCGGGAAGCGTCTCGTCGAAGTCGTTCAGATCGAACATCAGCGTTCTCTCCGGCGACGCGAACAAGCCGAAGTTCGAAAGGTGAGCGTCGCCGCAGAGTTGTACGTCGAGCCCCGCAGTGGCGGTATTGTTCAAGTCGCCGGCCATGATCCGGGCCGCGCCCCGGTAGAACGTGAACGCCGAGACGAGCATGCGCCCCATCCGCACCGGAACCAGATCGGGCTCCCGAGCCGCGTTCTGCTCCTCGAGGAGAGCGACGGGGTCGGGCCGGGTCGGCGACGGCTTCCACTCTGCGTGAGCGGTGTGCGGAGATTGGTCGCGGGCCGCCTTGCCCAGGGCCCTGCGGTCGTCGACCGTCGGGATCGCGAAGTCATTCACGGCAACCCTCCGTACCTCGATCAATCCTGATCTCACCGGCCATTCTCCGCTTTCCGGCCGGCAACCGAATCATCCGAACAGGGTGAGGCCGAGTTCGCGCCGGTCAGACAAGCCTGCGGCTCGTATGTTGATCCTGAATCTCGTCATCATCGGCCTCGTGATCACACTCGAGCCGATCCCGTTGACGGCGTTCATTCTCGTGCTCGCATCGAAGAACGGCGTCAAGAAAGGCGCCGCGTTCATCTTCGGATGGCTCGCGTCGCTCGCGGCGGTCGTCGCGTTGACCGTCGCGTTGACGGGGAACAACCCTCCGAGATCCAACACTGCACCGTCGATCGCCGCGCTGATCGTCAAGATCCTCATCGGCGCGGCGCTCTTGGTGATCGCGGTTCGCCGGCGCCGCAAGCTCGGGCAGCCGAAGCCGCCGAAGAAGACGCCGAAGTGGCAGACCGGCATCGACAACATGTCGCCGTGGTTCGCGATTGCGTTGGGGCCGCTCACGCAACCATGGGGACTGGTCGCGGCCGGCGTCGCCGTCATCGTCGAGGCCCAGCTGTCGCACTGGCAGGACTACCTCGCGCTGTTTCTCTTCTGCCTGATCGCGACGGCGGCATATCTGGTAATGGAGTTGTTCGCCGGGTTCAAACCTGTCGAAACTCAGAAATTCCTGGCCCAGACGAGAGCATGGATCGAAACGCACACCGACCAGGTCATCATCATCGTGTCGTTCGTTCTCGGCTTCTGGTTGATCGGGAACAGCCTCTTCGTGATCATCAGCTGGACCTGATCCCGCCGCAACCGAATGCGGCGAGTCTCCCTACTCCCGCATCATCATCGCGACGGCTTCGCGTTCGAGGTCGAGGTACGGCTCGCCGCTGACATCAACCGCGACACGATGGATGGTGCCGCCGGTGAAGCGCCACGGCGCCGTACCCGGATAGTCGGTCACCCCGGCGCCGCTGTCTCGCCCGATGCACAGACCCTCACCCGCGAGCATGAACTTGCCGGGCTGAGTCCGGATGCGAGCCTCACCCACCTTCGTGTCCGCGTGATAAAGCGACAACATTCCGGTTGCCACGCCCGGCGGATCTTCGCCGTCCTTGTCGAACGACGCGGAGAGGATGAGGTTGTCACCGGTCGGAAGATCCGCGGTCGCGACCACCTCTTGCTCGAACATGCCGACGAAGCTGTAGTGGTAGTGAAGTCGGTTGTCCTTGACGTACAACGCGTGTCCACCGAACGGCGAGCCGTGCGCGAAAATTACGCCCTGCGCGCCGGGACCCGGGATGCTGACTTGCGCACCGATCGCGTACGAGCGGTTCCGTACGTTGACCGCTTGCGACTCGGGAACCTCGGCCGTGTCCGGGTAGTAGACGTAGCGATTGCGCGCCGGGCTCAGCACGGGTCGCGGCGTGAGGATGATCTCGAGCGCGCCGCGGTCGTCGAGCGGGAAGGCCTGGTTCGCGCCGGCCTCGGAGAACCAGAGGCTCACGAGCTCGCGCAGCTTGTCGGGATGTTCGGCCGCGAGATTGTGGACCTCCGAACGATCGACGTCGGTGTTGTACAGCTCCCACTCGTCGTCGTTGAAGTGGCTCCAACCACTGAGCGTCGGGTGCGTGGTGATGGCTTTCCAGCCGTCGTGCCAGATCCCGCGCGAACCGAGCATCGAATAGAACTGGGTCCTACGCGTGGTCGGCGCACTCGCGTCGTCGAAGCTGGAGCGCATGCTCACCCCGTCGAACCGGCTTTGCACGTGACCGCCGATGGCGTCGGGGGCTTCGACTCCCAGCGCGTCGAGAACTGTCGGCACCAGGTCGATCGCATGGTGGTACTGGTCGCGAAGCTCCCCGCGCGCCTTCATCCCGTTCGGCCAGGACACGATGCACGGGTCGCACGTGCCGCCGTTGAACTCGTAACGCTTCCACATCTTGTACGGCGTGTTGAACGCCATCGCCCAGCCGTTGGGATAGTGGTTATAGGTCTTCGTTCCGCCGAGCTCGTCGATGAGCGCGAGGTTCGACGCCATGTCGTCGGGGATGCCGTTCGCGAACTTCATCTCGTTCACGGAACCGTTCGGGCCGCCTTCACCGCTCGCGCCGTTGTCGGACACGACGAGGACGAGTGTGTTTTCCCGTTCGCCGATGTTTTCGAGGTAGTCGAGCAGCCGACCGATGTGATGGTCGACGTGCGAGAGGAAGCCGGCGTAGACCTCGGCCATCCGCGCGAACAGTTTCTTCTCGTCGTCGGAGAGCGAGTCCCACCGGAGGGTCTCGTCGAGGGGCGGGAAGGGCAGGTCGCCGGGACCGGTTCGCGTCGCTGCCGTCCCCAGCGGGTTGACGGGCGGTAGTTCCGTCTCCGGCGGAACGATTCCGAGCTCCTTCTGGCGCGCGAGCGTGATCTCGCGTATCGCCTCGTAGCCCATGTCGAACTTGCCGCGGTAGCGATCGATCCACTCGCGCGGCGCGTGGTGCGGCGCATGGCATGCACCCGGCGCGTAGTACAGGAAGAACGGTTTCTCCGGCGCGATCGCCTTGGCGTCACTGATGAACTCGATCGCCTTGTCGGTGATGTCGTCGGTGAAGTGGTAGCCGTCTTCGGGAGAGCTCGGCTGGTCGACGGGGTGGTTGTCGTAGACGAGGTCCGGGAACCATTGGTTCGTCTCCGCGCCGAGGAAACCGTAGAAGCGCTCGAACCCGCGTCCGGTCGGCCAGTTGCGACGCGTCGACGCCAAGTTCATCTCGTCTTCGGGGCAGAGGTGCCACTTGCCGACCGCATAGGTGTTCCAGCCGAGCCCACCGAGAATCTGGGAGAGCATTCCGTTTTCGGGCGGGATCGTCCCGCTCGCGCAAGGAAAGCCGACCGCGGCTTCGGTGATGCACGCCATGCTGTTACGAGTGTGGTTCCTGCCCGTCAACAGACACGAACGGGTCGGCGAGCACAAAGCGGTCGTGTGCCACTGCGTGTAGCGCAAGCCGTCCGCCGCGATGCGGTCGAGGTTCGGTGTATCCACCGGGCCGCCATAACAGTTCAGCGCCGAGAACCCCACGTCGTCGAGCACGACGTACACCACGTTCGGCGCGCCGGCGGGTGCCTTCGGCGCTTCGAACGGCGACCAGTCGGGTGTCGAGTCCCGGACATCGATGTTGACGGTGCCTTTGAACGGCTTAGCCATTCCACAATCCTTTGTCTCGCGTACGAATTTGTCGCGCGCTCGAACCCAGTTCGCCGCGCGCGGAGACCACCATCGTGACGGGGGATCTCGCCCGACCGCATCACTCCGGTCGGGTGATTGCCGCTCGCCTACGCGCCGAGGATCTTCGCCTTCTGCGCGGCGAACTCTTCTTCGGTGAGGATGCCTTGCTCGCGCAGCGCACCGAGTTGCGTGAGCTGTTCGATCGCCTCCGGTGACGGCCCTACCGAGGGAGCCGCGGCGACCGGTTCGGGTGCGGGGGCGGGTGCGGGCTCCGGCGCTTGCGCTTGACCGCGGCGCGAGACCGCGCCGCTGACGGCCGCAGCGGTGCCCACCACTGCGGTGGTACGGATGGCTGCACGAGCGAGTGGTCGACGACGGAGCACGTGACTCCTCCTTTTTTGGTCTTGGATCAGACGGCTGCGGGTAGGTCCGCGAAAACGACGCGGGCGATCTCGGCGGGAATGCGACCGCTGTCGACGAGCGCGCCGCCGGAGTCGAGTACCGCGGCCGCGAACTCGGTGGCCCAGACCGCTTCCCAAACCAGGAGCGCAGCCGACGAGTTCGGCGCCAGCCCTTCGGCAACGACATCGACGTCGCCGGCACAGAGGATGCCGCCGACCTCTCCGTCGAGTGTCCCGAACGCGACGAGCTCGTCGACCTCGTCGTACTCGAACACGGCGACCGTCCCGTCCTCGTCTTTTCCGACGAACAACAGATCAAGGAGCCGGATCGTCCGACTGTCGATCAGTTTCGCGAGCGCGGGGACCACGTCGCCGTTGAATTTGTTTCCCGGGAAGGTCAACACTGCGTACTCAACCGGTCCGATTTCCATCGTCCTCTCCTGCCGTTCGTCGACTCCGAACGTACGGCTCGACCTCGGCTCGAAGGCTCACCCAGACCGGGTGAAGGAAGGTGGTTCGCTAGAGATAGCGGTTGCGCTCCAGCCACCGGAACGCGAACGCGCCCCAGATCGGCGGCAGGTAGAACGTCGCCAGTCGATACGAGATGACGCCCGCGAACGCCACCGTTTCGTTCACTCCACCCGCGACGAGACCGGCAATGAGTGCCCCTTCGGATACGCCGATGCCTCCCGGTACCGGCATGATCCCGGCGAGAAGTGCGGCCGACACGTTCACTACGAGCAGCGTGGCGAGCGGAACCGTCGTGCCGAAGGCTTCGAGCATGATCCCGAGCGTCAGCGCGAAGAGGATCTCGGTTGCGGTGTTCGCCAGCAACAGCTGCGCCACCTGGCTCAGCGTCAGCGACGTCACCGTCTCGCGCACTTGCGAGGCGGCATCGCGGATCGCGTTGACGGCCGCGTGCCGCCAACGGGGCACGCAGGCGACGGTCGCGACCGCGAGCAGGACGACCACGACGAGCGCGACAACGATGCGATGCCCACCCGAGTCGGAGCTGCGGTTGAATTCGAGATCGAGGGCGCCGAAGCCGGTGGCGAACGCGAGCAGCAGCACCGTCATCTGCACGATGAAGCCTGCGATGCTGTCGAGCGCGCCGATCGACAGTGCGGTCGCGGCGCGGAGTCCCTGGCGCTGGAAGAACCGCACACTCACCGCGACCCGGCCGACCGTCGACGGTACCGCGAGGTTGATGAAAGAGATCGCCAGTTGCAGCACCGCGATCGGCCCGAACGGAATGGGTTTCGGGCTCGCGGCGCGTGTCGACGCGGCCTGGGTCAAGCGAGGCGTTTGGCCGATGATGAGGCCGAGGACCAGCCAACCCCACGCCGCGCCGCGGATCTGATCCGCGAGCTCGCGGAGGTCGAGACCACTCAGCGAGCTGAGCAGCGCGTACGCGGCGACCGCCAAGAGCAGAACCCCGATGATGCCCCTACGGGTCACCCGACGGAGGCGCACCGGCGCCGCGAGTTCGACATCGACTGCCGCCGCGACACGCGTTCGCACCGCGTCGATGTCCACATCGGCCGCCTTGGCGGCCCGGCGCAGCTCCGAGCCGAGCGCGGCATCCTGTACGTACGGAAGCACTGCGACGAATTCCGTCGAACCGAGCGCGGCGGTCGCGATCTCGACCGCCTTTGTTTCGCCCAGGGACAGGGCGGTCACGACGAACAGCTGCGCGAAATCGGAACGCCGACCATCGTTCGTCGTTGCGACCCGAGCACTCGTCAGGTCGCTGATGACGATGTCGCCGCCCGCCGTGACCGCAAGTCGGCGACCATCGAGGTTGCCGTGCACGATCCCGGCCTCGTGCAGCAGCGCGACCGTCTGCCACGCGCGCTCGAGCAGCTCGACGGAGATGCGACCGAGCGGAACGTCCTGCAACGCCATTCCTTCGGCGTGCAAGACGAGGAGCGCGTCGTTGTCGGGGGTTTTCCCGGCGGTGACGACGCTCGGCACGCGCACGCCCTGCTGCGCGGCGCGGAGCAGCAGAAATGCTTCGTGCTCGACCTGTTGCAGTCGGGTAAGGGTGAAAGCCGCGTCGGAGTCGCGATACCAGAGCGCACGCCAGGCTTTGGCCACGACCTGAGAGTCGTACGCGTCGCGGCCGTAGATCTTCACGACGAGGCCGGCGGACTCGTCGAGACCGAGGACTTCGAACACGCCTGAGCTCTGTCGCGCCGCGGGTTCGAGTTTCGTCGCCGCGCACGCCCATCTGCGCGAGCGAGAACCGGACCTGCGCCAAGCTCGGGCGTCCGGCGACGGAGCCGAAGACCAGGTGGACCACCGCCGCGGCACCCGCGCCGACGAACAAAGCGACCAGCATGCCGGAAGGTGTCGTGACGCCGAGGAGCAGCGAGGCGAAGGCACCGAACGCGATGATCCAGCGTCCGACGCGACGGAACGGCCTCGTCAGATACGGCCGGATCGCGATGATCGTGGCGGTGGCGAGCGCGACGCGAAGGGACGGTATCTGCGTGGGTGGACCGGCGGCCCGCAGCGCCGCACCAAAGGGCACGTGCACCCCGATCGCGTGGGCGGTGAGTAGCTCAACCGCGATGCCCACGAGCAGAGCCGACACCATGTCACGGAGTGCGGCGACCTGTCCGCGAATCAGCGCCGCGAGGACGAGGAGCAGCGCCCAGACGACGATCAGCGTCCAGCCCAATCTCCAGATGCCGTTCAAGAAATCGGGAAACGCCTGAAAGAGACGAATCAACGAGCTTTCGATCGCCGCGGGCGGGCGCGCGACCAGCCCGAACGCGACTACTCCGAGGACACACTCCACGAGCACCAGGACGTCACTGGCGCGCCGCGTTCGCATCGCGCGCCGGTCGGAGACGAAGAGGCGCAACCGTCCGGTGGGGCCGAACGGCCTCCGATCAGCGTCCGGCGGCTCCGCGATCGGAGTGCCGACCCCGCGGCCCGGGACGTCCGCGGCGTCTCCCACGGCGCAAGTGTGCACCAAACCGGGCTATGCCTCGGGCATCACCGGTGCCGACTCATCGGGTTCGACTGATTTCCCCGCGACGATCTTGGCGCTCATCTTGAGCGCTTTGACGGCTCCGGTCGCGCCGGCCTGGACCGTGACGGCCAGCGTGAGGAAGATCAGCCCGGGGATGAAGAGCAGCGAGGAACCGAGCATCAAGATCGCGATGCGGCCCATGACATACGGCGGTGTGCAGATCACTGCGCCGATCGTTCCGCCCATCGCGCTCGCGGCGAGTTTGTCCCGCCGCGAGTAGTTGGTCGTCTTGATTCCGAGCAGACGACCGGGCACTGCGACGTAACAGAAGGTCATGATGCCGATCGTGATTCCGGTCGCGAGACCGAACCACCGGGTTCCCCATCGGCTGAGGACCAGGGTGGAGATCGCGAGTGCGATACCGACCAGCACCCCCGATCCGAGGACGAATCGCGCATGCGTCCGGACCCGGGCGAAGGCGGGTCGGATCACCGGCGGCGGAGGCGTGGCAACCGCGAATGCGAACGCGGCGTTCAGGTAGAAGCTCGCGGCCGTGATCGCGATGACGAGAACCATCGCACCGACCAGCACCGCTCCGTTCAGATGATGGAAGCCCCGTCCGTGCAAGACGTGAGCCTTCAGATCGGCGGTTGCGAGCCAGATCCACATGGCGGGCAGGATCTGGACGACAGTCAGGCGCCAGTTCGTGAGAAGCAGTTTCAGGCCGTCGAACAACATGATGAACGCGCCGACCACGAACGCGAGCGGAGCGAACATTCGCCGCGACTGACTCAGCGCAACGACGGCACTCTCGACGGTATGTTCGTCGCCGTCCCGGATGGCGCGTGCCAGCCGTGCGATGCCGTCGCGCAGGGTCGCCCACCGAGACGCGGTCACGGCGTGGTTCACCTCTCCACGCTAATGCGTCGATCGCGGCGCCTGTCCGGTTAGCGTTTCCGAGATGTTTCCCGCAGGTACCGAGGGAATCGCACGCCGCCACTTCGCCTTCGCCCTGTTGCGGGCAGGAGTCGAGGCGGCCTTCATCATCACCGCGTACTTCGTACTACCGATCAGTCAGCGCGAGCACGCGAGCATCTTGGTGAGAGTCACGGTTGGTGTCGTGTTCTTCACGGCCGTCCTCGTCTACGAAGTACGGGCGATCATTCGTAGTAGGCACCCGATGCTGCGCGCCACGGTCGCGATGGCGTTGATAGTGCCGCTGTTCCTCGTCGTGTTCGCATGGTCGTACCTGACGATGTCACTATCGGCGCCCGCCGCATTCGGCCAACACCTGAGTCGTATCTCGGCGTTGTACTTCGCGGTGACGGTGTTCTCGACCGTCGGATTCGGCGACATCACTCCGCACACCGACGCCGCCCGGCTCGCCGTGATGGCACAGATGATCGCCGACCTCATCGTCGTCGCGGTCGTGGTCCGTCTACTCCTCGGAGCCGCGCGCGGCGCGATCAACGCGCGGTCGGCCGCGGCGGGAGACCCGAACGCGAGACCACCTTTCACCGGCGACGCAAAGTCGTGAGTGGAGTGACACGCGCTCGTTCGGGTCAGTTCGGGTTCGCCTCGACCCACGACCGGGCGTCGACGTACGCCCGCTTCAGCGCGGCACCGACGCGCTCGTCGCCGGTGTAGAGATTCGTCGTCCCGATTATCTCGGTGATCCCGGTGACACCGAGTTGCTCCTGGATGCGTTCGTTGGCCGAGACGATGACGAGCTTGGAGTCGACAGCGCGCAAGCTCTCGGCGTAGCGCTTCAAGACGTCCATGAACGTCGTGCCCAGGTCGCTGCGGCCTCGCAGTCGCAAGATGACGACCGAGCCGCGCGAGGCGCTCGTCACCGCGGGTAACCCGGCCTCGAAAACCGGCGCGGCAGCAAAGAACAGGCTCCCGTACGGCTGGAGCACCACCACCTCGGCGGGCGAAAGCTCGAGCGGCGGATCCGATTCGACGAGATTCGCCTCGCCGTCCATCTGCCAGCGCTTGATGGTGACCTGATTCGACTGGCGCACGACGTGCAGGATCATCGACAAGCCCACGCCGATGATCACCGAGAACTGCAGCGGGATGACCATCGTGAGCGCGCCCGTCGTGACCAGCACGACCTTTTGCACGGAACCGGTCTTCCACACCGACTGCAGATCGCCGGGTTTCACGGTGCGGATCCCGATGAGCATCAACAGCCCGGCCAGCGCGGGCATGGCGATGTGACCCACCAGACTGGCGAACGCGAGGATCGTGATCGCCATCACGATGCTTGCAATCACCAACGCTTGGCGAGATCGTGCGCCGGCCGCCTTGTTCAACGCCGAGGCCGACACGGATCCGCCGACGGGCATGCCTTGAAAGACGCCGGCCGCGATGTTCGCGACCCCTTCGCCGACGAAGTCGCCCGATGCATCGGGATAGCTGCCATCCGTATTCGGAAAGTTGGCGGAGATGCTCGCGCCCTGCACGAGTCCCACGAACGTCAGCGAGAGTGCCGGTAGCAACAGGACGGGTACGAGCCGAAGTGTCGGAGCTTGCGGCAACGGAAGAGAACGCGGGATCGCGCCGAGGTCGCTCAGCGTCGCGACGTGGCTCCACCCCAGCAGGCTGGTCGCCGCCGACGTGATGACGACCGCCACGACCAGACCGAGCGGACCGAGCCGGGTGCGTTCGAAGAGCAGAATCAACAGAACCGTGGCAACACCGATCGCGATGGTCTGTGCGTCGAGCTCGCTCGGATGTATCAACGTGTTGAAGGTGCGGACGAGCCGATTCGAACCTTCGGCCGTGTACCCCGTGAAGTTGGCGAGCTGACCCAGCACGATGTTGACGCCGACGGCACTGATGAATCCGACCATGACGGCGTTCGAAACGAATCGCAACGCCGCGCCGAGCCGGAACAACCCGGCCAACGTCATCATCACTCCGGTCACCACGGCCAAGGTGAACAGAGCGCGTGAACCGTCGGCCGCGTGATGCACGGCCGGAACATCGGCCACGATGATCGCCATCGCCCCGGTGCCCTGGATCGCCATGAACGACGAGCTGGTGAACAACGCACCGGTTCCCGTTGCGACCAGATAGCCGTAGAGACCGGAGAGCGGGTTGACGCCGGCGAGCAACCCCGTGGCCAGACCGTCCGGCACGCTCTGCACGCCGAGCACCAAACCCGCGACCGCGTCTTCGCGCAATGTGCCGCGCCGGATGGGACTAAACGGCCTCACTGCCGTTGTCGGCGAATGCGCACCGCGCGTCTAGATGGGCTCGACGGTCGGCGGTGCAGCCGGACCGGATGGCAGTCGCCAGAGCACGAGTTCCAGGATCGCGACCACGACCAGGATCAGTCCGATACCCGCGAACGTCAAGTCGGCGAACAAGACCACGGCTGCCGCGACCAGAAGTATTCCGACCTCCGCAACGCCGCGGTGATCACTCAACCACGACGCTCGCGTGAACTGTTCGCGCGTGGCGACCGCGGCCCGCGAGGGTCCCGCAAGAAATGCGGTGGCGGCAACGACGAGGCCGAGTGCGATGCAGATCGCCGTCAACGTTCGGTAGCTCGAGAAGACCTGATGGACGATGTCTTGCGCCGCGGTCTGGTTCCGCGGGAGCACGATGCCGGACAGGATCTGTTTTCCGATCGCTCGACCCAGGGCGCGAAATGTCACGAACGTCACCGCCGCACCGAGTCCGAGCCAGATCGCGATCCGGCGCCGATCGGGCGCGACGAGTACGGCCGCGCCGATCAACAGCACGGCGAGCACGACGAACGCGACGACGCCCTCCTGGAACCATTGCACCGCGCGCTGGACCGCCGTCAGCTGACGCGCGTCGAAGACTTCGATGGTTCCGAAGTCGGCGGGGATGGGCCGACCCAACGCGGTCGAGATCTTGGCGCGGACCTGGTCGGGAGTGAGGTCTTCGTTCAGCGCGGGGAGATGCTGGGCGAGCAACCCGTTCGTGCGTTGATCGATGCGTTGCAGTACTTCGACGAGCACCGGTATGAGGTCGATGACAACCTTGCCGTCCTGAGTCTTGAACGCCTTTCCGTTCCCCTTCAAAACCGCGAGAACGTGCTCGTGCAGCGTGGCGTTGGCGTTCTTCCAGAGCTGCGGGAACTCCTTGCTCGCAAAGAAGGCGTTGACCTGTTGCATCACGAACCCGTCGACCGCGTTCGAGAGAGGACCGGCGAGCACCTGCCCCCGCTTCGGCAGCGCGCTTTCGAGCAAGGCCTTCACGTCGACGACCTGCGAGATCTGATCGGTCGCCCATGCCGCGAGCGCGGTCTGCACCTGCGGATCGTCCGCGATCGGCCCGACCGTCGCGACCCACCGATCCGTATCGAACGTCGTCCGCTTGAGCCAGACGCCCGTCACCGCGATCGTGCTCATCAGCGCGGCGAGCACGGCGAGCACGGCGGCGATGATCCGGCGCGGGCGATGCCGCCTCGGCTTGGCGACGTCGGAGGGCGCCTCGACTGAGGTCGTCCTGCTCGTTGTTTCCTCGTCCGAACTCATCAACTGGGAACGTACTCGCCCGTTTCTTCGTGGACATCACCCACCCGCGCGGGATAATCACCCCGCGTGGATGAGGCCGCTCGGCCCGCACCACGGCACAATTCTCATGGACTGGTCTGACGGCCCGGCCACGGATCGACCTCTGAGTTGAACGAAGGGAAGCGCACATGTCCGACGACCCGCTATCGGAGCTCGCACCCGTCGACTACGTCATCGTCGAGTTTCCTGCCGGAGCGCAGAACTTCACCGGGGAGGCCGCCGATGAGCTCGTCGCGCTCGTCGACGCGGGAACCATTCGTGTCATCGACGTGCTCATGCTCGTGAAGGACGACGACGGCAGCGTCGAAGTGATGGAGCTCTCCGACATCGACGACCTCGGGCCCTTCCAGGCCTTGCAGGCCGAGCTCGCGGAATTCTTCGCCGAAGACGACATCGAACTCCTCGCCGCCGTGATGAGCCCGGGAAGCGTCGCGGGTGTCGTCGTGTACGAGAACCTCTGGGCGGCGCCGTTCGCAGCTGCCATCCGGCGCGCCGGCGGCCAGCTCATCGCCAACGGCCGCATTCCTGCCGACGCGATCCTCGCGGCGCTCGAAGCCGACATCGCCCTCGAAAACTCAGGAGCCTGATATGCCGATCGCACCCGGACGTAGAGGACGCGTAGGAGTCGTGCGCGCACCCGTCGCCAAAGCAGCCGTCGTGACGCGAGCCGTCACCCCGGGCCCGGCACCGGTCGCCAAGGCCGCCGTCGTCGGTGCCGCAATCACTCCCGGTCGTCGCCGCCGCATCTGAGCGCCGGGTCGTGTTCGGCACGATCCGGAGAACCGAGACATGGTTGGTGTCTCACGCTCGGGACACGCTCCGGGCATGTGCAGAATGTGCGAAGGATTCAGCCTTGACGACGTGATCGCGCTCGACGCGGCTCACATCGGCGAATACGGCTACGCGATACAAGGCGTCGTCGGTCCCCGCGGCGTCGATGACGGTTTCGGGTCTTGGGTTTACACCGTCGGGCTCCTTGACGCCGTAGGGCATCCCGAGCTGATCATCGTCGGCGGTTTCCCGAACTCGAGCGCCTCGGTGCTTTCACTGCTCGCGGGTTCGACGCTCGAAGGCGAGCGGTACCACGTCGACGACACGATCGATCTCGGGGAGGGTGGCGCGGCACGCGTCGGTTCGGTGCACGAAATCCAGTACGAGCTCGACACGTTCAACACGTGGCACAACCTCAAGCACGCCGGGGTGCTTCACGCGCCCGAACTCGAGGCGGTCCAGATCATCGTCTCAGACACGTTCTTCCCGCCGGGTAAGCGGCGGTCCCTCCAGCCTCACCTCGCCCACCCCGATGCCCGCGTCGACGAGAAACCATGACCGTCGGCGTCGAGAGCGGACTTGATGACGCCGCCGGCCTACTACCCAGCGCGAGCGCCCGAGCCGATCTAGCATCGGATGCGATGGCCACGATACGAGATGCCGACGAGAACGCTCGCTCAACACCGGGCCGACCGTCGCGTGGCAGTTCGGACCATTCCGGCGATCCCAAACTCCGCGCGGTGACCGAGATGATTCTCGCGATGCCGGTCAACAACCGGCTGCGTCCTGGCGGAGTATGACGTCGAGTATCTGCTCGTCGGAGGAGTAGGCGCGCGCATCCAGGGCAGTGCAACGACAACGCAAGACATCGACATCATGCCCGAGCCGTCCGGATGTCCTCATGGAGCTTCCGGGTGTCGGTCCGTTCGATGTCGTGCAACGCAATGCTCGGCGCTACGAGTGGGAAGAAATCACAATTTCTGTCGCATCGATCGAAGACGTCATCACGTCGAAGGAAACCGCCGATCGAGCGCTCTGGATCCCGAGCGCGAAGACGAGCTCTGAGAGTCAGCCAACTGCACCGCCGGCGGCTGAGCCCGCCCCTGATGTTGGACCGACGGGCTGCGACGACGGCAGACTCGCGCGATGACGACACAGCACTTCCCACGCGACGAGATCAAGACTGCGTACGAGGCCATCGTCGCGGCAGGTGACGCGGGCGACTGGATTCGTTGGGCCGATCTCCACACGGTCGACTGCGTCTGGAACGAGCACAACTACGGACGCATCGATGGTCGCGAGGCGATCCGTTCGAAGATCGTCGAGTTGATGGCCCCGGTACCGATGATGACGTTCCCGGTGGAGTGGGTCGTGATCGAAGGAAACCGCGTCGTTTACTACCCCTGGCAGGTCCTGCCCGATCCCTCGGGCGGCGACGAGGTGTACCGCTTCGGATGCGTGACCATCCTCGAGTACGCCGGCGACGGACAGTTCTCGTACCAAGAAGACGTGTACAACCCGCGCGACGGCGAAGCAGTGTTCGGTCGCTGGCTCGCGGCCGGCGGCGAGCTGGCGGCACCGCCGGACGCGCTGGGCATCTGATCCAGCCGTCGGAGCGACAACGGCCGTGCACCGGCTGCGTTTGGGGGACCGATCAGGCCCCGAACACCAGCCCGCGGAAGGGACCGAAGACCCAACGCGCGCGGCGGAACGAGGGGACCCATTCCTCTAGTCCGTGGGCGGCGAACGCGGTGCTATTGAGGTCGCCCACCTCACGAGGAGTCATCCATGCGCGGGTCCGAGCACTACATCGTGATCTCTGCCGACTGTCACGCCGGCGCATCACACGCGCAGTACCGCGAGTACCTCGCCCCCGAATGGCGCGACGAGTTCGACGCGTGGCGAGGCAAGTACTCGAACCCGTTCCGCGACCTGCAGGGCGACAGTCGAACCCGGAACTGGGACGGCGCGCGCCGCTTGGCCGATCAGGAGGCCGAAGGCGTTGTCGCGGAGGTCATCTTCCCCAACACGGTCCCGCCCTTCTTCCCGACCGGATCGGTGATCGCACCTGCACCCTCGCCCGAGGAGTTCCCGGCTCGCCTCGCCGGCATCCGCGCCCACAACCGCTGGCTCGCCGACTTCTGCGCCGAGGAGCCGGCACGACGGGCCGGCCAGACCCAGATCTTCCTCAACGATGTCGACGAAGCCGTGAAGGACATCATCTGGGGTCACGACCACGGCCTGCGCGGTGTGCTCCTCCCGGGCGCAGCACCCGACACGCCCTGGATCGAGCCACTGTTCTCACGGAAGTACGACCCGATCTGGCAGGTCTGCCAGGAGCGCGGCATCCCCGTCACGCACCACGCCGGCGGCACCGGTGTACCCAAGCTGCCGAAGGTGCCCTGCTCCGTCGTGATGTTCGTGATGGAGGCGGGCTTCTGGGCCAACCGCGCGCTCTGGCACCTGACGATGTCGGGCGTGTTCGAACGCTTCCCGGGCCTGACCTTCGTGCTGACCGAGCAGGGAACGAGTTGGGTGCCCGAGGTCCTCGGCCGGATGGACGCGCTGAACGCGGAGATGCAACGCAACGGACGCATCGGCGAGCTCGGCATCGACTCGTCGGTGGTGCTTCCGCACAAGCCGAGCGACTACTTCCGCCGCAACGTCTTCATCGGCGCCGCGTTCCCCGCGCCGGGCGACGCCAAGGTCATGCGCCAGATCGGCATCGACCGGATCATGTGGGGCAGCGACTACCCGCACGTGGAGGCGACATCGCCGCACTCCAAGGAGTCGCTGCGGCGGACGTTCGTGGGCTGGGAGCCGGACGAGCTCCGCCAGGTGCTCTCCGAGAACGCGGCCAAGGTCTACGACTTCGACCTGCCCAAGCTGGTCGCGCTCGCCGAGGCGCACGGACCGACGGTGGACGAGCTCGCGCAGCCGCTGGCCGAGCTACCCGAGAACCAGAGCCCGGCCTTCAGCCGTCCGTGACGACGCTTCCCTCGCCGTCCCGCAGCACGGGCAAGAGCGCGGACTCGCTACTGCCCGTTCTGCGCGCGATCCCGACACACTGTTATGAGCGCAGCACCCCCAAGGGCGTCGCGTACGTGGCCCGCGCGGTTTTCGTCTACGTCGCCGTGCTCACATTGCTCGCGCTGACGAACACCTGGTGGCTACTTCTGCCGCTCTGGATCGTGGCCGGTCTCGCGGTCGCCGGTCTGTTCGTGCTCGGTCACGACGCCGCGCACGGCGCGCTGTTCGATTCGAAACGTCTCAACCGCGCCTGCGCCCGTGTGCTCATGTTGCCCTCACTGCACGTACGCGAGGCATGGGTCCTCGGCCACAACCGGATCCATCACGGCCACACACTTCGTCAGGGCATGGACTTCGTCTGGCACCCCGTCACCGTCGAGGAGTACCGCGCGCTGCCGCGGTGGAAACGCCTGCGTCACCGCGCGGAATGGTCCTGCTTCGGCTCGGGCCTCTACTACGGCCGCGAGGTGTGGTGGAACAAGATGGTTCGCTTCACCCCGCCCGCGCGCTATCGAGACGGCATTCGACGCGACGCGCGCTTCGTGTACACATCCGCCGCGCTCGCCACACTCGCGGTCGCCACACTGGGATGGTTTGCCGGCGGGCCACTCGGGGCGGTGTGGCTCCCGTTCAAGCTCCTGGTCGTACCGTTCCTGTTGTTCATCTGGATCATCGGCTTCACGGTGCACGTCCACCACATCGCGCCCGACCTGCGTTGGTGGCCACGCCGCACCTGGACGAGCTTCCACGGGCAGGTCGAGGGCACGACCGTGTTGGCCGTTCCGCCGTTCTCCAACTTCTTCTTCCACAACATCTTCGTTCACGTCCCCCATCACGTCGACGTACGCATACCGTTCTACGCACTGCCCGAGGCCGCCGCCGCGATCAAAGCCGAGTTCCCCGACTCGGTTCACTACGGCAAGCTCCGACTGCGCGACTACGTCGCCACGACGCGCGCCTGCAAGCTCTACGACTTCGACGAACAACGCTGGCTCACCTACGCCGCCGCAACGAAGTGACGTTCGTCCCTGGTCGAAACGCGGTCAAGCGGGCACCATCACACGCATGACGAC
The DNA here is from genome assembly GCA_963701825.1 of uncultured Actinomycetes bacterium. GTDB lineage: Bacteria > Actinomycetota > Acidimicrobiia > IMCC26256 > PALSA-610 > PALSA-610. The sequence continues at coordinate 264,988 of CAVPBG010000002.1, read as the reverse complement.
CTACGAGATCGAGACCCGCACACTCACGGTCGAGTCCACCACCGTGTCGGTGGCGGAGATCGGTCCCTGGTTGGGAAAGGCGTTCACGGAAGTCGCGTCGTACCTCGCGCGGTACCTCGCGCGCAAGGGCGCGGAACCGGCAGAGCGGCGCGGTTTGTTCAGAGTTTCTCAGTGACCAACTCGTCCGAATGCACGCGCCTTCACGAGCGCATCGGAGCGTGAGGTTGCGTCAAGCTTGCGGTAGATCGCCTTTACGTGGGTCTTCAGCGTGTTGGTCGAGATGAACAACTTCGCCGCGATCTCGCGATTCGTCATCCGCGTCGGCAGGTAGGTCATCACGACGAACTCGCGCGGGCTAAGCACCTCACGAAGCGGCGCGGGGACAGGCGTCGGCTGCACGGATGCCTGAGCGAACGTTTCGGCGCAGCGTTCACACCTGTACATGACGCTCTGCACGTCGACGTGCGTGACTGTCTCCATGGCGGTCACACACCCTGGAGCGCTTGGAGTCGTCCGGTGCGGATCGCTTCGGTGAAGGCTTCGTAGTCGCGTTCGTTCTGGTCCGCATACCGTTCCGAGAAGTCGGTGACTGCTTTGTCGAACTTGTCCTTCTTACCGAGGTAGGTGGCGATCGCGATGGGGTCTCCGGAGCGGGCGTGTGCGCGGGCGAGGGTCTTGCCACAGACACGGGCGTAGAACACGAGCGTTGACGGGTCCATGCTCTCGATGATCGCGGACCCTTTCATGTCTCGGAGTTGGCGCCAGTACAGGTAACGGTCGGCGTCGTCGCGTTTGGTCCAGCCGAGGAAGATGTCGCTCGCGGCTTGCATCATCCTTTGACCTTGCACGACGCGTTCGCCTGGTTGGCGGTATTGGCTCTTCGGGAGGTGGTCTTCCAACACCGATCGGGTCGCTTCTTTGACTTGGAGGAAAAGTGGATCTTGTTGATCGCGGCCTTGGAGCAGCACGATGAACGCCTGGGTGCCGACACTGCCGACCCCGACGACTTTGCGCGCGACATCGATGATCCGGAACCGTTCCAGCAGTTGCCGACGGTCGTCTCGCAGCGTCGCTCGATAGGCGCGGAACTGCTCTCGGATCATGTGATCGATCTTGTCGCTCGACATGCCGGCGGTTCCGGGCAGGTCACGGACTGGGACGACAACGGGTGGTTGGCTGACGATCCGGTATTGACCGTCGATGCTTTGGGCGAGCTTCGACAACGCCTTCAGGCTGTCGCTGGTGTGCGCCTTTTCGATGGTCTTCTGCGCATTTTTTTTCAACCGCTTGCGTTCCGGGCCCTTGAGGTCCGGCGCGCCGTGACTGAGGGTCTGTAACACTTCGTCGGCGGAGATGTGCGCGTACCAGATATCCATCGTGTTGGTACCCGCAAAATCGATCATTGCCTCTCGATACGCCCGCACGGACGCGGTCGTCGCGTCACGCACGTCCGATTTTGCGAAGGCGTTGTTGCGAGCCGCGATCGCGAAGCTCGCTGCCATCCGCTTGACGTCGTACTCGAACGGACCGGGAAGCGTCTCGTCGAAGTCGTTTACGTCGAAAAGCAACGTCCGCTCCGGTGACGCGAAGACACCGAAGTTCGACAGGTGCGCGTCGCCGCACAACTGGACAGGCAAACCTGCTGTCGGGGTGTCTTTGAGGTCGGCGGCCATGATCTTCGCCGCTCCTCGATAGAACGTGAACGGCGAGACCATCATGCGACCGTGCCGAACGGGGACGAGATCGGGCTCTCGCGTCGCGTCCTGCGCTTCGAGCAACGCGACCGGATCAGGTCGATTCGGCACGGGCGTCCACCCGGCGTGGTCCGAGGGAGCGGCTTGTTGTCGCGCCGCCCTTCCCTGCGCCTCTCGTTCGTCCACACTCGGGTTCACGATTGTTGTCACCATGTTGTTCCTTCATTTACGCACGCAGGCTCTGCGGCAACGACGCGGCCGACACGGCCACTGGTACTTGCGGCATTGCGGAGTTCAGCTGGACCGGCAGCCGGCCTGCAGTGCGGTGAGGAGTGCCTGGCCGGAGGCTCCGACGTTGCGTGCCGCGGCCGCAAGTTTGGTCATCCCGCTGATGCCACTCCCGCTGAGGTCATCGATTGCCTTTTGAAGGTCCGTGATCGACGACTGCACCGCATCGACCTTCGGTTTGTCGCCCGACTTCACGGTCGCGGCCAGGGTGTCGACGTTCTTCTTCACTGCGTCGAGCGCCGTTTGAACGCTGCTCTTGCCGCCGGTGAGGGTCGAGGGGCTCGTGAGTGTGGAAACCGAGCTCTTCAGCTCATTCACTGACTGGCACACCGGGCTCGTGCCCGCGGTCGAGCCCGAACTCGTGCTCGTTGTCGCGGCCGATACCGCGGGCGACGATGTGTTCGACGTCGACTTCGAGCTGCCGCTCGAGCCGCAGCCCGCCAACGCGAACATGGTGAGTCCGAGCGTTGCCGCCGCGATCAGGATCGGGCGTTGAAACCTGAGCATCACTTCATACCTCGCGATTGATCGGCCCAACACAGCGCCGATTGCCAATGGTTGTGGGGCCAGTCAGGCGGACATTTCGTCCTGGATTGCCTCGTCGAGCTCGATCGCGATGCCGAGCGCAGTCGCGATCGCGCTCGCGGCCGACACCACCTTCGGAGTGCCGATGATCGGGGCGACGGCAATCAAGGCGCCACGGACGTCTTCCGCCGTCAGACTCGTGTCGGCGGCCGCGGCAAGGTTCAGCAAGTAGGAACCAGGCGACGCGTTCACCGCCGCCAGTGCCGTGAGCCGAAGCATCATCAGGTCGCGGTTATCCAAGTTGGAACGCTTGACCGAGTCGGCCGTCATCTCGAGCACCGTGTCGAGCAAGGGTCGTTCGTCACTCATTGAGAGCTCCTCGTGTCGATGAACGCCCCGCTTCCGGTGGCGCGCTCATCGAGCTTCGTCGCCGCCGCCGGACCCGTCTATCCGCCATCGGCACACGCCCGTCCCCGGCCGAGTAGGGACCAAAGACCCTAAGCCAACAATCGGGATGCTCTACGGCCGTCAAGCCCCCGCGCAGTAGAAGATGAACGTGGTCGTTGCCCGTCATTGCGTCATCACAGATATCGACGAACTGGTCGACACGATCGATTCGGCACGCACAGCGCCGAAGACGTTGCGTCCCGGCGCCATCCGGGCCGAGGTGGCACACGCCGAGATCGGTGATGTTCTCGTCGAGGTCGGCGACTATTCGTTTCCGATCGCGACCGCGGGTGAGACGGCGACGCATCGCATCGGCATGTTCATTCCGCTCCGACGCGCCGTCTCCGGCCACTTCAAGGGCGAGGCACTTGCACCCAACGTGCTTCACCTGTGGGGCGAGAATGCCGAGATCGAAGGCGTGATCGGCGAGCCCGCACAGTTCGGGATCGTATCGTTCGCACCCGCGGCGCTGGATCGGACGGCAGAGGCACTCGGAATCGAGCTCAAGCTTCCGGGCCGCGGCGAGGTCCGCTCAGTCAACGCCGCCGACTGGACACGCCTCGACGACGCATTCGAATTCGTGCTGAGAACGGCCCGCGACCCACGCGGAGGCAGCGTGACCGACGCCGGCATGACCGCGATCGCCGAATCGCTCGCCGAGTTGGCGGTGCGATCCGTGGCCATGGATAACAAGGGGGCGCGGCACGCTCCACGCACGCGGCTGAACAGTCTGCGCGTCGTGCGAGCATGTGAGGATCATGCGGCTCAAGCGCATTACCAAGGCGTGACGCTTGCCGATCTTTGCGTAGCGTCCGGCGCGTCGGAGCGGTGGGTCCGTCATTCCTTCCACGACTGCTACGGGATGTCGCCGACTTCATATCTGCGTGTCATCGCCCTGCACGAAGTGCGGCGCTCGTTGCAGCATGGGATGCCGGACTACGACACGATCGGCCGCGCCGCGTCCGATTTCGGCTTCTGGCACCTGAGCCGCTTCGCAGCCCAATATCGGGCTCTGTTCGGCGAGGCACCGAGCACCACACTCGGGCGTCAGTTGCACGCGGCCACCTGAGCCGGCCAGCCGCGCGCTCGGTGTTCTCGCCGCGACAGCGATCCCTCGGCAACTTCCCAGTCAGCCGTTGCATCCGCAGACGGCACTGCCGGAAACGGATAGCCACATTGGCGCTCTCACGGGATGATCGAGAGGGCTCGCCAAAGAGGATGTCATGACACGGAGCGCGGTTGTCGGAAGCCGGCAAGAGGTCGGCGATGTCTTGGTGGTATTCGGGATAACGGGCGATCTGGCGCGTGTGATGACGTTCCGGTCGTTGTATCGCCTTGAGCGGCGTGGGCTGCTTGAGTGCCCGATCGTCGGCGTGGCCGTGGACGAATGGTCGCTGGAACAGCTCGTCGAATGGGCCCGCTCGTCGATTCTCGGTACCGGCGAGCAGCTCGATACGCAGGTGTTCGACCGCTTCGCGGCACGGCTTTCCTACGTCCAGGGCGACTTCGCAGACACGGCGACGTACAAGAAGGTGAGCGCGGCGATCGAGGGCTCCTTATGCCCGGTCTTCTACCTCGAGATCCCCCCTTTCCTGTTCGCGACGGTCGTGAAGGGCTTGGCTGACGCCGGCTTGGTCAAGTCGGGGCGAGTCGTCGTTGAGAAGCCGTTCGGTCACGACCTCGCGTCGGCGAGTGCGCTCGCTGACGAACTGCACAAGTACTTGCATGAGTCGCAGCTTTACCGCATCGACCATTACCTCGGAAAGATGGGTCTCGAACAGATCCTCTTTCTGCGTTTCGCGAACACGATGCTCGAGCCGATCTGGAACCGCAATTTCTTGGAATGCGTCCAAATCACGTTGGCGGAGGACTTCGGTGTCGAGGGCCGCGGTCATTTCTATGACCCGGTCGGCGCGCTGCGCGACGTCGTCGTCAACCATCTGATGCAGGTGCTTGCGGCCGCCGCGATGGAGGCGCCGTCGGGAGGTGATCCGGAAACGCTAAAGAGCGCCCAGACCGCGATCTTCCGTTCGATCGTCACCGCGGATCCAGCGCACTACGTGCGTGGACAGTACGACGGGTATCGCTCGATCGCAGGCGTCGCCGCCGACTCGACCACCGAGACGTACGCCGCGCTCAGGCTCGAGATCGACAACTGGCGGTGGTCGGGTGTTCCCTTCTTCATTCGTGCGGGGAAGCGTCTTCCGGTGACCCAGACAGAGTTGCGCCTCGTGTTTAAGCTCCCGCCCCGACTCGGATTCGGGTTGCGGGGACCGGAAAGCGATCCGGATCAGTTCGTCGTCAAGCTCGATCCTTCGACCGGCGTACGGCTCGTGCTGTGCGCGAACCGGGCCGACGCTCCCATGCCAGCGGCGGTTGAGCTCGACATGGAGTTCGCCGCGGCGGGCGGGGAAGGCCCGACGCCGTACGAGGTCTTGTTGCACGCCGCGATCGTCGGCCAGAGCACTCGGTTCACCCGTCAGGACAGCGTGGAGGAGGAGTGGCGTGTCATGCAGCCGCTCCTCGACGCACCTCCACCCGTGCACAGTTATGCACCGGGATCGTGGGGGCCGGGCGCGGCCGACGCGCTCGTCGCCGAGCGCGGCGGCTGGCGTGGCCCATGGATCTGACGAGCTCGTGGACGGTCGTCATGCGACGGAGAGACGAGGTGGTTTGATGAAAGTCATCATCGTTGGCGGGGTCGCCGGAGGCGCATCGTGCGCGGCCCGGCTTCGTCGGCTCGACGAGGCGGCCGAGATCCTCATGGTGGAACGTGGCCCGTACGTGTCATACGCGAATTGCGGGCTGCCGTATCACGTCGGCGGCGTGATCGAACACGAATCCGACCTACTGGTCGCGAGCCCGGAGGTATTCCGCGCCCACTTCAACGTCGAGTGTCGGACCAGCTGCGAAGCGATCGGTATCTCGCCGCTGAACAAGACGGTGCAGCTGCGCGACGTTGCCACCGGCGCACTCAGTACCGAGTCCTACGACACGCTCGTCCTATCTCCGGGCGCGCCCTCAGTTCGTCCGCCGCTGCCAGGCATCGACCTTCCCGGCATTTTCGCCGTGCGCACCGTGCCTGACGCACGAGAAATACGGAAGTGGATCGAACAAGGAACAAGCTTCCTCGCCGGGATGGAGAAGTACTCTGGCATGCAGACGGTGCGACCCGCGAAGCACGCGGTAATCGTCGGCGGAGGGTTCATCGGCTTGGAGATGGCCGAAAACCTAATGCACCGAGGGTTCGACGTAACCGTGATCGAGATGGCCGACCAAGTACTCGGCCCGCTCGACCAAGAGTACGGCCTGCTCGTCGCCGACTATCTCGAGCTCCATGGCGTTCACGTCGTCGTTGGCGACGGCGTCGCCGGATTCGCGCGAGAAGACGACGCCGCGCTCGTCGTGTCAACCCAGTCGGGCAACTCGTACCGCGCGGATCTGGTCATCCTCGCCCTCGGCGTACGGCCCGACACCGCGCTCGCGGCGGCGGCCGGCCTTGAGATCGGCGAACTCGGCGGGATTCGCGTTGACGAACACCTACGCACGAGCAACGCCGACATCTTCGCAGTCGGCGATGCCATCGAGGTCAGAGACTTCGTCAGCGGTCAATGGAGTCTCGTCGCGCTTGCGGGACCCGCGAACCGCCAAGGCCGTATCGCTGCCGACGTGATCGCCGGACGAGACTCACGCTTTCGCGGCACCCAAGGAACTGCGATCGTCGAACTCTTCGGCGCCGCGGTCGCATGGACGGGCGCCAACGAGAAAACACTCGATCGCCTTGAGGACCACGACTACGAAAAGATCTACCTCTATCCAAACTCACACGCCGGCTACTACCCCGGCGCCAAACCGATCGCGACGAAAGTCATTTTCCGCAAATCCGACGGACGCCTTCTTGGCGCGCAAGCCGCCGGCCCAGACGGCGTCGACAAACGCATCAGCACCCTCGCCATGGCGATACAGATGGGCGCAACCGTGTACGACCTCGAAGAGGCCGAACTCTGCTACGCGCCACCGTTCGGCAGCGCCAAAGACCCGATCAACTTCGCGGGCATGGTTGCCGCCGACGTCCTGCGGGGCGACATGCCACTTTGTCAATGGGGATCGATCACCGACGCGCTGATTCTCGACGTACGAGAAAGGGCAGAACTCGCAGTAGAGCAACTCCCTGATGCCCTCCATATCCCGCTCGGAGAGCTCCGCGCCCGCCTCGACGAACTCCCCCGAGACCGCGAAATCGACGTCGTCTGCCGCTCCGGCCAACGGGCGTACTACGCGACGCGGATCCTGGTTCAACACGGCTTCGACGCGCGAACCATCTCCGGTGGCATGCTCTCACACGCCATCCTTGGCGCGACATGAGCCCCACAGCGGTCGCGTGCACGACCGATCAGGCAATCCTGGCGGAGGGGCGATGGTCCGAGTTGCTCCGGGCCCGAACCTGCTCCCTGCAACTATGTACCGCACCCGGTCAACGACGACGGTGTACCGCGACCGAGTCAACGACGATGGGACGCTGATTCCCGGCCGAATCCACGACGGTGCCCCGCACGATAGGCGCCGTCATTTCGCTAGGTAATTGTTACGCGCTCCGGTACGTAGTTGCTGCGCGCCAACAGCCGGCGTCTCGCGATACACACGACGAGCAGTTCGGGAAGGTCGTCCCCGCGGACACTGGGCTCACGCTTCAGCGCGAGCCAGATCACCCGACCTGGGGGATTCACGACCACCTGTCAGCGACGACGTTAGGGCATGGATCACAACGTCGCTTGCACTTGTGAGCCGACGTTGCATCCATCCCGCTGGCCGGGTGCTCATGAGCTCGCGATCCAGCGTCACGGACACCATTGGTGAGAGGGAGTGCCGGAATCGGATAGCCAGCGCATCGCATCTGCGAGATCATCGAGAACGTGCACCGAAATAGGTGCATACGTTGCCCATGAGCGATCGCGTTCACCTCCTCAGGCTCGCTTTGTCAGGAGCAGACGAGATGGTCGGACCTCGGAACTCTGGGTGCACTTATCGCCGGCTCGACGGGTCGGCAGCTCAACCAAGGAGTACGTGTTGCTGGCATATGACTACCCGTTGCTCGCGGTGTTTTGGAGCATCCTCATCTTCAGTCTCTGGGCCCTGTGGATCTTCATTGTCATCTGGGCGTTCATCGACAACTTCCGCCGCACCGATCACCACGGTGTTGCCAAGGCGCTCTGGTTCCTGTTCATCGTGTTCGTTCCGGTCATCGGCGTCTTCTCCTACATCATCACCCGACCGGCCGATCCTTACGGACTTGCCACCACCGTCTAACACGACTTGACCGAACTCACCAAGAAGTGTGTTCAAGCGGCTATTCATACAGAGGAGAGATCAATGTCGAAAGCTGAAGGCGTTTTCATCTACATCGGCACGTATCCGAGCGAGGTCGTCGCCCGCGATGACTACGACGTGGTGAAGGAGTTGCATGCGTTGGGGGCAGTCGGGACGTACGACGCCGCAGTGATCACCAAGGACGATCACGGGAAGGTTCACGTCAACAAGGACGAGACCTCGACGCGCCACGGCGCGTGGGGTGGTATCGCGGTCGGCGCCGTTGTCGGCATCTTGTTTCCGCCCTCGATCATCGGTTCGGCCGCGATCGCGGGCGCGGTGGGCGGCGTGGGCGGCCACCTCTGGAAGGGCATGTCGCGGTCCGACGTCAAAGAACTCGGCGAATTCATCGATTCGGGCGAGGCCTGCCTCCTCATCATTGGTGAGTCCACGGTCCAGGCCGCGGTAGACAAAGCCGCCCTGAAGTCCGAACGCAGCGTCGAGAAGCAACTCGACGTCAACGCAAAGGACCTGGATAAGGCGGTCGAGGAGACCGCAAAGGGACTCAAGTAGATCCGTCTTGACTGGCCCACGTTGGCGCAAGCCAGGAATTCCATCCTTTCGGATAACAGAGGAGTGTTGACATGCCGATTGACACCGAAGAAATGCCGGTTCTCGAAACGCTCGGCGCCATGACCGCCGCGTCGTTGGAACGATGCGACCTTCCCTCGGACACGCTGTTGTTGGTTCGCCTCGCGGCGCTCATCGCGGTCGACGCCCGACCAATGTCGTATCTCGCTCACATTGGAGCTGCGGTGGAAACCGGCGTGACACTCGAAGACGCCCAGAACGTCCTGGTCGCGGTCGCACCGCTCGTCGGAACAGCCCGAGTGATGTCCGCCGCGATAAACATCGCCGAAGCACTCGGCCTTGCCGTCGTCGCGTTCGAGGACGAGCCCGAGTAGCGCCGCATGTCGACGTCGACGGTGTCGAAACCGAACACGGCTGCGTGCGAACCAGGCGCGGAGGCAGGACGCGTGGCGGCGAACGCGTCCGCTGACGCGTCGTGGACGCGTCGCGTGGAGGCGGTTGTGCTCTCGCTGCAGGTTCGCCTCGGCGTCGACTTCGACTCGGTGCTGGTCAGGAGCGAAGTCGAAGCGGAGTTCGCAACCTACGACGCGGCACGTGTCCGCGAGTTCGTCCCGATCTTGGTCGAATCCCACGTTCGGACGCGCCTGCGCCGCCAGATTCCAACCGTGAGGTTCTCGCCGCTTCCGGCGAACAAGACCCTGTAGGCCGTAGCGTGACTCGACGACGAGTCGCTGCGATAAGGGGTGAACGCGTCAGGGAGGCGCTCGAGTGGCCGACGAAAGTGCGAAGGCTCGAGCACCGCGTTCGCTCAGCTCTTCGCGAATGGAGGCGTTCAGCGACGGTGTGTTCTCGATCGCCGCGACGCTCCTCGTCTTGGACCTTGCCCTTCATCCACCCGGCACGCCGCTGGAGCAGGTGCTGCATGCGTGGCCGGCGTACCTCGGTTACCTCGTCAGCTTCCTCACCATCGGCGCAGCATGGCTGTTACACAGCGCGATGACCGACAGACTGACCCGAGCCGACTCCTTGTTCATGCGCATCAATTTGTTGTTGCTCCTCGTCATTGCGTTCTTACCGTTCCCGACCAGGCTCGTCGCCGAAGCCATCCACGATGCGAACGGCGAACGCGTCTTCGTCACGATGTACGGGCTCACGCTACTGACGATTCGCCTCCTCGGCTTCGCGCTCGACGCGTACGCACGACGCGAACACCTCTACGCAAACACGCCGGTCGGTGAGGACCTGCAGACCGACCGGCACACGATCATCCCCGTCATGATCGCCTACGTCGTCGCGATACTCGTCGGCCTCGTGCTGCCCACGCTCGCAGTCGCGCTGTACTTCGCTCTGACCGTCTACCTCGTCGTCCCCTTCCGAGACATACGGCGACTCCTTTTCACCCGCTCATGACCATTTCGGAAGCCGTCGAATCACGCACACCCAGGAGACGAGCGAGTGATGAGTAGCAAGTCAAGCAAGGGGGGTGCTGCGCTGGTCGCGCTGGCGACGGCTCAGTTCCTCATGGTGCTCGACCAGTCCGTGATGAACGTCTCGATCAGTCAGTTGGTGAAGGACTTCCACACCACCGTGACGACGATTCAGGCTGTGATCACCCTCTACTGCCTGGTGATGGCCATGCTGATTCTCACCGGAGCCAAGATCGGCGACATCATCGGCCGGCGACGCGCGTTCGTGATCGGTTTGATCATCTACGCGTGCGGTTCGGCCCTTACCGCCGCGTCGCAAACCGTCGCCGTTCTCGCGCTGGGTTGGTCGGTGCTCGAAGGCATCGGCGCCGGGCTCGTCTTTCCTGCGCTGGCTGCGTTGATCGCCGGCAACTTCGAAGGAACCCGTCGCAAAGCCGCGTACGCGGTGATCGGTGGCGTCGCGGGTGCCGGGATCGCGGTCGGTCCCATCGTCGGCGGTTGGGCCACGACTGAACTGTCGTGGCGGATCGTGTTCGTCGGCGAGGTCTTCATCGCCGCGTTCATCTTGTTCATGACCCGCAAGGTCAAGGACGCCCCCGGCCCGACACCCACACCGCACCTCGACATCGTCGGCTCGGTCCTGTCGGCCGCCGGTCTCGGCCTCTTCGTCTTCGGCGTCCTCGAATCGAGCACCTGGGGCTGGCTCAAGCCCAAGAACTCGCCCATCACGATCTTCGGCTTCTCACTCACCGTCTTCGTCATCGCCGCCGGATGCGTTCTGATCTGGACGTTTGTGGCATGGCAGCGTCACCGCGAGGCAACGAAGCGCGACCCACTCATCCACCTCTCGCTCGCCCGCATCCCGACGGTGCGGTCCGGAGTCATCGGACTCTTCAGCCAGAACCTGATCCTGATGGGCACCTTCTTCGTGGTTCCCCTTTACCTCCAACTTGTCCTCGGCAAGAACGCGCTCGAGACCGGCATCAAGATGCTGCCCATCTCCATCACCATGCTCGTCACCGCCGGACTCGGTGCCAGGCTGTCGAACCGCTTCCCGGTGCGCACGATCGTGCGCACCGGACTCCTCGTGACCATCGCCGGAGTGCTCGTCCTGCTCGCGACCATCAAACCCACGCTTTCCGACGCCGGATTCGCAATCGGCATGGCCGTTCTCGGCATCGGGATGGGCCTGATGATCTCCCAGCTCGGCAACGTCATCCAGTCATCTGTCGATGAGTCGGGACGCAGCGAAGCCGGCGGGCTCCAATTCACCGGACAACAGCTCGGCTCAGCCCTCGGCGTCGCGTTCATCGGTGCAATCGTGCTCGCGGGACTGACGAACACCTTCATCTCCACTGTCAAGAACGACTCGCGCATCAGCACAGAGGTCGCGAACCAGGTAAGTACCGCGAGCCGGCAACGGTGTCAACTTCGTCTCCTCGGACCAGATCGCGAAGGCCGCCCATGGCGCCGGCGTCAGCCAGTCCGAAACTGACGCCATCGTCAACGACTACGAAACCGCCCAACTCCGATCGCTCAAGGCCGGGCTCCTCGGCGCGGCCCTCCTCGCCCTCTTCTCCCTTGCCTTCACGGGTGACTTACCCCGTACGCGCCCTGCCGCCCAAGAGAAGCGCGACCCTGCGCCGGCGACAACCTGAACGTCGTGACTTATCGCGAGTTCTTCTCCCACATCGTTGACGTCGTCGAGGCGGTCGGAGCGACGATCCTGATAGTCGGTGGACTCGGCGCATTTGTTCGCTACGGCCGCGACATCGTGGCACCGCGCGGTCAAGACGCCTTCAGCAACCTGCGCAGGAACCTTGGCCGAGTGATCCTGCTCGGCCTCGAAGTGCTCATCATCGCCGACATCATTCGCACGATCGTCGTCGACCAATCCGTGGAGAGTGTCGTCGTCCTCGCCACCATCGTGCTGATCCGGATCGTCTTGAGCTTCTCGCTGGAAGTCGAGATCGACGGCATGTGGCCGTGGAATCGATGGCGCCTACCACCCGCCAAACCACTGCCCAACGACTCGTAGGCCGGCGCACACTGTGCGCGCGGTCGTATGCAACCATGAACGGCGTGCGACATCCGAGCGCGGCGAGTTGGTGGATGGGCGGACTCTTTGGCGTCGGGTCGATCTGCTTCGCACTGGGCTCCACTCCGCTGTACTTCAATCACCTCCAACCGGCGGCCGTCGCGACAACGTTCTTCGTCGGATCGTTGTTCTTCACCGTGGCCAGCGCAGTGCAGTACCACGAGGCGCGAGGCACACCGTCAGGGACAGGCCCCGGCACGCCGACGACACGCGGGCTGCGCACGCTGCGCCGAAATGCGCGCCGTGCCGATTGGTGGGCCGCGGCCGTACAACTCGTCGGTACGATCTTTTTCAACGTGACTACGTTTGCCGCGACGCGCACCGATCTCACGCTGCATCAGGAACGCCACTTGATCTGGGCACCGGACGTGTTCGGCTCGATCTGTTTTCTCGTCGCGAGCTGGCTCGCCTACTCCGAGGTCAACCCGACGATCCGGCCACACTCCGACGGCTCGACGGGCTGGCGCATCGCCGCGCTCAACCTGGCCGGATCAATCGCGTTTGGCGCGGCCGCGATCGCAGGCCGCTACGTCCGAACGACCGGCGACATCGCGAACATCAGACTCGTCAACTTCGGGACTTTGCTCGGCGCGCTCTGCTTCCTCGCGGGCGCCATCCTTCTGCCGGTAGCGTCCGCCCGAGAGGCCGCGGCCGATGATTGAGGAGCGACGTCTCTCGTAACCTCGATTAGCCGCGGGTCGGATCGGCCAAGTACGAGTGCAGGTAGTCGGCGTGTCGTCGGACGAGCCGCAAACTCATACGGCGCCCGAACTTCCACATGCCGATTGACACAACCAACGCCAACGCACCTCCGGCCGCAAGGCGAACGTCGTCGAGCGGCGCATACTGCCCACGGCCTGTCACGGTCCAAAGGGCGTACGACGGCAGAAGCGCCACAACAGCCAACGCGGGCACAAGCACGTATGGCAGCGTCACCAAGGCGAGCCAACGGACCCACATGTGCCGCCAGGATCGACGTGCATGCCAACGCTCGGCGAGGGAGATCGGGTGATACGGGAAGCGAACCCCAAGCCAAGCCGCGAGACCAAGCGCGCCGAACGGCGGAACAACAATCGTCACAACCGTGACGACCGTACGAATCCATTCGGTTTCGTATATGCCAATGCCGATAGCGACCAGTACACAGATTGGAGTGACCAATGCCCACAACACGATGTCGCGTGCATTGAGCAGGCGTCCGAGGGCGACCGGATCGTCGAGCGCCTCGAGAGACCGTTGCGCGCCGATACCCAGCACGTTCGTCGCGGGGACATCCGCGTACATCCACGACGCGAGTACCAGAGCGAACGCGAACGTCCCGTGCAGACTGAACAGCACATCTTGCCAACGGGCCGGCAGCAAGAACCAGGCCGCGGTCATCAGCAACCCGTTGATCAGGACCGCGCTCGGTGCGATGCACGGCCACTGGATCGCTCGTCGGAACTCCAGCCGAACTAGCGGCCCAAGCCGAGTCGACGCAGTCGCATCGGTATGGCCAGGCCGATTCGTACGGTTCATGAACCGAACCTAGGCGCTTCGTCAACGCCGACGGGTCGGGTCCGTGTCAGCTTGCGTCCGACCGTTCAGAACAGGGCCGTCGCGCCACGCAGGTGCCGGGGTCGACTCGAGGATCGACCGATGTGACGCCTCGTCAGTCGACCGGCGCGATCGAGTCGGGAAAACACGCGGGTGGTTCCGACGAAGCCACGCACCACCGAGTCGTCGAGACGGTTGCCCTGGTGCACTTCGATACGTCGCCAGGTCCTTTGGTTGGTGGAGGTGAGCGGACTCGAACCGCCGACTTCTATCGGATCACGTCAGAACCGCGTTGCACAGGCCGCCCAGTTCGACCGCGTCCTGCGCGGCGTCGGTCGCGCACAACACCGCGACCATGCCGGCGAAGCCACAGTTGTCCGAAAGCTGCGCCGCCCGCTCGGGACTGTGCCGTTGAGATTGTTGACGACGCGGGTGACGCCGATGCCGCTCTCGTGGCCCGAGACGAAGTAGGTCTGCGTGTTCGACGGTTGCGCCAAGTCGAGCCAGCCCACGGGAAGCGAATCTCCGGTGGGATTGATCGCGCCTTGCAGGTATACGGCACACGTGTCCGGCGGATTCGTTCTCGCCGACGCGCTGGGCGCTTCAACCACGACCGCGGCCGCGACCATGCCGACGACCATTGCGACGCGGGAGAGGCGTGTTCGGACAATGGTTTTGTGAGCGCGCGCACTTACATGCTTCATTGAATCCCCCGCCGACCTAAAACAGCTGATGCAAGCGAGTCCGCTCTGCTGGTCGGGGTCTACGCTCGCCTTCCGGCTCTGTCAACGAATTCCGCGTCGCACTTCACAAAGTCCGAGTCGACAATGCCGCGGGACCGCTGAACAAGAGCCCATTGGGCGGCGGGCCAGGTAGGAATGTCGTATCCGCTCTGAACTGAGATCACTGACCTCGTCTTCGTTGTGGACCACATCCCGGGAGGCCGCAGTCGTCCGTTGCGCGCCAAGTAGTTGCGATCAGGTGAAGATGATCTGACCTCCCGCGGCGCGCTCGTAAAACTCGCCGACGGTGATGATGTCCTGGACCTGCTCGATGAAGTCGTTCTTCTCGAGGCCGAACAGGTCGACGGAGGCCTTGCACGCATACATGCCTGCGCCCGTGTCAGCGATCATCTCGACGAACTCGGGGATGGAGGGGATGTCGAGCTGCTCCATCTTGTGGTTCATGTAGTGCGTCATCGCGGTGGAGACTCCGGGAATGCCGCCCGCCATGGTGGCGAGGTGCAGCCCCGGGTTTCCGACAGTCGCGAGCTTGATGTGGTCGTGGCGGGCTTTGTGGATCGCGTCGAGGCCGAAGAAGGTGAAGAACAAGTTCGCTTCGATGCCCTCGGCGCGCGCGCCATTGGCCATGATCAGGCCGGGGTAGATCCCTTCGAGGGAGCCCTTGGAGATAATGATCGAGACCTTGGTGATCGGCTCGGGTTTCGTCGTGGTGTCACTCATGATGTGCTGCCTTTCAGATGCAGCCGCGGGGTTTGGGGATGCCGGCGATCCTGGCGGCGATCTTGGCCGGGCCCTTGGGGAACAACTGATAGAGCTCCTTGATCGAGACGCCCGACGTCTTGCCGAGCACGCGCACCGTCGGTCCGGTGCCCTTCTCCGCGTATTCGGTGCGCATGAACCGGATGACGCGCCAGTGGTCGTCGGTGAGCGCGTCGATACCCTCGACGCGCGCCAGCTCGGGAGCCATTGCCTCGGTCCATTGCTCGGGATCGGTGAAGAAACCTTCGTCGTTGCGATCGACGCTGACACCGGCGATGGTCGCGGTCGGCATGGTCAGTCCTCCTGAGCAGCGTTGAGTTGCTTGCCCGCGGTCGGCATGTTCGGGCCGAGACCGGGCAGGTCGTGTCCCGGAAGCAACGCGTGCCAGTACACGGACTGGAACAAGAGCTTGCCGAGGTGGTTGAGCCGCGATTCCTTCAGGAGCGGCAGTCCTACCGGCCCGGGATAGTGACCGGCCACGGGTTCGGTCTCGTAGTTGAAATCGATGAGCAGCGCTTTGTGAAAGCCCGTCTCGATGAAGCAGTTCGTGTGCCCGTCGAAACCCATCTCGAGCGGTTCGCCCTCGAGGAACCGGCGGACGTTCTCGACGAGAGTCTCGCCCTCGAAGTGCGTCACCGAACCCGCCTTCGACGCAGGAACATTCGCGGCGTCGCCGATGACGAAGATGTTCGGTGCAGCCTTCGACTGCAAGGTGTGCTCGTCAGTGGGAACGAAGTCGAGCTCGTCGCCGAGACCGGGCGAGCGACCGACGTACTCCGCACCGCCGTGCAAGGGGATGACGACGGCAAGATCGAACGCAACCTCGCGGCTGTCGTAGCCGATCAGTTTCCCGTCGGCGACCTCGCCGGTATTGAACTCGGTCACGACCTCGATCCCGCGCGCCTCCAGCATTCCACCCAAGTGCTCTGCGGCGATGGGCTTCGTGAACGCGCCGTCGAGCGGCGTGGCGTACGTGATCTTGACCTGCTTGCGAATGCCGCGTTGGGTGAAGTACCAGTCGGCCAAGAAGCAGAATTCCAACGGCGCGACCGGGCACTTGATCGGCATGTCGACGAGATTGACAACGATCCGTCCGCGGTCGAATGTCGCGAGCGCCGCACCCAGGGCCGCTGCACCCTCCGGCGTGTAGAAGGTGAACACGTTGTTCATCCAGCCCGGTCCGAGCAGGCCCTCGGTCTCCTCCGGCACTAATCGGGCACCCGTCGCGACGACCAGCACGTCGTAGACCAGCTTTTCCCCGTTGGAGAGGTGCACTTCGCACGCCTCGATGTCGACACGGTCGATCGCGGACTCGACGAAGTCGATGCCGATCCGCAGTTGCCGTTCGCGCGGACGCACGATGTCCTCGCTGTGCGTCAACCCGAACGGCACGAACAACAGCCCGGGTTGGTACACGTGGCGGTCGTCCTGGTCGACCACCGTGATGAGTGCCTGATCGCGGTCGTACAGGCGACGCAGGCGATTCGCAGTCAACGTGCCACCGGTTCCGCCGCCCAGGATCACAATCCGTCGAGCCATACACCCACCATGACGGAATGGCGATCGTGTGCGGTAGGTCCGAACGTCCCGACCCGACCGGGACTACCGCACCATCTGAGCCCGCTAGCCACGTGCGCAGGATGCGCCGAAGGTTCGGTCCTCCGCCGCCCATCCCGCAGCCGTGCTCTCGGGCCAAAAGTCTCCTGTGTACTCGTCTTGGCGGTAGGGAGCGGGTGCGCGTGATCCGTCGGCGATTGCTCTGACGGCTTCGATCAGACGGTCGATGTCGGCCGGCGTTGTAGAGAGCCCGGCGCTGGCGCGTACTGCGCCGGGCATGTCGCGACGGTCGCCTCGCAGGACGGCCTCGCGGTAGGCCCGGACCTGCTCGTCCGGGAGTCGGAGGAGGCGCTCGAGGTACGGGTGGGCGCAGAAACATCCGTGGCGAACGCCGATGCCGTACTCGGCACTCAGGCGCGCGGCAACGAGCGAATGGTGCACGCCGTCCACGGTGAACGTCGCGAGCGGCAAGGTCTCGGTCGTCCGGTCCGGGCCAAGAAGGGTGACGCCGGAAATCGCTTCGAGACCGGATCGGAGTCGCGCCGCGATGTCCGCGTCGTGGTCTTGGATCTGTGTCCACCCCATGCGGTCGAACTCGTCGATCGCCTCGTGAAGCGCGATCGCACCGAGCACGTTGGGAGAGCCGGCTTCCTCGCGCTCGGGTGGATCGGTCCAGATGACCTGGTCGAGGTCGACGAGGTCGACGGCGCCGCCTCCGGCCAGGAAGGGATCGCCGTCGGCGAATGCACCGCGGGGCCCGACGAGGGCCCCCGCGCCGAACGGCGCGTACATCTTGTGACCGCTCCACGCGACGAAGTCGACCGAGGCAGGCAGCGGACGGTGCGGTGCGAGCTGCGCGGCGTCCAAGAAGACAGGAACTCGGCGTTCGTGCGCGGCGAGGACGATGTCGTCGACGGGAGGCATCCATCCGGTGACGTTCGATGCGCCGGTGATCGCCAACAGTTTCGGTCGAGGCATGGCGTCCAACGCGATGACGACGTCATCCACATCGAAGGTTCCGGTGGGCGAACACTCGACGAATCGGCGGCGACTCGTCCGGGCCCACGGCAACAAGTTGGCGTGGTGTTCGACCACGGTGCTGACAACGACATCGTCGGGACTCAGCCGCAGGCGGTACGCGAGGTGATTGATCGCCTCGGTCGTGTTCCGGCAGATAATCGCGATGTCATCGCCGTCGGCGGGCCGTCCCGCGAATCGGAGCATGGCGGCACGCGCGCGTTCGTATGCGTCAGTCGATACCCGCGACTTGTAGCCCGCGCCACGGTGCACGCTCGAGTACCAAGGCACGAGGTCGTTCACTCGGGCCGCCACCGCCGGCAGCGCGCTCGTCGATGCGGCCGCGTCGAGGTCGAGGTATCGCCGGGCGACGCCGTCGACGCACGGCACCTCGATGTCGTCGCCGACGAGTTTGCACGGGACGGTCACGACGGGAAGTGTGCCACTACCGCCGGCCCGCCGTCAGTGGCTGAAGTGCACGTGCGGAAGGATGCGTTCGAGCCATCGCGGCAGGTACCAGTTGCGTTCGCCGATGAGCGCCATCGTCGCGGGGACGAGCATCACCCGGACGATGGTCGCGTCGAGGAGCACTGCCATCGCGAGGGTGAGGCCGAGCTCGGTGGGTGGGATCGGTCCGGTGATGCCGAACGCGATGAACACGATGATCATGATCAGCGCGGCGTTGGTGATCGGCCGGCCGGTGCGGGCGATGCCTTCGCGCGATCGCGCGTTTGGTGTCGCCGGTGGCTTCGTAGCGTTCCCGGATCGCGGCGAGCAGGAAGAGTTGGTAGTCCATCGAGAGGCCGAACAGCAGCGCGAAGAAGAACAGTGGTGCCCAGGCGTCGACGAACGGTTGGTGCTCGATGCCGAGGAGGCCGGTGCCGAACCCGTGTTGGAACACGAGGGTGGCGAAGCCGAACGCGGCGCCGACGGTGAGCAGGTTCATCAGGATCGACGTGAGCGCGACGACGAGGCTGCGGAACACGATGAGCAAGCAGCAGGAACGCGACGATGAGGATGAGGCCGATCGCGTAGGGAGCGCGCCCGGTGAGGACCGCGGTGAGGTCGCGGTTCTGGGCCGCGGGCCCGCCGACTCTGGCGCTCGGTACCGCGTTCGCGAGTCGAGTGCGCAGCGTGTTGACGAGCGTCGCAGTGCGGGAATCGTCGACGGCGGTCGAACCGGTGACGCGCACGACGACCCGGCCCGTCGTCGGCCGGCGGGGTGACGACACGCGCGTCGACGACACCCGGGCACGGTCGAGGCAACGCTCACGACCGTCGGCGCGGCGGCAGCTCGGGCGTCGTGATGAACGCGGGTGCGGCGGCGCCGGGACCGAACGCGGCGACGAGCATGTCGTAGCCGTCGCGGCTGGTGTTGCCCTTGTCGACGACTCTGGCGCCGGGCATGCCGAGGTGCATGCCGAAGGCGGGGACGATGAGCGCGCCGATCACGACGAGACCGAGCGTCAGCACGGCCGCCGGGCGTCGCAAGGCGACGCCGGTCACAGCGTTGCCAGCGCGACTCGGCGACGATGTCGGGGTCTTTCGGTGTTCTTGCGGACGAGGACGCGGTCACCGAGCGCGACGAGCAGCGCCGGGAGGAGGGTCAGCGACGCCAGGGCGACCGCGACGACCGACAGGATCATGCCGAGCGCCATCGACCGGAAGACCATGACGGGCACGAGGAACACCGCGGCCAGGGCCATGACGACGGTCAGCGCGGAGAGGAACACGGCCTTGCCCGCGGTCGACATCGTGTTCTCGATCGCGGCGAGCGCGTCCTTGCCTTCGACGCGTTCTTCGCGGTAGCGGCTGACGATGAAGAGGCTGTAGTCGATGCCGACCGCGAGGCCGATCATCATCGAGAAGTTCATCGACCACACCGACATCGGCATGAACCAGCCGAGCAAGTGCAAGAGCGCGAAGCCGACCGCGATGCCGGCGAGGGCGAGCACCAGCGGGATGCCCGCGGCGATCAGCGTGCCGAACGCGACGAACAGCAGGATCAACGTCGGCAGGCCGCTCACGAGCTCGGCCTTGTGCAGCGCTTCGGCGTTGATCTTGTTGAAGTCGCTCCACACCGGCCATTCGCCGGTGACCTTCGGCGCTGCGCGCCCGGCGCGAGCGTCAGCTTGCCGACGTAGGAGCCGAGGTCGCCGGCGGCGATCGGGCGGCTCGGCGTCGTTCTTCACGATCTGGTCGACGGGAACGAGCGCGGTGTGACCGTCGGGCGAGATCAGCCCCGCGGCCGCGGGCAGGGTGAGCGGGTTCGGCGACCGCGCGCGCACGCGGCGAGTGCTGCAACTGTGCGACGAGCGAGTGAGCGGCGCCGGATCGGACGCGATCGTGGTCGCCTGGTGGTAGACGACGACCGGATCCTCGGCGCCGAGTTGCGGGAAGTCACGGCGGATCTCGTCGCGGACCTTTTGCGCGGTCGAGCCCTGCGCCTCCCACCCCGCGCCCGACAGCGCGTTCGTGAGCGTCAGCGCGAGCGGCGCGGCCGCGAACGCGACGAGCAGCCACATGCTGATGACCGCCGCGGCGGTGCCGCGCCGAGAACGCGGCGAGCCGCGAGAACAACGCCTTCGGGATCGGGCGGCGCCGACGGAACATGCACGTCGTGCCCGGGGTCGCGCGTGGCGGTCATGGAAGTGCTCCTACGTGGAATGGTTGCGACGCGGGGGACCGCGCGGTCGGGGATCGTCAGCCGCGTTCGACAGGGAGTCGCTGCGCCGTCCACGCGGTCATGCCGCCGGCGACGTTGTGAGCATCGAGCCCCGCGTCACGAAGGGCGCGGGCGGCGCGCTCGGATCGACCGCCGGATTGGCAGATGACGTAGACGGTGGCGGCGGCGGGAAGCCGGGAGGGATCGAGCTCGCCGAGAGGCTGGTGGTGCGCGGCGGGGGCGTGTCCTCCGGCCCATTCCGCTGGTTCGCGCACATCGACGAGCAGCACGTCGTGGGGGCGGGCGTACGCGGTCGCGACGTCGACGGTCGGAATCGTGGGGCCGGTTGTGCGAGAAAAGATGCTCATCGGTCTCTTACCTCTGAATCTTGGTGACGGGGTTGGGGGTGCAGGTAGCGGCGTAGCCGCCGTAGATGTCGGCAACCGTGGCGAAGCCGCGGGACCGCATCAGCGAGGCGGCGGTGGCGGATCGGTACCCGCCCGCGCAGTACACGACGGTCGGCCGAGCCGGGTCGAGTTCACCGAGCCGATCGAGCAGGTTGGGTAGTGGGAGGTTGATCGAGCCCTCGATCGCGCCGCCGGCGCATTCGTTGGCGTTCCGGACGTCGACGACCTGTAGGTCGGGCTCGGCCCGTCGCCACTCGTCCAGTTCGCTCGCGGTGACTCTCGGTGCCTGCCGGGCGAGATCCGGATGGTCGACGAGGATCCGGTCGATGTCGTGGAGAGCGCCGGCAACGTTGTCGAACCCGATGCGCGCGAGCCGGATGCGCGCCTCGTTCTCGCGTCCCGGTTCGGTGATCAGCACGACGGCTTGGCCGGGGCGCAGGATGTCGCCGGCGTACTCGGCGAAGCGACCGTCGAGGCCGACGTTGACCGAGCCGCGGCAGATGGCCGGACGCGAACAACTCCGGGGGGCGCCCGTCCACGAGGACCGCACCGTCGTCTTGGTAGCGGAGCGCGACGTCGAGCTCGAGTTGCCGCGTCTGTCGGCGGTCGTCGAGCAGTCCTCGGTCGCGACGGTTGGAGTCCGCCGCGAACGCAAAATAGAGCGGCGCGACCGATTGGCCCTGAGTGACCGCTTCGACGAAAGCGGCTTCACTCATCGGCGCGAGCGCGTAGTTCGTGCGTCGTTGTTCACCGATCGTCGACTGCGACGCCGTCGACAAGTTCTTGCCGCACGCCGAGCCCGCTCCGTGCGCCGGGTAGACGCGGGTCGCGTCCGGAAGGGGGAGGAGTTGCTCGTGGATGGACCAGTACAAGCGCCGGGCCAACTCCTCGGCGGTCCAACCGGCCGACGTCAAGAGATCTGGGCGCCCGACATCGCCGATGAACAGCGTGTCGCCGGTCAGCACGCCCCACGGTTCCGGATCGTCGGCATGCTCCCACACGACGACGGAAATCGATTCGGGCGTGTGACCGGGTGTGTGACGGATCTCGAGAACGACATCGCCCAACGAGAGGCGCTGTCCGTCGACCATCGGTTCGATCGGGAACTCGGCATGTGCTTGGTCGCCATAGGAGATGACTGCGCCGGTCGCCTCGGCGAGTTCGAGGTGGCCCGACAAGAAGTCGGCATGGAAATGCGTTTCGAGTACCCGCTCGATGCGCAGGCCGAGCCGTTCCGCGTCGGCGACGTATTGCGACACATCTCGCTGCGGATCAACGACGACCGCGCGGCCCGTGGTCTCGTCACCGAACATGTAGCTGTAGAGCGACAAGCACCCGAGTTCGTACTGGTGGAAGATCATCGTCGCACCTCGGCTCCGTCGCAGTTCGGACTCAAGCGAGCTTGAGGAACATCTTCTGCACGTCGCCGAGGTCGTAACCCGCGGCTGTGGACCGATCCGGATCCTCCAGGCACCAGGTGAGCCCGGCGGAGACAAGCAGGAACCCGACTTGTCCGAGCGCCTTGTTCGCCGCCGCAATCTGGGTAACGACTTCCCGGCAGTCGCGTCCGTCGGCGATCATCTGCTGAACGCCGCGGACCTGACCTTCCACCTTGCGAAGGCGCCGTTGCAGATCGGCGAGGGTGGCCGCTTCGAACTCGATCCCGGGTGATTTCTGCGCATTCTTGTTCGTCATGGTTCGACTCTAGCAATACCCCCCTGGGTATGCAAGCCTACCCCCAGGGGTATACTGTCGAGGCGTGCATTTCGTCGAGTACGTGCTCGCGGGCCTCGGCGTCGGTCTCGTGTTCGGCATGTTCGGCGCCGGTGGCTCGGCATTCGCCACACCCGTGCTGGCGCTGCTCGGAGTACCCGGCCTGATGGCCGTGGCATCACCACTGCCGGCGATGGTGCCCGCCGCATTCGTGGGCGCGCGCCGCTATCTCCGCTCGGGGAACCTCGACCGGCGCGTCGCACGCCTCGCCATCTTCGGCGGCGTACCCGGCACCATCCTCGGGGCGCTGGCGTCGCGACTCGTCGGCGGCGACCGACTTCTTGTGCTTTCCGGGCTGTTGTTGTTCGGCGTCGGCGCGCGACTCGTGCTCCCCGACCGCTCGGGCGCGGCCGGACGCGCCGCTCACCGACGCGACCGCACATCGACTGTCGTGGGTTGGTCGTTCGCGGTCGGTCTGCTGACCGGCCTCCTCGCGAACGGCGGCGGGTTCCTGCTGGTGCCGGTTTTCGTCCTCGTGCTCGGCCTGACCGCGATCGAGGCGGCGGGCACATCAATGGTCGTCGTCGGCGTCTTGACGATCCCCACCCTCGCGACCCACTGGGCGCTCGGTCACATCGACTGGACCGTCGCCACAGGGTTCGCCGTCGGACTCATCCCCGCATCGATGCTCGGCGCCCGTCTCGCGCAAAGGATCCCCGCCGCACGAGCCCGCAACGCCTTCGGGGTGATGCTCGTCGCGTTCTCGACGTGGTTCCTCTACCGCCAGCTGGTCTGACCCTTGGACCTCCTTGGGTCACCGAGGGCGATGACCTTCGGCCCTGTGCTGCTAATACCCACGAGCCGTACCGTCGAGTAGACGAAACGGAGAGATCATGGGCAAGTATCGAGACGTTGTCGCCGAGCTTGCGGAACCGACGAAGTCGCTACGCAATGCGAGTCCTGACGTATGGAAAGGATTCGGGCAGCTGCACCAGGCCGCAGTCGCTGATGGAGCGCTTCCCGCGAAGGTGAAGGAGTTAATGGCGTTGGCTATCGCGGTGGTCAAGCAATGCGATGGGTGCATCGCCTATCACGCCAAAGCCGCCGCGATCCGGGGCGCCACCGACGACGAAGTCGCCGACGCGCTCGGGGTCGCGCTCCTGATGGACGGCGGTCCGGCGTCCGTCTACGCGCCGCGCGCGTGGGCCGCGTTCCACGAGTTCGCGGATACCAACGCGGTCGGCGCACCCCGATGAGCGACGCCGATTCGTGGGACGACCGCTATCGGACGGCGGAGTTCGTCTGGAAGACCGACCCGAACCGGTTTCTCCCTCCCGAGGTCGCCGCGCTACAACCCGGTCGGGCGCTCGATCTCGCGTGCGGCGAGGGGCGCAACGCGGTTTGGCTCGCCACCAAAGGATGGGACGTCACCGGTGTCGATTACTCCCAGGTCGGCTTGGACAAGGCCGCGCAACTCGCGGAATCGAACCACGTGACCGCCACCTGGATACGCGCCGACGTCACCAAATGGGAACCGGACGGGCTCTACGACCTCGTCGTGGTGTTCTACCTCCAGCTCCCGGAAACCGAACGACGAGTCGCGTTCGGTACCGCGGCCCGAGCACTCGCCCCAGGTGGAACACTGCTCATCATCGGTCACGATCTCGTCAACCTCACCGAGGGAACCGGCGGCCCGCAAAGTCCCGCCGTCCTCTACACGCCCGACGACGTTCGCCTCGACCTCCAGGCGGCGGGCGTGACCGGCCTCGTCATCGAACGAGCGGAGCGGCTCCCGCGACCGGTCGATACGAAAGCCGGCACCGTGACAGCCATCGACTGCCTCATCCGCGCTCATCGCTGATAAGAACGCGCCCATGGACCAGGACAAGCTGAGGATGTTCTCGTTCCTCGTCTTCACGAAACTCGAGGGCGCGGTGACGGCCGGGATGATCCATCTCGGCGACAAGCTCGGCCTGTACCGCGCCATGAGCGACGCGTCGACGCCGCTACATTCGGGCGAGATTGCGGCGCGGACCGGATTACACGAGCGGTGGGTGCGCGAGTGGGCCTACAACCAGGCCGCGGCGCGCATCATCGACTGCGACGACGACGAGCGATTCAGCCTCTCGGAAGAGGCGGACGCGGTGCTCGCCACACCTGCGCATCCCGCCTACGGAATGGGGATGTTCCACCGGTTCCCGAACACGATGGACACCTTGCGCGACATGCCGGACAGCTTCCGCACCGGGCTCGGGCACGACTACGACAGTCACGGTCCCGAAGCAGCTGTCGGTATCGAGCGCGCCTTCGAGCCCTGGAACCGCACGAATCTGCTGCCAGTCGTACTCCCCGCGCTCGACGGTCTCACCGACCGGTTGAACACCGGCATCACCGTCGCCGACGTGGGCTGTGGCGCGGGCGGCGCACTGCTGCTGATGGCCGGCGGGTACCCCAACTGTCGATTCCTCGGCTACGACATCAGCCGCTACGCGCTTCACCGTGCGGAGGAAAAGCGTCAGGCCGCGCACGCGGCGAACGTGACATTCCACGATCCTCGCGAACAGCCACTCCCCGACGACGCGTCCGTCGGGTTCATCACCACGTTCGATTGCATCCACGACATGACCCACCCGTTCGAGATGATGCAATCACTGCGGCGCGCGATCACTCCCGACGGCACCTGGCTGCTCGTCGACATCAAAGCCCACGACACGTTCGCGGTGAACGCCGCGAAGAACCCGATGGCGTCGCTGATGTACGGGATCAGTGTCCTCTCATGTATGTCATCGGCGCTGTCCGAGCCCGACGGCGCCGGCCTCGGCACCCTCGGCCTGTCCGCAACGAAGGCCGAAGACATGGCGCGCGCCGCGGGGTTCAAACACTTCCGCCGGCTCGACATCGACCACCCGATCAACGCGTTCTACGAAATCCGCCCCTGAATACAGGTTGCGTCGTGGCAGTCCGACTACGCGTCGACAGCGGATCCCAATGAGTTGTCGTGCTCGTCGACGTTGGCGCGTCGTCCGAGAACGAAGAACCACACACCCGCACCGACGCACAGCGCGGCGGATACAAGGAGATTGAACCGGAGACCGAACACTCGGGTTGCTTTGTCGATGCGCAGCGCCTCGAACCACGTTCGCCCGAGCGTGTACAAGCTCACGTACAGGGCGAACGCTTGACCCTTGTGAAGGCCGATGAGTCGTTCCGCGGCGACAATGGCGCCGAATACGAGTAGGCACCAGAGAGACTCGTACAGGAACGTCGGGTGGAACGTCGCGTATTGCGTGTAGCCGACGGGGCGATGTGCAACGTCGATCTGTAAGCCCCAGGGCAGTGTGGTGGGACGGCCGAAAAGCTCTTGGTTGAAGTAGTTGCCGAATCGCCCGATCGCTTGGCCGATCACGACGGCAGGCCCGATCGCATCCATCAGCCCGAGTAGGTCGAGATGTCGGCGTCGGGCGACAACCACCAACACGACGAGACCGCCGACGACCGCACCCCAGATCGACAGGCCACCGCGCCAGATCTGCACCGTGCCGAGGAGGCCTCCCTGTGTCCAGTTGTAACCGGTGAACAAGTGGTACACCCGCGCCCCGATGACGCCACCGATCACCACCGGAACGGCGAGTGCACCGATCTCGTGCGGATCGTTCCCTTGTTTCGCCCACCGACGCTGTGCGATCGAAGCGGCCGCCAGCACACCCAGCGCCAACATCAGTCCGTAGGCGTGCAACGGCACCGGCCCGATGTGCACGATGCCGTGCGCCGGACTCGGAATCGACGCGAGGACAGCCGTCACAACGCCGACCATAGACACGACGGAGTCGCCCTTGCGGGCGCGGCCGCGGCGATCATCGTTGCACGAGCCGGTACACGGTAAACCCCACCCCGAAGACGACAAGGAAGATGCCGAACGCTCGACGCAACGCCGGACCCTCGACGCGATGCGCGTAACGGCTGGCCAAAGCGCTGGCCGGGATCAAGCCGAGTGCGAGCGCGCCGGCGACGGTCCAGTCGATGTGGCCGAGCGCCCAATGGGTCACGAGGGTCGGGATCGCCAAGAACACGATCACGAGCAAACTGGTGCCGACGGCCTGGCGCATCCTGAGTCCGAAGACGAGCAGGTACAACGGGACGAGTAAGAACCCACCCCCGTTCGCGAGCAGACCGGTGAACAGGCCGACACCGAACGCGGCCGCGACGAGAAGGGGACGGTTCTGTCTGCGACGTGTGCCGATGTCGCGGGCCGACTGTTCGATGGGCTGCAAGACGCGCCAACCGATGATCCCGAGCACGAGTCCGGATGCGATCAGTAATGACGGTCCGCCTACCCGCGAGATAACAACGCGCCGAGAATCGTCGCCGGAATACCGCCGAGGACGGTCCACGCGGCCGCGCGGGGACGGGCTTCGCCGGAACGTACGTAGGCGACGGCACCCGCGGCCGCGCCCGGGATCGTTGCCGGGAGCGGCGACGCAATCGCAACCAGTCCGGGCACCCCGAGCAAAGAAAGGATCGGTGTCGCAACCGAGGACCCGCCCACGCCGAACAAACCCATGAGCGCCCCGATGATGGCACCGGCGAGCACGAACGCAGGCCACGGTGCCACGCCGACGATTCTCGCACTCTCGGCACGCGTCCGTTCTTCTCAGTGTCGAGCCGCTCGCTCCGGACGCCCCAATGAGGAACCTGCGCGCTTCGATGTCAGCGACAGCGCGCACTCACCGCGCTCGACATCTGACGATCGGCGCGAAACCTCAAGGGACGCAAATGGAACCCCGCTGCTGACCTGGCCAAATGTTGTCGATACGACAACGGCAGTGGAGGTAACGGGACGCTACTCGAACCGCCAAATCACCCGGAGCGCCACGAAGCTCATCGATTGGGCTATCGAGCACCGTGCCTGAGCGCGCGTCTCGGGCGGTCGCCTTCGGCACTTCGCGAGCGTCGTTCGCGTACACCGCTCAACGATGCGACGACTCGTTCAAGCCATGCGGACGGGCAGCTCGTCGATGGCGACCAGGATCGGGTTGTCGAAACCGAGCGGACGGTACGACGGGGGCGCCAGCACCTCGATCTCGCGAGCCCGCGCGAGGAGCTCCTCGAACAGGATCGTGATCTCTCGTTTGGCGAGATTCGCGCCGAGGCAGTAGTGCGGGCCGCCGCCACCGAACGAGACGTACGGGTTGGGCATGCGTCGGATGTCGAATCGGAACGGGTCGTCGAACACATCTTCGTCGCGGTTCCCTGACGGGTACCACAATGTGACGCGGTCGCCTTCTGCGATCGGCACGCCGCGAATCTCGGTCGCGCGGGTCGCCCGCCGCGCGAAGTAGGCAACGGGCGACGACCAGCGGATGATCTCGTCGACGGCGCTGCTCATGGCATCGGGATCGGTCCGGAGCACCTCGAGCTGTTCGGGATGGTCGAGCAAGGCCGACAGGCCGACCGCGATTGCGTTGCGGGTTGTCTCGCTCCCTGCGACGGTTAGGACCATGAAGAACAGGTCGAGCTCGAGTTCACCGAGCGCCGTGCGCGCGCCATCGTCGGTCTCGACTTCGACCGTCGAGAGAATCGTCCAGACATCGTCCGATGGGTGCGCGCGCTTGCGGTGCCCGAGCTGCTGCGCGTACTCGAACATCTGCATCTGTGCGTCGACGCCGCCTTCGAGGAACGCGTTCGCAAGCGCGAATACGTACGGTCGATCATCGACGGGAATGCCGACGATGTCGGCGATCATGTTCATCGGCAATTGATAGGCAACCTCTTGCACGAAGTCGCATGTACCGCGCTCGAGCGCCGCGTCAACGATCGACGCGGCCCACCGCCTCGCCTGTTCATCGAGGCTCCGGACCATGCGCGGCGTGAACCCCGCGCTGATCAGCCGGCGCAGCCTGGTGTGCTCGCGGCCGTCCATGCTCACGAGCATCAGGCCGCTCATCTCGGGCTGGAGGCTCAGCTGCGGGCCATCAAAGGCACTGAACGACTCCGTGTCGCGGTTCACGGCCTGAATATCCTCGTGCCTCGACAACACCCAGAACCCCGGGTCGTGCTCGCCCGGGAGGTCCGCGTCGACGCTCTGCCAGTGCACGGGCTTCTCACGCCGCAGAGCGGTGAACACCTCATGCGGAAAGCCGTCTCGGTACAGCTCAATATCCGTGAGGTCCACATCACGGAGGTCTCGAGCAGTCAACGCGTTCTCCGACATGGCGCGATCCTGCCAGACACGATCCGTCCGGCTCGGTTGCATTCAGCCTGACGCAACATCGTGACTCCCTGGCGTGCCCGACGACCCAAACACACGACCTACTCGAATCAGTCGCCCACGCCCGGGTAGACGTGAATCTGGGTGGCTTTCACCGAGGCCCACACGGAGGATCCTTCGGTAAGTCGGAGCTCGGCCAGCGCCGCCGCAGTGATTTCGACCGCCATGCGGACCGGTTCTTCGACCAACACCCTGGCCCGATCGCCCGTCAAGTGCACCTCCTCGACTCGCGTTCGCCAGACATTCCTCGGGCTCCCCGAGGGACGTTCCAGATACAACGAGACAGATCGAGGGGCGAACACGGCCAGCCGACGGCCGGTCGCCGGCGTGGCCGTTTGGAGAACGAATCCGCCGACGACGACAAGACGGTCTCCGTCGGCGTGACCTTCCAGCAGATTGAGCCCTACCAGCTCGGCCACATATGTCGTCTGCGGCCTCGCGGTCACCTCGGCGAGGGTGCCTTGTTGAACCTCACGACCCTCCTCGATGATGACCAGTCGATCGGCCAGCGCGGCGGCGTCGAGGGGGTCGTGGGTCACGATGACGCATGGCCCGCGGAACTCTTCGAGGTGGTGACGAAGTCGGTGCCGGACCGCGCCGCGGGCGGTGACATCGAGCGCAGCCATGGGTTCGTCCAACAGGAGCAACCGGGGCTCGGGGGCGAGCGCCCGGGCCAACGCAACCTGCTGGGCCTGCCCCCCCGACAGCTGTGCCGGTTTGAACGACGCCCGGTCGGCCAGCCCGATCCGCTCCAACCATTCGCCGGCCCGCCGATTGGCCTCCGCCTTCGACTGTCCGCGACACCGCAGGCCGAACGCCACGTTGTGCGCCGCCGTGAGATGCGGGAAGAGGAGATAGTCCTGGAACACGATGCCGCAGGAGCGCCGCTCCGGTGGCACCAATATGTCGCGCGCCGGATCGTCGAGGATGTCACCGTCGAGCGCGATCCTTCCGGACGTGAGCGGCTGCATACCGGCCAACGTCCGGAGCAATGTCGACTTTCCGCTGCCGTTCGGTCCGAGTACCGCTACGACCTCGCCGTCGTCGACCCGCAGTTCCAGCCGTTCGACGAACGAGGCGACGACGACGTGTATGTCGGCAATCAGGCTCATGGCTCGATCGCTCCGAGCCAACGGCCCCGCAACGAGACCAGCACCACCAAGGACACCGCCAACAGCAAGAGGGACAAGGCGAATGCCACCTGTTCGTTCCCCTGGAGGGCGAGATACACGGCCAACGGGAGGGTCTGAGTCCGGCCCTGAATGTCGCCCGCGAACGTGATGGTCGCCCCGAACTCTCCGAGCGCCCGCGCCCAGGTGAGGGCGGTCCCGGCCACGACGGAAGACGAGATCATCGGCAGAGTGACGCGCCGAAAGGTGGTCCACCGTCCGGCCCCGAGCGTCGCCGCGGCCTCCTCGAACCGGACGTCCATCGAACGCAAGGCCGCTTCCACAGTGATGATCAGAAACGGCATCGCCACGAAGGTCTCGGCCATCACCGCGCCCGCGGTGCTGAAGGTCAGTTGAACGCCGAACCAATCGAACAGTCGGCTGCCGACGACCCCGTCGCGACCGAACGCGAGGAGCAGTGCGACTCCACCGACGACTGGGGGAAGGACCATCGGGAGGATCGTCAGCGCCCGCACCAGGCTTCGACCCGGAAAGCTCACCCGGGCCAACACCCAGGCGAGCGGGAGGCCGAGAACCATCGACAGGCCGGTCGCCCAGAGCGAGCACACCAACGAGAGCCGAAGCGCCGCCCATGATTGCGGCGTCGAGAGGTCGGCGCCGAGAGTGGACCATGAGACCTTCGTCAGGAGTCCGACGAATGGCAGGGCCAGGAACGCGACGGCGAGGGAGGCAACCCCCACCACCACCGCCGAGGGCCTCCGCCTCCGGGCCGCGCCGTTCCCGGTCATGAGGCTTAGTTGGGCGGGAGAAAACCGTCGTCGACGAGGACCTGCTGGCCGACCGGACTCAGGACGTAGTCGATCCACGCCTGGGCCAGCGTCGGATCCCTGGTCGTCTTGACCACGGCGATGGGATAGCTGGTCGTGACGTTGTCGGCGGCAGGAATCGGTACCGCCACGCCCTGGGAACCGATGGTCTTGGCATTGGTCACGTAGACGATGCCCGCGTCGGCATCGCCGGAGGTGACTGCCGCGAACGTGGCATTGACGTTCTGACCGAGGGTGACTTTGGACGCCGGCAACGTCACGTGCGCCTGTTGCAACGCCACGCGGGCGGTGGCTCCGCACGGAGCCGTCGTGACGCAGAGCGAAACAATCGGAGCCTTGGTGAGATCCGCGAGCGAGTGGACGCCCAACGGATTCCCGGGCTTCACGACGATCTCCAGGTTGTTCCGGGCAAAGGTCACGGGCGTGCCGCTGATGTCCCCGGCCCGCACCACTGTTTCCATGTTGCTCGGGGCGGCCGAGGCGAACACGTCGGCCGGGGCGCCCTCGGTGATCTGGTTGGCCAGATCACCGGACGATCCGAAATTGAAGGCGACGGCGGTAGACGGATGGAGGGTGTGGAACGTCTTCTTCGAGCGCGCCGAAGGCATCGCTGAGTGACGACGCCGCCGACACGGCGATCGAGCCGGTGAGCCCGGGCGCAGTCGTGGATGACGGGGTCGAAGCCTTGGAAGAGCTCCCGCACCCGGCGCCGGCGAGTGCCGCGGCGATGAAGGTGCCGGCGAGAGCGATGCCGCGCGGCCGCGGACTTTTTCGTGAACCGGTCTTTGGCATGTGTCGGGTCATGGCTGGACGATCTCCATGATCACGCTGGTGGCCTTGACTACCGCGGTGGCGAGGTCGCCCTCCTCGAGCCGAAGATCGTCGACCGCTTCGCGAGTCAGTAGCGACACGATGCGGAACCGGCCGGCGCGCAGCTCGATGACGGCCGTCAGTCGGTCGCGCTCGACCCGGGTGACCACGCCGGTAAATCGGTTGCGAGCCGACTGGGAGTGCAGTTCCTCCGGCACATCCGCCTCGTCCTGCCCTCTGACGAACCGGGCCAGCGAGGCGCCGTCGACCATCCGGTGACCACCTTGGGAGCGGACCGTCTCGAGCCGGCCGTCGTCACACCAGCGGCGCACCGTGTCGGTGCTCACGCCCAGCAGTTCGGCGATCTGACCGGGGCGGTATTGCGGCATGAACGGGCACGGTAACGAGTCAACCTCGTGGATGCCATTAAAAAGTGCGAAACACCTTGCATATCCGAGTTATAAGACGACGCTCAGCCGCCCGACACCGGCGGGATGATGGCCACCTGATCGTCGTCGCCAACCGGATCGGAGGCGGAGGCGCTCTCGCCATTCAGCCAGACCCGACTGACGGCCACCACCCGGGCGAGGTCGGCGCCGAACCGTTCCTCGGCCGACGCCAACACCTGGGCGACCGTGTCGCCGGGCACGTCGGCCTCGGATGTGCCGGCTGCGACTCGGGCGGGACCGAAGAACCGCACCGTCGACACCGCTCAGCCGCCGATCATCGACATCGACCGCGCGGAGCGGAGAAACCCGGGGTCGTTGATGCCGTGGCCCGGAAGCTTGCCCCACACCGCCCGGCGGAGCAGCGTCTCCAACTGCTGGTCCAACGGCTGGTCCGGGCTGCTTCCCCGGAGGACCGTCCGGGCATCCAACTCGTCGTCGGAGAACAGGCAGTTCCGGATGGCTCCGTCCGCGGTGAGTCGCAGGCGGTTGCAGGTGCCGCAGAACGGTCGGGTGACGCTGGAGATGATGCCGATCTCGGCCGCGCCGTCGGTGAAACGGAACGACTGCGCCGGTGCCGGGCCGGGCTCGCCGACCGGTTCGAGTGGCCAGCGGGAGCGGATCTGCCTGAGCACCTCGTCACCCGGGATCAACTGGTCACGATCCCACGCGCCGTCGGCGTCCAGGGGCATGAACTCGATGAACCGCACGGTGCGGCCCGTGCGGCGCGCGAAGGCGGCGAAGTCGAGCACCTCGTCGTCGTTGCGGTGTCGTACGAGCACGACGTTCACTTTGACCGGCCCGAGTCCGGCTTCCTCGGCTGCGTCCATGGCGTGGAGGACCGTGTCGAGATCACCGCGCCGACGGATCGTTCCGAATCGTTCGGGGCGAAGCGAGTCGCAGCTGACGTTCACCCGGTCGAGTCCGGCGTCGGCCAGCGCCTGCGCATGTCGGGCGAGCAGCATGCCGTTGGTCGTGAGCGCCAGATCGTCGAACTCCAGCGCCGACAAACGAGACAGCAGTTCGGAAAAGCCCGGGCGCACGAGCGGCTCGCCTCCGGTGAGACGGACCGAGGTGACGCCGAGATTGCGCGCGACCGACGCCACAGTGACGATCTCGTCGAACGTCAGCAACATCTCGGAGGGAAGGAAGGTCATGCCCCGCTCGGGCATGCAGTAGGTGCAGCGCAGGTTGCAGCGGTCGGTCACCGAGATCCGCAAGTCGTCATGGATGCGACCGAACCGGTCGACAAGTGGACCGGACCTGGGCGTCGAACCGTTCTCGACGTCGTCTCCTCGCGCCGCGCCCTTGCGTCGCCCGAGCTCGACGGGCACCGTCGTCATCGCGGACTCTCCTCGCGCGGGTTGGCAGCCGGGCCCGGCCACTCGGCGTCGAGGAGCATGATCTGCACCGTCGCGCCGGACGCCACACCGGGGCCATCGGGGAGCACAACCAGGGCATTGGCCTCGGCCATGGCGGCGAGCTGATGGGACTCCTGACCGGTCAGCGCGCGGACGCTCCACCGCCCGTCGGGGTCGATGGTGGCGCGCGACCTGACGAAATGCGTCTTGCCGTCGGGCCGTCGCCCGATCGCACCGTCGGCAGTGGCCGCGAACGCCGGGCGGTGCAACGAAGAGTGCCCCGACATGCGTCGCGCCGCCGGCCGCACGAAGAGCTCGAAGCTCACCATGGCCGAG
The DNA here is from genome assembly GCA_963701825.1 of uncultured Actinomycetes bacterium. Taxonomy (GTDB): domain Bacteria; phylum Actinomycetota; class Acidimicrobiia; order IMCC26256; family PALSA-610; genus PALSA-610. The sequence continues at coordinate 231,036 of CAVPBG010000002.1, read as the reverse complement.
ACCGGATTACCGGGGAGCCCGAACACGGGGACGCCGGATCCGTCGAGCAGGCCGAAAGCAAACGGTCTGGCTGGGCGGATCGCGACCTGCATCCAACGCATGCTTCCCGCACTGCGTTGCTTCAGGACCACCTTGACCACGTCGAGATCCCCCACGCTCACTCCGCCGCTCGTGACGATGGCGTCGCAGCGCGACCGGGCATCGTCGAGGGCTCTCTCGAGGGCCCGTTCGTCGTCGCCGACGACACCGAGATCGACCGCAGTCCATCCCTCCTGGCGAACGAGGGCCAAGAGCGTGTGCCGGTTGGCGTCCCGAATCTTCCCCGGTGGAAGCGGCCCGGGTCCCGAGACGAGCTCGTCACCGGTCGACAAGACACCGATCCGAGGTGCCGGGTAAATCACGAGATGGGTCAAACCCTGGGCGGTGAGCACGCCGATCCGCCCCGGGGTGAGGACCGACCCCTGCTCGAGCACGGTGTCGCCGACGGCCACATCTTGACCGATCGCGCGGACGAACGTGTCGGGTGCGACCGCGCGCTTGATGATTGCCACCGCACCGTCGAGCTCGGTCTCGACCGCTTCGATCGGGCATACGGCGTCGGTCCCCGTCGGAAGGGGCGCGCCGGTCATGATGCGGACCGCCTGCCCCGGCGCGACCTCGCCGGCGAAGGTTGCGCCGGCCATGATCCGGGCGATCACCTGCAGCCGTACCGGTCCGGTTTCCTCGGAAGCGCGCTGCGTGTCGGCAGCTCGCAGGGCATAGCCGTCCATGGAAGAGTTGATGAACGGCGGCACGGGCTCGGTGGCGCGTATCGACTCCGCGGCCACGCACCCGAGCGCATCGTCGAGGGAGACCTCCACCGGGTCCGATCGACCGCACGCGTCGAGCACGAACGTCTGGGCCTCGAGCAGGGGGATCATGGTGTTACGTCCTCGATGCCGTGGTCACACGAACTCCAGTCCGTGCCCCCGGCCCAGGTCTCCTGCTTCCAGATCGGGACGGTTCGCTTCAGCGTGTCGATGCAGTACTCGGTAGCGGCGAAGGCCTCGCGCCGATGGGGCGTGGAGAGGACTACCAACACCGACACCTGTCCGACGAGCAGCCGACCCGTGCGATGGAGTAGGACCAGACGACCAATCGTGGGCCAGCGACGGCGCGCACCGGCCGCCACGTCGACGAGCCGGGGGACGGCGTACTCGGGATAGACCTCGTATTCGAGCGCAGTCACGTCGACCCGGCCCGGGGAATGGTCGCGTACCGTGCCCGCGAACGTGACCATCGCGCCACAGCGCGGCTGCGACACCCAGGTCTGGGCCAGCTCGGTCGGCAGTTCCTGGGCGGTCACCGCGATCCAGTCGTGTTCTCCGGATGCCGGCGGCGCAGGGTCCATCATCTCCACGCTGACACCGTAGGTTCCTCTCCCGCCTAGTGGGGGCGTCCGCCGCCCAGCAGTTCGAGGGCGTGGGGAACGACGCTGATGATCGACTCGATTGACTCGAGTGCACCCTTGGTCGATCCCGGCACGTTGACGATCAGGCACTCGCCGAGCGTGCCGGCCACCCCGCGGGACAACGAACCGAGGGGACTGGATGCCCGCATCGACTCGGCCAATCCCGGCGCCATGCGCTCCAAGACGGCGCGCGTCGCCTCCGGGGTGGAGTCGGTGGGCGAAAAGCCGGTTCCACCGGTCGTGACGAGCAGGCCGAAGAACTGACCGGCCAACCGCCGGAGCGCTTCACTGACCGGGGTCAGACCGTCGGGCACCACATCGACCGTAGGCACAGTGAATCCGTGGTCGATCAGGTAAGACCGGACCGCTGGGCCCGACCGGTCCGTCCGTGTCCCGGCGTGTACCGAGTCGGACACCGTCAGCACCTTTGCGACAAGTTCCACAGCTATGGGCTCTTAGCGATGACGTGTTCGAATGCGGTCGCGATCATCCGCTGACTCGGGGTGTCGGGCTGGGGTGGCAGGCCGTTGACCTTCGCGAGGGTAATCGCGGTGCTCGCAAGGTCGATCAGCTCGGAGTGCGTCGCGCGGACGACGGCGTCGATCGCGGCGTTGTAGCGCGCCGCGCCCGCGCCATAGGCGGCCGGAAGATCGGCGACGAGGATCCGTTCCGTTGCCGAAACGCGCAGTGTCTGCAGCAGCTTCGTCATTGCCATCGTGAAGACGGGAATCGGAGTGGCGGACTGGAGGTCATCGGCACCGATCCACACCTCGACGATGTCGGGTTTCAGCTCGGTCGCGAGCGGCGCCTGCTGCGCGACCGCGTTGGCGGCAGTCGCGTCGTCGAGCGAACCGTTCACGAAGATGGTCGACACCGGCAGAGCTTGGTGGAAAACGAGGTAAGGCCACGCGTTCACGAGCCGATCGCGGACGCCGTCGCCCTCGGTGGCGCTGCCCCCGATCGCGAGCACGGTTTCCTTCGGTCCGGCGTCGGTCGCGGTCGGGACGGCCTTCGAGCGCGTGCTCGCACTGCATCCTGCGCTCGCCACCGAGGCCACGAGCATGAGTGCGCAACACCACGCGCGCATCATTCGTCGCTGATCGCTTGTCGAGCCGGCATCCGCGCGGCGCGGATGGCCGGCAGCGTGCCCGCGGCGAGCGCGAGCAAAGTCGCGCCGAGCACGACCGCGGCGAGCAGACCGACGGGGACGCCGAGGTGCACGGTCTGCAGATCTTGACTCGAGAGGTACCGGTTCACGACCGCCGCGAGCCCGCGCGCGACGAGCAATCCCATGCCTGCGCCGAGGAGGCCGCCGACGAAGCCCAGCGTGCCCGCCTCGACGAGGAAGACGCGCCGCACATCGCGATCGGCCGCGCCGACGGCCTTGAGCACGCCGATCTCGCGCCGCCGTTCGCGGATCGCGGCGAGCATCGCGTTCGAGATACCGAGGGCGGCGATCGTGAGGCCGATGAGGCCGATGCCGGCGAGCACGAGCTCGACGACGTGCACGTACCGTTGGACCTGGGTGATCAGTGATTCCGGCGCGCTGGTCGAATAGCCGACCGTGTTGATCTCGGTGCGAACGGCCGTGACGTGATCGAGACCGTGCGCGACCACGAAGAGAGCCGAGTACTCCGACGGATTCGCGTCGCCGGGATCGAACGGGGGCCCCGCAGTTGTCCAAGCGCGTTCCGCCCGCGCCATCTCGAGGGAGACCACGAAGAGTCCGGAACTCGCTTCTTGGGACACGACACCGACGATCGTGGCCCGGCTCCACCGCGCCCGGTTGCGTCGATCCTTCCCGTTTACGAACACCCGGGGTGCCCCGAGCGTGATCTCCGTGCCCAAGAGAGCCTTGGCGTTCGCGTTCGTGATTCCCAGACGCTGCAGGAAGTCGACCGTGACCGCGATCTCCGTCTGCGAACCCGACGTCGGCATGCGGCCGGCGACGACGGTGACGGGCAGCTGGTTGACGTGGTCGAGGTCGATGCCGACCACAGAGTCGAAGATTCGTTGTGCGTTCTTCGGAGACGCGTGCGCAGCGGCGGGAAGGTTCGTCGGGGGGAGCGCCAGGATCGGCGTCGCGATGATCGGCAACACCGAGGAGACCTGCGGGAGCGCGGCGATCTGCTCGAGCGCGGCGTCGTCGATCTGTTTGGCGGCGCCCGGACTCGGATCGTCGCTGTCGAGTGCCGCGGCCGAGGGCGCGGCCGCGTCGACCTTGATCCCGGAAAGCGGTCCGCCTTCGCTCACCTGGTCGAGGACGCGCTGCTTCGCCGAGTCGCTGGCAATGAGCAACGACGAGAGCAGCGCGGCGCCGAGCGCGACCGCGAGCACCGTGAGCACGGCGCGCCCACCGCGCCGACCGACGCTCCGGCGGGCCAGGACGATCGCGTCCCGCCAGGTCACGGTGGCTCGATGCGACCGTTGACGAGATGCATGCGGTGATCGGCGCGGGCCGCGATCTCGTCGTCGTGCGTAACCACGACCACGGTCGAACCGTGTTCGACCGGTACGCGGAGAAGCATGTCGAGCACTACCGCGGTCGCGGCGGGGTCGAGGTTTCCGGTGGGCTCGTCGGCGAGTACGAGGCGCGGCTGGTTCGCAAGCGCCCGGGCGATCGCGACCCGCTGTTTCTCGCCGCCGCTGAGGGCACGGGGACGGTGGCCGAGCCGCTCGCCGAGGCCTACCGCGCCCAGAAGCTCGCGCGCCCGGGCCCGACGCTCACGGCGTGACACGCGTTCGAACGCGAGGGCGAGCTCGACGTTCTCGAGCGCGGTGAGTTGGCCGAGGAGGCCGAAGTCCTGGAACACGAACCCGACGACGTCTCGGCGGTAGCGGGCCATCTCGTCGCGGCCGAGCGTGGCGAGGTCGTGACCCGCGATCTGCACCGATCCGCCGTGGGCCCGGTCGAGGCCGCCGAGAACCGACAACAAGGTGGTCTTTCCCGATCCCGAGGCACCCGTGATCGCGACGACCGTGCCCGCCGCGACGTCGAAGTCGATTGCGTCGAGCACCGTGAGCCGACCGTCGGGCGTCTCGTAGTGGAACGAGAGTCCCGTCGCATGCACCGCCACCCCGCGGTCGGCCGGTTCGACGCCGACAACAGGGACAGACGTCATGGCCTGACGGTAGTGAGGAACGTCGTCGATGATTTCGCGGGGGCGGTCGGCCACGAGAGGGACTACGGACGACGCCTGTGCATTGGCTGGGACGCCGGCGCGGGAACCCGGCGAGCACGTACCACCGCGACGATCAGCCACATGAGCGAGATGGCCACCACGACCGCGATGACGGTGAGCGTCGACGTCGCGTAGTTCAACGGCTGCACGGTGGGATTGTCGGGTGTGCGCATCCGCCCGTAGTGGCGTATGGCGGGCCACGCCACTGCCACCGCCACCGCCGATCCGAACAAGGCGGCACGCAGGGGCGCGCGCACGACCGTGGGAACGCGGCGGAGCACGACGAAGGCGACGACGGCGGCGACCGGCGCGACAACGAGGTCGTGCACGATGTCGGCGCCGATGAAGAAGCGCAGGTAATTCCCGATCGGCGTTGCCGCGGGGTGCCGCCAGATCCCGATTACGCCGATCAGCATGATCGGAACGCCGACGACGAGCCCGACCGCGAGCCCGAGGCGGTCGGCACGGAGATCGGCCTGTTCCCGCCGAGCGTCCGGCGCGGCGACCGCGGGGGCTACGTGGCCGTGAGCTTGTTGACCCATTTGGTCTGCATCACCCCCGGCCGGTTCGGGGCAATGAGCCGCAGTGGGTATCCATGGTCGGGCGCGAGGGGTTCGCCGTTGACCTGCAACGCGAGCAACGTGTCGGGGTCGTGCGCTTGCCAATGGTCGAGGTCGGAGATCCGGTAACTGCCATAGGGCTGGAACGACTCGACGCGCGCGGTGCCGTGCGCGGGCGCGCCGGCCATCGTGAGCAGGTCGCGCACGCGCACGCCGGTCCAGCGCTGTGACGTGCTCCAACCCTCCACGCACGTGATCGCCAGCGTCGCCGAATGCTGCGGAAGCGCGCGCAGCTCGGCGAGCGTGAACGACAACGGCTTCGCAACACGGCCATCGACCATGAGCCGATAGTCGGGGGAGTTCACGAGGCCCGCGGCTCCGGTCTCCTTGGCCGTGCCGTTGACCGGGAAACCTTGCGGCCCGACATTCGGCCGCCGAGGCGCGAGCAGGGCGAGGCGCGCGAAGGGCCGGAACGTCTGCCCCACCGTGAACAACGCCACGAGCGCGCTCGCGCCGAACGCGGTCGCGAGGAAGCCGCGCCGACCGGAGTCGGGGACGGCGGTCGCCCCGGCTTGCGTTCGCGGGGCTCGCGCGAGGGCGCGGCGGCTCGTGCGGAACTTGGCGCCGATGTGGATGGCCAGCGCGCCCATCACGATCCACGCAGTGCGGTAATGCGTGTCGGGGAAGTTGAAACGCCACGGGTACCAGAGGTTGATGTTCGCGAGCCCGGTGAACAACATGAAGAGCGAACCCGCGACGAGCGGAAAGATCGCCAGGCGTTCGACGAGCTGCGTGAGGCCGTCGAACGGCGGCCACTGGAACAACTTCGGGTAGACACTCCACAACTTGGCCAGCAACAACGGGATCGACGCGATCCCGGTGATCACGTGTACTCCCTGCGTGACCCGGTACAGCCCCACCGGGCGGGACGGCAGTTGGAAACCAAACGACGGGTGCTGCGCGAAATGCGAGTACAGGCCGGTCAGGAAGCACGTAGTAAATGTGATCCCGAGGGCCAGACCGAGGCGAGCCGCGACGCGCTCGTTGTGCACGGCATCGACCGCGATCGCGTCCGAGGTCGCGATCACGTCGCTCATGATGTAGATGCCGCGCGAACACGACCGTCGAGTTCCTCGACGGTACGGGCGAACGTCGAACCCGGGAGGATGCGCGCGACGGCTCGGGCGTCCGCGATCGTGTCGACGTCGCGCAGCGTTGGCAACAGCGCGGTCTCGTAGCCGAGCTCGTCGAGCCGGCGCCTCTGCTCTCGGCCGGTGTGCTGCGTACTCATTGGGACCCCGACGAAGACCGCGTGCGTCGGCGCGGTGCAATCCGATCGACCACCAGCCTCCGTCGGCAGCCGGACCGAGAACCGCGTCGGCGGCCTCCAGCGCCCGGCAACCGGCGACCAGATGATCGACGGTGACCTGTGGCGTGTCCATGCCGACGAGCAGAGCTGGACCTCGGACCGCCGCGAACGCCTGGGCGAGGCGTTCGTCGAGACCGCGGCCCCGTTGGACGACGACCTCGAAGCCGGCGGGAATCCATGGGCCGGGCGGGCCGTCGAGGGCGAGGACGCGGGCCGCCGCCGGCGTCGCTTCGACAACGGTCAACGTCTGTTCCAGAGCTGCGGCCGCGATCGCCGCCGCCTCCTGGGGTGTGCACGGAGGGCAGAGTCGAGTCTTGACCCGACCGGGCCGTGGCGACTTGGCGATCACGAGCAGCGTGACGTCGATCATCGCAGCAGGCGCGACATGTCGCGTACCGTCCGCGCCGTTCCCCCGACGGTTCCGGTGACCTTCGACCGGCCGACCCGCGGCTCGTAGCCAACATCGATCTCGTCGATGCGCCAGCCCGCCTGCCATGCCCGCAGCACCATCTCGAGCGGCCATCCGAAGCGCCGGTCGACGAGATCGAGGTCGATGAGCGCAGTGCGCCGCGCGGCCCGCATCGGTCCGAGATCCCGCAGCGGGAGCTTCGTTCGCCGCCGGATCTCCCGAGCCAGCAGCGCGTTCGCGATGCGCGGCGTGTACCGGCCAGGCACCCGCGCTCGGCGCGACGCGCGCCGAGCACGAGATCGCGGCGACCCTCGATGACCGGCGCGGCAACCCGTTCGAGATCGGCGCCGCGAAAGAGCCGTCGCAGTCCATGAAGCACACCACATCGGCGGTCGCGGCGAGGAGTCCCGCGTAGCAGGCGGCGCCGAACCCGCGGACCGGTTCGTCGATGACGCGCGCGCCCGCGTGCGCGCGACCTGCGCCGTGTCGTCCTCGGATGCGTTGTTCACGACGATCGCGTCGAAGCCGGGCGGTAGACCGGCGATGACCGAAGGGATCGCGTCAGCTTCGTTGAGCGCGGGAAGGATCACGTCCGGCATGCGTCGGCCAACCTAGGTACGGCGGGCGGAGGGGCGGCACGTGTTGGCCTTACGATTCGCGAAACTCTGGCGAGCTGACGACCCCGCGTCACCCCGGGCGGCCTTCGGATCGTTACCGTCGACCACGATGTTCGACGTCCGCCCGCCGACCGGCCCGACGACGTCTCCAAACGCGCCCGCGTCGGCGCGTGCGAGCGCGCCCATCGTGCTGGCCTGCTGGGCGCTTCTCGTCGTCGTCGCCGTCGTTTGGGGTCACGTCCTCGTCGTGACCCACCACCACCTCGACATCGCGGCACCGCCGTTCTGGAGCCCATTCCGGTTCCATCCCACTGCGAGACTCATCCCCGCCGTGGTTGTCGCAGCGCTCGTGGTGCGATTCGTACCGGATGCGGTTCAACGGATGCGGTGGGGTGGCGTGCTCGCGCTGACCGCGGCCGCGAACGCCGCTTGGGCTGTCACGGTCGCGTTCGTCGACAGCATCGACGGCCGGAACGCCCTCACCGATCCACTTCGCCTGTCGCGCAACGACTATCTCCAGACCGCGCGCACCATCGGATCGCTGCACGGCTTTCTCACGCAATTCACCGACGTCCTGGCTCAGTACCCGCAGAACAGCAAGGGTCATCCGCCGGGCATGATCGTGATCGAGTGGACGCTCGACAAAATCGGTCTCGCGTCGGCCGGATGGAGTGCGGCGCTGGTCGTCGCGGCCGGCGTCGCGGCCGGCATCGCGGCCCTCGTCGCCTTGCGTGAGATGGCGGGCGAGCACGCGGCGCGCCGCGCCGCGCCGTTCATGATCCTGCTGCCCGCGGTGATCTGGTGGCAGACGGCCGACGCGTTCTTTGCGGGAGTCGCCGCGTGGTCGGTGACCGCGCTCGTACTCGCCACCGCGCAATCCGCCCATGGTGGCGCACATCGTCGCCTCGGTCAGTCGACGTGGTTGGCATTGGCCGGTGGCGTCGGCTTCGGCGTGACCGCGTTCCTTTCCTACGGGCTCGTGCTCTTGGCCCTCGTCCCGATCACGGTGTGCGTCGTACGCCGGCGCCCGCGCGTGCTGGCCCTCGCCGCGATCGGCGCGATGCCCGTCTTCGCGTGGTTCGCCGCGCTCGGCTTCTCGTGGTTCGCGGGCTTTGCCGCGACTCGACACGCGTACTGGACCGGGGTTGCGATCCACCGCCCGTATACGTACTTCCTCGTCGCCGACCTCGCGCTGTTCGCGGTGGCGACCGGTCCGGCCGTCGCGGTCGCGTTGTCGCGTGAGCGCGACCGAGCGGTGTGGGTCCTCGTCGGCGCAGCTCTCGCCGTCGTCGCGTTGGCCGACGTGAGCGGGATGTCGAAGGCCGAGGTCGAACGGATCTGGTTGCCGTTCGTGCCGTGGGTCGTGCTCGCGACGGCGGCGTTCGGGACGACGCGTGGTCCGCTGCGCATCCGCCCCTGGTTGGCTCTGCAAGCGGCGGCAACGCTTGTCGTGGCCGTGACGATATGGTCGCAGTGGTGACCACGGACGCGCACGTCCTCGTGGTCGAAGACGACCCCACCGTACGCGAGGTCGTCGTGCGGTACCTTCAACGCGAGGGCCTCGACGTCGTCGCGGTCGGGGACGGCGAGAGTGCGCTCGAAGCGGCGGCGTTGCGCTGGCCCGATCTCGTCGTTCTCGACCTCATGCTCCCTTCGCTCGACGGCTTCGAGGTCTGCCGGCAGCTACGCGCGCACGCGCCGGTGCCGGTGATCATGCTCACGGCGCGCGGCGACGAAGACGATCGCGTCATCGGACTCGAGCTCGGTGCCGACGACTACGTGTCGAAGCCGTTCTCACCCCGCGAGCTGACGGCGCGAGTCAAGGCGGTACTCCGCCGGGCCGCAGGCGCGCCCGGACCCGACCTCGCAGTCGCGGGCCGCATCGTGGCGGGCGAGCTCGACATCGACGTCGCGCGCCGGGAAGTGTTCCGCGCCGGCGAGCGGCTGACGCTGACCGCCCGCGAGTTCGACCTGCTCGTGTACCTCGATCGCGGCCACGCCACGTGGTGCGCCGTGAGGAGCTGCTCGAACACGTCTGGGGCTTCACCTACGGCGACACCGCGACCGTGACGGTGCACGTGCGTCGCCTCCGCGAGAAGATCGAAGCCGACCCGGCGACCCCCGCCATCTCGTGACGGTGTGGGGCGTCGGCTACCGGTGGGATCCATGAGCATCCACGACGCGATCGAGCTCGCCGCGATCGCGGCCGGCGTCACGCTCCTCGACTCGCGGTCGGCGCGCTGGCCGCCGGCTCGGTGCGGCGGCGTTCGTCGTCCGCGCAGATTGTCACGCTCACCTTGCAGCTCGGTCGTCGGGGTCACGGCCGGTGCTTACGCGGCGTCGCGGGCGATGTTCATCTCCAGCACGACCTGACCGCGCTCGTCGTCGTGTTGGTCTCGGCCGGACGTCGTCGCGTCGCCGGCGCTTCGTCATGGGCCGACGCTCGGCGCGCGAGTCGCGCACTCGTCGAGGCCGCCCGCCGGATCGGGATGCGACGACGGTTTCCGCCGATCCGATCGACGCGCCTCGTGCCGTCCGAGGTGCTCGATCTCGCGAGGAGCTGAGCCGCGGCCCAGGCGCGGCTGGACGCGGCTCGACTCGGCAGCGAACGCTGGAAGCCTCGCGTCGCGAGCTCGTCGCTTGGGTGTCGCACGACCTGCGCACACCGCTCGCCGGGATGCGAGCGATCGTCGAGGCCATCGATGACGGTGTCGTCGACGATCCGGCGACGGTCGCAGCGCTACTTGCGCACGCTGCGCGAAGAGGTCGATCGTCTGACCGCGCTGGTCGACGACCTCTTCGAGCTCAGCCGGACCCAGGCCGGTGCTCTGCGACTCCAATTCGAGCGGGTCTCGCTCGGCGACCTCGTCTCCGACGCGCTCGCGGGTTCGGCGCCGATCGCCGCCGCGAAGGGCGTGAAGCTCGAAGGTCGCCTGGTCGGGCCGCCGCCCGAGCTCGAGGTATCCGCGCCCGAAGTCCTGCGTGCGCTGCGCAACCTGCTTGAAAACGCGATCCGGCACACGCCCAGCGACGGCAGCGTCATCGTCGAGGCCGGCATCGACGACCCGCGGCCCGCAGTTTCTACGTCGAAGTGCGCGACACGGGCGGCGGCGTGCCGGTCGCAGATCTCCCCCGCATCTTCGACGTCGCGTTCCGATCCGACCGCGCTCGCACTCCGGGAGCGCCGGTGCCGGCCTCGGATTGGCGATCGCGAAGGGCTTCGTCGAGGCGCACCAGGGCCAGCTCACGTGCGCAACGGCCAACGGCGCGCCCGTTCACGTTGCGGCTCCCGCGGAGGCGATCTGATGCGGGTTCTCGTGACCGGCGGCGCCGGATTCATCGGCTCGCACGTCGTCGACCCGCTCGTCGACGCCGGCCACGAGGTCCTCGTGCTCGACGCCTCCATCCCGCGGCGCACGGCGGGCCTCCCGACGTGGTGCAACGCCGGCGGCCGAGTACCACTGGAGCGACGTCACTGATGACGCGCGGTCGGCCGCGGCAGTCCCGGTGTCGATGCCGTGTGTCACCAGGCTGCGATGGTCGGACTCGGCGTCGACTTCGCCGACGTCACCGACTACGTCGCCACAATGACCTCGGCACCGCGACGCTGCTGCGTGCGCTTCATGTTCGGGTTTCGGCGGCCGCATCGTCCTCGCCAGCAGCATGGTCGTCTACGGCGAAGGCCGGTACGAGTGTCCGCGCGACGGTATCGTCCGCCCGGTCCTCGGCTTGCGGCTGATCTCGCCGCGGCACGTTCGAGCCAACGTGCCCTCACTGTGGTGCGCGCTGATCCCGTCTCCGGTCCCGGAGAGCGCCCCGTTCGACCCCGGAACGTGTACGCCGCGACCAAGCTGCACCAAGAACACCTTGCTGCAGCTTCGCACGCGAGCACGCCGGCGTGACCGTCACCGCGTTGCGATACCACAACGTGTACGGACCGCGGATGCCGCGCGACACTCCGTACGCGGGCGTCGCCAGCATCTTCCGGAGCGCGCTCGCCCGGGGCGAATCGCCGCAGGTGTACGAAGACGGCGGTCAGCTCGCGACTTCGTCCACGTGCGAGACATCGCCCGCGCGAACGTGTGCGCGCTCACGTCGCCGCGCCCTACGACGGTGCCGTGAATGTGGCCAGCGGCGACCCGCACACGGTGCTCGATATGGCCGAGGCGATCGCCGACGCGTTCGGATCCGGCGCCTACGGCCGATCGTCTCGGCGCTTCCGCCTCGGCGACGTTCGCCACGTGTTCGCGTCACCCGACGTCGCCCGCGAGCTGGGATTTCGGGCGGAGGTGCCTTCGCCGACGGCATGCGGGAGTTCGCGCACGATCCACTGCGTGAGGCCGTACCCGTGGACGACCGCGGTCGCTCAGCCGTGGGCGCGGGCGACCCGGGACGATGACCCTTGCCGCGACATCGCGCGCTACTCGATGAGTGGGAGTTCGGGTGGCCCATTGATGATGCCGGAGTCCGAACGCCGCGCCGACGACGGGCGCCGAACCTCTCTGGTCAGCACCCACGGTGCCGTACTCGCGGTCCCGGTCGAGCGGTGGTTCGGAGAGCCGTCGCCGGCCGACCCACGCACTTTGCGGCTGGCCGTTGGGCCTGTACTCGACATCGGCTGCGGACCCGGCGCCACGTGCTCGCGCTCGCGGCGGCCGACGTGCCGGTCCTTGGTATCGACATCTCCAACGCATTCTTGCGGGGGCCCGCGCCGCGACGGAGCGAGCGTGATCCGACGCTCTGTATTCGACGACGTGCCCGGTGCCGGCGAGTGGATGACATGCCTGCTCCTCGACGGCAACATCGGCATCGGCGACGACCCGGTCGCGCTGCTCAGGCGAACGCGCGAAGTGTACGCGCCCGCGGTCGCGTACTCGTTGAGGCAGAGCCGCCCGGCAGCTTCCCCTCGCCGTGACGATGTCCACGTACAACTCGACGCCCGTCGCGGGCCGCGCTTTGCATGGGGAAGCGTGTCGATCGACCGATTACGGACGGTCGCGGCCGCGGTCGGAATGCCGGTGGTCCGGTGCTGGTCGGCGGACGGTCGGTGGTTCGCGTGGCTCGATCGTGACGGAGTAGTTAGCGCTCGGGACGAGTCCGCTTGCCACGGTCCTGATCGAGCGTCGAACGTATGACTGCCCTATGACTGCGCCGGACCCGCGTCTCCGCCTCTCTCACTCCACTTAGCTGCCGGTCGGTGCTCGCCACGGCCCGCGCGGTCGGGCATTCTGTGCGGGTGACGAGCGGTGTACAGGTTGAGCCGGTGCGGATGTCGTGTTAGCTCGGCTGGTTGAGATTCATCGCTTTCCGGTGAAGTCGATGCTCGGCGAGTCACCGGCGCTTGCGCTCATCGACAAGACTGGTGTGGTCGGTGATCGTGGACACGCGCTTATTGACGTCGAAACGGGAAAGGTTGCGAGCGCGAAGGACCCCCGTCGATGGAGCGTTCTACTGGGTTGCCGAGCGGCCTACATCGCCGAAAGTTCACCCAACGCTGCGTTCGTGGTTGTGCTCCCGGATGAACGCGACTCGCCAGCGACGCACCTGATGTCGATGCCCGCTTGTCCGCGGCGTTGGGCCGGGCGGTACGCCTGGTCGCGGAGCCGCTCGCCGACACGGTGTACGACGACGTGTGGCCCGACATCGACGGCATGGCACCGGACGAGTTCATCAACGAGACGCAGACGTCTACGAGTGAAGACGGACGACCGATCAGTACGCTGCCGGTCGGCCTCATGGCACCCGGCACGTTCCAAGATGTCGCACCGATAACGATCATGACCGTCCAATCGTTGCATCACGCCGCGAGACTGCAGCCGAACAGTCGATGGGACTCGCGCCGATTCCGTCCGAATCTGCTGGTCGACCTCGATGACGACTCCGAGGGGTTCATCGAGAATGACTGGGCGGGGAGGCGCATCACGATCGGCGAGGCGACGATTGAGGTCCTCGCGCCGACGCCACGCTGCGTCATGACAACACTCGCACAAGACGACCTCGTCGCAGATCGTGAAGTCCTGCGAACTCTCGCGCATCACAATCGGCTCGAGATCCCCGGAGTCGGCCGCTTTACCTGTTCTTGGCGCGTCCGCGACGGTGGTTCAAGCAGGTTCAATCGCCGTCGGTGATCGCGTCGATTTCGTCTAGTTTCGTCGAACGCGAAACGCTCGTTGAACCCCTGAAATCGCAGCGGTGGAGCTGATGGGCCGTTACTCCAACCCCGACATCGTGGCACGTCTGAGCCGCATTCTCTCTGGTCAGGGGCGTGACCGACCGTCCCATCGACCCGTCCCATCGGTCCGTCAACAACAGACCCGCTTGACCCACGAGCAAGTTTCCGAGCTCATCTTCATGCATGAACGAGGCGTCCCCATCGAAAAACTCGCTTCCACCTTCGAGGTTCATCGAACCACCGTGATGACCCACTTTGATCGTGCCGGCGTAGAACGTCGCACCGGTGTCATCGATCGTCACCTCAACGAAGCCCGCGATCTCTACGAAGCGGGCTCATCACTTGCTCGAGTTGTCGAGCGCTTTGGCGTCGACGGCGCGACCATCGCGATCAGCCTTGGCGTGACAAGCCCTCGCAGGCGACGACCACGATCATCGGGTTCGGCCTCACCGCTCTCGATTCATGGATCGTGTGCCGGCATGGAGACGGACCTCCCTCCTGTCCGTTAGTCAGGTGCGGAACGACACTGAAAATGTCTACGGACACTGCGAGGTGACCGAACCGAGCACGAGTGCGCAGAGTTGGTCCGCGAGATCGTCAGCGTTGGCGGGTTGATCGTCGATCAGCGCCGGAAGATGAGGAACCCCGCCGCGAGGTCGACGCGCAAGTCGAGGTCGGGTCGTCGTGGCCGAGTACACGTACAATAGGGCGACGGAGGCTATAGCGCATCTGGTCGAGAGTTGATTCACGAAAAACCCGAGTGAGCTCTGGATCGTTTCGCAACGCGGCGATGAAGCCGATCACGAAACACGACTTCGTGCCGAACATCTGGTTCGTCATCTCGCGGAGGACGGCTTCGAGATCGGCGCGGGGTCGTCGGTCTCCGGTTGTTCGATGCGAGCCTTGGCGTGACTTATCGCCGCGATGACGAGTTCCTGTTTGGTCGACCAGCGCCGGTAGATCGTCGCCAGCCCAACATGGGCCCGGTCGGCGACGTCCTGTACGCGGAGGTGGTCGTAGCCGATCTCGTCGAGGATCTCGTCCGCGCCTCGAGGATCAGCGGCTCGCGATCGGCCTCGCGTCGGCGCCCACGCGGCCGAGAGCCGACCTCCTGCAACGCGTCGTTCTCCGCTTCTGCCATGACACCCCTCCATAGCTGCGCTCTCGACAACTTCGAGCAGCGGGCGTGTTAGGAAACGCCCGGCTCAACCATGAGGTCGGTCGCCGTGGCACGATCCGTCGTCGCGTAACTCGACGTTTCGCCGTCAGTGGGGTCGGCGCCAGCCAATGCTGTTGCGATCCGGTCGAGGTGACGCGCCCAGAGTTGCGGATAGAAAGCGGCATCCTCCGCACTTAGGCCGGAGAATTGCACGGTCACATTTGTGCCGTTACCCGTCGGGGTCAGCGTGATCTCAATGAAGGTGGATGTCGGCGTCGCTGTCTCGGTTCCTTGACGGTCCCATCTCAGCAGCATGCGGTGCGGGGGATCTACTTCGAAATAGCGGCCGGCGATTGCCATCCCGTCGAGGTCGAGGTGGAACGTCTCCCCGACGCGAGGAGCTGTCACGAAAGTCCGTTCATCTTGACGAGGCCGGTCCACCTCGAAGAGTCACCAGCAATCACGGTCGGCCGAATGAGCTCACGCAAAGCCAGACCTGAGCAATTTGAGAGCGACGAGGCGAAGGGCGGTACGTCCGCAAGCGCATCGTGTGGATGCACATGCATCATCCAAGAGCCGTGGGGATAAAGCGGTGGATGGCCTCGTTGGCGTGGTCCTGAAAGGACGGGTTGGCCAGGTCGGGGAGGAAGTCTGCTTGGTTGACCAAGGGACCTTTCAGCGAGTTGGCCGCGCTGGCGTAGAACACCCCGCTCGACAGGGTCGGGTCGGTGACGCCGTCGACCAGTCGCTTCGCGCCCACGTCAAGTTTGTGGGAGAGACCCAGGGTGGGCATGACGTATTTGGCCGCTATACGCATCGGCAATGGGAGGTCACTGGCTGCTTGGGTGCCGGTGGTGTTGCCGGGGCTCACGGTGATGAAGCGGCGGTCGGGGTGTTGGCGGGCCAGGTAGGCCATCCATAGGGCCCCGATGTACTTGGCCTGCGCGAAGGCCAGGTTGAAGTCAGCTTTCTTGCCGGCGAAGTAGCTGCCGTCAATGACGGTGGCGAGTTCATCGGCTGAGGTTGAGACGAACGATGGCCCCTTCATCCGCAACTTCGGGACCCCCCTGACTGCTTCACTTCCGGCGAAGACCGCAACCTCGCCAAGCCGGTCCTCGGCCAGGAGCCCTTCGAGGAGGACGACGTGGCCAAGGACGTTCGTCGCGAACACGGTGGTGACCCCGTCAGCAGTCAAGCCCATCGACTGCGGGCCAATAACACCAGCGTTCATGACCAGCGCGTCGACGGATCCGTTGATGGCCGCAAGGCCGGCGCGGACCGAACCCAGATCGGCGACGTCCATGAGAATGATGTCGAAGATGTGCCGGTCGGTCGCAGCTTCGAGTTCGGCCTTTGCCTGCTGTCGCCCGATCTTGGTTTCGGCATGCAAGGTAGATCCGCGCAATCTCAGGACGTAATGCCAGTTGCCGCGCCACCTCCTTGCCGAGCCCGGCGTTGGCGCCCGTGATGAGCACCGTCTTTCCTTGGAGGGCGCTCATTCGGATTCCCTCTCATCTTGTGTGGGGCGTAGGGAGGCCGTCGAGCAAGCTGAAACGGACATCCATCGCGACACCTGCGGACATCGATCAGCTGCTGATATTCCGGCGAGTTGTACCAACTGAGCGCCGTCTCACGGTCGGTAAACCGCACGAGCACTCCTGAAGTGAGCGAGCCATCGCCGTGCAGGACTTCCCAGTTACCGGCGGCGATTACCTCACCTCCATGCTCTTTGGCTGTCTGCCCAGCAATGGGGCGTATTTCTCACGGTAGATTTCCGGGTCCTTGACCGTGAATTCGACAATTACGTATGCACTCATATTGATACTCCTCGTTTCGTTAGCTTGATCTTTGTTACGGGCTTCACTCTTAAACGTCGACCGTAACGACCGGCGTTATGTCGCGGTTCGGCCCCCGTCGACCGCAAGAGTGACGCCGTGGACGAAGCTGGCATCATCAGTGGCCAGGAAGACGATCGCCGCCGCCAGTTCCTCAGGCTCAGCTACGCGACCTGCTGGTGCTAGTGCTGCGAGCTGATTCACCATCTCGTCGGGGACGCTTTCCATCATCCGGGTGCGCGTCGGGCCGGGCGCAACGGCGTTGACCCGAACACCCGCGGGCCGTATTCGGCGGCCCAGGCCTTCGTCAAGAGTTCGAGAGCCGATCGGCTCGCGCCGTACAGAGCCATGCCGGCCTGTCCGAAGCTGGCGACCATCGTGGAGACGTTGACGATCGAGCCCCATCCGCGTTCGGCCATGGCCGGCGCCAGTGACGCGACCAGGAAGAACGGAACCTTGACGTTGACGGCAAAGGTCTCATCGAACTCAGCCTCGGTGGCTGCGTTGCTTGGTCCGAGCAAGGCGACGCCGGCGTTGTTGATGAGGATGTCGACGTGACCGTCGCCCGCGTCAGTGGCCCACTCGACCAGTTCCTGGGCGGACTTCAAATCGCGCAACGTAGTGAGCCTGAACTGCGCTCTGCCGCCGCTGCCTTCGATCTCGGCGACCACGTCTTTGGCTCGTTGTTCATCGCGTCCGACGATCAGTACGTGAGCGCCGCGGGCGGCCAAGGCCAAGGCCGTGGCCCGGCCGATGCCGCTCGTCGAGCCCGTCACTAGAGCTGTCTTGCCCTTGAGGTCAGTCATGCGATGTGTCGTCCTCCTCCAAAATGGGTTGTACGACCCACTTTGACAGTTCGGAACTGGGTTGTCAAACCCAAAATCCCTGGTAACGTTGGCGCATGGTCGACGAGACGGAGTGACCGGCCGAGGCTCACCCCGAAGGGAGCCCGCACCCGGGCACGAATAGTGGAGGAGGCCGCCGCCCTGATCCATGAGCGCGGGGTGGCGGGCACCACCTTGGACGACGTCAGGGTGGCGGCGGAAGTCAGCGGCTCGCAGATGTACCACTACTTCGCCGACAAGAACGAGCTCGTGCAGGCGGTCATCGACTACCAAGCCGACGCCATCGTCAATCGCAATCGGCACGCGCTCGGCAGCGCGAACGGAGTCGAAGCTTGGCGGAAGATGGTGATGACCGCAGCGAAGCGCACCAAAGCAAAAGGGGGCTGCGCACTTGGCTCGCTCGTTGGTCAACTCGCCGAGAGTGACCCCGAGGCCCGAGCGCTCATCGCGGCAGGATTCGATCAGTGGGCAGCCGCCATCGCCGATGGACTGCAGATCCCTTCATGCCGACGGGAAACTCCCGTCCGGCATCGACCCGGACGACCTCGCCACGACCCTGCTCGCCACGCTCGAAGGAGGACTTCTACTCTCCCAGGTACATCAGAGTGCCCGTCCGTTCGAGATTGCGGTCGATACCCTTCTCGCCCTTGCTATCGGCAGATGAGCCCAAGCCGGGTTTCGTTCACAGTCATCGCCGCCCACAATTCGAAGTCGGCGACGCGTGCACTCGGTGCGCTCTCCGCTGGCGCTGGGCGCGACACCTGACGGGACGCAACGAGAACCCACGCGCTGACCGGGCAAACGTTGTCGAAACGACAACGGCAGTGGAGGTAACGGGACGCTTCTCGAACCGCCAAATCGCCCAGATCGCCTCGAAGCTGATCGATTTCGCCCTCGAGAACCGCGGCTGACCCCCGGACGTCGCGAACTGCAGCCTCGGCTGCCCCTACCGGCACAACTGGGATAGAGGGGTCGCCGTGTTCGGCGCGTGATGTTGGGACAGTCGCGATGTCGCGACGCAGCATGTTCCGGGTCGTTAGGTGCTGTGTTCGGCGATGAGTCGGTCGATCGTGGTGAAGACGAGGGCGGTGGCGTTATCGGGCGACAGCTTCGCCACTCGGTCTCGGGCGGATGCAACGTCGGTCGGTCGGTCCTCGGCGAGCGTGGCGAGGTCGGGGAGACCGAATGCGGCGTAGGGGGCGATGGCGTCGCTTTCGGCGAGTGCGGCTAGGTCCACTGCCGCGAATGGGTCAATGGGTGTGAGCGCGGAGGCGAGCTCGCCGAGACAGACCGTGAATACGGTGCGGGCGCCGGCGTCGGCGTAGGAGCGGAGCGCTCCCCGGAACGCGGCGAGGCCTTCGGTGACCTGGCCGTTGGCGAATCGGATGTCCCCGACGTTCCCGTTCACGATGTTGGAAACGATCTGGCGTTGTGTGGCGTCAGTCCGCAGCGCTTCCTCGGCGGCGTCGAGCGCGCGTTTCGGGTCGAGGTACCTCGCCGAAGTGGTGAGGGCAAGTAGTGGATAGAGCGACGCGACCGTGCTGCCCGTCGTGCGTGCGACCGCGAGGGCCGCTTCGGCGGTCCTCAACCCGAGCTCCGGATCGTGGACCTGCTGGAACCCGGCGAGCTGCGCGAGCAAGAACGCGAGCAACATCTGATCGCCGCCGAGTCGCGCGTGTTCCACCGCCTGCTCGCTCCAGCGAACCGCACCGGCCGCGTCACCGTCGAAGATCGCGGGGACTGCTCGCATGAAGATCGTGATCGTCGATCCGTCGCTGTGCGGTGAGGATTGCGCGACGTCTACGAGTGACCGGTAGGTCGCCATATCGCCGTCGAAGTACGCGGGTTGCCTACCCAATAGCAGGCTTCGGGGAAGCCGACATGCGACTGGGCGTGCGGCCGTTCGATTGCT
The DNA here is from genome assembly GCA_963701825.1 of uncultured Actinomycetes bacterium. Classification (GTDB taxonomy): domain Bacteria; phylum Actinomycetota; class Acidimicrobiia; order IMCC26256; family PALSA-610; genus PALSA-610. The sequence continues at coordinate 211,526 of CAVPBG010000002.1, read as the reverse complement.
TCGGCCGCGATCGCGCCGAACTCGTCGGTCGTGGAGATCGGGAGCATGAACCCATCGACGTACGGCAGGTCGCGGAAGAACGCCAAAAGCTCGGCGACTCGGTCGGTCGCGAGCAGCCAACGTGCCGCGGCAGCAATGTTCGCGGTCTCGGAGTCGAGTCGTGCGAGTGCGTCGAAGCCGGCAGCCGTGGCGGTTTCGGCGAAGAGGCGGATCGCGACCGATCGGTAGTAGCGGCTGTGGTCGTCGCGTGCGGCTTCGGCGGTGCCGGTGGAGTTGAGTTGTTCCCCGGCGTATTGGCGGATCATCTCCAGGAGCCGGTAGCGGGTGGCGCCGTGGCGTTCATTTCGTTCCACAAGCGACTTCGCCACCAATGACGCGAGAAGCTCGACCGCGTCGAACTCGTCGGCGCCGATCCCGGCCGCGATCGCGACCGCGCCGTCGAGGTCGAAGCCACCTACACACACCGCGAGCCGGTCGAGCAGCGCACGCTCGTCGTCGGAAAGGAGGTCATAGGACCAGTCGATCGCGGCGCGCAGCGTCTGATGCCGTTCCAGGCGGGTCCGGCGCCCGCCGGTGAGCAACCGGAACTGTTTGTCGAGACGGGCGAGGATCTCGGCGGACGTCATCATCGTCGTCTGCGCCGCGGCCAGCTCGATCGCCAGCGGTATGCCGTCGAGGCGCGCGCAGAGGTCGCGAATCGACTGACCGTTCGTGGCGTTGATCGAGAACTCGCCGCGCGCTTCAGTGGCACGCGCGACGAACAACGCACCGGCATCCGACGCCAACACCGATTTCGCATCCACACCGGCCGGCAACGGCAGCGAAGCTAGCGGAGCAGCATGCTCACCGCGCACGCCCAAAGCTTCGCGGCTCGTGACGAGCACCGACACCCGCGCCGTGTGTGTGGTCGTAGCGGCAACGAACTCCGCAACTGCATCGACGAGATGCTCACAGTTGTCGAGTATCAGCAACAGCTCCTTGCGTTCCAGGTGACGCGGCAAACCATCGGCGACCGAGACGCCCTGCGGCGGCGCGTAGCCAACCGCCGCGGCAACCGCGTCAGACAGATCCTCGGGTTCGAGGACCGACGCCAGCTCGCACAACCACACGCCGTCGGCATAGTCGGGAAGCAGTTCCGATCCGACCTGCAACGCCAGGCGGGTCTTGCCCACACCGCCCACGCCAACGATCGACACAATCCGGGCGGATCGCATCTCGGCGGCGACCTGGCGCAACTCGACCGCGCGGCCCACGAAACTGCTCAGCTCATACGGAAGGTTCGACCGATACGCATCCAGCGACCGCAGCGGCGGGAACACCGACGCGTGCCCGGGCGGGTCGACCTGGAACAGATGCACAGGCGACTGAAGGTCACGCAGCCGATGCTCACCGAGATCAACGAGCGCGCATGAGGCACGTGCAAACTCCGCCACCGCCGCCGTGCACACGACCTGCCCGCCGTGCGCGGCCGACATCACCCGTGCCGCCCGGTTCACATCCGGCCCGAAGAAATCACCGTCCTGCTCGTTCGCCTCACCAACGTGCAAACCCATCCGGACCGAGAGTGCAGCACCAGCAGGCCAGTCCGCATCCGCCAGCGCAACCTGCGCATCCACGGCGGACCGGGCACCGCGCTGCGGACTCGGGAACACCGCAAACGCGCCGTCGCCCGTGCTCTTCACCACGCGCCCGCTCTGCGCCTCGATCGCACCGTGGACCAACGCGTCGTGCAGCGCCAACGCCGCGCGCATCGCCTCGGGATGTTCCTCCCACAGGCGCGTCGAACCCTCGATATCCGTGAATAGAAACGTCACTGTTCCCGAGGAAGCCTCCACCACGGCCGAGACGCTACAGACCCGGAAGGCAGCCTGGCGTTGCCGGTGCTGACGTGTCGCGAACCGTCCTGGAAGGCGTGACGTCGCACAACGACGGGCCCGAAACCCCGCATCCAGATCGCCGGATCAGAGGCGCAGCGCCGCGGCTCGCGGGGTCTCGTCTCGCATGGTCCGTGCGCCGATTTCATCGACGATCTGCGACAAGTTTGGGCAACGACTGTTGCCCTGTCGGACGAGGGCGGCGTCGAGTGCCCGGAAACGGCGTCGGCAAGCCATTTTCGCGAACCGCCCGGGCAGGTGTGGAGGTGAGCGGACTCGAACCGCCGACTTCTACGTTGCGAACGTAGCGCTCTACCAGCTGAGCTACACCCCCGAAGGAGGGTGCAGACTACCAAAGGGCTATCCGCCGGTCGCGCGCTGGGCCGACTCGATGGCGGTCTGCAGCCTCGCCGCCACGATCGCCGTGGTGAGGTCGCCCCGGGTCCGTTCCAGCACGGCCCGCAGCGCGTCGGTCGTGCGCCGCAACCCGCCCGTCACCCCATCGGGATAGTCGATCGTCACCAGCAGCGAGTAGATCTCGTCCATCGCCCGCATCAGCGTCTCGGCCCGCGCCATCTCGCCCGCGCGCAGCTGGTCGAGCAGCTGGCGCCGCAACTCGCTCGCGGCTTCCGCGAGACCGTTGCAGTACGGCGCGATCTCGATGCCGAGCTCGGCCGGTCCGGGTAACGGAAGGTCGCGCACGAGCGCGAGCGTCAACCATGCCTCGGCGAGTTCCTTCTTCGCGTCGTTCAACGGTCCGCCGGTGCGCACGTCGGCCTGACTCGACACCGCGTCGTCGGCCGCGGCGAGAAAGTCGCGTGCTTCGCGCGCGAGTGCTTCGGCCGCGTCGTACTCACCGCGATGCGTCGAACGGATCGACGCCGCGCAGCGTTGGATCGCCTGGCGCGACGCGGTGATCGTTATTTCGCGGGCGCGGTGCTTCTCTTCGAATGCGGCCCGCGCCGATTCACCGAGCGCGGCGATCTCTGAACTGCGATCCACGCGCCGAGCCTACGACCGCGCGAGCCATGCTCGCGCCAGGACCGTTACGACGACGCGGCGCGGCGCAACACCCAGTCGGGTGCCGGCTGGCGTTGCATCGAGCGCACCTTCGCGGCGCGCTCCATCTCCAGCGAACGGGCATACGCCCAGAGCGCACAGAACGCGCCGAACGCCACGGCGGAAGCGATGAACAACACCCACACGATCGTCATGTGCGTCCACATCGCGAGCAGACCGAAACCACCGACAACTGCGAGCAACGTGCGCAACACGTCGCGCCGACGCTTCGCGGCGCGCTGTCCGGGCGAAACCCGCGGTTGCGCGCCGGCGGCGCGCAACGCGCCATTGGTTCGGCCGAGCACATCGAGTCGGTAATTGAAATCACCGATCGAATCGTTTGCCCGCTCCGCACGGGATCGCAGCATGGGCGGCAACAACACGACCGCCCAAAGTGCAGCGAGAATGACCAGGACCACGAGTGTCAAGACCTCTCGACCACCTTTGTTGTCGTGAACGGTAACAACGGATGACGATCGAGTGGTGGATCGTCGCGACGTGCAGTCTCGCGAGATCGCGCCGTCTCGACAACTCCTACTCTTCGTGTCGCGTTCGTAACGTGTCGCGATTCGTGCATAACGCGGGGCAATACAGACGACTCGTTGTCAGACGCCGTCGTAAGAAACGCGCGCGCGGTCAGAAACCGAACTCGTCGGTTTCCTCGGATTGGCGCCGCCATGTCCCGGAGCGTCCGCCCGTTTTCTCCCAGAGCGCGAGATCACCGATCGTCATCGAACGATCGATCGACTTGCACATGTCGTAGATGGTGAGCGCCGCGACACCGGCCGCGGTCATCGCTTCCATCTCGACGCCGGTGCGGTCCACGGTGTCGACATTGGCCTCGACCTCGACATAGGTGTCTTCGAGGCGAAAGTTCACCAATACCGCTCCGACCAGGAGCGGGTGGCACAACGGCAGCAGGTGCGGGGTCTGCTTCGCGGCCTGGATACCGGCGACCCGTGCGACCGCAAGGACATCACCCTTGGTGATCGCGCCCGACGCGATCGCCGACGCGGTCTCGGGCGCCATGTGGACCCGGCACCGAGCGACGGCCCGGCGGTGACTCGGTTCCTTGGCCGTTACGTCGAGCATGCGGGCCCGGCCGAGCGGATCGAGGTGCGTGAACTCCGGAGGCATGGGGCGGAAGTGTAGGGGCGGCCGGAGAAATTCACGACTGGAAGCCCTGGTCGGGGCGTAGCCCACGACATTTCCTGCGTGCGCGACGTGCGCCGCGTGCCTGCGTGGCCCCCCGGGGGTGGGTTCGCTCTCGCTCCCCGCTCGGCGCAGCGACCAACTTCAGCCGACGGATCTTTGCTTCCCCAGGGTGCGCGGAGTCACGCCAGCCCATTGCGTGTCAACGCACTTGCCACACGGTTGCCGCCTCCCGGCATTGCGTTTCGCCCGCCCGGGCGACCCCGTTACGTACACATTGAACCACGGACCGTGAGATCTGGCAAGGGTCCTTGAATCAATCCGCGTCGGAGGTGACGACCGTCACTCTTCGGACCAGCGGGTGGCGACGTACTCGCGGAGCCACTCGCCGAACGCCGGACCGAGGTCGGTGCGATCGAGCGCGAGCTCCACGTTGGCGCGCAGGAAGTCGATCTTCTGCCCGACGTCGTACCGGCCGCGTCGGCAATGCACGCCGAACACACTCTCGTGCTCGATCAACATCTCGATCGCGTCGGTGAGTTGCAGCTCGCCACCGCGGCCCGGTTCGATGCGATCGAGCATCGTGAAGATCTCGGGCGTGAACACGTACCGTCCGCTGATCGCGAAGTTCGACGGCGCTTCGGCGCGCGGCGGCTTCTCGACGACACGCCGGATCTCGACGACGTCTTCGGAAAGTCCCGACGCGGTCGACTCTCCGGCCGGCTTCGGATCGATGCAGCCGTACGACGAGATCTCTTCGGGCAGCACCTCCACGTAGGAGATGACCGAGCGCCCCTGCGCTTCGTGCACGTCGAGCATCGAACGCAACAACGATCCCTCGTCGACCATGAGATCGTCGGCGAGCAACACCGCGAACGGCTCGTTGCCGACGTGGTGCCGCGCGACCGAGACCGCGTGCCCGAGCCCGAGCGGATCGCGCTGGCGGACGTAGTGGATGTCGGCGAGATCCGACGCGAACTGCACTTCCTTCAACAGGTCGTGCTTGCCCGCGTTGTCGAGGAAGTGCTCGAGCTCGAAGTTGCGGTCGAAGTGATCTTCGATCGCCCGCTTGTTGCGCCCGGTGATGATCAAGATGTCGGTGAGGCCGGCCTTGACCGCCTCTTCCACGACGTACTGGATCGCGGGCTTGTCGACGACCGGCAACATCTCCTTGGGCGAGCTCTTCGTGGCCGGAAGGAACCGCGTGCCCAGACCCGCAGCGGGGATCACCGCCTTGCGAACCCGTGTCATTGCGCCTCCTCAGGTACTGCCCGCGCCCAGATCGATCTCCTCACGCCGGAGCAACCGGCGGATGTTCGCCGTATGGCGGACCACCACGAGCACGGCCAGTCCACCGACGACACCGACTTCCCATCGGTCAAAGCCGAAGGCGAAAACAGCGATCGGGAAGAGAATCGTGATGAGCAACGACGCGAGCGACGCCTTGTGTAGTACCCGGGCTACCACGACCCAGATCACGGCCAGGCCGACCACGATCAGCGGGTACAGCACGACCAGCGCGCCACCGGCCGCGGCCACCCCTTTTCCGCCCTTGCGATACAGCGGATACGTGTGCCCGACAACGGCCGCCACGCCCAGGATGCAGGCACCCGCCCGGCCGCCGACGTACAACCCGACCCCGGCCGCGATCGCCCCTTTGGCGAAGTCGAGCAGCAGCACCAACGCGCCGGCCTTCCAGCCGAGGAGCCGCCCGACGTTCGACGCTCCCGGGTTCCCCGAACCCTCCTGCATGATGTCGCGACCGTGGGCCCGGGCCACGATGAGGGCACTCGGGAACGTCCCGAGCAGCCAGGCCACGGGGACGAGGAGCGCGATGGCGAGCATGCCCTGTCATTGTGTCCTACGAGGGGCCGGGAACGAAGGCTCCGACGGGAACACGCGCACGAAGTACGGCGTTCTCTGATCCAGATGTAGGATTGGCACTCATAGGCGTCGAGTGCCAATCCCCGACGACCATGTACCAGACCACCGTGTAGACGTCCCTGTAGACGGAGTGTCCATGCCGACATACGAGTACCGCTGCGCCAAGTGCGGCGAGCAGCTCGAGGCGTTCCAGTCGTTCAGCGACAAGCCCCTCACCAAGCACACCGACTGTGGCGGAAAGCTGACGCGAGTCCTCTCGGCCGCGGCCGTCGTGCTGAAGGGTTCGGGCTTCTACAAGACCGACAACCGCTCGTCGAGCAAGGGCGCCTCGAAGGAGAAGAAGGAGTCGTCCTCCTCGTCTTCTTCGTCGGACTCCGGGTCCTCGGGCTCCGGATCCGGTTCTTCGGGATCGGATTCCGGCTCGTCCGGATCCTCGGGCTCGGATTCGGGCTCCTCGAAGCCGTCGACCGAATCGAAGTCGTCGAGCTCCGAAGCCAAGAGCGCGTAGCTCACCCGGACGCGCCACCCATGCAAGCGGAGATCGGCGTCTTCGGCGGTTCGGGCTTCTACCGCTTCGGCGACGGCCGCGATCTCGGCACCGATTCGGCCGGCGCCGTCGAAGAGGTCACGCTCGACACGCCGTTCGGGCCGCCCAGCGCGCCCGTCACCATCGCCGACATCGGCGGCCGCCGCGTCGCGTTCATCCCGCGCCACGGTCGCGACCACGAGTTCGCGCCGGCGCGCGTGCCGGCCCGCGCCAATCTCTGGGCGATGCGCATGCTCGGCGTGCGCCAGGTGATCGGACCGTGCGCGGCGGGATCGTTGTCGCCCGACATCCACCCCGGCGACTTCGTCGTGCTCGACCAACTCGTCGACCGCACCTGGGGTCGCGCCGACACCTACTACGACGCGGGCGACACCCATCACGTCTCGTACGCCGACCCGTATTGCTCGGTCGTCGCGCGTCACGCGTTGGAATCGGGCGAACGCGTCGGCGTGCGCATGCACGACCGCGGGACCGTCGTGGTGATCCCCGGTCCGCGCTTTTCGACGCGCGCCGAATCACGCTGGTTCCGGTCCGAGGGTTGGCACGTCGTGAACATGACGCAGTACCCCGAGGCGTACCTCGCGCGCGAGCTCGGCATGCACTACGCCGGCATCGCGCTCGTCACCGACTACGACACCGGAGTGGAGGCCGACGCCGGCGTGGCGCCCGTCTCCCAAGAGCAGGTGTTCGCCTTCTTCGAGGGAAACCTGCACCGCGTCCGCCGCGCTACTCGACGATCTGATCCCCCGGTTGCCCGGGGAACCGACCGGGTGCGGCTGCGCCGACGCGGTGGGCCCACTCCGCGCCTTCGACTGATTCTCGTTTCCGAATCAGGGAACGCAGCAGAGCAGGAGATTGCAGTTCGCTTGCCGTACTTCGGTTACCGATTTCCCTTTGCCGACTTGGCGAGTACCCCCGACCCGCCGGTCCGGGCGGGCGATGACCGGCAGGCCAGGGGACTCGCGCGGCGCCACGTGGGCGCCGGGGCCGGGGGGAGCCAAGTGATGCAACCCTCGGCGGACCGCTGACATTCCCATCATTCCCAACCTCTTGGGGTTGCGAACCCTCCTCGATAACCTCGGCCGAACTTCCTGCGCTTCCCCCGCTCACACGCGCCGCGATGTTGCTTGCGCCGCGTTCCGAAGGGAAGCCGGATGCGTCGTTCACCTCGTGTACTCCTCGCGTGGGCAGCCGCGCTCCTCGTGATGTTGGTGACGATGCGCGTCGTCACCGGTGATCTCGGATCGCTGCACCGCCGCGCCCACGATCTCGGCGCCGACGTCACCGTGGTGTTGGCCACGCGCGATCTGCCGCTCGGCGCCACGGTCGCGGCCGCCGACCTCCGAACCGTGCGCCGACCGTCGACGACCGTAACGCCGGACGCGCTGCACGAGACCGCCGCCGCAGTCGGGCACGTCGTCGCGGTTGCGCTGCTGCGTGACGACGTCGTCGGCGCCCGTCATCTCGTGCCCGGCTCCGGCCTGGCCGCCGACGGATCGGCCATCAACGGCGTCGTCCCCGTCGGCCGGCGCGCCGTGCACGTCGTGGCGAAGGACGGATTCGAACCGCCGCTCGGCTCGGTGGTCGACGTCCTCGCCACCTACGACCCGTCGCTCGCCACCATCGCCGGCGCGCCGGGCCGCGCCGCGGTCGTCGCGAGCGGGGCCCGCGTGCTTGCGCTGAACGGCGCGAGCGCGTCCGCCAGGGGCACGTCCGACAGCGCGCATTCCGACAACGCGGGCTCGACCGATACGAACGGATCCGGGATCACGCTGTTGGTGACCGAAGCCGAAGCCCGCGCCGTCGCCTACGCCGCGTCACTCGGCGAGATCTCGCTCGCGCTGGCTCCGGTGCAGAGCGCGTGTTGCCTCGCACCGGCGTCGTGACCGCGGCACGATCGGTGCGGCGACGCGGCGAACTCACTGAGCCGTCTCGAGCCACTCCGCGAACGTCGGGCCCGCGAGGGTCGCGTGCGCGTTCGGCAAGAGGGCGCCCGACTCGCTCAGCGCGTCGTCGGGGTTGGTCGGATCGCTCGCGCCCTCGATGCGGCGTGCGTCGCCGCGGTGCGCCATCAGCCGACGGGCGAGATCGACGAGGTCCTCCTCGCGTGGCCCCGCGATCTCCGCGACCGCCGCGCCCGGCACTTCGGGCGCGAACGCGGCATCGGTGACGAGCACCACGAGCGCATCGGCCACGGTGCGCGCTGCCACCACCTGCGTGCGCATCTTCGCCACGTAGGCAACGTCACCCTGCGTGCCCCAGTCGACGAGTTGGCCGACGAACTCGTGGAACTGCGCGGCCCGCAGGACGCGACTCGGGATCGGACCGGCCAGCACAGCCTGTTCGTGCGCGAGCTTCGCCGCGCCGTAGCCGCCGACGAACTTGTCGGTGCCGATGATCGAAACGACGACCAACCGCCGCACGCCGGCGCGAGTGCCGAACTCCTGCAGGTTCTGGGCGGCGGTGGTGAAGAACTCGGTCGCCGCGGCTTGTTCCGGCGACGGGCCGGTGCTGCAATCGACGATCCCGTCGACCCCGGCGAGCGCGTCGGCCAACCCCGCGCCGGTCACGACGTCGACGCCGTACGACCGCGACATCGGGACGATCTCGTGTCCCTGTTCCTTCAACGTGTCGAGGACGTACCGGCCGACGCGACCGGTCGCGCCGGCCACGGCAATCCTCATGGTTTCCTGCATGACTCCTGCCCTCCTCCAGCAACCAAGATGCTGTGTCACGGCGATGACCCGCCGAGTCGACCGAATGTGACCGGCACCGACCGGAAACCGCCGGGCCGGTAACTTGCCCGCCGTGACGATCAGCACGGTCATCTTCGATTTCGGCGGCGTGATCTCGAGTCCCCTCTTCGTAGGCATCGGGGCCTTCGAGGAAGCCGAGGGCTATCCGAAGGGGTCGCTCCTGAAGCTCCTCTTCGGTGACACGTCGTACATCGGCGTCGAGGGTCGCGCGGTCGCCGATGCACTCGCGGCCGACCCCGACGCGGCCGAAGAAGAGGGCGAGATCGAAGACGAGCCCGACTGGCACCTCCTGGAGAAGGGTCAGCTCGACATCGCCACGTATTTCGAGCGCATGAAGGAGAAGGCGCCGAACATCATCGGCATGCCACTCGACATGGAGGCGTACGGGCGCTTCTGGCAGCAGACCGCGCCGGGCGTGCACTGGACCGTCGTGCACAAGATGCGCGATCTCCGGGTCCGCGGCCTACGCGTCGGTCTGCTCACGAACAACGTCAAGGAGTTCGGCGACAACTGGCGCGCGATGTTCCCGATCGACGAGCTCTGCGACGAAGTCGTCGACTCGTCCCACGTCGGCATGCGCAAGCCCGACCGCGAGATCTACGAGCTCACCTGCACGCGCATGAACATCGAACCTGCCGACGCGGTGTTCCTCGACGACAACGCCGAGAACGTCGCCGCGGCACGGGCATTCGGCATGGAAGCCGTACACGTCCTCGATCCCGAGAGCGCGCTCGCCGAACTCGAAGAAATCCTCACCCGCCGCGGAACGATCTAGTCCCGGTCGGCGGTTACGCGCCGCTCATTGTCATCTCGCCGACGAGCACGGTCATGCCCGCGACCGCGCCGGGCAGGAACGTGAGGTCGTTGCCGACTTCGGTGATGTCGAGGAGCATGCGTTGCAACGTCGACGCGATAGTGATCTCGCGCACCGGTTCCGCGAAGGCGCCGTCGCGCACCATGAGGCCGTCGGCGCCGACCGAGAAGTCGCCGCTGATCGGGTTCGTGCCCGAGTGCAAACCGCTCACCGACTGCACGTAAAGCGCTTCGCCCACCAGGCTCATGATCTCTTCCGGCGAACGCGGACCGGGCTCGAGCCGCAGCGCGCGTACGCCTACACCCGGCGTCGAGCCGATACCGCGCGTGGCGCTCGCGGTGGTGCCCGAACCGGACCGCCGACCGGTGTACACGTTGTGCAGGAAGCCCTGCATCACGCCGTCGACGATGAGCGCGTTGCGCCGCGTGGGGATGCCGTCGCCGTCGAACTGCGACGCGCCGAGTGCACGCGCGTCGGTGGGATCGTCGACGAGCTGGATGAAGGGCGCGCCGATCTTCTCGCCGACGCGGCCCGCGAACAACGAACGGCCCTTCAACATCGACTCGCCGTTGAACGCGCTCGACAGCACGCCGAGCACCGAACGGGTGACGAGCGGATCGAGGATCACCGCGATACGCCGACCGGGAACCGGCTTGGCGCCGAGGAGGCGGCACGCACGCGTGGCCGCGTCGCGTGGGATGGACTCGAGATCGAGGTCGGAAAGAGTGCGGCCCGCGACGAACCCGTAGCCCGACTGCGTTCCCGAACCGTCGTCGGCGAGTGCGACCGCCGAGGCGGAACAGGTCGTGCGGCGCGTGTACGACTCGACGCCGAGCGAGTTCGCAAGCGCCGACTCGGCCAACGCGTCGCCGTAGCTCGCCGACTCGACATTGCGGATGCGCGGATCGGCCGCCTTGGTCGCGCGTTCGAGGTCGAGCGCGATGCGCACCTTCTCCTCGGTCGGCACCGACACGAGCTCCTCGCGCCACAGATCGAGCGCAGGCGGGGTGGCGCCGTTCACGTCGGCGGGCGACGCGAGCCCGTACCACTCGTCGGGCTCACCGAAGCCCGCGTTGTCGCGCGCTTCCTTGAGCGTGTCTTCGATCACGTCCTTCGCAAGGGAGCCGGCCCAGGCGAGACCCTGGCGTTGCCCGGCGATGACGCGGATGCCGACGCCTTCGACGCTCGCGGTCGTGAGCGACTCGACCTCGCCGTCGAACACCTCGACGTCGGTGTCGCGGGTGCGCACGACATAGGCCTCGACCTGTTCGCCCTCGCGCGCCGCGCGCGCCACGCCGCGGGCGATCTCCAGAAGGTCGTCGCGACTCATGCTGCGGTACCGCCGACCGTCATCTCCCGCACGAGCACCGTCGGTTGTCCCGACGACACGGGCACGCTCTGGCCCTGCTTGCCGCACATGCCGGTCCAGGTGTCGAAGTCGTTGCCGACCGCGTCGACCATGCGCAGCACCTCGGGTCCGTTGCCGATGAGCTGCGCGGCCCGGATCGGACGTGTGACCTCGCCCTTCTCGATGAGGTACGCCTCGGTGATGCCGAAGACGAAGTCGCCGGTGGCCGGGTCGACCTGACCGCCGCCGAGCTGCACCGCGTAGATCCCGAAATCGACGCTGCGAATGATGTCGTCGGGATCGGTTTCACCTTCGAGCAGGAACGTGTTCGTCATGCGCGGCATCGGCAGGTGGCGATAGCTCTCGCGCCGACCGTTTCCACTCGGCGCGCGCCCCTCCTTGCGGGCCCGCACGACATCCCACATGTAGTCGGTGAGCACACCGTCCTCGATCAGGACGTTGCGCCGGGCCGCGTGACCTTCGTCGTCGATGGCGAGCGTGCCCCATTCGTGCGCGTAGCCACCGTCGTCGACGAGCGTGACGAGCGGCGACGCGACCGCCGCGCCCATCTGTCCCTTGAACACCGATGCGTCCTTCAGGATGTGGTCCGCCTCGAGACCGTGGCCGCAGGCTTCGTGGAAGAGCACGCCGCCCGCGCCCCGCTTCAGCACCACCGGGATCCGGCCCGACGGCGCGGGCACGGCGTCGAGCAGTGCGAGCGCGCGGTGCGCGGCCTTCTGCCCGATCTCCTCCGGAATGAACGTGTCGAACAGCTCGAAGCCCATCGTGCGGCCGGGCGCCTCGTAGCCCGTCTGCATACCGGTGTCGCCGGTGGCCACCGCCTGCACCGACATGCGCGTGCGGACGCGGTCGTCGTCGGCGAGGAGACCGTCGGAGTTGGCCACGAGGATGCGGCGCCGGGCGTCGGCGTAGGAGGCTGTCACCGAGGTGACCGCGTTACCGGTCTCGCGCGCCGCCGCGTCGGCGCGGGTCAGCAGCTCGACCTTGCGTCGCTTCTCGACCGATTCGGGAAGAACGACACTTGCGTCGATCGGATTGGTCGCGGTCGTGGTGAGCGCGACCGTTCGCGTACCGCCGCCTCCGCCCCGGGCCGCACCGGCCGCCGCGTCGGCCGCCTGGAGGAGTCCCTCGGGCGTGAGGTCGGCGGTGTGCGCGAAGCCGGTTGTGTCGCCCCGCACGACCCGCAGGCCGGCGCCCCGGTCGCGGCCGGAGACGAGCTCCTCGATGCGACCGTCGTCGAAACGACCGCTCGAAGAGCGCCGATCCTCGACGAAGACCTCAGCGAAATCACCGCCGCCGTTCAGCGCGTGGTCGAGCGTGGCTTGCAGCACATCGTTTTCGATCAGGGGGGCAGTCATGTGCGCCTCGAAAATCTGACCGGAGTTATCCGATCGGAGCGACGGGTCGCGCCAACATGCCGAGTTGGCGCCGGGCTGCCTATGGTAAGCGGATGGGAGTGGCGTCCGGTCTCACAGCTTGCGTCACGCTGAAGGTCGAAGAGGGCGACACTGCGCTCGCGGTCGGAAGCGGCGACGTGCCTGTGCTCGCCACGCCCCGGCTCGTCGCGTTGGTGGAGCAGGCGAGCGTGCAGGCACTCGGCACGAAGCTCGGTCCCGACAACACGAGCGTCGGCTACGAGGTGCAGCTCGCGCACCTCTCGCCCACCCCGGTCGGCTCCGAAGTGACCGCCGAGGCAACGCTGGAAACCGTCGAGGGCCGGCGCCTGACGTTCCGGGTGGCCGTCACCGACGCCCGCGGTCTGGTCGCGGCCGGGCGCATCACCCGGGTCGTCGTGGTGCGCGACCGCTTCATCGAGCGCGCGCAATCGGAGCTATGACCGAACTGCTGGAAGTCGAACGTCTCGGCGACCACGTAGTGCTGTTCCTGAACCGACCCGACAAGCGCAACGCACTTTCCGTCGCGCTCCGCGACGCCATCAGCGACCAGCTCGACGCGTTGGCCGACGACCAACAGCTGAAGTGCGTCGTGATCACCGGCAACGGCCCGGTGTTCTCGGCCGGCTTCGACCTGACGGAGTTCACCCGCGCCGCCGACGACGACGCGTTCATGCGCGAGCTCTGGGCGTCGAGCGACCGCTACCACGACACCGTCCTGCGCTTCCCGTTGCCGACGATCGCGTCGGTGAACGGGCCCGCGCTCGCGGGCGGCTTCGACCTCGCCGTGCTGTGCGATCTGCGGATCGCTTCTACGACCGCGCGGTTCGCGCATCCGGAACGCACCTTCGGCGATGTCGTGTACGGCCCGCTGCACGACCTCGTCGGCGGCGCGGCCGCGCGCGAGTTGACGATCGGCGGACGCGAGATGGACGCGCCCGAAGCACTCGCGGTGCACCTCGTCGGCGAGATCGCCGAGCCCGACGCGCTGCGCGACGCGACCGAAGCCATGGCGGCGCGGGTGTGCGCGGCGCCGCGCGACGTGTTGGTGCGCATGAAGGCGAAGGCGTTACGCCGCGCCGGCTTCGCCGGCCCGAGTCCGACCCTCGAGCTCTAGCCCACCGGTTCCCCTGCCATCAGATGGCAGCGTTTCCGTCTCCATGAAGCAATTTCCCTGCCATCTGATGGCAGGGTTTCTAGGGGGCGGGGGTCGGTACCGAGGCGAGGAACAGCGAGAGCGCGTCGATCCACGCCGCGGGGTTCTCGAACTGCGGTGAGTGCCCGGCATCGGGGATCACGACGAGTTGCGCGTCGGGAATGGCCGCGACCATCGCGTCCGACGCGGTCAGGAACGGTGCGTCCTGCGAACCGACGATCACGAGCATCGGGAAGTTCACCGCGGCCGCGAGTTCAGCGAGGTCGTCGGGTTGGTACGCCAGCGCGATCGCCATCGCGCCCCACATGATCTCCGAGAGGTCGTTCCACTTGCGATCCTCGAACGCCTGGTAGCCGGGACGATCGAGGAGCGTCCGCTTGTACGCGGGCGTCTCCAACACCGCCGCCATGTCGAGCAGCTCCTTGAGTGCCTGCTTCCCCCCGGTGAACGCGACATCGGCTGCGAGATCCATGAGTGTGGGATCGAAGCCCGGGATCGGGCCCGCGGACGTGTCCATCATGATCAACGCCTCGACCCGCTCCGGCGCGCGCAACGGGATCTGGCGACCGACCATGCCGCCCATCGAATGACCGAGCAGGCGGAACCGCGGGAGGTCACACGCGTCGGCGACCTCCAAGATGTCGGTCGCGAGCCGGTCGATCGAATACATGTCGCGATCGGTCGGCTTGTCGCTCGCGCCGTGACCGCGATGATCGAAGGTCACGACGGTGTTTTCGCGTGCGAGCACCGGCACGTGATCGGCGAAGTCTTCCTTCGCCCCGCCGAAGCCGTGCACGAGGAGCAGCCCCGGGCCCGATCCCGCGACTTCGACCGCCAGTCCGACACCGTCACTCGTCGTGATGCGCATCCGCCCATCTCACCCGAAACGCCGCTGCAACGCCAGCCACCGTAGGATCGGAGCGATGACGGAGGGTGCCCCGGGCCGTCGACACCTCGGACCAAGATCGAAACTCGCGCTGCGCGTCGTCGTGAGCGTGGCCCTGTTGGCCCTCGTCGCGTCGAAGGCATCGGGTGTCGGTGATGCCATCCCCGACCAGCACCACGGCCTCACGATCTCGCTGCTCGTGTTGGCTGTGCTCACCGCACTCATGGGGGTGGTGCTCTCGGCGTGGCGCTGGCAGCGGGTGTTGCTGCTGTTCGACGTGCGGATCCCGCTGACCGCACTGTTCTCGCACTATCTCGTCGGTTTGCTCGTAGGCAACGTGCTGCCGTCCACCATCGGCGGCGACGTCGTGCGCGTCGCGCGTGCGTCGAACACCGTGGGCTCGGCCGAGGTCTCGTTCGGTTCGGTCGTGCTCGAACGGCTCACCGGTTTCATCGGGCTGCCGCTGCTCGTGTTCCTGGGCTTCGCCATCGATCCGTCGTTACTCGATCACCAGCACGCGTGGCTCGCGTTGCTGATCGCGCTGGCGGCGGTGTCGGTGTTGGCGCTCATCCTGATCCTCGCGGGCCACCCGCGCCTCGCGGGCCGCTACGCGAAGAAGGAGAGTTGGTCGCGTTTCATCGGTGCCGTGCACCTCGGCGTGGAACGGCTCCGCCGGGAGCCGCGTCACATCGGGCCGATCCTGTTCGCCACGCTCGCGTTCCAGAGCTCGCAGGTGTTGTTGTTCGGTCTCATCTTCCGCGCCCTCGACCTCCCGGTGCCGATCGCCGCGGTGATCGCGTTCGCGCCCACGGTACTGATGCTGCAGGTCCTCCCGATCTCGTTCAGTGGTCTCGGTGTACGCGAGGGCGCGTTGGTACTGTTCCTACGCTCGTTCGGTGTCAGCAACGCGCAGGCCACGGCGGCCGGTCTGCTCTGGTGGGGATGCATGATCGCGGTGAGCATGCTGGGTGCGCCGGCCTTCGCCGTCGGCAACCGAAACCGACCCGTCCCGACCGCGAAGGATCCCGTATGACAGCCCGTGTGATGAGTACAGGCGTATGAGTACGGGCGTATGAGCACAGACGTCGAGCGCCGGTCACGCTTCAGCGGCGGCCGCGTTCTCTCCGACGGACACGTCCTCTACTGGTGGGTCGAGCTCCTCGCGATACTCGTCTTCTATGTCGTGTACTCCGCGATCCGGAACGTCCACGGCGGCGCCGCCGCACCGGCGCACGCGTTCGACCATGCCCGCCAGATCATGTCGCTCGAACGGCACCTCGGTCTGTACCACGAGCGCACGTTCCAGCGCTGGGCGCTGCACTCCCGCCCGCTGATCCTGTTCGCGAACTACTACTACGGCTCGTTCCACTTCATCGTCACGATCTTCGCCGGCATCTTCTTGTACCGCCGCTACTCCGACGACTATCCGCGTTTTCGCAACACGCTCGCGATCGCAACGCTGCTCGCGCTGGTCGGCTTCTCGCTGTACCCGCTCGCGCCGCCCCGCATGTTCCCGGGCTTCGTCGACACGCTGTTGAAGGACCCCGCGTTCTGGTCGTTCGACTCCGGCGGCGTACAGAAGATCTCGAATCAGTTCGCGGCCATGCCGAGCGTGCACATCGCGTGGTCGACATGGTGCGCGATCGCACTCGCACCCCGACTCAAGAACCGCGCGTTCAAGATCATGGCGTGGTGCTATCCGGTGCTGACCTTCGTCGTCATCATCATCACCGCGAACCACTACGTGTTGGATGCGGTCGGCGGGCTCCTCGTGCTCACCGTGAGCTGGTTCCTCGCCAACTGGTTCACGCGGGCCGGTCGGGTGGATTACCGCCATCTGGGGCCGGTCCCGGTCGCCGACGACACGGTGCCCGGCTACAGCCCGTAGCCACCTAGCCTCCCCCGGCATGCCCGACCGCTACGACCTCGACCACGTCGCGCTGGCCGCGGCCGACACCGCACCGGCGCTGCAGTTCCTCACCGGCGAGCTCGGCGGCACGATCCTGTTCGGCGGCCAGGCGATCGGCTTCCGTCCGATGCAAGTGTGGCTCGGTTCCCGCACCGGCGACGGCATGCCCGTCGAGCTGCTCGAACCGTGGGCGGTCGACAAGAACGACTTCCTCGCCCGCTTCGTCGCCCGCCACGCAGCCGGACCGCACCACCTGACGTTCAAGGTCCCCGACCTCGCCGACGCGATCGCGCGCGTGCGCGGCGCGGGCTTCCATCCGGTCAACATCGACCTCTCCGATCCCGCCTGGCGGGAAGCGTTCCTCATGCCGCGTGAAGCCCACGGCACCGTCGTGCAACTCGCCGAAGCGCACGGCCATCCCGAGACGCGCGTCGAGCTCCTCGACTACGTCGCCGAGAACGGACCGAACGCGAGCCCACGTTGGTGGAGCGAACCCGCGGTTCCGACCGGCCACGGCACGTTGCGGCGCGTCGTGTTGCGCACGCCGTCGTTGCCCGCCGCGCTCAGCTTCTTCGCGGGGATCCTGCAAGGCGACGTGGAGGCCGAGACGGAAACGTCCGTCGATCTCGTGTGGCCGCGCGGCGCCCGCATCCGCCTCGAGACGAATGCCGACGGCCCGCCCGGCGTCGACCGGCTCGAGGTCATCGGTCTCGCCGAGGAACGCACCGTCATCGGCACCCGCTTCGTCCCCGCGCCCGAACTGTCGTGAGTTGTGGGCGCATCGCGCCCACAACTCACGACGGTTCGCCGGGGGTTGGTTCGTCGCGCACGATGCGGCGCACCGCGGCGTGGACAGCTTGATCGGCGAGCGAGAGCTGCACGCCGCGCGCGGTGACGAGCGCCAGGCGCCGCGGCGGCATCCGCGCGATGCGAAGTTGGCGCACTCCGATGTGATCGAGCGCAACCGCGGTCTCGGGCAGGATCGACACGCCCACACCTGCGCTGACGAGGTCGGCGATGAGCCGGATGCCCTCGACCTCGATCTGCACGCGCAACTCGACGCGTTCGGCGCGCGCCGCGGTCTCGACCTCGTCCCGTAACGGGTTGCCCTCGGGCGGCAGGATCAGGGTTTCGGTCGCGAGCTCGGCGAGCGCGATCGGTTCGTGCGCATCGGGCAGCACTCCCGACGGGACCAGGGCGACGAGGGCCTCGTCGCGGAGGTGCTCGACGACGAGCCGCGGATCGATGACCGGCTCGGTCACGACCGCGCTCGCGAGCTGGCGCTCGGCGACTTCGCCCGCGAGCCGTTCCGACGCGCCTTCGGTGAGGCGGAGCGACACGCCGGGCGCGGTGTTGCGCATCTCGGCCACGACCATCGGCACCAGCAGCCGGCTGACGGTGCCCACGACGCCGAGGGTCGCGTGGCCGGTCTCGAGCCCCTGCAGCATCGAGAGGTCTTTGTGGAGCGCCTCGATCTCGCTGCGGATGGCGCGGGCCCGCTCGATCACACGCACCCCGAACTCGGTCGGCACGGTCCCCCGCCGGCCCCGCACGAGGAGTTGCACGCCGAGCTCCGCTTCGAGCTGACGCACATGCTCCGACACGTTCGACTGCACGGTGTGCAGCCGATCGGCGGCGGTGGTGAAGCTCCCCGCCTCTGCCACCGCCAACAGCGCCTCGAGCTGTCGCACATCCATCGAGTGACCTCCCTAAATATTTCTCGCGACGGGTATTCACCCCGATGGGCGCTCGGTGTTGCCGGTTCCCTATGGGTCGCTCACGCTGCAGCGCTGCCAGGGCGGGCTTCGCCGGGCGTGGCACCGCCTCCGCTGTCGCTCGTATCGCTGTTACCGATCCATACTATCGTTTCGGCGTCTTTGACAGATGGCCTTGTGATCGGGTTCACTAGTGATTGTTCGACAGGGGCTCGAGGAGCCGGCGTCCCCCCGCCCGGCTCCCGAGCTCCGTCATAGCTGGTCGTGAAGGGGAGCCCATGACCGCCGAAATGATGTCCACATTTATCTTCACCGGTCCGCTGACCTGGGCGGCTGACGCTGCCTGCCAGGGTCAGACGCGCCTGTTCTTCGCGCCTGCCGGCGAGCGCCCCGAAGCGCGCGTCGTGCGCGAGTCGCAGGCCCGCTCGGTGTGCAAGGCCTGTCCCGCGCTGCAGGAATGCCGCGATTGGGCCCGGCAGCACCGCGAGTACGGGTTCTGGGGTGCCGAGTCCGAAGAGGAGCGTGCCGCCGCGGGATTCCGTGTCGACATGCCGGTCGGACGCGTCGCCCGCTACCCGCGGGGCAACGGCGAGCCGGTCGCCCCGCGCGAGTCCCGCATCGCGTAACTGCCGCCCGGCCGCCGATCCCGCCCGTCCGGCGAGGCAACCGGCCCGGTACGACATCCGCTCTGTAACCTCCCGGCCGTGACCGACGCGCCGCCGGGAGTAGATCTCGAACGCCTCCGACCGTGGTTCGCCACGCACGTCGAGGGCGCCACGGGTGGGGATCTGACCGCATCGCTCATCTCGGGCGGGCGTTCGAACCTCACGTACGCGATCCACGACGACAAGAACCAGTGGGTCCTCCGGCGACCGCCCCTCGGCCACGTGCTCCCGACCGCGCACGACATGGCCCGCGAGTACACGGTGCTCACCGCGCTCGCGCCCACCGCGGTTCCGGTCCCGAAGACGAACGCGTTCTGCGATGACCTCGCGGTCAACGACGCTCCCTTCTACGTGATGGAGCTCATCGAGGGGAACATCCTGCGCACCGGCGGCGACGTCGCCAAGTTGTCGCAGGCCGACGCCCGGCGGTGCTCCGAAGAGCTGATCGATGTGCTCGCCGAGATCCACGCGGTCGACTACGCCGCGGCCGGCTTGTCGGATTTCGGCCATCCCGACGGGTATGTCGAACGCCAGGTCCGCCGGTGGGGCGAACAGTGGGAGCGTTCGAAGACGCGCGAGTTGCCGGCCGTCGACGAGCTGGCGCGCCGGTTGCGCGCCGCGATCCCGGTGTCGCCGCCGCCCACGATCGTGCACGGCGACTACCGCCTCGACAACACGATGCTCGCGCCCGACGATCCGGGCCGCGTCGTCGCGGTGCTCGACTGGGAGATGGCGACTCTCGGCGACCCGCTCGCCGATCTCGGTCTCTACCTGCTCTACTACGTGCGCGACAACGAGCAGACCGGCAATGTCGGCGCGACGATCTCGCCGGAAGCCGGCTTCCTGCCGCGCGATGCCGTGGTCGAGCGTTACGCGAACCGATCCGGTCGCGACGTGAGCCAACTCGACTTCTACGAAGCGCTGGCCGCGTACAAGCTCGCGATCATTCTCGAAGGCATCCACGCGCGGTACCTGATGGGCAAGACCGTGGGCGAAGGCTTCGACCACATCGGTTCGCTCGTGGAAGTCATGGTGCAGGGCGCGCTCGATCAGTGTTCGCGCTCGTCGATCGCCGCGTTGCGCGGCTGAGCGCGCGACGAATCGACTCCGAACCTCCGGCGCCGAACGGATGCCGCCGAACCGAAGGGAAACGCCATGGGCGTGATGGACGGGGTGAAGGTTCTCGAAGTGGCCGAGCACGGATTCGTGCCGTCGGCCGCCGCGATCCTCGCGGAGTGGGGCGCAGACGTGGTCAAGGTCGAACGACCGACCGGCGATCCGTTGCGCCTGATCATGGGCATGGGATTCGTCACCGACACCGGCGACTTCAACTTCCTCTTCGAGCAGTTCAACCGCAACAAACGGGGTGTGGCGATCGATCTGCGCAACGAGGAAGGCCGCGCCGCGCTCGACAAGCTGATCGCCTGGGCCGACGTGTTCATCACCAACTTCCTGCCCTCGGCGCGCACAAAGTTGAAGCTCGACCCCGACGACATCTGGGCCGTGAACCCGAAGTGCATCTACGCGATCGGTTCCGGGCAGGGCCTCGAAGGGCCGGATGCCGACCAGGGGGGTTTCGACGCGGTTTCGTACTGGGCGCGCGGCGGCCTCGCGCACATGCTCACCCCTGCGGGTGGCCAACTCGTACAGCCCCGCGGTGCGCTCGGCGATGCACCGAGCGGCGCGTATCTCGCCGGGGGAGTCGCGGCCGCGTTGTACAAGCGCGAGCGCACCGGTGAGCCGACGGTCGTCGACGTCTCGCTCCTCGGCGCCGCGGTGTGGACGCTGTCGAACGATCTCGTTCCCACCGCGATCCTCGGTGCGGAACCGCCTCGCCATGTCGCGGGCAAGAGTCTCAGCAGCGTGTTGGTCGGATCGTTCCGAACCGCGGACGAACGCTGGATCAGTTTGAACATGCTCGACCCGGAACGACACTGGGCCCCCACGATGCGCGCGCTCGGACTCGAGGAGTTGCTCGACAACCCTGACTACGCGACGGCCGCACAACGCCAGGAGCGTGCGCCCGAACTGCACCCGATCCTCGTCGAGCGCATCGCGTCGCTGCCCCTCGCGGAATTGAAGGAACGGTTGTCGGCGGAAGACACGATCTTCTCGTCGATCGCGTCGCCGCTCGAGGTGATCAACGACCCGCAGGTGATCGCCAACGGCTACATGCCCGCCTACCCCGGACACCCGACCGCCCGGCTCTCGTCGTCGCCGATGCAGTTCGACGGCCAGGGCCTCGAGATCCGGCGGGGCGCGCCCGAGGTCGGCGAGCACACCGACGAGGTCTTCCGCGAGATCGGTGTCGACGACGCCGAGATCGCGCGGCTGCACGACGCGGGTGCGCTCAAGTGAGGTCGCCGCTCTCTCGTCCGCGTCTCATCTGGGGAGTCGGCCTGAACTACCGCGACCACGCGGCGGAGACCGGCCGGCCGTTACCGGAAGCGCCGACGTTGTTCGTGAAGTCGCCGAGCTCGGTCATCGGGCCCGACGAACCGATCATCGTTCCGCCGCACGTGCACCAGCCCGACTACGAGGGTGAGCTCGCGGTCGTGATCGGCCGCCAGGCCCGCGACGTGCGCGAGGAAGACGCGCTCGACGTCGTGGCGGGAGTGACCGTCGGCCACGATGTGTCGTCGCGCGATCACCAGTACACGACGGGTCAGTGGAGCTGGTCGAAATCTTTCGACACGTTCTGCCCGCTCGGCCCGGAACTGGTGTCGCTCGACGAGATCGATCTCGCCGGCGGGCTCGCGATCGAGACCCGGGTCAGCGGCGAGACGTTGCAGTCGTCGAACACCTCGCAGCTCGTGTTCTCGGTGCCGTACCTGATCGCCTGGATCAGCCAGGGCTGCACGCTCGAACCGGGCGACGTCATCCTCACCGGCACGCCCGCGGGCGTCGGCGCCGCCCGCACACCGCCGCGGTGGTTGATCGACGGCGATGTCGTCGAGATCGAGATCGAGGGCGTCGGGCGGCTGCGCAATCCCGTCATCCGACGCGAGAGCTGACCGCGCAACCGGACCTAAGGTGAGCGTGTGACCGTCCGTTGGAGCGTTGAGCCGTCGTTGCACCGACCGGCGATGATCGCGGCGTTCTCGGGCTGGAACGACGCGGCCGACGCCGCGTCCGACGCGGTGCGGTGGCTCGTGCGGGCGAGCAATGCCCGGCCGTTCGCGGCGCTCGACATCGAGGAGTACCTCGACTTCCAGGCCGCGCGTCCGACGGTCGAGCTCGTCGACGGTGTCGTCCGCACGGTCAACTGGCCGTCGCTCGCACTCTCGGCCGGATCCCTGCCCGGCGGCGGCCGCGACCTCGTGCTGCTGCTCGGCGTCGAGCCCAATCTGCGCTGGCGTGCGTTCTGCGAGGACATCATCGACGTCGCGCGCACGACGAACTGCGAGACGATCGTGACGCTCGGCGCGCTCCTCGGCGACACTCCGCACACGCGCCCGATCAAGTGCACCGGCTCCGCGACCGACGAAGTGCTCGCGGCGCGCCTCGGCATGCAGCGGTCGCGTTACGAGGGACCGACCGGCATCGTCGGCGTGCTGCACGACGCGGTGCGGCGCGCCGGATTCGCGTCGGCATCCATATGGGCGCCGGTTCCCCACTACGTCGCCACTCCCCCGAACCCCAAGGCCACGCGCGCGCTGCTCGACCGGCTCGGCGATCTGCTCGACCTCGGTCTCGATCTCACCGACCTCGACATCGCGGCCAGCGCGTGGGAACGCTCGGTCTCCGAAGTGGTCTCCGGCGACTCCGACGTGAGCTCGTACGTGGAGCGGCTCGAGGCGCGTTACGACACCGCCGACGACGGTCCCGGCTGGATGGCGACCGACGACGAGATCGCGGTCGACGACGATGACGACGACGAGGATTGGTTCGACGAGGACGAGCTCCCCTCGGGCGAATCACTCGCCGAGGATTTCGAGCGCTACCTCCGCGATCAACCCGACGAGTAAAAAGCCCCCGATTACCCAACAGTGGGCACGCTCACGTACCGAGACGGTAGGTGGCGGTGCCCACAGTTGGAGGGTTAGGCGAGGATGTCGCGGGCGAGGCCGTCCCAGAGACGCGTCGACAGCACGAGTGACTCGATGTCGACCCGCTCGTCGTTGCCGTGGAACATCGACGCGTAGTCGTCGAACGAGAGCTTGCGGCTGAACAGCCCGAAGCCGTACGCAACCGATCCCGTCCGCCGGAAGAAGCGCGCGTCGGTGGCACCGACCGTGAGGAACGGAACGAGAGCAGAGTCGGCGACCAACGCCGACGACACCCGGCCCATCGCATCCCAGAGCGGCGTGTCGGCGGGCGACGACGTCGACTCGTTCTCGTCGAACGGCGTGATCTCCGTGCACGCGATCAGATCCCCGAGCGCGTCTTCGAGCATCGCCTTGATGTCGGAGCTGCGCTGGCCGGGCAACGTACGGATGTCGACCTCGAGCTCGATCGAATCCGGGATCACGTTGGTCTTCGTGCCGCCGCTGATGACGGTCGGCGCGAACGTGGTGTGCGTACACGCGTGCGCCTGCCGGGCGAGCCCGATCGGCAACTCCTCGCAGAAATCGGCGAGCGTCGTCTCGTCGAGCAGGTGCTTGTTCCACTCCGGTCCGAAGTCGACGCCCTCGATGAATCGCCGCCACGTCTCGTGGATCTGGGTCGGCGGCTGATACTCGGCGAGGCGCTTGATGATCTCGGCCGCGGTGACGAGCGCGTTGTCGGTACGGAACGGTTGCGACGCGTGTCCGGGCGTGCCGCGAACCGTGATGCGGCACCAGTAGGAACCCTTCTCGCCGACGATCACCGGCAGCCGCGGCCCGCGCGGTCGGCATCTGGAAACCGCCCGCCTCGGTCACGACATAGTCGGCGCGCACCGCGTCTTGTTCGTGGTCGAGCAGATGCTCCGCGCCCCACGTGCCGAGGTTCTCCTCGTCGGCAACCGCGAGATACACGAGCGTGCCCCGCGGCCGGAAGCCCGAACGGGCGAGACCGCGAAAGGCAACCGCCATGGTCGCCGTCAGGTTCAACATGTCGACCGCGCCGCGGCCCCACACGTCGCCGTCGACGACCTCGCCGCCGAACGGATCGCGCCGCCAGCCGTCGGGATTCGCGGGCACGACATCGGTGTGCCCCATCAACAACAGGGTCGGTGCAGTGGGATCCGTACCTTCGATGCGCGCCACGAGGTTCTCGCGGCCGGGCTGCGCTTCGTAGCGCTCGAGGTCGAGACCCGAATCGCCGAGGTACTGCGCGATCAGATCGGCGCTCCGCGACTCGAACCCCGATTCCGGCGTGCCGTCGTTGACGCACGCGTTGCGAATGAGCTGCGACAGCAGATCGACAGACTCGTTCGCGAGTTCGGTGTCGGTTGCGGTCATGACGACTCCGGTGCCGGTTCCATCCGATAGACGAGCATCCCGTTCTCCTCCCACCGTTCCGCGCCGCCCGCGTGGGCGAGATGTTCGAGGTGCGCGAACGTCTCGCTCTCGGCCATCGTGCCCCAATGGCGCTTGGGAAACAGCTCGTGCGACAGGTCGACCACCGTGGCCGGCCCGAGCGCGAGCCCGACGTCGCGCAGTTGCTCCATGCGCTCGGCGTGGTGTTCCTTGATCGCCTCGACCCGGCCGGGTACGTCGGCGAACGGATGCCCGTGCGCGGGCAGGCCGATCTTCACGCCCGGCAGCTGACCGACGAGATCGAGGGTCGCGAGATACGACTTCAACGAGTCGGCGCGGCGCACACCCGACACGTGCGGCGTGATCGACGGCAGCACGTGATCGCCGGTGAGCAACGTGCCCGACTCCGGGTCCCAGAGGCAGAGATGGTCGACGGTGTGGCCGGGCGTGTGCACCACGAACCACTCGCGATTGCCGAGCCGGAGGCGTTCGCCGTGATGCACGCGGTCGGTGGGCTCGGGCGGTGAGAACAACACCCGCAGCGCTTTGATCATCATCCGGCGCTTGAGCGGTGGTCCCTGGTTCGTCGTGCCCCACGGCGTGGTCGCGCCCCACGGACTCGAGGTCACTTCGGTCTCCTCGGTGTCGTCGCGCACGACATCGGGATCGTTGATGGTCGGTAGCTCGTCGGGCGGAACGTCGACACTCTGCGCGTACGCCGCCGCTTCGATCTCGACGCGCCGCGCTTCACCTTCGGAGAGCGCGCGTTGCGGGCTCGGGCCCTTCACCGTCCACGTGGAGAACGCGTGATGCGTGACGAGTTTGGCGCGGGCCTCGCGGGCGATGCGTCCGGCGCCGCCGAAGTGGTCGGGATGGCCGTGCGTGACGACGACGGTATGCACGTCCTTGACTCGATAGCCCGCCGACTTCAACCGCTGCTTCAACGCCTTCCACGACTGGGGTCCCGGGAGTCCGGGGTCGATGACGGCGAGGCCCTCTTTGTCGGGGAGCGCGTACATGTTCACGTGACCGAGACCGGGCATCCAGATCGGGAGCTGCATGCGCAACACCCCGGGCACGACCTCGGTTACCTCCTCCGACGCGGGCTCCTGTTCCTGCCTCGGAGGACGCGCGCGCGGCTGGGTATCGGTCATGCTCGCAGGGTATCGCCCGCCTCGGAGCGCCCGATTGAGGTGCCGATCAGGTGTACGCGAGCGGCGCGAATTTGACCCAGGGCCGGTTCGCCTCGGCCACCGCGCCGCACGCCAACACGACCTCTTCGTCGTCGCGGCGGCCGACCGCCTGCAGCCCCACCGGGAGGCCGTCGGTCGCGCACCCGACCGGGATGCTGACGCCGGGCATGCCGGAGATGTTGAACGGCGCCGTGTACGGGACCGAGCCCATCCCGCCGACCTTCTGACCGCCGATCTCGAGCGGCGGCGGACCTTCGGCGATGAACGCGGTGGTGGCCGTGGTGGGTGTGAGCAGCAGGTCGACCTGGTCGAACACCGCCCCGATCGCCTCGAGCAACTCGAAGCGGCGGTGCAACGAACGCATGAGCTGTTCCGAGTTGATTGCGTCGACCGCCTGTAGCCCGGCCCGCGAGATCGGAGTGACGTCGTCCCAGTGACCGCGCGCCGCGTCGAGGTAGTTGGCGGCGGTGTCGAGCGAGGAGATGAGTCCCCACGCGCCGCCCGGACGCGGCAACTGCACGTCGATGTCGACGAGCTCGATGCCCGCGTCGGCGCAGAGCGCGAGCGCGGCTTCGTACGCGAGCTTCTCGACCTCGGGATCACAAACCGCGAAGCCGAGCGTCGACGACCACGCGGCGCGCTTACCCCGCAGATTCGCGACCGCGTCACCGGAGACGATCGCGTCTTCGTACGAACGCACCGGCTTGGGCAACGACATCGGGTCGCTGTTCGTCGGGCCCGCGACCGCGTCGATGTAACGCGCCGCGTCGCGCACCGACCGGCACATGGGACCCGGCACCGACGTGAGCGCGCTGTCGAAGTGGCCGGCGTAACCGACGCGACCGAAGCTCGTCTTGAAGCCGAAGAGTCCGCTGTACGACGCGGGAATGCGGATCGAGCCGCCACCGTCGCTCCCGGTGCAGATCGGCATCATGCCGACCGCGACCGCGGCCGCCGACCCGCCCGACGAACCGCCCGGGGTGCGTTCCGGGTTCCACGGGTTGCGCGTCGTGCCGTGCAGATAGGTGCGGGTCCAGTTGGTCGAACCGAACTCGGGCGAGGTGGTGAGCCCCACGAGAACCGCACCCGCGGCGCGGAGCCGGGCGGGCTCGGTGTCGTCACGCGTGCCGACGACATCGCGGTACAACAGCGACCCGTGCGTGTCGGGCCAACCGGCCACTTGCACGAGCTCTTTCACACCCATCGGGACGCCGGCCCAGACCCCGGGATCTTCGCCGCGGGCCACCGCGGCATCGACGGCCTCGGCCTTGGCGCGCGCACTCTCGAGATCGAGATAGCAGAACGCGTTCAGCTCGGGATTGAACTTCTCGATGCGCTCGACGAACAGGTCGAGCAGGTCGATCGAACGCAGTTCGCCGCGCCGGACCGCATCGGCCAACTCCCACGCGTCGTGTTCCCATACCTCGGTCATGACCTACCCCCGCTCTTGCGCGATCTTCAACAGCTCGGTGAACGCGTCGTCGATTCCGCTCGCGAGCACCTCGATGTCGGCGAACGAGTCGCGGTCGGCCCACAACCCGAAATGGAACGTGCCGTCGTACGACAAGATGCCGACGACGACCGTGGTGTTCTGCGTCAACGGCACGATCGGGAACGCCTCCAGCAAGCGCCCGCCCATCATGTAGAGCGGCGCCTGCGGCCCGGGCACATTGGTGACGACCAGGTTGAAGAACGGCTGGCGGTGCACGACGTGCGCGGCCAGGTTCATCAGTGTCGGCGCGACGTAGTCGGTCATGCCGAGCAACACCTCGGCGCCGACCGCCTGCCGGCGTTCCTTGAGATCGGCGGTCTGGCCGGAGATCGCCTGCAACCGTTCGAGCGCGGGCCGGTTGTCGACGGGCAGGTTCACGAACATCGCCGACACCTTGTTGCCGAGCGTTCCCTGCTGGTCGTCGGTGCGCACCGACACCGGGCACAGAACCCGCAGCTGGAGGTCTTCGGTGTCGTCGGCGCGATGCACGAACAGGCGCCGGAGCCCGCCCGACACTCCCGCGAGCAACACGTCGTTCACCGTGCCGCCGAGCCCGCGCCGGATCTCCTTCACCTCGGCCAACGGGATGCGCACGACCGCGAGGCGCCGATGCCGGCCGGTGCGCGCGTTGATCGACGTGCGCGGCGCAATCGCGTCGCGCGTCACCATCGTGCTCATCGACTGGCTGAGCTCGCGCGTCCGCTCGAGCGCGCGGCGCGGCCCGCGAAACGCGGAACGGATCGAACGGACGATCTCCGCCGGTTCGGACATGCGTTCGCACAACGTGTCGAGCAGGAGCTGCGACGGCGCGGGCGCGGGTTCGGGCGTCCACTCGGGAACGACCGGCGCCACGAAGTCGGGACTCATGTCGAGCAGCAGCGTCGCGACGTCGACCCCAGACACGCCGTCGATCAACGCGTGGTGCGTCTTCTGCAGGAGCGCGACATTCCCGCCCTCCAGCCCCTCGACCATCCAGATCTCCCATAGCGGGTGCTCGCGGTCGAGTAACACCTCCTGGACCCGCGTCGTGAGCGCGACCAGCTGCTCCCACGAACCGGGCCGGGGCAACGCGGTGTGGCGCACGTGATACGTGATGTCGAAATGGTCGTCGTCGACCCAGATCGGCCGGCCCTGGTCGTAGGGAACCTGCATCAGCCGGCGGCGGAACCGCGGGAGCAGCGGGAGCCGCGACAAGACGAGATCGCGCACCTCGTCGATGCGGAACCGCCCGTCCGCGCCGAAGAACGAACCCCCCTCCAGCACGCTCACCGCGCCGACGTGCATCGGATACTCGGGGCGCTCCAGGTGCAGAAAACTCGCGTCGAGCGAGGAGAGGCGGTCGTACTGGCTCATGTCCGGGCGATCGTAGAGCGGACGCTGGCTACGGTCTACGGGGTGGACCTCGTACCGACTGCGGTTTGGAAGATCGCGCCCGGCCTCGTGCTGGCGCTCGACGAGCATCTCGGGCCGCCCGTCGACAGCTACGTGAACGGTTCACAGACCTGGCTCGTCGGTGACGAAGCCGGCGACCACGCAGACGAAACCACGCCCGAGGCGATCATCCTCGAGTTCCGCCTGCACCCGGTCTCCGACTACAAGCTCCCCAAGGGGTGTTCGCACTACGACATCTGGGAGGCGGTCGTCGCGCAGATCACCGAAGGCATCGACCCCGCGGCGCTCCGCCTCGGCGACGAAAGCCGGGCCCTCGACGGCCTGTGGGACGGGCTCGAGGCCTTTCCCGCCTACGGCGACGAGATCGAGCCCGCGCGTCTCGCGAACCTCGCGACTGCGGCACTCGCGTTGGCGCCCGAGCGCACCGGCCTCGTCGACCACGAAGCGATCGGCGACGCGTGGGAACGCGCCAACGGCAAGGTCTCGATCGTCTCGTTGCTGCTCGAGCAGCTCGCGACGTAACGCTCAACCCTCGTTGAACACCGAGGCTTACGCCTCGCCGCGCCAGGTGGGTGCGCGGGGCGGGTCGTACCAGGTGTCGACCTTCTCACCGTCGATGGCGCGAAACGCGAGATCAAGCCACCGGTGCGCGCCCGCCAGCGGCTGCGGCATCGCGTCGCGGGCGTAGAAACCCACCGCGCTCGTCTCGAGCGGATGGCCTTTCAGCTCGCCGCCCGTCATCCGGCAGTGGAAGACGATCGAGTACATCGGGATGCGCGCGAATCCGAGGCGGAGCCCGTCGAGCACCGCGATCAACGAGACGACCTCGCACTCGATGCCGGTCTCCTCGAGCACTTCCTTCATCGCGATCTCCGACGGCGAATAGCCGACATCGGCCCAGCCGACGGGATACAGCCACCAACCGGAATCAGCACGCTGGGTGAGCAGGATCTCGCCCCGGTCGTTGCCCACGACGGCCGCCACCGCGACCTTGGGCGTGACGTAACCCGCGACCCCTTCGCCGACGGTGTTCAGCCACTCGTCGTAGAGCACATCGGATTCGGCTTCGTCGATGGCCACGGAACGGATGTCGGCCGCGACCTTCAACACCTCCTCGAACCGCTCGCGCTCGTAGAGGCTCTGGGTGAACCCGAGCCCGGTACGCGCGATCCCGGCGAGGGTCTCGGCCCAGCGCAGCATGTCGGCCGTGGGATTCGTGAACTCGGGGTTGCTCATGCGGACCGAACCCTAGCCAGTCATGCGCTCGACGAGGACGGCCCGCAAGCGCGCGACGGCGTCGGGATCGTCGATCTTGCGCGCCTGCGAATCGCGTACGTAGAACACGTCGACGACCCGCCGGCCGGTGGTGGCCACCTTCGCGATCCGCACGTCGAGCGAGAGCTCCGCGAACGCCGACGCGAGTCGGTAGAGCAACCCGATGTCGTCGTCGGCGTACACCTCGACCACGGTGTCGGTCTCGGATTCGTCGGACTTCACGTCGACGTGCACCTCGGGCGGAGACGTCTTGGTGATGCCCGCGTACGCGCGGCGGCGCTCGTCGACGCGTGCGGCGAGGTCGACATCGCCCGCGAGCGCGCGTTCGATCATCTCCTTCACGCGCGCACCACCGTCGTCGGCGACGCGACCGAAGGGGTCGGCACCGCGGAACACGTCGAGCGCGAAACCGTCGGTGGTGCCGAACAGGCTCGCCGCGAGAACGTCGAGTCCGCACACCGCGAGCGCACCGGCCAGCATCACCAGCAGACCGGGCCGGTCGCCGGCCACGACCGTCACGACGACGTTGCCCCCGTCGACGAGATCGCAACGGACCGTCGGCGAATCGTGCAACAGCGACTCGTGCACGATCATCGTCTCGACATCGAACGCCAACACGTATTCCTCGGGCAGGCGCGCGAGAAACATGCCGGCGCGGTCGGCGCCGAGGCGCTCGTGCAGGGCCTCCCGGCGATCGGCGGCGACCGCCTTGGCCTCGCCCCGCTCGATCGCGGTGGCCGCCTTGACGAAGAGGTCGCGCACGAGTGCGGCCTTCGACGGGCTCCACGCGGCCGGACCGGTCGCGCGCGAGTCGCCGATCGTCAACAAGTAGAGGAGGCGGAGCCGTTCGGCATCGCCCGCGCACGCGGCGGCGACGTTGTCGGCCACCGACGCGTCGGAGAGGTCGCGGCGCGTCGCGACCTCGGCCATGAGGAGATGGTTGCGCACCAGCCACGGCAGGATCTCGCGCGCCTCGCTGTCGAAGCCCATGCGCCGAACGACCTGCTCCGCGGTCTGCTCGCCGACCTCGGAGTGGTCACCGGGCCGGCCCTTGGCGATGTCGTGCAGCAGCGCGCTCAACAACAGCAGCTCCGGCCGCCGGCACGCGCGCGCGACCACCATCTCGACATCGGGCTCGCGCCCCGGCGCGAGTTGCATGTCGCCCGCGTCGAGCAGCCGCGCACACTCCGCGACCGCCTCGAGCAGGTGCCGGTCGACCGTGTAGTGGTGGTACGCGTTGCGCTGCGGGAGCGAACGCACATGCTCCCATTCCGGCAACAGCCGCACGAGCACCTCTTCGTGATCGAGTGCCTCGAACACGGGCACCGCGTTGGCGCCGGATCGGAGCAGCCGCACGAACCCGGCGCGCTGCCATACGTCCCAGGTCGGCTCGCCCGTGGCGCGCAGCCGCGACAACGACGCGCGATCGAACGGCACCGCGTTCTCGGCGGCCGCACACGCGGCTTCCAGCGTGCGCAGCGGCGGCACGGTGCCGTCGGGCTCGGTGTCGATGTGCACCCGACCGTCGCGCATCCACACGCCGGCCGCGATCGGCGCGTCGGGCGGCGCGTCCTTGGCGCGCTGACCGCCGAGCACGTCGCGGACCCGGGACCACACGTCGCCCGCGATCCACGCGATCTCGCGGGATGCGCTGGCGAGGTCGTGCACGAGCGCGTCGGCCGACGCGAACCCGAGCTGCGCGGCAACCGCATCCTGCTCCTGCAACGCGAGCCGATCGGAGTGCGAGTTGGTGACGCGTTGCAAGGCGACCCTGATGTCGAGCAGAAGCTCGCGGCCGGCTTCGACCCGAGCGAGGTCGGCCGCGGTGAGGAAATCGCGCTCGAGCAACGTTGCGTAGCCACCCGGCGAGCCCAGCGCCCAGCCCGCCCAATCGAACGACTGCACATCGCGGAGCCCGCCCGCGCCTTCTTTCAGATCGGGCTCAAGCATCTCCGCGATCGCGCCCGGGCGTTGGCGGCGATGATCGACCGCGTCGGCCAGCACCGGCAGCACGCGCCCGCTGCGCCGCGCCGCGAGCTCCCGCGCCTTACCTTCCAGCTCGGCCGCGAGCTCAGGTGCACCGGCGACGACGCGCACGTTGAGCAACGCCGTCAGCGCGTCGAGGTCGTCGGTGGCGAGCGCGATCGATTCCTTGACCGTGCGTGCCCCGTGGCCGGTCACGAAACCCGCGTCCCAGAGCGGGTACCAGAGCTGTTCGGTCATGGCCCGCACCGTGTCGGCACTGCGCCGGCCGCGCAGGTTGTGCACCAACAACACGTCGACGTCGGAGCCCGGGCACAGCTCGCGCCGCGCGTACGAACCGAGCGTGACCAGCGCGACGTGCCCGTCGTCGGGAATGCCCGCGAACGCCTCGACCAGCGCGGCGTCGACCGCGTCGGCGAGCGCCTCGCCGTAGGCGCGTCCGCGCAAGGTGAGGTCGGCCGTCAGCGCGGTGCGCGTGTCGCGCAGACGCGCCGAGATCAGTTCGTTGCCCGAGCTAGAGCGCGTCAGAGCCGGCTTCTCCGGTTCGGATGCGGATCAGGCCTTCGACCGGGAGGATCCAGACCTTCCCGTCGCCGATCTTGCCCGTCCGCGCGGCATTGACGATCTTCTCGGCAACCGCGGGCGCGTCGGCGTCTTCGACGAGGATCTCGAGCTTCACCTTGGGCACGAAATCGATGACGTACTCGGCGCCGCGGTACACCTCGGTGTGACCCCGCTGTCGACCGAAGCCCTGCACCTCGGTCATCGTGAGGCCCTGTACGCCGAAGTCCTGGATGGCCGTCTTCACGTCGTCGACCTTGAACGGCTTGACGATGGCTACGACCAACTTCACGGACGGCTCCTCTCGTGGGCTAACGCTCCACGAAGGTATATGCAACCTCCGAGTGTTCGCGCAGGTCGAGACCGGAGTCTTCGGTCTCCTCGTCGACCCGCAGCCCGCCCGGGAACAGCTTGTCGACACACCACGCGATCGCGAACGTCACGACGAACGAGTACACGAGCGTCGCCACGACCGCGAGCGCCTGCTCGCCCAACAATCCGAACCCGCCACCGTGAACGAATACCCCGTTGCGGCCCGCGTGATTCACCGCTTTGTCGGCGAAGAAGCCGAGCAACAACGAACCGACGATCCCACCCACGAGGTGCACCCCGACGACATCGAGCGCGTCGTCGAAGCGGAGCGTGAACTTCAGGTTCACGGCCGCGAAACAGATCGCGCCGGTGATCAGACCGATCGCGATCGGCGACATCCCGCCGACGAATCCCGCGCACGGCGTGATCGCGACGAGACCCGCAACTGCGCCCGATGCCGCGCCCAGAATCGTCGCCCGGCCGGAATGCAACCGCTCGGCCACAACCCAGCTCAGCATCGCCGCGGCCGCGGCCAGATGCGTGTTCACCAGTGCCTGCACCGCGAGACCATCGGCCCGCAGCGCCGAGCCGGCGTTGAATCCGAACCAACCGAACCACAGGATGCCGGTGCCGAGCAGTGTCAGCGGGAGCGAATGCGGCGGCATCGGAGTATGCGGCCAACCCCGCCGTCGCCCGATCACGAGCACGACCGCGAGCGCCGCGATCCCGGCGTTCACATGCACGACGGTGCCGCCCGCGAAGTCGAGCGCGCCCCGCCGGGCCAGCCACCCGACCGGTGAGAACACCCAGTGCGCGACCGGCGCGTACACGAGCACGACCCAGATCCCCACGAACCAGGCCCACGCGCCGAACCGCACCCGGTCCGCGACCGCACCCGTGATCAACGCGGGCGTGATCACCGCGAACATCATTTGGTACGACATGTAGAGCGACGGCGGGATCGTCAAGACCAGCCCATGCGGCGCGGTGTTGAAGTGCCCCAGCCATGCGAAGTCGAGATTCCCGATCCACTTGTTCGTGCCGCCGAAGGCGAACGAATACACCACGATGGCCCAGAGGACACTCACGAGACCCAGGCAGAAGA
This sequence comes from uncultured Actinomycetes bacterium, assembly GCA_963701825.1. Taxonomy (GTDB): domain Bacteria; phylum Actinomycetota; class Acidimicrobiia; order IMCC26256; family PALSA-610; genus PALSA-610. The sequence goes on along the minus strand of CAVPBG010000002.1, from coordinate 177,631 downwards.
AGTTCTGCATGAGGATCGTCAGGACGTTTCGGGCCCGGACCATTCCGCCGTAGAAGAACGCCAAGCCCGGTGTCATGAACATGACAAGCGCGGCCGAGACGAGCACCCACGCGGTGTCTCCGGCATTGATATTCAATTCGTCGCCACCTCGAGTGACTTGCAAGCAGCCTGACAGGAAGCTGTTTCTCAGCCGAGGCCCGATTGTTACAGCTCTGTTTCACCCCGCGCCGCTTCTGGGCCGGGTGGGCGGCCGGAAGCGCCCTCCCGGACTCGAGCCCGGAGCACCTTCGCCTTGCCGAGACCCCAGGCCAAGAGCGCGCCGCCCAGCTCGTCGTCACCGAGCTCGGCGGGGGTCTTGAGGACGATGCCGTAGACGTCGTCGGGGAAGGCGCGGGTCTCGAACGGATCCCGGACCACCTCGGGGACCCCGGCAGCCCGCAACACCTCGCCCGCTTCCCGCCGGAGCGAGCGGATGATCTCGAGCGGCGTGGCCCGTTGCGCGGCCGGATCGAGCGCGAACAGCGCTCGGAGCTCGCCCTCGACCCGCGCTGCACCCGCGGCGCCGGCTTCGGCCGCCGCGGCAATCGCCGCGCCGCGGGCCACCGCATCGAGCCGGTCCCACGCGTCGACGAGCCCGGTCACGACCCGCACCACCCACACCGCGCCGAGCCGGGCGACGCCCTCGACGAGCCGCTCCGCCCCTTCCGCCATGAGGAGCCGCCCGTCGGCCTCGGCTCGGGCCGGGTCGTCGGCGGTGGGCTCGTCGTCAGCGGGCGGCATCGGCCAACATCGTCGCGTGCGACTCCGGGCGCTGTCGGTCTTCGAGCGGATCGTCTACCACTGCGCGTGCATCGATCCGCACGACCCCGCCCATCCGGTACTCGAGGTCGACGCGTTGTTGCGCGAGGGCGATGCCGACGGGCCGCTGCTCGTGGCGGTGGCCGACTTCAAACACATGATCGGCTTCGAGGCGACGACCGCGTGTGTCGCCGAGCTGCGCCGCGCCGGACGGACCGAGACGCACGACGGTGTGGAATACGTGGCGTTCACCCTGTGGGAGATGCTCGCGACGTGAGGCGCGGGGCGCACGGGAGTCAGCCCGCGACCACATCGCCTTCCATGCGATTGACGGTGCAGCCCAAGCTCTCGAGGTACGCGATCGCCTCGTCGCGCGCGTCGTGCGAACCCGAGAGTTCGAGAATCACCCACGCCGAGTGCGCCTCGACGTTCGCGCGCCGGATGCTCGGCACCACGTCGAAGCGCTTGATCATCTCGTAGATCATCGGCCGCTCGACCAGCGCTTCGGGGATCGAGACGAACAACCGGATCGCGTCGGTGGGCGTGGTCATCGGGCACCGTCACCGGCGCGCAGTCCGACCCGCGCGCAAGCGTCGTCGGGATCGAGCACGAGTCCGGTGAAGAACGGACCGAACTCGGCGTAGCGCGCCGACACCGGATCGAAGCGCATCTCGTAAACGATCTCCTTCAACGCGGCGGGGTCGTCGGCCAACAACGTGACGCCCCATTCGTAGTCGTCGATACCAGTGGAGCCGGTGATGAGTTGCAGCACGCGGCCCGCGTACGTGCGACCGACGCGCGCGTGCGCGGCCATGAATTCCTTGCGCGCCTCGAACGGCAGCTCGAACCAGTTCGCGTCGACCGCCCGCCGTTTCGACATCGGGTAGAAGCAACAGGTCTGCTTCATCGGCAGCCGCGGGTGCAGGCGATTCTCTTGGTAGTGCGCGATGCGATCGCGCCACACCGTGAGGCGGGTTTCGAGCTCCTCGCCGCTCACACCGTCTTCGCGTTCGAGACGATCGCGCTCCTCGGCCTCGGTCGTGCCGTACTCCGACTGCTCCGTCAGCGAGACGTACGAATAGACGGGCACCAACGGCGCGGCGAGCAATTCGTTCTGAAAGCGCTGCAACCGGGCCAGGTCGGGACCGAGCGCGATGACACCGAGATCGGCCTTGTGCCCGAGCATCGCCAGCGCGAGTGCCTGGTGGCCGTCGGCTTCGAGCGCGGCGAACGCGTCGAGGACGTGTTTGGCGGCGCCGGGATCGTGTTCGGCGCGCTCGCGATCAACGCGGTAGTACAGGTGGAGAACACCCCAACCAACCGACGGCGACACGGTTTCCACGGATGCGATCGTACCCGTCGCCGATCCCGTGACCGGATAGACCGCGCGGCCTACCAGCTCTTGGCCATGGCGGAAACGGTCTGCTCCGTGACCACCGCCGGGCAGGCCGACTTGGCGAAATACGTCCCCGCGCCGAACCCGGTCGCGACGTCGGCGATCGCAAATGTCGATCCGCTCGCCGAACGCTCCGACAGGCAGACCACTTGATCCGGTTGGCCGCTCGCGTCCGCGACCGCAACCGGGAGCTTCGTACCCCAACCCAGCGTCGGCTCGACCTGCTTCAGCGTCGGGGCGTCGGCGGTGTACATCTGATCGTCCGTGTAGAGCGTCTTCTCGGCAGTCAGTGCGTTCCGGAGATCCGACTGCGCGACTGCATCCGCGGCGGCCGCCTGCGCGCTGATCACTCCGGGCGGCACGACGACATCGACCGGAACCCCGAACTCGTAGAACTCCATCGTGATATCGATCTTCGGGGCCACGGCCGCACCCAGCTCGAGCTTCGACGCGATCCCTGACACGTCCATCGCGAGGTCAAGCTTGCGCAATCGGCCGGCGGCGTCGACCCACGCCGTGACCGGGACCTCGAGATCACCGAACTGCGAAAGGGCATCGCGCATCACGGCGCTCTGCGCCGCACTCTTCGACACGCGCGTCAGCGCTCGGCCGAGGTCGACGGTCGCCGAGTAGCGCGTCGTCTGGACTCCCCGGAGCAGCTCGTGGCCGACGACGCGGACGTTGCCGGAGAGCCCCTGCAGGAATTCGAGGTAGCTGGTGGGATCGGGAGTGAGGCTCGAGACCGGCTGGCCGGCGAACGGTTGGCTGACCCAGCGCCCGCCCTCGAGGCTGTACGCGACGCGGTCGATGACGCGCAGCTCGACCGCTTCGGTGTCGCCGTCCGCCTTCAAGGTGAACGTGAGATCCATCGACTGCTTCGTGAGGTCGATGACACCGTCGCCGTCGAGCGTCAATGCGGCGTCTCCGCCGGCAACGATCGACATGTGCATTGCGAGACGAGCCGTCTTCTCCGCGGTCGTGCGTTGCGCCGCCGCGAGCAGGCGCGCCTGCGGAGTCTGCGCCACGGCGGGCGCGCCCGTCGTCGTCGGTACAGGGTGCGCCGCGGTCGTCGGGAACTGTTGGCCGCCGCACCCGGCGACCGCGAGGACGGTCACCAACACGAGGCCCGGGAGCGCGAAAGATCGCTTCGTCGTCACCCGTCAGATATCGGGTTTCGCCGTTCCGGGCCTTAGCCCACCGAGACCCAACCCGGAATCAGCCCGCGACGGCGTCGAGGCGGAGCGTGTTGTACGGGCGGACCTGGTTCTGCGGGGGAACCGCAACCGCCACCGGCCCGCCGAATCCGTAGAAGTCGGCCTGGACGCGCATCATCGCGTCGGGACCGACCGCGGCGTCGCCGGCCTGCGTCGACAGCCCGGTCAGCGGCATGCTCACGACGACGCGGCGCGTGCGCCCGGCACTGTCGAGCCACGCGTCCAGCTCGACGCGGTGCGCGCCGGCCACCGAGCCGAGCTCGGTGAGCTCCGTACGCACCGCCGCGGGCAGGTTCGTCGCCCGGCGCGCCGCGGATACGTCGATCGACCCCGAGTACTGCGTGCACGGCACGCCGCGCACCGACTCCGACCCGTCGGCGCGTACCGCGGCCGACGCCGCGGCCAGCAGCCCGAGGGCACGCGCCGGATCGGCCTGCGCCTGCGACAGATCGGCCGGTCCCCCGGTACCGATCGCGCGGGGATCGAGGCGGAGCCAATGCACGGTCGCGGGCAGCCCGGCTTGGCGCAGCACCGCAACCGGCAACTTGGCGTAGACGACCCCACTCACGATGCGCTGCTCGACCGCGCCGCCCCCGCTGACGCGGTCGAAGCGCGGCACGCTGAGCGCGAGATCCGCGTTGCCGGTGCGGAGGTCGACGAGGCCGGTGCCGGCGATGTCGAACGCGCCCGTCGACACCGCGGCGTCGCCCAGTCCGGTCAGCGTGACCGAGATCGACGCCCGCGCCGAGTGCATCGCGATCGTGCGCGCCACCGACTCCCGCACCTTGGCCTGCAACACCGCGTTGGGCGGGATCGGAACCGAAGACACCGATGGAGCAGGCGCGACGGGCGCCACCGGCGCGGCCGCCGACCGACTCGCAAAGGTCGAGCCGCCGCACGCGCTGCCGAGCGCGGCCGCGCCGAAGGCGGCGATGCCCACCCCGAACGCCGCGAGCACGCGCCGCGACTCCGCCATCCCGCCCCTCCGTGGCCCCCCGAATTCCTGTCGGGAATGGTACCGCCGCACCGCGGCGAATCCTCACTCAGAGTGGCGAAAGTCGACCCGCGAGCGGTCGTGTGACAGACGTGAACTCGAACCGGGTCGGAACGAAGAACGGGGCGCCCCGAAGGGCGCCCCGTGAAACTCTCCGCAGAGGAAGGGTGGACTTAGAAGTCCATGTCTCCCATGCCGCCGCCGGGCATGCCGCCCGGCATACCGCCGGCGCCCTTCTCTTCGGGCTTGTCGGCAACCACGGCCTCGGTGGTGAGGAACAGTGCCGCGATCGAGGCTGCGTTCTGCAGCGCCGAGCGGGTCACCTTGGCGGCGTCGATGACGCCGGCCTTGACGAGGTCCTCGTACTCACCGGTCGCCGCGTTGAGGCCGTGTGCGCCCTTCAGGTTCTTCACCTTCTCGACGATCACACCGCCTTCCATGCCGGCGTTGACCGCAATCTGCTTCAACGGCTCTTCGAGTGCACGAGCGACCATCTTGGCGCCGGTCGCCTCGTCACCTTCGAGCGTTGCCGCGAGCTCGAGCACCTTGGCCTGCGCGCGCACGAGCGCAACGCCGCCGCCGGGCACGACGCCCTCTTCGACCGCAGCCTTGGTGGTCTGCACCGCGTCTTCGATGCGGTGCTTCTTTTCCTTGAGCTCGACCTCGGTGGCCGCGCCGACCTTGATGATCGCAACGCCACCGGACAACTTGGCGAGACGCTCCTGGAGCTTCTCACGGTCGTAGTCGGAGTCGGTGTTGTCGATCTCGTTGCGGATCTGCTGAATGCGACCCTGAACGTCGCTCTTCGAACCCGCACCCTCGACGACGGTCGTCTCGTCCTTGGTGATGACGACCTTGCGCGCCCGGCCGAGCAACTCCAGCCCGATGTTCTCGAGCTTCAGGCCGATCTCCTCGGAGACCACCTGGCCGCCGGTGAGGATCGCCATGTCCTGGAGCATCGCCTTGCGCCGCTCGCCGAAGCCGGGGGCCTTGATGGCGACCGACTTGAACGTGCCCCGGATCTTGTTGACGACGAGCGTGGCCAGAGCCTCGCCCTCGACGTCCTCGGAGATGATCGCCAGCGGCTTGCCCGACTGCATGACCTTCTCGAGCACGGGAAGGAGGTCCTTGACCGCACTGATCTTGGACGACACGAACAGCAGGAGCGCGTCGTCGAGGACGGCTTCCATGCGGTCGGGGTCGGTGACGAAGTAGGGCGAGATGTAGCCCTTGTCGAAGCGCATACCTTCGACAAGGTCGAGCTCCATCCCGAAGGTCTGGCTCTCCTCGACGGTGATGACGCCGTCCTTGCCGACCTTCTCGAGCGCCTCGGCGATCATCGAGCCGATCTCCTTGTCGGCTGCGGAGATCGCCGCGACATTGGCGATCGCAGCCGGGTCGGTGTCGACCTTCTTCGACTGGGCCTTGATCGAGTCGACGGCCGCGGCGACAGCCTGCTGGATGCCGCCCTTCAGGACCATCGGGTTCGCGCCGGCGGCGACGTTGCGCAGGCCCTCGCGGACCATGGCCCACGCCAGCACCGTTGCGGTCGTCGTACCGTCACCGGCGACGTCGTCGGTCTTCTTGGCAACTTCCTTGACGAGCTCGGCGCCGATCTTCTCGAAGGGGTCTTCGAGGTCGATCTCCTTGGCGATGGAGACACCGTCGTTCGTGATCGTGGGTGCGCCCCACTTCTTTTCGAGGACGACGTTACGGCCACGCGGGCCGAGGGTGACGCGCACTGCGTCGGCGAGCTTGTTCATACCCGCCTCGAGCGCCCGGCGGGCGTGCTCGTCGTAGGCGATCTGCTTGGGCATTGGCAAAAACCCCCTGGAGCAGCCGGCGTTGGCTGCATGGAACGGGCGGATGGTTGGCACTCAGGATAGCCGAGTGCTAACCCATGTTGGCACTCGACGGTCGCGAGTGCAAGCCGAGGAATGTTCACGCGAGTGTTCGCGGTGGGGTCGCCCGACGGGGCCGGCTTGCCCGTAACGTGGGTACGTGGCCGAGCTGCACGACACGACCGAGGAATACCTCGAGACGATTCTCTCCCTCGAAGAGGAGGGTGTCGTGCCGATGCGCGCCCGGCTCGTGGAGCGCCTGGGGCTCTCGGCGGCATCGGTGTCGGAGACGGTCGGACGCCTCGTCGACGGCGGTTGGGTCGAGCTTTCCGGCGACCGCCGCCTCAGCCTGACCACCAAGGGCCGGGGTCTGGCCACCACCATCGTGCGCCGGCACCGCCTGGCCGAGCGCCTCCTCGTCGACGTGATCGGCCTGGAGTGGGAGAAGGTGCACGCCGAGGCCGCCCGCTGGGAGCACGCGATCTCGGCCGACGTCGAGGAGAAGCTCGTGTTACTCCTCGGCGATCCCGCCACCTGCCCGCACGGCAACCCGATCCCGGGCTCGCTGCATGCCGCTCCGTCCTCGCCGACGATCGCGATCGCCGACGCCGAGGTCGGTCCCGTCACCGTCGCCCGGGTCGGCGAACGGTTGGAGATGTCGGACGAAGCGCTCGTGCTGATCGCGGGTGCGCATCTGTTGCCGGGTTGCGAGGCAACCGTGGTGGAGACCAACGCCGAAGCCGTAACGGTGAAGACCGAGACCGGCGAACACCGCCTCCCCAAGCGCCTCGCCGAATCCCTCTACGTCTCCGCCGGCTGACCCTTCCGCGGTTACGGGCGCTCGAGGCGCCAGATCATGTGGGGCATCGTCGGGAAGGCTTTCATCACGCGTTCTTGCCAGGGGGTGAAGCCGAGGCGACGGGCGACGGCCTGCGACGCGTGGTTCTCCAACAGGATGAGGCTGTAGAGCTCGTCGACGTCGTGGTGGGCGAACGCGTACTCCACCGCTGCCGCGCCGGCTTCGGTTGCATAGCCCTTGCCCCACTGGGCGGGATGCAGCGTCCAGCCGATCTCGATACCGGGCCAGTCGCTGCGTTCGGGGAAGAACATCCCGCCGCGCCCGACGAAGATCCCCGTCGCCTTTTCCTCCAACGCCCACTGGCCGGTTCCGCGCAACTCCCACTGCCCGAGCTGTTGCGCCATGCCCAGCCACGCGTCTTCGCGGCCGACGTCGTCGGGCAGATGCAACGACGCGCGTACTTCGGGCGCCTGCAACACCGCGGCGTACGCGTCGACGTCGTCTTCGCGAAACGGCCGCAGTATCAACCGCTCCGTTTCAAGCGTGGGACACGCGCCCATCACATGAGACGAAGCGCGTCAGCCGCCGGCGACGGCGGGAACGATGCTCAACGTCTGACCGTCGGTGACGGGCGAGTCGACACCCTGCAGGAACCGGATGTCCTCGTCGGCCAGGAACACGTTCACGAAACGGCGCAGGCCGCCGGTCTCGTCGAAGAGTCGTTCTGCGAAGCCGGGGTACGCGCTCTCGAGCGCCTTCAGTGCCTCGGCGACGGTGCTCGCCTCGACCTGTACCTCCGACGCGTTCGCCGAGAGGCTCCGCAGCTGCGTGGGAATCCGGACGGTGACACTCATGGCTACGACTCCTCGATGTCGAACGCGGCGTGGAACGCGTCGAGCGTTGGCGCGATTGTTGCCGTCGGGCCGCACGTGGGCGAAACCGCCTCGAGCGTCTTCAGGCCGTGCCCGGTGATGTAGACGACGACCCGCTCGTCGGGCCGGATCGTGCCGTCGGCCGCGAGCTTCTTCAGCGTTGCGACCGTGACCCCGCCCGCGGTCTCGGCAAAGATCCCCTCGGTGCGCGCCAGAAGCTGCATCCCGTCGACAATTTCGTCGTCGGTGACCGCACCGAAGCCGCCGCCGGTGGTGCGCACGACGTCGAGCGCGAAATACCCGTCGGCCGGGTTGCCGATCGCCAACGACTTGGCGATCGTCGACGGCTTCACCGGCCGGATCGTGTCGTTGTTCTCGATGAAGGCCTCGGCCACGGGCGAGCAACCGAGCGCCTGCGCGCCCGACACGCGTACGACGGGCTCTTCGTCGAGCAGGCCCACCTTGTACAACTCGTCGAAGCCCTTGCGGATCTTCGTGAGCAGCGAACCGCTCGCGACGGGAACGACCACATGGTCGGGAACCGTCCAGCCGAGTTGCTCCGCGGTCTCGAACGCGAGGGTCTTCGAACCTTCGGCGTAATACGGCCGCATGTTGACGTTCACGAAGGCCCACTCGTAGATGCCGGCGAGCTCGGCACACAGACGGTTGACGTCGTCGTAGTTGCCCTCGATCGCCACGAGGTTGCCGCCGTACACGGCCGTGGTGACGATCTTGCCCTGCTCGAGATCGGACGGCACGAACACGTAGCTGCGCATCCCGGCGCGCGCCGCGTGCGCGGCGACCGAGTTCGCGAGGTTGCCCGTCGACGCGCACGCGAACACCTTGAAGCCGAACTCGAGCGCCTTGCTCAGCGCGACCGAGACGACGCGGTCCTTGAACGAGTTCGTCGGGTTGCGCGTGTCGTTCTTGATCCACACCTCGCCCAGCCCGAGCTCGGCCGCGAGGCGATCGGCGCGCACGAGGGGGGTGAATCCGGTGCCGAGGTCGACGGCCGGGTTGGGCTCGACCGGCAACAGGTCGGAGTACCGCCACAGGTTGAGCGGTCCGGCGGCGATCTTCTCGCGCGTGACCGACTTGGCGATCGCGTCGTAGTCGTACGCGACCTCGAGCGGGCCGAAGCACCACTCACACGTGAAGATCGGTGCGGCCTCGTATTCGCGGCCGCACTCGCGACAGCGCAGACCTTGCACATGAACAAGCGGCACATTGACCATCGGAGCGTCTCCTTGTTTGACTCGACGCGCTCCGAGCGCCTCGAGCAACTCCCACTCGGGGGGCCGCTCTTTGGCTGCTCATCGGTCAGGCATTGGCACCTGGCTCCGGCGGTGAGGCCTTCGCTGGTTGCCGCGGCGTCAAAGGGCCTGTCCCTCGGCCGCTCTCGATGAGCGCGTTGACTGGGAGATTATCAGGTTCCCGTAGCCTGCTTCCATGGTTGTGGAGACGCCCGGGGTGTCTGTGTGCCTGCCGGCGCGGAACGAAGCCGCGACCATCGCGGCCATCGTCGCCGAGGCCGTCCGGCTCGACTTCGTCTCCGAGGTCGTGGTGCTCGACGACGGCTCCACCGACGACACCGCCGCGGTCGCGGCCCGCGCCGGCGCCCGGGTGGTGGCCGAGGCATCCGTGCTCCCGGGCACCGGTTCCGGGTCGGGCAAGGGCAACGCGATGTGGAAGTCGCTGTACGCGTGCACCGGCGACATCATCTGCTGGATCGACGCCGATCTCCGCAACTTCCGCGGCGAGTACATCGAGCGGCTGTGCGCACCGCTGCTCGCGCAGCCCGACACGATGTTCGTCAAGGCGTACTACACGCGCTCGTTCGAGGGCGCGCCGACCGGCGGCGGTCGCGTGACCGAACTCGTCGCGCGGCCCATCTTGTCGTTGCTGTTCCCGAAGATCGCCGACATCGTGCAACCGCTCGGAGGTGAGTACGCGGCCCGGCGCCGCGCGCTCGAAGTGTTGCCATTCGTCGAAGGTTGGGGTGTCGAGCTCGGCTTGCTCGTCGACGTCGTCGAGCGGTTCGGCCGCGACTCGGTCGCGCAAGCCGACCTCGACGTTCGCGAACACCGCAACCGCCCACTCGAGGAGCTCGGACCCCAGGCGCTCGCGGTCATGGCGACCGCGCTGCGCCGCGCCGGACTCTTACCCGAGACGACGACTCCGTTCGTCGAGTTGTTGCGCAGCACCCCCGACGGCGTGATCGAAGCGCAGCCCGTGGAGGTACGCGAGCGCCCGCCGATCATCACGGTGCCGGAGTACCGAGCGCGTTTCTCGCAGCCTCGATAGCGGCTTCTTCGACGAGCAGCGCGGTGCGCGAGTACGTCTCGCTCGACTGCCAGACCCGATCCGTCAGCGCGAGCACCTGAACGTTGGACCGATCCGCGAGCGCGGCGCGCGCGTCGTCGGTCGCCTGTCCTGCGATGACCGCGACGCTCGCGACATCGAGATCGTCGACCCACGCAAGCACGCCGCCGACCACTTTGCCCGCCAGGCTCGAAAGGTCGAACTTCCCTTCGCCGGTCAGCGCGAGATCGGCGCCTTCCAACGCCGCTTCGAGACCGACTGCTTCGGCGACGACGTCGAACCCCGGTGCGAGCTCGGCACCGATCGCGGCGAGACCGCCCGCCAGGCCACCCGCCGCGCCGCCGCCCACGAGTTGCGCAACGTCGATGCCCGTACGCGACCGGTACTGGTCGGCAAGCATCTGCAGGCGGCGGTTCAACAACGACACCTGCGCGCCGCTTGCACCCTTTTGCGGTCCGTACACGTTCGCCGCTTCGGTGAACACCGTTTCGACGTCGCACGCGACAGTGACCTTCATCCCTTTCAACGACCAACCCAACGCCTCGACCGCGGCGAGCCCGCCGTCGGTCGTCGCGCTCCCGCCGACGGCGACGAGCACCTGATTGAAACCTTGCGCACGAACGGCGGCGATCAACTCGCCGGTTCCGCGCGTGCTGGCGCGCAACGGATCGTTCCGCCCGGAAACCAACGCGAGTCCGCTCGCCTGCGCCATCTCGATGACGGCGAGACCGCCACTCAGGACTCCCCATTCCGCGTCGACCTGATCGCCGAGCGGTCCGGTGACGCGCGTGGTGCGCCGCGATCCCCCGCGCGCGGCGAGAAGCGTCTCGAGTGTTCCGTCGCCGCCGTCGGCCAGCGGCAGTTCGACGACCTCGTCGAAGCCCGCCCGCGCCGCGCCGGCCGCCATCGCGGCCGCGACCTCGGCCGCCCGCAGGCTGCCTCGGAACTTGTCCGGACATACGACGACGCGGGTCATGGGTACACGGACAGACGGGGCATGGGTACGCGGGTCACAGCGCATAGATTGTCGCCTGTCCGCCCCCTCTGCGTCGCCCCCGGGAGCTCCAGTTGCTCGAACGCGTTCCGTTGCTCGACAAGCACCTCGCCGACTATGCCGACGTCGTCGAACCGGGCACCATCGAGCGGATCCGGGCCCTCGCCGAACCCCTACGCGGGGCCCGCGTGCTGCATCTCAACGCAACCGCGTATGGCGGTGGGGTCGCGGAGTTGCTCGCAACCCATGTTGCGCTCCTGCGCGACGTGGGAATAGATGCTGAATGGCACGTCATCCACGGCAGCGACGAGTTCTTCGCGGTGACCAAGACCGTCCACAACGCGCTGCAAGGCGCCGACGTGGAATGGACGCCGCACATGGAGCACATCTATCTCGAGCGTGTGCTCGACAACGCGCTGCAGCTCGAGGGCGAATGGGACTTCGTCGTGATCCACGACCCGCAGCCGGCCGCGATGCGCGACTACGCGCGCGGACACGGGGTGGCGCCGGAGAGCACGAAGTGGATCTGGCGTTGTCACATCGATCTCACCGACGCGAATCCGCAGGTGTTCGAATTCTTCCGCCCCTTCGTGGAGCACTACGACGCGTCGGTGTGGACGATGCCGCAGTTCGTGCCCGACTCGATGCCGAAGGATCGCATCAAGATCGCGCCGCCGTGCATCGACCCGCTGTCGGTCAAGAACCTCGACCTCCCCGATCCCTTCATGACCGAGATCGTGAAGCAGTACGGCGTGCGGCCCAACGATCCGCTCATCGTGCAGGTCAGCCGCTTCGATCCCTGGAAGGATCCGATCGGCGTCATCGAGGCGTACCGGCTCGTCAAAGAAGAGTTCCCGACTGTGCAGCTCGTGCTCGCGGGCTCGATGGCCACCGACGATCCCGAAGGCTTCCACTACTGGGAGATGGCCGACCAGGCGCGCGCCGGCGACGAGAACATCCACCTGTTGTCGAACATCCAACAGGTCGGCAACGTGCAGATCAACGCATTCCAACGCTCGGCCGACGTCGTGATGCAGAAGTCGCTGCGGGAAGGCTTCGGCCTCACCGTGAGCGAAGGTCTCTGGAAGGGTCGGCCCGTCATCGGCGGGCGCTGCGGCGGGATCACGCTGCAGATCGAAGACGGCGTGAACGGATATCTCGTCGACGATGTCGAGACCGCGGCCAAGCGAACCGCCGACCTCTTGCGCGCGCCGGAACGCGCCACCGAGATGGGCGCGGCGGGGCGGGAGTTCGTGCGTCGCAATTTCCTTTCGACCCGCGAGCTCGAGGACTGGCTGCGCCTGTACGGCGAGCTGCAGTGACGGAACCGACCCGGTGATCGTCGTCACACACCGCGGTCCGTACCGGTTCGACCGCGACGACGACGGAAACCTGGTCGCACACCGCGGCGCGGGCGGGATCGTGAGCGCGCTGAGTCCGCTCCTCGCCGACAAGTCGCAAACCACGTGGGTCGCGGCCGCGATGTCCGCTGACGACGGCATCGCGCAACAACAAGGCATCACCGGCGATCTCGACATCCGTGTGCGGCTGCTCGATCTCGAGCCCTCGATACACCGCATGCACTACGAGGTCGTGTCGAACGGCGTGCTCTGGTTCCTCCACCACGGGATCTACGACCGCATCCGGCGGCCCCGCTTCGATCTGCGCTTCCGCGATGCATGGGATGCGTTCGTCGCGGTCAACCAGACGTTCACCGACGCGCTCGCCGAACAGGCCGCCGACCACGAGATCGTGCTCGTCCAGGACTTCCAGCTCGCGCTCGTGCCCGGTCAACTGCGGGCGTTGCGGCCGGATCTGCGGATCGTGCACTTCACCCACACGCCGTTCGCCGGGCCCGACGACTTCTCCCTCCTGCCGACCGACATCGGCGCCGACATCTGCCGCTCGCTCGCCTCGGGGCCGGCCGGCTTCCACACGAACCGCTGGGCCGAGGCGTTCCGGCTCTCGGCCCGGGCCGCGCTCGGCCCCCGGGCCGCCGTTCCGCCGCCGTTCGCGGCCAGCCTCGGGCCCGATGTCGCGGCGCTGGAAGAGGTGGCGGGGTCGGCCGAGACGCGGTCTGCCGCGACCGCACTGGCCGACCTCGTCGGCGACCGGCTCGTGATCGCGCGCACCGACCGCATCGAACCGACCAAGAACATCGTGCGCGGTTTCCATGCCTACGACCGGTTGCTCGAAGCACGCCCCGGTCTGCGCGGCCGTGTGGTCTTCGTCGCGATGGTCTACCCGTCGCGCCAGGGCCTGGCCGACTACCTCGCCTACGAGAACGAAGTCGAACAGATCGTGGCGCGCGTGAACGATCGCTGGGCCACTCGCGACTGGCTCCCGATCATCCTCGACGACCGAGACGACTTCGCCCGTTCCATCGCGGGCATGCAGCGCTACGACGTGCTGCTCGTCAACGCGTTGCGCGACGGACTCAACCTCGTCGCCAAGGAAGGGCCCGTCGTCAACCGTCGCGACGGCGTGCTCTGTCTGTCCCCCGAAGCCGGTGCGTACGAGGAATTGAAGTCGGCGGCAACCGCGGTGCACCCGTACGACATCGAACAGAACGCGGGCGCGCTCGACGACGCACTGTCGATGCCGCTCGACGAACGCGCAAGCCGTGCCACGAAGCTGCGCGCTCTCGCGATCATGCGTTCACCCGCCGACTGGCTCGCCGATCTCGTCCGCCACGCGGGTCAGTAGCGCAAGCAGACCGGCCGGCCCGTCGACCACGAGATCGACTACCGACTGCAGTTCGGGCGGCGCCTCGGCCGACACGACACCGATCCGCACGGCATCACGGAGCCGGCCGTCGGCGAGCGCCCGATCGAGCTCGGCGAAGGCGGGCAGATCGCCGTAGTCGTCGCCCGCGAACGCGGCGGTGGTGAAGCCCTCCAGCAGCGCGCGCACCGCCACCGACTTGTCGACGTCGATCGGTGGGCGCAGTTCGACGGCCATGCGCGTCGGTAACTCCGCCAGACCGTGCCGAGCGCCGATGTCGTGGGCGAGCGCGACGATCTCGTCGGCCCGCTCGGGCGCCGGGCGCCAGTGCAAGGTCACGCTGATGCCCGATTTCGGTTCCACGAGATCGCGGGGCAGGCGGGCCTGCAATTCGGCGACCGCCGCCGCGACCGAGACCAGGTACGGCTCGACACGCGGGTCGACCGAATAGGCACCGGCGATCGACTTCTCCATGCCGTAGAGGCCGACGAGCGCGAGCCCGTCGACCGGAAGATGCCGAGCCAGAAACCCGACAGGCCGACCACTCACGATCGCGACCCGCCCGAGACAAGCCGCGAGACGCGCGAGAACCACCGGCGCGTCGGGCAGCGGACGCGCGTCTTCGGTGCGCTCGACGATCGGCGACAGCGATCCGTCGAAGTCCAACAGCAGCGCGGTGCGCTTAGGCTGCGCAGTGAGCGCGACAACCGTTGCGTCGGCATCGATCACAGTGGGACGCTACCCGCATGGACGCAAAGACAGCCGCCCGTACCACCATCGACGGCGAAGAAGAACGGCTCGTGGCGCTGAGCCATCGCATTCACGCGCATCCGGAGGTGAAGTTCGAAGAAGAGCGTTCGAGTGCGTGGACGGCGGGTGCACTCGCCGACTCCGGACTCACGATCGACACCGGCATCTGCGATCTCCCGACCGCGTTCAGCACGCGGGTCGGCGACGGACCGTTGCACATCGCGATCTGCGCCGAGTACGACGCGCTGCCCGTGATCGGTCACGCCTGCGGACACAACATCATCGCCGCGAGTGCGGTCGGCGCCGGGCTCGCCCTCGCACCGCTCGTCGACGAACTCGGCATCACGCTCTCGATCATCGGCACACCCGCCGAAGAAGGTGGCGGCGGCAAGATCCTGATGCTCGAGCGCGGTGCGTTCGACGGCGTGCACGCGTCGCTGATGGTGCACCCGACACCGACGGAAGACGTCTACCCGCGTGTCACCGCGGTCTCGCACATGCGCGTGCACTACGAGGGCCGTGAGTCGCACGCCGCGATCGCGCCCGAGTTGGGGATCAACGCGGCCGACGCGCTCACGGTCGCCCAGGTCGCGATCGGGCTGCTGCGCCAACACCTGCGCCCGATCGACCAGGTGCACGGCATCGTGACCCACGGCGGCGACGCGACCAACGTGGTACCCGCGCACACCGAAGGTACGTGGATGGCCCGGTCCCGCACGCTGGGCGATCTCGAGCAATTGGTGCCGCGCGTCACGCACTGCTTCGAAGCCGGTGCACTGGCCACGGGGGCGACGCTCTCCATCACCGATGTGTGCCCGCCCTATGCGCACATGGAGCACGATCACGGGCTCGGCGAGATGTACCGGACGAACGCGACCGCGGCCGGTCGCCCCGAGTCGCAGGACGGCGCGGTGACGTTCTCGACCGACATGGGCAACGTCTCGCTCGCCATTCCGACGATCCATCCGTGCATCGCTATCGACACGGGCGGCGCGGTCAATCATCAGCCCGAATTCACGGCCGCAGCCGTCAACGCGTCGGCCGACCGGGCCGTGACCCAGGCTGCGCTCGCGATGGCGTGGACCGTGATCGACGCCGCGAGCGGCCCGCTGCGCGACCGGCTGTTGAGCGCGGCGCGCTAGCCGACTGCGAGCGAACCAACCGAGGGCGAGCTACGCGCCGACGACGACGACGCAGTCGACGTCGGAGCTGAACGGCGGCGCAGGCGTGGGGAAGTCGACGACCTTGGCACCCTGCAACGCGGTCTGCTGCGAGAGCGCGACCGCCTCCCGGGCCAGACCCGACTTGCACATGATGCTCTTGCCGTTCTGGGTGTGCCCCGTCCAGGTGTTCGCCTGCGGTTGGTTGGTGTAGCCCGCCTGTTGCAACGTGGTGCGCAGGTTCTTGGCCGCGCCGGTCGCGGCACCGCCGTTCAACACGAGCACCTTGAGCTCGGCGGGAGTCTTGGGCGGGCTCGCGGGCACCGTGCTGGTCGTGGTGCTCGAAGTGTCGGTGTGCTTCACGGTGGTGGTGGTCTTCACCGTTACGACCGGGGTCGAGCCCGGGTTCGCCTTGCTCGTGTCGACGCGCTGCAGCAGGAACACGCCGACGATGACCGCCAGGCCGATCAGTGCCGCGCCCTTCAGCGCGGCGGCGCTCGCGCCCCGCGCGATTTCGCCGCTGCCCCCCGATGGACGACTCATGTCACCATTCTGCCCGCTCGCCGTCCCGCGCGGGGTCACCGGGATCCGGGATCAGCACGACGACCCTCGATGCGGTCGCGTCGTGCCTGCTCGCGCCGCTTGCGCAAGCGCAGAACGGTCAGCGAGTCGTAGCGCATCGCTTCGGCCCGATCGATGAGGCCGTTCAGCGCGCGGTAGTAGCTGCTCGCGGACATGTCGAAGCGGGCGCGGATCCCGACATCCTTGCGGGAGTCCAGCTGCCACCATTCTCGCTCGAAATCGATCAGCGCACGCTCGTGCGCAGACAGCTCTGATGTTTTCATCGGCACGCGATCCTGCTCTGTCCGGGTACCAAATACAAGCATCTCCGGACGTCAGCGCTTGGGATGCGTGCCTCGGAGTGAACGCTTCGTCGGATCAACGGCGCCGCGGTAGTCGTGCCGTTTCGGACTGAAGCTCGCGTCGCGCGAGATGCGGACGATGGCTTCGGCGCGCGACGTCACCGCCGTCTTTTGGAAGATCGACTTCAAGTGCGTCTTCACCGTGTTCTCGCTGACCCAGAGTGCAGTCGCGATCTCGCGATTGCGGAGTCCTTGCGCGAGAAACAACGCGACCTCGCTTTCCCGCAACGTGAGCCCGAGCTCGTAGCCCGGCCAGGGCTGGCGCACGGAACGACCGAAGTGCCCGCTGACGAACTCCTCGGCGCGCGCGATCTGTTGAATCGCGTCGACGAGCGCCTCGGCCGGCATCGACTTCGCGAGCACGCCACGCGCGCCGGCGGCGCGCGCCGCGTCGAACCGTTCCACAGTGAACGACCACGTGTACACGGCTACCGCGCCGACATGCGGATCCTTGGCCAGGCTCGCGACGCGGTCGAGACCGAGGCGCGGATGCCCGTAGGTGTCGAACAACGCGACGTCGACGACCGAGTCGGGGTTGCGCTCGATGTCGAGCTCGACGACATCGATCCGATCGGAATACGGGCGCAACATCGCCTCGAGCCCCCGCAACACGATCTCGTAGTCGTTCACGAGTGCGACGCGCGTACGCTCCGGCGCGCCTGCTTCCGGATGACTCATCTCGGTCTCCCGACCCTGGAGAGTGCGAAAACACTCACCTTCGTCGTTCGGCAACGCGTCCCGCCGATACGAACCGTACTCCTGATACCGACGGTCATTCCGCGCGAGCCGGGTGTCGGGATCGAACCGACGACCTGCTGATTACAAATCAGCTGCTCTACCGACTGAGCTAACCCGGCGTAGCCGACGAGCCTACCGGGCGCTTTGCGGATCTCCCCGGTCCCACCCAGCGGACTTATCCCGCGACATGGCGGGTCCTCAGCCAGCCGCGACATGGCGGGTCCTAGCCGCGCGCGAACATGGCGGGTCCTAGCCGCGGCGGCGGGCAACTTCGTGGCACGCGAGGGTTGCGGCGGCGGAGACATTCAGCGAGGCCAGGTGTCCGTGCATCGGGATGCGCACGAGCACGTCGCAGCGATCGCGTGTGAGCCGGGCGAGCCCCTTGCCCTCGGAACCGAGCACCAACACGATCGGCTGGTCGGCGAGGTCGAGATCGAACAGGCTGCGATCGCCGCTCTCGTCGAGCCCGACCGACCAGCAACCCGAACGCGCCGCGCGCTCGATCGTGGCCGGGATGCCGCCGACCAACGCGACCGGCAGGTACTCGATCGCGCCCGCGGCGGCCTTCGCGACCACCGGCGTTATCCGCGCCGATCGATGCCGAGGGAGGACGATCCCCGTTGCGCCGGCCGTTTCGGCCGAGCGCATGATCGCGCCGAGGTTGCGGGGATCGGTGACGCCGTCGATCGCGACGATGAACGCGTGCTTGACCTCGAGCAACGTGTCGATGTCGACGGCGCGCAACGCGGGCGCCATGGCCACGACACCCTGATGCACCTCGGTGCGCGCCATCTGCTCGACGCGTTCCGGCGCGACCGTGCGCAACGAACCCGCGGCGCGCTCGACGATCTCCTGAACCAGCTCGTCGCGAGCGACCGTGCTCGAGAGGTAGACGACACGCGCACGCCGCGTACCGGCCCGCAGGAGCTCGAGCACCGCGCGCGCGGCCTTCGATCTGGTCACCGCCGAGCTCACTCGCACCCTTGTTCACGCGCGGCGCCACACGGGTCCTTGCGGTGTGTCTTCGATGGTGATCCCCATCGCCGCGAGCTCGTCGCGAATGCGATCAGCCTCGGCGAAGTCTTTGGCCCGGCGCGCCGCTTCGCGCGCTTCGACGAGCGCATCGATCTCGGCGTCGGTCTCCTGCTCGGCCGCTCGTAGTTGCAGGCCGAGGACGCCCGCGAGCTCGACGACTGTGGCGAACGCGGTGGCCGCCGTCTCGAGCAACCCCTCGTCGAGCGCGCTGTTCGCATCGCGCACCAGCTCGAAGATGAAAGCCAACGCCGCGGGCGTGTCGAAGTCGTCGTCCATCGCGTCACGGAACGGGCCGAGCTCGACGGCCGGAACGCTCGGCAGCTTTTCGGCATGCGCGGCGGCGCGCCAGGGCGTCGAGCCGGTCGAGCGCCTTGGCCGCGTCGGACAGCTCCTTCTCGCCGATTTCCATCTGCCGGCGGTAGTGCGTCTGCAGGACGAGCAGCCGGAAGGCGCGCGGGTCGTAGCGGTCGAGGATCTCGCCCAGCGTGACGAAGTTGTCGAGCGACTTCGACATCTTCTCGCCGTCGACGTTCAGCATGCCGTTGTGCAACCAGTACCGGGCGAACGTGTGACCCGCGCCGACCGCCTGCGCGATCTCGTTCTCGTGATGCGGGAACACGAGATCGTTGCCGCCGCCGTGGATGTCGAAGCCGTCGCCGAGCAACTTCAACGACATCGCCGAGCATTCGATGTGCCAACCGGGACGCCCGGGTCCCCACGGCGAATCCCACGAAGGCTCGCCCGGCTTGGCCGTCTTCCAGAGCGCGAAGTCGACGGGCGCACGCTTGCGCTCGTCGACGTCGACGCGTGCGCCCGCGCTTTCCAGCAGCTCTTCGATCGTGCGATGCGAGAGCGAGCCGTAATCGGCCAGCGACTCGACCTCGAAATACACGCCTTGACCCTCGACGACATACGCGTGGCCGTTCGCGACCAGCTGCGCGATGAGGTCGATCATCTCCGCGATCCACTCCGTGGCGCGCGGTTCGTCGTCGGGGCGCAAGATGTTCAGCCGGTCGAATGCGTCGCGAAACGTGCCCTCGAAGCGTTCGACCAGTGCGGCCTCGGTGGTGCCGGCCTCGCGGGCCCGGGCGATGATCTTGTCCTCGATGTCGGTGACGTTGCTCACGTACGAGACTGCGAAGCCGCTCCACACCAGATAGCGCCGGATCGTGTCGAACACGACCTCCTTGCGACCGTGCCCGAGATGCGGGACGTCGTAGGGAGTGGGGCCGCAGACATACATCGAGACGCGCCCGTCGACCGCGGGAACGAAGTCGACTTTGGCGCGTCGCGCGGTGTCGTAGAGCCGCAGCATCCGAAGAGGCTAATCGGAGCGCCCCGCCGGGCTCGCAGGGATTCAGCTCCGAGAGAGGAGCACGACCGCCCAGACCGCGATGCCTTCGGCGCGACCGATCGCACCGAGCCCCTCACCCCGCTTGGGTCGCACCGACACCGCGATGCCGTCCGCCGTCGTGACTCCCTGGGGCCCGCGGAGCGGGGCCAGCGCGGCGCCGAGATGCGCCGCCATCGCATCCATGTGCGGCGCGAGACGAGGCGTTTCCGCCGCGATCGTGACGTCGACGTTGTCGATCCACCAGCCGCGCTGTGCGACCCGCACCGCGACCTCCCCGAGCAACCCGATCGAGTCGGCGTTGCGGAACCGCTCGTCGGTATCGGGAAAGAGACTGCCGAGGTCGGGAAGGCCGGTCGGGCCGAGCAGCGCGTCGGCGACCGCGTGCGCGACCGCGTCGCCGTCGGAGTGACCGGCCAGGCGCGGCGCGTCGGCAATGGTCACTGCCCCGAGCACCAGCGGCGGCTCGGCGCCGAACGGATGCACGTCGAACCCCAGACCCACTCGACTCGTCATCGCTTCGTCCTCATGACTCGGTCCTCAACCGTGCGCGCCTTCGACGAGGGCCTGCGCGAGCTCGAGATCTCCGGCGACGGTCAACTTCAGGTTCCGCCCTTCGCCCGCGACCACCACGACCGTTCCGCCCGCGGCCTCGACCAGTGCGGCATCGTCGGTACCCACACCGTCGTCGACGTGCGCGGCCGCCAACGCGGCGCGCCGAAACGCCTGCGGCGTCTGCACAGTCACGAGATCCTCGCGGGGCACCGTTTCCACGACGCGGTCGCCGACCACGCGCTTCACGGTGTCGGTCACGAGGAGACCCGGGACGGCGGCATCGGCACCGGCCCGCACCGCCGCGACGACGCGCGCGTACAACGCGCGGGTGGCGAGCGGACGGGCCGCGTCGTGCACCACCACGACGTCGGCTTCGCCCGGTACGCACGCGAGCCCGGCGCGCACCGATGCCGAACGCGTCGCGCCCCCGGTCGCAACGCGTACGCCGGCCGGCGGAGTCCACGCACTCGCCGCGGGCAGCACCACGACGACACCGTCACACGATTCACCCGCCACTCCGACCGCGCGGTCGAGCACGGTCACCCCACCGAGACGGGCGAACTGCTTGGCCGCACCGAAGCGGGAGCCACCCCCGGCCGCAACCACGATCGCCCACGTCTGCACCGCGACAGTCTGGCCGACGCGAGCAGGGGAACCGGGTGCCCGGGACGCGGGCGGCGATTCAGTCTTCGACGCGGGCGAACAGCAGGCGGCCGGCAGCGGTGGGGACGACCGACGTCACCTGGAGCATGACTTCCGGCCCGCCCACCAGCTCGTTGCCGCCGTTCACCACGACCATCGAGCCGTCGTCGAGATGACCGACACCCTGGCCGGTCTCCTTGCCCTCGCGGGTGAGCGCGACACGGACGTAGTCGCCCGGGCCGATGCTCGGCGTGAGCTCTTGCGCGAGCTTGCGCAGGTTCGTGGTGGGCACGCCCTGCAGCTGCGCGTTGCGCGCGAGCGGACCGTCGTTGGTCAGCAGCCGGAGCTGCAGCCGGCGCGCCAGTGCGATCAGCTTGGCGTCGACCTCGTCGATCTCGGGGAGCTCGTCGTCGAGCACGAAGAGGCGGACGTTGCCCTCTTGCCGCAACAGGTCGAGGGTCTCGAGCCCGCGCCGGGCGCGGCGCCGTTTCACGTCGTCGGCCGCGTCGGCGAAGCCCTGGACCTCGTCGAGCATGAACCGGGCGACCATCAGATCGCCGCTCAACACACCGGCGCGCGTGAGCGGCAACAGCTGGCCGTCCATCACGACCGACGAGTCGACGAGCAGACCGTCACGGGCGTCGAAGGCCTGGGCGCGCACGAGCGGCCGGGTCGAAAGACCGAGGAGCTCGAGCACCGCTTCGCTCTGGCGGGCGACGAGCCGGTAACCGATGTAGCCGAAGATCCACGACGCCAGGCCGACCATCGAAACCGCGAACGGGATCGGGACGAGCAACGCGGCCGGCAACACCAAGACGAGCGCGAGCGCGGAGCCGGCGATGGCGCCGAGCGTGCCCGCCACGAAGCGGGCCGGGGACCGGCGATCGACCCGGCGCTCGACCACGCCGAGGGCCTTGTCGAGGACCCGGCCCAGGATGCCGCCGCTGACGTAGCCGAGCAGGCAGCCGAGCATCCCGCCGAGGCCCTGAGCCTGGGCACCAAAGGTACGGGCCGCCCAAAAGCCGGCCGCCGTCCCGAGAACCACGACGAAGAGACGAACACCTTCCACGAACATCCTTCTCTCCATCGGCGCCGCAGAGGCGGTCTTGACGGGCGAAGGAGTCGGACCGAACACGAGGAAGGACTCAGGGCGCGCCGAGATCGCGCCGATGTTGACTGTGATCTGAAAGACGTGACCGATAACACGCGGGGGGCCCGAGCGGGCTCGGATAGCCTCTCGCGAAGACAGGACGCGGAGACATGGCGGCACGCACGCCCGTGCTCGACAAGACCGACCTCTTCGGCACATTGCCCCCCGAGCTGCTCGAGCAGCTTCGAGGGCGCACGGCCCTGGCGCGCTACCGGCGCGGCGACACGATCTTCCAGAAGGGCGAACCCGCCACGCACCTCTACGTGGTGTTCTCGGGTCGCATCGCGATCGTGGCCAAAGCCTCGGACGACCGTGAGTCGGTGCTCACCGTCCTCGGTCCGGGCGCGCTGTTCGGCGAGATGTCGATGTTCGATTCCGGGGTGCGCTCGGCCAATGCCCGGGCGCTCACCACCGCGCACCTGATCGCCGTCGAGTTCGACGACGTACGCGACGTCCTGATCCGCCGCCCCGAGGTCCTGTGGGCCGTGGTGCGCATCCTCGCCCGGCGCCTGCGCGCCACCGACGAAGCGCTGGCCGATGCGATGTTCCTCGACGTGACCGGCCGCACCGCCAAGCGGCTCCTCGAGCTCGCCGACGGCGAAGACGACTTCCGCATGCCGCTCACCCAAGAGGAGCTGGCCGGCATGGTCGGCGCATCCCGAGAGCGCGTGAACAAGGCCATCGCCCTGTTCGTGAAACTCGGCTGGCTCGAGATCTCGGGCCGCAGCCGCTACCGCATCGTCAACCGCGAAGAACTGGAAATTCGCGCGACTGTCTAGGTCGCATCCTCGTCTGAGCGGCTCGCTGCGCTCGCGATTGCGAGACGAGGCTGACTCCGGCGAGCGAGCTCGCTCGTGCTTCGCCCATCGCTCTACTCGCCGCGGCTAGCTCAGCTTGCGCCGATCCAGGCGAGGGTTCGGTCCCAGGCTTGGGCGGCGGCTTCGGGTTTGTGGTTGTCGCGGTCGGGGTCGTGGGCGAAGCCGTGTTCGGCGTCTTGGACCACTTCGATCTCGCAGTCGGTGCGTCCGGCCCACGCGGCGCGCAAGGCGTCGATGTCGGCAGCGGGCGTCCACGGATCATTCGAACCGAAGAAGGCGAGGGTCGGCACCATCTGCGCGGCTACGTCGAGCGGTTCGATGCGGTGGCCGGGTCCGCTCCACGCTTCCGGCGTGCGCAGCATGCCGTAGAACGAAACCGCGGCGTCGAACCGGTCGAGCGCGGCGGCCTTGAACGCGTAGTGGCCGCCCATGCAGAAGCCGAGGATCGAGACCGAGCTGACGTCGTCTTCGACGACGAGGAGGTCGGCGGCCGCGCCGAGGACGTCCATCTGCTGGCTGTCGACGAGATCACGCACGTTGGCGAGACGCGTCTCCACCGAAGCGCGGGCCGATTCCGGCAACGACGCGAACGGTTCCATCACGCAGACGGCCAGGCCGTGCGTGGCCAGGCGGCGCGCCATGTCCTCGAACAGAGGCCGCAATCCGCCGACGTCGGGGTGGAGCACAACGCCCGCGCGCGGCATCCCGTCGGGTCGGGCGTGGACGGCGGCGACATCGAGCCCGTCGACGACGAGGACGCACGGTTCGACGGTGACGTCCTGAACAGAGCCTTCGCGAAGTGCTGCCATGCGGGTGAACCTACCCCCGCGCCTCGAATGGCGACGCGAATCCGGGAACGCGAATCAGGCGTAACGATCGAGGATCGACGTCTCCGCGACGCGGGACAAGCCGTCTTTGATCGCCCGCGCTCGTGCTTCGCCCACGCCTTCGACCTCGACGAGATCGACGAGGCTGGCGCGCATCACCTTGGGCAGCGTGCCGAAGCGTTCGATCACGTGACCGGCGATCGCTTCCGGCAAGCGCGGGATCTTGCTGAGCAGGCGATAGCCGCGCGGCTGCAACGACGAATCCAGATCGAGCTCGGGCGGGAGATGCAGCACCGAGGAGACCACCCGGAGGTCGAGCAACTCGTCGTCGGAGATGTGCGCGAGGCGCGCGGTGACCTGCGCCAGCATCCATTCCGGCGACTCGACGAAATAGTCCTTGCCCACCAGCCGCAGGTCGGCGCGCACTCCGCCGGTGAGCTCCTCCAGCTGGAGCTCGACGAGGCGACCGTCGAGGCCGAGCTCGACGACGTAGCCCTCGATCTCCTCGGCGATGCGCCGCACCATCTCCGCGCGCTGCAACACCGTCACGACATCACGGACCGTTACGAGATCTTCGACCTCGAGGGCCGAGAGCGCGCTCGTGACACCGTCGAGCCGGGACTTGTAGCGCCCGAGGATCTGCAGGGCCTGATCGGCGCGGCGCGAGCACACGCGGTGTGCGATCGAGGGTCTGCTTGTTGCCTTGATAGTGGACCGAGACGACACCCATCTCCTCGGAGACGGTGATCACCGGGACCGAGATCTGGCGCGCGACGCGCTCGGCCGTGCGGTGCCGGGTGCCGGTCTCGTTGGTCGGGATGTCGGGGTCGGGAACGAGATGCACATTGGCGCGCGCCACCCGCGTGCCATCAGACGCGAGGATGATCGCGCCGTCCATCTTGGCCAGCTCGGACAGGCGTTGCGGGGTGAACTCGGCGTCGAGCAGAAAACCGCCCGAGCAGATGTTCAGCACCGCGGGACCGTCTCCCACGACGATGAGCGCGCCCATCTTCGCCTGCAGGATGCGGTCGATGCCCTCGCGCAGCGGTGTGCCTGGGGCCACGAGCCGCAGCGCGGCGTAGAGAACTTCCGATCGGCCCTGCGCCAACAGATCCTCCCGGTCGGAACCGAATCCGAGGCTACCCCGCGCCGGAGGTGGTTGCGGCCAGAGCTTCCCCGATATCGCCTACCCGGCGCAGCTGCACACCCCGGACGTCGGGTGTGGAAAGCGGGACGATCGCGCGCCGGAACCCGAGCCGTAGGGCCTCGGCGAGCCGGCGCGGCGCCTGGGGCACCTGACGGACCTCGCCGCCGAGCCCGATCTCGCCGATGACGATCGTGTCGGAATCGACGGCGTAGTCGTTGCGCGCACCCGCGATCGCCAATGCGACCGCGAGATCGGCCGCGGGCTCGGCGACCCGCACCCCACCCGCCACGCTTGCGTACACGTCGTGCCCGGCGAGCCCGATCCCAGCCCGCTGTTGCAGCACCGCTACGAGCATCGACAGGCGGTTTCCTTCGAAGGCCTGCGCGATGCGCCGAGGGATGGGCGCACCCGTCGGTGCGACGAGCGACTGCACCTCGACACACAGCGGACGCGTGCCCTCCATGACCGCGGTCACGACCGAGCCGGTGGCGCCGACCCGGCGGTCGGCCAGGAACAGTGCGCTCGGATCGTTTACGGGCACCAGCCCGTGCGTGGTCATCTCCATGAGCCCGAGCTCGTCGGTGGCGCCGAAACGATGCTTCAACGCGCGCAGCATGCGCAGCGCGTGGTGCCGATCACCCTCGAACGAGAGCACGGTGTCGACGACGTGTTCCAAGACCCGCGGCCCGGCGAGCGTGCCGTCCTTGGTGACGTGGCCGACCAACACGGTGGCGATGTCGTTGTCCTTGGCCAGGCGAACGAGCTCCTGGGCGCTGTCGCGCACCTGCGTGACCGAGCCCGCCGTGCCGGGCGCGTCGGGGTCGTGCACGGCTTGGATGGAATCGATGGCCAACACCACCGGCTCCACCTGCGCCACGTACGCCATCACCGCGGGCAGCGAGGTTTCCGAGACCACGAAGAGCTCGGGCGCGAGCACACCCAGGCGATCGGCCCGTACGCGAACCTGCGCGGCCGACTCCTCCGCGCACACGAGCAGGCACCGGGCGCCGCGCGCCGCGATCCGGCCCAGCGCCTGCATCAACAAGGTGCTCTTGCCCATGCCGGGCTCGCCGCCGATCAGCGTGACCGAGCCCGGGACGAGGCCGCCGCCCAGGACCCGGTCGAGCTCGGCGAGCTCGGTCGGGAGGGGGGCGGCGCCGGAGATGACGACCTCGCCGATCGGCACCGGTACCGGCACGGCTCGCAGCGCGCCGCCGGCACTGGATGCGGAACGGCTCGCAGAGACGCGGGCCGGGGGCAGGATCGATTCGGAGACCGATCCCCATGTTCCGCACTCGGTGCAGCGCCCCAACCATTTCGGCGACTGGGCGCCACAGGTGGCACATTCGAAGACACTCGGTCGAACAGACGTTCGGGTCATGTCCGGACCGTAGCCGCGGCCTGCGCCAACCGCGCGTCAAACGCCGGTCGGACCCGCCCGCCTACATGAGGGGAGCACGGTCGGGCGGCGTACTCCGGGCCACCCGTTGGGAGTTGCGGCGGCGATTGCGCCGGGCCCCGACGCCGGCGGCCAGGAAGAACAACCCCGCGAGCAGCGCCAACGCCACCCCGATCCCGAACTTCACCACGTGGTCCCAGTTGGTACCGCCGTCGGCGACCCGCACGGTCTTCACGCTGCCGGGCACGGCGTCGTAGGTGACGGTCCGACCGCCGGGCAGATGCACCACCAGCGCCACGTGCAACGCGGTCTTCAGCTGGACCGCGATCTGCGATTCCAGCAGGGCCGGGTCGAGGCCTGCGGCGCGCAGGTGCGCGGCGAGTGTTTTGTCGTGCACGATGTCGACCGACGGCGAACGCACGTCGACGACGATGCTCAACGCGTCGCGCGACGTGAACCAACCCCGGCTGCGCGTGAAGCTGGGGTTCTGCAGGATCCCGTTCGGGCCCGCGAGGTCGACGATGCGCCGGCTCAGGTCGGCCTGGTTCACGAACGGGTGCGAGAGCACGACCGACTCGGAACCCGTGACGCCTCGTGCCCACGGCGAGATGGTCCAGCCCGCGGCCTTCAGGTCGTCGAGGGGAACAGTCTGCGTGAGCGCGCCGGCGCCGCCCACCTGTTGCACGCCCGGGCCGTCGACGGTGATGGTGGTCTTCAGCGCGCCTGATCCGTCGGCGTGCATCGTGACATCGACGCGCGTCGTGACATTGCAACCCGCGAGCAGGACGATGAGGCCGAGAACCGCGCCAATTCGATGAACCCGCGTGACGACCAACGTGTTACCGCCGGTCGTCGACGCGGGTCCGGATCGCTACTCGGGAGGGCCGGAGCCCGCGAGCTCCACGGGCGGCGGCGGTTCGGCCGGCGCCTTGACACCTTCGACGGTACGGAAGGTGATCTCGTCGCCCTCCGCGCCGACGACGATGGTGTCGCCCGCGTGGAATTCCTTCCACAGGATCTTCTCCGACAACGGGTCCTCGACCATGCGCTGGATCGCCCGGCGCAACGGCCGTGCACCCAGTGCTGCGTCGTAACCCTTCTTCGCCAGCAGGAGTTTGGCGTCGTTCTCGAGCACGAAGCTCAAGCCCTGCGCCTCGAGTTGGCCGACCACCCGCTTGATGAGCAGGTCGACGATCTCGGTGATCTCCTCGGTGGTCAGCTGGTGGAAGACGATGACGTCGTCGATGCGGTTGAGGAACTCGGGCCGGAAGTGGCGCTTGAGCTCCTCGTGCACCTTGTCTTTCATCTTGTCGTAGGTGCTGTGCTCATCGGCGCGACCGAATCCGAGAGCCGCCTTCTTCAGGTCGGCGGTACCCAGGTTCGAGGTCATGATGATCACGGTGTTCTTGAAGTCGACGGTACGACCCTGCGCGTCGGTGAGCCGGCCGTCTTCCAAGATCTGCAACAACGCGTTGAAGACGTCGGGGTGGGCCTTTTCGATCTCGTCGAACAGGACGACCGAGAACGGCTTGCGCCGCACGGCTTCGGTGAGCTGTCCGCCTTCGTCGTAACCGACGTAGCCGGGCGGCGAACCGACGAGCCGCGACACCGTGTGCTTCTCCATGTACTCCGACATGTCGAGCTGGATCATCGAGGACTCGTCGCCGAACAGGAACTCGGCGAGCGCCTTCGCGGTCTCGGTCTTGCCGACACCGGACGGGCCCAGGAAGATGAACGACCCACTCGGACGCTTCGGGTCCTTGAGGCCGGCCCGGGTGCGACGGATCGCCTGCGAGACCGCCTTGATCGCGTCTTCTTGACCGACGATGCGCTTGTGGAGCTCTTCCTCCATGCGCAACAGCTTGGCGGTCTCTTCCTCGGTGAGCTTGTAGACCGGGATACCGGTCCAGAGTGCGAGCACCTCGGCGATCGACTCTTCGTTCACCTCGTTGAAGAGGTCGACGCCCTCGGCGCGCCACTCGCGTTCCTTGCCGGCGCGCTGCTCGAGCAACGACTTCTCACGGTCACGCAACGACGCGGCCCGTTCGAACTGCTGAGCCTCGATCGCGGCTTCCTTCTCCTTGCGGACCTTCGAGATCTCGTCTTCGAGCTCGCGGTAGTCCGGCGGCGCCTGCATGCGACGGATGCGCAGGCGTGAGCCCGCTTCGTCGATGAGGTCGATCGCCTTGTCGGGAAGGTGGCGGTCGGAGATGTAACGGTCGGCGAGGTTCGCGGCCGCGACGATCGCCTGGTCGGTGATCGAGACCCGGTGGTGCGACTCGTACCGCTCGCGCAGGCCCTTCAAGATCTCGATCGTCTCCGTCACCGAAGGCTCTTCGACCTTGATCGGCTGGAAGCGACGCTCGAGGGCGGCGTCCTTTTCCAGGTGCTTGCGGTATTCATCGAGCGTCGTGGCGCCGATCGTCTGCAACTCGCCCCGGGCGAGCATCGGCTTCAGGATCGAGGCCGCGTCGATCGCGCCCTCGGCCGCGCCGGCACCCACGAGGGTGTGCAGCTCGTCG
Source organism: uncultured Actinomycetes bacterium (assembly GCA_963701825.1). Taxonomy (GTDB): domain Bacteria; phylum Actinomycetota; class Acidimicrobiia; order IMCC26256; family PALSA-610; genus PALSA-610. The sequence continues at coordinate 148,660 of CAVPBG010000002.1, read as the reverse complement.
ATGAACAAGATGATGTCGCCGCGCGTGCGGATCTCCTTCAGCACCTTCTTCAGGCGCTCTTCGAAATCACCGCGGTAACGGGAGCCGGCAACCAACGCGCCCAGGTCGAGCGTGTAGAGCTGCTTGGCGTGCAGGGTTTCGGGGACGGTGCCCTCGACGATGCTCTGGGCGAGACCTTCGACGATCGCGGTCTTGCCGACGCCGGGCTCGCCGATCAGCACCGGGTTGTTCTTGGTGCGGCGGCTCAGCACCTGCATCACGCGTTCGATCTCGCGCTCGCGCCCGATGACCGGGTCGAGCTTTTTCTCGCGTGCGAGTTGCGTGAGGTTGCGCCCGAACTGGTCGAGCACGAGCGAACCCGAAGGCTGGCTCTCCGCACCTCCCGGCGCGCCGGTGCCCGAACCCGCGGACTCCTTGGTGCCCGCGTAGCCCGAGAGCAACTGGATGACCTGCTGACGGACACGGCTGAGGTCGGCACCCAACTTCACGAGTACCTGCGCGGCCACGCCTTCGCCCTCACGGATGAGGCCGAGGAGGATGTGCTCGGTACCGATGTAGTTGTGGCCCAACTGCAGCGCCTCGCGCAGCGAGAGCTCCAGCACCTTCTTGGCGCGGGGCGTGAAGGGGATGTGGCCCGACGGTGCCTGACCGCCGTGGCCGATGATCTCTTCCACCTGGGCGCGCACGGCCTCGAGGGAGATGCCGAGCGACTCGAGGGCCTTGGCGGCCACTCCTTCGCCTTCGTGGATCAGCCCGAGCAGGATGTGCTCGGTACCGATGTAGTTGTGGTTGAGCAGGCGCGCTTCCTCTTGGGCGAGGACAACGACCCGTCGCGCTCGGTCGGTGAAGCGCTCGAACAAAATGGAACCGCCTCTCGGTGAGCCAGCCGGCTGTGCTCATTCTATCGGCCGAATCGACCGCTTCTTTGGCGCCCGGCCGGCGCGGTTGGGATGTTTCGGGGGAGTTTCGGGACTTCTGGTTTCCCGGTAGCTCTTTCTCTACGCTCGCGACGCACGGATCATTCCCAACTGTCCCGAATCGACCCTCTCCCGGGCTGCGCCGTAGCCTCCGGGCCGTGCCGTGCGCCGCAGGGCGCGCCGCAGCGAAGGAGTCGTACTGACTTGTCCTTGATCGACGACGTGGGGCTCGCGCAGCTCCCCTCCGACCTGGTGCGAGTCGAAGACCGCCTCAACGCATCGGTACCGCGCGGAAGACCAGTTCCTCGGCGACCTCGCCGGCCACCTCCTTGCGGCGGGGGGCAAGCGCCTCCGGCCCACCCTCGCGTTGTGCGCGGGCTATGCCGCGGCCGGCGCGGGCGGTCCCGCGACCGCGGCGGTCGTCACCGGCGGCGCGGCGGTCGAATTGGTACATCTCGGTTCGCTCTACCACGACGACGTGATCGACGAGGCCGAAACCCGGCGCGGCGTGCCGTCGGTGAACGCGCGCTGGTCGAACATCGTGGCGATCCTCGCCGGCGACTATCTCCTCGCGCAGGCGTCGTCGTTGGCCGCGTCGCTCGGCGCCGACGTGGCCGCGCTCCTGGCCGCGACGATCGGAGAACTGTGCCGCGGACAGGTGCTCGAGCTGCAGCACCTCTTCGACGTGACGCGCACCGAAGAGTCGTACCTGTCGTCCATCGAAGGCAAGACCGCGTCGCTCATGGCGACGGCGTCGCGGATCGGCGCGATGGTGAGCAACGTCTCGGCCGACAGCCTCGACGCGTTGACCCAGTTCGGGCACCACCTCGGGTTGTGCTTTCAGGTCGTCGACGACGTGCTCGACGTCACCCGCACCGAAGCCGAGCTGGGCAAGCCCGCCGGCAACGACGTGCACGAAGGCGTCTACACGTTGCCCGTGATCTACGCGATCACACGTTCCGAAGAACTGCGTTCGTTGCTCGGGCGCAAGCTCGAGTGGCCGCAGGTGACGCGGGCCGTCGAGCTCATCGCCACGCCCGAGGTGATCGACGCGGCGATGACCGTCGCGCGCACACATGCGACGAAGGCGTCCGAGGCACTGGCCGGCGCGTCCGAGCTCGACGCCCAGGTGTGCGACCGCCTGCGCACCCTGGTCGACGGACTCGTGTCGCGCTCCAGCTGACGAGCGGCGGAATCGCTAGGAACGTTGCCGCACGAGGCGGCCGGGACGCGCGTCGGTGAGCTCGCCGTTCGCAACCACCGTCTCTCCCGCGATGATCGTCTCGACGTAACCCTCGGACCGTTGGATGAGGCGCGGTCCGTCGGCCGGTAGGTCGGTGACGCGCTCCGGATAGCAGAGCTTCAACGCGTCCATGTCGATGACGTTGATGTCGGCCCGCAGGCCCGGCCGCAGCCGACCGCGATCCTGGAGTCCGTAGAGATCGGCGGCCGCCGAGGTGAGCCGCTCGACCACGAGCTCGAGCGGCAGCCGCGGACCTCGGCTCCGGTCGCGGGCCCAGTGCGTCAGCAGGTACGTCGTCATGCTCGCGTCGCAGATGATCGCCGAGTGCGCGCCGCCGTCGCCGAGGCCTTGCACGGTTACCGGATCGCGCATCATGTCGTATAGGCCGTCGTAGCTGCCGCGCCCGAAGTTGAGGATCGGATAGAGCAAGAACTCGTTCCCGTCGGCCCCGAGGAAGAGGTCGTACATCACGGCCCACGGGTCCTGGTTCGTACGCTCGGCGATCGCGGCGACGCTGGCGTCGGCCGCAGGCTCGTACTCGAGTGGGTCACCGAGCGGGAACAGTCGCTTGAACGTGGAGGGCACCAGCCGATCGAGGCTGACCACGGGATCGGTCGACGCCTTCGCTTCGGCGATGATCGTGGCGCGCAGCTCCGGGTTCCGCATCCGGCGCACGCGCTCCGAGAGCGGGAGCTGTGCCACCGTCGAGTACGCGGCGCTGTATTGGAACGGGTTCAGCCGCGATTGCAGCCCCAGGAGGGCACCGAAACACCGGCTCGCGACCTGCGGGCGAATGTTCGCGCCCCGGCGGTTGGCGTCGTGCACCGCGGTGATCCACGGCTGCCATCCGTCGGGATCGCGTCCGTCCTGCATCACCAGGAACGTGATCGGTACGCCGGTCTCGACGCCGAGGTCGATCATCCACGCGAGCTCCGCGTCCATGTCGCCGGTCGGGTCGCTGTCTTTCCCGCCGATGCCCGCGGGAACGATCTGGAACACGCCGTGGCCGACCTCGTGCATGGCGCGTAACAGCGTCGCGAGCTCGGCCGGTGCGGCGTGGGTACCGGGCACGGGCTGTCCGTGGATGTCGCGGTGCCCGGCCGTGCGCCCGGTCGAGAACCCCAGCGCGCCCGCCTCGAGCGACGCGGTGACGATGTGGCGGATCTCGTCGAGATCACGCCCGTTGGCGTCGTCGTGGGCCCGCTCGCCCATCACGTACGCGCGCACGGCTGCGTGCGGCACCATCGCCCCGACGTCGATCGCGTGCGGCGCCCGCTCCAACGCGTCGAGATACTCGGGGAACGTCTCCCAGCCCCACTTGATGCCTTCGTACAGCGCAGTGCCGGGGATGTCCTCGACGCCCTCCATGAGCTCGACCAGGCGCCGATGATCGTCCGGGCGCACCGGCGCGAAACCGACACCACAGTTCCCGAGGATGGCCGTGGTGACGCCGTGCCAGCACGACGGCGTGAGATGCGGATCCCACGTGGCCTGGCCGTCGAAGTGCGTGTGGATGTCGACGAAGCCGGGCGTGACCGTGAGGCCGTCGGCATCGAGCGTGCGCCGGCCACCGCCATCTACCGCGCCGATCTCGACGATCACACCGTCGTCGACCGCGATGTCGCCCGTGAACGCATCGGCCCCCGTGCCGTCGATGATCGACGCGCCCCGAATCACAAGGTCGTGTTTGGTCACGCGGTTTCTCGATTCGAGATGGTCGCGGCGGCATCGATCTCGTCGAGGAAATTCACCACGACGTCGTTGAACGCGTTCGGCGCTTCGGCCATGAGACCGTGCGCGGCGCCGCGCAACACATAGAGCCGGGAGGTGGTGATGAGCTCCGCGAGCTCCTCCGCGTCGCCGAGCGGCGTCAGCGTGTCCTGCGAGCCGGTGATGATGAGCGTCGGCGCGTTCACCTGCGGGAGCGCGAATCGCAGCTCGTCGCTCGCGTCGAGGATCGCGCCGACCTGGGCCACGAACGCGTGCGGCTTCGTCTGCACGAGCACCCGCGCCAGCACGTTGACGAACACGCCGAAACGTCGTTGTACGCGCGGCCCGATCATCCAACGCATCGCGTCCTGCATCAGGCCCGACATGCCCTGTTCGTTCACGACCGCGGCCCATTCCGCGAGCAACTCCCGACGCCACTCGTGATGCCGGCACGCAGTGCACGCGAGGGTCAGCGATCGGACGCGGTCGGGGTACATCACGCCGATGATCTGCGCGATCACACCGCCCATGGACGCGCCGACCACGTGGGCGCGTTGGACTCCCTCGGCGTCGAGCACCGCGATCGCGTCGGCGGCCATGCGCACGAGGTCGTAGGGGCCGGGCGGAGCATCGGAGTGTCCGGTGCCGCGGTTGTCGAGCGCGATGCACCGGTGATGGCGGCCGAACGCGCCGCGCTGGAGTGCCCAACCCCGATGGTCGACACCGAGGCCCTGGATGAACAACACCGGCGTTCCGTCGCGTCGACCCCACACGCTGTACGCGATGTGGATGCCATCGTCGGTAACCGTCGCCGACATGGTCCGAGGCTAGCTGTGGGTCAGTCGGCGGCGAGCAGCGCACCGACGGCGCGCCGCATGGCTTCGGTGAAACGCGCGGCTGCGAGGGGATCGTCGGGATCGTACGGATCCGCCAGGGTCACGAGCGGTCCGAACGTGACATCCCAGGAACCGATGAGGCCGCCGAACCGGCCCACGCCCCGCACTGCGGCGGGAACGATGGGGGCGAGTGTGAGGGCCCGGGCGACGGCCAGCGGAGCATCGCCGGCGCCCGTGCGCAACCAGGTGGGTGCGAGCGGGATGCCGACGAGGTGGCCCGCGTGCAGGGCGGCGGCGACATCGGGCCCGCTGCTCGAGATCGCGCCGAGGCGCCGGGTGGCCCGGCCGAAGAAGGGGATGTCGGGGGCGCCCACGACGCGCAAGCGCCGCCCGTTCGCGCGCTGCACCGCCACCGCGAGCGCGGCGGGCTCGGCGACACCGAAGCCCCGGTTCGAGACGATGACCGCGGGACCGGTGGTCGGAATGTGTTCGCCGCCCGAGACGCGCACGCGGATCGTCGCGTCGAACAGCGGGACGCAGAGGTCGGAGAGCTGCGGATCGAGGCCGAACGGATCGACCGGATACCGACCCGCGGCCCGGCGGCGCAATGCCTCGAGCAACGGCTCCGGCCGCGCGATCCGGTCGGCGTCGAGGACGTCGGTCGCGGGGCTGGTGTCGGGGGCGGCGCTCATGCGGCCTGCTCACCGGCGCGGGCGATCGCAACGACGTCCGCCCAGTCGAACAGCTCGCGCAGGACGTCCTGCGTGGGTATGAGATCCGAGAGCCCCAGCTCGTCCCGCGCCCGGCTCGCGTCGCCGGTGCAACCGTGGCGGATGAGATCGACGACGTGCGCGGCCAGCGCCGCGCCCATCACTTCCGACGCGCGCCCGACGGGACCCCAAAGCCCCGGCAGCACCGGGAGCGGAACCCGACCACCGAGGCGCGTCGCCTGCCAGGGCGTAGCCGCGCCTTCGCCCACGATGTTGCACGGCCCGTCGAGCCGATGCTCGATCGCGGCGACCATCGCCCGGGCCGCGTCGTCGGGATGCAACACCGAGAACGGCGGATCGGAGACCGCGCTGACGGGCACGACCGGGAGGCGCAAGAGCCGACCGAGCGGGCTCGGTACGTGCGAGCCGAGCACCGGCGCGTAACGCAGCGCGCCGACGGGAACGCCGCACCGCAGCGCGACTCCCTTCGCCGCGGCTTCTACCGCGAGCAGCGACCGGCCGTACGGAGTGGTCGGCGCGGGCACTGCGTCTTCGTCGGGGACGGACACGCGTCCGGTGGGCGGCCCGTACACCTCGAGCCCGCTGCGCAACACGAGGTATTCCAGTGCGCCGGTGGACGCGGCCGCGTTCAACGTCGCGTTCGTGCACGCTTCGGTCCGTTCCACCGCCGACGCGGGCGTCATGCGCGACGCGGGCTCGTACACACCGAAGTGCGCGACGACCTGCGGCGCGTACTCCTCCACGAACGCCGACAACCGATCGCGATCGCGCGGATCGATGCGGCGGAACTCGGCGCGCCGCAATCGGCGCCGCGGCGGTACGAAGTCGACGCCCACGATCTCGGTCGCCCACTCGCGCGCTTCGATCAACTGCGCGACGCGCGTCCCGAGCTCACCGCCCATACCCGTGACGAGCACGCGCGTGGTCACGACTTCTCCACCTCGGGCCGCATGTGGGGGAACAGGATCACTTCCCGGATCGACGTGACACCGGCGAGCAACATCACCAAACGGTCTACACCGAGACCGAGCCCGCCGGTCGGCGGCAGGCCGTATTCCAGGGCGCGCACGTAGTCGGCGTCGATGTCCTGCGCCTCGGCATCACCGAGCTGCTTCATCGACGCCTGCGCCTCGAAGCGCCGGAGCTGGTCGACGGGATCGTTCAGCTCGCTGAAGGCGTTGGCGAGCTCGCGACCGTGGATGATGAGCTCGAAACGTTCGGTCAGCGTGGGGTCGTCGCGATGCGTGCGGGCGAGCGGCGAGACCTCACGCGGGTAGTCGCACACGAACGTGGGTACGGCGATGTTTCCCTCGGTGGTCTTCTCGTAGATCTCCAAGATGAGCTTGCCCGAGCCCCACGACGGCTCCCACGGCACCTCGAAGCGGTCGCAGATCGCCCGGAGATCTTCGACGGGCTGCGACGGATGCACATCGACGCCCGCGTGTTCGCGCACCAGATCGATCAGGGTGCGACGCTGGAAGGGCGGCGTCAGATCGATCTGCGCGCCATCCCAGTCGACGACCGTTCCGCCCGTCGCGGTGCGCGCCGCGTCGGCGATCATCTCCTCGAGCAACCGCATCATGTCGTAGTAGTCGGCGAACGATTCGTAGAGCTCCAGCATCGTGAACTCGGGGTTGTGGCGCGTCGACAGGCCTTCGTTGCGGAACACGCGTGCGAACTCGAACACGCGGTCGTAGCCGCCGACGATGAGCCGCTTCAGGTAGAGCTCCGGCGCGATACGCAGGAACACGTCGACGTCGAGCGCGTTGTGATGCGTCTCGAACGGCCGCGCGGTCGCGCCGCCCGAGATCGGGTGCAGCACCGGCGTTTCCACTTCGATGTATCCCCGCTCGGCCAGGAACCGCCGCATCGCGGCAATGGTCGCGAAGCGGATGTCGAAGACGCGGCGCGCGTCATCGTTGGCGATCAGGTCGACGTACCGCTGGCGGTAGCGCGTGTCGGTGTCGGCGAGACCGTGCCATTTCTCCGGCAGCGGACGGAGCGCCTTCGACAGCAGCTGGTACGACGAGACGTTGACCGAGAGCTCGCCGAGCTTGGTCTTCATCACGGTTCCTTCGACGCCAACCCAGTCGCCGCGCTCGATCTCGTCGGCGAACCGCTTGAACGCGTCGGCCCCGAGCACACCTTGACTCACGAAGAGCTGCAGCTCGCCCGAGCCGTCGCGCACCTTCTCGAAGATCAAGCGGCCCTGGGCCCGCTTCAGCAGCACGCGGCCCGCGATGCGGACGACGTCGTCGGTCGACGCGCCCACGTCGATCGCGTCGTCCCAGTTCTCGCGTACCTCTTGCAGCGTGTGCGTGCGGTGGAAACGAACCGGATACGGATCGTCGCCCCGGGCGCGGATCTCCTCGACCTTGGCGAGCCGCGCCGCGAATTCGTCGTCCATCAGCGATTCCGTTCGAAGATGATGCGCAAGCCGAACAACGTGAGCCAAGGCTCGAAGTGGGCAACCGTACGCGAGTGCGGGATGATCGGTTCGGCGAGGCCGCCGGTCGCGATCACTTCGCACGGCCCGAGCTCGGCCACGAAGCGATCGACGAGCCCGTCGACCTGCGCGCTGAATCCGTAGATCATGCCCGACTGGATCGACTCCGCCGACGATTTCCCGATGACATGCTTGGGTTCGACGAGCTCGACCCTCCGCAAACCGGCGGCCCGACCGAAAAGCGCGTCCATCGAGATCTCGACGCCGGGGAAGATCGCGCCACCGAGATACTCGCCATTCGCGCTCACGGCCTCGATCGTCGTGGCCGTTCCGAAATCGGCGACGATCGACGGGCCCCCGTAGAGGTCGTACGCGCCGACCGCGTTCGCGATCCGGTCGGCACCCACCTCTTTCGGGTTGTCGTAGAGGATCGGCATGCCGGTGCGAACACCCGGTTCGAGCACCAGCGCCGGGAACCCGAAATAGCGCTCGGTCATCTGGCGCAGCTCGGCGGTCACGCGCGGCACGCCCGACGAGATCGCCACCCCCGTGATCGCGTTCTCGAACGAGAACCCGTGGAACCCGAGGAACTGCTGCACCATCAACGCGAGCTCGTCGGAGGTCCGTTCCACGACCGTCGCGATGCGCCAATGGTCGACGAGCTCCGCGTCGCGGAACAAGCCCACGACCGTCTGCGTGTTCCCGGCGTCGATCGTCAACAACATGCGCCGCTCCTCAAGCCGTTCCTCACAACATGTCCAGCCCGATGTCGAACACGCGCACCGAGTGGGTGAGCGCGCCCACCGACACGAAATCGGCGCCCGAATCGGCATAGGCACCGATGGTCTCGAGCGTCACGCCCCCCGACACCTCGACCTGCGCCACACCTTCGAGCAGCGCGACGGCTTCCCGCACGCGCTCCGGGGTCATGTTGTCGAGGAGCACGCGGTCGACCGCGGCGTCGTGCGCTTCGGCGACCTGCTCGAGGGAATCGCACTCGACCTCGATGAGCCGACCGGGCCACGTGGATCGCGCCCGTGCGACCGACTTTGCGAGCCCGTTCGCCGCGAGATGGTTGTCCTTGATCAACACCGCGTCGCTCAGAGAGTCGCGGTGGTTGAAGCCGCCGCCGGCACGCACCGCGGCGCGCTGTACGGCGCGGAGCCCGGGGAGCGTCTTGCGCGTGTCGAGGATCCGAACCTGACCGTGCGCCGCCATGACGTAACGGTGCGTCATCGTCGCCACGCCCGAGCAATGGCACAAGAAGTTCAACGCCGTGCGTTCGCCGGTGAGGATCGTCCGCAGCGAGCCCGACACCCGGCCGAGGTGCGCACCCGCGGCGATCGATTCGCCGTCGTGGACCTGCCACTCCACCTGCACATCGGAACCGAGTTGGCGATAGCTCTCGGTGGCGAGCGCGGTACCCGCGAGCACGCCGTCGGCGCGGGCGGCGAAGACGGCCTCGGCCCGCTGGTCGTCGTCGATACACGCGAGCGACGTGATGTCGCCGAGGATGCCGAGGTCCTCGGCGAGCGCGTTCTCGACGGCCTGGCGCACTGCGGAACGGGGCGGGTCGAACGACGTCATCGCCGGCCCCGGGCCGGAACGCCCGGCAGCGCGACGAACACCGGGGCCGCCGTGCCGCGCGACACGAAGCGGCCCAACATGGAGTCGGAGGCTTCCGGGAATTCCCGGCGGGTGTGCGCGCCGCGCGATTCCGTGCGCGCCGCGGCCGACGCCACGATCGCCCGCGACACCCGCAGCAGGTCGATCACCTCGTAGCTGGCGATGCTCCGGGCCGGTAGGTCGTCGGCGAGCCGCGCGAGGTCGCCGAGTGTGCCGCGGGCGACCTCCAGGCCGTCGGCGTCGCGCACGACGCCGCAGTCCGACGACATGATGCGTTGCAGCGCGCCGCGCACCGTGTCGGGGTCGGTGGCGCGTTCCTTGGGCAACACGACGGGGTCGGCCTCCGGAAGCGCGCCGCCGGCCAGCTCGAGCACGCCGGCCATCACTCCGGTCGACTCCGCGGATTCCTTGCCGGCGAGGATCGCCTCGACCACCCGGCGCCCGAACACGAGTCCGTCGAGCAACGAGTTCGAGGCCAATCGGTTCGCGCCGTGCACTCCACTGCACGCGACTTCTCCGCAGGCCCAGAGGTGATCAAGCGTGGTGGCACCGTCGAGATCGGTGACGACACCGCCCGAGAGGTAATGCGCGGCCGGCGCGACCGGCAGCCACTCCGCGGTCGGGTCGAGATTCGCGCGCAGGCACGAGAACCAGATCGTCGGGAAGTGATGCTCGAAGTCGTCGATCATCGTGGCGTCGAGCCAGACGTGATCTTGACCCGTGGCCTGCATCCGCTCGTAGACCGCGCGCGAGACGATGTCGCGCGGCGCGAGGTCGGCCAACGGGTGCAGGTCGGCCATGAACGCGATCCCGTCGACGTCGCGCAGCACCGCACCCTCGCCGCGCAAGGCCTCGGAGAGCAGCGGCCGCGGCATCAACGGCGTGTGCAACGCGGTCGGGTGGAACTGCACGAACTCGAGATCGGCGCACGCCACCCCGGCCTTCAGCGCCAGGGCGATGCCGTCGCCGGTCGACAGCGTGGGATTGGTGGTCACCGCGAAGCACTGACCGGCGCCGCCCGTCGCGAGCACCACATCGGTGGCGCGTACGAACTCGACCTGCTCGTCGGGGCGCAACGCGAGCACGCCGCTGCAGCGATCGTTTTCGGTGAGGAGCTCGATGGCGAACCAACCCTCGCGGACTTCGATCGCGTCGCTGATGTTGACCGCCTCGACCAACGCCCGCTCGATCTCGGCGCCGGTCGCGTCGCCACCCGCGTGCACGACGCGCGCGAGCGAGTGACCACCTTCGCGGGCGAAGAGCAGTTCGGGGCCGTCGGGCGACGGTTCGGTGTCGAAGTGCGCGCCGAGCAGAGCCAGCTCGCGTACCCGATCGGGCCCCTCGGTCACGAGAATGCGCACCGCGTCGGTGTCGCACAGACCCGCGCCCGCCGTCAGCGTGTCGACGAGGTGCAGGTCGGGCGTGTCGGGCGCGGCCAATGCGGCCGCCACGCCGCCCTGCGCGTAGCGTGTGGCGGAGTGCGAGAGCTCACCCTTGGTCAATACGAGAACGGAAAGGCCCCGGCGCGCCGCATGGAGCGCAGTTGTCAGCCCCGCGACGCCGCTCCCCAACACGAGGACGTCGTACATGGGGAGTCAGCCTAGGTGCCGGGTGGGATGGTCGCGCATCCAAACGAGGTTCGAGCCGACGCGCTGCACTGCTTCGTCCGCGTCGATGGGCTGGTTCGCCTCGTCGACGTGCACGATCCGCGGTGCGTACGACTCCAACTCGACCGCGTCGTAAGTGCCGTAGGTGATCACGATTACCCGATCGCCCGGTTGGACGAGCCGGGCCGCGGCACCGTTGATGATGACGTCGCCGGGACCACCTTCCATCGCGTACGTCTCGAAGCGGGCGCCGTTGTCGATGTCGAGCACCGCGACCTGCTCGAACTCACGGATGTCGGCGAGATCCATCAGCGTGCGATCAAGCGTGATCGAGCCGACGTATTCGAGGTTCGCGCCGGTGACCGTTGCCCGGTGCACCTTCGACTTCATCATCGAACGATTCACTGCAGCCTCCCTCGTTCCGCGGGGTTCAGCGGAACGGTGCACTCTCGGATTCCGAGATCGGCGCGCGCGTCGGATCCGCGCACGGAAAATGTGACGTTGTCTATGAGACGCGTTTCGCCGACGCGCGCAGCCAGCGCGAGCAAAACGTCGCCGTCGACCACTTCGACCCGGGTCAGGTCGTGGGCCGCCCGCACTTCGACGTATTCGGGAACGACCTGCGGCTCCGTCGACAACAAGCCCAGGACCAGGTCGACGATCGCGGCGGCGTCGCGCTCGCCCACGATCACGGCGCGCGCCGCGGTTTCCAGCGCGCGCGACAACACGAGCGCGGCCCGCCGCTGCTCGGGCGAGAGATACACGTTGCGGCTCGACCGCGCGAGCCCGTCGGCCTCGCGCACGATCGGGCAGCCCACGACCGTGACCGGCAGGTCGAGGTCTTCGACGAGCCGGGAGATCACTGCCAGCTGCTGTGCGTCCTTGCGGCCGAAGAAGGCCGCGCACGGCCCGACGATCGAGAACAGCTTGGTGACGACTGTGGCAACGCCGTCGAAGTGGGTCGGTCGGGCCGCACCGCAAAGGTCGGCGGTCAGGCCGTCGACGTGCACGGTAGTGAGCGGCGGACCGCTCGGATACATCTCCGCGACCGACGGTGCGAAAACGATGTGCACGCCTTCGCGTTCGCACTGCGCGAGGTCGCCGGTGAGATCGCGGGGATACCGGTCGAGGTCTTCGCCCGCACCGAACTGCAGCGGGTTGACGAAGATGGTCACCACGACGAGATCGCAGGTGTCGCGCGCGGCACGCATGAGCGAGCGGTGGCCTTCGTGCAGGAAGCCCATCGTCGGGATGAGACCGACCCGTTGGCCCTGCGCCCGCGCGCGTTCGCACGCGGCGCGCAGCTCGGAAATGGTCTCGATCTGAAGCATCGTGCTGCCTCGCTCGGTTCCGGCCTCTCAGGTCCGGACTGGCGGGTCTGACATGTCGATCGTAGCGGGAAGGAAAGGCCGACGGCCAGGCGGCAAATGGTCGCGTTCACCGGGCGGCAGCTGTGAGTCGGGTGCGTTACTCGTCGTCGCCCGAACCGCTCTGGTGACGAAGGTCACCGAGCAGCCGGTCGAGGCCCGTATCGCGCCGCCCGGTCAGGCGCACCGCCTCCCGGGCGAGGGCCCGGTACGCGTCGCGTTCCCCGGGGTCGAGGTCGCGGAGGTGCTGCTCCACGGTGTTGAGATCACCGCGGGCAATCGGTCCGGTCAGCGCGTCGGCCGGCCCGAGGGCGAACGCGTTCTGCACCGACCCGAGCACGAGGGGACCGAACGCCTCGAACGGAACCGAGCAGGTCGCCGCGAGGCGCTCGACCTGACCGAGCAGCGCCACGAGGTGATTCGACGCCACGACCGCGGCCGCGTGATAGCGCCCGCGGTCGGAGTCGGCGAGTTCGAACGGCCGCAATCCGAGCGAGCGCGCGATCTCGGAGACGGCCGGGTCGCCCGCCACCGCGGCCCACGCGCCGGGCAGGCGCTCGAGGCCGGTCGTGGTCGAAGGGAACGACTGGAGCGGATGCAGCGCGCCGACCCGCACGCCGGTGCGCCGTTCGAGCAAGGGTCCGAACACGTCGAGGCCCCGGGAGCCGGCGAGATGAACGACGAGCGCGCCGGGCTCGATCGCCGGTTCCGCGGTCATCAGCACCTGGTCGATCGCGCGGTCGGGAGTGGCCACGATCACGAGGGCCGCCCCGCGCGCGACATCCGAGACGAGCGCGGGCCGGGATGCCAGGCACGCGGCGGCCGCGGTCGTGGATGGCGCGTCGGGAGCGCGGCCGCCGACCGCCGACACGGTCCAACCCTGTTCCATCAGACCGAGCGCGATGGTCGTTCCCGCGCGGCCCGGGCCGATCAGGGCGAGGGTGCGCTGCCGTTCCTCCATGGAAGACGCAATGTTACCGCCGCCTCTCGGACCCCCTCCCCCGCCGCCGAGGCGTCGAGCAGTTCGGGGCCGACGAGCTCCGGGGCCACGTCGTGCAACGGAGCCAGGACGAACCCGCGCTCCCACATCCGGGGATGCGGCAGCGTGAGATCGGGATCATCGATCTGCATGTCGTCGTACAGCAACAGGTCGACGTCGAGCGTGCGCGGTCCCCACCGCTCGCGCCGCACGCGGTGCGCGTCACTTTCGATGCGCTGCCCGAGCGCGAGCAAGGCGTGCGGCGTCAGCGTGGTCTCGAGCGCCGCGACCGCGTTCAGGAACGCGTCCTGTGGTGGACCGCCGACGGGTGCCGTCTCGTACACGCGCGAGAGCTCGAGCACCTCCACACCGGATGCCGCCGCGAGCTCGTCGACCGCGAACTGGAGATTGGCGGCGCGATCGCCGAGATTCGAACCCAACGCGACGTACGCCCGACTGGACACGGTCGGGTTACCGCCCGACGACACTCAACGCTCGACGCGCACGGCGACGTAGCCGAGCAGCGCGCGTACCGGCGGATGCATCTTGCGGACTTCGACGATCGCGCCGACCACGCGTGGATCGCCTTTGCACACTTCGGCGATGCGCGACGCGAGCCGCTCGAGCAATCGGTACGACTCCGAGGAGACCACCCGGCTCACGGCCTCGCACACCGCGGAGTAGTCGACGGTGTCCTGGAGATCGTCGCTGGCCCCGGCGTCGGTCACGTCGACGAGCAGCTCGACGTCGACCTCGAACGGTTGCGGGCGGGCCTGTTCTTCGGGGAGCACACCGTGTACGCCCAACTCGCGAATGCCGGAGATGAGGATGTGGTCCACGGCGTGACGCTAGTCGCGTGATAGTCCGGAGGTATGCGGCGGACGAAGATCGTGGCGACGGTCGGCCCGGCCACTTCCTCGCCCGAATCGATGCGGGCTCTCCTCGCCTCCGGCGCCGACGTGGTCCGGCTCAACGCCGCGCACGGCACGCCCGAGGTGCACGCGCAACGCGCCGCGCAGGCGCGCGACATCGTGGACCAGCTGGGCCGCGCGGTCGGGGTGCTCATCGACCTGCCGGGTCCGAAGATGCGCACGGGCCCGGTCGTCGACGACGAGATCGAGCTCGAGACCGGCCACGAGCTCACGTTGACCGCGCACGCGGTGCTCGGCGACACGCAACGGGTCTCCACGACGCTGCCGGAGTTGAGCCAATGGGTCGGGCCCGGCGACGAGGTGTACCTCGCCGACGGCGCGATCGTGCTGCGGGTCGACCGGATCGTCGACGCCGATGTCGTGTGCGAGATCGTGCGCGGCGGCACGCTTCGTTCGCGCAAGGGCATGCATGTTCCGCGGGCGGAGTCGCACGTCGAGTCGTTCACCGACACCGATGCGGCCGCGCTCCGCATGGCGATCTCGATCAAGGCCGACTTCATCGGCTTGTCGTTCGTACGGCGCCCCGAAGACGTCGAGGGCGTGCGGGCCCGCCTGTCGAAGCGCGGGCACCGCCCCATGCTCGTGGCGAAGATCGAGACCGCGGTGGCGCTCGATCACCTCCCCGGCATCGTCGGGGTCGCTGACTCGGTGATGGTCGCCCGCGGCGATCTCGGGATCCAGGTGCCGGCCCGCCGCGTCCCGCTGATCCAAAAAGAGATCATCCGGTTCTGCAACATGGCCGGCAAGCCCGTGATCACGGCCACCCAGATGCTCGAGTCGATGACCCGCTCGCCGCTGCCGACCCGGGCCGAGGTGAACGACGTGGCGAACGCGGTGCTCGACGGCACCGACGCGCTGATGCTCTCGGAGGAGACGGCGGTCGGCGAATATCCCGCCGACACCGTGCGCACCATGAGCGAGGTCGCAGAGGCGGCCGAAGCGTGGCCGCACGTGCGCACGACCCCACAGGGCGCGGCGGCCGCACTCGACGACGACCGGGTGGCGTGGGCCGTTGCGCACGCCGCGGTGCAGGCCGCCGAAGATCTCGGCGTCGCCGCGATCGTGTGCCCGACGCAGAGCGGCACGACCGCGCGCCGCGTCGCCGCGTTCCGGCCCGCGGTCGCGATCGTGGGCATCTCGGATCAGCCCGAGATCCTCGGGCGGCTGTGCCTGGTGTGGGGCGTGCAACCGCTCATGGCGAAACCCGATACTGCCGACGACCCGCAGCTGCGCCACGCGACGAAAGCCGCACGCGACTCCGGGCTCGCGCGCAAAGGCGAGCTCATCGCGATCGTCTCCGCGTCGCCGGGCAAACGCGCGGGCGCGACCGACACCGTGCGCATCGTGCGCGCCTGAAGCTCCGCGCCGTCACCGAACGGTCGGCGTTACAGAAGTTCGTCGACGGTGACCGCGACGATCTCGCGGCCCGACGATCCGAGACTGCGCGAGGTCAGCTTCTCGATCACCGACACCGCGTGCGGACCGTGTTCGACGAGCCCGGCATGGAGGAGATAGCCCGCGAGCACACCGAGCACGCGGTCACCGAACTCTTCGTTGTGCACGTACACGCGCTCCGCGGGATCGTCGAGCAACTTGGTGAGCGCGGCATAGATCGCCGAGAGGCGCGGTGCCAGCTCGTCGTGCGGGCCGAGCGGCACATGCACATAGGCCACGCCGGCCTCGTCGTACGCGTGCAGGTTGTGGGGCGAATCGAGCAACGACACGACGTGCGTGAAGTCGTTCACGTTGAGCCAGATCAGCTCTTCTTGGCGCCGCACCTTGCGATGGTTGCGGGCAAAGCCACCCGGCCGTTCACCCGCGCCGAGTCGATCCTTGATCACCCACGTGAAATAGCGCGGTTGCAGGCCCTGGGCCCAACGTCCGCGGAGGCCGCCCGTTGTCACGCCACCAACCCTTCTGGCATACCGGCGGGGGTCGCGCGTTCCATGATCTCGAGCAGCTCGACCGCACGGCGGGATCCGGCGACGTCGTGGACGCGCACGAGCGCCGCACCCTGATCGAAGCACCAAATGGTCGTGGCCAACGTTGCGTCGTCGCGGCCGGCGACTTCGTCGTCGCCCACGATGCGGGCGAGGAACGACTTCCGCGAGGTGCCCACCACGAGCGGTGCGCCGGCGCGGGCGGCGATCTCGGGCAGCGCACGCAGCAGTGCGATGTTGTGTTCTGCGGTCTTGGCGAAACCGAGGCCCGGATCGGCCAGCACCGCGCGCGCGTCGATACCGGCCCCGATGGCGCGGTCGACGCGCGCCTGCAACTCGTCACACACCTCGCCGACCACGTCGGAGTAGTTCGCGGCTCGTTGCATCGTGGCCGGCGTGCCGCGCATGTGCATGACCACGTAGACCGCACCGGCGTCGGCCACGACCCCGAGCATCTCGGCGTCGGCGTCGCCACCGGACACGTCGTTCACCATCACCGCGCCGGCGTCGATCGCGGCCTTCGCGACGAGCGCCTTCGTGGTGTCGATGCTGAGCGGCGTCGGTGTGCGCTCGGCCAGGGCCCGGACCACGGGGAGCACGCGTCGGAGCTCTTCCTCGGCGGCTACGGGATCTGCTCCCGGCCGCGTCGATTCGCCTCCGATATCGATCACGGCTGCACCGGCGGCGGCCAGCGCCAGCCCGTGCGCGATCGCCTGGTCGGCGTCGAAGTAGCTCCCGCCGTCGGAGAAGGAGTCGGGGGTGACGTTCACGATCCCGATGATGCCCCGCCGCGGTAGATCGGCGACGAGGAGTCGAGGGGCGGCGGTCACTGCCGGAGGTTAGCGAACCGTTCGGGCCCCGCCTGCGGGTTCGTGCGGGTTCAGGACCGGCCGACAGAAGGCCCGATAAGGGACATGACCTCGGCCCGGGTGGCCGCGTTGTCCTTGAACAGGCCGCGCACCGCCGAGGTCAAGGTGAGCGTTCCGGGCTTGCGCACGCCGCGCATCGACATGCAGAGGTGCTCGGCCTCGATCATCACAAATGCGCCGCGGGGCTGGAGGACTTCCACGATCGCGTCGGCGATCTGCGTCGTGAGGCGTTCCTGCACCTGCGGGCGCTTGGCGAAGCCGTCGACGAGGCGCGCGAGCTTAGACAGGCCCGTGATGCGTCCGTCGGCGCCGGGGATGTAGGCCACGTGCGCGCGCCCGTGAAACGGCGCGAGGTGGTGTTCACACATGGAGTACAGCGCGATGTCGCGCACGAGAACCATCTCGTCGTGATTCGCCTCGAACGTGACGGTCAGGTGTTGCGACGGGTCCTCGTGCAGGCCGCTGCAGATCTCGGCGTACATCTCGGCGACGCGGAGCGGCGTGCGCTGCAAGCCGTCGCGGTCGGGATCCTCCCCGATCGCGATCAGGATCTCGCGTACGGCCCGTTCCACCCGCTCGATGTCGACACCCGACGACTCTCCGCTCACACGAACCGCTGTTCCATCGCGCCGGTGTACTCGGCAATGAACGGAAGGTTGCGGTACCGCTCGTCGACGTCGAGCCCGTAGCCGATGACGAACTTGGGCGGGATGCGAAAGCCCACGTACTTCAACTCGGACTCGACCTTCTGCAACCCGTCCTTGACGAGCAACGCGCACACCTCGAGCGACGCCGCGCCGCGCGCCTTCAAGTTCTTGCTGAGGTACGCGAGCGTGAGACCGGAGTCGACGATGTCCTCGACGATCAACACGTGGCGGTCGGTGAGATCGAGGTCGAGATCTTTCATGATGCGCACGACACCACTCGTGCGCGTCGCCGATCCGTACGACGACACCGCCATGAAGTCGAACTCGACGGGCAGGTCGACGGCCCGGGCGAGGTCGGCCATGAACATGAATGCACCCTTGAGGATGCCGACGAGCAACGGCGGGTGGTCGTCGTAGTCAGCCGCGATCTGCTTGCCGAGATCACGAATGCGCTGCTGCAGCTCGTGCTCGTCGACGACGATCCGACCGATGTTCGGGTCGTTCATGTGAGGGGCTCCGCACTCAGCCAAAGGAAACGCCGGGTGCTCGGGGTGACCCGGAAACGATGATCGATACGGTAACCGACGACCCACACGGGATCAGCAGCGGCAACCACCGGCGCCGACGACCGCGCCGTCGCCGGCACACCGGCCTCGGCCAGCGCGTGATTCAGCAACTTCGAGCCGCTGCGACCCAGGGGCCGGAATCGTTCCCCGGGCTCGGCCCCGCGGACCACGACCGACGACGGGACGACGTCGGCATCACAGACCGCACGGCTCCGCCCGTCGGGCCACGCCGCGGGCGGACCGTGTTCGATCCACGCCTCGATCTCGACGTCGGCGAAACGCGCCCGGCCCGGTAGCTCGAGGGCGACCGGCGCCGCGGATTCCCGGGCCGGACCGACGCGCACGAGACGACCACCGACCCGTTCGATCCGGTCGCCGCCCGGAATCTCGGCCGCACGCGCGTCGCCGCGCGCGACGGCGAGGACGCGTTCGACGGTTGCCGCCGACGGTGGAACCGGGGCGCACAACCAACGGCGCACCACCCGGCGGCCGAGAGCGAGCGGCAACGCCGAGACCGCGGCGGCATCGTCGGGCGGATGCGCGGCCGCCAACGCGTCGAGCATCTCGTCGTCGTCGCGGAGCAGGTCGGCCTGTCGAGCGAGCACCTCGACCAGATCCCGTTCCGCGCCACTCTCGAGCTGCGGGATGACCTCGCGGCGCAACCACACCCGCCGGTGGTGCAACTCGTCGTTCATCGGGTCGGGCGCGGGCGCCAGGCCCAGGCGGGCGCACAACTCGTGGGTTGCACTACGACGAACCGCGAGAAACGGACGCACGATGTGACCCCGGCGGGGCGCCATCCCCGACAGCCCGGCCGCGCCCGCGCCCCGCAACATCTGCAGCACGACGGTTTCCGCCTGATCGTCGCGGGTGTGCGCGACCAGGATCGCGTCGGCGTTCACATCGGCCCGCACCCGTTCGAGCGCCGCGTAACGCGCGGTGCGCGCCCGGGCCTCGAGATTCGGCCCGGCCCCGACGTCGACGGATTCGGCACGAAACGCCGCGCCGAAACGCACCGCCGCGGCCCGAACGGTGTTCGCATCGTGGGCGGTTCCCGGGCGGAGCCCGTGATCCACGTAGACCGCATGGACGTCGAGACCGCGGTCGCACGCAACCGCGAGGAGCGCCAAGGAGTCGGCTCCACCACTACACGCCACGACGACGCGCGCCGACGCGCCGAGCGCGTCGAAACCGTCGGTCGGGATCACACCCGCGCGGCGTCGACGCGGTTGAGCCAGGTGCGAGGTTCACTCAACTCGGCCACCGTCGGCAGATTCTCGGGTGCCCGCCAAACCGCGTCGAACGCAGGCCGGCCGCCGATCTCGTAGACGCCCCGTACGAAACCCTCGCCCACTTCGTACTGGCGCATCTTCTGCTCGATGCCCAACAACTTGTGGACCGTGCCCGTGATGCCGCCGATCTTGCGCCGTTGGGACAGCACCCGCGACATGCGCTCCTGGCCCGCCACGTGCTCTCGGCCGAGATCGTCCATCACGACGTTGCCGTGGCCTTCGAGCACCGACATCAGCGCCTGCACCTTGGCGAGCACGCCGCGTTGTTCGGGCGACGCGAAGAGGCCGACGAGCCCGCCCTCGTCGAGCGGATTGCGCCCGGCGCGAACTTCTTCGACCGCGCTCGATACCGCGCGCAACATCGTGCGGGGGTCGGGCTCGACGAGCGCGAGCGCCTCGCGTACGAGGCCGAGGAAGTAATCGCGCATCCACGGAACACCGGTGAACTGCGCCCGGTGCGTCACTTCGTGGATCGCGATCCACAACCGGAAATCGGCGGGCCGGAACGCGAAGCGCTTCTCCAGCGAGAGGATGTTGGCGCCCACGTAGTAGACGGCGTCGGTGGTGAGCGCGGGCGCGCCGTCGTTCGGGCCGCCCATGATCGTGGCCGGACCGTCGGGAACGAGTAGGTCGTACTGACCGAGAACGCGCTGGGCCATGTAGCCGAGCAGCCCGCCCATCTCGGTGGCCGCGACGCAGCGACTCACCGGCGCGAACGGGTTGTGCGCGAGGCGCTCGCCGAAGCGCTGCATCAACGGATCGAGGAGCGCGCGCATCGAGGTGATGTTCGACTCGACCCAGTCGCGCCGGTCGAGAACCCGCGCCGACGCGTGACCGGGGCGCGCAGCCCGGTGTAGCCCGCGACGAGATCCTCGGCGCGGACCGTCAGCGTGTCGAAATCGGTCTGCAGCGACGCGGCCAGGTACGAATCGGCGAGCGGGTCGCGGCCGGCGACGAACCGGGCCACGCGGCGGGCCGTTTCCCAGTCGACGGGATCGGGCGCCCGCCCTTCACCGTCGCCGGGCTCGATCACTTGCGGGGGCGACCCTTGGTCTCGAGCCGCCCGACCTTGACCCAGTACATGATCGCCAGTTGCGCCATGACCGCAAAGAAGCCGATCGCGAGCAGCGGGGCGATCCAGTAGAACCAGAGCTTGCCGCCGCTGCGCACGGCGAACACGTGGATGCCGAGCACCAGACCGATGATCGCCAGGATGAACCCGATGGTCATCGCCAAAATGGTGGAAGCCCTCACCGATCCTCCTCGACCCGATCTTCTGTCACCGTAGGAACCGTAACTTCATCGTAGAAGCTGGGCGGGCCACCGCGTCACTCGGGGCCGTCGGGCCGGAACCGCTACTCGGGCGGGTCGACGATGCCCAGCGCCGCGGCGATCCGGGCCTTGAGCTCGGCCGGGACGTCTTCGGTGCACTTCGACACGACGACCCGGCGCAGGTCGAACTCGAAGGTGAATGCCTCACCGCAGGGCGGGCACTCGTCGAGATGGCGGGTGATCGCGCGCCGCTTCCAGACGGTCAGCTCGCCGTCGAGATATTCGTAGACGCGCAGATGCGTCTCCTGGCAATCCATGGCGTCCGTCACCCCCCGGTCGCGGACTCGACGCGAGGCCGAAGATTGTTACGTTCGGCGTAGTCCCACAACTTCTTCTGCAGCGCCCGCCGACCGCGGTGGATACGACTCATGACGGTGCCGATCGGCACATCGAGGATGTCGGCGATCTCCTTGTAGGAGAAGCCTTCGACGTCGGCCAGGATCACGGCCATCCGGAACTGCTCCGGAATCGACTCGAGCGCCTCTTTGACCTCGGAGTCGGGGATGCCTTCCAGCACCTCGGCCTCGGGTGTACGGGTGGCTTCGGCCGCTTCGAGCCCGCCCAGACGGCGGAAGATGTAGAAGTCCTCGACGTCGTCGAGATCGACCTGCTCCGGCCGGCGCTTCTTGGCCCGGTACTGGTTGATGAACGTGTTGGTGAGGATCTTGTAGAGCCACGCCTTCAGGTTCGTGCCCTCGTGAAAGCCTTCGAACCCGCGATAGGCGCGCAGGAACGTTTCCTGGACGAGGTCCTCGGCGTCGCTCGGGTTGCGCGTCATACGCAACGCGGCCGCGTAGAGGGCCGACATGTACGGCATCGCCTGATCTGCAAACCCTGCCGGGTCGGCCATGGTCAGCAGGGTACCCGGACCGGCAACCCGTTCAGCCCCGGGTAGAGAGGTCGTAGATGGTGGTGTTGCCGACGGTCTGGGCGGTGAAGTTCTGCTCCACCCACTGGCTGATGGCGCTCGACGTGCCGGCCGCCGGGCCCCCCGGGCCTCCACCACCACCGGCACCACCGCCGCCGGCGATGAAGTAGTGGACCTGGCCCGTCTTCACGTACTGCTCGAACTGGGCGAGCGTCGGCGTGGGATCGGTGCCGTTGAAGCCGCCGATTGCCATGACGGGCCGGCCCGACGCCAGTTGGTATCCGGCCGCATTGTTCGCGCCGACGGCCGCCGCGGTCCAGCGATAGCCCGTGCTCGCCTTGAAGAGTGTGGTGACAGCCGCGCTCGGCTGTGAGCCGTTCAACAACCCGCCGATGCCACCCGCGCCACCGGTTCCGCCGGCCCGGCCGGGAAAGGTGCCACCGGGGAAGTTGCCGCCGGGGAAACCCCCACCGGGGAATCCGCCGGCGCCGCCGGGCGCAAACGCGGGCGGCGTCCCTCCCGCGAACGCGCGACGCGGGCCGCCGAAGCCACCGGCGCCACCCGCGGCATTGGCGGGGCCGGCCGTCGGGATCGAGCCGCTGTGCGGCTGCTTGACGGTCGACAACGTGTACGCCGCGGGCGCGGCGGCACCGAGCACGATCGCCGCGAGCGCGACCACGACACCGACGCGTCCGCGCAATGCGGGCGCGACCGCGATCACAACTGCCAGCGCGAGCCCGCCGATCAATACGACACTGCGCAGCGCGGGCATCCAGTTGGGCGTGCGATTCAACAACACGTACGCCCACAACGCGGTCACCGCGATCACGAAGCCGAGCAGCACGCGTACCAACGGGTTGTCGCGCCGCGCCCAGAAGGTCGTCGCGCCGATACCGATGAGCGCACCGATCGCCGGCGCGAGCGCGATCGAGTAGTACTCGTGGATGATGCCCTGGCCGAACGAGAACGCGAGGCCGGTGAACACGAGCCATCCGCCCCACAGCGCGAGCGCGGCGCGCGTCCGGTCGGTTCGGGCGCGCGTCGCGGTGAACACGAGACCGCCGACCAACAAGAGCAGTGCCGCGGGCAGCAACCACGAGATCTGACCGCCGAACGCGGAGTTGAACATCCGCGTGATGCCGGTCGGGCCCCAGTTGCCGACTCCGCCCTGGCCACCGCCGCCGACGCTCCCCGACTCGTTGCCGGTGAGCCGACCGAATCCGTTGTAACCGAAAAGCACGTTGAAGAAGCTGTTGTTCTGCGAGCCGCCGATGTACGGACGGCTCGACGCGGGCCAGGCCGCGACGATCGCGACCCACCATCCGCCCGCCGCGAGCGTGGTCAGGCCGAGCAGCACCACATCGGCGACCCGGCGTAGGAAACGGTGCGGCGCGCCGGCAATCAGGTAGACGATCCCGAACGCGGGCAACACCAGGAACGCCTGGAGCTCTTTGGCCAAGAACCCGAATCCCACCAGCGCGCCGGTCGCGACGAGCCAACGCACGCGACCGTCCTCGAGCGCTCGCGTCATCGTGTACGCGGCGCCGACGAGCAGGAGTACGAGGAGCGCGTCGGGATTGTTGAACCGGAACATGAGCGCCGCCACCGGCGTGAGCGCGAACACGGCCCCCGCGATCAGGGCTGCGGTCGGCGAGAACCATCGCTTGACGGTCGCGAACAAGATGCCGACCGCGGCGACGCCCTCCAGTGCCTGCGGCACGAGGATGCTCCACGAGTTCACGCCGAAGATGCGCGCCGAGATCTCCATGACCCACAGCGACGCCGGCGTCTTGTCGACCGTCACGAAGTTCGCGGCGTCGGTCGATCCGAAGAAGAACGCCTTCCAGCTCTTGGTCCCGGCTTGCACCGCGGCGGAGTAGTACGAGTTGGCCCAGCCCGACGCGCCGAGGTCCCAGAGGTACAGCGCGGCCGTCACCGCCAGCAGGACGATCAAGGCGGGGCGGACCCATGCCGGGTCCGACTCCGGTCCGCGCCGGAGTCGCTCGACGCGCGACCGCCGTCGGTCGGGGGGAGTCTCCGACGGCGGCAACGCGTCGAGCGCGGGGAGGTCGTCCACACGAGGTGGGCTGATGATGCTCATGGAACGAACTCCTCCGGAACCGTTTTGAACAAGACCTTGTCGAGCAGTGCGAACTGCAGGAGCCAGAGCGCGCCGAACACCGAGAGGTTGGCGAGCGGCAGGGCGAGCGCGCGCGCCGACGTCGACCAGTGCGCAGCACTCGATGCGACGGCCGAGACCGCGACCGTCGACGCGACCAGACCGGCCAGCGAGAGCACCCAGAACGGGACGACCTCCCGGGCGAAGTCGCTGCGCCCGCGGCGACCCCAGACCCAGTGGCGATTCGCGAAATACGAGGGTGCGATGCCGCAGCAGACCGCGACGACGTTGGCCGACCCGGCCGGCACGCCCGCACCCAGCGCCAGGGTCACGAGGACTCCAGCGCTGAGCAGGGTCGTGCCGACCGAGACGAGGAGGCAGCGCGACATCCGCCGCGCCAGACTGCGCGGCGCGATCGTGCGCCACACGATCGAATGACCAATCGGCGAATGATCAATCGGCGAACGACCGGTCGGCGCACTACCGACCGGCGCACTACCGATCACGAGGAACTCCCGATCACGAAGAAGCGGGCCACTGCCGCGACCACCCAGGTCGTGACGAGCACCCCGACCTGCACGGCGAGGTTCGTCGTGATCGAGTCGACCAGTACGAGCGCGGCGCTCGTCACGACGAGCGATCCCGCGAAGAAGGCGAGGGCCGCAGCCCAGCGCGGCCGGGCCCGACGCTCGGTGTAGCGCGCGTTCGCCCACGCGTTGGCGACGAACGTGGCCGTGACCGCGAAGACGTTCGCCGCGACCGGGCCGATCGCGTTGTGGGTCGCGAGGAACAACACCAACGACACCGCGGTGCTCGCGATGCCGATCAACGAGAACGAAACGAAGCGCCGGCCGAAGTCGTTGGCGAGGGGCGCGCGCGCCGCCGGACCGAGGTCGACGCGTCCGCGTCCCCTCGCCAAACGAAGGGCCATACGCGCCGTACCCTGCAAATCGCCGAGCGCAGTCGACACGACGTTGACCCGGCTGTCGGTGTCGTCGACCCAGTCGACCGCGACCTCGTGAATACGCAGTCCGTTGTGCTCGGCGAGCACGAGCAACTCGGTGTCGAAGAACCAGCCGTTGTCCTCGATCGAAGGCAACAGGCGCCGCACTACATCGGCGCGCACCGCTTTGAATCCGCACTGCGCGTCGCGCACGCGGGTTGCGAGAACCGCGCGCAGGATCAGGTTGTAACTGCGGGAGATGAGCTCGCGCTTCGGGTGGCGGGCCACGTGTGAACCAGGTGCGAGACGCGAGCCGATCGCGACATCGGAATGACCCGACACGAGGGGCGCGACGAGCGGGAGGAGCGCGCCGAGATCGGTCGAGAGGTCGACATCCATGTAGGCCACGACGGCGGCGTCGCTCGCACCCCAGGCCGAGCGGAGGGCGAAGCCCCGGCCCTTGCGATCGAGATGCACGGCGCGCACGCCCGGGAGCTCACGGGCGAGACGCTCGGCGTGCGCCCAAGTCGAGTCGGCGGACGCGTTGTCGACGATGGTGATGCGCCACGAGAACGCGAATCCGGCGCTCAGGAACCCGTGCAGCCGGCGAACGCTCGGTTCGAGCACGCGCTCCTCGTTGTAGACCGGGACGACGATGTCGACGATCGGCGCGGTTGGTTCGTCGACTGTCGGCCGCATCGGTGTCGGCTCGGCCACCGCCCAAAGTGCACCAACCGGCATCGCGGACCCACCGACGAACGCAGCACGCGGTTCATCCTCCACGCTCTGCGATATCGGGACCACCCGGAGCTCTCGCATGCCCCGACGATCGTCGGTGGACGTGGGGCGAGTCTTGGAGCGAAGCAAGAATCGATTGAGAACACCCGCAACGCGGGGACGAACGCCAGGGAGTTCGACGGCGCGAGTCGTGCATTTCGCTTTGTGAAATTGTGGTCACCCATCGCACACACGGCCACCCATTGTGAGTACGTTTCTGGCTGGAGCTGGTAGCTGAGCGGGCAGCGAGACCAGCCGGCGGAACATTGCTGGGAGGCATTGTGGGAAGGCTCGCGCGCAAGGGTCCGAGTGGATCGGCCCGACGCCAAGGAGTGGCAGTCACCGCGTCGTTGGCGGTCGTGGCGTTGTTCGTCATCGGCACCGCCACCGCGGCTTGGGCGCACCACCCTGTTCTCTCGGGCGAGTCACCCTGCTCCGACGGCGCGCACGTCGTCACGTGGACGATCGGTAACAGCGAAACCGACAAGGTGATGCACATCGACAGCGCGACCGCGACGATCAACGGACAGACCTTCAGCGTCGACGGCTACAGCGCGGACGTTCCCGACAGCGGTAGCACCTCGGCGACCACCACCATTCCCGCGGGGATCACCGGGCTTGTCACGTTGACCGTGAACGCGTCATGGCTCGACGGCGTGAAGGCAACCGACACCACAACGGTGAAGTTGCATTCCAACTGTTCGCCGTCGACGACAACCACCACAACTTGGGCGCCGACAACCACTACGACAACCGTTCCTCCGACGACGACCACAACAGTCGCGCCGACCACCACGACCACCGAAGCGCCCACGACGACCACGACGGAAGCGCCCACCACCACGACCACCGAAGCGCCCACGACGACCACGACGGAAGCGCCCACCACCACGACCACCGAAGCGCCCACGACGACCACGACGGAAGCGCCCACCACCACGACCACCGAAGCGCCGACCACCACCACGACCGTGGTGCTGCCGACGACGACCACCACCGAGGGCCCGACCACGACCACGACGGAGGGCCCGTCGACCACCACCACGGTGGAGACCTCGACGACGATCTCGGGCGACACCACGACCTCGACCCCCATCACCGAGCAGGGTTCGACCGTCTCGACGACCACCACGACCGCGCCGCTGACGTCGACCTCGGCGTCGACCAACGTGACCTCGGCCGCCACGACATCGTCGGGCGCGCTCCCCTTCACCGGTAGCTCTTCGAGCGGGCCGATGATCGGGCTCGTATCGCTCGGCGCGGGCGGCATGGCCCTCGTCCTCGCCCGCCGCAAGAACCAGCCCCGCAGCTAGCCGCGGTTTGCGCTCCCCCACCGGGTGGTTACATCACTCGGTGAGAGTGTTGTTCGGACGCGCCCTGAATCCGGGGGCGCTGCAGGGTCCAAGCGCGTGCGATCATCAATCTCACACGCGACGGCCGTAGTAGGAGACATGACGCAGGCAGCTTCCCGGCGACGCGTTCCCCACCCGTCGCCCCGGATCGCGGCATGTCCGGTCGCCGCGTCCTCGTGATCGGCACGTTCGATCCGCGCATGCCCCGGGCCCGGCAATGGCTCCGGCTGCTCGACCAGCTCGGCGCCGAGGTCGAGGTGCGGAACATCCCGGCCTGGGACGACGATCGCGCGACGAGGACGGCGCGCTCGGCGTTGGCGATGCTGCCGCGCGTGCTGGTCGCGCTCGCCCGGCTCTCGTGGCATCTGCTCACCTGCGAGCGGCCCGATCTCGTCGTGTTCCTGTATCCCGGACATGTCGACGCGTGCGTGCTCGGCGTGATCGCCCGCATGCGGCGGATACCGACCGCGCTCGACGTGTTCATCTCGCTGTACGACACGATCATCCTCGATCGAGGATTGCGTAACGTCCGCTCGCCGCTGGCCCTTGCGACCCGCGCCGTCGACACGCTGGCGTGCTGGAGCGTGAACCTGATCGTCGTCGACACGCCCGAGCACGCCGACTTCTTCTCGCGATTCACTCGCCGGAACCGCAATCACTTCGCAGTCCTCTGGGTCGGCGCCGACGAGTCGGTGTTCGCACCCGTCGACGATCCCGGCGACGACGCCGACATCCTCTGGTATCTCACCTACATCCCGCTGCACGGGTTCGAGACCGTCGCGCGGGCCGCCGCGCTGCTCGCCGACGACGGGCGACGCATCCGGTTCGTCGGCGACGGTCAGGAGCGCGCCGCCGCGCAAGAACTCGCGCTCGAGCTCGAGCTCGACAACGTCGAGTTCGCCGCACCCGTGTCGGAGGCGGAGCTGGCCGACGAGATCGGGCGCGCCTCGGTGTGCCTCGGGGCGTTCGGCACCACGAGAAAGGCGCGGCGCGTCGTGCCGAACAAGGTGTTCCAGTGCGCGGCGGCGGGACGACCGATCATCACGGGGGCGACCCCGGCGATCCGAACCGCGTTCGGCGACACGCTCGTGACGGTTCCGGTCGGCGACGCCCACGCGTTGGCCGACGCAATCCGCTCGCTGCACGGCGACGCGCGACTGGAATCGGGACGCCGAGCCCGGGCCGCGTTCGTCACGGACTTCTCCGACGCCGCGCTCGCCCGCGACCTCTCGTCGCACCTCTTGCGCGTCTTGGCCGTCCCGACCCGCTAAACCGCGGTCGCCGACGCGTCGCCCGGTTCGGGCAAGCCCGCCTCCGCCGCGGTTGATTCGGCACCCGACCGGGCGCGGGCCCGCGGTATCGCGATCGCGATCGCCGCGAGCGCCAGGAACGAGACCCAGACCACCCGGTCGATGACACCGAGCACGATGCCCTCCGACAGCGGAAGCTTGATGATCGGGCTCAACAATGCGATCAGCGCCTCGCGAGCACCGAGGCCACCCGGGAAGAATCCGATCGCCACCGACATCGCGCCCGCGACCGCGAGGGCGAGCACCTCCGCGGTCGTGGACTTCACGCCGATCGCCTCGAGCACCAGCCAGAGCCGGAACCCGCTCAGGAAGATCCACGACGTCTCGATCAGAACGATGCGCGCCGCGATCTGCGGACGACCACGCGCGGGCGCGCTCCGGCGGAACATCTCGTAGGCCCCGACGAGGGCCGCCGCTCCGCCGAGCGTTATCGCCACGCCGACGAGCGCGTTGCCCGCGATCATGATCGCGACGCCGCCGATCAGGCCGGCCAGTCCGAGCCAAGCCAGTCCCGGTATCGCCGTCGCGTACGCGGCGGTGCCGTAGGTGGCGCCCTGTTCCGACAACGAGTGGGTCGTGACGAGGAGCGAACCGGGTAGCGGGAGAAGGTTCGCGGCCGACGAGACGATTGAAACCTCGAGCGCCCGGCGCACCGTGGCGCGCATCCCGAGGAGCCGGGCCGTCGCGTCGTACTCGAGCATCTTCAGAACCAGCGTCGCGGGCGCGGCGACGAAGAACGCGACCGCGATCGCCCACCAAATTCATCGCCGAGAACGAAAGGTGCGCGGAACGCCAACCCCAGATGCCGGCGCCGATCAACAGAATGGTCGTCGAGACGACGACGATCAGCTGGGCCCGACGCGGGAGGGGCCGCGCCCGGTACTCGAGAACCCGCCGGATCAGCGACCGCTTCGCGGTCACTGCAATCGACGGGCGAGGACGACGTAGCCGGTGCCGATGTCGGAGCCCGCGAACGGGAGTTGCACCACCCGGAACGGCGCCGCGATCACCGCGCACGTGAGTGCCGCCGACCGGGCGTGCGGTTGGAAGTAGCGGCCGCTCGCCGAGGTCAGCTCCTCGGGCGACGCGTTCGTCGCCCGCCGACGCGCCAGCACGTTTCGGCCCTGCTGCAACACCGAGCCGAGCCCGACGCCGTAGCTCCGCAGCTCCTCGACCCGGAAACCGGCGCGTCCGAGACGGTCGGCGAGCTCTTTCTTCTCGTAGCGGCGGAAATGGCCCGCGTGCTCGTCGCTCGGCCCGTACTGGGCGGCGTGCGCGGGAACGCTGAGCAGGATCCAGCCTTCGGGGACGAGGTATTCGCGCCACTGTTCGAGCGCGCCGACGTCGTCGGAGATGTGTTCGAGCACCTCGAACGCACACACCAGATCGAAGCCCGGCTCGTCGGCCGAACCGGTACCGGGTGCGAGTGCTTCCACCACGCGACCGCGGCCGACATGCGCGAGACGCGCCTGCGCCATCACCCGCGACTCCGCGTCCGGCTCGATGCCGGTGTACTCGAAGCCGCGGGCGAGCCACGCGCCGAGCCCACCTTCGCCGGCACCCATCTCGAGCACCGTCTCCGGTCGGGCGATGCGCAACGCACGTCGGATCTCGTCGAACCGCAGCCACGCGTTCGTGGACAGGGTCGGCATCCCGAGCAGCGGGGACGACGCCCGCGCGTTCGCAGGTGCGGCGCTCATGCGGCGGGGGCGCCGGATCGACGGGTCGTCGGCGCGATCGGCGTGATCGAGTGCGGTCCGGTGCGGATCGGGAAACCGTAGCGCCGCAGCAGTGGGAGCGCGAGCGCGGTGGTCACGAACCGGTCGCGTCCCGAGATCGCGGCGCGCCACTCTTCGTCGGCTTCGATGGCGACGGCACCGCTGATCATGCGCACGGGGTTTCCACCGACGGAGTGGGTCGGGACGAGCGTGGCCGAGTCGGCGGTCAGGAAACGCAGGTTGCCCGGAGGCTCGCCGACGAGCGCGGCCAGATCCCGCAACACGTCCGCCGGGTCGTGGGTAAGGTCGTCGTAGTTCACGACGACGCCGGGCCGGCGGCGCCGGACCAGCTCGACAACCGCATTGCGCGCCAGCCAACTCGTCGTGGAGAACGCGGCGCCGAATCGCGGAAGGGGCTCCACCCCGTCGCGGTCGGTGAAGACGCGCGAACGCTTCCAGGAAAATGTGACCACGCGGGGATCGCGCACGACGTGACCGATGCGCACGTCGACATCGGGAACGAGGCCCAGTGCGGCGGGCTCGAACGGAAGCCGCGACGAATCGACGATCACATGCGCGCCGGTAACCGTCGATATCGCTCGGTACACGGCCGCCGAGGCGGTGGTGTAACGATCGAGCGACTCCCAACGATCGCGGGAGTCGACCCGCGCGCCGAGGAGCCGCAGAACACGCGGCCAGCGCACGACCGCGCCCTGATCGCGATCGATATGCGCGTCGGCGAGCGGCGCGAGGGCGCGGCCGCGCCGCGACCGATCGGCCTCCTCGAGGATCCGGCCCCAGGTCTCGCACTCCCGAACCGGGCGGCCACAGCCACAGCGGTGGTTGTGCACCAGACCCGAGTCCCAGAGCCGGTTCAGCTCGCCGACATTGAAGAAGCCGGGCATCTGGCCCAAGAGGTTGGCGAGCAGCGTGCCGCCGCTGCGGCCCTTGCCCGCGAGGAAGAGCACCTTCACGTCGTCGGCGTTCGTCTGCATCTCAGGCGCCAGTCGTCTCGTCGTGTCGTCGCACGTCGTGGTCGTGCGTGAGGAATGGTCACCGCCCGGGCGGAGCCTACCGGGGCGGGCCCGCACACCCACCGGGCGCGGGGGTCGGGTGGGCCTCGGTATGCGATCATCCTCCGATGGAAACGGTGGCCGCCCGGGCCGACGAGCCCGGGCCGCGTGTCGCCGAAGCCGACGACACCGACGGCCCCGGGGAAACTGCCGAGGCGCTCCGCTGGGACCGCTTCGACTGGTGCATCGTCGCGATCGTCGGCGCGGCCACGTTCTTCGTGCATCCGATCCACCTGATCCTCACCCGCCCGTACTGGCTCGACGAAGCGTGGGTCGCGGACCTGACAAGGGTTCCCTGGACCCGCCTGCCACGCCTGAGCTCGAGCACTCCGGTGGGCTTCGTCGCACTGTTGCGTCTCGTTCCCGGGGCGGGGACACAACGGGCCCGGTTGGTCGTGCTCCTGCTGTCGGCGGCCACGGTCGGCATGGCCTACGTCTTCGTCCGCGCGCTCGCGTGGCCGTCGCGAGACCGGGCGCGCGTCGCGGCCACGATCGCCGCGCTCGTGACGATGCTCGCCCCGCTCTCGTTGGCGCGCAACGACCTGAAGCAATACACCTGCGACGGATTCTGCGCGCTCGTCGTCCTCACGGTCGCGGCGCGGGTCGATCGTCGGGATGGCGAACTTCGCAACTACCGGGCGCCCGTGTGGTGGCTCGCGGCCGCATCGGTCGCGGTGTTCCCGTTCAGCTCGACGTCGGCATTCGTCTCGGTCGCCGCGTTCGCGGGGGTCTTCGGTTCGGCACTGTTGCGGCGCGAACGGCGCCGCATCATCGAGGTCGCGGCGTTCGGCGCGGCGGCTGGTCTCGCGCTCGCGATCTACTTCGCCGTCGTGGTGTCGCCCAACACGAACTCGGCGCTCAGTGCCTACTGGGATCACTACTACCTGCGCGGCTCGCCGTGGCACATGTTGGTCGTGACGTGGACGCGGCTGGGTGCCATCGAGCGCTGGATCGGCATGCCCGAAGCGGTGTTCGTGCTGCTGGTGCTCGCCGGGATCGTCACCCTGGCCCGGCTCCACGCAACGGCGATCGCGATCGCGGTGCCGGTCTTGTGGATCGAGCTCGTGGTCGTCGCGAGGCAACGCCGCTACCCGTATCTCGACCTGCGTACCTCGCACTTCTTGTTGGTTTCGTCGCTGGTCGTGCTCGCGATCGGTGTGTTCGGCATCTTGCAGATCGTCTACCGCGCCAACCGTGTCGTTGCGGTCGGCGCGGCTATCGCGCTGGCATGGATGTTCGCGCTCAACTTCCTGCCGTATGTCGGGAAGCTCGAGATCCTCTCCGAGGACGCGCGCGCCCGAAGCCGCGTACGTCGCGGCAAACATGACCTCGCACGACGTGATACTCGTGAACGACTCCGGCAGTTTCGCGTTCTCGTATTACTGGCCCCATGGTGCGATCACCACGATCACCGACGACACCGCGCAAGGTTTTCGGGCCCGCGTGCGCGGTCTGGACGCGCTGTACCTACCGTCGCGTACGAACGCGGCGGTACTCGAAGGGTTGCAGACCGCGCTCGCGCGTTGGCGCGTCGCCGGTCCCGGGAGCCGGCTCTACATCGTTCGGTCGCACGTCGAGCCGGTCGAGAAGACGGCCTGGCAGCGCGCGTTCGCAGCCGTGCACATCACGCCGCGCCAGATCGACGTCGGGCACGAGCCGTTGCTGGTGATCGGACCGACCTAGTTCCGCAGACGGCCTCCGCAGTCGGTTCTTGCGGCGGGTTTCGCAGATGGACTGCCCGGCCGGAACGCGGTCCGGAGAAAATCGGCGGAGAAACCCGTCCATTTGCGCTCGCGGGCCGGAAAGGCGGCGAACAACCCGGGAGCAAGCCATGACGCACACCTACAATCCGCCGCGCCGCTTCGACGATCCAGCCGGCGGCCGGAGGTGCGTGCGAAGTTGTCCGACGCAAGGGCGCCCGCGGACTCGCCCGACCACGACTGGTCGCAGCGACTCATCGCCGGCGACGAGAGCGCGCTGCGAGAGGCATACCGCGAACACGCCCCGCGGGTCCTCGGCCTGGCGCTCCGCGTGCTGGGCAACGCCGCCCTCGCCGAAGACGTGATGCAGGACGTGTTCGTCCGCCTCTGGGAACATCCGGACCGGTTCGACCCGGGCCGCGGCCGGTTGGGGAGCTACCTGCTGGCGATGACCCACAGCCGGGCCGTCGACCGGTTGCGCGCCGAGGGCTCGCAGCGCCGCCGGCTCGAGGTGGCCGCGCGCGAGCACGTCGAACCGGCGCGCGCCGATCCCGCCGACGCGTCGGAAGTAGCCGCCTCGAGCTCGGCGGTGCGCCGCGTGCTGGCCGAACTGCCGAACGAGCAGCGGGTCGCGATCGAGATGGCGTACTTCGGCGGGCTCTCCTATCGCGATGTCGCAGTCGCGCTCGGCGAGCCGGAGGGCACCGTGCGATACCGCATACGAGCGGGCATGCAGAAGATGCGAGCCGCGCTCCAAGCCGAGGAGGTCTCGCCGTGAGCGACACCTGGGACGACGAGGATCGCGCCATTGCGCGGGCACTCGACGCGGGCGCCGACCAGCAGGACGTCGACGAGGACCTCGTCGACGGCTACCGGGAAGTGCTGAGCGAGATGCCGATTCCGGCCGTGACGCCGCCGCCGGAGCTCGAGGACCGGATCGTCGCCGCCGCCATCGCGCGGCGCCCGCCCGCAGTGCCAACGCTCGAGACGGCCCGGGCGCGGCGCGGGCTGCGCCTGCGCGTCGTGACACTGGTTGCGGCAACGGTCGCCGCGGCGGTGGTCATCGGCGTCATCGTGAGCAACTCGTCGTCGGGGCCGGCGAAGGCGGGCGGTCACATCGCGCTCGCGGGCACGCAGCGCGGCGACATCGAAGCGCTCCTGCAAGCGCCGGGCACACGCACCGCACCGTTCAGCGGGAATCACGGGCGCGTTGCGCTCGGCCGCGACGGCAACTCGGCCATCTACGGGCTCACCGATCCGGATCCGGTCAGCATCGGGCTCGAGAGTCGCGGTGGAACGACCGTGCTCGGACCGGTTACACCGAGGGCAGGCGCGATCGCGTTCTTCGTCGACCATCCCGAGCGCGTCACCGCGGTGCAGCTTCTCCGCAACGGTGCCGTGTTCGCACGCGCCGTGCTCCCCGCCAACTGACCCGAGATTCAGAAACTCGGACCGAGCTTCACACCGAGCTGACGTGCGGTCTTCCGGGCCGACCGCGGCGCCGGGCGTCGCGCACGAAACCGTTCATCGCCCAGCGCGCCGCAAGGAGCGCGACGGCCAACGCGATCCACAGCGTGTGCGCACTCGTCGCCGCCCGCAACAGGTTCCACGTGCCCCCGGATGCGGGCCGGTGCAACGAGGCACTGACCGCGCCCGGTATGGCCTCCGCGTTCGGGGACGAGACCGCGGCACCCTGCGGAGCGCGGCCCGTCGCACTCGCCGGCAACGGTTGCCCGGGTCCGATCGATGCCGGGTCCGGGGCCGGCGCAGGTAACGCCGGCGTGTGCGTCGCGGCGGGCGAGCCGGCAGTCGAACCGTTTGCGGGCGTCGCCGTCGTTCCCGACGCGCCTGCGCCGCCGGACGGTGTGCCCACCGGTCTGGTGGCGACCCCGACGCCGATGCCGCCCGGACCGACGGCGACCTGCACCGAATGCGGAACGCCGGGAAGAAGGGGGATCGGTCCGATCGTGGGCGGAAGGGTCGCGCCGACCGCGACACCGGCCGTCGGCGATGTCGAAACGGACACCCCCAGCTGCGGAGTTCCCGGCGGCGTCGTCACGTTCACCGGTCCGATCGTCGGCACCAATGCCGCGACCGGGGGCGGGAGCGTGACCGGCACCGACACCGGACCGAGATCGAGCGCCGAGGCGGCCCCCGCGAACATCCAGGATCCGGCGATCGCGGCGACGACGGCGAGCGAGAACGCGGCCGGGATCAGCCTCTTCGGATGCACACCAAAGAATTTCCCATCCGGACGGGGTTGGCAAACGGAAAGGACTCGCATCGCCCGTCTCCAGAGAGGTTTTCCATGGCGCTTAACGGACATACCGGCCGGCAACGACTCATGGTCGTGGGGCTACTCGCGCTTCCACTCGCCATCGCAGGTGCGATCTGGGCGGGTGCGGCCCAAGGCGCCGCCGCCCAGCCGTCCATGCAGGTGCTCCCGAAAACGACCGGACTGAAGTACGGCCAGACCGTCGAGATCAAGGGCGCGAACCTGCCCAAGGGCTCGGGCTCGGTCGCGGCGACGATCTGCGGATTGCAGGACGCGACCGGCAAGACGATTGCGAGCCCCGGCGCCAACGACTGCGCGGGCGCGAACGAGATCGGCAAGCTCGCCATCGTGAAGGCGTGGCAGTCGAACGGCACGTTCGACACGCAATACACGTTGCCGACGAGCGGTCAGAAGTTCGGCACGAACGCGCGCTTCTGCGACAAGACGCACAAGTGCGCACTGGTCGTGGCGGACGCCAACCCGAGCGCGCCGGCGTACCACGTCGAGACCGCGATCTTCTTCACCGACCAGGTGACGACGACCACGACGACCAAGCCGAAGACCACGACGACCAAGCCGTCGACGCCCACGACCAAGCCCACCACCGCGACGACGCAACCGACGACGCCCACGACGACCGGCACGACCGCACCGGGTGCACCGGTCGGCGCGTCGACCGGCTCGGGATCTAGCACCTCGGGCGGTAGCGGTTCGGGATCGGTCAGCGTCAACGTCGGCGCAACGGTCACTTCCCCGTCGGGGGGCGGCGCACCGAGCCTGCCCAGCCTGCCGCCGGTCACGCTCCCCGCCGCGCCGGCCAACCCCATTCCCGCGCCGGTTGCCGACGCGCTCAACTCGGCGTGCACGCAGATCGCCAACGCGGTGAAGTCGGCCGGTGGCGACCCGAGTGCGTTGCTCACCTTGTGCGGCACGCTCGCCGGCGGCGTGAACCCGCAGGAGTTGGCCCTCGTGTTGGGTTCGCCCGGGCTCTTGTGCGTCGAAGGCGCATCGGCGTGGCAGAACAACGCGCAGATCACGGCCGCCTGCGAACAGGCGGCGAACGCCATCGCCCCCGTGACCTCCCAGGTCGGAACCGCACTGGCTCCGGTCCTGGCCGCCCTCTAACCCCCGGCGAACTGGCGTGACTGTGGCATTGCCTGGATGCCACGGTCACGCCGGTTCGAGGTCAGCTGCCCACGCGATCCGGCCTGCTCGCACTCTCTCCCCACCTGCCCCGCGAGCGGGCCGTGCGGCTGGGCGGCGGCGCGATTGCCGGCGGGCCGACATGCGGTGGTGGACCGCTGTCGGCTCGCCGGCATCCGTCGCGCCTGAACCGTCGCGCTCGAATGAGTCAAGCGTCTGGATCGCGTCAAAGTGTTCCCACAGCCCTCCCCACCGCAGCTCTCAGACTCGTACACTCCGCCCGCGTGAGCAGCCGAGGCGAGTCGACCCGAAATCGGATCATGGACGCCGCCGAGCAGCTGTTCGGGTCGCGGGGTGTGAACGCGGTGTCGCTGCGGGAGATCCGCCTGGCGGCCGGCGCCCGGAACACCACCGCGGTCCAGTTCCACTTCGGCGACCGCGATGGCCTGCTGCAGGCCCTGGTCGATCGGCACATGCCCGAGATCGCGGCGATCCAACAGGTCCTCTACGACCGGATGATCGCCGAGGACCGGGCCGGCGACCCCCGGAGCCTGGTCGACGTCCTGGCCCGCCCGAGCGCGGAGTACCTCATGCGGGGACCGCGCGAGCGGTCGTGGGTGCAGATCATCTCCGACCTCGGCGCGCAACCGGATCTCGAGGTGCCCGAGATGCTGGCCGTCGCGCCGGAACCGGCGATCCGCGCCGGCCGCATGCTCTACGACATCCTCGTGCAGCAGATGCCGGCCGCGGTTGCCGGCGAACGCATGATCGTCTTGGCGCAGTGCGCGGTGCACATCTGCGCCGACCGCGCCCGACTCGAGAACGACCCGAGCTTCAGTCGCAAGCACGTTTCCGGTCCCGACTTCATCGAGAATCTGGTCGACATGTTGGTCGGCGCGGTGCTCGCGCCCGTGCACGCGACGACATCACCGACGCCGGGCCGTGTCATCGCACAGGTATCACCGAACGGTTCCCCGCGCGTCACCTCCGCCTGAGCCCGGCGTTATTTTCGCCGAACGTGTCAACCAAATGGCACGGGCCGGGGTTAGAGGAGTGTGGTGAGCGACGGGGAGCCGAACTTCGACGATGAGTTCGATCGACTCTTCGGTCGCGCCTTTCTCGTAGCCCGCCGACTCACCGCCGACGCGTCACTGGCGGAGGACATCGCCGCCGAAGCGCTCGCTCGGACGTATGCGCATTGGCGACGGGTGCGCGCGGTACGAGTACCGAGACGCGTGGGTTGCGCGCGTGTCGCGACGAACCTCGCGATCAAGGCGTCACGGCGCCGGGGTTTCGCGCCCGCGCCGGACGCGGCCGATCCGAATGATGCATTGGTACTGCGCTTGGCGCTCGTCGACGCGCTACGGCGGCTTCCCCGCCGCCAACGCGAAGCGGTCGCGTTGCGGTACCTCGCGGATCTCAGCGTCGACGAAGTCGCGCGGACGTTGGGTGTCAGCGCGGGCACGGTCAAGCAATCGGTACACCGGGCGTTGCGAACGCTGCGCACGAATCTCGGTCCGGATATGGCGTTCGAGGAGTCGTGATGGACGAGTGGATGAACCATCGAGACGCGCTGTTCGAGCGGGCGGTGCGCCGCGGACGTGTGCTGCAGTGGCGGCGTCGCCTGTTGTCGAGTGCGGCCGTGGTCGCGGTAGTCGGGCTCGGCGTCGGCGTGTTGGCGACGCGCCCGAGCAACGACTCCGGCGTCCGCGTCGAGGCGCCCGGCGCGACGAGCACGACCACCAGCATCGACACGACAAGCACGACGGGCCCGACCGCCACAACGACCACGGGCAACACGACGGATACGACGAGCGCGGCGGCGCACGACTCGATCGGGGTCTTCGCGGGATCGTGGGAACGCCACGGAATCGATCTGCACATCACAGCCGCGGGTAACGCGACGATGAACTGGCGCACCTACCGCGTATGCGGCCAGGACGCGCCGCCGTGCGATACGTGGGTCGGAAACGTCATCACCGACGGCGGCCATGCGACCTTCCGGCTGCAGGCGACGGGGCCCCAGACCGCAGCGGGCACCGTGCTCACGACCAGCGATGCTTCGACGCTGCCCCTCGGACCGATCAATGCGACGCTCGGCGAGAAGGGCGACCTCGTGTACCTCGTGCCGTTCCCCGGCGCGAACATGCCGTTCTGTGGGCCCCGGGCGAACGATCCTCGATGCGGCGCCTGACGACGCCCCACCTGCGTACGCAGTGGAGCCGGAGAGGGGATTCGAACCCCTGACCTGCTCATTACGAGTGAGCTGCTCTACCGACTGAGCTACCCCGGCGAAGCTGGAGAGTGTATCCGACGCTTACCGGCTACCCCGCGGGCGGGAGCGTCATCAGCAGCCAGACGAGCCGCACCACACCCTTCTCGTTGATGAGGAATGCCTCCCGCGCTTGGTGGCACGCGGCCAGCGCGGCGGAGGCGGCGCGCGGCGTGGTGTGCAGCGCGGACTGGTCGGCGTTCAGGGCGGGCGCGGGCGCGGCGAGCACGTCGCGGTACACCGACTCGATCGCGGTCACGCCTTCGATCAGCAGGTCGATGCGCGTGCGGCGGGTCTCGCGCTTGTGCCGCTCGTCGATGCGGCGCCGCATGCGCTGCGCTTCCCGATCGGAGTAGCCGAGCCGTTCCATCTCCGCATCGAAGGCAACGAGCTCTTCCTTGTGCTCACGTTCGACTGCGGCCGCGGCTTCGTCGACGACGCCGTCGAGCTCTTGCGCGATCGTCAGCGCGGTCGCGCCGTAGCCGTCGACGCGCGCCGGCGCCGACGCGAACGCGGCGCGCAACGCGGCGAGGCGGCCCGCGAGAGCGTGCGCCCGCGCCAACTGCCCACCCGCCAATCCCGCCAACGTGGCCGCGTCCGCGGCCGAGGCGCCTTCGCGTTGGAGCACCGCGGTACGTCGTCGTCGGCGATCGGGTCGAAGTCGATGCGCTGACAGCGGGACCGGATCGTCGGCAACAGATCGTCAGGGGCGCCGGTGACGAGCACCACGACCGTGCGGTCCGGCGGCTCCTCGAGCGTCTTCAGCATCGCGTTCGCGGATTCGTTCTGGTTCCCGCGCAGGCGCTCGGCCTCGAACAACACCAGCACTTTGCGCTCGCCTTCGATCGGCGCGCGTGCCGCTTCGGGAAGGATGCGCTCCCGCACGTCGTCCTTGACGCGATACGAAGCCGCGCCCGGTTCGAACTCCACGACGTCGGGATGCACGCTGCGCATCACGAGCCGCAAGCCGCGTTCGTCGTCGGCGACACCGATGAGCATCGCCGCGAACTCACGCGCCGCGTCTTCGACGCCCGAGCCGCGTGGTCCGACGAGCAGGTACGCGTGGCCGGGCCGGGCCGCGGCCTGCCGCAACGCGCCGAGCGCCCGCTCCTGACCGACGACGATCGTGTCCACGCCGGCGAGCCTACGGAACGACCGCGCCGACCGCGTCGAGGACCCGGGCCGCGACCTCTTCGGGAGTGCCCCCGGCGTCGACGATCGCCCAGCCGTGGGCGGGCGCGAGGTCGCGATACGCGGCGCGAACGTCGGCGTGGAATGCGGCCCCCGCGCGCTCGAAGCGGTCGCGGTCGGCGGAAACGCGCGCCTCGGCGATCGAGTCCGGGAGGTCGAGCACGATGACGAGGTCGGGCTCGACTCCGGCGGCGGCCCACTTGCTCGACCGTTCGACCTCGTCGACGCCGAGGCCCCGCGCCGCGCCTTGGTAGGCCAGCGACGACGGCTCGAACCGGTCGCACACGACGATCGCGCCCCGATCGAGCGCAGGCCGGATCACTTCGGCCACGTGCTGGGCACGATCCGCGAGCATCAACAACAGCTCGGCGCGGGGATCGAGCGCGGTGTCGGCGTGCAACAACACCGCGCGCAGTTCGGCGCCGGTCTTCGTGTCGCCGGGTTCGTACGTGACCACCACTTCCCGACCGCTCGCCCGCAACGAAGTGGCGAGCAGGCCGACCTGGGTCGACTTCCCGACACCTTCGCCACCCTCGACGACGATGAACCGCCCGGTCGAGGTCACGACGGTGACGCGTCAGCGCGCGGTGCGTCGACGCGCTGGGCCATCTGCATGCGGCGCCGCGCCGCGATCCCCGAGAGGATCGTGATCAGACCGCCGAACCACAACGCGAGCCGAGCACCCGGCAGGCTGAGGTGCACGCTCCCGAACTTCACCGAGCCGTCGGTGATCGCTTTCGACAACGACCCGAATCCGCTCGCCACGAACGGCCCGATCGTCAGCGAGAGAAGCAGGCAGACGCGCACAACCGTGTACAAGGTCGCGAACGTACGTCCGCGCATGTCGTCGCTCACGCTCTCCTGCAGCACCGTGAACCCGGTGACGTACGCGCAGCCCGCGCCGGCACCCAACAGCGCGACGAGTAGGAGCGCGGGCGTGAGCGAGGAGACCGCACCCGCGGCGACCATCGCCGCACCCGTCGTGACGACCGCGGTGGTGAACACCGCCTGGCGCGGCAATCGGCGCTGCACTATCAACAACGTGACGACACCTATCGCGGCGCCGACACCGAACGCGATCATCAAGATTCCAAACGACGACTGCCCGCCACCGAGTACATCGGTCGCGAACAGCTGACCGAGCGGGATGATCATCCCGCCGCCGATCAAGCCGCCGGCCAGACCGATCATCACGCCGCGTACGAGCGGATTCCGGCGAATGAACTTGAGGCCCTCGACGATGTCCTGCCACGTCTGCGCGGCGGAGACATGCTTGACGACGCGCTTCTCACTCTTGTCGAGCCGCAGGCGGGAGATGAGCAGCGCCGATACCAGGAACGTGAGCCCGTCGACCCAGATCGGGAGGATCGACGACTGGTGGAACCGGCCGAGGTAGTGGATGTCGCCGAGCCACTTCGAAACTCCGGCGAGCACCGAGTAGAAGACCGCGCCGACCAGGAACGTGCCGTACGCGGCGACGAGCCCGAACGTGTTCGCCGACGCGAGCTGATCGGGGTCCTTCACGACGTTGGGCACGGTCGCGTCCTTGGCCGGACCCCACAACAGCGTGAGGATCTCGATGAGGAACGACAAGACCACGAGCCCGAGGAGGTTGTCCCAGAACGGCAGGATGAGGAGCAGCAGCGCGCGACCGATGTCGCAGGCGACCATGACCTTCTTGCGATCCCAACGGTCGAGGAACGCACCGCCGATCGGCGCGAACACGAAGCCCGGGAGCATGCGGGCGATCATCACCAGACCGATCCCGGTGCCCGATCCGGACACCTTGGAGGCGATCGCGATGATGGCGAGCAGGCCCGTCCAGTCGCCCAGGCTCGACACGAACTGCGCGCCGAACAGCAGCGGGAATCCGGGCGTCCGAAACACCCGCCACGGCGTCGGCGGTATCGGAACTTGATCCGCGGCGGACGGTATGAACGGCGCCTGCTGGTCGCTCACGCGTCGGTCAGCCTAGGTGGCAGGCCGGTCAGTCCTGGGACGTATCGGATTCGTCCGCAGTCTCGTCGGATCCCGCGGTGGCCTTCTTCGCCGGCTTCTTGGCGGTCTTCGTCGCGGTCTTGGCGGCCGCTTTCTTGGCGACCTTCTTCGCCGCTTTCTTCGCGGGCTTCTTCGCGACCTTCTTGGCCTTCTTCTTCCCGCCGCCGGCTTCGGCCCGGGCCCGCAGGAGCCCGACGGCCTCGTCGAGGGTCAGCTCGGCCGGGTCGACGCCACGCGGCACCGTCGCGTTCACGTTGCCGTCGGTGACGTACACGCCGTAGCGACCTTCGAGGACGCGTACCGGTTGCCCGTTGTCGGGGTTCTCGCCGAGCTCGGCCAGCGGCGGCTTCTGCTGGCGGCCGCGCCGCAACTTGGGCTGCGCGTACAGGGCCTCGGCCTCGGAAAGTGTGATCGTGAACAGCTGGTCTTCGCTGGTCAGGCTGCGGGTGTCGGCGTCGGAGCGCTTCAGGTACGGACCGAAACGACCGGGCGAGGCGAGGATCTCGCGCCCTTCGGAATCGGTGCCGACCACGCGGGGCAGGCTCAGCAGCTGCAGCGCCTCGTCGAGCGTGACGGTCTCCGGCGTCATGGTCGAGAACAGCGACGCCCGCTTCGGCTTCTTCTTGGTGCCCTCGAGCTGCTCACCGAGCTGCACGTACGGGCCGAAGCGACCGGTGAGGACGAACACGTGCATGTCGGTCTCGGGCGCGAGGCCGAGGTCGCGCGGGCCCTCCGACTGCTTGGCGATCAGTTCGAGCGCGAGCGGAACGGTCAGCTCGTCGGGCGCGATATCGGGCGGCAGCGAAGCAGTTTCGTTGTCTTCGCGCTGCACGTACGGCCCGTAACGACCGACGCGCACGATGATCTCGTGGCCGGTGTCGTCGGTCCCGATCGGGATCGTGCTCACGCCGCGCGGATTGATCAGCGCCAGGTGCTCGTCGTCGACGAGCTCGTGCAAGCCGGGCGTGCCGTTGCCGTAATAGAAGGAGTGGAGCCATTTCTCGGCTTCACCTTCGCCCCGGGCGATGACGTCGAGGGCCTCTTCCATCGTGGCGGTGAACGAGTAGTCGACGAGGTGGCCGAAGTGCCGCTCGAGCAGGTTGGTGACCGCGAACGCGGTCCAGGCCGGAACGAGCGCGGTCCCCTTGCGCCACACGTACGAGCGCGCCTGGATCGTCTCGATGACCGCGGCATACGTAGAAGGGCGACCGATGCCGCGTTCCTCGAGCTCTTTCACCAAGCTCGCTTCGGTGTAGCGCGCGGGCGGCTTCGTCTCGTGCCCGACCGATGCGAGCTCCGTACACGTGACGGCGGCACCCTCGACGACCGCGGGGAGACGCGCTTCCGACTCGACTTCGTCGCCCTCGTCGACGTCTTCGATGTAGGCGCGCCGCCAACCGAGGAAGTCGTAGGCCTTGCCCGACGCACGGAACACGGCTTGTTCACCTTGGGCCGACGTTGCGCCGAGGCGGATGGTCATCTTGCGGCCGCGCGCGTCGGACATCTGGCAGGCGACCGTGCGGATCCAGATGAGCTCGTACAAGCGGCGTTCGTCGCCGTCGAGCTCGTTGTTCA
Organism: uncultured Actinomycetes bacterium; assembly: GCA_963701825.1. Taxonomy (GTDB): domain Bacteria; phylum Actinomycetota; class Acidimicrobiia; order IMCC26256; family PALSA-610; genus PALSA-610. The sequence continues at coordinate 105,306 of CAVPBG010000002.1, read as the reverse complement.
CCGCGGCGGGCGTGCGAATGCGATCGCCGGCGGGGCGGATCGCTTCGTGCGCCTCCTGCGCGTTCTTGACCTTGTTGCGGAACGTACGCGGCTCGGCGGGCAGGTATTCCTCGCCGTACTGCTCGCGGATCGCAGTGCGCGCCGCGCCGACCGCCTGCTCCGACAGGTTGGTGCTGTCGGTACGCATATAGGTGATGAAGCCGCGCTCGTAGAGACGCTGCGCAACCGCCATCGTGCGCGCCGCGGTGAAGCGGAGCTTGCGCCCCGACTCTTGTTGCAGCGTGGACGTGGTGAACGGCGCGGCGGGGCTTCTCCGTGAACGGATCGGATTCGGTGCTCGTGACGCGATACGCGACATCGCGCAGGCGGTCGGCCAACCCCTGCGCCCGTTCCGCGTCGAGCAGCACGACGTCGTTGACGCGCGCCGCGGAGATCTCGCCGGTGGCGGCGTCGAAATCGCGACCTTCGGCGACGCGCTTGGCGTCGAGCTCGACGAGCGACGCGCGGAACGGCGTGTCGTCGGCGACGAAGGTTCCTTCGAGATCGGACCACTGCCCGGAGCGGAAACGCATGCGGGCGCGCTCGCGCTCGACGACCATGCGGACGGCGACACTCTGCACCCGGCCCGCCGACGCGGCCTGGCCCCGGCCGAAGACGCGCCACAGGACCGGCGAGGTCTCCCAACCCACGATGCGGTCGAGCTTGCGCCGCCCCTCTTGGGCTTCCACGAGCTTCATGTCGAGGTCGCGCGGGTTGGCGAGCGCTTCGCGGATGGCGTTGGGCGTGATCTCGTGAAAAACCATGCGCCGGACGGGGACGCGCGGATTGAGCGCTTCCAAGACGTGCCAGCCGATGGCCTCGCCCTCGCGATCCTCGTCGGTGGCGAGGATGAGCTCGTCGGCGCCCTTGAGCGCGGCCTTCAACTCGGCGACGACCTTCTTCTTGTTGGCCGGCACGACGTAGCAGGCGTCGAAGTGGTCGTCGGGGTCGATGCCGGCCAGGCGGCCGTGCGTCTCCTTCTTGTCGTCGGGGACCTCTTCCTTGCTGCGCGGAAGGTCGCGGATGTGCCCGACACTTGCTTTCACCGTGTAATCGCTCCCGAGGTAGCCCGCGATGGTCTTGGCCTTCGCGGGGGACTCGACGATCACGAGCGGTTTCGCCACTGCTTCTCCATCTAATTCGTTCTCATTCGATTTCGGGCCGTCTGGTTCGCATTCGGCACCCGGGTCGCGGACCGTAGCCCGTGACTCCGGCGATCGGGCCACGGTCCGCCCGATCATCGCATATTGCGGCCAACTGACCACTCTTCGTGGAACGTCTAACGTGCCCGGCCGTGCTGCTCGCCGTCAACTGGCTCGACCCGAAGTCCCTGATCGAGACCTTCGGGACCATAGGACTCATCCTCGTCGTGTTCGTGGAGTCCGGGTTGATCCCCGCGCCCCTCCCGGGCGACTCCATCTTGTTCCTGGCCGGCGCCTTCTCGGCGACCACCAAGGCCGGCGACCCCCACCTGAACCTCGCGGTGGTGGTCATCGGCTCGTTCCTCGCGGCGGTGCTCGGCGGCCAACTCGGCTATTTCATCGGGAACCGGTACGGGACCCGGCTGTTCAAACCGGACGCCCGTTTCTTCAAGACCGAATACCTCGAACGCGCGCAGGTGTTCTTCGACAAGCGCGGACCACGCGCCGTCGTCCTCGCGCGCTTCATCCCGTTCGTGCGCACCATCGTGCCGATGCTCGCGGGTGCGGGCCGGATGCCCTTCCGCAAGTTCGTGGTCGCCAACGTCATCGGTGCCGCGATCTGGGCCGTCGGCATCAGCTTGCTCGGCTACTGGCTCGGCAAGTCGATCGACATCGACAAGTGGATCTACCCGATCGTCGCGGTGATCATCGTCTTGTCGTTGATCCCGCCGTTCCTCGAGTACCGCAAACACAAGCGCACCCAAGCGGCGAAAAGCTGAACCGGCGTGAGTTGGGTGCGTATATGGCACCCAACTCACGCCGGTTCGTAGCTATTAGCCGACTGCGACTGCGCGTTCTGTCGCTTCGGTGGGGTCGGCCTTGAGCGTCGCGCCGCCCCGCTTCGAGAACAAGATGGCGACGATCAACACGACGAGCGAGACGCCCGCGATGCTGAACCGGGCGCCCGGGTTGTTCCGCAACGAGATGACCGCCGGCAGGATCAGCAGCGAGACCAAGTTGATGACCTTGATCAACGGGTTGAGCGCCGGGCCCGCCGTGTCCTTGAACGGGTCGCCGACCGTGTCGCCGATCACCGCGGCGCGGTAGGCATCGCTGCCCTTGCCGCCGTAGTTGCCGTCCTCGATGAACTTCTTGGCGTTGTCCCACGCACCACCGGAGTTCGACAAGAAGTTCGCCATCAGCTGGCCCGTGAGGATCACCGCGGCGAGGAACGCACCGAGGGCGAAGTAGTTGATGCCGAAGCCGATGATGACGGGCGTGAGCACCGCGAGCAGCGCGGGCGTGGCGAGCTCACGCAGCGACGCCGCGGTGCAGATGTCGATCACCGGTGCGTAGTCGGGACGCTTCTCCCCGCTCATGATCTTGCCGTCGGCGAACTGCCGCCGAACCTCTTGCACGACGACCGCGGCCGTACGGCTCACCGCGCGGATCGCGAACGACGAGAAGAGGAAGGCGATCGATCCGCCGATGAGCAGCCCGATGAACACCTTCGGGTCGGCGACGTTGATCGCGGTGAGCTTGTTGGTGAACAGCTCGTTGCCCGTGATGTTCAGACTGAGCTGGTTCTTGATGGTCTCGATGTACGACGAGAACAACGCGACCGCCGCGATAACGGCCGAGCCGATCGCGAATCCCTTCGTGACCGCCTTGGTGGTGTTGCCCACCGCGTCGAGCATCACCATGATGCGCTGCGGCTCACCTTCGAACTCGCCCGACATCTCGGCGATGCCGGCCGCGTTGTCGGCAACGGGACCGAACGTGTCCTCCGATACGACGACACCGGTAGTTGCGAGCATGCCCATACCGGTCGAGCGCGACGAGGTAGAGCGAGAACTGCAGGTCTTGCGCGCCGAGCAGGATGGCGAAGCCGAGCGCACCGGCAATGGCCACGATGGCCCACACCGACGACTCGAGGCCGCTGCTGACACCGGAGAGAACCGCGGTAGCCGGACCACCCGTGGCGGCCGACTCGGCGATTTCCTGAACGGGCTTGGTCTCCGTCGACGTGAAGTACTCGGTGATGCGCGACGCGATCTGCGCGAGCACGAGACCGCCGACGACCGCGCCGAACATGCGCCAACCGACGTTCGAGATCGAGCCGCCCTTCGGGTTGCCCACGTAGACGAGGGCGAACACGAGCGTGCCGATGATGGTGAGGATGCCGGCGGTGAGGAACCCGCGGTTGATCGGCGCCATCGCGCTCTTGTCCTTGTCGGTGGCGCGCACCGAGAACACTCCGACGATCGACGCGAGCACGCCGATGGCGCGCGCGCCGAGCGGGAACAGCGCACCCGCCGCCCACAGCGCGGGCTGGTGGGGGAAGATCGCCGCGAACGCGGGAACGCCGAGGATGATCGACGCGACCAGCGTGACCTCGTACGACTCGAACAGGTCGGCGGCCATACCGGCACAGTCACCGACGTTGTCACCCACGTTGTCGGCGATCGTGGCCGGGTTACGCGGGTCGTCCTCGGGGATACCGGCTTCGACCTTGCCGACGAGGTCGGCGCCGACGTCGGCCGCCTTGGTGAAGATGCCACCGCCGACCCGCAGGAACAGGGCGAGCAACGAACCACCGAAACCGAACCCGATCAGGATCGCCGAGCTCGTGTTCTGGAAGATCATGATGATCGTGGTCGCACCGAACAAACCGAGTCCGACCGTGAACATTCCGGCGACGCCGCCGGTACGGAACGCGACTTCGAGCGCCTTCGGCATCGATCCGCTCCGTGCGGCCGCCGCGGTGCGCACGTTGCCGCGCACGGCGAGGCTCATGCCGATGAAGCCGGTGAGTCCCGACAGGAAACAGCCGAGCACGAATGCAGCGGTTCGGAAACCGCCCGACGCCGCGAACGACAACGCGACTCCACCGTCGGCCTTCTTCACGGCAGTCGACGTGAAGAACACGACGATCGCCAGCGGCACGAGGATCACCGCGATCGTCTTGAACTGGCGCTTCAGGTAGGCCATCGCGCCTTCCTGAATCGCCTTGGCGATCTCCTGCATCTTCGGGGTGCCTTGATCCTCGGCGAGCACGCGCCGCATGAGGAAGAAGCCCACTCCGATGGCGAGCAGTGCGGTGAGTGCGGAGCCGATCAAGATCAGCCACTCACCTCCGTGCAACGAGAAGGTCTGATAGCCGCCTTCGGCGGCCAGTACTACAGGCGTCATTTCTTCTTCCCCAAGGACTAGGCGGACTTCTGGACGTAAACCTGATTGGCGACAGTTGCGCCGAGGGTGCGGTCTTTCCCGTCGACCCGCAACACGAGCGGACCGTCGAAGGGATGCTTCTCCTTCACCTCCACCGTCACTCCCGGCCGTAGGCCGAGCGTGTCGAGGAAGGCCACGATCTCGGGATCTGTGGAGCCTGGCACCGCGACCACCGCGGTGTCACCTGGCTCCAGCGCGTAGAGCGGCGGCATGACCGGCAGCTCGGCGGTCTCTTTTTCGGGGATCGGAAACCCGTGCGGACAGGTCTCGGGCCGGTGCAGCGCGACGAAGATCCGGTCCTCGACCTCTTGGGGAATCTCGTGCTCGAAGCTCGTGGCGAGCCGGTCGGCCTCGTTCCAGGCGTAGCCGAGCATGTCGGCGAGGAAGCGCTCTACGATGCGATGGCGCCGCATGGAGCTGAGCGCGCCCCGCCGGCCGTCGTCGGTGAGCTCCACGCCCTTGTAGGGCTTGTGGTCGACGAGGCCGCGATCGGCCAGGCGCTTGACCGTGGCCGTAACCGTGCCCGGCGAAAGGCCGAGGCGCTCGGCCAGGACGCCGGTGTGGGCGTCGCCGTCCCGAGAAAGCCGGTAAATGGCCTTCAGCGCCTCGCGATCAGTTTTGGACAGGGCTTCCATCTCAGCTGCGATGGCTGACAATCTAAGTTTTAGGTACCCAAAAAGTCAAGTGGACCTGTCGGGCTTATGTCGTACCGGGCGAGGCGTCGTACCCGGCGAGGCGTCGTACCCGGCGAGGTCGTCTACTTGAGGTGATACGGCACCGAGGTCACGACCGTGCCCTTGCGGAACAGCAGGCGGCCCTTCAGCATCAGCGCGCTCTGGTTGTGGAGCAGCTGGCCCCACCACGAGCCCACGACGAACTCGGGGACGACCACCGTGATGATGTCGTTCTCGTAGCGCGCGTCGAGCTCGTCGATGAAGCGCAGGATCGGCCGTGAGAGCTCGCGGTACGGCGAGTGCACGATCTCGAGCGGCACGCTGATGTGCCGCGCCGACCACTGATCCTCGATCCGTTCCTGTTCCTCTTCGTCGGAGACGACCGTCACCGCGAGCAGGCGCGTCGGGTGGAGCGACTCCGCGTACGCGAGCGCCTCGAGCACACCGCGATGAACGGTGCCGACGAGCACGACGACGGTGTGGTTCATGCGCCGCGGTTTGAAGTCTTCGTCGGCTTGCAGGCTCTTGGAGACCGTCGAGTAGTGCGAATGGATCCCGCGGAACAGCATGATCACCAGGATCACGACCACGATCGACACCCACGCGCCCTCGGTGAATTTCGAGACCGCGATGATCAACGTCACGATCAACGTCGAGACGGCCCCGACCGCGTTGATGACGATGTTGCGGCGCCAGCCCGGTTCGTGCTCCTTCTGGTGATGCCGGACCATGCCGGTCTGCGACAACGTGAACGACGTGAACACGCCGACCGCGTACAACGGGATGAGGTTCGACTCGTTACCGCCGAAGATCACGACCAACGTGCTCGCCGCGACGGCGAGCACGAGCACGCCGTTGCTGAAGACGAGGCGATCCCCGCGGTTCGCGAGCTGCCGGGGCAGATAACCGTCGCGGGCGATGATCGACGAGAGGCGGGGGAAGTCGGCGTAGGCCGTGTTCGCGGCAAGGGTCAGGATCGCCGCGGTGGCGCCCTGGAGTATGTAGTACATGATCCCTTGCCCGAAGACGGTGCGGCCCATCTGGGAGAACACCGACTCACCCGTTTCCAGCGGGATCGGTTGTAAGTGGTGTGCGAGCACCGACACGCCCAGGAACAGCGTGCCGAGAATGACGCCCATCCACACGAGCGTGATCGCCGCGTTCTTCGACTCCTGCCGCTCGAACGCGGGAACACCGTTGGAGATGGCCTCGACACCGGTCAGCGCGACGGCACCCGACGAGAACCCGCGTAACAGCCGGAACAATCCGAGCGTTCCGACCGTCTCGGCACCGATCATCAAGTTCTTCTGCGCGTCGGCGACCTGCTGCGGCGTGAGGTTCTTCGTCACGTCGGCGAACGAGATCGTCGGGAACGGGTGCAGGCCGAACAAGCTGAACTCGTGCGCGAGGCCGAAGATGATCAACATGCTGAGCACGACGATGTAGAGATACGTCGGCAAGGCGAAGATGCGCCCCGACTCCTTGATGCCGCGCAGGTTCGCAATCGTGATCAACACGATCGCGAGCAGACAGAGGAGCACGCGTTCGTTCGTCAGCGCGTGCAACGCGGGGATCGACGTGATCGCGCGCACACCCGCGCATACCGATACGGCGACCGTGAGGATGTAGTCGACGAGCAGCGACGCGCCGGCAACCTGCGCGGCGCGCGGACCGAGGTTCTCGCGGCTGACGACATACGAACCACCGCCGCTCGGATACGCAAAGATCGTCTGGCGGTACGACGTGACGACGATCGCGAGCAACGAGCGCGACGACGATCGAGATCGGTACGAGCTTGGAGAGCCCGAGCGTGAGGCTCGAACCGCCGACCGCGACGACGAGCAGGATCTCCTGCGTCGCGTACGCGGTCGAAGAGATCGCGTCGGACGAGAAGACCGCGAGCGCGATGACCTTCTTGATCCGTTGATGTTCCTGCTCGGAGCTCGCCAGGGGGCGGCCCACGAGTACACGTTTGAAGCTGTCGAGCACAGTCGTCCCGTCTACGCCCGTCGTTGTCCCGCCGCCAGCATGCCATCGCCGGGAGCGCCGAACCCGTACCCGGTTTCACTCAACTGCCCGGCGACGCCGTAGCATCCGCCATCACTGCTTGGGACGGGAGGCCGGTTTTGCACGTCGTCGTCATCGGATGTGGTCGGGTCGGCAGCGAGCTCGCCGGCGCACTCCAACATGCCGGACACTCCGTCGCCGTCGTCGACAAGAACGCGCGGGCCTTCCGTCGTCTCGGTCCCGACTTCGGCGGCAAGACCGTGGTCGGCTTCGGCTTCGACCGCGACCACCTCGGCCAAGCCGGTATCGAAGAGGCGGGAGCTTTCGCCTCTGTGACGAACGGCGACAACTCCAACATCCTCTGCGCGCGCATCGCCCGGGAGACCTACGGCATCGAACACGTCGTCGCCCGCATCTACGACCCGCGCCGCGCGCTCATCTACCAACGTCTCGGGATCCCGACGGTCGCCACCGTCGCGTGGACGACCGACCAGGTCCTCCGCCGGTTGCTGCCCGGGGAAACCAGTCACGACTGGGTCGACCCGACCGGCCGCATCGGCCTCGTCGAGCGGACGATCCCGGCCAAGGCGATCGGTCAGAAGCTCGCCAAGCTCAATCGCCCGGGACGGTTCTGGCTCACCGCCGTGACCCGCTTCGGCAAGGCACAAGTCGTCACCTCCGATCTCATCGGCCAAGAAGGCGACGTGCTCGTCTTCGTCTCCGACATGGATGGGCTCGAGGAACTCCAAAAGCACATTGAATCGGGAGGCGGCGACTGATGCGGGTCGCGATCGCAGGGGCCGGCAACGTTGGCGTGTTCATCGCGAACGATCTCGTGACCACCGGCCACGAGGTGCTCGTCATCGAGCAGAACCAAGAGGTCGTGCAGCGCGTCCAGCCGCACGCGGCCGAGGGCGTCGAGTGGATCGTGGCCGACGCGTGCGAAGTCGCCTCGCTCCGGCTCGCCGGACTCGAACGCTGCGACGTGATCGTGGCCGCGACCGGCGACGACGAGGACAACCTCGTCATCTCGCTGCTCGCCAAGCAGGAGTTCGGCGTGCCGCGCGTCGTCGCCCGCGTCAACCACCCGAAGAACGAATGGCTCTTCAACGAGAACTGGGGCGTCGACCTCTCGGTCTCGACTCCCCACCTCATCACCGCGCTGGTGGAAGAGGCGGTCTCGGTTGGCCGTCTTGTCCGGATCCTGCAGTTCGAGGGGGGCAACGTCCGCCTGGTCGAGGTGACGCTCGCCGAGAACGCGCCGGTGGTCGACAAGGCGATCCGCGATCTCGACATCCCGCGCGACGCCACGATCGTCGCCGTGGTGCGCGGCGAACATGTCGTGATGCCGAGGGGCGACACCGTGTTCGAGTCCGGCGACGAGGTGCTCGCCATGGTGACGAGCGACTCCGAGGACGACGTGCGCCAGATCCTTACCGGCGGCTGAGAACAACCTCTCAGGCTTCGCTCAGAGAAGCTGGTACACGGGGTTGTACATGAGGCAGTTGCTGCCTTGACCCTTGATGCCCGCAGTCTGGTTGCGGTTGTTGGCGACGACGCCCTCGAGCAGAACCCTGCGCCCCGGCGAAAGTCCCGCGATCTTGCGGCGACCGAGGAACACGGCGGTGATCGTCCCGCGACCGTCCTGCACGGTTGCTTCGAGCGACGCGGCGCCGGCGCGGGGGACGATGCGCACCGAACGGATCTCGCCCGCAATCCGGACGGGCTGTCGAAGCGTCAGACCGTCGAGCGGTGAGCCGCCGCGCTCGGCGCACCAAGTCACAAGGTGCTCGCGGTCTTGCTCGTCGACCGGTTTGGTGAACTTCTCTGCAAATTTCCGAATGCCCACGCCGCACCTCCGCGTTCAGGTTCCGAGGGTAGCGCCGCGCGAATGCGAAGATGGCACCCGTGCTGCTGCGCAATCCCGTTTCCAGAGCTGTTCCAGGCGCGCTCGTGCTCGCCCTCTCGCTCACGCTCGCCGCGTGCTCGAGCGGGGGCGCCAAGCCGAAAGCCGAGTCGACGCCGACCACCACGCCGAAGGTCTTGGAGGTGAAAACCTCCGTTTTGAAGATCGGTTCGGTCGACGTCGAGAGTGCGGGCCCGACGACGCCCATCCCCACGGCCACGGGCAAGGCCGTGATGGCCATCGCGCAGGGCTACATCGACGACGCGATCTTCGCCCCACTGCAGACCGGCAACGTCAGCCCCAAGTACCCGGCGCTGTTCGATGCCGGCGTCCGGGCGGTTGCGACCGGTAAGGACGAGGCCGCGCTCACCAACGTCGGCGTCGGCAAGGTGACGGTCCGTTCGACCACCGCTACGCCGGTCACGCTCTCCTCGCTCGACGGGACGCTCGGCGAGCTCATGTACGTCGCGACCGACTTCGACGTCGTGGTCACGGCGACGAGTGGCACCGGCGCGCTGACGCTCTCCCGCCACGTCGAGCTGACCTACGCCCAGACGGGCAACACGTGGTTCATCACCGCGTACCGGGTCAGCGGGTCGAACAAGACCGCGACCCACACCACCACGACGACCGCGACCGGAGGCTCGACACCGTGAGGAAGACCACGAAGCGGATGTTGATCGCGTTCGCGAGTGTCACCACGGCGCTGGTGCTCGGCTGCGTCGGCGTGTTCGGCGCGTGGATGAACGGTGTGCACGTGCCGCTCGCCTCGGGCGCCACGTACCTGACCGTCGAGAAGCTCGCACCCGTCACCGGCGTCGATCGGGTCGGAGGCGGGCCCACCACTCCGTTCTTCGTCCTGTTGGTCGGCAACGACTCGCGTCCCGGTGTCGGTGGCGCGCGCGGCGACGCGTTGCACGTGCTCGGTGTGAATCCCGCCAAGCACCAGGCGACGATGATCGACATTCCGCGCGACACGTGCTGGAACGGCGACAAGATCAACGTCGGCAACACCCAAGGTCCGCGTCAGCAGGCCAACGACGTGGGCGGTCTCCTCGGCATCCAGATCTCCTACGTCGTCGACGTCGACTTCGCCGGTTTCCTCGGCCTCGTCGACGGTGTCGGCGGCGTCACGGTTGGCGTCCCGACCGTGATGCACGACAGCTACTCGGGTGCGTATTTCAGCCCGGGCGTGCAGCACATGACGGGCACCCAGGCGTTGTCGTTCTCGCGTGACCGCCACGACTTCCCGACGAGCGACATCGTGCGTACGCACAACCAGGGCATTCTGATCCTCGACGCGATGAACCAGCTCCGGCTCAAGATGCAGACCGCGCCCGGCGAGTTCAAGCTGCTCGCACTGCTCGGTCGGCACGCGCAGCTCGACGGCATCGGCATGAAGGACCTGTACCGGCTCGGGCGGGTGGCGTTCTCGCTCAACCCCGCCCAGATCCAGAACATCACGATCCCGTACGTGGGCGGTCAGTGTCTCGGCCTCGGCGCCGGCGCCGCCGGCCTCTTCGCCGACTTCCGCGACGACGGCATCGTCGAGAGCCCGCACTAGTACTCGTTGTTCCGCCTTGGTGGCGCACGCGGTCGGTACCCTCGGATGATGCCAGGGACCGGCGGATACGTGGATGCACGGGCAACCCTGGATGACCTCGCGGCCGATCCCGAACTGATCGGGCGGTGCGTGCACCGCGAGGTGCTCGCCGAGCGGCCCGCGCGCTACGCGCAACCGGCGCTCCCCCTGCACCCCGAGGTCGCGCGACGCATGGCGGCGCGTGGCATCGACCAGATGTACGTGCATCAGGCCGCGGCAATCGACGCGTTGCGCGATCGGCGCAGCGTGGTCGTGGCGACCGGAACCGCGTCGGGGAAGTCGCTCTGCTACCAGGTGCCGATCGTGTCGTCGGTCGTAGAGGATCGCCGCGACACCGCCCTGATGCTGTTCCCCACCAAGGCACTCGCGCACGATCAGCTACGCGGCTTGCGCTCGTGGTTGGTTCCCGGGCTGCGCGCCGTCACCTACGACGGCGACACCGCGAGCGACGACCGGGCCTGGGCCCGCAAGAACGCCAACGTCGTGCTCACCAATCCCGAGATGCTGCACATGGGGATCCTGCCGTCGCACAAGCGTTGGGCGACCTTCCTCATGCGCTTGCAGTACGTCGTCGTCGACGAGCTGCACATGTTGCGCGGCATCTTCGGATCGCACGTCGCGCACGTCCTGCGCCGCCTCCGCCGATTGTGCGAGCACTACGGCTCCTCTCCCACGTTCTTCTTCGCGAGCGCGACGATCGGCAATCCCGGCGAGCTCGCGAGCGCGTTGTGCGGTCTCGACGTCGACACCATCGACGACGACGCGTCCCCGCGTGCGGAGCGCGTCCTCGCCTGCTGGCAACGCCCGCTGCTCGACGCGCACTCGGGCGCTCGCGGTTCGGCGAATATCGAGACCGCCGAGTTGCTCACGCGCTTCGTGCGCGCGAACCACCAGACGCTCGCGTTCACGCGGAGCCGGCGCGGCGCCGAGGTCGTGGCGCAGTACGCGCGCCGGCGCCTGGCCGGAGTTGCCCCCGAGCTCGCCGACCGAGTCGCCGCGTATCGTTCGGGCTACCTCCCCGAAGAGCGGCGCGCGTTGGAGCTCGAGCTGTCGAGCGGTCGGCTGCTCGGCATCGCGGCCACCAACGCACTCGAGCTGGGTATCGACATCGGCGGACTCGACGCGGTGATCCTGAACGGATTCCCGGGCACGCTGGCGTCGATGTGGCAACAGGCCGGTCGGGCCGGGCGCACCGGACGGCGCTCGGCGGCGGTGCTCGTCGCCGGTGACGACCAACTCGACCAGTGGTACGCCGCGCACCCGACGGAGCTGACCCGGCGCGCGCCGGAGCGCGCGGTCGTCAATCCGCAGAACCCGTTCATCATGCGCGCCCAGGTTGCGTGCGCGGCGCACGAGCTTCCGCTCACTCCCGACGACGAGCGTTGGTTCGGCGCAGGTCTCGACGACGCAGTGCGCGATCTCGTCCGCTCCGACACTCTCGCCTCGCGCGCGGGACGCATGTACTTCTCCGGAACCCGCGGACCCGCCGCGACGTCGGGCTGCGGAGCGGATCATCGGTCGAGTACCGGCTGCTCGATATCGAGAGCGAGCGCACGATCGGCACCGTCGACGACGCGCGCGTGTTCTCGGTCGCGCACCCGGGCGCGGTGTATCTCCACCAGGGTCGGCAGTACCGCGTCGATCGGCTCGACCGTGACGATCACATCGCGATTCTCGAGCCCTTCGACGACGCCGACGAATACACGCAAGCGCGCACGACGACCGACATCACGATCGTGAGCGAAGATGCATTCGCGCCGCTCGGCGACGCGATCGTGCACCTCGGGACCGTCGAGGTCCGCAACCAGGTCGTCGCGTTCCAACGCAAGCAGATCTCGACGAACACGGTGATCGAGGTGCGCGAGCTCGATCTGCCCGAGCGGACGTTGGAGACCCGCGCCTGTTGGTACACGATCCCCGACGAGGTCTTGGAAGCGGCCGGGGTGCATCCGTCGGAGGTGATCGGCGCGGTGCATGCGGCCGAGCACGGACTCATCGGAATGCTGCCGCTGTTCACCATCTGCGACCGCTGGGACGTCGGCGGCGTCTCGATGGCGCTGCACCCGCAGACCGGACGGCCCACGATCTTCGTGTACGACGGCTATCCCGGCGGGGCCGGCATCGCCGAGCTCGCCTACGACGCGGCCGCGCGCCACGCGCGCGCCACCCTCGACCTCATCGCCCGATGCTCCTGCGACGACGGCTGCCCGTCGTGCGTGCAGTCGCCGAAGTGCGGTAACTGGAACGAATACCTCGACAAGCGCGCCGCGGTCGCGCTGCTCGGCACGATGACGCCGGAACGCGAGCGCGTCACACCCAAGGCCCGCCCGGCGCGATAGACCGCGCGGTGCGTCGGCTAGTCATCGGTCGGCTGCGGCACGAGCGGCGGTTCGATGGAGACACCCGACTCTTCGGCGTCCATCCATTCGCGTAGCCGCCGACGCTCGCGATCGAGCGCCAACAATCGCTCCATGAGCTCCGCCTGCGGATCGGGTTCCGGTTCGGGCTCCGGTTCGGGCGTGGGTTGTGGTTCGGGCGCGGGTTCTGGTTCGGGCACGACGAGCGCTTCGATCGCGGGCGCGACCGCCGCGTCGACCGCCGCGTCGACAACCGGTTCGATGACCGGCCCAACGACCGGCTCCGGACGCGCCGGGGCGCCCGGCGTCTCCGACGTCGGGCGCGGAACTTCGGGTTGTATCTCCTGCACGTGCGCAGGCTCCGCAACGGGCACCGCGGCCGGCGGCGCCGGTCCGGCGCGCGCCGATTGCAACGCTTCGGGTTCGAACAGGCTCGGGGTGACGAGCTCGAGCGGAGCCGGATCCGGTTGCGCGGCGGCGACCCGTTCCGGCGCGCCGAGGTCGGCACCCGGACTGCGAGCGCGCGCTCGGCTGTCGACGATGTCCTGCTCGTCGCGGTGCGTCTCCTCGCGATGCGCAGTGACGAGCTGCACGACCACGTCGGTGAGGCGCACGAGTTGCTTGGCGAGGTCGATCGACTCCTCGCTCGACGTCGGCGTCCAACCCGGCGGCATGGCCGCGTACCCGACCGGACCGGCAGCGAACTCGCCGCGCCGACGCCGGGAGGCGAGCATCTCGAATCCGAACCACGCCGCCGCGGCCAGCAGCGCGAGCGCCGCGAGCAGGGCGACGAACGGCTGCTTCCACCACGGCTTGGCGGCTCCGCCCGATCCCGCGGCGGGCGTCGTGGCCGCGGACGTATCGGCCACCGTCGTCGGCGATGCCGCCGTCACGGGCGAGAGATCGGTCGGCGCGCCTCCGAGCCGCGACGACCAGGACGCGACGTTGCCGCCGCCGTATTCGAGATCGACCGCGATGTCGCTCGCGGAGCCGGCCGGTGGGGCGTGCCACGGCAGATCGACGGTGGTGTCGCGGCTTGCCCCCAGATCGGCGTTGAACGGCAGCGTCTGCGGTTGATCACCGGCAATCACGACGTGCCCGCTCACTTGCGCGCCCTGGTCACCGTAGTTGCGCAGCACGACCGCGAGCTCGTGTCGCGAACCCTTGTCGACCCGATGCACATCGGCGATCGCGATCTGCGCGGTGGGCGTGCCCTGCACCGAGATCGCCACCGGGAACGTCTGCGTCGCGGTACCGGCGACGGGGCTCCCGTCGGCCGCAGAGACCGCGTTCTCGACCGTCGCGCTCACGTGCGCGAGCGCGTCGCTCGGTTGGGTGTCGTGCGGTACCGCGATCGTCATCGGCACGGTCGTGGCGACGTGCGGATCGAGTTGGATCTCGTCGTCGCCGAACGCGAGCCACGACGCGGCCGCGGTACCGAGGTTGCCGGTCGCGTCGGTTGCGCTGAGCTTCACCGTGAGGCGCAGATTCGCGGTGTGATTCGACACCACGAGGTCGTGCTCCTCCGACGCCCCGGCATCGAGGGTCACCGCGAGTCCTGATCCCGCGACCTGCGCGAGCGAGAGGCCCAACGCGTCAGCCGGAACCGAGCTTGCCGCCGGCGGATTGGCGTTCGGGCTCGCGGGCGCGCCGGGGTCGGCGGCGACGGGTTGCGCCACAGCGACCAATACAGCAGCGACGCTCGCGAGGAGCGCGGTGATTCGCTTCATGTCCGTTGTCCGGGACGGCGGCGCTCGGAGCGCCGACGACCGGGGTCTCATCGGTCAAACAGCCCGATAGTTGACAGGGCGTCCGACCCGGCTGCGCCGCCGCATGAACACCGCGGCACCGACCAGGACCACGAAGAGTGCTCCCGCCAGGATCAAGAGCAAGGCCGGGCCCGATCCGTGCTTCTTCACGGTCACGTTCCGTAGCGCGCTCTGCAGCTGGTTCTCGGCGTCGCCCGCGATGACCACGGTCCCGCTCCACGAGGTACGGCGCCCGCCCTCGTACGTCAGGTCGACTTCGACATGGTGCGTGCCCGGAACGACGGTCTTGGTCCACGGCATCGGGTACACGATCGCGGTCTGGGAGACGAAGGTGTCGATCTTGAACGAGAAGTCGGTGTTGGTGTCCGGCACCCGGATCACACCCGATCCGTGCGCGAACGCATTGCCGACGTTGGCCATGTGCACGCCGAGATCGACGCCGTCGGGCGTCGCCTTGGCCTCCGCGGCCGTGACCGTCAGCTTGGGCGCCCGAGGACCCGGAACGTCGATTTCCACGGCGATCGCCCGCTGAAAGCGCACCGCGAGCGAGAACCCGGCCTCGCCGGCACCGGCCTTGTTGGCGGCGGTGTCGGCCGCCGACAGCGGGACCGAGGCGCTGACGCCGGCGAGATATTGCCCGGGAGTCAGCGGCGTGGGGACGTGCACGGTGAACGGGATGTCGCGCGCTTCGTTCGGCTGGAGGGTCACCTGCGGGACCGAGACCACGAGCCAGCGAGAGGTCAGCGCCTTGGCGCTGCCGGGCTGGGCCATCTGCACGCCGGTCTGCTCCGCCGTCGTGGCGTCGACGGCCTCGACCATTGCCGTCACCGGGTGGTCGTTGGGATTGCTGACCCGGATGCTCTGGGTGATGGTGTCACCGGGATTCGCGTCGAGCAGGTAGAAGTGACCCGGAGAGAGCTTCGAGCCCGGCGACGGCGTGGCCGCCACGATGTCTCCGAACTTGCCGGCGGCGGCGGGTGCGATCACACCGGCCGACACGATGAAAGCGGTCGCCATGAAGACGACCGCGCGACGTGCCCGCATTTCTCTGCCTCCCGGGTATTGCTTTTCGGTTAGGCGGAGGCGCCGGCCCGAGCCCAGGGCCCGAACCGGCGCTTCCTAGCCACACCTAATCGGCAATCACGGGGTGTTCACGATGGCAATCGTCGCCGTCGATGTGTACGCACCCGCCACCGCGTTCGCGGGGACGACCAGCTTCAGGATCTGGGGCGAGACCAGGTAGGTACCCATGCCCGCCACCTTGTCGGTGCCGTCGGGACCGACCGGTGCACCGCCGTTGTGGGTGAGGTCCGTCGGGTCGGCGTCGACGATCTTCTTCGCCGTGGTGAAGTCGACGTTCGGGTTCGACCAGACGCCACCCATCAGGGACTGGGCGTTGGCTGCCGCCACGACCGGGGCGTTCATCTCGACGCCCGCCGCCGGGACGATGTTCGCCGGGGTGCCGCCGTCGGAGAAGTTCGGGACGAGGAGCGAAACGCTCCAGCCCGCACCGGTACCCGAGTCGTCGATGATCGTGAACGGTGCGATCACAGCGCTGGTGAGCTGCGGGGTGCCGTTCATGGTGACGTTGTTGAAGTTTCCAACCGTCGGGTAGATCGTGCCGCCGGCGACCGCGGTGTCGAACCGAGGTCCGGTACCGGCGTTGATCGTGAACCCGGGGGTGCTGTTGTTGCTGTGGTCGTCAGCGGAGGCCGTGCCCACGCTGACCGCAGCCACGAGCGTTGCTGCCGCCGCCGCTGCGAAGATCTTGGTCTTCATGGACATGGTGTTGTTTCCTTGGGTCGCAGCTCGGCCTCCATACCGGGCAGTGAGGCTGAGATCGGCCCGCTTTTTCGGACCCTTGAGCGGAACGTGATGCCAACGGGCAAGACGTGGCGGAAATCACCACTGTGAGCAGTGTGGTTACTGAGGCCTGCCGCGATCGGTGAGACAGAAATTCTTCCGCGCCCTTCGCCCCCTCTCGACCGGCTTCGCGCGTTATCGACCGACCAACGCGTCGGCGACCGCTCGCGCCCGGGCGTGGGCCTCGTCGATTCCCACCACCACCGTCACCCCCGCGTCGCCGCCGTCGCACGTGATCAGTCGGGCGCCGTTGGCCGACGCAATGTGCCGCGCCGAATCGCACGCCGCGGCGACGGGCTGACCGAGCGCGAGACCGTCGGCCGCGGCGAGCGCAGCCGCGTCGGCGGCGGTTTCGGCGCGCGACTTCTCGACGACCGCGCCGCCCAGGTGGGCCAGCGCCATGCAGAGGAGGAACGCGATCCCGACGACGGCCATCATGAGCAGGCTGACGTTGCCCCGTTCGGTGCGATCGGCGCGGCGCGACCCCTCGTGCCTCATGGGGTCTCGACGCGCATGACGGAGTGACCGTGCAGTGTGATGTCGGGAACGAGCGCACCGATGAGCGGCAGGCGAGTGTGCGACACGTAGGTGATCGCGACCTCCACCGGATCGCCGACCGGGCCCCGACGCAGAATCCGCACGGCCGCGCCGGACAGATCGCGCGTCGCGGCCGCCGTGACGCGCGCCGGGTCGTGGCTCACCGTGGCTTCCCGGGCCGCATCGCGGGCCGCGTGCACGACGAGGATCTCGTCCCTTCCCACGAGCACGACCTGGAACAACAGCATGAGCATCGTGAGCACGAGCGGCAACGTCAGCGCCAACTCCACGGTCGCCTGACCGGCTTCTCGTTCGCCTTCTCCCTGACGTTGGTCGGAACGCGCGCGTGAGCGCGCGTTCCGACCACCCGCGGACGGGAACGCCATCAGAGGTGCAGCAGGCTGTGAACGACCATGTCGAACAAGCCGCCGATGAGGTTGGTGTGCTTCGCCCACGTGAGGACGAGCCCGGCGATGGCGGCGGCCGAGATCATCACGAGTGCGTATTCGGCTGTGCTCTGGCCCGACTCCGAACGATCGGCGCGGCGCAGGAACGACAGCAGGGCGTTGGAGATCAATGTCAACACGTACGACCTCCCAAGGTCGACGGACGCACGCAACGCGTGCGAGAAACGAATGCGGGGAAGGCGGGCCCGTCACTGATGGATGCCGGCGACGACGGCCGGCACCACGGTGAGAAGCGCAAAGGCGGGCAGGATGCAGCCCACGAGGGGGAAACAGAGCCGGACGGGAACGGTCCGGGCCCGGGCTTCGGCGCGGCGCCGCAGGTCGGCGCGCAGTTCGGATGCGAGCCGCACGAGCGCGGGCCCGGCCGGCGACCCCAACCGCGCGCTCGTCCGCAGCGTGTCGGCGAGTCCGCGCGTGGCCGGCGATCGGCGGCCCATCTCCCGCAGCGCATCGTCGAACGACTGCCCGATCGCGCACGCTCGGACCGCGGCGTCGAGCTCGGCAGCCACGAGCGGCGGCGACCAACGGGCGCCGAGCTGCACCGCGAGATACGGAGTGTGCCCGGCCGCGACGCCGACCCCGACCAGATCCACCGCGACCGCGACCTGGCGCGCCAGCTCGTCGTCGGTGCGCCCGCGCCGGCGCGACCGCCCCGGACCGCGCAGCACGCGCCCCAGTGTGCGCAGCGGCGGGAACTGCGCAGCCCGCACCCGCGCCGACGCCAACGCGCGCGGCACGCGTCGCGAACCGCGCCGGTGCCGCGGTGTCAGGCGCTGCACGCGCTCGGCCGCGGAGAGTCCGCGGGCGAGCGCGAACAACGGCTGCATCGCGATGACACCCCACGCCGCCGCGAGCAGGCCGATCACGATCGGCTCCCACTGCGGACGATGCTGCGCATCCACCACGCGCCGACCCCTTCCAGACCCAGGCCCGCGACGAGGCAGGCCCGACCGAACAGCGTGCCCGTGAGCACGTGCAGTGCGTGCGGATCGACGACGGCCGACCACGCGATGTAGACGACGGGCGCGCCCCCGACCACGAACGCCGACAACCGCGCCTGCGACGACAACGAGCGCGCTTCGGCCGCGACTCCGAGCCGATCGCGCAGCGACGTGGCGAGACCGTCGAGTGCGTCGGCGGACCGACCTCCGACGGTGGAGCACATCGCCAGCGCGCCCGCGGACGCGTCGACCCCGGCGACCGCGCGCTCCCCGACCACGCGGCCAGTGCCTCGACCACCGACGCGCCGAGCCGCACCCGCGTATCGATGCGCAGCATGTCCGGGGCAAGAGCACTGTCGCCCGCCGCGACCGCGCCGATCGCGGTGGCCACGGTTCCGCCCGACCGCAGCTCCGATGCCACCAGCTCGAGGGTCTCGGGCACCGCGACCGCGATCCGGCGGGCCCGGCGTTCGTGCATCGTGAGCACCGCGACCGGGAGGCCGACGCCGACCAGGACGACCAAGCCCACCGCGATCTGCGGTCCGCCGAAGCCGAGCCCGACCACCCCCGCGACGAGCGCCGACCACGCCCACGTCGAGATCGCCCGGCCCGCGCCCACCTCGATCGCAGCGGCGTCGAGCGCGTGGTCCACGCGCCGAGCCAACCCCGCCGGTATGCGCCGACTCGTCCGGGCGCGGTCCGACCGCAGCCGATCCGCAACGGTATATCGGCGCGCCGCCTGCGCGAAGAACAACGCGACGACGATGCCCACGACCCCGATGATCACGCCATGCACGCGTGCCACTCCCGGTCGAGGTCGATCTCGGTGCGCCGGGCGGGCCGGACCGGCGCCGCGTCGGCAACCAGCCGATCGTCTCGGCGCGCGAGCAGCGAGCGCGTGGTCGGGCCCCGTCCGGCGCCGAGCTCCGCCAGGCCCACGATCACGCGCCGGCCGTCGCGACCGCGCCGCACTTGCACGATCGCGTCGATCGCCGACATCAGCTGCCGCCGGATGGCCGGCAACGGCAGGAGTACGTCGGCACCGAGCGCCAGCGTCTCGATCCGGGCGACGGCGTCGGCCGCGCTATTGGCGTGGACGGTCGAGAACGAACCGTCGTGTCCGGTGTTGCACGCCTGGAGCATGTCGAGCGCCTCACCACCGCGGACCTCGCCGACGATGATTCGGTCCGGGCGCATGCGCAGCGCGCCCCGCACGAGCTCGCGCACACCGACTGCGCCGGTGCCTTCGGCATTCGCGGGGCGTGCTTCGAGGCGGACAACGTGCGGCTGCTCGAGCCGCAGCTCGGCCGTCTCCTCGATCGTGACGATCCGTTCTGTCGGGTCGATCGAGCGGGCGAGCGCGTTGCAGCACGTGGTCTTACCCGAGCTGGTCGCGCCCGAGATCAAGATGTTCCAGCCGGCGCGGACCAGGAGATCGAAGAACGCACGCGTGTGCGGCTCGACGCCGAACGCCTCGAGCGGAACCGCGCCCGACCCGAACCGGCGGATCGACACGCACGGACCGTCGGGCGCGAGCGGGGGCAGCACTGCATGGAGCCGAGAGCCGTCGGCGAGCCGGGCGTCGACCATGGGTGACGCGCGGTCGAGCCGCAACCCGAGCGGCGCGATCACCCGCTCGACGACCCGCACGATCGTGGCGGCATCGATCTCGCAGATCACCGGAACGATGCGACCGGCGCGTTCGATGTAGACGCGATCGGGACCATTCACCATGATCTCGGTGATCGACCGATCCCCGAGCAGCGGTTCGAGCGGCCCCAACCCGCCGACGTCGTCGACCAGCTCGTCGAGCACCACGTCGGCCGTCGCGACCGACAACAGTGGTGCCTCTTCGCGCAACATGTGCGCGAGCCGGGCGCGGAGCTCGGGCCGGTCGAGGAGGGCCGGGTCGAACGGCGCCGCGAGCAGGCGCCGGTGCAGCGTGTCGCGCAGCCCGTGATCGCGCCGCGTCACGCCGGTCACGCGGCCTGCTCGTCGCCGAAGCAACCGACGCGGTCGAGCGCATGATGGAGCGGCCGCCCGAGACTGTCGGGCAGACGGGTCGGCAGGACCCCGGCGTCGACCGCGCGCGCGATCGAGGTCCGGGCCGCGATCGTCGCGAGCACCGGAAGACCCAGCACGTCTTCCACGTCGTGCGCGCCGAGCGAGCGGCCGTGTTCGTCGATCAGGACGGCCCCGATGGCGTCGGTGATCGCGGGATGCCGAACCGCGCGCCGCAATCCGAGATAGCAACCGCGCACCACGACGATCCCCACGCCCGCGACTTCCGCGAAGGCGCGGGTTGCGGGATCGTCGAGCCGACCCAGATCGCACACACCCGGGCGCGGATCTGCGTCGAGCGCGATCGCGAGCGCGGCGCCGGCTTCGGGATCGGCGGGCGGGCCCTGCACCTCGCCCGCGGGAAGCAGCTGCAGACGCGGCGCGACATCGACGGCGAGATGTTCGAGCGCGTCGGCCGGTGCGCCCGCGCCGGCCCGCATCCAGTCGAGGAGCCCCGGCACGGGATCGTGCGCGAGGCCGAGCACCGCGGGTTGGTCGCCCGAGAGGTCGATGATGCGCGCGTCGGTTTCCCGCGCGAGCACGAGCGCGGATGCGGCCGCGATGACGGAAGTGCCGGAGCCACCTTTCGGCGACCAGAAGCACACGAGCATGGAAACGCTCCCCACGTCGGGGCGCTACCGCGAAGCACACGGTGCGCAACTACTCGACGGGGAAGGCGAGGGGAAGAAGACGCACGTTAGGTGTACGCCGCCTGGAGTTCAAGGGGTCCGACGAAAACGCGAACGCCGGAACGTAGGCTTCGCCCTCGTGGAAGCCGCGTTCTTCGATCTCGACAAAACCGTGATCGCCACCAGTTCCGTCATGGCGTTGGGCGGAACCTTCTATCGCGACGGCTTGATCTCGAAACGCACGATCGTGCGCGGGCTCTACGCGCAGGTCGTGTATCTGCTCGTCGGCGCGGACGACAACAAGATGGAACGCATGCGCGAAGCGATGCTCGCGTTGACGAAGGGCTGGGATCAGCAGTACGTGAAGGAGCTCGTGCGCGAGACCCTCGACGTCGTGCTCACGCCGATCATCTACGCCGAAGCGCTGGAGTTGATCGAGGAGCACCGCAAAGCCGGACGCAAGACCGTGATCGTTTCGTCGTCACCGGCGGAGACGGTCGAGCCCATCGGCGAATACCTCGGCGTCGACGACGTGATCGCAACCCGCGCCCGGCTCGACGAACGCGGGCGTTACACCGGCGAGCTCGAGTTCTACGCGTACGCCTCGCACAAAGCCGACGCGATCCGCGAGATGGCGGTAGCCGAAGGACTCGACCTCGCGTCGTCGTACGCGTACTCCGACTCCATCACCGATCTCCCGATGCTCGAGCTCGTCGGTCATCCGGTAGCGGTGAATCCCGACCGCGAGTTGGCGCGCATTCGCGCGCGAACGCGACTGGGACATCCGCTACTTCCAGCGCCCGGTCCGACTCCGGGACCGCGTGCCCGTTCCGCCCAAGGGCCCGACGCTCGCGGTCGGCGGCGTTGCCGTTGCGGCCGGAACCGCCGTCGGCGTGTACGTGTGGCTGCGCAGCCGGGAAATGAAAAAGCGTGTGTGAGGGAGTCTTGGCGACTCCTCACACACGCCCTTCACGTTCGAGAACTCAGGCTTCGCGCACTTTCTTGGCGATGACCGCACCGAGCGCGACGAGCACGAGGAGCAACAGCAACTTCTTCACGACCAACCTCCTGCTGACGACGTCGATCCGACCTTAGCGGGCTCGCCCGGAGATTGCCTCGGGCGGACGCCTCGCGGAGTTCGGATCGGTGGGTGATACAGGGCTTGCCGGCCGGTCGGAGGCTGGGCGGGTGGATGGTGCTTCCGGCCGGCCGGCAAGCTCCCGGTCAGGTGTCGCTGCCCTTGTCGGGGCGGCGAGCGTTCTGGGAACCGCTTTGACCCGGACCGTGGCCGTGGTGGCCGCGGTGGTGGTCGTCGTGACGGAGCGTCTTCGCTCCGTCCTTGTTGGCGTCGGCACCGTGCTTGCCGTGATCGCACAAGCCGTGGTGCTCGCCGGACTCGACCGTTGTGGTGGTCGTGCCCGAGATCGTGGTCGTGGTCTCGCCCGCAACCGTGGTCGACGTGTCGTCGGCGACGGTGGTCGAGGTGTCGCCGTCAACGGTAGTGGACGTGTCGTCGGCAACGGTCGTCGACGACGGATCGTCGTCGGCGGCGACATGAATGCTCTGGACGCGCACCGCGGGAGAAGCAGCGGCCGAGCCGGAGTTGTGCGCGTGCGAGTCGTGGCCGCTGGAAGCCGCCGCGACGCCGCCGATGCCCAGGACGACAGCGGCGCTTGCCGCGGCAGTCACGAGCGTCCTGCGCGTGCCTCGCATGTTGGGGCTCTCCTACCGGTCGCGGCGTCTCTTCCCGGGTGGGCGAGACGAACGGGGGAAACACTCCGCAGCCGCCGGTTGGGTTTGGCGATCGGTACGAAGACCTCGAGAATTCAGTGCGGAAGGGTGTCGTCCCGGACGAGATGTCCGTCCTTGACCTGCACATCTATGCGATAACGAGGTTCTCCGCCCCGCAAGAATCTCACGTCGATTTCGTGGTCGGAATCCCGGAAGACGTCCTTGTAGTAGCCGGGCTTGGGTGACTCATTGGTCAGCCGGAGCCGACCGTTCTTGAAGTCGAACGTGATCGTTCCACCCGGCGTGCGGTACACGACGCCGTACATGGTCCGGGAAGGCGTGGTCGAAGGCGGTCCGCCCGGGCTGTGCCCTCCACCCGTGGTGGGACTGGGTCCGGGGCCCTGACTCGGGACGGTGGTGACCACCGGGGCCGGAAACGTGACCGACGATCCGGGACCGCTCGACGACCCGGGACCGACGCCGCGGTTCGGGCGCGCCGTGGTCGGCGTCAAAGCCGTCGTGGGAGTCGTCGTCGGCACCGTGCGCGGAACGGTGGAGGTCGACGTGGCCGACTTGCGCGGATGCTTTTTCGCCGCCGGTGTCGTGGTCGACGGCGAGCTGACCGAGACGTGGGTGTGCTGCGACTGCGGCGCGGCGAGCGCGGCGACGCCGCCGACGACCAACAACGCCGACAGCAGACCGCCGGCCTTGACGACCCGGCGCCGCGTACGCGCCCGGCGAAAGCGGGGCCGGAGTGCGGCGAGCGTCTCTTCGTCACCGGAGACATTGGGGGCGAGCGCCGAAAGCCCGCTCGACAACGCACGATCGATGCTCTCGAACGGGTCGTCGGGAATCATGACTGCGGCTCCAAGGCGCCGCGCAACGTGGCCCGAGCTGCATGCAGGTGGTACTTCACGGCACCTTCGCTCAAAGCCATCGCATCGGCGATCTCGCTGACGCTGAGATCTTCGACGTAAAAGAGTGCGGCCGCGATGCGCTGCTGGGTCGGGAGCGCGCTCAACAAGGCCGCGAGCTCGCTCGGCTCCGAAGGTGCGGCGGCGACCATGGGTTGTTCCGAACGCAGTCGGCCCATTGCCCGTCCGCCGCGCTCGAGCTTGCGGAAGTGATCACGCATGCGGTTGACGGCGACGTGGCGGATCCAACTGACGGGGTCGTCGAGCCGAGAGACCCGACTCCAACGTACGAACGCGCGCATGAACGCGTCCTGCACGCAGTCGGCAGCGACCTCTCGGTCACCGGCTGCAACCGCGAGCGAACGCACCATCGGACCAAAACACCGCCTGAACGTGTCGTCGAAATCCAAGGAGCGGTCCGGCGCCGCCTCCTGGCCTTCTTCCATGCGTAGACACCTAACACGCCCGGCCGGGTCCCGCGGTTTGGTCTCCGGCGCCGAACCTCCATAGCAGCAGAAGAAACGGGCTATCCGTGAACGGCCCCGTGGAACCCCCGTGGATACAGGCTTCGGAGTCAGCCGGCCGGTGCGAACGGTGCCACGGGCGTGAGGATCCCGGGACCGTCGAGGGTCCGCACGAGCACCAGGCGCCCCCCGACCAGGCGATACAGCCCGGGCGAGCCGAGCGCGGGGGGCTTACCGGGCGCGGTGACGACCGGGGTCGCGACCACGTACATCGCCGTCGGCGTCGGCACGATCTCGGCGATCGACCACTTCTCCGCGCCGGCGAACACCGGCACCGGCACGGAGAGAGTCGTCGGGTCGTAACGCTCGATCGTCTCCGCCGTCGCGCTCCGGGCCAGCGCGTAGAGGCCGCCGGGTCCGAAGGCGAGCGTCTCCGACTGCACGGCATTCGGCGAGAACACGCGGTCGCTACCGGTCAACGCGAGTGGCGCGCCGAGCTCGGCGGGAACGTCGATACGCCCCACCCCATTGCACCCGTGCGCGGGGCAACTCGTGACGGCAAGGTACGAGCCGTCGGGCGACCACCGCAGGCTGGTGACCGCGCCGATCGGAAGCGTCGACGTCTCGAAGGTGGCCACGTCGACCACCGCGATCTCGCCCTGGGCGCCGGCCTTCACCGGCGCGCATTGACCGTCGGAAAGATCGCCGGCGCCGTAGAGCGCGAGTCGCGTCCCGTCGGGGCTGACGTCGAACGCGACCGCCTTGGTCACGATCTTCGACGAATTGCCGTCGATGTTGGCCCGCACCACCTCGCCGCACGACTGGGCGCCCGGCTTCGTCGCCAGGTACCAGATGGCACGGTGGTCGGCGGTGACGCGCGCGTAGGTGACGGAGCTGTCCTTTGGTGCGGTCACCATCGTCGCGATCTGGTGGCCCGACGCGTTGAGCGAGATCACATAACGGTCGCGCGCCGACAACATGACCGTGCCCGGTTGCAGGGAATCGCGTACGGGTGCCGGAGCGGGCGCGGTCGTCGACGACGACTCGATGCGAACCCCGCCGTGGCCACCCGACTTCTCCACCAGCGCCGCGCTCGCGGCCGCCACCACAACCGCCGCTGCGACTGCGAGCAGCACCCGGAGCCGGGCCGCACGCGCGTGCCGGCGCCGGCGCTGAACCTGGAGTTCGAGGTCGACCGGCGGTGAGAGCTCGTCGGGGACGATGTCACCCAACTCGCGCAGGCGGGTTGCGAGCTCTTCTTCGAGTACGTCACGCATCGCGGAATCCTTCGCGCAGCTTGGCGATTCCGCGAGACAGGAGCGACTTCACGGTTCCGAGCGGGATGTCGAGGATGCGGGCGATGTCCTCGTGGGAGGCGTCGTTGTAATAGCGCAGCACGATGGCGGCCCGCTGGCGCATCGGGAGTTTGCGCAACGCGACGAGCAACGAGTCGCTCGCCACCACATCCACGGGATGCACGACGAGCGCGGTCAGGTCGACGGTCCGCTCGTGCCGGGCCACCACCTGTTGATGGCGGAAGTGCGACTTGGCGAGGTTGGCGACGGCACGCGTGAGGTACGCGGCGAAGGCGTCGGGCTCGCGCAGCGTCTCCAGCTTGGCCGCCACCCGCACGAACGCCTCTTGCACCAGATCCTCGGACAGCTCGCGCTCGCCGGTCAGCATCAGCGCGAAACGCAGGGCCGCGGGCGCGTGCGTGCGATACAGCCGGTCGAGCAGTACCTCGTTGCGGACTGCCAATGGGGCAACCGTCTGCACGACTTCCAGACGCTCGACCCGCCGTGCGAGTTTCACATTTCTCGCGACTGCGGCGGCGCGAGTGTCGCCTCCGGCGCCGGGAACGCCGAACGCCCGGGCCGAAGCCCGGGCGTCAGGACGAACATGGTCGGAAAAGGGTTAGACCGCGAGCAGATCGCGGGCGCCCGTATCGGCGCTCGGGTGCCGCAGCTTCGACATCGCCCGGGCCTCGATCTGGCGAATGCGCTCCCGGGTGAGGTTGAAGTACTCGCCCACCTCTTCGAGGGTGCGCGGCTCGCCCCGGTCGAGACCGAAACGCAAGGCCAGGATCTGGCGCTCACGCTCGTCGAGCGGTGCGAGCAGCTTCTCGATCTCCGCCGGCAGCAACGCGGTTGCGGCGACCTCGAACGGCGACTCGACCGAGCGATCCTCGACGATGTCGCCGAGCTCGGCGTCGCCGTCTTCGCGGAGCGGCTCGGACAGCGAGAGGGGCTCGGCCGCGAAGCGCAGGGCCTCGGTGACCTTGTCCTCCGGCATCTCGACCTCGGCTGCGAGCTCGGAGAGCGTCGCGGGGCGGCCGAGCTTGAGCTCGAGGCGCGAACGGGCCTTCTGCAGGCGGGCGAGCGTGTCGCCGGCGTGTACAGGAAGGCGGATGGTGCGACCCGTGTTCGCGATGCCGCGGGTGATCGCCTGGCGGATCCACCACGTGGCGTAGGTCGAGAACTTGAAGCCCTTGCGCCAGTCGAACTTCTCGACTGCGTGCATCAACCCGAGGTTGCCCTCTTGGATGAGGTCCAGCAGCGGAAGCCCGGACGCCTGGTACTTCTTGGCAATCGACACGACGAGTCGGAGGTTCGACTGGACGAAGGTCTGCTGGGCGTCGTCGCCTTGGCGTGCACCCCGGCGCAGCTCGCGCTTCTTGGCCGGCGTGAGGCCCTTGGCGACGGCCAGCTGCTCGCGAGCGGCGTTGCCCTTTTCGATCTGCTGTGCCAGGCGGACTTCGTCGTCCTTGGTGAGCAGCGGGTACTGCCCGATATCCGTGAGGTACAGGCGGACGAGGTCTTCCTCGTCCCGCTCGATTCGCTCCTTCGCCAACCGATCAATCCTTCGTTCGGACAGCCGTCATCAGAAGTTCTTCGGACCGACACCCCGTAGCCCCGCCGGCTCCGTGCCCCCACCCCGTGCTCTGTACGATAACCACCTCGTCAAGCGGTCCCACGGGCCCGGAAAGAGGCGACGGTGCCCGGTCCGGTCGATCCCCGAAACGACGCCGAGCTGAGCGGCGCCGACGCGGGCCCGGTCGAGATCGCGGTGCTGACCTGCACCTTCGACGCCCGCCCGGGCGCCGAGGAATCGCTGCTCGCCACGCTCTCGCGCTACGTCGTGCTCACCCGCCAGGAGCCGGGGTGCCGGAATGTCGATCTTGTGGCATCCGTCACCGTAGGCGGACGCTTCCTCGTCGTCGAGAAGTGGCAGACGCCCGAGGCCGTGCAGGCGCACCTCGACTCCGCGCTCATGATCGAGATGGCGCGGGCGGCGATGCCGGCGGTCGCGGCGAAGCCCGCGGTCGACCTCTACGAAGCCATCTCCGCGTACGACCTGGAGTGAGGTCGGCTCGGATCGATCAGCTGTTGCGGAGGAGGTCGACGGGGACCTTCGACGGTGCGCGATCCAGCGCCCCGGTCTCCTTGCAGATCTCCCGGATCCCGTCCCAGGTGAGGTGCTCGCCGTTCCAGCAGCGGTCGAACGCGGCGTCGGCCGCATCGGTGAAGCCGTGCTGGAGGCGGAAGTCGTAGAGCTGACGGGGCCGGCGCACGGGCAACCCGAGGCGGCTGGCCCGGCCGACCGCGTACGCGTCCCAGGCCGCCCGTTCGCCCCGGCTGAGCTGGGCGTCGGCGGGGGCGGCGGCGAAGTCGTCGGAGAGGCGGTCCTTCGCCCGCAGCGCCATCACCACGAGGTCGCCGCGGGCCTGGTCGGCGGAGAAATGGGTGGGCCGCTTGTTGTCCTCGAAGTTGCCGCCCGAGATCCACAGGACGATCTTGCCGTCGACGACGTCGGACATATGCCCCGTCAGCGGCGCGAACAACTCCTGGTCGACGTTCAAGACGATGTCGACGCCGGGCGGGATCTCGGCGACAGCCACGGCCTCTTCGAGCAGAGACCGGATCTCCGCCGCGTCGTACGCGATGAGCGTAAAGGGATCGGGTGTGACGGTGATTCGGCTCACGAACCGATGCTCCTCATGAAGATCGGCTCAAGAACCCTGGCCCGACGCGTCGAGCGCGGCGGTGGCGGCCGCCGCCATCTGGCGGGCCTGCTCGGTCGACTCGCGGGCCAACGCGGCGAGCGAATCGTTCTCGCCCTCGCTGAACCCGGCCAGCCGGCGGAAGTCGCGGGCGAGCTGGATCGGGTTGTCGTCGTCTTCGCCCCGGAAGCCTCCGAGGTTGAAGATCGCGTCGACGGTGCGCTGGAACTCGAGCGCCCGCTCCCGCCGATCGGGATCGGTCTCGGTCAGGCGGCGCAGCCAGTCGGAGCCCATCTTCACGTGGGTGACCTCGTCGGCGAGCATCCAGTCTTCGCAGAACTCGAGGATCGGGTCGCCCGACTCGTTGCCGAAGTCCTTCATCGAGCTGAACACGTCGATGGCCAGGCCCTCGAGCGCACGGTTGACGCCACAGAGCCGGAAGACCGGATCGGGGTTGCACGCGGCGGCGAACAGGAAGGTCGACTCCGTGTACTCACCGATCTCGGTCCCCATGTGGTCGCCGAGCTTCACCGAGATCTCGCAGTGCCGCGACTCGTCCCAGCACTGACGCGCCATGTCGAGCTTCAGTTGGAACGGCGCGGCCTCGTCGTCGAAGTCGTAAGCAGGTGCGGCCCGCGCCCTCGAGCGCCTGGATCTCCCCGACGAAGATGCCGTGCATCAACGAGCGGGAGCGTTCGCCGGCCGCGGGCCGGTCGATACCCATCTTGGCGGGGCCGGTGTTGCGCTGCGCGACCTTGGGCCCCCGCGGGTCGAAGATGCGATCCTCGATCTTGGTGCGCACGAAGCGCTCGTCGCGGGCCAGTTCGGATTCCGGAAGCATCTTCTTCACGAGACGCCGACCTCCTGCTCTTCACCCAGGCTACCGGGGCCGGCGATGCCGCCCGACGCCAGGTACAGCTTCTCCAACTCGGCCTGGCGGCGGCCCGCCCTGTCGACTTTCTCGGGCGAATCGATCAGCGACTGGAGCAGCATCTCGCCGTCGCGCCAGTCGTCGAACTCGTCCTGCAACGCGAACTTGAGCGAGCGGATCGTCGGCGCGTCCGTGATCGTGCTCGTGCCGTTGAGGTGGTACGTGTACACCGCGATGAACCGCGGGATCAGCACGCGGTACACACCGACGAGCTTCTCGATCGTGTGCTCGGGCGCTTCGGGTTCGCGCACCGCATCCATGAACGTCACGAACGCGTCGTTCGGCGGCACGGTGAGCCGATCGGGGTTCATCTCGCGCAGCTCGGGCAGGCGCTTGTGCCACAGCTCGGCGTGCCAGGCGTGGTGATAGGTGTGCCGACCGAGCACCAACTTCACGTCGAGCTCGGGAACGGTCGCCACCCAACCGCCGAGCACTTCGAACAGCCGCATCTCGGCCCACTTGTAATTGCCGACGCGGCGCGCCGACTCCTCGACCGTGAAGAGCCCGGGCAACTCCCGGCGATCCCAAGGGGCGAACGGCGCGCGCGGCTTGCCGACATCGGCGTTGCGAGTGTCAGTCATCGCGACGATTCTCACCGCGTCTTGACCGATCGGTCAAGCAGCCGTCAGACCAACCGGCCCCGGCCCGCCCACCAGGAACGGGACTCGGCGATGATGATGCCGAGCATGATGATCGCCGCGCCGATGTAGCCGGACACGCCGAGACGTTCACCGACCCAGAAACCGATGATCCCCGCAACCACCGGCTCGAACGTGAGGATCACCGCGGCGCGGGACGGCTCCACGAACCGCAGCCCCCATAGCTGCAGTGTGAACGCAAGTGCGCTGCAGACAACGCCGGTAATCGCGGCCGCGATCGAGCACGCGCGTCGTGACGTGACCGAGGCCGCCGAGCGCGACGACGGGAACCGCGAGCACGGCGAACACCACGAGCTGACCCGCAGTGAGCGCAACCGGGTCGAAGTGTTGTGTGAAGTAGGAACCGATCAGGATCCAGAGGCCGAAGAAGAACGCGCACGCGAGCGTGAGCGCGTCGCCCGCGTGCAAGCGCAACGTCGATCCTTCGAGCAGGAAGAGACCCACCACGGCGCACACCACCGCGATCACGACGTTCAGCGACGGTCGGCGCCGGGTCACCAAGGTCTGCAGCAGGGGCGTGAACACGACGAACAAGCCCGTGATGAACGCGGAGTTCGACGTGGTGGTCCGTTCCAGCCCTTCGTTCTGAAACCAATAGCCGAGGAAACCGACGACACCGAACGCGAGCACTGCCAGCAGGAAATCCTTGAACCGCAACGACGCGCGCGCCGTCGACGGGCCGCGCCAACCGTTGCGGATGGCCAGCGGGAGTAGCACGGCCGCGCCCATGCTGAACCGCAACAGGATGAAGCCGACGGGCGTGACGTCGGTGAGCGCATCCTGCACGAGCTTGAAGGTGGCGCCGTACGCGATCGTGGCCGCGATCAACGCGAGCTCGGGCACGAGCGGCCGCGCGGTCTCCCACGTGAGCGGGACCGGCCCGCTCACGCTTTCCGGTTCCACTGTCAACCGGGCCAGCGATTGGTGATCGGGAGACGGCGGTCCTTGCCGAAGGCCTTCGGCGACACGCGCACACCGGGCGCGGCCTGGCGCCGCTTGTACTCGTTGCGATCCACCATGCCGCGCGACGCGGCGCGCGAGGTCGGCGTCGTGGCCGCGGGCGATCAGCTCGACGACCGAGAGGTCGTCCTCGACGTAGCCCTCGATGATCGGATCCAGCACGTCGTACGGCGGGAGCGAGTCGGAGTCGAGCTGGCCCGGCGCCAACTCGGCCGACGGCGGCTTCTCGATGACCGTGTGCGGGATCACCTCGCGGCCGGCGCGCTGGTTCAGGTCGTTGCACAGCGCGTACACGAGCGTCTTGGGAACATCCTTGATCACCGCGAAGCCGCCCGCCATGTCGCCGTAGAGCGTCGCGTAGCCGGTGGCCATCTCGCTCTTGTTGCCGGTCGTCAGGACCATCCGCCCGAACTTGTTCGAGATCGTCATGAGCACGTTGCCGCGGATGCGCGCCTGAACGTTCTCCTCGGCCAGGCCCGGCGCGGTACCTGCGAACATCGGCTCCAGCATCGCCTCGAACGCAACGTGCGCGGATTCGATCGGAACGGTGAACGACTCGATACCGAGGTTGTTCGCGAGCGCCGTCGCGTCGGAGATGCTGTGATCGCTCGAATAGCGCGAGGGCATGAGCACGCCCGAGACATGCTCCGCGCCGAGCGCGTCGACCGCGATTGCCGCCACGAGCGCGGAATCGATGCCGCCCGACAGCCCGATCACGACGTCGGCGAAGCCGTTCTTGGTCACGTAGTCGTGCGTACCGAGCACCAGCGCTTCGTAGACCTCGTGCACCGGTTCGAGCACGGGTTCGATCCGCGGCGCGATGCGCGCGTCGAGCGGGCGCCGTTCGGAGACCTGGGTCTCCGGCAGCATCCGCGCCTCGACCCGGCCACGCGGGTCGAGCTGGCGTTTGCGGAACGCGGGCCGCACGTCGATGTCGACGATCAAGCAGATCGGTGCACGAACTGCTTGCCGCGCGCGATCAGGGTGCCCTGCTCGTCGAAGACGAGAGACGCGCCGTCGAACACCAACTCGTCCTGGCCGCCGACGAGGTTCGCGTAGACGATCGGAACCGACGCGTCGGCGGCACGGGTCGCGAGCATCGTCTCGCGCTCGAGGAGCCGTTGCGCGTAGTACGGCGACGCGTTGAGGTTGACGATCAGCTCCGCGCCGCCCGCCGCCTCGACGAGGATCGGCCCGGTCGGGCTCCACGCGTCTTCGCAGATCGAGATACCGACGCTGCACGCCCGCAATGTTGAAAAGCGGCAGCGGCTCGTGCGGCGCGACGAAGTAGCGCTCCTCGTCGAAGACGGCGTAGTTCGGCAGGAGCTGCTTGCGGTACACGCCGTAGACGCGGCCGTTCGCGCAGACCGCAGCCGCGTTGTGGAGGTCGCGGCCCGGTTCGGGGAAACCGATCACGGCCGCGGCCCGGGCCGTGCGCGCCGCGATCTTGTCGAGCATCTCGACCGCCTGCGCGACGAACGCGGGCCGCAGCAGCAGATCTTCGGGCGGGTAGCCCGTGACCGTGAGCTCCGGGAACACGACGAGGTCGCAACCGGCCGCTTCGGCGCGCGTCGTACGCCTCGAGAATGAGAGCGGCGTTGCCTTCGAGATCGCCGACGACGACGTTCAGTTGGGCGGCGGCCACCCGGATGCGCGGCATCCATCAAGGATAGAGGGAGTGACAGCGGAGCCGACCCGATCACTCGGCGGGAGCGACAGCGAAGCCGACCCGATCACTCGGCGGGAGCGACAGCGAAGCCGACCCGATCACTCGGCGGGAGCGACAGCGGAGCCGACCCGATCACTCGGCGCAGCCCACCCATCGGGTCGGCGCCGCGTGAGCGACCCATAGACGAGCGCGACACTCGGTGATGACCCGATGGCAGGGGGACGAGTATCAACGGCGGTTCGACGAGCTCGCCGCGTGCGGGAGTCGATGTGCACGGCGAGGCCGATTTCGTCATGCGCTTGGAACCGGCACCGGCGTCGGTGCTCGACGCCGGGTGCGGAACCGGTCGGGTCGCCATCGAGCTCGCCCGCCGCGGAGTGGACGTGGTTGGTGTCGACGTCGACGCGTCGATGCTGGCGACCGCCCGCGCCAACGGCCCGGGAATCGAATGGATCGAACACGATCTGACGACCCTCGACCTCGGCCGGCAGTTCGCCGTCGTCCTCCTCGCCGGCAACGTCCCGCTCTTCACCGCGGCCGGGACTCAGGCCGCACTCGTTGCCGGATGCAGTCGTCATCGTCGACCGCGGCGGCGCCCTGATCGCCGGGTTCCAGCTCGACCGCGGCTACGCCATCTCGGCCTACGACAGTGACTGCGCCGCCGCGGGCCTCACACTCCGCGACCGTTTCTCGACCTGGAACGCCGACCCGTACCGGCCCGGAGACGATTACGCAGTCTCGATTCATCGTTCCGAATACCGATGAGACCGGAGTACCGTTCGGATCGCGGGATGTCGATCCGTTGTTCGGGAGGCTCTCATGGGCGACGAGCCCTATGCCGCACTGTTGCCCTGGATGGTCTTTGCCGTCGTTGACCGCGCCCACGGCGGCGGTCCGCTGTGGGCCGGGTTGGGTGCGCTCATCACCGCGGTCACCCTGCTGCTGACGAGCTCGCGCCGCGAACCCGGTTCGCGCAACATGATCGTGCTCGGCGCGATCGGCTGGTTCGGTGCACTCGCAGTGGCGGGCGCGCTGCACCGCTCCGACACCGGCTTCCTCGCCCACGACGGACGCGCGCTCTCGGCGATCGGTTTCGCGATCATCGCGTTCGGCTCGCTCGCGTTCACGCCCGCGGTCGAGCACTACACGCGGCCGCACGTACGGTCGAGCCGCTGGGACGACCCCGATTTCCGGCGCGTCAACGTGCTCATCACCCTCATCTGGGGCACGACGTTCGTCGGCATCGCGCTCACCCACTTCGTCGCGGCCTCGATGGGAACGCCCGAGGCGTTCACGGTCTTCAACTGGGTCGTCCCGATCGCGCTCGCGGCGGTCGCCGCGCACCGCACCCGCATCTGTTGGGACGACTTCAACGACGACGACATGTACGAGCCCGACCCCATGCGGGATCTGGAGTTGGACTGGGAAAGCCCGACTTCTCGCCCGGTGTAACCGGGCCGGGACGCGTAACGGGGCGGTGCCGTAGCACCGCCCCGTCAAGAGTGAGATCTGCAGAAACGACGCTTTAGGCCAGGGCGCTGCAGCACGTCTCGGTGATGAGACGGGTCACGACGTACGGATCCATGTTGGCGTTCGGGCGACGATCCTCGATGTAGCCCTTCTTGTCGATCTCGACCTGCCACGGGATACGCACCGACGCACCGCGGTTCGACACGCCGTAGCTGAACTCGTTCCACGGCGCAGTCTCGTGCGACCCGGTCAGACGCAGCTCGATGTCGGCGCCGTACTGCGCGACGTGCTCGGCCGCGTTCTTCCCGAGCGCCTCGCACGCGGCGATGATCGGGTCGTAGCCCTCGCGCATCGCCTTGGTGGAGAAGTTCGTGTGCGCACCGGCGCCGTTCCAGTCGCCGCTGACGGGCTTCGGGTCGAGCGTCGCCGCGATGCCGAAGTCCTCGGCGATCCGGTAGAGCAGGTCAGCGCGCCACCCACAACTGGTCGGAGACGTCGAGCGGCGAGAGCGGGCCGACCTGGAACTCCCACTGGCCGGGCATGACCTCGGCGTTGATGCCGGAGATGCCGAGACCGGCAGTGAGGCACGCGTCGAGGTGCGTCTCGACGACGTCACGCCCGAACACCTCGTCCGCGCCGATGCCGCAGTAGTAGAAGCCCTGCGGCGCCGGGAAGCCACCGACGGGAAAGCCGTACGGGCGGCCTTCCTTGAAGAACGTGTATTCCTGCTCGATGCCGAACAGCGGCTCCTGGCCGGCGTACTTGTCGGCAACGGGCTTCAGCAACGCCCGGGTGTTCGTGACGTGCGGAGTCATGTCGGTGAGAAGCACCTCGGTCATCACGAGGAGGTTGTCACCACCGCGGATCGGGTCGGCGAAGCTCGCACACCGGCTTCAGCACGCAGTCCGAGGCCTTGCCCGGCGCCTGGTTCGTGCTCGAACCGTCGAAGCCCCAGATGGGCAGGTCCTTCCCGTTCTCCAAGATCTTCGTCTTCGAACGCAGACGAGCCGTCGGCTCCGTGCCGTCGATCCAGATGTACTCCGCCTTGATGGCCACTACTCGCTCCGATCTCCAGGGCGCGACTACGCCCGCTTCTGCTCACGGCAGCTTTTCGCTACGCGATTTCCCGGCCGTTGCCCGATTGTGAACACTCTGTTACCGCCCCAAGCCGGCCTCGGAGACCCTAGGCGAGGCCCCGTAAACTCTCCACATGGAACGCCAGAACGAGTACGTGCTGCGCACCGTCGAGGAGCGCGGAGTGCGCTTCGTGCGCCTGTGGTTCACCGACGTGCTCGGGTTCTTGAAGTCGGTCGAGATCACCCCGGCCGAGCTGCAGACCGCCCTCGAAGAGGGCATGACCTTCGACGGGTCGACGATCGAGGGCTACAGCCGGATCCAGGAATCCGACATGCTCGCCCGGCCCGACGCCAACACCTTCGAGCTGCTCCCGACCGACGACGGCGACACCGCCATGGCGCGGATGTTCTGCGACATCTCGACCTTCTCCGGCGAACCCTTCGAGGGCGATCCCCGTCGGGTGCTCAAGCGCAACCTGGAAAAGGCCCGGGAGAAGGGCTTCACGTTCTTCGTCGGCCCCGAGATGGAGTTCTTCTACTTCCGCTCCGGCGGCGTGGTCGAGCCCCTCGACAGCGCGGGCTACTTCGACCTCACCGCGCACGACCTCGGTTCGCGGCTGCGCAAGCAGACCGTGCTGCGGCTGGAGGCGATGGGCATCCCGGTCGAGTACTCGTTCCACGAGAACGGGCCGAGCCAACACGAGATCGACCTGCGCTACACCGACGCGCTCGAGATGGCCGACAACGTGATGACGTTCCGGCTGATCGCCAAAGAGGTCGCGGCCGACAACGGCGTGTACGCCACGTTCATGCCCAAGCCGATCACCGGCGCGTTCGGTTCGGGGATGCACACGCACGTGTCGCTGTTCGAAGGCGACGTGAACGCGTTCCACGATCCGGGCGACGAGTACGGCATGTCGAAGGTCGCCAAGCACTTCATCGCGGGCCTGCTCGTGCACGCCGACGAGATCTGCGCGATCACGAACCAGTGGGTCAACTCCTACAAGCGCCTGATCCCCGGTTACGAAGCACCGGTCTACAAGTGCTGGGCGCGCAACAACCGCTCCGCGTTGGTACGGGTGCCGCTGTCGAAGTCGGGCAAGAACGAGTCGTCGCGCATCGAGTTCCGCGCGCCCGACCCGGCCTGCAACCCGTACCTCGCGTTCTCGCTCATCCTCGCGGCCGGCCTGCGGGGAATCGACGAGGGCTACGAACTTCCCCCCGAAGCGACCGACAACATCTACGCGCTGACCGACGAGGAACGGCTCGCGGTCGGCATCGGGTCACTGCCCGGATCGTTGCGCGACGCGCTCGACGCGATGGAGCGTTCGGAGTTGGCGGCGGAAGCACTCGGCGACCACATTTTCGAGAACTTCCTGATCAACAAGCGGCGGGAGTGGGCCGATTACAAAGCCGATGTGACACCGTTCGAGATTGCCCGTTATCTCGGGACGCTGTAGGCATTCGGCTGAGGTGAAAACGTCTTGAACGAGCTACTCCTGGTCTTTCCGGACCCGGCGCCGCCGCTGCTCGCGCAGACGCTCGACCTGTCGGGCGTCCGGTGGAAGTCGGTCGGCAACGCCGCCATCGCGATGCAGTACGAACCCGTCGACGGCTGGACCGGCGCGGTGGTGTGCGCCGACGACGATCCCGAAGGCGCGTTCACGTTGTGCCGCACGCTGCGTAAAGGCGACTCGCGCGTCGAGTCGATCCTGTTGTTGATCACCGGCGCGCAACTGCACGATCTCGAACACCGCGAAGACCTCTTCGACGACTTCTGCCTCACGCCGTTCCACCCGAAAGAGCTCGAGTCGCGGTTGCGCCACCTCATGTTCCGCGCCGGGCGCGCCGGGTCGCCCGAGGTCGCGTCGTACGGCGATCTCGTCCTGAACTTCGAGACGTATCAGGCCGCGGTGCACGGCAAGCCCCTCGACCTCACGTATATGGA
Organism: uncultured Actinomycetes bacterium; assembly: GCA_963701825.1. Lineage (GTDB taxonomy): Bacteria > Actinomycetota > Acidimicrobiia > IMCC26256 > PALSA-610 > PALSA-610. Next base: position 68,258 of record CAVPBG010000002.1, on the reverse strand, counting down.
GTACGAGCTCCTGAAGTTCTTCGTGACGCACCCGGGGAAGGTCTTCACGCGCGAGCAACTGTTGTCGCGGGTGTGGGGCTACGAGTACTACGGCGGCGCGCGCACGGTCGACGTCCACGTGCGCCGTTTGCGGGCCAAGCTCGGCGAAGAGAACGCGAACCTGATCCAGACGGTGCGTTCCGTCGGCTACCGGTTCGGCCAGTCGCGCTGGCCGGGGGCAACACCCCCGCGCGAGGGCTGAGACCGCCGGCGCTAGGTGGGGTTGCCGGCCGCGCGGTCGTCGGCGTCGGCCGACATCAGCCAGCCGGTGAGCGCCGACCAGATCCCGCCGACGATGAACAGCCCGATCGGGCCCACGACGAAGATCACCAGCAAGATCAGAACGACACCGACCATGTAAAGAATGTAGTCGCAGGCCGCGGATTGGACCGCCCGCGAGAGCGGCAGCGGAGCCGCCCGCCCACCACCAGACCGTGCGTGCCCCGATGCGGGTGGCGCAGCGCGAGCGACTAAGTAGTGATCGCCCAGACTTCGATCTCGACTTCGGCGCCGCCGGGGAGAGCCGCGACCTGGACGGTGGAGCGGGCGGGGCGGTGATCGCCGAACGCTTCGGCGTAGACCGCGTTGACCGTGGCGAACTGTCCGATGTCGGTGACGAAGACGGTGGTCTTGGCGACGTCGGTGAGCGCGGCACCGCAGTCGCCGAGGATCGCGACGATGTTGGCCAGCACCTGACGCGCCTGCGCCTCGACGCCACCCGCCACCATCGCGCCGCTCGCGGGATCGAGCCCGACCTGACCGGCGAGCACCAGCCAGTCGCCGGCGCGCACCGCGGGCGAGTACGGACCCGCCGCGGGCGGGGCACTGGGTGTGGGAACGGGTTCGACCGGCATGGTCACCTCCTGGGCGCGGGAAACGTAACGGGTCGGCCGAGCGCGTTCCACGTCGCCGCGGCGACGGCGGCGAAAACCGCGTCGGTGGAACGGGCGCGCGCGGGCGCGGGGTCGTCGAGAATCGTCACCGAGACGGGCGGCATCTCGGCCGGGCGCAGCACGCCGAACGAACGGATCGTGAGGTCGTGGATCTCCCCCGTCGCGGCATCGACCGCGAGCCCCTCGCTCGTGACCCAGCCCAACGCCATGTGCGCGGCGCCGATCGCGTAGGAACGCAGGACGATCTCGTCGAGCGGATCACCGGCCGCGAGCGACACCGCGACGTGCGTCACCTTGCCGCGCTCGACCGCAACGCTCGCGTCGCGCGGGCGCCGCTCGGGGTGACGACGTCGATGTCGCGGCCAAGTGCACCCGCAACCAACACGGCTTGCTCGGCGAGCCCGACCGCGCGCAGGTCGGCACTGACCAGCGGTCCCGGCACGTCGATCTCCGTCCACTGCGCCCGGACCGTGATCCCTTCCGGCGTCGGCCACAGTCGCGGTACGCCCGCGCCCCGCGCGACCACGCCGATGATGTCGACTTCGTCGTCGTGGTGCGCGACGGCCATCGCCGCGATCGGCGGCCGCTTCGGCCCCAGGCGCACGACGTCTTCGCGCGCGAACACGACGCGCACCGTTTGCCCGAAGTGGTCGGCGAGCTCGCGCGCGGCGTGCGGCGCGAGTGAATGCACCTTGCCGCCGAACGCACCCGCGTTGGCGAGCGGCGACGCGGGATCTCCGCCCGGCGCGCACCACGACGCGTCGGGCTCGAGGTACGCGGGCTCGACCCACTGGGTCGCGAGCTGAACGCCGGTCGGCGGGCATGGCGGCATGTGCTCGAGGAGCGGAGGACGCGTCGTCACCGTTGTGCGACGACCCTGCACCTTCGCGGCGCGAGCGCGCGCCTCGAGCAACGATTCCGCCACCACCCAGCGAACGCCGGCGGCCTCGACCGCATCGACGTCGGAACCGGGCGGGAGGGGAACCGCGACGAGCGCGTCGCGCGGCGCGGTGTCGTCGGCGAACGCCGCGCCACCGAGCGGCACCGCGAGATCCACGTGCTGCGGGCCGCCGGCCTCGAGCACCGCCCGACGCGACGCGGCGGTCGAGATCGCGTTCGCGATCGCGGCCGTCGACCGGCGCGGTGCCCCCCACGGCATCGCGCACCGTCAACCAACCCGTGCACCGGCACAGGTGCGCGGCCAGCGCGCGGTCGACATCACGCGTGCGCGTCCCCGCGAAGCGCATCACGATTCCCGGAGTGCAGAACCCGCACTGCGATCCGCCGGTCGCCACGAACGCGGCCGCGGCCTCGCTCCGCGCCACGTCGGTCAGGCCTTCGATGGTCGTGACGGCGCGGCCGTCGACGCGCGCCGCGGGTGTGACGCACGCGACGCGCGGCTCGCCGTCGACGAGCACCGTGCAGCAACCGCACTGACCCTGGGGCGCGCACCCGTCCTTGGCCGAAACGACACCGAGCCGTTCGCGCAGCACGTTCAGCAACGATTCACCGCGCTCGACATCGGCGTCGACCTCGACGGCAACGCCGTTCAGCGCGAAGGACACGGGCATCGCGGCGACCGTACTCGGCACCGCGAACCGAGCCCGGACGCGAAACGACCCCGCCGGAGCGGGGCCGTGGATCGCAAGAACAGAAAGGTCAGGAGAACGACTGGCCGCAGCCACACGTGCGCTGCGCGTTCGGGTTGTTGATCGCGAAGCCCGCGCCCTGCAGGCCGTCCTTGTAGTCGAGCGACGCGCCGACGAGGTGCTGTGCACTCGCGGGGTCGACCACGACCTGGACGTCGCCGTAGGACTCGACGATGTCGTCGGCGGCCTTCTCGGTGTCGAAGAACATCTCGTACGACAGGCCGGAGCACCCGCCGGGGCGCACCGCGACCCGCAGGTAGAGCTCGTCCTGGCCCTCCGCCGCAATCAGTTCCTTGACCTTGACGGTGGCGGTATCGGTGAGGGCAATCATCTGGGCCTCCGTGAGCGCACGTGAATTCGCACGGGCCGAATTCGGAACTGTGATCAGGATACTTCTACGGCAACGGTGACCCGGCACGGGTCGCGGTCGTACAACGTCGCGAACTCCTCGATCCTTCCCCCGCCCACCGACGACACGACACCCTCGGCGATGCCGCGGTGCAGGTTGCAGACGAGCTCGGGGTAGGCCTCGGCCAGTTCCCGGAACGGGCAGTGGAGGAACGCGATATCGGTGCCGCCGCCGGGCAGCGCCTCCCGCTCGGGGTCGAACCCGAGCCGGTCCATCTCGCCGAACAACGCCTTCACGCACGATTTCGAGTTGGTACGGCGGCCCGCTTCGACTCCCCAGGAGCGGCCCGCGGCGGTGGCGTCGGCCGCGTCGGCACCCACCCGTTCGGCCAGCATGGCGAGCATCCCCGCCAACAGGGTGTAGCTGGGCGGGTCGAGACCGAGGCCGGGCGCACCCGGCGCCAGCGAGTAGACGTGCTGGGGCCGGCCGACGGTCCCGCGGTGGACGGGCTCGACGTCGACGAGGCCCGCTTCGCGCAGGCGTTCGAGGTGGAGCCGGACGGTGTTGGCGTGCAGGCCGAGGCGTTCGGCGAGCTCGGTGGCGGTGAGCGCCGTCGTGGAGCTTGCCAGCTCCTGATACATCGAGAAGCGCGTCTCGTCGCCGAGTGCCTTCAAGACCGCCAACAGGTCCATTCCTTGACGGTACTTTGCAATCGGGCATATTTTCAAGGTCCCGGCGTGTTTTATTACCCACATGAGCGAACCCACCCTCCCCCCCAATCCAGCCCGGATCGTGTCGGCGTGCCGAGTCCCGACGACGTTCGGGGCGTGCTGGCCGGGGTCCTCGACCCCGAGCTGCGGGCCTCGATCATCGAGCTCGGGATGGTTCACGACGTCCGGGTCGCGCCCAACGGCGACGTCATGGTGAAGGTCGCTCTGACCACTGCCGCGTGCCCGCTCCGGGGCCAGATCGGTACCGACGTCCGCTCCAAGGTCTCCGGCCTCCCCGGCGTCGGCGAGGTCACGGTCGAGTACGACGAGATGACCCAGGAAGAGCGTTCGGCCCTGATGCAGAAGGCACGCCTGCGGGCCTCGCAGTCGGCGCCGACCACCGAGGTCCCCGCCACCACGCGGGTCATCGCGGTCGGGAGCGGCAAGGGTGGTGTCGGCAAGTCGTCGATCACCGCCAACCTCGCGGCCGCGCTCGCGGCCCGCGGCCTCACCGTCGGCGTGCTCGACGCCGACATCTGGGGCTTTTCCATCCCCCGCATGCTCGGCGTGAAGGGTCGGCTCGCGGGCGCGAAGGCCGCCGACGGCAAGGGCAAGATCGCGCCCGCCGAAGTGCCGGTCGGCGCCGGGCTGTTACGCGTCGTGTCGATGGGGTTGCTCGTCGACGACGAGGACACCGCGCTCATGTGGCGCGGCCTCATCCTGGCCAAGGCGCTCGAGCAGTTCCTCGTCGACGTGAGCTGGGGCGACCTCGACTACCTGCTCATCGACATGCCGCCCGGCACCGGCGACATCCAGATGGCGCTGTCCCGGTTGTTGCCGCAGACGGAGATGCTCGTGGTGACCACTCCCGCGCTCGGCGCGCAGAAGGTTGCGGCCCGCGTCGCCGACATGGCGCGGCGGTCGTACCTGAAGGTGTTGGGCGTCGTGGAGAACATGACCGAGTTCGTCGCGCCCGACGGCACCCGGCACGCGATCTTCGGTTCCGGTGGCGGCAAGCGGTTGGCCGCGCTCACAGGCGCGCCGCTCGTCGGCGCAGTGCCGATCGAGCCCGCGGTGTCGACCGACGGCGACACCGGAACGCCCGTCGTCCTCGCGCACGCCGACACACCGGCTGCCCGGGAGCTGCACGCGATCGCGGAGCGGATCGTCACCGAACTGCTTCCGCCGGTCGAGATGGCGGGCTGCACGGCACGGATGTTCGAGCTCGTGCAAAAGCTGGCGTGACCCGCTTCGCGCTCGGCGTCCCCAACGCCGATGTGTTCGCCGATGTCGAACTGCTGTGCACGCTGGCGCGCACGGCCGAAGCGCGCGGCTGGGACGGCTTCTTCCTCTGGGACCATCTGCTGTATCGCGAGAACCGCCCGACGGTCGACCCGTGGATCGCGCTGGGCGCCATCGCCGCCGCCACGTCGACGATGAAGCTCGGCCTGATGATCTCACCGCTCCCGCGCGAGTTGCCGTGGGAAGTGGCCAAGCGGTGCGTGACGATCGACGCGTTCTCGGGCGGACGCTTCCTCTTCGGGGCGGGCCTCGGCGCGTGGCCCGAAGAGCACGCGGCCTTCGGTTTCGATCCCGACGTGCGCACACGCGCCGATCAGCTCGACGAGTCGCTCGAGATCATCACCGGCCTGTCGACGGGCGAGGCGTTCGCGTTCGAGGGGCAGCACTTTCACATCGACTCACCGCCGATGCGCCCCGCGCTGGCGAGCGCGCATCTGCCGATCTGGATCGGCGGGAAATGGCCGGCGCGCCGACCGTTCCGGCGGGCCGCGCGCTACGACGGGATCTTCGCCGTGCACGAAGGGTACGGACGGGGCAAGACGATGCCGCCCGAGGCGCTCGCCGACATCGTCGCCTACGTGCGCAGTCAACGCGCCGACGACTCGCCCTTCGAAGTCGCCATCGAAGGCACGACGCCCGGCGACGATGTTGCCTCCTACGAACGCGCCGGACTCACGTGGTGGGTCGAGACGCTCGGATGGTGGCGCGGCGGCGCCGACGACAACCTCGCTCGCGTCGACGCCGGCCCACCGGCATAACGCGTGAGCGCCAAGGATCCGTTTGAACAGTTGGTCGACACCGTCCTCGGGGGCGACGGTCACCACGCGGTCTGGGGCCAACGGCAGCGGACGCTGCGCCGCGGGTTCGACGAGCGCCGGTTCAAGAAGGCGTTGCGCGGCTACTGGGGTGCGGATGCCGACAACATGCGCATCTCGCTCGCGGTGCAGGACGCCCGGTTCGTTGCTGGTGTGATCCAGACCGTCAGCGAACAACTCGCCCTCGACGCCGCCACCCAACGTCGCGTCGCCGCCGCCGTCACCCGCCGGCGCCTACTCGGCGAACCCGACCCGACGCTCGACGACGTCGACACCGCGTGGCGCGCGTGGTGGCCGCCACCCCCCGGCGACGAAGGCCGCGTCCTGTTCGCCGACTTCCTCCGCGCCTGGCGCGACTGGCTGTCCCGCACCCCCGACTGACCCCAACCCCCCGCCCGCGTTGGCAGGAAAACCAGCGCGTCGCGCCGCAATTCCTGCCAACAGTTGGCAGGGTTCATGACGCATGGAAGCAAATTCGCTGCCATCTGATGGCAGGGTTTTGGGGATCTTTTAGTCGGAGAGGCGGAGGGCGACGGCGGGGCGGATGCGGGCCGCGGAGCGGGCGGGGGCGGCGGTGGCCAGGAGCGCGCAGATGAACGTGCCGACGACGAGCAGCCCGATCGCGCCGAAGGGCACCCGGAACGCGAGCGACGAACCGAACGCGTCGCTGAGGGTTATCGACCACGCGCACACCAGCGCGAGCACCGTCCCGATCAGCACACCTTCGACCGCGACGAACGCCGACTCGACGACGAACGCGGCGCGCACCGCCGCGGCCTGGAAGCCGAGCGCGCGGAGCACGCCGACCTGACGCTTCCGCTCGCGTACCGCGCGAACCATGATCACGCCGATGCCGGCGATGCCGACGACCAGCCCCAGCGCGAGATACGTGCGCATCAGCAAGAAGAACTGCTGCTGTTCCGCCATGTTGTCCTGCACGATGCCGCGCAGCATCTCGGCCTTGCCGCCGTTGGCCAGGTAGCGACCGGCGAACGCGGTCGCGAATGCCGCGGGGTCGCGCACGTCGAGGTAGGCGCGGTTCGTCACTCCGCGCACGCCGAACAGATCGTGCGCGGCCGTCGCACCGAGGAGCACGCCGTTACCCACCACGTCCGGTGTGCTGATCGCCGCGATCGTAAACCTGCGCGCGCGACCGCTGGCTTCGTCCTGCGCGGTGAACTGGTCGCCGATCTTCACGACGTTGCTCGCGGATCCGTCGGAGGCCAGGAACGATGCTTCGACGATCGCGAGGTTGGGTGACGTGAGCACCGCACGGTATGCGGCGGCATCCGTCGGATACGCGCCCTTGTCGTCGAGCTTCGGCGCGCCGTGATCGACGAACTGGGAGTCGTAACCGGTCGCCGACCACTCCCGCGGTTGGGTGAGGCCGGGCGCGGACGTGATCTGCACGTTCAACGTGGAGAGCGGTGCGACCGCGCGCACGTCGGGTTCGTGCGCGAGCGCGGTGAGCGACACGGGGTTCGTCGGGTTCGACTGCACGACCACGTTGAAGCCACCCGACGCGTCGCGCGTCTGCTGACCGACCTGGCCCGCGAACATCGACGCGAACACCGACACGAGCACCAGGATGAACACGACGAGCGCGAACATGCCGAGCGTCATCGACGTGCGGAAGCGCCGGGCCAGCGGATACGCCAGGCCCAACCGCACGGACAACGACCGTTTCGCGGCCCGTCCGATCCCGTGCCCGATCGCCTGTTGATGCTGCGCGGTGAGCACGACTGCGGCGCCGACCAGCACGAGTCCCTGGACGACGAACACCAACACGTCGAACGACATGTTCAGCGCGATCGCCAGCGGGACGCACAGCACCGCCCAGATCAGGACCGCGGCGCCGACCGTCGAGCTCACGGCCCGGCGCGGGAACAGTTGCGCCAGGATCGGCGCCAGCCCGACGAGCACCACGACCGGGCCCAGCATCAGCGCGAGGAACGACGACGCGAGCAACCCGAACACGGTCACCATTCCGCCCAGTGCCGCGACCACGGTGCCCGCGTAGCTGGAACGCCGATGCGGCTTGCGCCGGGCGGGTTCGGTGATGTCGCGAATGGCCTGGATGATGTTGAAACGGCTCAGCCAGACACTCGCCAGCACGACGGTGGCGATGGCGATCACGAATCCGACGACGAGCCCGCGCTCGACGCTCGCCCATTTGAACGCGAAGTGCAACGAGATGCTGGTGTCGTCGCCGGGGCGGGCGAACAACTTGGCGGCCGCGGCCATCAACGCGCGCCCGAGCCCGAGCCCGACGAACGTTCCCGCAATCGCCGAGACGACCGCGTAACACCAACCCTCGGTCGCGAACGCGCCGACGAGCGACGAACGACGTAAGCCGACGGCGCGCAGCATGCCCAGCTCCGACTTCCGTTCGTCGGCGAGCATGAAGAAGATGTTGACGAGCAAGAGGATGCCGGCCAGGACCGCGAACGTTCCGAGCGACGTATAGAGCCGCGACAGTGACTGCCCGCTGCGTTCGGCGTGATCGAGCACGGCTTGCTTGCGATCGTTCACGCTCGCGGCGACGCCGCGCAGCCGCGCCGCGAGAAGTTCGTCGACGGCGGCGGTGCGCGTCGCGCCCGCTTCGACGCCGCCGGTGTTCGACACGAGCACGATCGACTGCGGCGGTGCGGTCGAGGACGAAACGCCCGCCGCGACCAGCCCGGCAATGGTCCCGGGCGCGACGAAGATGTTGTCGGACGCGGTTTCGGCGCCCGACCAGTAGCCCGCGATCCCCAACTTCGGCAGGACACGCGTGACGTGCAGGTGCAGCGTGCGACCGTACGCGAACGCGTCGATGGCGGCGCCCGGCCCGATCTTCAGGGCGCGGGCGAGATCATGCCCGATCACGGCTTGACCCGACGTGGGCGTGGGCCCGGAGATCCCGGTGGCGTGCGCGTCACCCCCGAACTTCCGGGCCGCGGCGAAGTCGGTCTCAAGAAGTTGCGCCTTGGGCGCGGCGCGCACGGGCACGACCGTGGAGGCGGCCGACGCACTCGTCGTGGTCAGCGTCAGTGTGCCGTCGACGTTCGCGTCGTGGATTCCGGCGAGGCGCGCATCGAGCAGGGCCGCCGCGCCGATGCCGTTCGCCGAAACGATCTCGTCGACGGGCCCGAGCTGTTCGTACGCGGTGCGGCGAATCGACGCGTTGAAGGTGTCGCCGACGACGAACGACCCCGTCATGATCGCGGTACCGAGCAGCGAGCCGAGGATCACAAGCGCGGTCTCGCGCGGGCGGCGTACGGCGTTGCGCAGCGCGAGCCGCCGCAACACCGGCTTGCGAATCAACACGTACAGGAACGGAAGCGACAGCAGCGCGACGAAGATCATGAGAACGTCAGGATCATGCGTAGTCCGCCGTCACGAGAACGTCAGCCGGAGTGCGTCGGGACGACCTCGACCACGACGACGTCGTCACTCACGAGCTCGTCGCTCACGATCCGGCCGTCGCGCATCTTGATCGCACGATTCGCGCTACCGCCCACCCCGGAGTCGTGGGTGACGACGATGAGCGTGAGGCCGTCGGCGTTCAGTTCGCGCAGCAGATCCATCACCTGATCGGCCGTCTCCGAGTCAAGCGCGCCGGTGGGTTCGTCGGCCCACACGATCCGTGGCCGACCGGCCAGGGCCCGGGCGATGGTGACGCGCTGCTGCTCGCCCCCGGACAACTCGGCCGGCCGATGCTTCAAGCGGCCCGCGAGCCCGACGCGTTCGAGTGTCTCCGACGCGCGCCGGCGGGCCTCTTTGGCGTCGACGCCGGCCAACAACAACGGCAGCTCGGCGTTCTCGACCGCGCTGAACACGGGAATGAGGTTGTACGCCTGGAAGATGAAACCCATCGACGACGCGCGGTTCGCGGTACGGCGCGCGTCGGACAGCGCGTGCAGATCGACACCGTCGAGGAGAACCCGGCCACCGTCGATGTCGTCGAGGCCCGAACAACAGTTGAGCAACGTGGTCTTGCCCGACCCGGACGGGCCCATGATCGAGACGAACTCGCCCTCGTGCACCGCGAGCTCGACGTCGCGCAGTGCCTCGACCTCTTCCGCGCCCGTGTGGTACGTCTTGCGCACGCGGTCGGCAACGAGCAGCGCGTCGGTCGAGTGGGTCACCAGTCCTCCATCGGCAGCACACGCCGCTCGTAGCAACGGTACGGGCAATCCGATCCGTGCACCACATTGTCGTGACACATCCGCCCGACCGCCGCATCGAGCGCTCGATACGAGCGCGCGCGTAAGGATCGCGGAAGTTCCTGAGGCACCCGTGTGCGAAATGCCGATCCCGCCTCAGGGATCTCACAGGCGCGGGCGGCGCCCGGAGCTACGTGAGGGTCCAGCTCGTCTTCAGGCCGGTGCCGGAGACCTTTCCCTCGGTCTTCAGCTTGAGCAGGTGCGCGTACACCTGCTTCTGCGCCATCTCGATGAGCCCCTCGGGCGTGTCGGTGTAGAGCGTCTGCACGATCTTCGGGACCGTGGCGGGCTTCGCCTTCAGCAGCTTCACGATCTGGCGTTCGCGCAGCTTGCGGTGGGCGACGTATTCGTCGAGCACCGCGGTCGGGTCTTCCATCACGTCGCCGTGGCCAGGACAGATCTTGGCAACCCGCTTCAGCTTGCGCAGCCGATCGAGCGAGGCGAGGTACTGGATCATGTCGCCGCCCCGTTGCGGATTGACGACGGTGGTCGTGCCGTTCAGCACGTGGTCGCCGGTGAACAGCGCGCGCTCTTCGTCGAGCCAGAAGCAGAGATGGTTCGGCGCGTGCCCGGGCGTGTGCAGCGCTTCGAGCCGGAATTCCGTACCGTCGATGGTGTCGCCGTCGGCGAGCACGAGATCGAGGTCGATCGTCACCTCGTCGACTTTCGGAAAGGGCGAGAACGCGGCGATCTTGGCGCCGGTCTTCTTGCGGATCTTCTCCGCCGCGGGCCAGTGGTCGGGATGCGTGTGCGTGAGCAGCACCCAACGAACGCGCTCCTTCATCGACGCGCCGATGATCGCGTCGATGTGGCGAACCAGGTCGGGACCGGGATCGATGACCGCGACCTCGTCGATACCGACGAGATACGTGTTGGTTCCCGGACCGGTCATCAGACCGGGATTGTTCGCGACGACGCGACGCACGAGCGGCGAAAGCGCGCTCGGCGATTCGGGGGTCAGGTCGGGCACGGCGCCTCGCGCATCTCGGCCAGTAGATCGTCGACCCGATCGAAGCGCGCCAGGACCTCGAGGCTGCGTTGCGTCGGCAGGATCAGATCGATTTCGCCCGCCGCGAACGCGCGCAGGACGTCGGCCGGCCGCATCCACGCCGACGCGACGAGCTCACTGCCGTCGTGCACTCCCTCGTGCGTGTCGGGCGCGCGGGCGACGAAGAACCGCGTGTCGTAACGGCGGGGCGCGCCTTCGGGGGTGATCCAACGGGCGAACTCCACCAACCCGTGGGGATCGATCGGGATGGCGCACTCCTCCAGGCATTCGCGGACCGCGGCGGCGCGGAATTCGTCGACACCGAGCTCGGCCGCGGTCTGCATGTCGACCGGATCGACCGCACCCCCGGGGAACACCGTGGCGCCGGGCGCGAACACGAGCGCGGCATTGCGCTGCAACACGAAGACGTGGAGATCGGGGCGGTCGCGCACCAGGATCACAGTGGCGGCGTCGCGGACCCTCTCCATGGAGGAAGTCTACGTGGCCCGGAAATCCCGCCTGTCAGGCGCGATACAGGTGTTCCCGCTCACGCTTCGGGCAGCAGGCGCTTCTACGCTTCGGGCAGCAGGCGCCGGCGCTCGGCTTCGGTCAACCCGCCCCAGATGCCGTGCGGCTCGTGGACGCGCAACGCGAACTCGAGGCAGTCCTGTCGCACGATGCACTCCGCGCAGATCTGCTTGGCCTTGACCTCGCGGCTCTCCCGATCGTCGCGACGTTCCGCCACCGACGGCGGAAAGAACAGCGTCGATTCGGGACCCCGACAGGAGGCCTTCAGATGCCAGGTTTCATGAACGATGTTGAGCGCCACGCCCTACTCCATACCCCGCGGCACCGGCGTTCGGCCGGGCATTCGGAACGTATCCGCGGCCCGCAGGCAAGACAAACGGCCAGGTCAGGAGCCACGGCGACGCTCGCGATGATCGCGTGCACCACCGACTTCGGGCTCGACCTCCAACACGATTCCCTCGATCGACACCACCCGCACCGCGTCGCCCGCGTGAATCGGGGTCGACCGGTTCGTCCGGGCGCGCCACAGCGCGTCGCGGATGCGAACGACACCGTCGGGATCGACGTCGGCCTCGGCGTGACCCATCTCGCCGACGAGCTCTTCTCGACCGATCGTTGGCGTCGAGAACCGCGACCGCACCATGGCCGTCATGCCCGAGAGCATGAACAGCACGGTTCCGCCGATGACGAGGACGAGGATCCACCACGCGGGGTCGAGGTGCGCGGAGCCGTTGTAGAGCCAGATCGAACCGGCCACGAGCGCGCCCGCGCCGATGAACGTCCATGGGCCGAGCGTGCCCGCCTGGACGTCGATCGACATCCCGATCATCCCGAGCAACAACAGCGCGATCGCCCATGGTGCGACGGGGAGATGCGAGAAGCCGAAGGTTGCGCCGATGAGCGCGACCGCGCCGACGAAGCCCGCGACACCCACTCCCACGGAGAAGAACTCGAAGATGATCAGCGCGAGCCCGGCGACGAAGAGGAAGTACGCAACCCACGGCGCGTCGAGCGTGTGCGCGATCTGGGCGCTGAGCCCGAGCTTGCGGAAGTTGACCTGCCCCGACGGCTCCCGCACCTGACGGCCGTTCAGCTCGACGACCTTGATCGTGTTGAGCTTGACCGGTCCGGCCGCGGTCTGCAGAGTGCGGCCGTCGAGCAGGCCGATGAACTCGAGGAGCGTCGACGCCTTTTCGGTGATGAGCTTCAGGGGCGTGTCGACGGTGAACGACGTGTCGTCGAAGCGGATGGGATTGACGGGCCCGACATGCGCGCCCGGCGCGGTCGCGGCGAAGTCGGCCGAGCGGGCGAGCAACGACGACGCGCCGCGCACTCCGCCGCCCGACGGGCCCACCCAAACCGTGACGGGGATCGTCGCGTTCGAGAAGTCGGCGAGCAACGCGTTGACGTCGACGTCGACCGCGCCCGACGCGCTCATCTGGAAGACCACGACCGTCGAATGCGCGCGCTCGGCGTCGCGGATCGACGCGTGGATGAGCGCCGCGTTCGAGGGATCGATGAGCCCGTTGACCTGGACGACGTCGATGCGGCCCGGGCTCACCGTCTGCGCGCCGGCAACCGCGCACGACGAAGTCGCGATCAGCGCAACCGCGCCGAGACCCAGGAGTAGCCGACGCCACCGCACGAGTCAGTCGTAGCACGCGCCTCGTACGATGGAGCAATGGAGGTCGCCGAATTCTGCTCGACCTCCCGCGTCGTGATCGTCGCCGGCAAGGGCGGTGTCGGCAAGACCACGGTCACGGCTGCGCTGGCCCTCACCGCCGCTCGCGCCGGTCGTTCCGTGCTCGTGGTCGAGGTGGAGGGAAAGTCCGGCCTGCCGAGCATGTTCGGTGCGCCCGCGCTCGGCTACGACGAGATCGACCTCGACCCGCGGCATCCGAGCGCGGTTCCTCACTCCGGACGCGGCACTCGTCGACTATCTCGTGACCCACGGGATGAAACGCATTTCCAAGCGCCTGGCGGCATCCGGCGCGCTCGACGTGGTGGCGACGGCAGTACCCGGCATGAAGGACATCCTCGTGCTCGGGAAGGTGAAGTCGATCGAGGAGTCGGGCACGGCCGATCTGATCATCGTCGACGCACCCGCGGCCGGTCACGCGGTCACGTTCTTGTTGTCGGCGCGCGGGCTGCTCGATGCGGTGCGCGTCGGTCCGATTCGCAAACAGGCCCAGGATGTCGTGAGCCTGATCTCCGACCCGGCGCGTTGTCAGGTCATGCTCGTCACGCTCGCCGAGGAAACGCCGGTGAGCGAAGTCGTCGACACCGCATTCGCGATCGAGGACCGGGCGGGTGTTGCCCTCGGTCCGGTCGTGGTCAACGGCTGCTTCGAACCGCTGCCCCTGGGAGTAACCGCGAACGCCGACGCGATCCTGGCCGACGCGCGCGCGACCAACCGTTTCGTGTCGCAACGCGAAGCCGACGACCTCGCGCACGCGGGCGCGTTCCTCGAGGAACGGCACGCGTTGCAGAACGAACAGATCGAGCGCCTGCGCGAGCGTCTGCCCTTGCCCCAGATCGTGCTGCCGTTCGTCTTCAATCCCGACATCACGCGTCCGCAACTCGACACCCTCGCCGACGCATTCACGCGCGGAATCGAGCGGCTGTGACGAACCGCATCGACGAGCTCGTCGACGATCGGCGCGTCGTCATCTGCTGCGGAACGGGTGGCGTGGGCAAGACCACAACCGCGGCGGTGCTGGCGCTCGAAGGCGCGCGGCGCGGCCGGAACGCGTGTGTCGTCACGATCGACCCCGCTCGGCGACTCGCCGATGCGCTCGGCATCGAGCACCTCACGAACGATCCGACCGAGATCGACCCGGCACTGTGGGCGGCCGATGCCGAGGTTTCGGGAGGGCGACTGTCGGCGATGATGCTCGACACGAAGTCGACGTTCGATCTGCTCGTCACGCGCAACGCCGAAACACCGGAACAGGCGCAGCGCATTCTCGACAACACCTTCTACCGCAATGTGTCGGGCGCGCTCGGTGGCACGCAGGAATACATGGCGATGGAGAAGTTGCACGAGTTGCACGACGAAGGGAACTTCGACCTCATCGTCGTCGACACTCCCCCGACGCGCCACGCGCTCGACTTCCTCGACGCGCCGAAGCGGCTGACCCGGCTCCTCGACAACCGCGTGTTCCGACTCCTGATGATGCCGACGCGCGCGTACCTCAAAGTCGCGAGCGTCGCGGTGCAGACGTTCCTGCGCACGGTTGCGCGCGTCGTCGGTTCCGAGGTGATCGAGGATGTCGTCGCGTTCTTCCGCGCGTTCGAAGGGATGGAAGAGGGCTTCCGTACGCGCGCGCAGGTGGTGGGCGCGTTGCTGACCGATCCGTCGACCGCGTTCGTACTCGTCAGCTCACCGCGTCGCGACGCGATGCAGGAGGCGACGTACTTCGCGGAGCGGTTGGCGGAAGCGGGTCAGACCGTGCAGGCGCTGATCGTCAACCGGGTCCACCCCGCGTTCGGCGACGAGACTCCTGCCGGCCTGCGGGCCGCGGCGGTTGCACTCCGGGCCGAGCCCGACGCCGCCCCGGCCGCGCGGCTGGGTGCCCTCTACGACAACCTCGCCGATTTCCGGGAGATCGCGACCCTCGAGCGGGACCACCTCGAGGAGATACGCGCCCGGATCGGGCCGGAGACCGCCCTCGCCTACGTGCCCTACCTCGCCCACGACGTCCACGACTTCGCGACGTTGCGCGAGGTCGGCGCGCTGCTCTTCGATACGATCTCGGCCCGATGACCACGATCCTCGTCGCCGCCGATGCCAAGTGGGTTCGCGACCAGGTGCGCGCCGCCTTCACCGGCCGCGGACAGGACGTGGTCGAGGTGACCCGGGGTCAGGACGTGCGGGCCGCGTTCGGCGAACACGACCCCGACCTCGTCGTGCTCGACATGCAGATCGGCAACATGGGTGGCGTCGCGGTGGCGATCGACCTGCGCCTGGAAGAATCGGGCGGCCGCCTCGACCGGGCCAACATCTTGTTGCTGCTCGACCGCGAAGCCGACGAGTTCATCGCCCGGCGCGCCGACGTCGACCTGATGCTCGTGAAGCCGGTCGACGCCGGCGTCTTGCGCCGCGCCGCGAAGCAGATGCTTCCGGCCGCGAGCTGACCACCGATTCCCCGATGGACGACCACGAGCTCGCGGCCCACATCGCGCGCGAGGCGGGCCATCTGCTCGTGCGCCGGCGCGCCGAGGGTGCCACGAAGGACGACGGCGACCGCGAGAGCAACGACCTCATCCTGGCCCGCCTGGCCGAGGCCCGGCCCGACGACGCGGTGTTGTCGGAGGAGTCGAAGGACGACCCGATCCGACTCGAACGCGAACGGGTGTGGATCGTCGACCCGCTCGACGGCACGCGCGAGTTCGGCGAAGCGGGCCGCTCCGACTGGGCCGTCCACGTTGCGTTGGTCGTGAACGGGACTCCGCTTGCGTGTGCGGTCGCGTTGCCCGCGCAGGACGATGTGGTCTTCGCGACCGTGCCCGCGCCGACGCTGGAACCCGCGCACATCGGGAAGATGCGTCTGCTCGTGTCGCGCACCCGGCCGCCCAAGCTCGCGGAGTACCTCGCGGGCGTGCTCGACGCCGAGCTCGTACCCCTCGGATCGGCGGGCGCGAAGACGATGGCAGTACTCCAGGGCTACGCCGACGTGTACGCGCATTCGGGCGGCCAGTACGAGTGGGACTCGGCCGCGCCGGCTGGGGTCGCGGCCGCCGCGGGATGCCATACCTCGCGTCTCGACGGGTCGCCGCTCGTGTACAACCGGCCCGATCCGTACCTTCCCGACCTGCTCGTGTGCCGCCCCGAGCTGGCCGCCACCGTTTTGGCTGCGATCCGCGAAGCGCCCGACGACTAGGCTCGCACCTTCCATACGGGGTGTAGCGCAGCTTGGTTAGCGCGCAGCGTTCGGGACGCTGAGGTCCCGGGTTCGAATCCCGGCACCCCGACTGCACTGACATTTCGGCGCGGCTACCAACCCAATGGGCCGACGCTCGACGTGGGCACGACGAACCGACCCATCCCGCGTCATCTTCTGGCGCGTCCGGTGCCGCGCCTGACCGGTGTCCTCGTGGCGGCCTTGACTATATGTAGTCACTCTGTTAAATAACTAACCTGTGAAGTATCCGCAGGAGCGCCAACGATGACGGTGACGGCCCCCGATCGGTTCGACGTCGTGTTCGCCGCGTTGTCGGACCCGACGCGGCGCTCGATCGTGCGGCGGTTGGCCGACGGCGAGGCAACCGTGCTCGAGTTGGCCGAGCCGTTCCCGATCAGCCTCCCGGCCATCTCCCGACATCTGAAGGTCCTCGAGCAGGCGGGTCTGATCAGTCGCAGCCGAGACGGACAACGGCGGCCATGCCGGCTGCGGCCGGAACCTCTCGTCGAGATCGCCGCATGGGCCGAGCACACACAAGCCGCGTGGGAGCAGCGTCTCGACCGGCTCGATGCGCATCTCCGGCGCACATCTGCCCGAACCGCATCCCCGCGGGCATCGGCGAAGCGATGAGCGACGAGCCGACCATCACCGATCCGACGACGTGGGCGCTCGATCGGGAGATCGTCCTCGTGCGAGTTCTCGACGCCACGCGCGCGGCCGTGTTCGCGGCGTGGACCGACGCGGACGCCTTCGGCCAATGGTTTGGTCCCGATGGGTTCACCTGCACTGTCAAGGAGATGGACGTGCGCCCGGGCGGTCGAGCACGCTTCGACATGGTTTCCGGCGACGGCACCCTGTTCACGAATCGCTTCGACTACCTCGAAGTCGTTCCGGTCGAGCGCTTGGTGCTCGATCACGGGTCCGACACCGACGACGACCCCGCCCGCTTCCGAGTGACGATCGTCCTCGACGAACAAGCCGATGGAAAGACGGTGTTGACGCTGCGTCAGCTCCACCCAACCGTCGAGCAGCGAACTGCAGTCATCGGCTTCGGCGCGGTCGAGCTCGGCCTGCAGACGATGCAGAAGCTCGCGCAGTATCTCGCGATCGACTGAATCCCCCGTCCACCACTCTCCGAAGGAGACGCCATGTCGCGTGTCCGCGTCCACAACTTCTCGATCTCGCTCGACGGGTTCGCCACCGGCGAAGGGCAGGCCCGCGACACGCCGTTCGGCCACGCCGGGCAACGGCTCCACCAATGGATGTTCGCCACCCGGTTCGCCCACCGCGAGATACTCGGCGAGTCGTCGGGCGGGAGCGAGGGCGTCGACGACGCGCTGGCCGAACAGCACGGGCCCGGGATCGGTGCGGAGATCATGGGCGCGAACAAGTTCGGTCCTCCGGGCTGGCACGACGACCCGGAGTGGCGCGGATGGTGGGGCGAGAACCCACCGTTCCACACGCCGACGTACGTCCTGACCCACCGTCCGCGCCCGGCGCTTCTCATGGAGGGTGGCACGACGTTCCACTTCCTCGACGCGGAGCCCGCGGATGCACTCGCAGTGGCGCGGGATGCGGCCTCCGGTCAAGACATCCGCATCGGCGGGGGTCCGACCATCGTGCGTGCGTTCCTCGCCGCGGGTCTCGTCGACCACCTGCACGTCGTACAGGTACCGATCCTGCTCGGCCGCGGCGTTCGGCTGTGGGACGGTTTGGAGGGGTTGGAACGGCAGTACGACGTTGAGGTGGTCTCGACGCCGAGCGGCGTCACCCACTTCACGTTCATCCGCTGACGCCACCGAACCAGGTTGTGAGTGCACGCGGTAGCTCGGGGTCGGTGAGCTCGCCGGCCCACGCGACGTAGCCGTCGGGTCTGATCAACACGGCCGCGGGCGCGGCGACGGCGCCGATGACCGGGAGCTCCCACGCGCCCTCGTACCTGGCGGCGACGAATCGCACCCGATTCGCCCACGGCGAGAGGTCGAAACCGTCCGGCGCACCGAGGTTCAACAACACGGGCCGAGCCGCGTGCAACAACGTGAAGACGCGCGTCGGACCGGCGGACGTTTCCAGGTCGAGGTCGGGCACGCGCCGCCCGAGCAGCGGGTGTCCTGCGCCGAGCTCGTAGTGAACATCGAGGCCGGAGAGCATCCCCGCGTTGTGCTTGCGCGGTTCGTCCATGCTGAGCAGTTCGGTCATCGTGTCGCGCAGTGCCGGATGGCGTTCATCGGGGGTACTGAGCGCGACCTGCGCGTTCGTGTAGCGCAGCACGCGGGCACCCACCGGATGCCGTTCGGCGGTGTACGTGTCGAGGAGGCTCTCCGGTGACGTGTGGTCGACCACCTGCGCCAACTTCCAGCCGAGGTTCACCGCGTCCTGCACGCCGATGTTGAGGCCCTGACCGCCCTGTGGCGGATGCACATGCGCGGCATCGCCCGCGAGCAGTACCCGTCCGGCGCGGTAGGACGCAGCCTGGCGGGTCGTGTCGGTGAACCGCGCGAGCCGCGTCGGGTCGTGTGCGCCGAAGTCGGTCCCGTACACCGCGACGAGCGCTTCGCGCAGATCCTCCAACCTCGGCTCCGAGGCGTGTTCGATCTCTCGTTCCCTGAGCACGACGCCGTACGGCCCGCCCCCCGTCTCCCGATTGACGGGGCCGATGCCACCGCCCTCGGGCCGCGCGCCGATCGGCGGCGCGTCGGCCATGTCGACCTCGGCGATCATCCAGCTCGCGGAGGGATCCAAACCCGGGAAGTCGATGCCACTCATCCGGCGGATCCGGCTGCGACCACCGTCGCACCCGACGAGATACTCCGCGCCGATCGACACGCCACCGGACAACGCGACCTCGACGGCAATTTCGTTCTGTTCGAAGCCGACCACCTCGCGGCCGCGGAGAATCGAGACGCCGAGCTCGTTCACCCACTCCGCGAGGATCGGTTCGAAGTCGCGCTGCCAGAGCGCGAGGAGGTAGTTGTGGCGCGTCGGGAAGTCGCTGACGTCGTAACCGGCCGGCATGATCTTCCCCGCGTCGAGGAAGCGTTGCGCGATACCGCGTTGATCGAGCACCTCGATGGTGCGCGAATGCAGCCCACCGGCGCGCGAGCCGTCGAGATCCTGCGTGGCGCGCGGTTCGACGACGACGACATCGGTTCCCGCCAACGCAAGCTCGCCCGCCAACATCATCCCGGTCGGGCCGCCGCCCGCGATCACCACTGCGTGATCCGCCATGCGCAACCTCCGTCGCCGATCAGTCAATGGCATGCATTGACAGCACATCAGAGGTCCTTGCAGCAAGCCCCCGACGTCGCGGTATCCTGCTACCGGCGGGTCACGCGCTCATCGGTTCCGGAATCCGGAAGTCCACCGAAGAAGCGATCGAGCACCTGCGCAAATCGCGGTTGGTCAGGCGCCGCACGTAGAAACAACGTCATCGACGACTGCAGTTTCTGCGCGTCGACGACGCCGAACACTTCAGCCGCGGTCCGGTCTTCAGTCGCCAGAACCGCTTGCGTGCACTCGAGCAAGCGCGGCGCGAGGAGTGGATGCAGCAGATACGCCTGCGCTTCCGCGAGCGACGAGATCGCGAATTCTCTCGAGGTCGCGCTGTGGCCGAGACCGGCGATCTGCGGGAAGACGAACCACATCCAGTGGCTCGATTTGCGCCCCCATCTCAGCTCTTCAAGGGCACGTTCGTACGTTCCGTTCGCGTTCTGCGCGCCGACGAATCGTTCGAGGTTGTACGGGTCATCGGTACTCATTCCCAGCTCCTCCTCGGGTTCGTACCGGCTGGTTCGGGGTATCTCACGAGATCACCCCGGAGGAGACTGTCACGTGGCCCGCCGCCGTCCGCACCCGTTGCAACGTCTAGACGAGCGCGCCTTTCGCCGCGTCAGCGGGCGCCGCGCGCCCGTTCTCGACGCGACGATGCCGAGCGTTTCGACGGCCGCGAACCATTCGCTGCTGTGGCTTGCCGTCGCGGCCGGGCTCGGGGCCCTTGACGGTCGACGCGGGCGCCGCGCGGCTCTGCGGGGCGTGCTCGCGATCGGTGCCACGTCGGCGATAACGAGTGGCGTGCTGAAGCGCGCGCTGCCGCGCCACCGACCGCCGCTCGAGGCCTTCCCGTTTGCCGGGCTACGGGTGCGGCCCGTCTCGTCGTCGATGCCTTCGGGGCATGCCGCGTCGGCCGCCGCGTTCGCGACCGCGGCCGCGATCGAAGCGCCGATGCTCGCGGGGCCGCTCGGCGCGTTGGCGGCGACGGTTGCGTACTCGCGCGTCTACAACGGCGTTCACTATCCCGGCGACGTCTTGCTCGGCGGCGCGATCGGGGTCGCAGTCGCGGCCGCGACCGTCAAAGTGTGGCCGCGGGCCGACTACTCGCCCGCCACCGCGCGCGTCGTTCCGCCGCAGTTCGCGCGCATCGTCGGCGAACCGTCCGCCGATGGTGCCGGGCTCACGATCGTCGTGAATCCGGCGGCCCGATCCGGGCGTGGTGTCGATCCGACGGACGCGCTCGGCACCGCGCTCCCGGCCGCGAAGATCATCGTCCTCGACGACCCGGGCGACCTCGAAGACACACTGCGGTCGGCGGCGTCCGATACGAACACGCGGGCCATCGGCGTGATGGGCGGCGACGGGTCGATCAACACCGCGGTCGGCATCGCGCTCGAACACGATTGCCCGTTGGTCGTGGTTCCCGGCGGGACGCTGAACCACTTCGCGCACGACATCGGGCTCGATTCCGTCGACGACGCGATCCGGGCGGTACAGAGCGGGCAACTCGTCGCGATCGATGTCGGTCTGATCGACGACCATCCGTTCGTGAACACGGCCAGCTTCGGCAGCTACTCGAAGCTCGTCGAGGAACGGGAGAAGCTCGAGGACCGGATCGGCAAGTGGGCCGCGCTCGCGGTCGCGCTCGTGCGCGTGCTGCGCAACGACGAACCGTCGGAGATCACGATCGACGGCCGGCCCCGGCGGATCTGGATGATCTTCATCGGCAACGGCGCGTACGACCCGCCCGGCTTCGCGCCCGGCACCCGGGCGCGCCTCGACGACGGCGTGCTCGACGTCCGGATCGTCGACGGCTCCGCACCCTGGGCGCGCGTGCGGCTCGTCGCCGCGCTCCTCACGGGGAATCTGGCCCGCTCGAAGATCTACACCCGGGAACTGGTGCCGACGCTCGCGGTGAAAACCGAGCACACCGAGACCACCCTGGCCGCCGACGGCGAGGTCTTCGACGGCCACCGGGCGTTCACCGTCGCCAAGAGCCCGAAGCGGCTCCTGGTGTACGTGCCCGAGTGACGGTTTCGGCGAATCAGAGAAAGTTCACAGTTCGCGCACAGCCGTCCTCGACAGGCTCGCGGCCGGACGCCTCCCCCCGACGTCAGGAAACCAGTGGCCGACAATCGCAAAACCAAGAGGCGCCCGTTGCGTTGGATCGTCGGCGCCGCCGTGGTGGTGCTCGTGCTGGTCGTCGGCGGGCCGTTCGTGTACTTCCACTTCATCCAAGGACCTGCGCCCGCGAAACTGTCGCTGGCCACGACCGACATTCCCAGTACTGCGGTCGACACGACGCGCGCACCTCTCGCCGGCACGTGGAAGATCTCCGACAGCTCGGTCGTGCGTTATCGCGTCAAGGAAACGCTCTTCGGTCAGAGCGCCACCGCGACGGGCCAGACGAACAGCGTCACCGGTTCGATGACGATCACGGGCACGAAGCTGACCGCGGCCAAGTTCGTCGTCGACATGACCACCGTGAAGAGCGATCGAAGCCAACGCGACGGCCAGTTCCAGGGCCGGATCATGGATACCGCCGACTTTCCCACCGCCACCTTCACCCTCACGAGCCCGATCGACCTGAGCCCGGTGCCGGCCGACGGCGCGAGCAAGACCTTCTCCGCCCAGGGAACGCTTCAGCTGCACGGCACGACGAAGAACGTGACGTTCACGCTCGACGCCGAGCGCAAGGGCAACACGATCCTGATCCACGGCGACGAGCCGATCACGTTCTCCGACTACAACATCGACAACCCGAGCGGTGGTCCGGCGAGCGTCGGCAACTCCGGTGAGCTCGAGTTCGTCCTGGTCGTCGAGCCCGCCTGATCAGGCGAGGGCCTGCGTCGTCGGCGGCCATCCGGGAACGGTCAGGAACCGGCCGATCCCTGCGATCCGCCACGCGTCGCTGCAGTGCATGACGAAGTGTTGGGGCGGCAGCTCGATGTCGTCCGGCGGATCGATCTCCAACGCGACGCGGGCGAACGAGCCGACGGTCTCGCAGTCGGAGCGCGAATTCCAGCTCCGGAGCTCCCAGGACTTGTGTGCGGCCCGCCAATAGTCGCCGTTCAGCCGCACGCACGCGGTCCAGGCCGGTTCGGTCGACGTGTCGACCGCCAGGCGCTGGGCGAGAACATCGTCGGGATCGCGGCCCAACGTGTGGAGGATCCAAGCTTGGGCGTATGCGAGCCGGAGGTTGTGATCGAGCAGGGCCCACGCCTGCTCGTGATCGCCGTGCGTGATCGCCCGCATCCACGCGTAGGCGATGCTCGCAGCCGGACAACCTTCGGAAGAGCCCGGCTCGACGGGATGCACGGCATCACTCTGCACCCCCCGCGTCACCGCATCGTTGACAGAAGCAGCCTTTTGGAATCGCATCTTTCGCTTGACACTGAGTCCAGGATCGGGTGTACCGTCATAGGTAACACGGCAAGAAACCCTTTACTGTGTGGGACCTTTGCTCACGGCCATTCGGCGGCGTGTCGGCGAGCGATGGGCAGGGTCCGGGAAGCGTTGCTCCAGACCCCGGTAGCGCAATTGAGTGTTGCGTCAACTGCTGGGAGTCTGCGCATGTCTACAACTGCTTCTCGTGCGTACAGCGTCGTTCTCGAGCGACCAAGCCTGACGGTGTCGCGAGATGTGGCGTCGTTTCACGACGCGCCGACAGTCGTGGCGTTGCAGGGCGAGTTCGACGCGGCTGCGCTCAATTCGTTGTTCGAGACGTTCGACGACGCGCTCACATACGACGACTCCGATGTCGTCGTCGACCTCGCGGACGTCGACTTCATCGGCGCGACCTGGATCGGCACGTTGGTGCGCAGCCGCGCGTTGCTGCATGCCCAGGATCGTGAGCTCACAGTGCGCTCACCCTCGCGCGTCGTGCACCGGCTGCTCGACCTGTGCGGGCTCTCGTATCTGATCGAGACCGCGGGCCGGATCGAGCGCGACTCGGCGTAGCGGGTCAGCGCGGAACTGCGAGCGCGGCGCGTCGGCGTTCCAGGTACCGGCGCTCGGCCTCGTTCGTCGTGAGCGCGAGCGCGGACTCGTAGGCCGCGGCGGCTTCCGCCCGGCGGTCGAGCCGGCGGAGCAGGTCGGCGCGGGTCGCGGGCAGCAGGTGATAGCCGGAAAGCGTGCCCGTCGACTCCAGCGCGTCGACCAGCCGCAGCCCGGCTTCCGGTCCGTCGGCCATGCCGATCGCGACCGCGCGGTTCAGCTCGACGACCGGAGACGGCACCATCTGCACCAACTCGGCGTAGAGGGCGGCGATCTCGACCCAGTCGGTGGCCGACGCGTCGCGCGCCGCGGCGTGACACGCGGCGATAGCAGCCTGCACTTGGTACGGGCCCGGTTGGCGACGGCGCAGCGCGGCGTCGAGCCGTTCGATGCCTTCCGCAATCGCTTCGGCATCCCACCGGGCGCGGTCCTGTTCTTCGAGCGGAATCAGATCACCGTCGGCGTCGAGCCGGGCGGCGCGGCGCGCGTCGGTGAGGAGCAAGAGCGCGAGCAGCCCGACCGCTTCGGGCTCGTCGGGCATCAGCCCGACCAGCGTGCGCGCCAGTCGGATCGCCTCCGCGGTCAGGTCGACGCGCACGAGATCGGCGCCCGCGGTCGCGGCGTAACCCTCGTTGAACAAGAGGTAGACGACCGCGAGGACCGCGCCGGTGCGTTCGGGCAGCAGATGGCCGGGCGGCACGCGATACGGGATGCCGGCGTTGCGGATCTTGCGCTTGGCGCGCACGAGGCGTTGGGCCATCGTCGGTTCGGGGACGAGGAACGCGCGCGCGATCTCGGTGGTGGTGAGGCCGGTGAGCGTGCGCAGGGTGAGCGCGACCTGCGCCTCGCGCGAGAGCGCGGGGTGACAACAGGTGAAGATGAGGCGCAGCCGGTCGTCGACGACACCACTGTCGTCGAGGCTGCGGTTGACGTCGCCTTCGTAGTCGCTCCCGTCGCCGTTGCCGTCGTGGTTGTCGGGCGCGCCGAACGGATCAGGGGGCGGCATCATCGCGACCTCCTCCAACTTGGCGGCCCCGGTCTTGGCGCGCCGGAGTCGGTCGAGCGCCCGGTTCCGCGCCGTCGTCGTGAGCCAGGCACCGGGATTGCGCGGGATGCCGTCGCGGGGCCAGCGCTCGAGCGCCCGCGCGAATGCGTCCTGCGCGCACTCCTCGGCCAGGTCCCAGTCGCCGGTCACCCGGATGAGGGTCGCGACGACGCGACCCCAATCCGAGCGAAACGCGGCGACGACTCGACCGCGGCCTCGACCGTCAGAACTCCCAGATCGGCCTCACTTCGATGGTGCCGTGCTGCGCGCCGGGGATCTTCGCCGCGATCTCGATCGCCTCGTCGAGGTCCTTGCAGTCGACGAGATAGAAGCCGCCGATCTGCTCCTTGGTCTCCGCGAACGGACCGTCGGAAGTGAGGATCTCGCCGTCGCGGACCTGGACGGTGGTGGCGTCGGTCGTGTCGCGGAGCCGTTCGCCGGTCTGCAGCACGCCCCGCTTGCCCATTTCTTCGCCGAACTTGACGTATTCCGCCATCATCGCTCCGGCCTCGGCCTGGCTCAACGCCGAGAGACCGGACTCGTCGGCACAGATGAACATGAGATAACGCATACGTCCTCCTCGTGGATACCGCTATCGGATCACACTGACGACGAACGCGCGCGGCCGGATCGACACCCGGCGCGAACTCGCCCGGGAGTGCACGGCAGAAATTTCCGTCGCAACGAATCGTTCGACGATTCGTTGTAACGGTTCAGGCAGTCGTGTCGACGGTCGAGCCGGTCGGCGGAACGCCCCAGGACGACTGGTCGAAGGGGTTGAACGAAAACGCGGGCGGGGCGGGAGTGGGATTCGCCGGCGGCGCGGCCGCGGCGGCCGCCGCCCGCTCCGATCCCGTGGTCATCCCGCCGTCCCACTGGGTCAGGCCCGTCAGCAGGCCCGGCTGCTCGTACATGGGCAGCGCCACGACCGCAGAGGTCAGCGCCACCAGGTCGCTGTCGCCGGGCTGGCCCGACGCCCCGCCGAACAGCCCCGAGAGCGCCGACTCCTGGAACTGGGCGAGCTGCACCGCGGGCGAGCTCATGTAGCTCGGCGTCGCCGAGGTTGCTCCCGGGGCCGAGGCCGAGACGCCGCTGACAGTCATCCTGAACAGTGTCGACCGCCGCCGCCCGAGAGTTGACCCGGCGCCGACGTGACACGCGTCACAGGTCGAGCAGGAGCTCCGCCATCTGGACGCCGTTCAGGGCCGCACCCTTGCGCAGGTTGTCGCCGGTGATCCACAGATCGATCGATCCGGGCTCGGACGGGTCTTCTCGGATCCGGCCCACGAGGACCGGGTCGATCCCGGCCGCCTCTTGCGGGGTCGGGTAGCCGTCGCCGTCGTCGACCAGCAGCACACCCGGCGCGTCGCGCAACAGCTCGACCGCCTCCGCCTTGGCCATCGGGCGGTGGAACCGCACGTTCGCGCTCACGGCATGACCCACGTAGACCGGCACGCGCACGCACGTGACCGTGCACCGGATCTCGTCGTCGTGGAGGATCTTGCGCGACTCGCGCACCATCTTCCACTCCTCCGACGTGTAGCCCTGCTCCTTCACCGAACCCGCGAGCGGAATGACGTTGCCCGCGATCGGCTTGGCCCAGACCTCGCCCTGCACGAGGAACCCGGACTGGCGGCCGGAGTAGCGCAACTCCTCGGACCGGCCGTCGAGCTTCGTCCACTGCGCGTCGAGCTCGTGCAATCCGACCTGGCCCGCGCCCGACACCGACTGATACGTCGACACGACCATGCGGTCGATGCGAGCGGCGCGGTGCAGCGGCGCGAGCGCGGTGACGGGGATCATCGTCGTGCAGTTCGGGCACGACGCGATGCCCTTCGGCATGTTGCGCATGTCTTCGGGATTCACTTCGGCGATCACCAACGGCACGTCGGGATCCATGCGGAACGCCGACGACTTGTCGATCACCTTCGCGCCCGAAGCGACGGCCTGCGGCGCCCACTCTTCCGACAGCGGCTCGTCGACGTCGACGATGACGAGATCGAGTCCATCGAAACATCCGGGCCGCAGCACCTCGCACGTCACTTCGCCACCCGCGAACGGCAGCTTGCGTCCCTCGGACCGCGGCGACGCGTACGCGCGCATCTCGCTCACCGGAAACGCCCGCTCTTCGAGGATCTGCAACATCTCGGTGCCGACCATCCCGGTGGCACCCATCAAACCGACTCGCACGACGACTACTCCTTGTCCAAACCGAACGCCGTGTGCAACGACTGCACCGCGCTGCTCCACGTCTTCTTCGGCAACGACACACGAGATCCGGATCGTCGACGTGCTGATCATCTCGATGTTGACGCCTTCTTTGGCGAGCGTTTCGAACATCCGGGCCGCGATACCGGGATGCGTCTTCATGCCGGCCCCGATGAGCGAAACCCGCCCGATGCGCTCGTCGGTGGCGAACCCGCTCGACTCCGTGTCGATCGACGATCTTCTCCATGCACCGCGACGCGCGCTCCACGTCGGGGCGCGGCACGGTGAACGAGATGTCGGTGTGGCCCGCGCTCGACACGTTCTGCACGATCATGTCGACGTTGATGCCGGCTTCGGCGAGGTCGCGGAAGATCGTCGCCGCGATGCCGGGCCGGTCGGGCACCTGTTCGATCGTGACCTTGGCCTCGCCGGTGTCGTGCGTGACCCCGGAGATGATCTCCCGCTCCATCGCTTCGATCGCGTCCATACCGCGTCCTCCTCGGTAACCCATGTTCCCGGCGCCCAGGTGAAGCTCGAACGCACGTGCACCTTCACTCCGTGATTGCGCGCGAACTCGACGGAACGCAGCGCGAGCACGCGCCCACCGGTCGCCGCCATCTCGAGCATCTCGTCGAACGAGACGCGCGCCAGTTTCCGCGCCGTCGGGACGATGCGCGGATCGGCGGTGTACACGCCTTCGACGTCGGTGTAGATCTCGCAGACGTCGGCGCCGAGCGCGGCCGCGAGCGCGACCGCGGTGGTGTCGGACCCGCCGCGCCCCAACGTCGTGATGTCGCGCGCGGTCGACACGCCTTGGAATCCGGCGACGATCGCGACCTTGCCGTCGGCGAGCGCTTCGCGGATGCGCTCGCCCTTGACCTCGATGATCTTCGCCTTGCCGTGATCGGTGTCGGTCACGATGCCGGCCTGGCTGCCGGTGAAGCTGACCGCGGGCTGGCCGAGGTCTTCGACGGCCATCGACAGCAGCGCCATCGAGATCCGCTCGCCGGCGGTGAGCAGCATGTCCATCTCGCGGCCGCCGGGCTGGCGGGTGACGTCGTTGGCGAGGCGGACGAGATCGTCGGTGGTCTTGCCCATGGCGGAGACCACGGCGACCACATCGTTGCCCGCGCGGCGCGTTCGGACGAGGTGATCGGCCACGGCCCGGATCCGATCCGGGTCGGCGACCGAGCTCCCGCCGAACTTCTGAACGAGGAGACCCACGGCCGTCCCAGGCTACCGGTGGGCCTGGCGAACCACGGAAGGGTTTCGCCGCCCTGTACATTCAGCGGCCGTGCCGAGTCGCTGACAAACGCCAACGCAAGAAGGAAAACGCCCGAGCCGCGCGCGAGGCGCGCGAGGCACAGGAGAAGAAGCGGAAGCGGAACCGCACGATCCGCAGCGCCGCGATCGCCGTTGTCGTCTTCGCGCTCGTGATCCTCGTGATCACCCTGCTGAGCCACAAGAACAACAAGAAGGTCGTCGCGAGCCCGACGACCTCGACCACGGTCGCGCCCGCCACGACCACCCCCACCACGGTCGCCACGACCGGCGCGACGGTCCCCGCGGCCGAGCTCGCCGCGGTCAAGTGCAACGACACGAAGCCCGCGAAGTCGACGAAGAACACGAAACAGACCGCGCCGGCGATGACCATCGACCCGACCAAGACCTACACCGCCGTCATGTCCACGTCCTGCGGCGACATCACCATTGCGCTCGACGCCAAGGACTCGCCCAAGGGCGTCAACAACTTCGTTTTCTTGGCGCGCCAGGGCTTCTACGACGGACTCACGTTCCACCGCGTGGTGACGAACTTCGTGATCCAGGGTGGCGACCCGGCCGGGGACGGCAGCGGTTCGCCGGGCTACCAGGTCGTGACCGAGATGCCGAAGGCGGGCTACCCGCTGGGGACCTTGGCGTGGGCCAAGACGAGCGCCGCACCCGACGGTTCCGCGGGGTCGCAGTTCTTCGTCGTCACGAGTGACCACCCGGCATCACTGGAGCAGAAGGACGCGAGCGGGTCGTACCAGTACGGCGCGTTCGGTCACGTGACGTCGGGAATCGCCGTCGCCAAGAAGATGGAGGGCTTCGCCCCGGCATCGGGCGACGGCACGCCGACCCGGCCGCTCTACATCTTCAAGGTGACGATCACCGAGAAGTAGCGGGGGCGGCGACGGCGAGCTCGACCGTCGACCCGGACTTCGCCGTCTTCACCTTCGCGTCCTTGCGGTAGACGGTCGCGCCGCCTGCGCCCATGACTTCCCACGGGCCGGCGCCGCTGCGGATGATCGCGGTCTGCTCGTCGACGCCGACGAGCACCGCGTCCTTGGCCAGCAGGTCGATCGATCGCTCGCGGAGATGCTCGGCGGCCCGGCCGTGGTACGGGAAGATGGCCAGTCCGGGGACGAGCCCGAGGCCGACCGTGTACGCGCCGCCGCGCGGATCGACCATGGGATCGCCGAGAACGGTGGCGCTCGCACCGGACGCGGCGATGACCGCGCCCCGGCCGTAGGCGTAGACCATCGCGTCGTAGAACGCGCTGCCCTTCAGCACCGAGCGCAGATGGAGCGGCGAACCGTCGGCGAGGTAGACGAACCGGGCGACACGGACGGCCGAGATGTTGGCGTCGGCATCGGCATCCCGGCGATTCAGGACGGCGAGCTCGGTCACTTGGGCGCCGAGACCCTTGAAGTACGCCGTCGCCTGCGCGACCGCCCGGCCCGGTTGCTCGAACGCAGCCGCGGTCGGCAGCACGAGCACCTCGTCGGTCCCGGCCAGCTCCAACAGGCGCCGGTCGAAGGGCGTACACGGATCGGTCCATTCGTCGCCGCCGACGAGGGCGACGGTCCCGGCTGCCTTGGTCACGGGCCGATCCTACGAGCGGGGCTCGCCACCGGAGCGCACCGGCCCGCGCGCGCCGTTGCAACGAATCGTCGAACGATTCGTCGGGACGGTGCACCCCGGCCTCACTCGCCTGATCGCCCTACTCGCCGGTAGCCTTTCGGCCTTCACACAGGAGGACGGAAGATGACGGTCAAGCGGGTCGGGATCGTGGGTTCGGGGATCATGGGCGCGGGCATCGCCGAAGTTGCGGCCAAGGCCGGCTTCGAGGTCGTGCTGCGCAGCCGCGCGCAGGGCATCGGCCGACGCGATGGTGGCCGGGCTCGAGAAGTCGCTGGCCAAGCAGGTCGACCGGGGCAAGCTCGAAGCCGACGAGCGCGACGCGGTGCTCGGTCGGGTCACCGCGGTCGAAGATCTCGGCGAGCTGCGCGACTGCGACCTCGTCATCGAGTCGATCGTCGAAGACCTCGCCACCAAGAAGCACCTCTTCACCGAGCTCGACCGCATCTGCCCCGAGCACACCGTGCTGGCGACGAACACGTCGACGCTGCCGGTCGTCGAGATGGCGATGAACACGGGCCGGCCCGACAAGGTCTGCGGCGTCCACTTCTTCAACCCGGCGCCGATGATGGCGTTGGTCGAGGTCGTGCGCGCGATCACGTCGAGCGACGAGACGATCGAGACCGCCACCACGTTCGCGACCACGTGCGGCAAGAACGCGGTGCAGGTGAAGGACCAGGCCGGGTTCATCGTGAACGCGCTGCTGTTCCCGTACCTCAACAACGCGGCCAAGTTGTTCGACGCCGGCGTCGCGACCCGCGACGACATCGACGCGGCGATGAAGGGCGGCTGCAACTTCCCGATGGGTCCGCTCGAGCTGCTCGACCTCGTGGGCCTCGACACGAGCCTCGCGATCCTGGAAGCGCTCTACGCCGAGTTCAAGGACCCGAACTACGCGGCCGCGCCGGTGCTGCGCCGCATGGTTTCCGCCGAGCGACTCGGCCGCAAGACCGGGCTCGGCTTCTACGAGTACAAGCGGTAGCAGGCCCCGGCACGGGCCCCGGTAGCAGGCCGGCCCGGGAATCCGGGAGAATGGTGACGATGGCCGAGCGCGACCGCCCCTGGTTGATCCGGACCTACTCCGGGCATTCCTCGGCGCGCGCCTCGAACGAGCTCTACCGGACGAACTTGGCGAAGGGTCAGACCGGCCTCTCGGTGGCCTTCGACCTGCCCACCCAGACGGGCTACGACCCCGATTCGCCGTTGGCCAAGGGCGAGGTCGGCAAGGTCGGCGTTCCGGTGCCGCATCTCGGCGAGATGCGCACCCTGTTCGACGGAATCCCGCTCGGCGAGATGAACACGTCGATGACGATCAACGCCACGGCGATGTGGTTGCTCGGCATGTATCTGGCGCTCGCCGACGAGCAGGGAGTGCCGCACGCGTCGTTGGCGGGGACCACGCAGAACGACATCTTGAAGGAGTATCTCTCGCGGGGGACCTACATCTTCCCGCCTGACGCGTCGAAGCGTCTCACTGTCGACCTGGTCACCTACACGGTGAAGAACGCGCCGTTATGGAACCCGATCAACGTGTGCCCGTACCACCTGCAAGAAGCCGGCGCGACGCCGGTACAGGAGCTCGCGTACGGCCTCGCCGAACGCGATCGCGGTGCTCGACGCGGTGCGCGAGTCGGGTCAGGTTCCGGACGACGAGTTCCCCGCGGTCGTCGGGCCGCATCTCGTTCTTCATCGACGCGGGCGTCCGCTTCGTCGAAGAGATGTGCAAGATGCGCGCGTTCACGCGGATGTGGGAGCGCATCTGCAAGGAGCGCTACGGCGTCGACGACGAAAAGCTCTCGCGCTTCCGTTACGGCATGCAGGTGAACTCGCTCGGGCTCACCGAAGAGCAGCCCGAGAACAACGTCCAGCGCATCGTGTTGGAGATGCTCGGCGTGACGCTGTCGAAGGACGCGCGGGCGCGGGCGATCCAGTTGCCGTGTTGGAACGAGGCGTTGGGTCTACCGACGCCGTGGGACCAGCAGTGGTCGTTGCGGATCCAACAGGTGCTGGCGTTCGAGTCCGACCTGCTCGAGTACGGCGACATCTTCGAGGGCTCGGTCGTCATCGAACGCAAGGTCGCCTCACTCTGCGAGGAGGCGTCGGTCGAACTCCAGTGGGTGCTCGACGGCGGCGGCTCGTTCGCGATGATCGACGAGATGAAGGGCCGGCTCGTGCAGTCGCACGCGGAACGGGTGCGCCGCATCGAGTCGGGTGAGTTGAAGGTCGTCGGCGTGAACTCGTTCACCGAGACGGCACCGTCGCCCTTGGCCGCGGTCGCGCAGAACGGCGGCATCGTGACGATCGATCCCGCGTTGGAAGCCGAGCACGTGCTCGCGATCGCAAGCGTGGCGGGCGGAGCGCGATGCCGACGCCGTGTCGGCCGCCCTGGCGCAGCTGCGCGCGGTTGCCCTGACGACCGAGAACCTCGTGCCCGCGACGATCGCGTTCGCGAAGGCGGGCGGGACGGTCGGCGAATGGGCAGGCGCACTGCGCGACGTTTTCGGCGAGTATCGAGCCCCGACCGGAGTCGGCGCGGTCGCGGTGCAGCCCGGCGCGGAGATGGAATCCGTACGCGAACGGGTGCGGGCAATTACCGAGGACGACGGGCCGCCCCATCCGCCTGCTCGTCGGCAAGCCCGGCCTCGACGGCCACTCGAACGGGGCCGAGCAGATCGCGGTCGCGGCGCGCGACGCGGGATTCGAGGTCATCTACCAGGGCATCCGCCTCACCCCGGCCGAGATCGCGGCGGCCGCCCGGGACGAGGATGTCGACGTGGTAGGGCTCTCGATCCTGTCCGGATCGCACCTCGGGCTCGTCCCCGAGATCCTGCGGCTGCTGCGGGAAGGCGGCGTCGACGCGCCGGTCGTGGTCGGCGGGATCATTCCCGACGCTGACCGCGCGCAACTCGAGGCGATGGGCGTCGCCCGCGTGTACACGCCGAAGGATTACCGTCTCGCAGTCATGATGCGCGACCTGGCCGAACTCGCTCGAGCGCACCGATCGAGTCCTCAGGCCGGGGCTGCGGTCGGCCGATGAGGAAGCGCATGCACGACCCGCGAGTAATCGTGGCCGCCACGGGCGGCGTTGCCGCGCTCGCGGCCGGGGCGATCGGCGTCGCGATCAATTCGCCCACTTTCGCCGTAGTCGCCGGTTCGGCCGGCGTCGTCGCGGCGATCGCGGGGGTGGCGTTGGGTGCACGGGCCCGCCAGAGCGAGGATCGTCTCGTTCAGGCCGAAGACGAGATCCGCGCAGTCCGACGCGAGCTCGCGTCGATCAACGCGGTACTCCAAGAGGAAGCGAGTCGGAGAGTGGCAGAAGAGGAGCTCGGTTCCAGCTTGGAAGACGACGCGTACGGTTCGGGGCGAGCAGGCGTTCGACGCCGCCACCGGGCTGTACGACGAGAAGTACTTCGCAGTGTTGGCGCAGCAGCAGGTTGCCGCGGCACGGCGTTCGTTGCGTCCGATCTCGGTGATCATCTTCGAGATCGACGCGATGGGCGAAGCCGACCGCGACACGCGCTTGCAGGCGCTGGGAGTGGTCGGCGATGTCGTGCGCCGCACGTTGCGCGAGAGCGACGCGGCCTGTCGCCTCGGCGATCTGATGGTGGGGGCGATCTTGGAAGACACCCCCGAAGCCGGTGCGGTGTGGGCCGCCGAGCGGGTGCGCGGGACGTTGCTCGCATCACCGGTTGGCGATGCGTTGACGTTGTCGGCGGGAGTGGCGTGTTACCCGACGCACGCGTTGGGTGCCGCCGAGCTCGTGCATCAGGCGAGCCGAGCGCTCGACGAAGCGCGAGCGCGGGGACGCGACCGCGTCGAGCTCGCGCCCGAACCGTCGAACTAGTCGGTCTGAGTCGATCAGGCGGCTCGCGTCGAGCGCGATGCCGTCGATTCGTCGGCGGGCGGCCGGGTTGAGCTGGCCGAGCGCGTAGGTGCCTCGGTCGACATGTCGGGCGCGGCCTTGGTCGCTCTCGTAGGCCAGGCAGTCGGCGAGTCGCTTCACCGGATCACGCGACTTGATCGAGTATCCGCTCAGGTGCAGCTCGCGGTGGATGTCGGGCAACGTCATCGGTTGGGCGCTGGCGCGCCAGGATTGCCGAGCGCGGTCGAACGGAGGTGGCGGCCCCAGAGCGGGTGCGCGTTGGGTCGGGCGCGGGGAATGGGCGGCGGACCACCGCGCCGCGTGTGACGGAAGCCGTGCACGATGTCCTTGCGGTCGATGCGGGGCCACATGACCACGCGGAGCTCGGCCAGCTTGGTGCGGACGACGGCGAGCTCGCCGGCGAGGGCTTGTTGCGCGGCGTCGAGCTCGGTGGCGCGGGCGAGGAGCGCCTGGCATTCGGCGTTGAAGGCGGCGTGCTCGGCCGGACCGTGTGGAAACTTGCGGTAGCGAATCGGATAGCTGACGGGCGCCATGGGTGCGTGCTCCCCTGCAGGGTGACTGGTCGAGGGGGAAGCGCGTAACGCTGCGGTTGTCGTGGCGTTTGCGGGTCGCCGCACCGCTACGAACGAACCTACCGACCCCGTGTGACACCGACCTACAACTCCGTTGCAACGAATCTTTAACGATTCGTTGCAACGGGCGGTGCGGGGCAGGTGTGTGCGGGGGCGGCGTGGTGCGGCGGACGGGGCGGGTCAGGGTTCGTCGGGGGCCGCGGCACCCTCGAGCTCGTGCAGCACTTCTTCGGTGTCGGCTCCCAGCGCACGGCCGGCCCAACGCATCTCCGCCGGCGTACGCGACAGCCGCGCCACCGGGCCCTGCATGACGATCCCGTCGACCGAGACGAACACGTTCCGGGCCTGCACGTGCGGATCCGCCAGCACCTCTCGCATCGAATAGACGGGCGCGATCGCGGCCTCGGCCGCTTCGAAAACTGCCAGCACCTCGGCCGACGGGCGCGCGCCCACCCACGCGGCCATCGCCGCGTCGAGCTCGTCGCGGTGTTCGCCGCGCCCCTCGAACGTCGCGAAGCGGGGATCGCCTTCGAGGCCGAGCAAGGTCAACACGCGGTGCGCCACCGACTCGGCCGACGTCGAGATCGCGATCCAGCGACCGTCGGCGCACTGATACGTGCCACGCGGAACGGAGTACGGAATGCCCGAGCCGAGCCGCGGCTGTTCGTAACCGAGATGCGCGGCCGCCGACGGCAACGCCGACATCAGCTGCAGCATCGACTCGAGCAGGTTCACGTCGATCACCTGCCCGACGCCGCTGCGATCGCGCTCGTGCAGCGCGACCATCACCGCGAACGCGCCCGCGATCGCGGCCACCTCGTCGGTCAGCGCGATCGGCGGCAGCAACGGCGGACCGTCGGGCTCACCGTTGATCGCCGCGAACCCGCTCATCGCCTCGGCCATGGTTGCGAATCCCGGACGGGCCGCGTACGGACCGTCCTGGCCGAAGCCCGTCACCCGCAATACGACGAGGCGGGGATTGCGGGCGCACGAGTACGTCCGGCCCCAGACCGAGCCGTTCGAGCGTTCCGGGCCGCAGGTTCTCGATCAACACATCGGCGCCGTCGACCAGGCCCAAGAACGCGTCGCGCCCGGCCTCGGATCTTCAGATCGAGCACGATCGCCCGCTTGTTCCGGCCGAGCAATTTCCACGTGTACGAGTCGCCCCCTTCGGGAGGGAACCAACCCATGCGGCGAACACCGTCGCCCGCGGGCGCCTCGACCTTGATCACGTCGGCGCCGAAGTCACCGAGGTGACGGGCCGCGCCCGGCCCCGCGAACACGGTGGCCATGTCGATCACGCGCAACCCATCGAGTGCCGGCATCCCCGCAGGCTACGAAACCGTGAACTCCTTGATCATTCCCTCGACCGCGTGGGGCAGGTTCTTGTTCGCGGTGTCGGGGAAGAAGCACACGAAGACGTACTTGCCCGGCGCGAGGTGCATGGTCTGGTACACCGACTGACTCGGGCCGAGACCCACGATGCCCCCGGCCGACGAGAACGGCGGCGGGCCCGCGGGCGGCGGCGTTCCGGGCGGCGTGAGCAGGAAGTTCTTCACGTCGGCGAACGTCTTGCCCGGCGCTTCCTTCTCGACGATCAACTCGTGCACCTGGGTGCCGACGTTCTTGATCTGCACCATGCCCGTTCCGGTGAACGAGGCATCGGGCAGGAACGAGAACTCGCTCAGCGAGATGCTCCCGCCGTCGACCGTCGGCGCGGTGTCGACCGAATCCGCGGTCGGCGCGGCCGTGACCTGGCCGACCATGCCGTGCTCGGCGTGGGGCTTGCCGTCCTTGTCGTCGGGGATGAAGCACGCAACCCCGTATGTGCCGGCGTCGAAGTGCACCGTCGCCGTGACCGACTGGCCCGGGTCGACGTTGTTCGGGCCGCCGACGAACTGCACGCCCGACAGCGCCTTGAGGTCAGTGGTCGACGCGGCCGCTCTGAACGACGCGAACGAAACCGAACCCAATTGCGCGAACGCGATCTGGTGACCGACCGTGCCCGTGTTCTCGAGCGTGACGTCGACCCAGCCCGTGGGGATCGTGCTCGGAAGCGCGTACGAGAAGTCCTTGGCGTCGATCGTGATGTGCGGCCGCGTCTTCGGGGGCGCGGTTGTGGCGGTGTCGCCGCCCGACGAACCCGACTTGCTACTGCTCCCACAGGCGGCGAGTGACAGCAACGCCACCACCATGATTACAACGCTTCGCCGCACTTCCGTCCTCTTCTAGAAGGATTGGGCGAAGCAACGGTCGGCCAAGTCGCCGAGCGCGTAGTCGCGGTACAGGCCGGCGAACATGCCGCGCGTCTTCTCCGTCCACGCCAACGCGTCGGGCGAGTCGATGCGCCGCGTCAGCTGCACGTAGCCGCCGTCGTAAACGCGATACTCCGCCCACGCACCGGGATAATCCTTCACGCAGGCGATCTCGACGATCGGAACGTTGCGCGCCGACGCGAAGTTGCGGGTGCGCGTGCGATGGGTGTGGCCGGCGAAGTAACCCGCGATCGCTTCGCGCCGGGCGATGAGCGCGCCGAGCGCTTCGCTGTCGTCGGGGTTCACCCCGAAATAGGTCTCGCTGCGATCGTCGGAAGCGGGATCCCACGGATGGTGATGCCCGAACACCAACACCGGCTGCGCGGACGCGCCCGCGAGCTCGTCGAGCCACTCGAGCTGCGCCGCGGAGATGCGGCCGCGGTCGGTTCCGGGGCGAACGGTGTCGAGCACCGCGAGGGTCACGCCGACCAGCTCAACGGCAAAGGGCCCCGTCGCCGCGATCGATTCCGTGATCATCGCATCGTGATTCCCGCGCACGTGCCGCATCCGCTCGCCCAGTCGCGAGTACGCGTGGAGAAACGCGGCGTACTCCTCTTCGGTTCCGCGATCGGTCAAATCACCCTTCACGAGCACCGCGTCGGGATCGAGGCGTTCGATCGCGTCGATCGCGCCGCGGTTCATCACCTCGGGGTACGGATCCGCGCCGGGTTCCGTGGTGAACACCGGGCCCAGCTCCTCGGGCACGCCCAAGAGCCCGCATTCCGTCTCGCCGAAATGCACGTCGTTCACGGTCGCGATCGTCGCGAGCAGACGCCCGGACGGCTGCACCAACGTGGTGACCTCGGCCGGGAGCAGAGGCGACGGCTCCGCGCCCGCGATCGTCATCGAGTACGTCGTGGCCGGATCGAGACCGACGACCCGGGCCGAGTGACACGGGCCCCGAGTCACGACCGCCGCGTCGCCGACCCGCGTCTCGACCTCGCGCTCGCGATCGGTGCGGAACGTGACGACGACCTCGTCGGGACCGACGGTGAACAGCTCCGCGTCGTGGATCACATCGTCGGGCACGTTGGCGAACCTACCGCCAATATGACGGGGTCAAGCGCGCGTGCGCCGACCGATGCGGGCCGAGAGGCGCCAAGACCCCCGTTGCAACAAGGCACCCTGCGCCGAACGCCGGGACGCGTCGACCCACGCACTGAGCTGCGGCACCGCCGGATCGGCGGCACCGGCGCCGCCCGCGCCCGCACGCTGCTGCAGCGCAACCGTGACCGCGGCCACCGCCGCGACCTCTTCCGGCGTCACAGCGGCGTGTTCCCGTGCTTGCGCGACGGCAGCTGCTCGCGCTTGGTGCGGAGCATGTCGAGCGAACGCACCAACATGCGGCGCGTGTCGCGCGGGTCGATCACGTCGTCGACATAGCCGCGCTCGGCGGCCTGGTACGGGTTGAGGAAGCGGTCTTCGTACTCGCGCCTTCAACTCCGCGCGGCGGGCCTCGGCGTCGGGCGCCGACTCGATCTCCTTGCGGTGGATGATGTTCACCGCGCCGTCGGCACCCATCACCGCGACCTCGGCCGACGGCCACGCGAACGCGATGTCGGCGCCGATCGACTTCGAGTTCATGACGACGTACGCGCCGCCGTACCCCTTGCGCGTGATGATCTGCACGCGCGGCACCGTCGCCTCGCAGTACGCGTACAGCAACTTCGCGCCGTGGCGAATGATGCCGCCGTACTCCTGGTCGGTACCGGGCAGGAACCCCGGCACGTCGACGAACGTGACCAGCGGGATGTTGAACGCGTCGCAGGTGCGCACGAAACGCGCCGCCTTCTCGGAGGCGTCGATGTCGAGGCACCCGGCGAGCACCTGCGGCTGGTTGCCGACGATGCCGACGACATGCCCGTCGACCCGCGCGTACCCGCACACGATGTTCATCGCCCAGAGCGGGAAGACCTCGAAGAACTCGCCGTCGTCGACGATGTCGGCGATGACCTTCTTCATGTCGTAGGCGCGGTTCGACGTTTCCGGGATCAGACCGATGCAGCTCGTCGCACGAACGGTC
This sequence comes from uncultured Actinomycetes bacterium, assembly GCA_963701825.1. GTDB lineage: Bacteria > Actinomycetota > Acidimicrobiia > IMCC26256 > PALSA-610 > PALSA-610. Next base: position 29,660 of record CAVPBG010000002.1, on the reverse strand, counting down.
GGGATCGTCGGTGGTCTCGAAGTGCGGCGGGTCCTCGAGGTTGTTCGACGGGCAGGAACGACAGCAGGTAGCGCACCTGCTCGATGCAGTGCTGCTCGTCGTCGGCGACGAAGGTGGCGACCCCCGACTTCGTCGCGTGCGTGAGCGCGCCGCCGAGCTCTTCGTGCGTGACCTCTTCACCGGTGACGGTCTTCACGACGTCGGGACCCGTGATGTACATGTTCGACACGCCCTTCACCATGAAGATGAAGTCGGTCATCGCCGGCGAGTACACCGCGCCGCCCGCGCACGGCCCGAGCACGACCGAGATCTGCGGGATCACGCCGGAAGCCTGCACGTTGCGGTGGAAGATGCCGCCGTAGCTCGCGAGCGAGACGACGCCCTCCTGGATGCGCGCGCCGCCACCGTCGTTGAGTCCGACGAGCGGAACTCCGGTGGAGACCGCGAGGTCCATCACCTTGTGGATCTTCTCCGCGTAGACCTCGCCGAGCGCGCCGCCGAAGATCGGTGAAGTCCTGGCTGAACACGAAGATCTTGCGGCCGTCGACGGTGCCCCAGCCCGTGACCACACCGTCGGTCAGCGGCCGGTTGTTCTCGATGCCGAAGCCGTGGGCCCGGTGTCGGGCCAGCGCGTCGGTCTCCATGAACGAACCCGGGTCGAGCAGCAGCTCGAGGCGCTCGCGGGCGGTCAGCTTGCCCCGCTCGTGCTGGCGCCGGACCGACGCCTCGTTGCCGGGCGTGCGCGACTCTTCCTTCAGCTTGGCAAGCTGTTCGAGGCGCTCGTCGATCGGGTGCGGAGTGTCTTCGGCCATGGCCGCCAGGCTAGTTGGCGGGCCGTGTTACTCGGCCGGTCGGGCGCCGTAGGAGTCGTACTCGCGGCCCGCGGCTTCGGCCGCCGTCCGCCCGGACTCGTACTGGTACGGCGAGATTCCCCCCGGCTCCCACGCCGTCACCGAGCCCGACGCGATCGCGAACTCGGATTTGGGCACGATGGCGAGCTCGGCCCGGACGTCGGCGATCGGGCGCGCGGCCTCGAGGAACCAGTCGTGCGCGAGTAGGTCCTCGCCGTGCCCGGCGCCGTGCCACCCGCACAGCGCGCCCCGCCGCATCGCGTCGGCCAGCCGGGTCGCCATCCCCCGGTGCGACAGATGCCCGGGGTCGTACTCGAACAGCCCCGCGCCGCGGGCCAGGTAGCCGGTCTCGAACAAGCTCACGACCATCGCGAGCAACGAGAACCCGCGCGGGTCGTCGTTCGAGCGGGCGACGAACGCGAACACCTCGATCTCGCACTCGACCGTCGACCCGTAGTCCGCGAGCACGTGTACCCAGTCGTGCTGGGCGAGCAACGGCGGCGCGCTCCCGGGCCGGCCGGGGAAGACGAACCCGCGCGCGTCGTAGAACTTCACGACCTCGCGGCCGAGTGTGCCCTCGGGCAGATCCCGCAGGGCTTCCCAACGTTCCGCGAGCGACTCGTCGGAGACGCGGCGTCCCAGGCGTCGGCCAGCTCGGACGACGTGTGCAGGACGGCGGAGTAGGCCGGATCCCACGCCTCCATGTAGCCACTGCGCTGGAAGTCGACGAGCGCCAGGCCGAGGTCGCCGCGCGCGTATTGCTCGGCGACGCGGATCATCGAGTCATCGACCGCCGAGCTCACGGGCGTAGTCCTCGACACTGCGCAACCACCGCGTCGGGCAGCGGTTTCAACACCAACGCGCACAGCAACATGTTCTGGAGCATGCGTTGGCGGAACCCGCGGTTGCGCCGCGCCATCGCGTTGGCGAACTCGTGCGGACCGAGACGCGGCACGCGGCTGACCGGTACCGCGAAGCCCGTCATGGATTCGATGAGCGATTCGACCAGGAGGCGCTGGAGGCTGGTGAGACCGCCGGCCGGGGCGACCGCGGCCGCGACCCCACCCGCGATGATCCGCGCCTCGGCCGCGTCGGGCGGCTCGAGCAGCACTTCGGCGTCGGAGGGAAGCGGGACCGGCATCGCGGCCCGCAAATTACTCCTGGACGAGCTCGATCAAAGTCCCGAATGCCGTCTTCGGATGCACGAACGCCACGGTCGTGCCGCGGCTGCCGGGCCGGGGCTGCTCGTCGATGACCCGATGCCCGTGCGCCTTCACCGACTCCAACGCCGGCCGCGCAGTCGGCAACGCGGTAACCCACGTGGTGGATGCCTTCACCCTTCGTCGCCAGATACTTGGCGACCGTCGAGTCGGGGCGCGTCGGCGTGAGCAGTTGCACGTAGGAGTCGGCGACCTTCAACAACGCCTCTTCGACGCCGTCGGTCTCGACGATCTCGCGGTGCTCGACCTCACAGCCGAACGTGTCGTGGTAGTAGTCGATCGCGGCTTCGAGATCGTTGACGGCGATCGCGACGTGATCGATCTCGGTGAGCAGCATGTCCATGATCCCTCAGACTCTCTCGGATTCTCAGTTCGCGAAGCGGCGGAACAACGTGATCTGGTCGAGGTGACGTTCACGCGTCGCCTCGTCGGTCACGCCGAGCCCTTCTTCGGGGGCCAGGCACAACACCGAGACCTTGCCCTCGACGAGGTTGTGGTGAACCTGCAAGGCGGCTTCACCCGTCTCCGCGAGCGGGTACACCTTCGACATCGTCGGGTGGATCCGCGCTTCGCACACGAGCCGGTTCGCCTCCCACGCTTCGCGGTAGTTCGCGAAGTGGCAACCCTTCAACGTCTTCAGGTTCATCCAGAGGTAGCGGTTGTCGTACTCGATCTTGAAGCCCGACGTCGCCGCGCACGTGATGATCATGCCGCCGCGCTTGGCCACGAACACCGACGCGCCCATCGTGGAGCGGCCCGGGTGTTCGAACACGATGTCGACGTCCCGCCCGACGAGACTGCGGATCTTCTTGCCGAACCGCAACCACTCGGCCGGGTCCTGCTCGGTGTCTTCCGCGTTCCAGAACTTGTAGTCCTCGGCGCGCCGGTCGATGACCGCCTCACAACCCATCGCGTTCAGCAGGTCGACGCGCTTCTGCGACGACACGACACCCACCGGCGTGCCGCCGCCGTTGAGCACGTACTGCGTCGCGTACGCGCCGATGCCGCCGGTCGCGCCCCAGACGAGCACCGCTTGCCCTTGGGTCATCTGCGAACCGTTCGGGCTGACGATCATCCGGTAGCTCGTCGAGTTGCACAGCGCGTTGCACGCGGCTTCTTCCCACGTGAGGTGCGCGGGCTTCGGCATGAGCTGGTTCGCCTTCACGACCGCGACCTCGGCCAACCCGCCGAAGTTCGTCTCGAACCCCCAGATGCGTTGGTTCGTCGCCATCATCGAGTCGTCGTGCGAGGAGGGGTCCTGGTCGTCGACGTGCAGACAGTGCACGGTCACGACGTCGCCCGGCTTCCAGTTCCGCACCGCCGACCCCACGCGCAACACGACACCACTCGCGTCCGATCCGATCACGTGGTACGGCTGGTCGTGACGCTTGCCCCACACGCTCTCGCGCCCGAGCCGCTTCAGGAACCCGAAGGTCGGCAGCGGCTCGAAGATCGACGTCCAGACCGTGTTGAAGTTGATGGCCGACGCCATCACCCCGACGAACGCCTCGTCCGGTGCGAGCTCCGGCAGCGGGAACTCCTCGACGTGGATCGACTTGCGCGGGTCCTTCTCGGCCGACTCGAGCCCGGCGAACATCTCCTGTCTCGTCGGCCTTCACGAGCGCCCCGCGCACGGTGGTCGGCATCGGCAGCGCCCCGATCTCCTCGCCGGGCGCACCCTGCAGGATGGCCTCGCGAATGGCAGCGATCTCTTGTAGTCATGAATATTGCTCCCTCGCACATCGTGCCCTGCGGCGCTACTCAGCCTCGTCCGCACGGAACGGTGAACCTACCGGTCAGTAGCGGAACCGAACCACCCGTCCCTACACTGCGCTTACTTCATCAGGAATTGGCTCACGCGGGCCAACGGTGCTGCTCACCGGGCAGGCCGAGTTCATGCAAGGAGACCCCATGACCGGATCGGTGATCGTCGGATCGGCCCGCACGCCCATCGGCAAGCTCTCCGGCGCATTCGCCGGATTGAGCGCGATGGACCTCGGCGGCATCGCCATCAAGGCCGCGCTCGAGCGCGCCGGCATCGGCGCCGAGCAGGTCGACTACGTGCTCATGGGCCAGGTGCTGCAGGCGGGCGCGGGCCAGATCACCGCCCGCCAGGCCGCGGTCAACGGCGGCGATCCCGATGTCGGTCCCGGCGATGACGCTCAACAAGGTGTGCCTGTCGGGCATCAACGCGATGTACCTCGCCGACCAGATGATCCGCAACGGCGACGCCGAGGTCGTGGTCGCGGGCGGCATGGAGTCGATGACGAACGCGCCGTACCTGCTGCCGGGTGCGCGGGCCGGATACCGCATGGGCAACAACGAGGTCGTCGACTCGATGATCGGCGACGGCCTGTGGTGCGCGTTCGACGCGGTGCACATGGGCGCCGGCACCGAGAACTACGTCGGCCAGGTCGGCAACATCACCCGTGAAGACCAGGACGAAGCGGCCGCGAAGTCGCACGAGCGTGCGGCCGCCGCGCAGAAGGAAGGGCGCTTCGCCGACGAGATCACGCCCGTGTCGATCAAGCAGCGCAAGGGCGACCCGATCGTCGTCGACACCGACGAGGGTGTGCGCCCGGGCACCACGGCCGAGTCGCTCGCCGGTCTCCGCCCCGCGTTCTCCAAGGACGGCACGATCACCGCGGGCAACGCGTCGCAGATCTCCGACGGTGGCGCGGCGATCATCATGACGAGCCAGGCCAAGGCCGAAGAGCTCGGTGTCACTCCGCTGGCCGAGCTGATCGGTTACGGCATGGTCGCCGGACCCGACACGTCGCTGCTGCACCAGCCCTCGCGGGCGATCAAGCGCGCGCTCGAGGCCAACGACATGACCGCGAGCGATGTCGACCTCTTCGAGCTCAACGAGGCGTTCGCCGCAGTCGGCATCGCCTCGATGCGCGACCTCGGCATCAGCGACGACGTCGTGAACGTCAACGGCGGCGCCATCGCGCTCGGCCACCCGGTCGGCATGTCGGGCGCACGCGTCGTGCTCACGATCATCAACGAGCTGCGGCGCCGGGGCGGCGGCGTGGGTGCGGCTGCACTCTGCGGCGGCGGCGGCCAAGGCGACGCCGCGATCATGCGCACGCTCTAAGACTCCAAGAACCGCGTCGCTTCCGTCCATGGTGCCTAGCGTGGGCGCATGGTGCTCGGAGCTACGCCCGCGGGGAATCGGGGAGATCCTCGATTCCGCGGTCGGTCTGTACCGGGCCCGCTTCACGAAGCTCGTGCGCGTCGCCGCGTTCGTCGTCGTTCCGGTCCAGGCGATCAGCGCGATCGTCCTGCTCTCCGCGCAACCGACGGGCTTCACCCTCAACGTCACCGGTTCGGTAACCCCGCAATACGACGCGAGCTCGGCCACGGTGCAGCTCGCGGCCGTGCTCGTCGTCGCGGTGGTGGGCATCCTCTCGTCGGCGGTGATCACCGCGGTGTGCACCCGACATCGTCGCCGACGCGTACATCGACCAGGGCACGCCGACGCGCGAGGCGGTGCGGGCCGTCCGGCCGCGCGTCCTCGCGGTCGTCGGCATCGAGTCTGCTCGTCGTGCTGTCCGAAGCCGTCGGGTTCGTCTTCTGTTTCGTCGGCGCGCTCGTGCCGCTCACGTTGTTCGCGGTGGCCGTGCCCGCTCTCATCCTCGAGGGCGTCGGCGTGTCGGTTGCGCTGTCCCGCTCGATCACGCTCACCAAGACCCACGTCATGCACGTGCTCGGGTTGGTGCTCACGCCCAGCTGCTCACGTTGACGGTCGCGGGCGGCCTGGCCGCCACCGTGAACCGACTCTTCTCGATCAACGAACGGCACGGTCGCGGTGGTGATCGGGCAGAGCATCGCGAACTCGATCGCCGGGATATTGACGACACCCTTCGCTGCCACCGCGCTCGTCGTCGTTGTACTTCGACCTGCGGATCCGCAACGAGGCCTTCGACGTGCAGTTGCTCATGCAGCGCAACGACGCCCGTAAAGCCGCACCGAACGCGGCACCGAACGCAGTGTGAGCGCGATGCGGGCCGCACCGGTCGATCCCGACGACGCGCGCCGCGCCGCGCAGCACATCCTCTCCGACCATCGCTTCCGCGCGAGCCCGACTCCCCGCCCGTTGCACAGTCCGCTGCAATGGCTCGGCGACCACGTGCTCGCGCCGATCGGGCGATTCTTCGAACGGCTTCCGGTCGGAGTCTGGCTGCTCGCGGCCGCCGCGGTGATCGTGGGGCTTGTCTGGTTCATCGTGCGGGCGCGGGCGCGCCGCGGCAGCCGGGTCACCACGACGAGCAAGAGGACACGAGTCGCGTTGCCCGAAGCCGAGGATCCCGACGCGTTGGAGCGTGCTGCCGACGACGCCGAGCGCGCCGGCGACCTCCAGCGGGCGATCCGGCTGCGCTTCCGCGCCGGGCTGTTACGGCTCGGCGATCGCGGTGCCATCGAGTATCGGCCCTCGGTCACGACCGGCGAGGTGCGCCGCACCCTCGACTCGCGCCGCTTCGACGACCTCGCGGGAACCTTCGAAGCGGTTACCTACGGGGGGCAGCCGGCGGAAGCGCCCGACACCGATGCCGCACGACGCGAGTGGCCGCGGGTGCTCGAAGAGACGAAGCGCCGGTGAGCACCGACGTTGCCGATCTGCAGCCCGGCGGCGTCGTCGCCGGCCCGCGCCCGACCTCACCGGGTCGCCGCGTGGCCATCGTGGTCGCGGTGATCGTCGCCGGCATCGTCGCGTTCGAACCTCCTCGCGTTCGGTCTCGACCGCGCGGTGGGCGGCAGCCAGCCGGGCGGGGCAAACGGCTCGTCGTATGCGACCGCACCCGCGGGCCTCGCCGCTTTCAGCACGCTCGTCGCGCAGTACGGCCACGCCGTGGTGCGCTTCAACCAGCCGATCGCCGACGCGACGCTCCCGCCGAACGCGACGGTGTTCGTACTCGAGCCGACCTCGCTCACCGGTGCCGACAGTGACGCGCTCCTCGAGTTCGTGGACGAAGGCGGGCGCCTGGTCGTAGGCGGCGCGGCGCCGTTCTATCTGCGCAACCTCAGCGACGATCCGCCGACGTGGTCACCCGCGGGCGCCACCACGTGGACCGGAGTGGATCCCTCGTTCGGCGCCGTCGCGACCATCGCGGCCGCGGGCACCGGTTCGTGGTCGACGACCGGGGCCGGGCACGCGCTCGTCGACTCCGGCGGCGGTGCGGCGTTGTTGACCGAGCAGGCCGTCGGGCGGGGCCAGATCCTCTTCCTGGCCGACCCGTCGCCGCTCGAGAACCAGTTCCTGCCCACCGCCGACAACGCCGCGTTCGCGTTCGGCGCTCGCCGGCGACGCGAGCCGACCGGTCGTGTTCCCCGAAGGCGTACACGGGTACGGCACGAGCCGGGGCTTCGCCGCGATCCCTGTGCGCTGGAAGATCGGGCTCGCGCTCGTCGGGCTGGCCGCGTTGGCGTTCGTCTGGTCGCGCGCCCGCCGCTTCGGTCCGCCCGATCGCGTCGCGCGCGACCTTCCGCCCGCGCGCGCCGAGTACGTGCAGGCGCTGTCGATCAGTCTCGAACGTACGCACGAACGGGCGGCCGCGCTGGGACCGGCCCAACGCTGGACGCGCGCCCGCATCGCCACGCGGTCCGGGTTGGCGCCTAACGCCGACGACGATGCGATCGCGCGCGCGGCGCGCGCGTTCGGGCTGCACCGACGACGAGATCGCGGCGCTGCTCGCGCCGGTCACGAACGACGCGGGTGTGCTCGCCTTCGGCCGGGTGATCGCGCGCGTCGGCGGGCACGACGGGAGGACGCAATGAACGAGATCCGGGATCGCATCGTGCGCGAGGTGCGCAAGGTGGTCATCGGCCAGGACCACGTGGTCGAGGTCCTGCTGGCGGGAACCGCGGTCGGCGGGCACGTGTTGCTCGAAGGCCCGCCCGGTGTCGCCAAGACATTGTTGGCGAACGCGTTCGCCCGCGCCATCGGCGTCGACTTTCGCCGCGTGCAGTTCACGCCCGACATGCTGCCGTCGGATCTCACCGGCACCATGAGCCTGCGCGCCGGTGAGCTCGCGTTCCGGCCCGGGCCGATCTTCACGAACCTCGTGCTGGCCGACGAGATCAACCGCACGCCGCCCAAGACCCAGGCCGCGCTGCTCGAGGCGATGCAGGAACGGCAGGTGAGCGTCGACGGCGTGCCCCGGCCGCTCCCCGAGCCCTTCCTCGTCGTGGCCACCCAGAACCCGATCGAATACGAAGGCACCTATCCGCTGCCCGAGGCGCAGCTCGACCGCTTCATCGCCAAGCTCGACGTCGGGTATCCGGCGGTGGCCGACGAAGCGTCGATGCTCCGGCTCGCGCACCACGGGGTCGCGCCGGCGACGCTCGACGACGTGCAGGCCGTCACCACGCCCGCCGAGCTGCTCGCGCTGCGCGATCTCGTCGACGCCACCACGGTCGCCGAACCGATCATCGGTTTCGTCGTCGCGCTCGTGCGCCGCACGCGCGAGCTTCCGAGCGTGGCGTTGGGTGCGAGCCCGCGCGCCGCCGTGCACCTCCTTGCCGCGGCCAAGGCCGCCGCCCGGCTGGCCGGTCGGGAGTACGTGATCCCCGACGATGTCGTCGCGGTTGCGCCGGCAGTCCTCCGGCACCGGATCACGCTCCGCCCCGAAGCCGAGCTCGAGCACTACCGCGCCGACGACGCCGTGGCGGCCGCGATCTCGTCGGTGCCCGTTCCCCGATGACCCCGACGCCCCGCGTCGCGTACGCGCTGCTCGCGGTCGGGATCGTGGCGCTCGCGGTTCCGGCCGCGGTGTCGATCACGCTGCTCGCGATCATTGTCGGGGCGACGATCGTCGACGTCGGCGATCGCGCACCATCGGCTGCGCGTACGCCGGACGGTGCCGCGCACACTTTCCCGCGGCGTCCCGGCGCGGCTGCTCGTCGAGACCGACGCCGACGCGACGGACCGGATCGAGATCCGCCAGGCCCGCCCGGCCGACGTCGATATCGACCCCTCGATCGGCGGCGGCGGCGCGCTCGACGCGCAGCTCGTCGCACACCGGCGCGGCGCGGCCGTGCTTCCGCCCGTCACCGCCCGCTGCCGGGGTCCGCTCGGCCTCGGGCGCTGGACGTTCACGGGAACGGGCGAGGCGCCGCTGCTCGTGTATCCCGACGTCGTGGCCGCGCAGCGCATCGTCGTCGCGCTGCGCCGGGGCCAGTTCCGCGACCCGGGCCTGCGCGCCCGCGGCCCACTCGGCCTGGGCACCGACTTCGAGTCGATCCGCGACTACCTGCCCGACGACGACGTGCGCCAGATCAACTGGACGGCCAGCGACCGCGTCGGCCGCCCGATGAGCAACGTGTATCGCGTGGAACAGGACCGCGACGTCGTGTGCCTGCTCGATGCCGGACGCTTGATGGCCGCGCCCCTCGACCTGCGCACCACTCGCCTCGACGCCGCGGTCGACGCGGTGACGATGGTCGCGCTCGTTGCCGACGAGCTCGGCGACCGTTGCGGAGTGACGATCTTCGACTCCGACGTGCGCGCCCAGCTCCGACCCCGCCGCAACGGAGGTCGCGCGGTCGTACGCACGATCCTCGACGCGGAACCGTCCGCGCTCGACAGCGACTACGACCTCGCCTTCCGGCGCACGAGCGGCGGCAAGCGCTCGCTCATCCTGGTGTTGACCGATCTCGTCGACGCCTCGGCCGCGCGTTCACTCGTGTCGTCGGTACCGGTGCTCACCCGCCGGCACGCGGTCATCGTCGCGTCGGTGCGCGATCCCGACCTCGAGCGCGCCCTCCATCGGGAGCCAACGACGCAACACGACGTGTACGAGTCGGCGGTCGCCATCGACGTGATCGAGGAACGACAGCGCGTCGCGACCCGGCTGGAGCACGCCGGTGCGCGCGTGGTGGAAGCGCCCGCGGCCGCGCTCGGCGAAGCGTGCGTGCGCGCCTACCTCCGGCTCAAAGCGCGAGCGCGTCTGTAGCGACGGCACGCGGTGGCGCGCCGCGCCAGAACACCAGGCCCCAATACAGCGCGCCGAGACCGAAACCGACGATCAACACGACGGTGAGTCCTTTGCCCGCGGGCGTGAGAAATCCCTCGACCAGACCGGCCACGACGAGCCACACCGCGGTGCCCAGAACCATCTCGACCGCGGCGCGCGCTTCGGTGCGCAGCGCGTCGATGCGCGGGCGCGTGCCCGGGTCGACGATCGCCGAGGCCATGCGCAATCCCGCGGCGCCCGCGACCGCGATGCAGCTGAGCTCCAGCACGCCGTGCGCGAGGATCAGCTCGAAGAACGGCCGGCCGTTGCCCGCGCCGATCGCGAGCCCCGCGATCGCGCCGGCCATGATGCCGTTCTGGATGAGCACGTACAGCGTCCCGAGGCCGAGCAGAATGCCGCCCGCGAACGCGAGGAACGTGACCTGGATGTTGTTCGTGAAGATCTCGCTCGCGAGGTCGGATTGCTCGTCGACGGAGATGCCGAGGTCTTGCCCGGCGGGCCGCGGCGCGGTGACCGACTGATACTGCAGTCGGCACGAGCCCGCTCGCGGGACCGGGATCGCGCCACGCCCAATACCCGGCGAGCACGCGTCGGCAACGCGAGGCACGCGATCGCGATCAGGAGCAAGTCCCGGGCGCTCGCGCACGCGGCGCCAATAGCCGTGCGACGCGAACTCCCGCACGGAGTTGCTCGGTCGGGTCGTGTTGTAGACCGCGTGCCGGCCGCGTTCGGTGAGCCGTTCGAGCCGACCGACAACCGGGTCTGCGGGAAAACGCCGGCGCGCGAACGCGAGGTCGGCGGCCACCGAGCGGTAACACGCACCGAGCCGCAAGACCCCGGCCGCACCGAGGCGCGCGGGCGAGCTGCCACCGCGGTCGACGAGCTGCTCGAGCTCGGTCCACGTCGGCGTTCGGTCGTGCACGAACTCGTCTAAGTTGGTCACGTGCTCCTCGACGACCGCGTGACGATCGCGACGCCGGAGGGCGTCTCGCTCGAGCTCGTGCTCGCCGGTGTCGGCTCCCGCTTCGTCGCCCGCCTCCTCGACACGGTCATTCAGGTCGCGATCATCATCGCACTCGGCATCGGCATCTACGAGGCATCCGCGCCGGGGATCGTGCGGGCCTTCCTCCGGGTGTTCGTCTTCTTGGTGGTGTTCTTCTACGACGTGCCGTTCGAGGTGTTGAACCGCGGGCGTACGCCGGGGAAGGCCGCGGCCGGGATCCGGGTCGTGGGCACCGTCGGTGAACCGGTCGGATTGTTGGCGAGCGCAATCCGCAACATCTTCCGCATCGTCGACTTCCTGCCCGTCTTCTACGTCGTCGGCGTGGTCAGCATCGTGTCGACGTCGCGCGACCAACGCCTCGGCGATCTCACCGCGGGCACCGTCGTTGTTCGCGAGCGGTTCCCCGGTGTCGCCAACGGCACGAGCGCGCCCGCCGACCGTTCCGGTACGAGGCCGTCGCCACGTGGGACGTGTCAGCCATCGACGCCGATCGACCTCGTCGCGATTCACCAGTTCCTCGACCGTCGGTTGTCGATGACATACCCGGTGCGCACATACTTCGCCGAGCAACTCGCGGCTCGGAGCGCACCGAAAGTCGTCGGACCGCCGTACGGCCTGCATCCCGAGTACCTGCTCGAAGGCGTCGTCGTCGCGAAGCAGGCCCGACCGTGATGTATTCCGCGCCCATGCCCGCGCCGATGTACGAGCGGCATGTGCGCGAGTTGCGCCTCGCGAGCGGAGCGATGGTCGCGGTCGCGGCGGTGTGGCCCGTGCTACCGGTGCACCCGCCCTTCGCGTGCCCGTTCCGTGCCGCCACCGGCATCCCGTGCCCGTTCTGCGGAATGACGCGTGCGGTGGTCGCCGCCGTTCACGGCCACATCGCAACATCGCTCGCGTTCAACCCGGGCGGGATCGTCGTGTTGTTGCTGGCGGTCGTCGCGATCGTCCGGCCCGCGTGGCTGACCCGCCTCCGGATGCCGCTTTGGTCGGTGTTCGCGATCTTCGGCGCGCTGTGGGTGTGGAACATCGGCTTCAACCCGACGTTCCATCAACTCCTGCTGCGCTGATCAGGCAACTCCTGCTGCGCTTAGATCAGCTGACTTCGCGGCGGCCTTCGAACGCGCGTCCGAGCGTCACTTCGTCGGCGTACTCGAGGTCGCCGCCGACCGGCAGACCGCTCGCGATCCGCGTCACGTCGCAGCCCCGCGGGCTTCAGCAACCGCGCGAGATACATCGCGGTGGCCTCGCCTTCGATGTTGGGGTTCGTCGCGAGGATGACTTCGCTGATGTCTTCGGCCGCGATGCGGGAGAGAAGCTCCTTGACCCGCAGCTGCTCCGGACCGACGCCTTCGATAGGAGAGATCGCGCCCTGCAGCACGTGGTACCGACCCTTGTATTCGCCGGTGCGCTCGACCGCGACGATGTCGCGCGGTTCCTCGACGACACACACCACGTGATCGTCGCGGCGTTCGTCGAGACAGAACGCGCAGAGGTCGCCCTCGGAGATGTTGAAGCAGCGCCGGCACCACGTGACGCGGTCCTTGGCTTCCTCGATCGCGTGGGCGAGGCGCTTGGCGTCGATCGCGTCGACCTTCAAGAGGTAGAAGGCAATGCGTTGCGCCGACTTCGGGCCGATGCCGGGCAACCGACCGAGCTCGTCGATCAGCGTCTGCATCACACCTTCGTAGACGTTCACGGGTTGAGCGATCCTCCCGGGCCGCCCAGACCGCCACCGAGTCCGCCGATGCCGCCGCCGAGCCCACCGAGCACCGACTCGAGGTCGATGCCGCCGGTGACCGCGCCGAGCTTCTCCGACTGCAGCACCTTGGCCTGGCGCGTCGCTTCGATGACCGCGGCCACGACGAGGTCTTCGAGCGTTTCGATGTCGTCGGGGTCGACGACGCTCGGGTCGATCTTGATCGAGACCAACTCGCCGTCGCCGGTGACCGTGGCGCGCACGACCCCGCCGCCCACCGTTGCGTCGAGCGTCATGTTGGCGAGCGCGTCCTGCGCGGCCTGCATGGCGGCCTGCATCTGTTGCATCTGCTGCATGCATGTCCATCGGATTCGGGCTCGTCATGGTGGTTCTCCTCAGCCCCGCTGGCGCTCATCGACGATCTCGGCCCCGAGCCCGGCCACGATCCGCGCCACGGAGTCGACCTGCGGAACGTCGGGCGCGTCGGCCAGCTCGGTTGTGTCGATCGTCTCGTACTCGTCGGGCGGCGGTTCGTCGTTCGTCACGTCGACCGGTTCGCCGTTCGCGGGCCGGAACGCGTCGGGCCGATCGAAGTCGTGCGCGCGCAGCATGAAACGGGGCGCGGCACCCAACCGGGATGCGAACGCGTCCTTGATCGCGGCGGCCTCCTTGCGGAAGCGCTCGTTGATCGCGTCGTAGCGCACGCTTCGGCACCCCGAAGACGATGACACCGTCTTCGATCGCGATCGGTTGCGCGTCCTGGATACCCGCCCGGATCGGCGCCTTCAAGAGATTCAGCGTTTCCGGCCACGCTTCGATCACATCGTCGAGCGCGAACGTCGGCGCGGCGGCGTCGGGCTCGGAAGCTTCGGCCGGCGCGGCGGCGACCGGCGTCTCGGCTGCCGGCGTGGTGGCGGGCGCGGTTGGCGTCGGCGCGGCCGGAGCGTCGGCCGTCGGCTTCGCCGCCCGCTCGCGGCGGGCGAGCATCGGTCCGCCCGGCGCGGGCGCCGGACGCGGCGGCGCAGCCGGCGCAGCCACCGGCGCGACAGTCGTGGTGGTCGTCGTCATGGGCGCACCGTCGCCGACGCGCTGTTCGAGCCGTTCGACGCGGTCGAGGAGCGTCTCCTCCCGCGTGCGCGCTTCGCGGCGCGTGATGCGCACGACGGCAACCTCGAGCACGAGCCGCGGGTCGGCCACCGCCTGCCCACGAATGTCGATGATCGCTTCGCCCAGGATCTCGATCGCGCGCACGACCGCGGCGTTGCCCATGTCCTTCGCCAACGCGGCGAGGCGCTCGCACTCTTCCGGCGCGCCGTCGTACGGGACGCGGCCGGATGCGTTCGCCTGGAGAAAGGCGTCGCGCAGTGTGCGCAACAGATCGTCGGCAACGCGGCGTACGTCGTGGCCCGACGCGACGAGGTCGTGTACCCCGACCAACGCCGTCGCGACGTCGTCGCCCGCGGCCGCTTCCAACACTGCGAGGCGCATCTCGAAGGGCGCGCCGCCCAGCGCCGACTGCACCTGTTGGGCGCTGATCGAGCCGCCGCCGACCGCAAGCGCCTGGTCGAGCAGCGACAACGCGTCGCGGGCCGAGCCGCCGGCGCGGCGGGCGATGAGATCGAGGGCCTCGGGATCGGTCTCGATGCCTTCCTTGGCCAGGATGTCGGCGAGATAGCCGACAGCTGACCGTGCGAGAGGAGCGTGAACTCGAAGTGCTGCGTGCGCGACCGCAGGGTGGGCAGGACCTTTTGCGGGTCGGTGGTGGCGAGGACGAACACCACGTGCGCGGGCGGTTCCTCGAGCGTCTTCAGCAGCGTGTTCGACGCCGCCGCGGTGAGCATGTGCACCTCGTCGATGATGTACACCTTGCGCCGTGCTCGACGCGCCGACGCCGAGGTGCACGCTCTGGATGAGCTCGCGCATGGCGTCGACGCCGTTGTTCGACGCCGCGTCCAGCTCGACCAGGTCGAAGAAGGTGCCGTTGGCGACCGCGACGCAGTTCTCGCAGATGCCGTCGGGCTCGCCGTCGGGCTCCAGGTGCAGGCAGTTGAGGGCTCGGGCCAGGACCCGGGCGGTCGTGGTCTTGCCGGTGCCACGGGGGCCGGAGAAGAGGTAGGCGTGGCCGATGCGGTCGTCCCGGACCGCGCTGCCGCAGCGCGGTTGGTGACGTGCTCCTGGCCGACGAATTCCGAGAACTTCTGCGGCCGGTACTTGCGGTACAGGCTTTGCGACGCCACGGAAGGAACCTTACCGATGCCCACTAGTCTGGGCAGTGGCCCGCTCGCGCCGTATCGGGTCCGGCGCGACGAGCGCCCGTGAACCGAGTCAGGTCCGGAAGGAAGCAGCTCTCAGCGGAAGCGCTCGAGTGCCGCCGGGTCGCCTGATACGTGCTGCGAGCGGGCCACTAGCTCTCCCTGTCCCGGGAGGGATGCGAGAGCGGCCGAATCGGCACGCTTGGAAAGCGTGTGAGGTGCAAGCCTCCGTGGGTTCGAATCCCACTCCCTCCGCTCGAGCAGCGCTGACGACCCTCCTATGCAGGCACGGTTCCACCCCGCGCCCGGATCTGGTCGTGAGACTCCTGGAAGTGCCACTGGTGGCCTTCGAGGTCGGCGGCTTCGTAGCCGCGGGCGCCGTACCACATGTCCTCCAGCGCACTTGTGATCTCGGCGCCCTCGGCGACCGCACGTGCGTAGTGCGCGTCGACGTCGTCGACCTCGACCATGATCATCGACGTCGCGCCGCCGACATCGCGCGGGCTGCTGATGTGATGCACCTCTTCGTTGCTGTGACCGATCATCACCAGCCCGGCGCCGAACTCCAACCAGGCGAGCATGTGCCCACCCATGTCGTATCCGTCGGGGGTGGTTCCACCGACCCGCGCTTCGCGCCGTTCCGTGAAACCGAAGACCCGTGTGAGGTACTCGAGCGCGGCGTGCTCGTCGCGATAGGCGAGCCGCGGGTACATCCGGGAGCGGTGATCGAGCACCTCGGGATGTTCGTTTCCGGTGATCGTCGTCATGAGCCGCTCCTTGTTCGCGGTGAAAACGTCGGCGTGTACGAGTTGTTCGCCGCGGACCGTCGTGAGTTCGCGGAGTTTCGTGCGGGCCCGGTTGATGCGTGACCGCACCGTCCCGATGGGGACGCCGACCGCCGTCGCCACCTCGTCGTACGGCAGCCCTTCCCATACGTGGAGCAGCAGCGCATCCCGTTCGGCTTCCGGCAGTCCGTTGATCGCCTCGACCACGTCCGGGAGCAGGCGGGCCGCGACGACGGCATCGATCACGCGGTCGCTTCCGTCGGCGGTAGCCGCGTCGCCGACATCAAGGCGCGCCATCGCCCGCCGGTGGCGTGATTCGGTGCGGTAGTGGCGGGCGACGAGGTTCGTCGCGATTCCGTACAACCACGGTCGGGCGAGGGGCCGCGCGCTATCGAACGTGGCACGTTGTTCGAACGCGATGCGGAACGTCTCCGCCATCAATGCCTCGGCCTCGGTCGGCCCGACCCGCCGCAGGGCGTAGCGATAGATCGTCGTCGCGTAGCGCTCGTAGATGCCGGCGAACGCGGCCGGATCGCCCAGCGACCGCGCGATCACCTCGGCGTCGGTCGGCTCCTCCATACGCGATTGTTGCCCGCCCGCGGGCTCCGGTTCACACGAATCTGCACCGTTCGACCGACGGAGACTTGGAGACGGTGGACCGGCGGTACCAGGATGCGGCATGACCGACGCACCCGTCGCACTCGTCACCGGCGCGAGCCGTGGCATCGGCAAGGCCTCGGCGCTCGCACTCGCCGAAGCCGGATTCGACGTCGCCATTGCGGCCCGGACCGTGCACGAAGGCGACTCTACGAGCGAGCCGAACTCGGTGCGCGGCGACGACCCGGTCGTCGCGCTGCCCGGGAGCCTCGAATCGACTGCGGCCGAGATCACGGCGCGCGGACAACGGGCGTTGATCGTGCCGATGGATCTGCTCGACCTGACGAGTGTCGAAGCTGCGCCCGAGACGGTGCTCGCCGAGTGGGGTCATATCGACGTGCTCTTCAACAACGGGATCTATCAGGGCCGCGGCACGATGGACCGCATTCTCGACCTGCGGATGGCCGACATCGACAACGCGATGCGCGGCAACTTCGCGCACCAGGTTCGCCTCATCCAACTCGTCGTGCCGCACATGATCGAGCGCGGTCGCGGCCGCGTCATCAACATGGTGTCGGGATCGGCGCGCCACGATCCGCCCGGCCCGGCGGGCGCGGGCGGGTGGGGTGTCGTGTACGCGGCGTCCAAAGCCGCGTTCGGGCGGGTCGCGGGCGGGATCGAGGCCGAGTTCAAGGACCAGGGCGTGCGCGCCTTCAATGTCGATCCGGGAAACGTCATCACGGAAAAGCGCCGCCTGCAGCACCCCGACGACGATTTCGAGAGCGGTTTCGGCTCCGCGCCCGCGGCCGCAACCGGTGCCACAGTCGCGTGGCTGGCGAGCACTGACGACGCGCTGCGCTTCGCAGGCAAGTGGATCTACGCGCCGAAGCTCTGCGCCGATCGCGGCCTCCTGCCCGGCTGGCCGCCCGAGGGCGTAACTCCGTAACGACCGCGCCGATCGGTCGAGCTCACTGCGGAGCCGGCGCCTCGAGCGTCGTCTTGAGCGCGGAGATGACCTGCGGCCAGCCTTGGCTCACCATCGTCGCAACCAGGCTGTCGGGCTGGAAGAACTCGTGCACGACGGTCAGCTTCGACATGTCGTCGACCGGCTCGATCTCGAACGTCGCGCGTGTGCGGGGCTCGGCCGCGAGCGCGGCGCGTCGTTCCTCGTCGAGCTTGTACGCCTTCGCCCACTCCTCGGTGAACGAGTGCCACGTGTACGCGAGACGGCGATAGGGATCGGATTCGAGCACGACCTGTTCGGGATCGACGATCGTGACGCCGTGGTGCTCCCAGGTGATCGTCGAGCCGACCTTCCAGTCGGTCAACAGCTCGATGCCCCAGTAGCGCCGCGTGAACGCGGGATCGGTGAGCCCCTTCCAGACCTGCTCGGGTTGGGCATTGATGTAGCTCGTGTATACGAACGGACGGGTGTCCACTTGCTTCTCCTCCAACACGTGTTTCAGGTCGGCCAGCGCTTCGACGCGGCCGCGGTCGTAGTGATTGATCCAGCGCTCGCCGATCTCGTTGATAGGTGCGGCGTTGAGGTAGTGGAGCTTTTCCCGCCCGCTCCGCACCGTCGTCACGAGATTCGCCGCTTCCAGAACCGCGAGATGCTTGCTGACCGATTGCCGGGCCATGTCGAGCCCCGCGCAGAGCTCGGAGAGGTTCTGGCCACTGCGCTCGTTCAGGCTGTCGAGCATCCGGCGCCGGCTGGGATCGGCGAGCGCCTTGAACACCGCATCCATCAGCTGCCGTTCCGACACCGACGGATACTGCCAGTTTCGAGCATCGGCGTTCGGGGAGCTCAGCGGTCCCAGCTGCTGATCTTCAGGTCGTCGGGGAACGCGTGCGCCTTACCGCCTTCGAGTCCGGCTTTCATCTCGAGCAGGAAGTAGCCCCACTTCGTACTGCAGTGCGCCATGAAGTCGCTCGCCTCGCGCCACGCATGCGTGAACTCGACGACGGTCTCGTCATTGGCGTGCGTGAGCGCGAAGGTGACGATCGACTCGAGCCACTCGTCCGGTCCTTCGACGACGCGCCAGACAACACCCTTCTCCGGGTCGGCCGCGACGACCTCGATGACGGCGCTGGGTTCGGGCGATCCGAAGTAGACCTCGAACCTCCCACCCGGGGCGGCATCGCCCACGGTGTCACGCGTCCACCAACTGGCGATGCCCGCGGTGGTGCTCAGCTTCTCGTAGACGTCGGGCTGCGGCGCCCGGATTCCGACTCGGTGCCGAATGTCGGCCATGGGGGTGCTCCCTCGAACGTGGGCGCCCCGATAGGCAGCCCGTTAGGTGCCTATCTTAAGCAGCCGTTTGGCTGCATGTCAACGAATTCCTGGTCGGGCTACGACCCCAGGGAGGTGCACGTCGCGACGGCGTGGAAGCCGGGCGCGGTGGCACCTCCGCAGGCGAACAACCGCCCCCGATAGATGGCGAACGCGGCGCCGTGGCGGGGCACGAGCATGGGCACCTCGCTCCAAGCTCCCGCTCGCCGGACCTGGACGAGGCCGACCAGATGGGTCTCCGACGCGGGTTCTCCGCCCGCGACGAACGTGACACCGTCGAGCACCGCGGCCGCCGCGCCCGAGGTCGGCGTCGACAAGGGCGCGCGCACCAACCACCGAGAGGTTGCGGGATCGAAGCAGTCGACCGCCCCGCTCGTGTCGGGAGTGCGGCCGCCGGCGACGCACGCGAGTGCGCCGTCGACGTACCCGGCGACGTGATTGCGCGGCTGCGGCATGACCGCGAGGTCGCGCCACTGCGCGCCGGAGGGGTCGTAGGTCTCGACCGACGCGATCTGCGCGGAATGATCTCGGCCGCCGATCGCGTACAAGCGACCGTCGATCGCGAGCAGCGCGAGTGCACCGCGGGCGTGATGCATCGGCGCGAGCTCGCGCCACTGTTGAGAACCGGCGCTGAGCACGAACAGTCGCGCCGACGCGTTGCCATCGGCGGTGAAGCCGCCCGCGACATAGACGTCGCTCCCGATCGCGGCGGCCCCGGGATGATTCACCGCGACGGGCAGCTGCGGACCGGAGCGCCAGGCGACGCCGTCGAAGACGAAGACGGTCGCGCGACTGTTGGGCTGCGCGTCGTAGCCGCCGACCACGTACAACCCCGTGCCCGTACTCGCGGCCGCGGCTTCCTGGATCGCGAGCGGTAAGGACGGTTCGGTGCGTTGGGTCAGCGGCGCGTTCGCAAGCGACGTTGCCGGCGCCGTGGACGCGGGGGGTGCGGTTGTGCTCGAAGCAATCGACACAACGGTCGGCGCGGTAGTGGTGCTCGGCCCAGGATCGGTGTGCTTGCTGCTCGCACACCCGCCGAGCGCCGCGGCGAGGACCACCGCGCACGCGACCCCGCCGATGCGGCTAGCGGAAGACACCGGTATGGCCGAGTGAGTACCGACCCGGTTGGGGGAACACCGAGAGGCCGTGCGGCCCGGACCCGACCCCGATCTTGTGCAGCAACGCACCGGTTGTGGTGTCGATCGCATACACCACGCCGTTATAGCGACCGGACACCCAGAACACCTTTCCGTCGGCCGAAACACCACCCATGTCGGGCGAGCCGCCGCCGGGAATCACCCACGTGCGCACCACCGCGCCGGTTGCGAAAGCGACCAACGAGATCGTGCCCGCGTTCCGATTCGTGACGTACAGCAACTGCGAATCCCGACTCACGTACAGCCCGTGCGCGCCCGCGCCCGTGGGGATGAATCCGGTGACGCGGAAATTCGCGCCGTCGACCGTGTACACGCCACCGCGGATCATGTCGGCCACGAAGAACGTGCGCCCGGTGGGATCGAGCTTGACGTCTTGGGGTTTGGCGTCGCCGCCGTTCAACGCGCGCGTTCCGACCACCTTCATGTCGGCCAGCTCGAGCTTCAGGATCCGTCCGGAGAACTCACACGAGGCGATGAGATACGACCCGTCGGCGGAGAAGTCGAGATGATCGATGCCGGGACAGTTGACCGGAACCGAACGGACGAGCGCGAACGTGTGCGGATCGCGGAAGTCGAGTCGACCCAGCCGCTCGGCCACGACGATCGCGTACTTCCCGTTCGGCGTGAAGTACATGTTGTACGGATCCTCGACCGGGATCGGCACGCCCGGCAATCCGGTGCGCGGGTCGATCGGTGTGAGGCTGTTGCCGCGATCGTTCGTGACGTACAACGTCTTCAGGTCCCACGCGGGAACGACGTGTTGGGGCAGACCGCCGACCGCGAAGTGCTCGACGACCCGCGCGGTCGCCGGGTCGATCACATCGACAGTGTCGCTCAACGAGTTCGGTACGTAGATCAAGGACCGATCGTGCTTCACGACATCCGACAACGCGTTCGGGCGATCGGCCGCGTAGATGTCGACCGGGCCACCGTCGAGATGCACCGGCGCCGAGGTCGACGTCGTCCGCGGCGCGGGCGCGATCGTCGTCGGTGCGCCGGCGACCGAGCTGGGCGGCGTCGTCGAATGGCTCGAACTCGAGCAACCCGTCAGCGCGATGAACGCGGCGACGGCTGACGCGACGAACATTCCGTTACGGCGCGGCATCGGGCCGATGGTACGAGTCGCAAGGTCAACGACAGGTAACCGGCACGCCAACCGTCCACGGTTCGGTCAGATCAGTTCGAGTTGGGCTCCGCGAAACGGTTGAGCGAGCGGCCCACGACGATCGCGGCGATCGCGTCGGTGGAGCTCACTCCGAAGCACGCCTGAAGCTCGGCGATGACGCTCTTCATCGTGCGGTCGGCCAGGAGGAGTTCTTGTGCTCGGCGTACCGAGGCGAGTTGACGTCCCATACCGACTCATCGACCCGTGTGCCCGGCTCGCCAGGATTTCGCCGATTTCGTGCACTCAATCTGGGCAAATGCCCAGGTCAAATGGCGCGAATCCCGAACGCCGGGGCGGCCTTGCATATCTCGTTCCGATCAGTTACGATATATCGTGACACCTCGAACTACATTGCGATATGTGGGGAAGCGGAAGCACGAGCGCCATCCGGGCGCCGCCCGCCTCGAGGGAGATCGGTGAAGGAGCAATACCAATGAGGGACTTTCGTGAACAAGGGCGGGGCCACCGTGGCCACCGCCACGACGGTGGACATGACGGAGAAGGATTCGAAGGGCGCGGCCGCCGCGGCGGCCGCATGCGTCGGGGCGACATCCGCACCGCGCTCCTGGCGATCCTGGTCGAGGAGCCGGGTCACGGTTACGACCTGATCCAGCGCCTCGAAGAGAAGACGGCGGGCGCTTGGCGTCCGAGTCCGGGCTCCGTCTACCCCACCCTGCAACTCCTCGAGGACGAAGGGCTCGTGCGTTCGATCGAACGCGACGGCAAGCGCGTCTTCGAGATCACCGACCAAGGTCGGGCCGAAGCGACCGAGCGCATCGAGACCGCGGGCGGAACCCCGTGGGAGATCGCCGGACGCAACGACACCGGCGGCGACTTCCGCAATGCGGTCGGTCAGCTCTTCGTCGCGGCCAAGCAGGTGCGAGCCACCGGCAACCCGCAACAGGTCGAGCGCATGCTCGAGATCCTGAAGCGGGCACGCAAGGAGATCTACACGATGTTGGCCGACGACTGAGCTAGTCCCAGGCGTCGTCGCCGAGGAGCGACAAGGCCGAAAGGGCCATGCACACCTCGGCGCAACCGAGCGGATCGTCGAGCGAACGGCCGGTCAAGGCTTCGATCCGCTGCAGTCGGTTGCGAACAGTGTTGCGATGGCAGAAGAGACGCTCGGCGGCGACGGCCGTCGAACCGCCGGCGTCTCGCCACGCGCGCAGCGTTTCCAGTATTGCGCTGCGTTCGCCCCGATCGATGTTCAACAACGGGCCGAGCACTGCACGCGCGGCCCGCGCCGCGATCTCCGGATTCGCGACCACGACCGCCGACAAGGGGCGGTCGTCGAAGCGCGTCACGCCGACCTCGCGTGGATCGAGCGCGGCGCGCGCCACGTCGGCCAGGCCGGCGTATTCCGCAGTGTCGCCCAGATCGCCGTAGTACGGGCTGAAACCAATTCGGCTCTTCGAACGGCACACCAGAATTTCGGCGAGCCGCTCCGACGCCGCGCGCGCGTCACCGTCGAGCACGACGATGCCGAACTGGCGCTCACTCCGGCGCCGCCACGCCGACCGGATGGCCAACGAGCGCAGCCGCGCCTCGATGTCGGCGAGCCCGTCGTCGCCCTCTTCGGAAACGTCGGCGGCCACCGCGACGAACTGGGCGCGCTCAGGGACGTCGAGAACGCGTGCGACATCGGCCGTGAGCGGAAGTGACTCGCGCCCGCCGTCGAACAGCGCGTCGAGCAGCGCGGCGCGAGCCTGTTGCGAGCAACGGAAACGATCGCGAACCGTGTCCTCGAACGAAGCCCGTATGACTTCGGAGTACCGGTCGGTCAATGCGAAGAACACGTT
The DNA here is from genome assembly GCA_963701825.1 of uncultured Actinomycetes bacterium. Taxonomy (GTDB): domain Bacteria; phylum Actinomycetota; class Acidimicrobiia; order IMCC26256; family PALSA-610; genus PALSA-610. The sequence goes on along the minus strand of CAVPBG010000002.1, from coordinate 6,863 downwards.
GGCCGCGTTCATCACGCGCTCGTGGTCGGCGGCGTGACCGAGTGTTCCGTGCGAGAGCACCACCGCGTGCTCCCAGATCACCTCGCCGCCCAGCCGGTACGCGTGGAGCAGCGCCGCCATCGGCACACCCTGATCGGCGCGCCGGCGCGCCAACCGCCGGGGAAGATCGAAATCGAGCTCTTCCAACCCGGCGAGCGCCCGCACGATCTGGCGCAACTGGTCGGCGATGTTCTGCTGCATCTCGACGCGCAGCGGTTCCGGGGCGCCGGAGTAGTAGTGATCCTCGACCGTGAGGCGCGCCTGGAGCTCGTCGATCATCGCGGGGAGGCGCGCGAGGAGGCCGACCGCGACGTCACGGACGAACGGATCGTCGGCGATTGACTCGTTGGTGCGCGCGCGGTCATCGGCGCCCATGGCTCACTCCCCTGTGCCCTGGACTACCCGGATGCGGTGGATCCGTTGCCGGCGACCATCGACCCGAGAACTCGATCCTTGCACAATGAACTCGCAGCGTCACCCGGCATTCGCCGAATCGCTTTGTGTCGTTCCAACGGGGGAGCAAACAATGACGTCATCGCGGGAGCCGGACTTCGACGCGGGTGAAGACTCGCCCGGGGCCAACGTGGGCCGGACGAAATGGTCCCGCCGCAAATTCATCGGGACGGCCGCGGGGGCTGCGGCCGGCGCGGCGACGGTCGGGATCACCGGCGGCCTCACCGGTTGGGTTCCCGCGTTCCGCATCCCGGCCGCGGGTGCGGCAACGCCGCCGAGCTTCCCGTCGACCATCTCTCTGTACCAACAGGCGTACAAGAACTGGGCCGGCGACATCGCGGTCGACGCGGCCTGGACCTGTGCACCCAAGACCCCGGCCGACGTAGTTGCCGTGGTCAACTGGGCCAACGCCAACGCGTACAAAGTGCGGCCGCGCGGCATGATGCACAACTGGTCGCCGCTGACGTTCACGCCCGGGTCGAGCGACAACAACATCATGCTCGTCGACACGACGCAGTACCTCACGTCGGTGTCGATCGCGGCCGGAAGCCCCGCGACGGTCACTGCGCAGACCGGCGTAACGATGGAAGCGTTGCTGACGAAGCTGGAGGCGGCCGGCTACGGACTCACGGCAACCCCCGCGCCCGGCGACCTCACGTTGGGCGGCGTGCTCGCCATCAACGGACACGGCGCCGCGATCCCCGCGACCGGTGAGACGCGCGCCAACGGTTCGTCGTACGGATCGGTCAGCAACCTGATCACGTCGATCACCGCGGTCGTGTGGGACAGCGGGTCGTCGCAGTACGTGCTGAAGACCTTCGCCCGCTCCAGCGCCGCGTGTCAGGCCCTGCTCACGCACATCGGCCGTTCCTTCATCGTCTCCGCGACATTGCAGGTACGCACCAACTACCGCCTGCGCTGTCAGAGCTGGTTCGATATCGCATGGTCGGACCTGTTCGCGCCCGCGTCGTCGACGTACTCGCGCAAGTTCTCGAACTACATCTCGAGCTCGGGCCGCGTCGAGGCGATCTGGTTCCCGTTCACCAACACGCCGTGGGTGAAGGTGTGGACGGTCACACCGAACAAACCGCTGCTCTCGAAGTCGGTGTCGAGCCCCTACAACTACACGTTCTCCGACAACCTCAGCTCCGGCGAGACGAACCTCGTCGCAGAGATCATCGGCGGCGCACCGTCGCTCGCGCCGACCTTCGGCGCGTTGCAGATCTCCGTCACCGGTGCGGGGCTCATCGCGACCGGCACCTGGGACATCTGGGGTTGGTCGAAGAACACGCAGCTGTACGTGAAGCCCACCACGTTGCGCGTCACCGCCAACGGATACGCGATCATCACGTCGCGGGCGAACATCCAGCGGGTCGTGAACGAGTTCGCGACCACGTACCAAGCCAAGCTGACCGCGTATCAGGCGGCCGGGAAGTACCCGATGAACGGACCGGTCGAGATCCGCGTGACGGGCCTCGACCAGAACAACGAGGTCGACGTCGCCAACGCGGGGCCGCCGCTGCTCTCGGGTATCCGACCCCGGCCCGACCACCCCGAATGGGACGTGGCCGTGTGGGTCGACATCCTCACGATCCCCGGCACCCCGTACGCGCCGCAGTTCTACCGGGAGATGGAGCAGTGGATCTTCTCCAACTACTCCGGCTCGTACGCAACGGTGCGGCCGGAATGGTCGAAGGGATGGGGATACTCGACCACCGCAGGTTGGTCCGACCCGACGATGATCGGCACCACGGTCCCGGCGGCGATCGACGCGGGGCAAGCCGCGGGCACGAAGTTCGCCGACGCCCGAGCCGCGCTCGACGCGTACGACCCGTCGCGCATCTTCTCCAACAGCTTCCTCGACACCTTCCTGCCGTAGTCCGCCCCCGCCGTAACTAGCCTGCGCGGATGGCTTCCGCGCCCGGTGCCGAACGCGAATGGATGGGGCCGCGCTCGAAGAGGCGGCGCGGGCCCTCGAACACGACGACGTGCCGGTCGGCGCGATCGTCGTGAACCTCGCGAGCGGCGAGATCGTCGCCCGGGCCCACAACGCCCGCGAACGCGACCACGACCCGACGGCCCACGCCGAGCTGCTCGCGCTCCGCGACGCGGCCCGGCACGCCGGGACATGGCGGCTGAGCGACCACGCGCTCGTGGTCACGCTCGAGCCGTGCCCGATGTGCGCGGGCGCGGCGTGGGCGGCGCGCGTCGGACGGATCGTCTTCGGCGCGGCCGATCCGAAGGCCGGCGCCGCGGGCAGCCTCTACAACTTCGCGGCCGATCCGCGGCTCAACCACGAGACCCAGGTGGTCGCCGGTGAGCGGGCCGCCGAGTGCGCGGAACTGCTCACGACCTTCTTCCGATCGAGGCGCGGAGCCTGATCCCGTACTATCTCGCCCCGGAGGGATGCGAGAGCGGCCGAATCGGATGGTCTCGAAAACCATTGTGGCGCAAGTCACCGTGGGTTCAAATCCCACTCCCTCCGCCACAAACGAGCAGGTCAGAGGCAGGATCGGGTTGATCCTGTCTCTGGCTGCTCGTAGTCTCCCAGGGCCTTGGCATGACATTTGGCATGGAACTGGGAGAAGAACACTGTCGATCAGAGAACGGCGAGGCCCCAACGGCACGTCGTACCAACTCGTGGTTTACGCCGGCCGCGATGGCCGGGGACGCGACGAGTACGCGCGCCGAACCCTCACTGGTGTGTCGCGACGCGAGGCGACGAAGGCGCACGCGCAGCTCCTCATCGACGTCGAGCACGGCCGCACCGGTCCGTCGCGGTCCCTCACCGTTCTCCAACTCTCGCAACAGTGGTGGGACGCCGCCGCGCGCGACCTTTCGCCGTCGACCCGTATCGGCTACCGGCATTGGCTCGACAACCGGGTACTGCCCGAGTTCGGGAAGAAGCGCATTTCCTCGGTGACAACCGTCGACGTTGAGCGTTGGTACGGAAAGCTGCGTGACGGAGAGAAGCCGCTCGGCATCCGTTCGGTCCGTGGGTGTCGCACCGTGCTGTCCGCGATGTTCAGTGCTGCAGTGCGTTGGGGCTACCTGCCGATGTCGCCGGTCGAGCGGGCACGGGTGCCGAAGGGACCGAAGTGGAATCCGCGCTCACCGGAGCCGGAGCACGTCGCGTCGAGGATCGCCGCCGCGGAAGCGAAGGACCCCGATCTCGGTGTCTTCGCGTGGATGGCCGTCGCGATTGGTGCGCGCCGGGGCGAGCTCGCCGGACTGCGGTGGACTGCGATTGATTTCGAGCAGGGTTTCGTTCGGATCGACTCCGCGGTCGTGAGTACCGACGAGGACAACTCGGGCAAGCGGACGGGCGCGCGCCTCGAGACGAAGGACACGAAGACACACGCCGAGCGTTACCTTGCTCTCGACGTCGGCACCGCGAAGGCGTTGCGGGAGATGCGACGACGCCACGTCAAGGCCGCGCTCGCGTGTGGCGTGCCGTATCCAGCAGACGCGTACGTGTGGCGCGAGAACGTTGAAGGAACGCGTCCGATGCCGCCCGATCGGTTCAGCTACGCCTGGCGCGAGATCGACAAGGCTGTCGACGATGGCGCGCACGTTCGCCTGCATGACCTGCGTCACTTCCACGGCACGATGCTCGTCGGTGCCGGCGTCCCATTGCCGTCTGTGCGCGACCGTCTCGGTCACTCGAGCTTGACCGTTACCAACATCTACGTCGACGGTCGACCCGAGTGGGACCGAAAGTCCGCCGACATCATGGGCGACGTCCTCGACGGCCCGTCGTGACGATGACCATCAACCGTCGTCTCGGCCAGAGCATCACTGATCTGACGCGGTTCGGTCGGGATAGCTTCCCGGTCGTGGTGCCCGAGACCGACGTCCATCGAGTTCTGCTCTGGGCGAACAAGCGGAACCGGCCGGAGTTGTTGGATCAGTACCGCATCGAGGTCGACGTGGCCCCGGTGTCGATCACGATCCTCGAGTGCCGACCGCCGTGGCGTCCCGGCGGCGATCCCAGCTGGACCCGCTTCCCGATCGCGCGCCTCCGGTACACGCGGTCGAAGGGGACTTGGACGCTCTATTGGCGAGACCGCAACCTGAAGTTTCACCTCTACGAACCAAGCGCGCCGACCGAGTCCCTCGACGAGCTACTCGACGAGATCGACGCGAACCGCACCGGCATCTTCTGGGGGTGACGTCTTCCCAACGATCGGGCACACCTCGACGTCGTCGCCCGGGAATCGCCTCTCCAGAGGCGTTCAACTCGGTCGATTTGTACGTCCTGCGCGTGTGACGTAGCGCACACCGGAATATCTACAGTTCTGGCGCGGCGCGGTTTGAGATCGGGGCGCGGGATCCGCCCTCGTGCGGGCTGCCACACTGGTAGACGTGCAGATGACATCTCGACGGTCGCTGTCGTCGGCGGTCATTGCTGCTTCGCTCTCGGGGCTTGGTGTCGCGGTCGCTGTTGGCGCGTTCGGGACCTGGGTGAGGGTGCGCTTTGTCGGCGGCGACCACGGGACGATCGCGGGTGTTGCTCTATCGCCGCTCGGCTGGTGGGTGTTCGCGATCGGCGTGGTACTCGCGCTGAGCGGTGCGGCGTCGTTGGCAACACGGTCACCAGTCGCGGGGATCTTGGCCATACCCGGCGGCGCACTGATGCTGCTTGCGCTCTCCGAGGTGCGCGACGAGGTGCGCGACGTGCGCGGCTTCCTCCGCGTTGAACATAGTGCCTACGGCATTGCCAATCCGATAACGCTGGCGGTTCAGCATCCGATCGCCGCTGTGGACCCCGGTTGGGAAGTGCGGTGGCTGGCTGTCACGGCGGTGCTTGCGATCTGCATCGGCGTCACAGCAGGCGCGCTCGTCGTTGCGCATTTCGTTCGTCGAAAGCCGATTGCCGTTCCACAACCGACCTGATGCCCCAGCGTTTCGCGTGCTCCGATCGGCAGTTATGGCGCGGAGCGAAACCGCGATCTATAGCCCGAGAAGACGGGCAGCCTCACGGACATGAACCTCCGCCGAACGAATGTTGCGCTCTTCAGCCGCGGTCAAATACTCCTGCTCCGCTTGGAGTCCGACCGCTCCGCCGAAGATGTCGTCGGCGTAGTCGATCATTCGCAGGATGACTGCGCCGATCTCGTCGCGTAGCTCGTACCGGACGCGCTCGCCCGGAGGGCGTTCCTCCGTCACCCGACCAGCTTGCCCCATCGCTCGGACCGGAAGCGAGTGCATAGCGCGGCAGATATGGCGGGCGGTTAGGCCGCGCCGTCGCGCAGTCCGGCGACGATCCTTGGTCGTACGTTCGTGAACCAGAGGACCGCGAAGCCGAAGCCGACGACGAGGAAGCAACCACTCCCGGCGATGGGTGCGACGATCCACACCCACTGGCGGACTCCCGCTTGCTCAAATGCGGACCCGGGCTTACGCCCGGCGTCGATCGCGGCCATCAGACAGAAGCCAACAAGCGCGCAAGTCAATGGGAGGATCACGACCGGCGGGCCCGGGAACAACGAGACCTCCGCAAGCGCTAGCACGCACGCATCATGTCCCGATCCGACTCGGTATGACGACTCCGACAATCGCTCGCAAGCTGCGCGATCAGTCGCCTTCCAAGCGCGCACCCGATCGGCAGCTCTGTGTGGCGTGGATCGGGTCAGCCGTGCCGGATCAGCCACTCGACAACTCGATCGAGGATCGGTTCGACATCGCTTGGCTCATCGAGTTCGGTGTACTCGGACAAGGTCTCAGGGAGGCCTCGCACAACCGCGTCAGCGTCGGCCCAGCCGCCCGCATAAACGACGATGAGTGCTCCGGCGCGATCATGACGCGATAGTTCGACGCCTACCGACATGGGTCGACGTGCGGCGTGTCGGTCCGTGAGAAGCGGACGCGGCCACTCGTCGTCGTAGTCCATCCAAGTGATTGCGTCTACGACAATCTCTGCCCCCGCCCACGTCGTCGAACGGGCTCCGACTGCGGCTGCAACTTCGTCGAGGTCGATGTTGCTGAGGTCGACGCGGCGCTCCATCTTGCACAGAATGCTCGATCTCGCGCCGCTGGGCGAGCCGACCGATCGGCAGTTATGCCGTCAGTCGGTGAACTCCGTGAAGAGGACTTCGAGTGACTGCTCGCCTGCGATCTCGCCGTTGGAACGGAAGCGCTCGATCTGAATCTCGCCGTCCTCCATGAACTCGACCTCCCAGCGTTCGCCCGGTACGGCGATCTCGACGCACACGGCCTCAGGTCGAATCGAGGTCAAGCGATAGCGGAGGTGTGCCTCTTCAAGCCGCCGAATGAAGTCGAGAAGTCGTGTGAACTGATCGGTCGCCACCCGACCAGATTGCCCGCTCTGGGACGCTTCTGGCGGACCCCGAAAGCTTCAGGCTGGGCGG
>CAVPBG010000001.1:0-35739 GCA_963701825.1 uncultured Actinomycetes bacterium | reverse complement strand
TAAGGTAGCGAAATTCCTTGTCGGGTAAGTTCCGACCTGCACGAATGGCGTAACGACTTGGCTACTGTCTCAACCAGAGACCCGGCGAAATTGCACGACGAGTAAAGATGGTCGTTACCCGCGGAAGGACGGAAAGACCCCGTGCAACTTTACTACAACTTGGTATTGGGTTTCGGTATTTGTTGTGTAGGATAGGTGGGAGTCTGGAAGCTGGGGCGTCAGCCTCGGTGGAGACAACGTTGAAATACCACCCTGCAGATATTAGCTCTAACTTAGGTCCGTTATCCGGATCGAGGACAGTGACAGGTGGGTAGTTTGACTGGGGCGGTCGCCTCCTAAAGTGTAACGGAGGCGCCCAAGGTTCCCTCAGCCTGGTTGGCCATCAGGCGTCGAGTGCAAAGACACAAGGGAGCTTGACTGCGAGACCAACAAGTCGAGCAGGTGCGAAAGCAGGGCTTAGTGACCCGGCCATGGCATGTGGAAGCGTGGTCGATCAACGGATAAAAGTACCGGGATAACAGGCTTATCTTGCCCAGAGTCCACATCGACGGCAAGGTTTGGCACCTCGATGTCGGTTCGTCGCATCCTGGGGCTGAAGCAGGTCCCAAGGGTTGGGCTGTTCGCCCATTAAAGCGGTACGCGAGCTGGGTTTAGAACGTCGCGAGACAGTTCGGTCCCTATCCTCCGTGGGCGTAAGAGACTTGAGGAGAGCTGTCCCTAGTACGAGAGGACCGGGACGGACGCAGCTCTCGTGTGCCAGTTGTTTCGCCAGAAGCATGGCTGGTTTGCGACCTGCGGAAGAGATAAGCGCTGAAAGCATCTAAGCGCGAAACTCGCTTCGAGATGAGGTCTCTCACTGCATAAGCAGGTAAGGCCCCTGGTAGACGACCAGGTTGATAGGCCGGAGGTGTACGCACGGAACGTGTTCAGCCGACCGGTACTAATCAGCCGAGGGCTTGATCGCACTCTTTCATCTACGTTCGTGCTCGCTATGGAGTTTTCGGGGATACGCCGAAGACTGACATTTGAACCCGGTGACCATGGCGGCGGGGACACACCCGTTCCCATTCCGAACACGGCAGTTAAGACCGCCCGCGCCGATGGTACTTGGAGGGTATCTCCTGGAGATAGGTCGTCGCCGGGTTTTTTCGCTAAGAAATGAAGACGCCCGCCCATTGAGGCGGGCGTCTTCGCGTACTCTGTATTTCCCACGGAACAGGTCCACTGTGAGCGATCCGAAACCGCGTCGTCCCAGCCACGGTAAAAGCGTGCCCAGAGCGCCCCGAGTGCCCGCAGCGGCGCCCGCCGGCCGACCCGCGGCGACAGCCCGCCCCGCCGGGACGGGCGTGGCGCGGGCGCACCGAAGCGCGACACGAGTGGTCGGTCGGGTGGCCGAGACGGGGTCAAGCGCGCCGGCCCCCGGCGTGACGACCGCGACGGGGCCCCCAAGCGCACATCCCGTAGCGACGGCGCACCCCGCCGGGAACCGTGGGCCGGTGGCGCGCCGCAACGGGCCATCCGCAGCGACGGCACGCCCAGGCGGCCGCCGCGTTGGACCGGTGCACCCAAGCGCGACGACCGGGGTACCGGAACCGGCGCACCGCCGCGTTCGGGCCGCAGTACCGGGGGCCGCAGTACCGGGGGCCGACTACGGGCGGTTCGAATCGGGAGACGCGCCGCGACGGTTGGCAGAAGCGCGTGTCGCGTGGCGGCACTTCGGCGCGTACGGTTGGGCCGGTGCCGACCGCAAACGCACGTCGAAGAACACCGACCATCGAACCCGACTCACAGCAGCGTCGATTACCCGAGCGCCAAGTACCGCCGGAAGAACGAAGAGCCGCCCGCGGCCGCCCCGAGCGAACGGTCGTCGTTGCGCAAGGTGCGTCGGCTCACCGCCGCCGAGCCGCCCCGCCGTTGGGCCGCAAGGCTCCGCCCGTCTCACCGAGCCGCCGGCGCAAGGTCCGCACCACCGAGGCCGGCGACGAGCTCGGCCGCATCTCGCGGGCGCAATGCCCGCCACGCGCAGGCTGAGCTGGCCCGCGCCGCAGAGGCGTTCACCGCCGGGCGCGAGCGTGACGCGGCCCGATACCTACGTCCGCTGCGCGACGCCTATCCCGACGCTAGCGCGTACGGGAGCTGCTCGGGCTGAGTCAGTACCGACTCGGCCAGTACGTGGCCGCCACCAAGGAGCTCGAGGCGTTCGTCGACCTGACCAACTCCGTCGAACAGCATCCCGTGCTGATGGACAGTGCCCGCGGTCGGGTAAACACCGCCGGGTCGACGAGCTGTGGGAAGAGCTCGCGGCGGCCTCGCCGTCGGGCGTGCTCGTGACCGAAGGCCGGATCGTGCTCGCCGGATCGTGTGCCGACCAGGGTCGCCTGACCGAGGCCATCGCCAGCTCGATCGCCGGGGTGGCAACCCGAACCGGGTCCAGGACCATCACATGCGGGTTTGGTACGCGCTCGCCGACCTGTACGAGCGCGCTGGGTGATCTCCCCGAAGGCTCGGGAGTTGTTCCTGCGCCTCCGCAGCCACGACGCAGGCTTCGCCCACGTCGCCGAGCGGCTCGCGGCGCTGGGCTGATCGTTACTGTCACACCCGTCCCGTACGGTGCGTTCGGCTTCCCCGGTATAGCACTCCCCCGTTAAAGGCACTTCCCCCTGAAGTTCGCGTCCGTGCCGCGGCGCTGTCGACAGGGAGTGCTCATGGAAGCCGAGTCCGAATCGTTCAACGTCGCCATCGTCCGCGGTTCGTGCTCGAGCCCGCCCGAGCTGCGGGTCCTCCCGTCCGAGCAACGCCTGGCGCAACTGCAGCTCACGACGTGTGTCGACGGACGGGCCATGTCGGTTCCCGTGTCGATCACGACCGGCGCTTGCTCGAGGCACTCGAGGTCGGCGACGAAATGGTCGTGCTCGGCGCGGTCCGGCGGCGCTTCTTCCGGGCCGGCGGTGCTACCGCGGTGGGGGTGGAGATCGAAGCCGAGGTCGTCTGTCGGGCGCGTGACCGGCGCCGGTCGCGGGCGCTGCACCGACGGATCGAGGAGCTGCTCGAGGCGCTCGACTCGTGACGAGCGCAATCCACAGAAATGCCCGCCCAACACCAGGTTGGGCCAGTCGTGATGAGAACAGCGACCACGTGTGGGCCGATGAGCACGTGTGGGTGTCACTCCGATGGCGTGGTGCCGCCCGTGACGCACAGGTACTGAGAAAGCTGGTGGTCAACGGTGACCGTAGAGGGACCGCGGCCCGTGGAGTGGAGACGCTCAACGGGGTCGTAATCAGGTTCGCAGGCGACTCGGGCGACGGCATGCAGCTCGTCGGCGACCGGTTCACGGAGCTGTCGGCGGTGTTCGGCAACGACCTGCCGACCCAGCCCGATTTCCCGGCCGAGATCCGAGCCCCCGCCGGCACGATCGCCGGCGGTCGGCCTTCCAGGTGCACATCTCCGATCACGACATCGTGACCGCCGGTGACACGCCGAACGTGCTGGTCGAATGAACCCCGCGGCGTTGAAGGCGAACCTGCGCGACATCGCGCCGGGCTCCACGTTGTTGATCAACGTCGACGCCTTCGAGCAGCGCAACCTCGACAAGGCGGGCTATGCGGGAGCCCGCTGGAAGACGACTCGCTCGCCGCCTACCGCGTGTACGAGGTGCCGATGACCTCGATCACGATCGAGGCGACCAAGCCGCTCGGCGTGAAGCCCCGCGACGCGGAGCGTTCGAAGAACTTCTTCGCCCTCGGGCTGATCTGCTGGATGTACACCCGTCCGACCGATCCGCTGATCGACTGGATCAAGAAGCGCTTCGCCAACCGGCCCGAGGTGTTCGAGGCCAACGTCGCCGTGTTCTGCCGGCTACAACTTCGGCGAGACCGCCGAGCTCTTCGACCACGCGTTCGAGGTCCCGCCGGCGCAGCTCGCGCCGGGTGAGTACCGCCAGATCACCGGCAACGTCGCCTTGTCGTACGGGCTCGTCGCCGCCGGTCAGGCCGCCAAGCTGCCGATCTTCTACGCGTCGTACCCGATCACCCCGGCCTCCGACATCCTGCACGAGCTCTCGAAGTTGAAGACTTCGGCGTGAAGACACTGCAGGCCGAAGACGAGATCTCGGCGGCCGGCATCGCGATCGGCGCCGCGTTCGCGGGCAGCCTCGCCATCACCGGCACCAGCGGCCCGGGCGTCGACCTGAAGTCCGAAGCGCTCGGCCTCGCGGTGAGCCTCGAGCTCCCGATGATCATCGTCGACGTGCAGCGCGGCGGCCCGTCGACCGGTCTGCCGACCAAGACCGAGCAGGCCGACCTGATGCTCGCCATGTACGGCCGCCACGGTGAAGCGCCGATGCCGATCGTCGCCGCGAGCTCGCCGAGCGACTGTTTCGCCGCCGCGTTCGAAGCGGTCCGGCTCGCGATCAAGTACCGCACGCCGGTGATGTTGTTGACCGACGGCTACCTCGCCAACGGCGCCGAGCCGTGGGTGCTGCCCGACGTCGACTCCATGCCCGACATCTCGGTCGAGTTCACCACCGAGAAGAACCACGGCGACGAGTACTGGCCGTACCTGCGGGATCCGGAAACGCTGGCCCGTCCGTGGGCGATCCCGGGCACGCCCGGGCTCATGCACCGCGTCGGCGGTATCGAGAAGGAAGACGGGTCGGGCAACATCAGCTACGACCCCGAGAACCACGACAAGATGACGCGGCTGCGCGCCGCGAAGATCGCGGGCATCGCGAACGACATCCCGCTCACCGACCTCGACGATCCCGACGGCGCCGACTTCTTGTTGCTGTCGTGGGGTGGAACGTGGGGCGCGACCACCGAGGCGACGCGTCGGATCCGGGCCCGGGGCAAAAAGATCGCCCACGCGCATCTGCGGCACATGAACCCGTTCCCGCGCGACCTCGGCGACGTGCTGCACCGCTATTCGAAGGTTCTCGTGCCGGAGTTGAACCTCGGTCAGCTGTCGAAGCTGGTGCGAGCCGAGTACCTCGTCGACGCGCAGAGCTACACGCAGGTCGCCGGCGTCCCGTTCAAAGCGGCCGAGCTCGAGCACAAGATCCTGGAGATGATGCAGTCGTGAGTGAGGGCAACGGCACCGACGGAAACGGCGCGGGTACGGCCGTGAAGCTCGCCCGTAAGGATTTCCAGTCGGACCAAGAGGTCCGCTGGTGTCCCGGGTGCGGCGACTACGGGATCCTCACCGCGATCCAGCTGCTCCTGCCCGACCTGGGCGTGCGGCCGGAGAACCTCGTGTTCGTGTCGGGCATCGGGTGTGCGGCGCGCCTGCCGTATTACATGAACACGTACGGCATCCACAGCATCCACGGGCGCGCGCCCGCGGTCGCAACGGGTGTCGCGCTGGCGCGACCCGACCTCGACGTGTGGGTCATCGGTGGCGACGGCGACATGCTGTCGATCGGTGGCAACCACCTCATCCACGCGCTGCGCCGCAACGTGAACCTCAAGATCTTGATGTTCAACAACCAGATCTACGGCCTCACCAAGGGCCAGTACTCGCCGACGAGCGAGGTCGGCAAGATCACCAAGTCGACGCCGTTCGGTTCGCTCGACCACCCGTTCAACCCGGTCTCGATCGCGCTGGGCGCCGAAGCCAGCTTCGTGGCCCGCACCCACGACATGGACCGCAAGCACATGACGGAGACCTTCCGTCGCGCGCACGAGCACCAGGGTGCCGCCTTCGTCGAGGTGTACCAGAACTGCAACGTGTTCAACGACGGTGCGTTCGACACGATCCTGAACAAGGACACGCGGCCCGACATGCTCATCGACCTGAAGCACGGCGAGCCCGTGCGCTTCGGTGCCGACGGCGAGCACGGCGTCGTGATCAACGAGTTCGGCGAGGCGAAGATCGTCAGCGTCGCCGACGTCGGGGTCGACAAGCTCGTCGTGCACGACGAGACCCGGCCCGATCCCTCGTTGGCGTTCGCGCTGTCGCGCTTGGCCGAGCACCCCGAAACGCCCACTCCCGTCGGCGTGTTCCGCGCCGTCGACCGGGCCGCGTACGGCGTGTCGATGCAACAGCAGCTCGCGGAGGCGGCGGAGCGTTCCGGCCCCGGCGACCTCAACGCCTTGCTGCGTTCCGGCCCGACCTGGACCGTCGAGTAACCGGAGCGCTTCGGCCTGCGCCCTCGATGCTCAGTCGAGGGTGCGGAACACCATGCCCGTGCGGGGCTTGGGCCAGAAGAACGTTGTCTTCTGCGGCATGCGCACGCGGTCGATCGCCGCGGCGCGGGTCGTGGCGACCGACACCGGCGTGCACAGGATCGCGGCGGTGGCGGTGCCCTTGTCGACCAGCGCGGCCACGCCGTTCGCGTCGTGGCGGTACTGCCACGACGCATCGGCCAAGCGGGGCACGACGAGGGCTTCGATGACGGCCGCGTCGGTGGTGGCGACGGCCGGATTCTCGTCGGCCAGCGCGGCGGCGCGGGCGGCCGCCTGCGGGATTGCGAGGGCGAGACCGCGGGCGTCGACGAGTCCGAGTCCGTGCTCGGCGCGCATCGACTGCACGAGCGCGTCGACGCCTTCGGGAGTGTTCGGACCCGCGTCGCGCACCTCGAACGCGTCGGCGAGGCGGGCGCGCACATCGGTTCCGGGCGGGAGCTCGACGAGCCGGTGGATGGGCTCGATGCACAGCTCGTCGTCGACGAGCTCGACGACGAACGCCATGATCGCGCCCGCACCGCCGGGCTCAACGCCGGCGGCGCGCAGCTCGTTGCGGTAGTTGAGCGCCGTCTCGAAGCGGTGATGACCGTCGGCCAACACCAGTGGCTCACTCGCCACCACGGCGCGGATCGTGGCGACGGTGGCGGGGTCGTCGATCGCGGCCAGCTCGTGGCGGACGCCGTCTTCGTCGTCGCACGCGGCGAGGGGGGTGGCGGCGTCGAGCAGCGCGGTGAGACCGGTGCCGAGGGTCAGGCCCCAGATCGGATCAACGTTCACGCGCATCGCCTGCAGCAGCGCGAGGCGGTCGGATTTCGCCTTCGGCAGCGTGCGTTCGTGCGGCAGCACGTCGTGGTCGCCGGGCTCGGGCAGCGTGAGCGCGCCGATCACGCCCCGGGTGTGGCGCCGGACTCCGTGCGGATCGGTGAACTCCATCCGGTACGCGTAAAAACGGGGCTCCTTGTCGCGAACGAGGAGGCCCTCGGCGCACCAGCGCTCGAACGTTGACGCGGCCCGCTCGTAACGATCGCCCTCGTGGGACACGTCCTGGGGGAGGATCAGCCGCACCGAGTTGTGCTCGTCGGCGGCCTCGAGCGCACTGCGCTGATCGTTGTCGATCACGTCGTAGGGTGGAGCGACGAGCGCCGCGAGGCCCGCGGACGCGCTTTCGTACCGGACTCCGGCGAACGGCGAGAAGTCGGCCACGTTGACGCTCCGGTTCCGGGATGCTCGGGAATGCGATTGCGTTGTACCACAGGCAAACCCAGGAACCGCCAAGGAGGCGAACCCATGTCAGTTTCCGGCCAGCACGACGCATACACCGCCTTCTCGGAGGGCATGCGGCTACTCGCCGATGACAACGCGCACGCGGCTGTCATCGCGCTCGAGCAGGCCCGCGATCTCGAGCCCGCCAAGAGCTCGATACGCGAGGCGTTGGCCCGCGCGTACTTCCGGACAGGTCGGTTCTCGGCCGCGGAGGCGGAGTTCAACGCGACGCTCGAGATCGAGCCCGTCAACGACTACGCGCAGTTCGGCGTGGGGCTCTGCCGGCTGCGAGCCGGCGACCGCGCCAAGGCTCGGGGCCACCTGCGCCTGGCCACGGTGATGCGACCCGACAACGCCGACTACCAGGCCGCGCTCCAGAGGGTCATTGCGATCGAGTCGGCCGAGGCCGGATCAGCGCCGGACGCGCCCCGGACACGTCAGATCTTGGATCGACTCACGCGTCCACGGACGCGGGGAGTTCGGTGCCTCACGCGTCCGCGGACGCGGGGCGCTCGGTTTCTGACACGTCCACGGACGCGGGGAGTTCGGTCTCTGACGCGTCCGCGGACGCGGGATTTCGGGTTTCTCACGCGTCCGCGGACGCGGGGAGCTCGGTGTCTGACGCGTCCGCGGACGCGTCATCCCACGCGTCCGCGGACGCGTCGGTGAACGACGGCGAAGCGAACGGGGAGACGGAAACGGCGTGAGTGCTGGGGGCGGGGCGGGTCGTCCGGTCGTGTGTTGCGACCTGGACGGTGTGGTCTGGCGCGGTGAGACACCGATTCCGGGGGCGGCCGAAGGGATCACGCGGCTGCGCGCCGCCGGCCTCCGGGTGGTCTTCCTGACCAACAACTCGAGCGGCCGGGTGCAGGACAACCTCGAACGGCTGGCGGCGTCGGGGGTCGAGGCCGAGGCCGACGATGTGGTGTCGAGCGCGCAGGCGGCGGTCGCGCTGCTCGCCCGTGATCACCCGGCGGGTACGCGTGTGCTCGCCTGCGCCGGACCAGGTGTGATCGAGGCGCTGGAGGCGCACGGCTTCGAACCTGTCGACGCCGTTCCCTGCGAGGCGGTACTCGTCGGCTGGCATCGGACGTTCGACTTCGAGCGGCTGCGCCGCGCCGCTGACGGCGTCCGTTCCGGCGCGCGATTCATCGCCACGAACTCGGACCCCACGTATCCCGGTACCGAGGGGTTGCTGCCCGGCGCGGGCTCGATCGTCGCCGCGGTTGCGACCGCGGGCGGGCGCCGGCCCGAGGTAGCGGGGAAGCCCGAGCCCGCGATGGCAGGCGTCGTACGTGAGCTCTATGACAACCCGGTCGTGATGATCGGGGATCGGCCGTCGACCGACGGCGACTTCGCCACCGCGCTGGGTGTGCCGTTCGCGCTCGTGCTGTCGGGGGTGTGCGGTTCGGCGGGCGAGGAACCGGTGCCCGATCCGCCGCCGCCCTTCGTCGCCCGCGATCTCGGCGAGCTCGCGTCGCAGCTGGTGAAGGCGTTCGCCGAGAAATCGGGCTGAGTCCTCCGTAGTAAGGCGGTCAGTGCGCGCCCCGCACCGCGCCCGGCGGCCGGTGTTTCGGGAATCCTGCGGTACGCGCCAGCACGAACGCGACGATCATGCCGAAGACAAACCCGCCGATGTGCGCAAGCGTGGCGATACCGCTCGACGACTGCGTGAAGAACTGCAGCACGAACCACAGTCCGAGGACGATCACGGCCGGGAGCCGGAACGGCAGCGGGATGAAGAAGATCGGCACGATCGTAAGCACGCGGGCACGCGGGAACCACACGATGTACGCGCCCAACACGACCGCGATCGCGCCCGACGCGCCGAGGAACGGCGCCGCGGAGCTCAGGTTGCCGGCCACGTGCACGAGCGACGCGACGATCCCGCCGACGAGATACAGCACCAGGAACCAGACCGGGCCGAGCTGATCCTCGACGTTGTTGCCGAAGATCCATAAGAACAACATGTTGCCGAGCACGTGCAGGATCGAGGCGTGCAGGAACATCGAGTAGAAGATCCCGAGCCACACGTTCTTCTGCGGGAACCCGGTCTCCGGCGCGGCGATGCCGGAAACGGGCACCGAGCACGACGTCGGGGCGACCGTGCCGTCGGGCACCAGCACGACGGGCTTGCCGGTGTGGATCTCGCACGGCACGCCGGCCCAGCGGTATTCGAACAGCGCCTCGGCGTTCGCGTCCTTCGGATGTTGGATCCCGAAGTAGATGGCGACATTGACCACGATGAGCAGGATCGTGACGTAGGCCCGGCGCGAGGTCGGGTTGTCGTCGCGGATCGGGATCACGCCGGGACCCTAGCGACGGCCCTCAAGCCGGATTGGTGCCCGTTCCCGCGGTCGATTCGGGGCGCCAGGCCATAGGCTGGTGGACCGACCACCCGTTCTGTGCGCCGCCCGGGCGCCTGCATGGAGAGGCCCGACAATGCCGCCGAAGATCCTGCCGATGCCGCAGCGCCCCGAGTGGAAGCGCGTGATGGAGACCGGTATGCAGTTCACCGAGCTGCGCCGTTCGCAGGCCCGGGCGATCGTGTCCGACCTCGTGGCGCAGGGTCACCTCGCCCGCGACCAGATGAGCACGGCCGTCGACGAGGTCATCGAGATGAGCCGGCGTCGGAGCGACGATCTCCGCAAGATGGTGCAGACCGAGGTGCAGCGCCAGCTCGGCGCGGTCGGCCTGGCGACGAAGGCGGATCTCGCCGCCCTCGAGCGCCGTCTCACCCGCGCCAACCGTGAGGCGAAGAAGTCGAGCCCGACGAAGAAGGCTGCGACGAAGAAGTCGCCCGCCAAGAAGCCCGCGGCCAAGAAGGCGGCGACCAAGTCCGACGCGCCCAAATCGGCGCACGGGGCGGGCTGACGGCCGCGTGCGGCGGCGGCTCGACGTCGAGCTCGTGCGGCGCGGCCTCGTGCCGAGCCGGACGCGTGCCGCGGAGGCGATCGACGCGGGCCGGGTACTCGTCGGCGGCGCGCCCGCGTCTACTCCCGCGCGCCAGGTCGACGGGGGCGAGGCCATCGCGTTGCTCGCAGTCGACGGTCCCGAGTTCGTGTCACGCGGCGGGCACAAGCTGGCGGCCGGTCTCGATGCCTTCGCGATCGACGCTACGGGCCGGTACGCGCTCGATGTCGGCGCGTCGACGGGCGGGTTCACCGACTGCCTTCTGCAGCGGGGCGCGGCGCATGTGTACGCGGTCGACGTCGGCCGCTCGCAGCTCGCGTGGTCGTTGCGCCAAGACGATCGTGTGACGGTGATGGAGCGCACCAACGTTCGGGATCTCGCGGCGGGCGTGTTCGCACCGGTTCCCGATCTGTGTGTCGCCGACGTCTCGTTCGTCTCGCTGCGCACGATCGCCCCGAACCTCGTCGCGCTCACCGCGGACGGCGCCGACTACGTGCTGCTCGTGAAGCCGCAATACGAAGCGGGCCGGGCGCGCGTCGGAAGGCGCGGCATCGTGCGCGACCCCGAGGTTCACGCGGCGGTGTTGCGCGAGGTCGTCGCCGGGCTCGACGATACCGGCCTTGGGGTCGAAGCGGTGATCCCTTCGCCGTTGCGCGGCGCCGACGGCAACGTCGAGTTCGTCGTCCGCGCCCGGCGCCGACAATCGTCTGTCACCGAGGCCCAGATCGATGCCGCGGTACAGCTCGGGCACGACACCGGAGCCGGTGCCGCATGACCATGCCTTCGACGCGCGCCGTCGGCCTCGTCCCGCACCGCGACCGCCCACTCGCGCACGAGCTCGCGGAGCAGACCGCGGCCTGGCTCGGCGTACAGGGCGTCGAGGTGCGGGTGCCGAGCGCGCTCGCGGCGGCCGCCGGTCTCGACGAGTACTCCGTGGATCCCGACGACTTCGCGCCCGGGCTCGACCTCGTGATCCCGTTCGGCGGCGACGGCACGATGCTCTACGCGGTGCAGCTCGTGTACCCGTCGCCGGTGCCGCTCATCGGCGTCAACGTGGGCATCCTCGGGTACCTGACCGAGCTCGAGCCGGAAGAGCTGCCCGAGTGGCTGCCCGCACTGCTCGCCGGTGAGTTCCAGGTGTCGGAACGGATGATGCTCGCGGTCGACGTGGAGTCGTCGGGCGAGGTGCGCGGCAGTTGGTTCGCACTCAACGAGGCTGTCGTGGAGAAGTTGCGGTCGGGGCACCTGATCTACCTCGACGTTTCGGTCAACGGCACCTCGTTCACGTCGTACGCGGCCGACGGGCTGATCGTCGCCACACCCACGGGCAGCACGGCGTACTCGTTCTCGGCCGGCGGTCCGATCGCGTCGCCCGATCTGCGCTGTGTCGTGCTCACCCCCATCTCGCCGCACATGCTCTTCGACCGTTCGCTCGTTCTCGCCGAACACGAGGAGCTGTCGTTCGTCGTCACCAAGGGCCGCAATGTGGCGCTCACGATCGACGGCCGCGAGGTCGGTGTGCTCTGTTCCGGCGACCGCATCTCGTGCCGCGTCGCCAAAGAGCCACTACGCCTGGTGAGTGTGCGGCCGCGCGACTTCCACCAGATCCTGAAGACCAAGTTCTCGCTCCCGGACCGGTAACCCGATGCTGTCGGAACTGCGCGTCGAGAATCTCGGGATCGTCGTCGAATTACAGGTGACGCTGGGCGCGGGGCTGACCGTCATCACCGGCGAGACCGGCGCGGGCAAGACCTTGATCGTCGACGCGCTCGACCTGCTGACGGGCGGCCGCGCCGATCCGCAGTTGGTGCGCGACGGCGCGACCGAAGCGCGGGTCGAGGGCCGGTTCGACGACGGCGACGACGAGGTCGTGCTCGCGCGTGTCATACCGGCCGACGGCCGGTCGCGCGGTTACATCAACGGTCGCCTCGCAACCGTGAGCGAACTGGCCGAGTACGGACGCCGGCTCGTCGATCTGCACGGCCAACACGCGCACCAGTCGCTGCTCGCGCCCGCGGAACAGCGCGCGTTGCTCGACCGCTTCGCAGGACCCAAGGCGCAGTCGGCCCTCACGTCGTTGCGGGCGTCCCGCGCCGCGGTGCGCGGCTTCGCCGAAGAGCTTGCGGCCCTCGGCGGCGACGAGCGATCGCGTGCTCGCGAGGTCGACCTCCTGCGCTATCAGGTCGTCGAGATCGAGGCCGCGGCGATCGTCGACGGCGGCGAGGACGACCGGCTCCTGGCCGATGCCGAACTGCTCGCCGACGCCGAGGCACACCGCGAAGCACTCGCCCTCGCGTACGGCGAGCTCGAAGGCAAAGCCGAGGACGCGCTCGGCGCGGCCGTGGCCGCGCTGACCGGCCGGGCGCCGTTCGTCGCGCTGGCCGACCGGCTGCGTCTGCTGCAGGCCGACATCCAAGAGGCCGCGCACGACGTGCGCACGACCGAGGAAGGCATCGTCGCCGACCCGGAACGGCTGCAGGAGGTGCAGACCCGCCGCGCGCTGCTCGCCGAGCTACGCCGGAAGTACGGCCCCGCGCTCGCCGACGTGGTGGCGTACCTCGCCGAGACGCGCACTCGCCTCGACGATCTCGAACAGCACGACGCCCGCGCCGCGAGCCTCGAGGCGGCCCGCCGCGACGCCCTGGCCGATGTCGAGCGCGCCGCCCGCGCGTTGTCGAAGGCCCGCAAGGCGGCCGCGCCGAAGCTCGCGGCCGCAGTTACCGAGCACCTCCGCGAGCTCGCGCTGCCGGCCGCGACCTTCAGCATCGACATCGACTCGACTGTCGCCGCCGCCGAGGAGATCGGCGAAGACGGCGCCGACGCCGTCACCTTCCTGCTCGCGCCGAACCCGGGCGAGCCCGCGCGTCCGCTCGCCAAAGCGGCGTCGGGCGGTGAGCTCTCGCGCACGATGCTCGCGCTGCGGCTCGTGTTGTCGGAGGCGCCGCCGTCGCTCGTGTTCGACGAGGTCGATGCCGGTATCGGTGGTGAAGCCGGTGCGGCGGTCGGGCGCGCGCTCGCAACCCTCGGCGGCCATCACCAGGTCCTCTGTGTTACGCACCTTCCGCAGGTCGCGGCCTTCGCCGACGCGCACGTGCTCGTGGCCAAGGACGAGGTCGACGGCCGTACCGTCGCCGGCGCGTCGCTCCTGCTCGACGACGCCCGCGTCAACGAGATCTCGCGGATGCTCGCCGGAGTCGGCGGATCCGCGCACGCGCGCCGGCACGCGAAAGAGTTGGTCACGCGCTCCGGGGAGCTCCGGGTCGCGGCCCGGGCCGGGAGCAGCTGACGATGAAGCTCCTGCGCCGGTCGCGCGGCCGTTCGACGTTGCACGTCGTCGGAGTGGCACGCGTCGACACGCGTACGAAGGATCTCGCCAAGCGCATCGGGCGGGGCGAGATCGCAGTGATCGACCATCGCGACCTCGATCGGATCGCGGCCGAGAGTCTGCTGGCCGCCGGTGTCGCCGCCATCGTCAACGCCGACCAGTCGATCTCGGGCCGGTACCCGAACGGCGGACCCGAGCGTGTCGTCGCCGCGCACGTGCCGCTTCTCGACGCGGTCGGGAACACGGTGATGGAGACCGTGCACGACGGCGAGGTCGTCGAGCTCCGCGACGACGCGTTGTGGCGTGACGGCGAGAAGCTCGCAGCCGGGGAGTTGCTCACCGCGGACGAGATCGAGCAGCGCATGGCGGAGGCCAGGCTGCGCATCGGCACCGAGCTGCGCTCGTTCGCCCGCAACACACTCGAGTACATCGACAAGGAAGCGGTGCAGAGCTTCGAACCGTTGCAGCTGCCGCCGCTCAAGACTAAGTTCCGCGGTCGCCACGCGCTCGTGGTGGTGCGCGGCCTCGACTACAAGACCGACCTCCGCGCGCTGCGCGCGTACATCCGTGAGTACCGGCCCGTGCTCATCGCCGTCGACGGCGGCGCCGACGCGCTCATCGACGAAGGCCGCACGCCGGAGATCATCATCGGCGACTTCGACTCGCTGTCGCCCGTCGCGTTGCATTGCGGCGCCGAGCTCGTGCACCACGTGCATCCCGACGGCCGCGCGCCGGGCTCGATCGCCTCCAGGACGCCGACGTGCCCTACGAGCAGTTCGTGGCCGACGGCACGAGCGAGGATGCAGCCTTGCTGCTCGCGTACGAGGCCGGCGCGGAGTTGATCGTGGCGGTGGGAACGCACGCGACGATGGTCGAGTTCCTCGACAAGGGCCGGCGGGGGATGGCGTCGACGTTCCTGACCCGGCTCCGGCTCGGCCCGATGCTGGTCGACGCGAAGGGCGTCAGCCGCCTGTACCAAGGGCGCGTCCGGCACCGCGACATGATCCTGCTGGTCGTTTCCGCGGTCGCGGCCATGATCGCGATGGTGTACGCCTCGCATTCACTGCGCGTGTTCCTCGACGGATTCCGGTTGATGTTCGACGACACGTGGTCGCGGGTGCGCGGCTGGTTCTGACGATGATCAACTTTCGGTTTCACCTCGTCTCGCTCATCGCGGTTTTTCTCGCCATGGGACTCGGCATCCTCGTCGGGTCAACGGTTGTCGACCAGGTCATCGTCGACCGCCTCGACCGCGAGATCAGCAGCGTCTCCCACGAGTCGAATCAGATCAAGAGCGACAACAGCGCACTGAAGGACGAAGTGTCGCGGCTCAACGACTTCTTGAAGAAGTCGTCGGCGTACGCGGTCGAGAACCGGCTCACCGATGTTCCGGTCGCGATCATCGCGGAGAAGGGCGTCGACCCCAGTGCAGTAAGCGCGGTGCTCGACTCGGTTCGCGCCGCGGGCGCAGATGTTCCGGGCGTACTCTGGCTCAACGACAAGTGGCAGCTGAACACGGCCAAGGATCTGAGCGCGCTGCAGTCGGCCACGAAGGTGACGGGGAATGTCGCGCAGTCGCGCGATGCGGCGTTGCGCGCCCTGGTGAAGCGACTGGCGACGCCGGCCCCCGCGGCGAAGGCCGGGCATACCGCGGCGGTGCGCGATGTCGTCGAGCCGTTGCGGTCGGCGGGGTTCCTCGACTTCACGGATGGCAAGAAGGCCGACCTCACCGCGTTTCCGGCGCGTAAGTCGCGGGTGCTCGTCCTGACCGGCAGCGACAGTCATCTCGCCACGACCGACACGATGCTCAACTTCGTGCAATCGCTGCTGGACGCCAACGTTCCCACGGTGCTCGGCGAGGTGTACGACCCCAACGCCGCGGGTCCGTCGCCGCCCAAGCGGGGCGCGGCGCTCGAGCCCGTCCGGGGTGATCCCGCGCTCGCCAAGCGCGTCACGACCTTCGACGACGCCGAGCTCCCACAGGGCGCGCTCACCGCGGCGATCGCGCTGCAACAGATCGCCGAAGGCACCGTGGGCCACTACGGCTACGGCACCGGCGCCAACGAGACCATCCCGCCGTTCCCGCAGTGAGTTTCTCGTGAGCGTGCTGCTCGGCCTCGTGGTCGGCCTCCTGTGTGTGCGGCTGCTGGTGACCACGACGCACGAGCTGCTCCGGGCGCCCGCGCTCGAACGGGAGAACCATCGGGGTCGTTCGGTGCCCACTGCGATGGGTGTCCTCGCGGTGCTCGCGGTCGTGATCGTCGAAGCGGGGCGCTCGTTGTTCGGTGCGTTCGGAGTCGGTAACTCGCCGGCCGATACGGCGCGCGTCGTCGTGGTGCTCGCGTGCGTCGGCTTCGGCTTGCTCGGCTTGTTCGACGATCTCGCGGGCTCGCAGTCGGAACACGGATTCCGCGGCCATCTCGGTGCACTCGCGCACGGCAAGGTCACGACCGGCGCAGTGAAGATCGTCGCCGGCCTCGCGCTCGGCGTGGTTCTCGTGACCGCGAGTCGTCCGCACGCGTCGGGCGCGAGTGTCGTCGCGGACGCGTTGCTCGTCGCGCTCGCCGCGAACCTGTCGAATCTCTTCGATCGTGCACCGGGACGCGCGATCAAGATCGGATTGCTCGCGTGGATACCGATCGCGCTCATCGCGCGCGCCGACAGCGTCGGCGTCGCGATCGCGCCCGTCGTCGGAGCGTTCGCCGGTCTGCTCGGCGACGACCTGCACGAACGGTTGATGCTCGGCGACACCGGATCCAACGTGTTGGGTGCCGTTCTCGGACTCGCGGTCGTGCTTGAGTGCAGCACCACGACCCGGGCGGTGGTGCTCGGCGTTCTCGCCGCGTTCACCGTCGCCAGCGAGCTGGTCTCGTTCAGCCGGGTGATCGACCGGGTCTTCGTACTCCGCAAGCTGGACGAGCTCGGCCGCGGAGCGTGACGCAACGACGAGGCGGACAACTGGGCCACTCGCGCGTTCGGTTCTGATCACCGTAAATGTCACAGTTGGGTGCTACCGTCGCCTTGGCGGTGTCGGTGACTTCCGAAGGGGCATGTGCGTTGGCAAAGCACGTCTTCGTGACCGGTGGTGTTGCATCCAGCCTCGGTAAGGGGCTCACGGCGTCGTCCCTCGGGCGGCTCCTGAAGAGTCGGGGCCTACGGGTCACGATGCAGAAGCTCGACCCGTACATCAACGTCGATCCCGGGACGATGAACCCCTTCCAACACGGAGAGGTGTTCGTCACCGACGACAAGGGCGAGACCGACCTCGACCTCGGGCACTACGAGCGCTTCGTCGACGTTCCGCTCACGCGGCGTTCGAACGCCACGACGGGCTCGATCTACCAGTCGGTGCTGGCCAAGGAGCGCCGGGGCGAGTACCTGGGCGAGACCGTCCAGGTCATCCCGCATATCACGAACGAGATCAAGCAGCGGATCCTGGCGTTGGCGAACGACGACGTCGACGTGGTGATCACCGAGGTCGGTGGCACGGTCGGCGACATCGAGATCCTGCCCTTCCTCGAAGCGATCCGGCAGTTCCGCAAGGACGTCGGCCGCGACAACGTCTTCTACGTGCACGTCACCCTGGTGCCGTACATCGGCCCGTCGGGAGAGCAGAAGACCAAGCCGACCCAGCACTCGGTGACCGAGTTGCGAGGCCGCGGCATCCAGCCCGACGCGATCGTGTGCCGGAGCGACCGGCCCATCTCCAAGCGGCTGAAAGAGAAGATCTCCCAGCTCTGCGACGTGCCCGAGGCGGGCATCGTCACCGCGGTCGACGCCGAGATTCTCTACGAGATCCCGCTCGTCCTGCACGACGAGGGCTTCGACGACTACGTGTGCAAGATGTTGCACCTCGACCATCACGAGGCCGACCTCACCGAGTGGACGGCGCTCGTCGATCGGGTGCGCGCGGCCAAGGACGACGTGCGCATCGGGCTCGTCGGCAAGTACATCAACCTGCCCGACGCCTACCTGTCGGTCGTCGAAGCGCTGAAGCACGGCGGCTACGCCTGTGGCGCCAACGTGATCGTCGACTGGATCGCGGCCGACGACGCCGAAGGCCTGCTCGCCGAAGGTCGCCTCCACGACCTCGACGGCATCGTCGTGCCGGGCGGATTCGGTATGCGCGGCATCCCGGGCAAGATCGAGGCCGCGGGCTACGCCCGGCGCAACAACATCCCGTTCCTCGGCCTGTGCCTCGGCCTGCACTGCGCGGTGATCGAGTTCGCCCGCGACGTGTGTCACCTCGAGAACGCGAACAGCTCCGAGTTCGACACGAGCTCGCCTCATCCGGTCATCGACCTGATGGACGACCAGCGTTCTGTCGTCGACATGGGCGGCACCATGCGGCTCGGTGCCTATCCGGCCAAGTTGTTGCCCGGCAGTCTCGTGCGCGAGATCTACGGCGAAGAGGTCGTGTACGAGCGCCACCGCCACCGCTACGAGTTCAACAACCGCTTCCGCCAGGATTTCGAGGACAAGGGCATGGTGCTCTCCGGTACCTCGCCCGACGATCTGCTGGTCGAGTTCATCGAGCTGCCGCGTTCGATGCACCCGTTCTTCGTCGCCACGCAGGCGCACCCCGAGTTCAAGAGCCGCCCCAACCGGCCGCACCCGTTGTTCTCGGCGTTCGTGTCGTCGGCATTGGAACGGGCCGACGGTCGGCGCCCCCGGCTCCCGATCTCCGAGACGGCGCCCGCGCTCGGGACGTGATCGCCGCGGTGCCCGGCGTATGAGCACGGGCACCTGATGGCGGACGAGCTGGAGAAGCTGCTCGCCGAGCACGACGACTGGCTCGCCGTGGAACGCGGTCTGGCGACGAACTCGCTCGTCGCGTACCGGCGGGATCTGCGGAGGTACGCGGCCTTCTTGCGGGCGCGCGACGAGACCGATCCTGCGCACATCAGCGAAGACGTCGTGCACTCGTACGTGCGCCACCTCGAGACCCTGAAGGACGACGACGGCCGGCGCGTGCTGGCGGCATCGTCGGTGGCGCGCGCCGTGGTGGCGGTCCGCTCCTTTCACCGGTTCTGTGCGCGGGAAGGCTTCGTGGAGCACGACCCCAGCCAGGAGGTCGGCGCGCCGCCGGTTCCGGCCGGGATCCCGAAGGCGCTCGACGAAGACGAGGTCGAGCGCCTCCTCGGCGCGGTGACCGGCGACGAGCCGCTCGCCCAGCGCGACCGCGCCCTCCTCGAGCTCCTGTACGGCACCGGCATCCGGATCAGCGAAGCGGTCGGGCTCGATCTCGACGACGTCGACCTCGACGACGCGTCCCTGCGGGTCCTGGGCAAGGGCTCCAAGGAACGGATCGTGCCCGTGGGCCGGGGTGCACAGGTCGCGCTCGACGCGTACCTGCGCGACGGCCGGCTCGTGCTCCGCCGGGCGCGCGCCCGGCGCACCGCGCGCGACGGCGACGCGGTGGTGCTCAACTCCCGGGGTGGGCGCATCTCGCGTCAGTCGTGTTGGGCGATCGTGCGCAAAGCCGGTGAGCGGGTCGGGCTCGGGTCGCGCCTGTCGCCGCACGTGTTACGGCACTCGTGCGCGACCCACATGCTCGATCACGGGGCCGACCTCCGGGTCGTGCAGGAGCTGCTCGGCCACGCCAGCATCTCGACCACGCAGATCTACACGAAGGTGTCGCCGGAACGGTTGCGCGCCGCGTACGACGCCGCGCATCCCCGCGCGCACACGGCCACCGAACGTCCGCGCCCCTCCTGAGGAGAGGTCGAGAAGCGGCTGCAGAAGAGCCCCGTTGCCCGGTAGTCGGCGTCCGGGGCGGGGGTAGGATTGCGCTCATGGCCGAGACGACGCATGCGAACCGGCAGGCCCAGCTGACCGCCGAACGCGAGCGGGTCAGCGGTGAGCTGCGGGCGATCGGTGTCGACCGCAGCTCCTACGACGACGGCTTCGCCGATTCCGGCCAGGTCACCGCCGAGCGGGGCGAGGTCGATGCGGTCGAGGGCTCGTTGCGCGACGCCTTGATCGAGGTCGACGCCGCCCTGGCCAAGCTCGAGTCGGGGCTCTACGGCCAGTGCGAGTCCTGCGGCGACGACATCGCCGAGGCGCGGCTCGAAGCGATGCCGACCGCACGACTGTGCATGTCGTGCGCGTCCAAGCGCCGCTGACAGCCACCCTTCGTGCACGTCGACATCGTCACCGTCATCTTCTTCGCCGGCCTGATCGTCGCGATCATCCTGCACGAGATCAGTCACGGGGTCGTGGCGTTCCTGCTCGGTGACGACACCGCGAAGCAGGCGGGCCGGCTCACGCTCAACCCGATCCCGCACGTGGATCCGCTCGGTTCGGTCATCCTGCCGGTGTTCGGCGCGATCGCGCACGTGCCGGTGATCGGTTGGGCCAAGCCCGTTCCGGTGAACCCGGCCCGGCTCCGGGGCGGTCGACGCGACATGCTGCTGGTTTCGCTCGCGGGCCCGGGCACGAACTTCGCGCTGGCGTTCGGCGCCGCGCTCGGTGGCGCGGTGGCAGTTCAATGCGCACGGCGCGAGCTTCGTGATCTTGGGCGACCTCCCGTTGCGCGTGCTCATCCCGTATCTCTTCGCCTACGTGAATCTCTTCCTCGGGGTCTTCAACTTCCTGCCCATCCCGCCCCTCGACGGTGCGAGCCTGGTGGAGCGGGTGCTGCCGAAGGCGTGGCTGGCGGGCTGGTATCGCGTCCGCCCCTACGGGATCCTCGTGCTGTTCGTGCTCGCGCTGAGCACGCACGTGTTGAGTCGGCTGTTCCAACCGTTCCTCGACCACCTCGAGCACTTCATCTTCTTCCGATGACGCGCGCCGGACATCTCGTGACGCGCTTCACGTCGTCGTTGCGACCGCGTCCGCTCGTCGCCGCCGACCTGGACTTCGTGCAGCGCACGCTCACCCCGGCCGAGCTCTCGGTCTGGGAGCGGCTCGGTCCGGCCGATCGCGCGGAGTCGGTCGCGACCGGCCGCGCCGCGGAGGCCGCGCTCGGTCCCGACCCCGAAGCGCGCTGGATCGCGGCCGCCCTCCTCCATGACGTGGGCAAGACGGAGACGCGCCTCGGGCCCTTCGGCCGTTCGGCGGCGACCGTGATCGCGGCCGTCGGCGGCCACGAAAGGGTCCGGCGCTGGCCGAACCCGGTCGGCCGGTATGTCGATCACGACGAGTTGGGCGCCCAACTGCTCCAGGCCGCCGGGGCCCGGCCGGAAGCGGTCATTTGGGCCCGAACCCATCACCGGCCCGACCTGTGGCCCGCGGCCGCGACCCCCCTCGTCCCGCTCCCGATCTGCCAGATCCTGGCGCTCGCCGACGGAGAACCGGTTCAGCAGTGAACTTGGGTGCACATCGCGCCGATACACGGACGTGCGCCAGCGAACGGACGCCTACTTCGTGCGACTCAACGTCGACTCGCACCCCGGTCCGCTCCCGGACGCGCGCGCGCCGGAAGGCCGCACCGGCCTCGGTCTCGACACGCCCAAGTCGTCGAAGCGCCACCGCCGCCGCCGGACGAACCGGAGCCGGCGGCTGCTGATCGCGCTGGTCGTGGTCGGGCTCGGCACCTGGACGTTCTGGGCCTCGCAACAGCCGGGCGGCGTCTCGGGCACGATCAACGGTTGGATCAAGCACACGCGCGGCGACGTCGCCGACGTGAGCACCGACCCCGATCTCGCCACCGCCCGCAAATACTTCGCCACGCAGTACGCGCAGACCGGCACCTATCCCGACCTGTCGGAGGCCGACCTCGCGAGCGCGGGCATCGGCGTCGGGGTCAACGTGACCTCGTGTACTCCGCAGGCCGTCCTGATCGAGGGCAATGCCGGCGGCGGCCCCGCGAGCTGGCTGCTCGTTGCCGGGCATGATCTCGGCGAGGTGGTCGGTCAGCCCGCCTGCCCGACCGATCTGCGCGATCCCGCGCCCTGGAAGCTCAGCGCCGGAAAGTAGGCCCGAGGCTCCGCGGCCGGTCCTCAGCGGGGACGGGGGAGCAAGCCCGCGGCGCGACTCGCGCGGGCCAGCACGGGATCGGCGAGCGCTTCGGCCGCGTCGGCGCCCGCCGCGAGCCGACGATCGATCTCGGCCGGGTCGGCCGCGAGCTCGTGGAAACGGGTCTGCACCGGCCGGAGGAATTCGACCACTGCTTCGGCGACCGCGACCTTGAACCCGCCGTACTGCTGGCCCGCGAACTCGCGCTCGACGTCGACGATCGATTGGCCCGTCACCGCGCCGTAGATCTCGATCAGGTTCGACACGCCCGGCTTCTCGGCGCGGTCGTGGCGGATCTCCGACCCGGAGTCGGTGACCGCGGACTTGATCTTCTTCTCGATCGTCTTGGGGGGATCGAGGACGAGGATCGTGCCCTGCGGCGAGTCCTC
Organism: uncultured Actinomycetes bacterium; assembly: GCA_963701825.1. GTDB lineage: Bacteria > Actinomycetota > Acidimicrobiia > IMCC26256 > PALSA-610 > PALSA-610. Next base: position 13,711 of record CAVPBG010000001.1, on the reverse strand, counting down.
CGACTTCGACATCTTGTTCTCCGGGTGCTGCAGGTCCATGACGCGCGCGCCGACCGTGGGGAACGTGGCCTTGGGGACGACGAACGTGTCGCCGAAGCGGCCGTTGAAGCGAATCGCCACATCGCGGGCGAGCTCCACATGCTGACGCTGGTCGTCGCCGACCGGCACCTCGGCCGTGTCGTACAAGAGGATGTCGGACACCATGAGCACCGGGTAGTCGAAGAAACCGACGCTCAGCGACTCACCACCGTCGTCGCCCGACCGTGCGAGCTTGTCCTTGAACTGCGTCATGCGCCGCAACTCGCCGAAGGTCGCGACGCAGTTGAGCAGCCAGGTGAGCTCGGCGTGGGCGCGCACGTGGCTCTGCACGAACAGCAGCGACCGGTTTTCGTCGAGGCCGGCCGCGGCGAGCAGCGTGGCCAGGCTCCGGGTCGCGGTGTTCAACTCGGCCGGGTCCCAGGGGATGGTCAGCGCGTGCAGGTCGACCACGCAGAACAAGGCGTGATGGTCGCGGGCGGCGTCGGATCCGATGACCGGCTGGGAGTCGACCCAGCGCCGCACCGCGCCCAGGAAATTGCCCAAATGCATCTCGCCGGTCGGTTTGATCCCCGAAAAGACGCGTGCCATGGGCGGCCACGTTACCGGTGCCTACCGGTGCGCCCCGATGTTTACCCTGGTGGCCACGCTGTACCACATGCCTGTGATTCGGCGCGGGTATTCTGACCGGGTGCCGTACGAGGTCTCGACATCGGTTTTCGAGGGCCCGTTCGACCTCCTCCTGCACCTGATCCTGAAGGAAGAGGTCGACCTCTGGGAGATCTCGCTGGCGCACATCGTCGACGTGTTCTGCGTCGAGGTCGAGAACATGGAACGCGTCGATCTCGACGTCGCCACCGAGTTCTTGTTGATCGCGGCCACCCTCGTCGAGCTCAAGGCGCGGCGGCTGCTTCCCGGTCGGGAAGACGTTGACCTCGACGAAGAGTTGATGCGTTTCGAAGAGCGCGACCTCCTGCTCGCGCGGCTTCTCGAATGCAAGACATTCCAGGACGCGGCGCGCGTGATGAACGAGCGCCTGCAGAGCGCGAGCAAGTCGATCGCGCGCACCGCCGGCCCGGAAGAGCCGTTCCGTTCGCTTGCGCCCGACCCGCTCGAACGGGTTGCGCTCGAGGCGTTGCTCGCGGCCGCGCGCCGGGGGTTGGCGCCCAAGGTCGTCGAAGAAGTTCAGACCATGCACATCGCGCCGATCCGCGCGAGCGTGCGCGACGCGATCGACACGGTGCTCGCGCTGCTGCCCGAGCGGGGCGCGGTGAACTTCCGCGAGCTCACGTACGGCGTGCAGGAGAAGCTCGAGGTCATCGTGCGCTTCCTCGCCGTGCTCGAACTGTTCAAGCAGGGTGTCGTCGACCTCGAACAGGTCGAGAGCTTCGGCGACCTCATGGTGCGCCCGCTCGCGGCCGGCGAACGGGTGGCGCTCGATCTCTCCTCGCTCGAAGAGTGGGGCGACGAACCGATTCCGCCCCGTCCGATCGTCGACGAGAGTGTCGACGATCGCGTCGATGACCGCGTCGACGAGCGTGAATACGAAGTGGACCGAGTGCAGGAGCAGGTGTGAGCGATTCCGACGCGGACGTGACCGTCGACGTGGAGACACGGCGCGCGGTCGAGGCGATCGTGTTGGCCGCGACCGAGCCCGTTCACCCGACGGTGATGGCGCAGCTGCTCGAAGTGTCGGTCGAGGCGATCGAAGAGCTGTGCGCGCACCTCGCAGCCGAGTACGAAGCGCAGGGCCGGGGCTTCCAGTTGGCGCGGGTCGCGGGCGGCTATCGCTTCCAGACCCACCCCGACGCGTACGCGTATGTCGAACGGTTCGTGCTCGACGGCCAGACGGCTCGCTTGTCGGGTCCGGCGCTCGAGACGTTGGCGATCATTGCCTACAAGCAGCCCGTTTCGCGCGCCCAACTGTCGGCGATCCGCGGCGTGAACGTCGACGCCACGCTCAAGACGTTGGTGGCGCGCGGGTACGTCGACGAGATCGGGCACGATCCCACGCCCGGCAACCCGTCGATGTTCGCGACGTCGCGCTTGTTCCTGGAACGGTTGGGGCTCAACTCGCTCTCCGATCTGCCCGCGTTGGCCGACTTCGTGCCCGAGGCGTCGATCGTCGAAGCATTGGAACGCGGTCTGTTGCTGTCGTCGGTCAACGCGCAGCTGTCGAACGACGAGGGCGACGCGGAAGCCGAAGCCGCGTCCGAGCCCGAGGCGGCCGCCGACGTCGAGCTCGACGTCACCGGCGAGCAGTAACCCGGTGGGTGACGACGGGGAGCGGCTGCAGAAGGTGCTCGCGCGTGCGGGAATGGGTTCCCGGCGAGTGAGTGAGGGGCTCATCGCCGACGGGCGGGTCACGGTGAACGGCGAGGTCGCGATCCTCGGGCGGCGCGTCGATCCCGAGCACGACCGGGTGGCGCTCGACGGTGTGCCGGTCGTGGTCGACGCCACCATCGTGCACTGGCTCCTCAACAAGCCCGCGGGTTACGTCACGACCGCGGCCGACACGCACGGCCGGCCGACGGTGCTCGATCTCGTGCCCGACGAGCCGCGGGTGTTCCCTGTCGGGCGTCTCGACATGGACACCGAAGGTCTCCTGTTGCTGACGAACGACGGCGATCTCGCGCAGCTGCTCACGCATCCGAGCCATGGGGTGGAGAAGGAGTACTTCGTCGAGGTCGAGGGCAAGCCGACGCCGGCCGAGTTGCGCACGCTGCGGGAAGGTGTCGACCTCGACGACGGTCCGACCCGCCCCGCGCAGGCCAAGATCCTGCAGGAATCGGGGAGCGGCACGACCGCGCTCACCATCGTGGTGAAAGAAGGCCGCAAACGCATGGTGCGGCGGATGTGCGCGGCGGTCGGTCATCCGGTCGTGCGCCTGGCCCGCACGCGCATCGGGACGTTGCGCGACCCGCACCTCGCGCCCGGCTCCTGGAGGGTGCTCGAGCGCGCCGAAGTGCGGGCCTTGTACGCGGCCGGCCTCGACAGTGCGGGCGAGGCATAGCAGCGCGAGCGACCAATCGGCGGGCCCGGCGTGAAGCCCGAGTAACGTGACCAGCCGTGAGATTGCTGGCATTGCGGGGCGCGACGACGTTCGCCGAAGACACCAAGGCGGATATCGACGCCAAGACCCAGGCGCTCGTCCTGGAGATGCTCGACCGGAATTCGATCGCCCATGACGATCTGGTCAGCATCATCTTCACCGCCACCGACGACCTGACCGCGGAGTTCCCGGCCACCGCGGCGCGGGCGCTCGGACTGGGCGACGTGCCGTTGTTGTGCGCCCGGGAGCTCGGGATCGCGCACGGTATGAAGCAGACCATCCGCGTGATGATGCATTTCTACGGCGAGCAGACGCGCGCCGATCTGCACCACGTGTACCTCGAGGGTGCCCGCACCCTCCGCGACGATCTTCCCGAGTAGCGGTGCGCGTCGCGGTCATCGGCACGGGCCTCATCGGTGGCTCGATCGGACTCGCGCTCGGTGCGCTCGGGCACTCCGTTGTCGGCTTCGACCGCGATCGCGATCGCCTCGAGCGTGCGCTCGAGCTGGGCGCGGTCGGCGCGATCGCCGACAACATCGCGGGGGCGGCTCTCGGCGCCGATCTCGCGTTCGTCGCGCTCCCGGTCGGTGCGATCGCGGGCGCGGTCGTGGAACTCCTCGACGCGGGCGTGCGAGTGGTGACCGACGTCGGGTCGGTGAAGGGCATGGTCGTGGCCGAGGTCACGGAGCGGTGTCCCGCGGGCGTCGCGCGTTTCATCGGTGGCCACCCCATGGCCGGTTCGGAACAGGAAGGCGTCGACGGCGCGCGGGCCGATCTCTTCGTGGGGGCCGCGTGGGTCGTGACGCCCACCCCGGCCACCGCGGAAGAGGCCTACACGACCCTCAGTGCGGTCCTGCGTTCGTTGCGGGCCGAGGTCGTCGCGGTGACGCCCGACGATCACGACGTGCTCGTGTCGTTCGTGAGTCACGTGCCGCAGCTCGCGGCGTCGACCCTCATGGACGTCGCCACGAAGCACGAAGCCCAGCATCGCGCGCTGCTTCGCCTCGCGGCGGGCGGTTTCCGCGACATGACGCGTATCGCGGCGAGTCAGTCGGCGATCTGGCTCGACGTGCTCACCTCGAACCGCGACGCGGTGCTCGGCGCGCTCGACGCGTACCTCGCCGGTTTGCAGCACGCGCGTGATCTGGTGGCCGCCGGTGATCGCGACGCGCTGAAGGTGCTGCTCGACCGGGCGCGCGCCGCGCGTCGCAACCTGCCGGTCGGAATTTCGATGGCGACGAAGCTGGTCGAGCTGCGCGTCGTCGGTGCCCGACACGCCGGGCGTGCTGGCCGAAGTGATGACGCTCGCGGGCCGGCTCGGCGTGAACGTCGCCGACGTCGAGATCGCGCACTCGACCGAAGGTCGCCAAGGCGTGCTCGTGTTGATCGTTGCCGCCGACGACTCCGACGCGTTCGAGGCGGGGCTGCGCGATCTCGACTACCGCACGGTCCGAACGGACATCGAGTGAGCGCGGGGCCGACCGAACTGCCCGACACGCTCGCGCTGGGCGGCGCCCGGCCGTTGCGGGGCCGGCTGCGTGTGCCCGGCGACAAGTCGATCTCGCACCGTGCGCTGATGTTCGCCGCACTGGCGAACGGCACGAGCCGCATCACGAACCTCGCGACCGGCGCCGACGTGGGCGCGACGGCGCGGGTGCTCGGTCAGCTCGGCGTGCGGGTGGAGTACGAAGGCGACGCGGTCGTCGTGCACGGCTCGGGTGCCGACGGTTTCCGCGAGCCCGACGACGTGCTCGACTGCGAGAACAGCGGCACGAGCATCCGGGTGTTGTCCGGAGTGCTGGCCGCCCGTCCGATGCTCACCGTGCTCACCGGCGACGCGTCGTTGCGGACCCGGCCCATGGGGCGAGTGGTCGAACCGTTGCGGACGATGGGCGCGCAGATCGACGGCCGCGACGACGCGACCCGCGCCCCTTTGGTCGTGCGGGGCGCGGCGCTGAAGGGTGTGCGCCACGAGCTACCGGTGGCGAGCGCGCAGGTGAAGACCGCGTTGCTGCTCGCGGGACTGCAGGCCGACGGCGAGACCGAGGTCGTGTCGCCCGGTGCGAGCCGGGATCACACCGAGCGCATGCTCGGCGCATTGGGTGCCCCGCTGGTGGTCGACGGCCTGACGGTTCGGGTCTCGCGGGGCGCGCCGAACGCGTTCACGATCGACGTGCCCGGCGATCCATCGTCGGCCGCGTTCTTCGTGGTGGCCGCCGCGATCACTCCCGGCTCCGACATCGTGATCGAGTCGGTGTCGTGCAATCCCACGCGCATCGGGTTCGTCACGGTGTTGCAACGCATGGGCGCCGACATCGAGGTCACCGTGACCGGCGAGGAGTGCGGCGAGCCGGTCGGCGAGATGCGGGTACGCGCGATCGGAGCTGCACGGAACCGAGATCGCGGGCGCCGAGATTCCGGGCGTGATCGACGAGATCCCCGCGCTCGCGGTCGCGGCGGCCTTCGCCGACGGTGTCACCGATGTGCGCGACGCGGCCGAGCTGTTGGTCAAGGAGAGCAATCGCATCGGGACCTTGAACGTGGAGCTGGGCAAGCTCGGTGTGGGTGTCGAGGCCCGGCCCGACGGTCTGGTCGTGCGGGGCGGGCGGGCCGAGGGTGGCGCGTTCACCAGCCACGGCGACCATCGCGTCGCGATGGCGATGGCCGTCGCCGCCAACGCGTTGCCGGTCGACTCGACGGTCGACGGTTGGCGCGCAGTGTCGTCGTCGTACCCCGAGTTCGCCGCGCACCTCGCGCGGCTCACCGGATCGAGCGACGCGTGACGGTCGAGCCATGACGGTCGGGCCATGACGGTGGTGATTGCGATCGACGGGCCGTCGGGGTCGGGGAAGTCGACCGTCGCGCGCGGAGTGGCCGCCGAGCTCGAGCTGCCGGTTCTCGACACCGGCGCGATGTACCGCGCGGTGACGTTGGCTGCCCTCGATGCCGAGATCGGGCTCGACGACGGCCCGGCGTGCGCGGAGATCGCGCGGGGGAGTGAGATCGTCGTGGAGAACGGCCTGACCCGGCTGGGCGGCCGCGACGTGAGCGCGGAGATCCGCGGCCCGGTCGTGACCGGCGCGGTCTCGACCGTTTCCGCGCATCCGCAGGTGCGCGAGGTCCTGCTCGCGCGTCAACGGGCGTGGGTCGAGCGGCACGGCGGGGGAGTCGTGGAAGGCCGCGACATCGGCACGGTCGTATTCCCCGACGCCACGGTGAAGGTGTTCCTCGACGCCTCCGACGAGGAGCGCGCCCGGCGCCGCCAACGCGACGAGGAAGCCGCCGCCCGCGCGGTTGCGATCGACGAGGTGAAGGCCGCGCTCGACCGCCGCGACGCGCTCGATTCCGGTCGTGCGGTGTCACCGTTGCGCGCCGCCGACGACGCGATCATCATCGACACCACCCACCTCGACGTCGACACCGTCGTCGCCGACGTCGTGGCGCGGGCCCGAGCCGCGGAGGCATCGTGACGCCGTTCTACCGAGTGGTTCGCCTGATCGTGGCCGGCGGTTCGTCAGCCGCGTACCGCGCCCGGATCGAGGGCCGCGACCGGTTGCCCGCGCACGGCGGCTACGTACTGGCGCCGTCGCACCGCTCGATGATGGACATCCCATTCGCGGCGTGGTTGTCGCGCCGGCCGCTGCGCTACATGGGCAAAGCGTCGCTCTTCCGGATCCCGGTCGCGGGCGCGTTCTTCCGCACGCTCGGCGGCTTCGAGGTGGCCCGGGACGGCACCGATCGCAAGGCGCTGCGCGATGCGATGGCCATGTTGCAGGCCGGGGAAGTGCTGCTCGTATACCCCGAGGGCACCCGCCAGAGCGGCCCGAAGATCGCCGCCCTGCAACCCGGCGCGGCCTACCTCGCGCTGCGGGCCGGGGTGCCGATCGTGCCGGTCGGGCTGGCCGGCACCGAAGAGATCATGCGGGCGCATCGGATCAAGCTGCCCCGCTTCCGCCACGTGGTGATGGTCGTGGGCGAGCCGATCGTGAGCCCGCCCCGCGCCTCCGGCGTGGTTCCCCGCGAACAGGTCGACGAGTTGACCGCCCGGTTGCACGACGCGTTGCAGGTCGTGTTCGACCAGGCCAACGAGCTCCGCGACGGAACGCGCGCCGCGCGCTGACGGGTCAGTCGCCGAAGGCGGCGAGAACCTTCGACGCGTCGAGGGTGCGATCGTCGACGAACGGTCCGCCGGCGGCGCGTACCGCGGTGACATCGCCGCCGAGCAGGAGCGCGGCCGCGGCGTCGAGCGCAGGTATCAGCTCCCGCAGCTCTCGGGGCGGGGGGAAGTATTCGTCTTCGTCGGTGACGCGCACGACCTCGACACCGTTACTCGGTGCGAGCCGGTCGATCACCGATTCGACCAGTTCCTCCGGCGCGCTCGCACCGGCGGTAACACCGACGACGCGCGTGTCGCGCAGGACCTGGGCGTCGAGCTCGTCGGGGCCGTCGACGCGCAACACGATCGGGCAACCGGCTTCGCGCGCCACCTTGGTGAGCGCGATCGTGTTCGACGAGTTGGCGCTCCCGATCACCACGACCGCGTCGGCGCGCTTGGCGATGTCGGTGAGTGCGTCCTGGCGGTTGGTCGTGGCGAAGCAGAGGTCGTTGCGCGACGCGGTCCATACATCGGGGAAGCGATCGCGCGTGCGTTCGACCACCCCCGCCCATTCGTTCTGCGCGAGCGTTGTCTGCGCGAGCACCGCGACGCGAGTGGGATCGGCAACGAGCGCGGCGGCCGCGTCGAGATCGGCGTCGCGTTCGACGAGCTGCATCGAACCCGGCGCGACCGCGAGCGTGCCGACCGCTTCGTCATGGCCCGCGTGACCGACGTAGAGGATCGTGAATCCCTTGCGGGCGCGCACCTTGGCCTCGTGGTGCACCTTGGTGACGAGCGGGCACACCGCGTTCACCACGTAGCGGTTCTTGGCGCGCGAGGCCTCGACCACGTCGGGCGCGCTCCCGTGCGCCGACAGCATGAGCGGTGCGCCGGCGGGCACTGCGTCGACGTCGTCGACGAAGATCACACCCTGCTCGCGGAACCGGTCGACGACGAGGCGGTTGTGCACGATCTCGTGGTAGCAGTACACCGGCGGTTCGAAGACCCGGACCATCCAGGCGAGGGCCTTGATCGCCATCTCGACACCGGCGCAGAACCCCCGCGGCTCCGCCAGCAGGACCTTTTCCACTTGTAGGGGACTGGGTTCGGCGGCCACGGGGCGAGGCTACCGGCGCCGACCCCGTATCCTGGCTCCATGCCCGCAGCTCGCGTTGATGTCGTCGCGCCCGGATCTCCGGCCGCGCGGCCGGGATTTTGGTGGGCGACGAGGTGCTCGCGGTCAACGGCGAGGTGCTCCGCGACGTCATCGCGTACCAAATCCAGGTCGACGGCGCCCACGTGGAGCTCGACATCCGGCGGGGCGGACTGGAGCGGGTCGTCGAGGTCGACAAGGCCGAAGGCGCGCCGCTCGGGGTCGAGCTGACGAGCGCGGTGTTCGACCGGGTGCGCACCTGCGACAACCACTGCCCGTTCTGCTTCATCCACCAGTTGCCCAAGGGGATGCGCAAGAGCCTCTACCTGAAGGACGACGACTACCGGCTGTCGTTTCTCTACGGAAATTTCACCACGCTGACGCGCTTCACGGAGTCGGACCTCGAACGGGTGATCACCGAGCGGCTCGGCCCGCTGTACGTGAGCATCCACGCGACTGATCCCGACGTGCGCACGCGCCTCCTACGCAACCGGCGCGGCGCGACCAGCTTGCGGTGGCTGGAGCTGTTGCTCGACGCGGGCATCGAAGTGCACGGCCAGGTTGTCGTTTGCCCGGGGATCAACGACGGCGGGGTCCTCGACGACACGTTGCTCGGTGTGCTCGACCGTTTCCCGCGCCTGGCGACGATCGGTGTGGTTCCGCTCGGGGTGAGCGCGCACAACCGGGAAGAAGAGATGCGCCCGCACACACTCGCGGAGGCGCAGGCGGTCGTCGACATCGTCGAACGCTGGCAGGCGCGGTACACCGACGCACTCGGCCACCGGCTCGTGTACATCTCCGACGAGTACTACCTCCTCGCCCAGCGCCCGTTCCCCGCGCTCGACGCGTACGACGGTTGTTCGCAACACGAGAACGGCATCGGCATGGCGCGCACGTTCGAGGCCGAAGTGCGCGCCGCGCTCGCGGGCTCCGACGTCGTCGGTACGGGCCCGCGTTCCGGTTTCTTCGCATGGGTCGACGGCGCCCCGGCCGACGGCTACCGCGCCCCCCGGGTTACCGTCGGGAAACCCCCCCAACAGTTGGCACCCTCACGTACCGAGGCGGTGGGTGAGCGGGCCCACCGCTGGAACGTGATTGTCACCGGAGAGCTTGGCGCGGCGGTGCTGGAGCCGTTGTTGGCGGAGTTGCCCGGTCGGGTGCGCTTGCTGCCGGTGAAGAACGGATTCTTCGGCGGCAACATCGGCGTGACCGGCCTGCTGACCGGAGAAGACATCGCCGCCGCGCTCGAGGGTCAACCCGAAGGTGATCGTTACCTCCTGCCCGACGTCGCGCTGTCGCGCGGCCGGTTCCTCGACGGCACGACCGCGGAAGCGTTGCCGCGCGCGGTCGAGATCGTCCCCACCGACGGCGGCGCGCTCGTGAACGCGTTGCGCCGTTCCGCTCCGATCCCGATTGCGGTCTCCGCCTCATGAGTAACGAGATGCCCGTCGTCGCCGTGGTCGGTCGCCCCAACGTGGGCAAGTCGACGCTGGTGAACCGCATCGTGGGCCGGCGCGCCGCGATCGTGGAAGAACGTCCCGGTGTCACGCGCGACCGGCGCGAGCTGCAGGCGGAATGGGTCGGGCGTGCGTTTCGCATCGTCGACACCGGCGGCTGGTTGGCCGAAGGCGAAGCTGGACTCACCGGCGAGGAGTCGGCGCTCGCGGCCAAGGTCGAGCGCGCAGGCCGCAGAAGCGGTTCGCACCGCGGACGTTGTGCTGTTCGTCGTCGACGTGATGACGGGCATCACCGAGGAAGACGCGCAGGTCGCCAAGCTGTTGCAGCAGGCCGACACGCCCGCGATCGTCGTCGTGAACAAGGTCGACGACGAGCGCCGCATGACCGACATCTGGGAGTTCTCCCGGCTCGGTCTCGGCGATCCGATGCCGGTGTCGGCGATTCATGGTCGGCTGTCGGGCGAGCTGCTCGACGCGGTCGTGGCCGCGCTGCCGGAAGCGGACGAGGACGACGACGACTGGGAGAAGCGCGACGCGGCCGACGCGCTCGACGACGGCATCTTCAACATCGCGATCGTCGGCCGTCCGAACGTCGGCAAGTCGACGCTGTTCAACCGGCTCGTCGGTGAAGACCGCGTCGGTGGTGCACGACATGCCGGGCACGACCCGCGACGCGATCGACACGGTGGTGGAGACCGAAGACGGTCCGTTGCGTTTCGTCGACACCGCGGGATTGCGGCGCAAGAGCCGCATCGACGAACCGACCGAGTACTACAGCCTCGTGCGCGCGCTCGAAGCGATCGACCGCGCCGACGCCGCGCTGTTGGTGATCGACGCGTCGGAGGGCGTGACGCACCAGGACCAACGGCTGGCCGAACGCATCGACGCCGCGGGTACCGCGGTCACGATCATCTGTAACAAGTGGGATCTGCTCGACGCCGAAGACCGGGAGAAGGTGCGGCGCCAGGTCGCCGACATGCTCGGGTTCCTGAGCTACGCGCCGATGATCCCGATCTCCGCGCTGAGCGGCCGGCGGGTGCATCAGCTGCTGCCCGCGCTGCGGGAGTCGGAGAGCGCGTACCACCAGCGCATCCCGACGGCCCTGCTCAACCGCGTCATCCGCGATGCACAGAACGCGCACCCGGCGCCCGTGGTCAAGAAACACCGGCCCCGGATCCTGTACGCCACCCAGGGCGCGACCGATCCGCCCACGTTCACGCTGTTCGCGAGCCGGCCGCTGTCGGATCAATACCTGCGGTACCTCGAGCGCAAGCTGCGGGAGTCGTTCGATCTCGGGCCGACCCCGATCAAGCTGCGCGTGCGGGCCCGCACGCCCTGACGGGCGGGGCGGGGCGCGTAACGTGGTCGGCATGGCGGATTGGCCCACCCATGTCGACGTTCGAGAAGTCGGCCCGCGCGACGGGCTGCAGAACGAGGCGCCGATTCCCGTCGCGGAGCGGATCCGCCTGATCGACGCACTGTCGGCGACGGGGTTGCGGTTCATCGAGGCCGCGTCGTTCGTATCGCCCGCCGCGATCCCGCCGATGGCCGGCGCGGGCGAGGTCATGGCCGGGATCGCCCGCGTGCCCGGGGTCGTGTACTCGGCGCTGGTGCCGAACCCGAAGGGCGCGGAGCTGGCGGTTGCCGCGGCCGTCGACGAGATCGAGCTCGTGGTGAGCGCGAGTGAGACGCACAACCAGAAGAACGTGAAGCGGTCGGTGGCCGACTCGTTGGTCGGCGCCCGCGACGTGGTGGAGATCGGCCACGCCGCGGATGTAGCCGTCGAAGCGATCGTGTCGACCGCGTTCGGGTGCCCGTACGAAGGCGATGTCGCGCCCGAGCGGGTGGCGCAGATCGCCGGGCATCTCGTCGATGCGGGGGCCGACCGGCTTTCGTTCGGCGACACCACCGGGATGGCGACGCCTCGCCGAGTCGCGGATCTGCTCGACGCGCTCGCAACGGCCGGGATCGCGAGTGATCGGGTCGGGCTGCACTTCCACAACACGCGCGGTACCGCGCTCGCCAACGTCGTGGCCGCGCTCGAACGGGGTGTGACGCGCTTCGACGCGTCGATCGGCGGACTCGGCGGGTGTCCGTACGCGCCGGGCGCGTCGGGCAACGCGGTGACGGAGGATCTCGTGCACATGCTGGCCGACATGGATATCGAGACGGGCATCGATCTCGATGCGTTGGTCCAGTGCGCGCATCTCGCGCAGGACATCATCGGCCGGGAGCTGCCGAGCGCGTTGCTGCACGCCGGGCCGCGCACGCGGCGGTACGCGTCGTGAGCGACGCCGACGAGGTTCGCGAGCATGCCGAGCGCGCCCTGCAGGGCAACCTGGCCAAGGAAGGCGAGAAGCTCGCCCGCCAGAGCAAGCTGTTCGTGCGCGACCGTCTGGCGTTGCTGCTCGATGCCGACTCGTTCGTGGAAGACGGCGCTGCTGGCCAACGCGCTCGCCGGGGACCTTCCCGCCGACGGGGTTGTGACCGGAGTCGGGCGCGTCGATGGTCGGCCGGTTTGTGTGTTGGCGAACGATCCGACGGTGAAGGCGGGGTCGTGGGGGGCGCGCACAGTCGAGAAGATGGTGCGGTTGACGGAGTACGCGCTCGCGCACGAGCTACCCGTCGTCTACCTCGTCGACTCCGCCGGCGCCCGCATCACCGACCAGGTCGATCTCTTTCCCGGCCGCCGGGGCGCGGGGCGGATCTTCGCCAACCAGGTTCGCCTGTCGGGCAAGGTGCCGCAGGTGTGTTGCCTGTTCGGCCCGTCGGCCGCGGGCGGCGCGTACATCCCCGCCTTCTGCGACGTGGTGTTCATGGTCGAGGGCAACGCCTCGATGTACCTCGGTTCGCCGCGCATGGCCGAGGTCGTAATCGGCGAGCACGTGACGCTCGACGAGATGGGCGGGGCGCGCATGCACGCGACCGTCAGCGGTTGTGGCGACAATCTGTGCACCTCCGACGAGGATGCGATCGACGGCGGCCCGCCGTTTCCTGTCGTACCTGCCGACGAACTACACGTTGCCCGCGCCGGTTGTCGCGGCGGTTGAACCGGTGGCGGATGCGCGGCCGATCGCCGACATCGTCCCGCTCGAGGAACGGCGCGCCTACGACATGCACAAGGTGATCGACGCGCTCGTCGACGACGATTCGTTCTTCGAGCTCAAGCCGTTGTGGGCGCGGGAGCTGATCATCGGATTCGCCCGTCTCGAAGGTCGGTCCGGTCGGGATCGTCGCGAACAACCCCGAGCATCTCGGGGGAGTGCTGTTCGGCGATTCGGCCGACAAGGCGGCGCGCTTCATCTGGCTGTGCGACGCGTTCAACGTGCCGCTGGTGTTCCTCGCCGACGTGCCCGGCTTCATGATCGGCTCGGTGGTGGAGCGGGCGGGGATCATCCGCCACGGGGCGAAGATGATCACCGCGGTGGCCGAGGCGACGGTTCCGAAGTTCTCGGTGATCGTGCGCAAGGCCTACGGCGCGGGGTTGTACGCGATGTGCGGGCCGGCCTTCGATCCGGACGCGTGCCTGGCGTTGCCGACCGCGCAGATCGCGGTGATGGGCCCCGATCCCGCGGTGAACGCGGTGTTCTACAACCGGATCCACGCCATCGAAGATGCGGATGAGCGGGCCGCGTTCGTAGCCGAGCAGCGCACCGCGTACGAGGAGGATGTCGACCTCGTGCACCTCGCCGCGGAGCTGGTGGTCGACGCGGTGGTGCAGCCCGAGGACCTGCGGGGCGAGCTCGTCCGGCGGATCGGACTGGCCTCCACCAGGGTGCGGAATGACGCCGTGAAGCGGCACGGCGTCCCGCCGGTGTAGATCGGTACACTGCTTCCCGCTACGGGCTGTAGCGCAGTTCGGTTAGCGCGCTTGACTGGGGGTCAAGAGGTCCCGGGTTCGAATCCCGGCAGCCCGA